>NC_015677.1:1770000-2970000 GCF_000215705.1 Ramlibacter tataouinensis TTB310 | reverse complement strand
GCAGGGGTGGAACTCGTTGGTCAGGCCGTTGATGACGGGCACGCGCGAATGCGCGGCGAAACGCTCGATCTTGTCCTGGCCGAAGGTGCGGATCATCACCAGGTCGACCATGCGGCTGATCACGCGGGCCGTGTCCTCGATCGGCTCGGCGCGTCCCAGCTGGGTGTCGCCGGTGGTCAGGTGCACCACGCTGCCGCCCAGCTGGTACATGCCCGCCTCGAAGCTCACGCGGGTGCGCGTGGAGGCCTTCTCGAAGATCATGGCCAGGGTGCGGTCGGCCAGCGGGTGGTACTTCTCGTAGGCCTTGAACTTGGCCTTGATGAGGGCGGCGCGCCGGAACAGCCAGGCGTAGTCGTCGGCCGTGAGGTCGCTGAACTGCAGGTAGTGCCGGATCGCCATGCTCACTCCCGCAGGAAGGCGGTCACCAGCGGCGCCAGCAGGGCCACGATCTCGTCGGCCTCGGCCTCGGTCAGGATCAGCGGCGGCACCAGGCGGATCACGCTGTCCGCCGTCACGCTGATCAACAGCCCGGCCTCGGCTGCGCGGTTGGTCAGCACGCCGCAGGGCCTGTCCAGCTCGATGCCGAGCATCAGGCCCTGGCCGCGGATCTCCCTGACGCTCTTGAGGCCGCCCAACTCGCGCACCAGCGCGCCCTTGAGGTGCGAGCCGACCCGCGCCGCGTTGTCCAGCAGGCCGTCCTCCTCCACGATGCGGATGGTCTCGACGCCCGCGCGCATGGCCAGCGGGTTGCCGCCGAAGGTGGTGCCGTGGTTGCCCGGCTGGAAGATGTTGGCCGCCCTGGGCCCGGCCACCACCGCGCCTATGGGCACGCCCGAGCCCAGGCCCTTGGCCAGCGGCATCACGTCCGGCTTGATGCCGGCCCACTGGTGGGCGAACCACTTGCCGGTGCGGCCCATGCCGCACTGCACCTCGTCGATCATGAGCAGCCAGTCGCGCTGGTCGCACAGCTGGCGCACCTGCTGCAGGTACTCGATGCGCATGGGGTTGATGCCGCCTTCGCCCTGGATGGTCTCGAAGAACACCGCCACCACGTTGGGGTTGCCCTCGGTGGCGCGCTTGAGCGACTCGACGTCGTTGAGCGGCACGCGGATGAAGCCCTCCAGCAGCGGCTCGAAGCCCTTCTGCACCTTGGGATTGCCGGTGGCCGACAGGGTGGCGATGCTGCGGCCGTGGAAGGCCTTCTCGTAGACCACGATCTCCGGCCGGGCGATGCCCTTGTCGTGGCCGAACTTGCGCGCCAGCTTGAGCGCCGCCTCGTTGGCCTCCAGGCCGGTGCTGCAGAAGAAGACGTTGCTCAGCCCGGACAGCTCCACCAGCTTGGCCGCCAGCTTCTCCTGGTTGGGCACGTGGTAGTAGTTGCTGCTGTGGATGATCCTGGCCACCTGGTCCTGCAGCGCAGGCACCAGCTTGGGGTGGTTGTGCCCCAGCGTGTTGACGGCGATGCCGGCCAGGGCATCCAGGTAGCGCTTGCCGTTGACGTCCCAGACGCGCACGCCCTGGCCATGCGACAGGGCGATGGGCACCCGGCCGTAGGTGTTCATGGTGTGGGGCGACGAAGCCTCGATCAGCGCCATGGCGGTCCTTTCGCAAATGAAAGCGGCCCAACGCGTGTTGAGCCGTTGAGGCCCGATTTTAGGCGCAGGGGTCGCCGCCGCGGCTTGCCGATTGCGCATCACAGCGATGCGCCGCAGCCACCCCGGCACGCGTCGGCAAGTCTTATATAAGATAGAATTCTTGTGCGTCGCACCAAGAGGCGACTCCTGGCGGCGGCGCGCTCCACACCCATCCCGATGGTTTCCAGCTCCGCCCAAGAAGTCTTCATCCAAGGCATCACCCGCGACGGCCGGACGTTCCGGCCGAGCGACTGGGCCGAGCGGCTGGCCGGGGTGATGAGCTCCTTCCGGCCCGGCGGCGCCCAGCCGGGCAGCCACCTGAGCTACTCGCCCTGGTGCGTGCCCACCGTCATCGGCGGCGTCAAGTGCGTGGTCGTCAACAGCCAGCTGCGCCAGCACGAGCCCATGGCCTGGGACTTCGTCATGAACTTCGCCAAGGACAACGACCTGCAGGTGGGCGAGGCCTGCCTGCTGCCGGAGCGGCCGGACCGGCCGGCGCCCTAAACTGCGGCCCTCGAGGAGGGTGGGCGCATGTACAGCGAGAGCGATATCGACAGCGCGGTGGCCGCGGGCGCCCTGGGGGCCGATGCGGCGGCCGCCTTGCGCAGCCACGTCGCGCGCCTGCGTGCCGCGCCGGCTGCCGACGAAGAGCAGTTCCGGCTGGTCACGGGGTTCAACGACGTCTTCGTGTCCATCGCCGTGGCCCTGATGCTGCTGTCCCTGTGGTGGCTGGTGGGGCGCTGGCCCGGCGCCCTGGCCGTGGCGGCGGCGGCCTGGGGTCTGGCCGAATACTTCACCCGGCGCCGCCGCATGGCCCTGCCATCCATCCTGCTGCACCTGGCCTTCATCCTGGCCGTGAGCTTCGCGGTCTTTGGCGCGCTGGCGCCCTGGTGGGACGATGACAAGGCGAACGGGTGGCGCGTGGGTGCCGCCGCCGCTGCGGCAGCGGCGGCCAGCGTGGCGCATTGGCGCCGATTCCAGGTGCCCATCACGGTGGCGGTGATGCTGGGCTCGGCGCTGGCCGCGGTCGTGACGTTCGCGCTCATTGCCGTGCCGGCATTGCGCGCCTACACGGGCTGGATGGCCTTCGCCGCAGGCGGCATCGCCTTTGCGGTGGCGATGGCCTGGGACATGTCGGATCCGCTTCGCAGGACGCGGCGGGCCGACGTGGCGTTCTGGCTGCACCTGCTGGCCTCCCCGCTGCTGGTGCATTCCATCTTCACGCTGACAGGCCTGACCGGCGGCAGCGGCGGCATCGGCCATGCATTGGCCGTGTTGGCCGGTTATGTGCTGCTGGTCGGGGTGGCCCTGGTGGTCGACCGGCGCGCCATGATGGTTTCGGCGCTGGCCTACGTCCTGATCGCGCTGAGCTCCCTGTTCCGCGAATTCGGCATCGTCCAGGCGTCCATGGGACTGACGGCATTGCTGATCAGCTCGGCATTGCTGCTGCTCTCCGCGGCCTGGGCGCAGGTGCGGGCCAGGCTGGTGAGTCGCCTGCCCGACGCCTGGCAGGCGCGGCTTCCGCCGGCCATCTGAGGCCAAAAGCAAAGAAGCCGTCTTGCGACGGCTTCTTTGCTTTTTCTTTGCTGGCAGCGCACCCGTTTCAAACGGCAGGCCCGCAAGCGAGCCCGGGCGGGTGCCTGAGGGGCGTCAGGCGGCGGCGGTGGCGGTAGCGGTCTGGCCCAGGGCCTTGACCTTGGCCGACAGGCGGCTCTTGTCGCGGGCGGCCTTGTTCTTGTGGAAGATCTGCTTGTCGGCCACGGTGTCGAGCACGCTCTGCGCCTTGGCGAACAGCTCGGTGGCCTTGGCCTTGTCGCCCGAGGCGACGGCCTTTTCCACGTTCTTCACCGCGGTGCGGTACTTGGAGCGCAGGGACGTGTTGGCCGCGTTGAGCTTGACGTCCTGGCGTGCGCGTTTACGGCCCGACGCGAGGCGCGGGTTCTTCTTCTTGGGTTTGGCTGATGCCATTGTGGGTTCCTTGGGTTGTCTGAGGATGATGCCAGCAAAGCCCTCCATTGTAGGCCAAGTGCCAGGATCCGGCCGGGGCCACGGCTACACTCGAGCCGGTGAGCCTTTTCAAAGCCGCTTCCACCGTCTCGCTCTTGACACTGGCTTCCCGCGTCACCGGCCTGGTACGCGACCTGCTGATGGCGGCCACCTTCGGCGCCAGCGCGCTGACCGACGCCTTCAACGTCGCCTTCCGCATCCCCAACCTGTTCCGCCGGCTGTTCGGCGAGGGCGCCTTCAGCCAGGCCTTCGTGCCGGCGCTGGCGCATGCCAGGGAAAGGGACGGCGAGGCCATGACCAAGCGGCTGATCGACAGCGTGGCCACCGTGCTGGCCTGGGCGCTGCTGGTCACCTGCGTCCTGGGCGTGGCCGGCGCGCCGCTGCTGGTCTGGGCCCTGGCCAGCGGCCTGCGGCAGGAGCCCGCCAGCTTCGAAGCGGCGGTGCTGATGACCCGCTGGATGTTCCCCTACATCGGCTTCATGTCGCTGGTGGCGCTGGCGGCGGGCATCCTCAACACCTGGAGGCGCTTCGCCCTGCCGGCGGCCACGCCGGTGCTGCTGAACCTGGCGATGATCGCGGCGGCCTGGCTGGGCGCGCCCTGGTTCCGCTCGCTGGGCATCGAGCCCATCTATGCCATGGCGGGCGGTGTCATGCTGGGGGGCGTGCTGCAGCTGGGGGTGCAGGTGCCGGCATTGCGGCGGCTGGGGCTGCTGCCGCGCATCGGGCTGGCGTGGTCCCGCCTGCGCGAGGCCTGGGGCGACCCCGGCGTGCGCCAGGTGCTGCGGATGATGGGGCCGGCCCTGCTGGGCGTCAGCGTGGCCCAGCTGTCATTGCTGATCAACACGCAGATCGCCTCCTACCTGGCGCCCGGCAGCGTCACTTGGCTTTTCTACGCCGACCGGCTGATGGAGTTCCCCACCGCGATGCTGGGCGTGGCGCTGGGCGTGGTGCTCATGCCCCAGCTGGCGGCGGCCAAGGCGGCGAACGACCCGCAGCGCTACTCGGCCATGCTGGACTGGGGCTTGCGGCTGGTGGTGCTGCTGGCGGTGCCCAGCTCGGTGGCGCTGCTGCTGTTCGCGCAGCCCCTGGTGGCCACGCTGTTCCACTATGGGCGCTTCACCGACCGCGACGTGACGCAGGTATCCGTCGCGCTGGCCGGCTACGGTGCGGGGCTGCTGGGCCTGGTGGCGATCAAGGTGCTGGCGCCGGGCTTCTACGCCAGCCGCGACATGCGCACGCCGGTGCGCATCGCGGTGGTCGTGCTGGTGCTGACGCAGCTGATGAACCTGGCCCTGGTGCCGCTGCTGCAGCACGCCGGGCTGGCGCTGTCCATCGGCCTGGGGGCGCTGGTCAATGCCCTGTGGCTGCTGCTCGGCCTGCGCCGCCGCGGCAGCTGGACCCCCAGCGCCGGCTGGGGCCGCTTCGGCCTGCAGGTGCTGGCGGCCACGGCCCTGCTGGCGGTGTTCCTGATGTGGGCGGCGGGGGCTTTCCCGTGGGTCCAGCTGCGTGCCGAGGGCTACAAACGGGTCGGCCTGCTGGCCTTGACCTTGCTGGGTTCTTTTGCTATCTATTTCGGAGCACTCTGGGCGGCCGGCGTGAAGCTGCGGCAGTTTGTCACGCGCTGACCCCTGGCCGCGGCGGGCTGCTTGACGGCCCTCAGGCCGTCCATTACAAAGACCTCATGCGGCTGAACCTCACGGCACCTACGCCCCTCGAGTACTTTGGCTCGCTGGTGCAAAGCGACGACCATTTCCCGCTGCTGGAGGCCGCTGCCAGCATCGCGCAGGACGAGTACCCCGACCTCGACGTCCAGCAGGTGCTTGGCGACGTCGACCAGTTGCTGGCCCGCCTGAAGCGCCGGCTGCCGGCCGACGCCGCGCCGCTGCAGCGGCTGCGCGCGCTCAACCAGTTCTTCTTCCGCGACCTCTCGTTCGGCGGCAACGTCAACGACTACTGCGATCCGGACAACAGCTACCTCAACGTGGTGCTGCGCACCCGCCGCGGCATCCAGATCTCGCTGGCCGTGCTGTGGGTCGAGCTGGCGCAGGGGCTGGGCCTGCACGCCCGCGGCGTGTGCTTCCCGGGCCATTTCATGGTGAAGGTCAACCTGCCCAAGGGCCAGGTGGTGATCGATCCCTTCACCGGCCAGTCGCTCTCGCGCGAGGAACTGGCAGAGCGGCTGGAGCCCTACAAGCGCCGCAGCGGGCTGACCGGCGAGTTCGAGGTGCCGCTGGGCCTGTACCTGCAGGCGGCGCCGGCGCGCGACATCATCGCCCGCATGCTGCGCAACCTCAAGGAGATCCACCGGGCGCAGGAGGACTGGCAGCGCCTGATCGCGGTGCAGGACCGGCTGCTGGTGCTGCTGCCCGAAGCCTGGGCCGAGTACCGCGACCGCGGGCTCGCGCATGCCGAGCAGGGCCACACCAAGCTGGCCGTGCTGGACCTGGAGACCTACCTGGTCCACGCCCAGGACTCGCTGGACATCGACGCCATCGCCGACCGCCTGGCCGATTTACGCCGGGCGCGCAGCTAGCGCCTGCGGCCCTTTCCCCCTCAGCGTTTCAGCCTCAGGAATTCCGGCAGGCGCAGGCCGTCGGTCAATGCGGCGGTCAGCGGCGGACGCTGGCTGGGCGTGCGGTCCAGCGCCGGCGGCCGGGCGGCGGCCATTCCGGCGGCCATCCGGGAGCCGGGCACCAGGGCGTTCTGGGCCGGCATCAGGCTGGACGGGCGCGAACCGGCCCTTTTCTGCGAGGGGTCGTTGGCCGCCTCGGGAACCAGCACCGGCTTGACCCAGTCCAGGATGGGTGTCCACTGGGCCAGGTCATGGGCCGCGTGGGCGGGCGGCAGGTCGAACAGCGTCAATCCGCGCTCCAGCACGCGCGCGTACAGCGGGGTGTCGCGCAGCACGCCCAGGAACGGCAGGCCCACGCCCTGGGCCCAGGCTTGCATGGCTTCGGTGCCGCGGGGGCTGATCCGCATGCCCACGCCGGCGACGCGGCAGCGGCCGCTGGCCACGCGCGGCAGGGTCATCAGCTCGGCATAGCAGCCGGCGGCCGATTCGCGGTCGAACATGGAGGGGCACACCGGCATGATGATCGCGTCGGCAAACAGCACCACGCGCGCCAGCTCGAAGCCGTGCAGGCCGCCGGGCGTGTCCAGCACCACGTGGGTGATGCCGGTGGGCACGCGCAGCACGTTCTTGTGGTCCATCGCCCAGGGCGCGATCGGCGGCAGGGTGGAGGGGCGGCGACGCAGCCAGGCGCGGCTGGACTGCTGGCGGTCCACGTCGCCCAGCATCACCGCATGGCCTTGCAGCGCGGACCACGCCGCCAGGTGCGCGGCCAGCGTGCTTTTGCCGCTGCCGCCCTTGCGGTTGACCACTGCGACCACGGGCATGGAAAGCCTCCTTCCGTCCTGAGCGGCCCAGTGTGTGGCAAAAGCCGGGGTACGTCCAGAACAGGCGCGCCGCAGGCGCTAGGAGTTTTGTAGCGCCGCAACGGTCGGCGCCCGCCTACGGCGGTCAGCGGACCTCGACCGCCTCGCCCGGGCCGCGCGGCGCGATGGCGCCGATCTCGTATACCGTCTCGCCCTGCGTGCGCAGCGTCTGCGCAACGGCTTCGGCCTGGGCCGGCTCCACCACCACGACCATGCCGATGCCGTTGTTGAAGGTGCGGTTCATCTCGCGGTGGGCGATGCCGGCGGTCTCCTGCAGCCAGGCGAACAGCTCGCTTTGCGGCCAGCTGCCGGCCTTCAGGTGCGCCGCCAGGCCCGCGGGCAGCACGCGCGGGATGTTCTCCAGCAGGCCGCCGCCGGTGATGTGGGCCAGCGCCTTGATGCCGGCGTGCTGCGCCAGCGCCGCCAGCACCGGCTTGACGTACAGGCGGGTGGGCGCCATCACCGCTTCGCGGAACGGCCGGCCGTCCAGCATGGCCGGCAGCTGCCCGGCGGCGCGCTCGATGCACTTGCGCACCAGCGAGAAACCGTTGGAATGCACGCCGCTGGACGCCAGGCCCAGCACCACGTCGCCGGCGCGCACGCCGGCGCCGCTGAGGATGCGCGACTTCTCCACCGCGCCCACGCAGAAGCCGGCCAGGTCGTACTCGCCGCGCGGGTACATGCCCGGCATCTCGGCGGTCTCGCCGCCGATCAGGGCGCAACCCGACAGCTCGCAGCCGCGGGCGATGCCCCCGACCACGGCGGCGGCCGTGTCCACGTCGAGCTTGCCGCAGGCGAAATAGTCCAGGAAGAACAGCGGCTCGGCGCCCTGCACCAGCACGTCGTTGACGCTCATGGCCACCAGGTCGATGCCCACGGTGTCGTGCATGTTCCACTCGAAGGCCAGCTTGAGCTTGGTGCCCACGCCGTCGGTGCCCGAGACCAGCACCGGCTCCCGGTAGCGCTTGGGCACCTCGAACAGCGCGCCGAAGCCGCCGATGCCGGCCAGCACGCCCTCGCGCATCGTCTTCCTGGCCAGCGGCTTGATGCGTTCGACCAGCGCGTCGCCGGCGTCGATGTCGACGCCGGCGTCCTTGTACGAGAGCGGGGCTTGTGTCATGGCGGCGGGGCCGGCGCGCCGGGAGGCGCCTTCCGGATGGCCCGATAGAATTTGCGGCGATTTTACTTGCCGCCCCGCATGAAGCAGATTGCGCTGGACATCGGCCTGGCCCGCGGCCCCACGCTGGCGAGCTTCTGCCCTGGCCCCAACGACGCCGCCCTGACCCACCTCAAGCTGTGGGCGGGCAGCCCCACGCGCTCGCCGGTGCCCACCTACCTGTGGGGCTCGGCCGGCAGCGGCAAGACCCACTTGCTCAAGGCCGTGGCCGAGGCGCTGCGCGAGCAGGGCGCGTCCGTCGGCTGGCTGGACGCCTCCCTGGCCGAGCCGCCCGAGTTCAGCGAGCGCTGGGCGGTGGTGCTGCTGGACGAGGTGCACCTGTACACCGCCGTGCAGCAGCACGCCGCCTTCAACTGGTTCGTCAATGCCCAGACGCTGCAGCGCGGCGTGCTGGCCGCCGGCGAGCTGCCGCCGGCCGACCTGAAGCTGCGCGAGGACCTGCGCACCCGCCTGGGCTGGGGCCACGTGTTCCATCTGCAGGTGCTGACCGAGCCGGAACGCCGCGCCGTGCTGCGCCAGGCCGCCGACGCCCGCGGCGTGTTCCTGTCCGACGAGGTGATGGACTTCATGCTGACCCGCTTCTCGCGCGACCTGGGCAGCCTGATGCAGCTGCTGGGCGAGCTCGACGGTTACGCGCTGCAGACCAAGCGCGCCATCACCATCCCCCTGATCCGCTCGATGCTGGAGAACCATTGACCGCCAAGACCAAGCTGGCCCTGTTCGACCTCGACCATACGCTGCTGCCCATCGATTCCGACCACGCCTGGGGCGAGTTCACCCAGGCCATAGGCTGGTGCGACCGGGCCGAGTTCAAGCGCCGCAACGACGAGTTCTTCGCGCAGTACCAGGCCGGCACCCTGGACATCCACGACTACGTGCGTTTCGCCACCGACGCCCTGCGCCGCCGCGGCGCGGCCGAGGCGATGGCGGCGCGCCAGGACTTCATGCGGCAGGTGATCGGGCCGGCCATCCGGCCCCAGGCCCGGGCGCTGGTGGACGCGCACCGCGCCGCGGGCGAGCAGGTGGTGATCGTCACCGCCACCAACGAGTTCATCACCCGGCCGATCGCCGATGCCTTCGGCGTCGACGAGCTGATCGCCGTGCGGCTGGAACGCGGCGCCGACGGCTGGATCACGGGGGAGATCGCGGGCATCCCCTCCATGCGCGCCGGCAAGGTGGCACGCATGGGCGAGTGGCTGGCCGCGCGCGGCCTGGCCTGGGGGCAGGTGGAAGCCACCTTCTACTCCGACTCCACCAACGACCTGCCGCTGCTCGAGCGGGTGCGGCACCCGGTGGCGACCAACCCGGACGCCCGGCTGCGGCAGATCGCCCGGGAGCGGGGCTGGCGCATACTCGACCTCTTCCAATGATCAAGAAATTCATCGACGCCCTGATAGGCGCCACCACCGGCGGCGGCAAGAAACCCAGGTTCGGCAAGCGCCAGGAAGTCGGCCCCCAGGAACACGGCATCGACGTCTCGCTGGTGGACGACCGGGCGGTGAACGTGGTGCACACGCTCCAGGAGGCCGGTTACCAGGCCTACATCGTGGGCGGCGCGGTGCGCGACCTGCTGCTGGGGCTGCGGCCCAAGGACTTCGACGTGGCCACCGACGCCACGCCCGAGCAGGTCAAGGGCCTGTTCCGCCGCGCCTTCATCATCGGCCGGCGCTTCCGCATCGTGCACGTGGTGTACGGCCGCGGCCGCGAGCACGAGGTGATCGAGGTCTCCACCTTCCGCGCCCACATGGACAACCAGGCCGCCGAGGCCGTGGCCGGCAACGAGAAGACCAGCCGCGGCGAGCTGGCCGGCATGAAGCACGCGGTGGACGCCAGCGGCCGCGTGCTGCGCGACAACGTGTGGGGGCCGCAGGAGGAGGACGCGACGCGGCGCGACTTCACCATCAACGCCATGTACTACGACCCGCAGACGCAGACGCTGGTCGACTACCACGGCGGCATCCAGGACGCCAGGAAGAAGACGCTGCGCATGATCGGCGACGCCGCCGCGCGCTACCGCGAGGACCCGGTGCGCATCATCCGCGCCGTGCGCTTCGCCGCCAAGCTGCACCCGCTGGGCTTCAAGCTCGAGGCCAAGACCCTGGCGGCGCTCGCGCCCAGCCTGCCGCTGCTGGCCGAGGTGCCGCAGAGCCGCCTGTTCGACGAGATGCTCAAGCTGCTGCAGACCGGCCATGCGCTGGCCACCATCGTGCAGCTCAAGGCGCTGGGGCTGGCGCGGGGCATCTACCCGCTGCTGGACTTGGTGGTCGAGCGCGCCGAGCAGCCGTTCGTGCGCTCGGCCCTGCAGGACACGGACCGCCGCGTGGCCGAGGGCAAGCCGGTGGCGCCCAGCTTCCTGCTGGCCTGCGTGCTGTGGTCCGACGTGCGCGACGGCTGGGCGCAGCGACTGGCGCGCAAGGAGCATCCGTTCCCGGCGCTGCAGGGCGCCATCGACGACGTCTTCGACGCCCGCATCGGCGACGTCTCCGGCCGCGGCAAGCTGGCGGCCGACATGCGCGAGATCTGGATGATGCAGCCGCGCTTCGACAAGCGCGTGGGCAGCACGCCCTACAGCCTGGTGGAGCAGCCGCGCTTCCGGGCCGGTTTCGACTTCATGCGCCTGCGCGCCGAGGTCGGCGAGGTGGACGTGGTGCTGGCCGACTGGTGGCAGGAGTTCAGCCAGGCCGGCGACGCGCTGCGCGAGGACCTGATGGCCCAGGTGCGGGAAGAGCAGCAGAAGGGCCAGCGCCGGGTGCGGGTGCCGCGCCCGGCGGTCGACCGGCCGCCGGTGGACGTGGCGGGCGCGGCGCAGGATGCCGGCTCCGCGCCGCCGGCCGAGGCGGCGGACGATGCCGGGCCGGCCGACGCGCCGCGCAAGCGCCGCCGGCGCCGCCGCAAGCCGTCGGGAGGTGCCGACGCTCCGGCGGGCGAGGCCGGCGGCGGCGAGGCCTGAAGCCATGGCGGCCGGCGGTGCGGGCGCTGTCCTGCGCGAGCCCGTCACCGCCTACGTCGGCCTGGGCGCCAATCTGGGCGATGCGGCCGGCGCGGTGCGCCAGGCGATCGGGCAGCTGGGGACACTGCCGCAGACGGCGTTGCGCGCCCAGTCGTCGCTCTACCGCAGCGCGCCGGTGGATGCCGGCGGCCCGGACTTCGTCAATGCCGTGGCGGTCCTGGACACCCGCCTGCCTGCGCCGCTGCTGCTGCTGGAGCTGCAGCGGCTGGAGCAGGCGGCCGGGCGCGAGCGCCCGTTCCGCAACGCGCCGCGCACGCTGGACCTGGACCTGCTGCTGTACGGCGAGGGCCGCATCGCCAGCACCTCCCTCACGGTGCCGCACCCGCGCCTGCGCGAGCGCGCCTTCGTGCTGGTGCCGCTGGCCGAGATCGCGCCGCAGCTGGTGCCGCGGCCCTGGCTGGAGGCCGTGACCTCCCAGGTCATTGCCCGCCTGACCTGAAACGCCCACCATGGGCTCATCCAACCAGAAGGAGAGCTTCCATGACCGACAGCGGACTCATCGCCATCGCAGCCGGCCTGATCATCGGGATGGGCGCCATCGGCGCCTGCCTGGGCATCGCCCTCACCGGCGGGCGCTTCATCGATGGCGCGGTGCGCCAGCCGGAGATGATGGAACCATTGCAGGCCCGCATGTTCCTGCTGGCCGGGTTGATCGATGCCAACTTCCTGATCGGCGTCGGGGTGGCGATGCTGCTGATCTTCGCCAACCCCTTCGGCGGGTAGCGGCTGCCGGATTGCGTCGGGCTTGTCTGCAAGGGTTTACCTGTCTTACTGTGACTGTTGCACGGCAGCGTGGTGTTTTTAAGAGTACCTGTCAGCATTGACAGGGGTCGTCCTTTAAAGCTTAGTGGCTCGGCAGTACAAACGGGTTAAGCATAAATATGCATTAGAAACCCGGCTGCTTTGAACATCCTCTTCGTCCACCAGAACTTTCCAGGCCAGTTCAGGCACCTTGCGCCTGCCATGGCTCATTCCGGGCATACGGTAGTGGCGCTGACCATGCGCAACATGGCGCCGTGCGAGTGGAACGGGGTGCGAGTGGTCCCTTACGCAGCGCGCCGCGGCTCCGCCCGCTCGATTCACCCCTGGGTGTCGGACCTGGAAACCAAGGTCATTCGAGGTGAGGCTTGCCTGCATGCGGCGCTGGCGTTGAGAAAGCAGGGTTTTATGCCCGATGTGATCGTCGCGCACCCGGGCTGGGGGGAGAGCCTGTTCCTCAAAGACGTGTGGCCGGCGGCTCGATTGGGGATGTATTGCGAGTTCTACTACTGCACGGAAAACGCCGACGTTGGCTTCGACCCGGAGTTCAGCCGAGCCGGCGACCTGCAGGCAAGCCGTTTGCGGGTGAAGAACGCCAACAACCTGCTCCACTTCGAGTTCGCCGACGCCGGTCTGGCGCCCACGGCTTGGCAGGCCAGCACCTTTCCCGAAGCGTTCCGCTCCCGCATCACCGTTGCGCATGACGGCATCGACACACGCGTGGTGAGGCCCCGTCCTGACGTTCGCCTGGTGCTCAACGCACGCGGTCGCCAAGTCGAACTCAGCCGTTCGAACGAAATCGTCACCTTTGTCAGCCGCAATCTGGAGCCCTACCGGGGTTACCACGTTTTCATGCGCGCGCTGCCCCAATTGCTTTCGGCTCGCCCCGATGCTCGCGTGCTGATCGTCGGCGGCAATGAGGTGAGCTATGGCGGGCCGCCTCCGGATGGCGGCAGCTGGAAAGAGGTTTTCATCCGCGAGGTGCGATCGCGCATCAGCGATGCCGACTGGGACCGCGTGCACTTCATGGGCAAGCTGGAATATGACCAGTTCATTGCACTGCTGCAGCTGTCCACGGTCCACGTCTACCTGACGTACCCCTTCGTGCTTTCTTGGAGCCTGCTGGAGGCGATGAGCTGCGGGTGTGCCATCGTCGGCAGCGACACGGCTCCGGTCCGCGAGGTGATCCAGGAGGACGAGACTGGCCGCCTCGTCGATTTCTTCGACACCACCGCGCTTGCCCAGCGCGTTTGTGAGCTGCTCGATGATGCGCCAGCCCGCCAACGGCTCGGAGCACGCGCGCGCGAATTCGCGGTCGCCCGTTATGACCTAAGACAGGTGTGCCTCCCCCAACAACGCAACTGGGTCGAATCACTCGCCCCTGAATTCGCGTAGCAGCCCCTCAGCATCGGACGCATCTTGCAGCTGACCTCATCCTCTCCCGCGACGCCAGTGCATCCAACGCCACCGTTCGATGCCGCTGCCCTGATCGGAGAACTCTGCCGGCATCACGGCCGCCCTTTCGACGCCCAGCTGCTGCGCCAGCGCTTTCCGCCGCCCCATGCCGCGGATTCCGTCGTGCCTGCTTTACGGCTGCTCGGTTTCCACGTGCGTGGCACAACGTGCCCGGCCCAAGACCTGCGGACCAAGGCATTTCCCCTTTTGGCGCTCATGGTTTCGGGCGAGTTCGTGCTGGTGCTGAAGGCCGGCACGGAAGGCGTGCAGCTGTGGAATGGCGGTGGGGAGCAGAAAACCTGGGCCGAGGGGGAGTTCGGCGAGTTCTTCGCCGAGTACATCGTCCAGGCCGCGCCGGCGGTGCGTGCTCCTGCCGACACCGACGCGGCCTCCATGCGCCAGGGCTTCGGTTTCCGCTGGTTCGTGCCTGAGCTCCTCAAGCACAAAGCGGTATGGCGGCAGGTGCTCGTCGCGTCCCTGTTTCTCCAACTGCTGTCGCTCGCCTTCCCCCTGATCACCCAGGCCGTCGTCGACAAAGTTGTCGTCCATCGCACCCAAAGCACCCTGGTGGTACTGGGAATCGCCATGGGCATCTTTGTCTTTTTCACCGCAATTCTGGGGTGGATACGGCAATACCTCGTCCTCCACACCGGCAACCGTGTCGATGCGGTGCTCGGTGCCAGCGTCTTCGAGCACCTGTTCAAACTGCCGTTGCGCTATTTCGAGAAGCGGCCAACCGGAGTCATCGCAGCCCGCATGAATGGCATCGAGACGATTCGCGAGTTCATTTCCTCGGCGGCGGTCACGCTTGTGCTGGATGTCCCGTTCCTGCTGATCGCCCTGGCCGTGATGTTCTTCTACTCAGTACCGTTGACGTTGATCGTGCTGGGCATCCTGGGCGTGATCGGACTGATGTCCATCCTGGTGGCGCCGGTGTTCCAGCGGCGGATGAACGAGCAGTTCATGCTGGGCGCGCGCAACCAGGCGTTCCTCACGGAGCACGTGGCAGGCCATGAAACCGTGAAAAGCCTTCAGATGGAGCCGCTGCTCAATGCCCGCTACGGTGGCTACCTGGCTGCTTACCTGCAATCCGGATTCGCAACGCGCCAGATCGGCAACACGTACAACACGGTCGCCAGCGCCCTCGAGCAGCTGATGACCGTGCTGGTGCTGATGGCCGGCGCCTGGATCGTGATGAACCCGACCCCCGGCGGCACGGCGTTCACCATCGGCATGCTCGTGGCCTTCCAGATGTTTGCCGGCCGCATCAGCCAGCCGATGCTGCGGCTGGTCGGTTTGTGGCAGCAGTTTCAGCAGGCGAGCCTGGCCGTACAAAGGTTGGGTGACCTGATGAACGCACCGGTCGAACCTTACAGCCTCCTGCCCGCACGGCAAGGCGACGCCACGGGGAAAATCGAGCTCGAGGGCGTAGGTTTTCGCTACGGCGACGAGCTGCCCTGGCTTTATCGCAACGTGCACCTGCAGATAGAGCCGGGCCGCGCCATCGCCATCATGGGGCCGAGCGGCTCCGGCAAATCAACGCTGGCCAAGCTGCTGCAGGGCTTCTACCGCGCAACGGAAGGTGCGGTAAAGGTCAACGGCATCGACGCTCGCCATCAATCGGCCAATGAGCTTCGCAGCAACTTCGGCGTGGTCCCGCAGGAAACGGTGCTGTTCAGCGGGTCGATCTATGACAACCTGCTGGCCGCGAATCCGCAAGCCAGCATCCAGGACGTCGTCCAGGCGTGCCGCCGTGCGGAGATCCACCAGACCATCGAGTCATTGCCCAACGGCTACCAGACGGAGATCGGCGAGCGCGGCGCAGGCCTGTCCGGTGGCCAGAAGCAGCGTATCGCCATCGCGCGCGCGCTGTTGAAGAACCCCAAGGTGCTGATCTTCGACGAGGCGACTTCGTCGTTGGACGTGGGCACGGCGGAATCCTTTGCGGCCACCGTGAACCAGCTGAAGGGGCACGTCACCATGATCTTCGTCACCCATGCCATGCCGCGTACTTTGCAGGTGGACGAGGTCTACATCGTGCGGGACGGCGCGCTGCGCAAGGCGATCGCCCGGGTGAAGGAGGAGGCCAAGGCATGAAGCTGGACGCGCAGGCCATCGAGTTCGCCCCCGGGCTGCTTGCCATCCAGGAAAGCCCGCCCGCGAAGCTGCCACGGGTGGTGCTGGCAGCGGTTGCGACCTTGTGCGCGCTGATGCTGCTGTGGGCAATGGTGGGCAAGCTGGACATCGTTGCAGTCGCCGAGGGCAAGCTCGTTCCGCAAACCTACGTCAAGATCGTCCAGCCTGCCGAGGCAGGCGTGATCAGCGAAATCTTGGTCGCCGAAGGCGATTTTGTGCGTGCTGGCCAGACGCTGATCCGGCTGGATCCTACGCTGGCGAAGGCAGAAGGCCAGAGCCTGACCGGCGAGCTCCAGCTCAAGCGTCTGACGCTCCGGCGCATCGACGCAGAACTCGCCGGGAGGCCGATGATCGGCCAGGCCGGCGACAGCCCGGCGCTGCTGGCCCAAGTCCAGCAGCAAGGCGCTCAACGCGCACAGGCCTACCAGGACGCGCTGGCGCAGGAAGCGGCGCAGCGCCGGCGGCTGGAGCAGGACCTCAAGGCGGCCCAGGAGACAGCAGAGAAACTACGGGTGACGCTGCCGAGCTACGAGCAAGCTGCCGCGTCCCATCGCAAGCTGGTCAATGAGGGTTTCCTGAGCGCGCTGGCTGGTAACGAGAAGGAGCGCGAGGCGCTGGAGAAGGCGCAAGACCTCAAGAGCCAGGCAGCGGTTGCGGAAGGGCTCGTCCAAGGAATTGCCGCGCAGGACAAGAAGGTGTCCGCCCTCACCAGCAACTATCGCAGCCAACTGCAATCGGAGCGCACCGAGGTCGTAGCCGCCCTCGCGCGGCTGGATCAGGAAGACCGCAAGTCGGCTTTTAAGCAGGCGCTCCTGGAATTGAAAGCTCCTCAAGACGGCGTTGTGAAGGATCTGGCAACTACCAGCCGAGGAGCCGTGGTGCAGCCCGGGATGGTTCTGCTGACGCTGGTACCCCGGGGCGAAACCCTGTTGGCGGAGGTGCAGGTGCGCAATGAGGACATCGGCTTCGTGCGCGCCGGTCAGTCCGTCAAGCTGAAGCTCACTGCCTATCCGTTTCAGAAGTATGGGTTGCTGGATGGCACTGTGTTGACGATCGCCGCCGACACCCAAGGTATGGCCACAGCTCGGACCGCGCAAGTGAGTGACGGCATGTTGTCTCAACCAACGGCGGCGGGATACAAGGCGCTGGTCAAGCTGAAGACGCAGTACCTCGAAGCGCAGGACGAAAGCGGAGCTCGCAAATTCGAGCTGGAGGCCGGCATGCAAGCCAGCGCGGAAATTCATCAGGGCGAGCGAACGGTGATGGAATATTTGCTGAGCCCAGTTAGTAAGACTTTGCAGGAAGCAGGGAGGGAAAGGTGAGTCATCACAGAAGTTGGTCAATGGCACTCAACATAGCTGCAGTAGCTTTTTACTTTTGCTTGGCGCCGACACTTGCGCTAGCTGACACAGCATTCAAGGTTCAAGTAAAGCCTAAAGGTGAATATGAGGAAGCTGCCAAGCCTCCACCGTTAGCCAGCGGCAGCAAATCTAAACACTGCTATCGCTTGATAGAAGGGCAGCGCTATCCGTTGTGCCGCGTCTACGTAAACAACCTTAATCACTTTTGTGAAGATGCCGCACTCCGCTGCGACTTCAAAGTGCATCCTGATTTTCGCAAAGATTTAGGACGACCAGATTGGGAGGATGTGGACCCAAAAAAGCACCTCAACCTGATCGCCCAGTGGGCGCGCGCGTATTTCCACGTGCCTGAGGAATGCAAAGGAGATTGTGAAGAAGTCCGACGGGAGAAGAACTGGCAAGAGTTCAAGGTGAAATTGGACGCAGCCATCAATGCCGGTCGAGTTCATCTCCAGCGAGCGATGGTTGATTTGAATTATGACAAAAAAGAAGAGGTGGTTTATCGACTTGGCGACCGCCAATGCATTGCTGATCATCGCGACACTTTCATGCCAGGGCAGTCCCCAAAACTTATGGTCGTTGAGGATTTAGGCGAGCGCCTTGCCATTGATTACGCGCAGACCCTCAATCAGAAAGGTTCGGACATAGTTCTGCTTCAAGGGCGTGCACACCTTTATCGCGGCAATTTATACGAAGGCTTATCAGGTCCAGGCATCGGTCGATATGCGGCCAACGCTGGCGCAGTCTGCGAGGTTGAGTACATACGGTAAACAGGGGGGGAATCATGATCACGCCACATTCACTTACGACTGCTCAATACTTGAGCGTTCGATACGACTTACTGCTGCAGCTTGAGGAAGGCGGTACACCTCAGACACGTCCATACTTAGACAGCAAGCAAATCCCCACCCTGGGCATTGGCTTTAATTTGCGAGTTGCGAGGAATCTTGACGAGGTACTCGAAGAGATGGGCTTCGACTTACCGAATCCTGCACATCAGCTTTATATTGCTCAGATACGGTCAACGCTAAGCCAAGCATATCTCCAAGGGCAAGCGGCCTCTACTCTCCTTCCCGCCTTGGACTCAGTCATGGCGAAATGGGCCACTGATCCCAGCGTAGTAACGACTAATGGAAGTGCAAAACGTATTAACTTCACACTAACGCAGTCGGAGATTGTCAATGCATTCCGAGGTATCGCACCACGGTACGAGGACGGCATTACTGCTTGGGAAATTAAGTATGGGTTAACTACTACCCCGCAATCTCGAGAGCGAGCTGCACTGTTTTCGCTTTCTTGGAACAGCCAAGACAAGAATCGAGACGGCGTTCCCGACCTACTCGGACCTGGCTTGGCGCGTGCATTCCGAAACGGTGATCGGGCCGAGGCTTGGTTTGAGATTCGCTATAACTCCAACGGCGACAAGTTGACGGGTATTGCCAAGCGGCGATTTATTGAAGCTGAAGTCATCGGCCTCTACGACGATCCAGCTGCTGCTACGCAAGCTGAAGCCAAAGCTGTCTATGAGATGCTGCAGAAGCGGCGCACGACAATCTATGCTTATGAAGCTCTTTACGGTCTTACGCCTGATGGCATTAAAGGTACTCAGCTGGCCTCTGGGAGGACCGGTCTTGAACTCGCCATAGCTGAAGGTTCTAGGGTCGCGCACACACTAGATGATGGAAAGGTAGATCCGCTTACTGCCAGTTTGAGCCCCGCACGCGACGCGTTCATCACATGGGTTAATGCTCAACTCCCATTTGGCGAATCGCCTCTAGTTCCAGGAAATTGGAACCCGGCCGCCATCTACTTCCGTGGGCCCAACATGGGTGGCAATGTGCTCGATGCCACCGGCGACAACGGCAAAGGTCTTGGCCTCGATAAGAACCTGTTGGTGGGAGATGATCGTAGCGACGACCTGAGAGCCGGCACGGGCGACGACGTAGTGATCGGGATGGGAGGTGACGATGTACTGGAGGGGGGCACAGGTGCAGACACCTTGTATGGAGGACTTGGCGATGATTTGTACGTCTGGAACACCGGAGACGGTAACGACAGAATCGTAGACCCTGACGGAGGCCGGCTTGTCATCAACAATGGACTCCCATTTGGGTTCCGTGGGTTGATGACGAAGGATGGCACGTCTAATGTGTGGCGAGACGCTACCGGCAGCGTGGTCCTCACCCACAATAGTCCCTGGCGTATCGAACTCGCCGATGGCTCGATCATTGAATTGGGCGAGGATTTCGACCCCGCGGAATGGGGCATCACGCTCGGCGAGCAACTGGTGGCACCGACCGTGACGATTATTGGTGACAAGGATTACGGGCCCAACCCTGACCAACCACTCAAAGACGAATGGGGCAATCCCGCCGGCAACTCTGCTCCAAACCGTGAGGACACCCTCTCAGGTAGCACTGGCAACGACAGCATCGAGGGACTCGGCGGACGTGACTCGATCCTAGGGATGGCTGGCGATGACATCATCGAAGGCGGCGCGAGCGCCGACATCATTGCAGGGGGCGCTGGTGCAGACCGGCTCTTCGCTAATGTGGAGATTGGTCTGCCTCAAGCCACTGCTGATGGAAACATGCAGAGCGGCAGCGGGATCAAGGGTGACTGGCTGAACGGCGGTAAGGGCGACGATGTCGTCATCGCTGGCTCCGACAACGACGTCCTGTTCGGGGGCGACGGGCGTGACGTCCTCGTGGGAGGAGCAGGCGCGGATGTGATGAACGGTGACGATGACTACACGGCTTCCAGTTTCGACTGGACCGTGACCGACTACGGCAACCCGTTTGACCGCATATGGGGTCCAGTCACCATCGATAACCCTTCCGCGGGCGCGGCCGACGTACTTTACGGAGGTGAAGGTAATGACTTTCTCGCCGGGCTCTACGGGGACGACGTGCTGTACGGGGAGAGCGGGAACGACTCTCTGGGCGGTCAGGGCGGCGACGACATGCTGTTTGGCGGAACTGGCGATGATCAACTAACCGGGGAGTACGGCAAGCTTACGTATGACAGTGGTGCCGGTACCGTCATTTCTGGGAACGACTACCTGGACGGGGAAGACGGCCACGATTGGCTCCAAGGCGAGGGCGGCGACGACGACCTTTTCGGGGGCAGGGGCAATGATGTGCTCTATGGCGACGCGAGTTATTCCGATGGGATGACGGGTAGGGATTACCTCGACGGTGAAGATGGCAACGACGAGTTGGTCGGCGGCAGCCTTGATGATGAGCTTTTCGGCGGCGACGGTAATGACACCCTATTTGGCGACGCTGACTGGATTTCGGTTGAGCAGCACGGCAGCGACTATCTAGACGGCGAGGCGGGCGACGATTACCTCCGCGGCTATGCGGGCGACGATCAGATGTTCGGTGGCGGTGGTGCCGACACCCTGCATGGGGAGGCGGGCAAAGACTACCTCGACGGAGAGGAAGACAATGATCTGCTTGTGTCAGGCGAAGGTGACGATACCTTGTATGGCGGCGGCGGAAAGGACGAACTGCAGGGCGGAACAGGAAATGACCAATTAAGCGGTGACGCGGGCAACGACCGCCTCTTTGGAGAAGATGGCGACGACTATCTCGACGGTGGCGACGACAATGATTCCCTGGTCGGCGGCAACGGGAACGACAGCGTATTTGGCGGCGCAGGGAATGACCAGTTGTTCGGCCTTGCCGGGCTCGACTACCTGGACGGCGAGAGCGGCAGTGACGAACTCCAAGGGGGGACCGAAGCAGACGTGCTGTATGGCGGCACCGAAGACGATCTCCTCTTTGGTAAGGCAGGGAACGACACTTTGGACGGTGAGTCAGGGAACGACCAAGTCCAGGGCGGTGACGGCAACGATGTAGTGAGTGGCGGCGACGGTGCGGACCTCGTCGTGGCCGACGCTGGCAATGACACCTTGCACGGTGACGGAGGCCAGGACGAACTCCAGGCGGGTATCGGTGACGACGTGCTGTATGGCGGCGAAGGAAACGACGTGCTGTTCGGAATGGACGGCCTCGACACCCTCGATGGCGGCGCCGGCAACGACAGCCTGCAGGGCGATGCCGGCGTGGACACCTACGTCTTCAGCCGCGGTGGCGGCCACGACTCGATCTACAACTATGAGCAGAACGGCGGAGCTACCGACGTCCTGCAGTTCGCCGACGTCGCCGCGGGCGACGTTTATGCCTACCGGGATGGGCTGGACCAGGTCTACCGCATCAAGGGCACCGACGACGCCATCCGCGTCAAGAACTACCACGCGATCACCCGAAGCGTCTACAACCCGAACAACTACTCTTACACCTACTACTACGACTACCGCGTGGAGCAGGTCAAGTTCGCGGACGGCACCACCTGGACCCCGGACACCACCCCCATGTACGTTGCGGGCGCGCTTGGATCGGTCATGTCGCCGTATGGGACGACGAAGAACGACACCTTTGCGCCTTCCGTGACCGGCGGCACCTTCTACGGTCGCAGTGGCAGCGACACTTATGAATGGGGTCTGCGGACCGGCAAGACCTTCGTCTCCGACGAAACCAACAACATCGACGTCAACGCGATCATGGTTGACGCGTCGGTATCCTCGTCGAGCGTCAGCGTTCGCCGCGACGGCACGGATGCGATCCTCACGATTCAGAATTCTCCTGATGAATTGAGGGTAGAAGGCGCGGTGATCTCGAATCGCGGCGTCTTCCAGGTGAAGTTCGCGGACGGTGTCGTGTGGAACCTCCACGATTTCTTCGCGCGCACCACCGAGGGCTCGGAAGAGATATTCGGCACGGGCGGCAACGAATCCATCGACGGCCTCGGCGGCAGCGACACGATCGACGCCGCGTGGGGGGTCGACACTGTCCGCGGCGGCGAAGGCGACGACAAGATCACCGTGCACGGAGGCCTTGCCTACGGCGACGGCGGCAGCGACACCATCTTCGCGAACAGCCGGGCCACGGTGGACGGGGGTGATGGCAACGACACCATCACCAGCAGCAGCAACTCGGGGACGGTTTTGTATGGCGGCGCCGGCAACGACAGGCTGAATCTGAACGCCTACTACGCCGAGAGCGTCTACGGCGGCACAGGCGACGACACCTACAACACACCTGGGGCGACAATCGTCGAGTATGCGAATGAAGGCCGTGACACGGTCATCAGCGAGTACGACTACACCCTCGGCGCGAACCTCGAGAACCTGACCATCCGCTACAGCGGCTGGGGCACTGGCAACGTCCTCGACAACGTGCTGACCGGCGGAATGTACGACAACACCCTGGTGGGCGCTGTGGGGAACGACACGCTCGATGGAGCCGCCGGCTACGACCGGCTCGATGGTGGCGCCGGCGACGATACCTACCTCTTCTCCCGGGGTGGGCAGGCGGACGCGGTCGTCAATGAAACGGAGGCGACGGGGACGATGGATCGCATCGTCTTCGCGGCGGGCATAGCCGCCAGCGATATCGCCGTCCAACGCAGCGGCAACGACCTGACGCTGGTCCTCCACGGCACCGGTGATCAGGTGCGAGTGTCAGGTTACTTCGCCACAGCGAGCTCGATCGAGCAGGTGCAGTTCGCCGACGGCACGGTATGGGACGCAGCGACGATCCAAACCCTCGTGAGCTTCGTCCCCACGGAAGACAACGACGTCCTCGGTGGCACGTCGGGCGCCGACAGCATCAACGCCTTGGGCGGGAACGACACCGTCTCGGGCCTGGCTGGCGATGACACGCTCGATGGAGGTGCCGGCATCGACTCGCTGACCGGCGGCGCCGGCAACGACCTGTACCT
Organism: Ramlibacter tataouinensis TTB310; assembly: GCF_000215705.1. Taxonomy (NCBI): domain Bacteria; kingdom Pseudomonadati; phylum Pseudomonadota; class Betaproteobacteria; order Burkholderiales; family Comamonadaceae; genus Ramlibacter; species Ramlibacter tataouinensis. The sequence goes on along the minus strand of NC_015677.1, from coordinate 2,947,239 downwards.
CGTGGACAACGCGTCGGACGCCGTGAGCGAACTGTCTGGCGAGGGCGTGGACACGGTCCGGAGCTCCGTCAGCTACAGCCTGTCCGGTGAGGTGGAGAACCTGACCTTGACGGGATCGGCGCTGGCGGGGACGGGCAACGCGCTGGACAACGCGATCGTCGGCAACGGCGGGTCCAATACGCTGACCGGCTGGTTCGGCAATGACACGCTGGATGGCGGCGCGGGCTCCGACTCGCTGGTGGGTGGGATCGGTAACGACACCTACCTGGTCGACAGCACCACCGACGTGGTGGTGGAGAACGCGGGCGAGGGCACGGATACCGTCCAGGCTGCCTATAACTACACACTGGGCGCTAGCACCGAGAACCTGGTGCTCGCGGGGGGCGCCACCACAGGCACGGGCAATGGCCTTGCCAATGTGATCACCGGCAACGCTTACGACAACACGCTCAGCGGCATGGCCGGCGACGACACCATGGCCGGCAGCGCCGGAAGCGACACGTACATCGTGTCGGAGAGCGGCGATGTGGTGGTCGAGGGCGCGGGGGAAGGAGTTGACGTAGTCCAAAGCTCCGTTACCTACACCTTGAGCGCCAACGTCGAAAACTTGACCCTCACCGGGACGGCAGCGGTCAATGGCACCGGCAACGCCATGGCCAACACGCTGACGGGCAATTCCGGCGCCAACGTCCTGGCGGGCGGAGCCGGTAACGACTACTACGTCATGTCCACGGGGGACTCCGTGGTCGAGAACGCCGACGAAGGCACTGACACCGTGCAGACGGACATCGGCGTGAGCGCCCTGTGGGCGAACGTCGAGAACGTGACCCTCACGGGGAGCGGCCGTGTCGGTGTGACCGGTAACGCTCTCGGCAACGTCATCATCGGCAACGTTGCCAACAACGCCTTGAGCGGAGGTGACGGTGACGACCGGCTGGAGGGCGGCGGCGGCACGGACACGCTCACCGGCGGTGCGGGCAACGATTACTTCGTCATCGACGACTCCCGCGACACGGTAACGGAGGTTGCGGGCCAGGGCACCGACACCATCGAGACGTCGTTCAACTACACCCTCGGCACGACCAATGTCGTCGAGAACCTGGTGCTCACCGGCGCGGCGACGACTGGCACGGGCAATGGGCTGGCGAACGTCCTCACCGGCAACGGCCTGAGCAACACGCTGAGCGGCTTGACCGGCAACGACACGATGATCGGCAACGGCGGTGACGATACCTACATCGTGGCAGAAACCGGCGACGTTGTGGTCGAGAACGAAGGTGAGGGCACGGACGTTGTCCAGAGCAGCGTCACTTACACGCTGTCGGCCAACATCGAAAACCTGACGCTGACCGGCACCGGCGCGGCTGACGGTACCGGAAACTCGCTCGACAACGTACTGACCGGCAACAGCGCGGCGAATACGCTGGCAGGCGGCGCAGGCAACGACACCTACGTGATCGGCGCGAATGACGTGGTCACCGAGAACGTAAACGAGGGTGTCGATACGGTCCAGAGCAGCGTGACATTCACGCTTGGCAGCAACCTTGAGAACCTCACGCTGACGGGCACGTCGGTGATCAACGGCACCGGCAACGCCCTGGACAACGTGCTGACCGGGAACAGCGCGGCGAACGTGCTCGTAGGCGGGCAGGGCAACGACACCTACTTCATCGGCTCGGGTGACACGGTGACCGAGACCGCAGGAGAAGGCATTGACACGGTGATGAGCTCGGTGACGTACACGCTGGGGCTGCACGTGGAGAACCTCACGCTCACCGGAGCCAACGCGATCAACGGCACCGGCAACGAACTGGACAACATTCTTGCCGGCAACAGCGCGGCGAACGTGCTGACCGGTGGTAAGGGGAACGACACCTACATCGTGAGTGCCGGCGATACGGTCGTCGAAGCGGCCGGCGAGGGCGACGACACGGTCCGCGCGGATGTGTCGTACTCGATCGCGACCTCCGCGAACGTGGAAAATCTGGTGCTGACCGCCACGGCGGCGCTCAACGCGACCGGAAATGCCCTCAACAATGTGATCGTCGGCAGCGCCGGCAACAACACGATCGATGGCGGCGCCGGGGCGGACACAATGAGCGGCGGTCTGGGTGACGACACCTATACGGTGGACAACGCCGGTGACGTGGTGGTCGAGAGCGCCGGAAAAGGAACGGACACGATCCAAACCACTTTGAGCTTCGTCTCGGGCGGCAACATCGAAAACATCACCCTGCTGGGCACGGGCAGCGTGAATGCCACCGGTGACGACACGAACAACACCCTCATCGGCAACAGTGCCGCCAATGTGCTCACCGGGAACGGCGGCAACGATACCTTGAACGGCGCAGGCGGCAGCGACACGCTGGCCGGCGGAGCCGGTGACGACACCTACGTCCTCACAGCGGGTGCGGTCGTGGTAGAGAACGCCGATGAGGGTACCGACACCATCCAGACCGCCGCCACCCACACGCTCGCCGCGAATGTGGAAAACCTGACGCTCACCGGCACGGCTGCCGTCAATGGCTACGGTAATGCGGGAAAAAACCTGATCACCGGCAATGATGGAGCAAACATCCTGGACGGGGGCGCGGGCCCGGACAAGGTCTATGGCGGTGGCGGCAATGACACGCTGTACGGCGGTGCGGGCGGCGAGCTGCACGGCGGTGCAGGCGACGACGTGTACGTGCTGAACGCGCCCGAGATGGACTGCGACGTCGAAAACTGGGACACCAGCAATTTCGTGTCGGTCTTCGAGTACGACGGCAGCGGCATTGATCGCGTCGAGGGAGAACTGAACATCTCTCTGATGAGCTATTACTACTACAGCGGTGGTTACCGCTACGTGGGTTATATCGAGAACGCCACAATGACGGGAACCTACAGCGGCTCGCTGGAAGGCCATGATGGCGACAATATCCTGATCGGCAATGCCGGCAACAACAGGATCATCGGCCGCGCGGGCGCGGACAGGTTGGACGGGGGAGCCGGCAACGACACGATCCAAGGCGGGGCAAACGCCACCATGATCGGGGGCCTCGGCAACGACCGGCTGGAGATCTGGGAAAACAGCGTCTCGGCAACTTTCCAGGGCGGCCTAGGCGACGACTACTACTACCTCTACTACGGGACCGGCTCGATCACCGAAAACCTGAACGAGGGAATCGATACCGTGGAGGTGGTCTCGCCCTCCGGCGGCACGTACACGCTGGGCGCCAACTTGGAGAACCTGAACATCTACGGCGGGACCGGCAACGGCAATGGCCTGGACAACAGGATTGCTGGCCACGGTGACTTCTACGGCATGGCGGGCAATGACACCTTGGACGGAAGCAACTGGGGCAATGGGGACTACATAAACAGGCTGTACGGCGGGACGGGTAATGACACCTACATCGTCACTGCCAGCGACGTGGTCACCGAAAACCTGAACGAAGGCATCGACACCGTCACTGCATCGTCCAGCTACACACTGAGCGCGAACGTCGAAAATCTCACACTCACCGGATCAGCCAGCATCAGCGGTACCGGCAACGAGCTGGCGAATGTGTTGACCGGCAACAGCGGCAGCAACGTGCTGTCCGGTGGCCTGGGCGACGACACGTACGTGATCAGCTGGGGGGACTCCGTCGTAGAGAGTGCGAACGCGGGAGTCGACACCATCGAGACGGGTATCAGCTATTCGCTGGCCAACTCGGCGAACGTCGAGAACCTGGTGCTCACTGGCGCCAGCTCGGTCAACGCCACAGGCAACGCGCTGAACAACACATTGACCGGAAACCAGCAGAACAATGTGCTGGATGGTGGGGCCGGCGCGGACACCATGAAAGGTGCTGCGGGCAACGACACGTACGTTGTCGACAACATCGCGGACTCGGTGATCGAGAACGCAGGTGAAGGCACCGACACGATTCAGAGCTCGGTGACATACACCCTCTCGGCCAATGCGGAGAACCTGACGTTGACAGGAAGTTCCGCGATTGACGGAACCGGCAATGACGGCGCGAACATGCTCACCGGCAACACGGCGGCCAACGTGCTGCGTGGCGCCCAGGGGGACGACACCTATGTGGTCGGCGCGCTCGACACCGTGATCGAGCTGGCTGGCGAAGGCGCGGACACGGTGCGCTCCTCCATCGACTACACCTTGGGCGATAACGTCGAGAACCTTGTGTTGACGGACTACGCCGTCAAGGGAACCGGCAATGCGCTGGCGAACACGCTGACTGGCAGCTATGCCTACAACACCCTGGCCGGCGGCCTCGGAGACGACACCTATGTGGTGAGCTATGGGGACACCGTGGTGGAGGAAGCCGGCGCGGGTACGGACACCGTGCGCGTCGACACCGATTGGACGCTCGGCGCCAATCTCGAGAACCTTGTGCTTGCCGGGAACTACGCTTACTCCGGCACTGGCAATGACCTTGCGAACCGGCTCACAGGAAGTGCCTTGAACAACGTCCTGGACGGCGCCAGTGGCGCCGACACCATGGAGGGCGGGCTGGGCTCGGACACGTACGTGGTGGATGATGCCGCCGACGATGTGCGGGAGAACGCCGGGGAAGGGACGGACATTGTCAACGCCTCCGTCACCCACACGCTGGCGGCCAACGTGGAGAACTTGACTTTGCTGGGCTCGTCGGCGATCGATGGTACGGGCAACGGGTTGAGCAATGTGATCGCTGGCAACAGCGCCGGCAACACGCTGCGAGGCAACGACGGCCACGACACTCTCGATGGGGGAGCCGGAGCCGATACCCTGGTCGGCGGCACGGGCGACGACACCTACGTCCTCGATTCGTTTGCCGACGTGGTGATCGAGAACGACGGAGAGGGCATCGACACGGTCCGAACCTCGACGGATGGCTACAACCTGGAGGGGTCGGTCGAGAACCTCACGCTGCTGGGAACAGGCGTCGGGCGCGGTACTGCAGGCGCCAACGTGCTGAATGCTCAGAACGGCGGCAGCAACAGTCTCTATGGCGGCTTGGGTGACGACACTTACGTGATTGACGCCGGCGATGCCGTGCTCGAGGCTGCGGACGGCGGGGTTGACACGGTGCAGGTCAATGCCACCTACACCCTGGCGGCGGAAGTGGAGAACCTGACGCTTACGGGCACGGCGGCAGCGAACGGAACCGGCAACGAATTGGACAACGTGCTCACGGGCAACAGCGCAGCCAACGTGCTCGCGGGCGGTCTGGGTGACGACGTGTACGTGCTCGGCGCGGGCGACGTCACGGTGGAGAATGCTGGCGAGGGCACGGATACCGTGATGAGCTCGGTGAGCCAGGCGCTCGGCGCCAACGTCGAGAATCTCACGCTGACTGGTGCCGACGCCGTCAGCGGGACGGGCAACTACGCCGCCAACGTGATCGCCGGCAACGCGGCCAATAACCTGCTGGACGGGCAAGGCGGCGCGGATACCCTGCGCGGAGCGGGCGGCAACGACACCTATTACGTGCGCGACGGATTCACCATCGTGATCGAGAACGCCGGCGAGGGCGTCGATACCGTCCTCAGCTCCATCGATTACACGCTGGGCGAAGAGCTCGAAAACCTGACGCTGAATGGCCCGGCGCCGCAGGCGGGAACGGGCAATTCACTGGACAACACCATCACTGGCAATGTCAATGACAACACCCTGGCCGGGCTGGAGGGCGACGACACGCTCGACGGTCTCTTCGGTGCCGACACCCTGATCGGCGGTACCGGCGACGATACCTATGTGGTGGACAACGACGGCGACGTGGTGGTGGAGAACGCTGGCGAGGGTATGGACACAGTGCGCAGCCGACGCGACATCGTGCTTGGCGACAACCTCGAAAACCTCACGCTGACGGGAACCTTCGCCGTGTACGCAACCGGCAATGCGCTGGACAACGTAATCACCGGCAATGCATTCCACAACGTCCTCGATGGCGGCAGCGGCGCCGATACCATGCAGGGTGGCGACGGCGACGACGTGTACTTCGTGGACCAGGCCGGCGACGTGGTGCTCGAGACTCCGAACGCGGCGCATGGCCGCGACACGGTGAACAGTGCCATCACCTTCACGCTGGATGCCGAACTGGAAAACCTGACGCTCACGGGAACGGCAGCCATCCAGGGCACGGGCAATGCAGGCGACAACGTGCTGGTCGGCAACGGCGGTGCCAACACGCTGACCGGCGCCGCCGGAAACGACAGCTTGGATGGGGGCGCGGGAGCGGACCTGCTGGTCGGCGGCACCGGTGCGGATACCTACCAGGTGGACGATGCCGGCGACGTCGTCGTGGAGGACGTCAGTGACTCTTCCCGCGATACCGTCATCAGTTCGGTCGATCTCGTCCTCGGTGCCAACTTGGAGAACCTGCAACTGGCCGGGGCGGCCCGCGTCGCAACGGGTAATGACCTGGACAACGCGATCCTCGGCAACGCAGAGAACAACGTGCTGGACGGCGCCGCGGGCGCCGACACCCTGATCGGCGGTGCCGGCAACGACACGTACGTCGTGGACAACACGGCAGATTGGGTGGCCGAGTACATGGGCGAAGGCTACGACGAGCTCCGGGCATCGGTGTCCGTTACCCTCGGCGTGAACGTCGAAGTGCTTACCTTGACCGGCGCAGCGGACCTTTCCGGCACCGGCAACCAAGGGAACAACATCCTGCGGGGCAACGCCGGAGCCAATACGCTGGATGGCGGCGCGGGCGGGGACGTCGTCGCCGGGTTCGGGGGCACGGACACACTGGTGAATGGCAGCGGCAGCGCCGCGCTTGACGGTGGCAGCGGCAGCGACAGCCTGCGCGGCAGTGCCGCTTCCGAGTTGTTCGCCGGTGGCACCGGCAGCGACACGCTGACGCTGGGCGGCGGCGCCGACGTCATAGCCTTCAAGAAGGGCGACGGTGCCGATATCGTGATTGGCGTAGACAGCGTGCGCAACGACACGCTCTCCCTCAGCCATGTGCAGTACAGCGAGCTACGGCTGGCCCGGGAAGGTACTGATCTGGTAGTGAAGGTAGACGGCACTGCCGACGCGCTGCGACTGCAAGGCTGGTACGAAGACGCCAGCAAGCAGGGCGTTAGCACCCTGCAAATGGTACTACCCGGCACGACGGACTACGCGCCGGGCTCGGGCGACGTGCTGCGCGACGCGCAAGTCAAGATCTTCGACTTCACACAGGTGGTCGCCGCTTTCGACATGGCCATGGCGGAAAACCCGTCACTACAAGAATGGGCACCGGAAGAGACGATGTTGGCCGGCGCATTGATCGCTTCCAGCGATGCGCAGGCGATTGGCGGGCGGCTCGCCTGGATGTACGCACAGGACAGCACCGTTGCCCATACCGACTACTTAACCGCAACGACACAACTGACGGATGCGGCCTTCGGCGTGAGGGCGCAGGATATCGTGGAGCTTGCGGGTGCAGAGTCCTACTACTTGGCGCCGGAGGGTGGCACGACAGGGGTCGGCGGTGCGAGCTACGCGACCACGGAACAGCCGGTCGCGGAGACTATCACCGCGTCGAGCGAGACGGTCTATGCGGAGGAGAGCTTCGCGACGTCAGGGGACAACTTGACCAGTGCCAGCTTCAGCGCCTTCAGCATGGACCTGTCCACTGTCGAGGGTGATGCCACAACCGATGCGGGCAAAACGGCGACGCAGGGCACGCCGTCCGCCAGCTTGATCGACGCGGACACCCTGGCAATGAAGCAGGGCAGTGCGGGGACGAGAGTGAACAGCCCGCCGATTGCCGACCGGTGGATTGCAGTTGACGCTTGGGCCGGTTTGCAACCTGCGCTGGTCATGGACAGTGCAGCTGGCCTGGGCGATGAGGCACAGGCTACTTCGCTGACGCTCATCCAGAGCAACTCGTCGAGCCGTCCAGCTGATCTGCAAACGGTGGCGCGCATTGAGAACGTCGCGGACCTGCGGCTTGCAAATCTTCAGGGTTAATAGGCGCCGCAGCAAAGACCGAGCACGGAGGGACCTGCCGTCCTAGCGGCGGGTGTCCCGCTGCTGCGCCACCTCCAGCTCGGTGACCGGCGGCGCGGCGTTGCCCCAGGACGTGCGCAGGTGGGTCAGCACGGCGGCGATGTCGGCATCGCTCAGCACGGTCGCGTAGGGCGGCATGCCGAAAGGGCGCGGATGGCCGGCCGTCGCGGGCGGGAAGCCGCCGTACAGCACCACCTGCACCAGGTTGGCCGTGACCGGCAGGGCCACCGCCCGGTTGCCCGCGAGCGGGGGGTAGGCGCCCGCCACGCCACGGCCCTGCTCGCCATGGCACTGGGCGCAGTGCTGGCCGTACAGCCGGGCGCCGTGCTCCGCGATGGCGGCGCTCGGCGGGGGCGCGGGCGACCTGGCCTGGGGTTGCACGGCATCGTCAGGAAGCGAGCGCAGGAACACCGCCATGGCCTGCAGGTCCTGCGGCGCCAGGTACTGCGTGCTGTGCAGCACCACCTCGGCCATCGGTCCCAGCACGGAGGCGCCTTCCGCCACGCCGGTGCCCAGCAGCTCCACCGCGAGCTGCGTGCTCCAGCGCTGCAAACCGGCCTCCTGCGAGTCGGCGAGCGAGGGGGCGTACCAGCCCTGCATCGGGATGAGCCCGCCGGACAGGTCCATCATGTCGCTGGCCCCCAGGGCATTGCGCGTGGCATGGCAGGCCGAGCAGTGGCCCAGCCCGCGCACCAGGTAGGCGCCACGGTTCCATTCGGCCGATTGCGCCGGCTCGTCGCGGTGCTCGCCGGAGCGGAAGTACAGCGCCCGCCACACCGCCAGCGCGGACTGCGTGCTGTAGGGCCAGCGCAGCTCGTGCGGCCGGTTCGGCTGGCGCGCCGGCGGCAGCGTGCGCAGGTAGGCGAACATGGCGTCGGCGTCCTCGCGCCGCACCTGGGTGTAGTTGGGGTAGGGGAAGGCCGGGTAGAGCAGCCGCCCGTCGCGCGAGCGGCCGTGGTGCATGGCGCGCCAGAAATCGGCCGTGCTCCAGCGGCCCAGGCCGGTGCCCGCATCGGGCGTCAGGTTGCTGGCGTAGAGCATGCCGAACGGCGTGTCGATCGGCCGACCGCCGGCATAAGGGGTTCCGCCCCGGTCGGTGTGGCAGGTCATGCAGTTACCGGCCCGGGTGAGGTACTCGCCGCGCGCCACCACCTCGGCGGCTGTCGCGCCGCTCGGCAATGCTGTCTCCTGCATGCCGTCCTCGCGCAGGTTCACCCAGGCTACCCAGGCCACGGCCAGCACCGCCACCAGCACCAGCAAGCCGAGAAGGCGTTTCATGGCTTGACCGGGCCGGCCGGCAAGGCGGCGCTGCCGCAGGCCAGCGGCGCGGGCGCGGGCAGCCGGGCCGCGGGACGGGTGTCGGCTGGCAGCGGCTGGGCCGCCAGCCAGGCCGTGACCGCGTTGACGTCCTCGGGCGCGAGCTCGCGCGCGATCTGGGCCATGCAGTCGGGCGCGTGGGCCCGGCGCTGCCCGGCACGCCAGGCGCCCAGCTGGGCGTTGAGGTAGTCCCGCGGCAGGCCCAGCAGGCCAGGCACGTTGGGCAGCACGCCGGTCAGGGCCGCACCGTGGCACTGGGCGCACGAGGGCAGCTGGCGGGCGGCGTCGCCCTGCAGCGCGATCACGCGTCCGCGCTCCAGCAGCTGGGGCGCCACGCGCGTGGGCGCCGGCGCCGGGTAGGGCAGGTCCAGGCGGCCGAAGTGCTGCGCGATCTCCAGCAGGTAGGCATTGGACAGCGGCTCCAGCAGCCGCGTCATCAGGCCGTAGTGGCGCCGGCCGTCGCGGAAGTGCAGCAGCTGGTTGTAGAGGTAGCCGGCCGGCTTGCCGGCGATGCGGGGGTAGTAGCCGTCCGGCCCGGCGCGGCCCTGCTCGCCATGGCAGGCGGTGCAGGCCAGCGTGCGCTGGGCCATGCTGTCTTCGAAGGTCGGCGCGGCGGCCGCCAGCGGGGCGGCGAGCAGCAGGAGCAGGCGGGCCAGGAATTTCACGGCCCGCATCATGCACCGCGCGGCTTGCGCGCGTGGGCATTCACGCCGCTGTCCTACAGTTGCCGCGCGGCGGCGTTCCTAGAGTGGCTGCAACCCCCGCACACCGCCATGGAACCCAAACCCGCCTCCGCGCCCGACGTCATCCCGCCGCGCCCCAAGCCCGAGCCCGAGATCGGCAGCGATTCGGAAGGCTCGAACGCGGTGCAGCACGAGCCCAACCCCGAGGCCGACCGCCGGCCGCCCGGCGAGCGCAGCCGCGCTCCGCGCGGCCCCTACACCACCGGCAACTCCTGAGCGCCGCTGCCGGAGGGGCCGGGGCTGAGCACCAGGTCCGAGGCCGGATAGGCCACGCACGGAAGGATCCAGCCCTGCGCTTTTTCCTCGGCCAGCAGGCCGGGCCAGGCGATGCGGTAGCCGACGCGGCCTCCCTCCAGCCGCTGCATGCAGGTGCGGCAGCTGCCGTTGCGGCAGGAGCTGGGCATCGCGATGCCGCGGCTCTCGGCCGCCTGCAGCAGCGTCTGCCCCGCGGCGACTTCGAAGCGGGGTCCGTGCGCGCCGATGCGCACCTCGAAGCCGTGGGGCCCCTCGTCGACCATGGCCCATCATAATCAGCGCCTGCCCGGGCCCGGCCCGCCACACCACCCTCACACGCATCCGCCATGGCCTCGAGCTTCTTCGCTTTGCTGGACGACATCGCCACCTTGCTGGACGACGTGTCCGTGCTGACCAAGGTGGCGGCCAAGAAGACCGCCGGCGTGCTGGGCGACGACCTGGCGCTGAACGCGCAGCAGGTCACCGGCCTCACCGCCGATCGCGAGCTGCCGGTGGTGTGGGCGGTGGCCAAGGGCTCGGCGCTCAACAAGCTGATCCTGGTGCCGGCCGCGCTGGCCATCAGCGCCTTCCTTCCCTGGGCGGTGGTGCCGTTGCTGATGGTGGGCGGCGCCTTCCTGTGCTACGAAGGCTTCGAGAAGCTGGCCCATCGCTTCCTGCACAGCCCCTCCGAGGACCAGGCCCACCACCGCGAGCTGGCGCAGGCGCTGGCCAATCCCGCGGTGGACGTGGTGGCCCTGGAGAAGGACAAGATCAAGGGCGCGGTGCGCACCGATTTCATCCTGTCGGCGGAGATCATCGTCATCTCGCTGGGCACCGTGACCGACAGCCCTTTCATCACCCAGCTGTCGGTGCTGGTGGGCATCGCCGTGCTGATGACGGTGGGGGTGTACGGCCTGGTGGGCGCCATCGTCAAGCTTGACGATTTCGGCCTGTATCTCAGCCAGCGCGCCGGCGGCGCGGCGCGGGCGGTCGGCGCCGGCATCCTCAAGACCGCGCCCTGGCTGATGAAGGCTTTGTCGGTCGCCGGAACGGCGGCCATGTTCCTGGTGGGCGGCAGCATCCTGCTGCATGGCATCCCGCCGCTGGCGCATGCGGTGGAGCACTGGCTGGAGGCCTGGCCGGGCGCGGCCGGCGCGGTGGGCGGCATGGCCATTGACGCCCTGGTCGGCATCGTGGCAGGCGCGCTGGTGCTGGCCGCCGTCTCGCTGGTGCGGCGGGCCACGCGCAGGCGCGCTGCGGCCTGAGCGCGCGCGCCTGCGCAAGGCGCCGCGTCCTACAGCCCGGGCCGCCGCCTGCTGGCGGCCGGCGGCCATCGGCGCCGGTAGGGTGCCGTGCCCATGGACATGTCTTCCGAGTGGATCGACCTGGTGCAGTGGCCGGCCATGGTCGCCACCATCCTCGCAGCCTGGCTGGTCGCATCGAACAAGAAGACGCGGCGCAACATCGGCTTCTGGACCTTCCTGGTCAGCAATGCCCTGTGGGTGGCGTGGGGCGTGCATGACGGCGCCTATGCGCTGATCGCGCTGCAGGTCGCGCTGGCGGCGCTGAACATCCGCGGCGTGTTCAAGACCGAGACGCCGGCGTCCTGATCCGCAAGGCCGCAGCGGCTGCCCAGCAGCACGTCGGAAGTGGTCCTACACGCTGTGCCGCCATCCGCGCACCCGGCGCGGCCTTCGCCGCGCCTAGCCTGCCGAGCATGCGACCCGACCCTTCCCAGGAACCCTCCCGCCGCGCCGATTCCTCCGAGTTCAGCGACGGGCTGCGCAAGGGCTTGCTGCTGGGCGCGGCGGCGCTGGCGCTGCTGTGGGCGCCGATGCGGCACTTCACGACGCCTGCTGCGCCGTCTCGCGCCACGCCGCAAGCGGCCGCCAAGGCGGCGCCGGCCGGCGTGCAGCCGCCCCGGCTGGCCGATTTCGGCGGCGAGCCGGCCTCGCCCGAGGCGCGCCAGATCGCCAACTGGGCGCTGCACTCGGGCGACAACGGGCAGCGCGCCATGGTGGTGATCGACAAGAAGGCCGCCAGGGTGTACCTGTTCGATCCGCAGGGCCAGCTGCGCGGCGCCACACCGGCGCTCCTGGGGTCCGCCGTGGGCGACCACACGGTGCCGGGCGTGGGGGACAAGCCGATCGCGCAGGTGCTGCCCGAGGAGCGCACCACCCCGGCCGGCCGCTTCGTCGCCGAACCCGGCATGAACACCCAGGGCGAGGACATTATCTGGGTCGACTACGACGCTGCCGTCTCCATGCACCGCGTCCGCGCCAGCGTCAAGGCCGAACGCCGGCTGGAGCGACTGGCCTCGCCCACGCCGGAGGACAACCGCATCTCCTACGGCTGCATCAACCTGCCCGTGGCGTTCTACGAAGGCGTGCTGCGGCCCGCGGTGCGCAGCACCGGCGCCATCGTCTACGTGCTGCCGGAGACCCGGCCGGCAGCGGCCTTTTTCGGCGCCTACGAGGTGCCCGCCTCCACCCAGCTCGCGCAACGCTGATCCCATCACGGCCTGTTACCGTTACAAAGCCTTGTGACGCCGCTCATCAGCGGCTAGCATCCGCAGCGTTTTTTTGGCTGGCCGCCAGCGCCGGCCACCGGGTGCCGACGCGCACCTCTTTTCTCTGCGGGGACTCGAACAATGGGTTGGAAGGCCAGGGCCCTGGCGGCCTGGTGGCTGGCATGCGGCATGACGGTGGCCGCTGCCGCCGGTGCGGACAAGGGCAGGCGCGGCATGCCCGTCGACACGCGCGAGATGGCGCAGTGGGTGATGGAGACGGACGATGCCGCAGGCAGGCCGTTCGCCATCGTGGACAAGAAGGCGGCGCAGCTGTTCGTCTTCGAGGCCGGCGGCCGGCTGGTGGGCAGCACGCCCGTCCTGCTCGGCGCGACGCCCGGCGACCACTCGACGCCGGGCGTGGGCCAGCGTGCGCAGACCGGCGACGTGGGCCTGCACGAACGCACCACGCCGGCCGGGCGATTCGCCTCGGCACCTGGGCGCAACATCGACGGTGAGCCCGTGGTGTGGTTCGACTATGGAGCCGCGCTGGCGATCCACCGGCTGCGTCCGGGATCGGCGCGCGAGCGGCGCCAGGCGCGGCTGGCCTCGGCGACGCCCGCCGACAACCGCGCGTCGCTGGGCTGCGTCGTGGTGCCCGTGGCCTTCTACGAGAAGGTGGTGGAGCCGCTGTTGGGCCGCGTCCGCGGCGTCGTGTATGTGCTGCCCGAGAAGCGGCCGGTGCGCGATTTTCTCGAAGCGATGTGATCAGGTTGCATGTGTGACGAATTGCCGTTGAGACGGGCTCCGTCCGACAGCAGCTGATGGCTGGAACTGACGTGCCGCACGAGGGGACTCTTTAGGCTTGCATTAGCTGGCGATGTTGCCGGCCGATCATCCAAGCTAATGAAGGAGTCTTCCTAATGACTGCATCGACCCAACTGAAAGGCCTGCTCGCGGGCGTAGCCGCCGTCGCCATCGTCGGCACCGCCATCGCGCAGGGCACGCCCCCCAGCACCAGCAGCACCGGCGCCTCTGGCACCGGCACCGCCGCTGGCCAGCAAAGCAGCCAGGGCACCCCCATGGGCACCACCGGCACGCCGTCGGCCCAGAGCGGCAGCTCCAGCGGCAGCACCATGGGTTCTGGCAGCTCCGGCTCCAGCAGCACCATGGGCGCCAGCGGCTCGACCGGCAGCACCGGCTCGTCCAGCGCTTCCCCGAGCACCAGCGGCTCGTCCAGCAGCGCCTCGCCGAGCACCAGCGGCTCGTCCGGTTCGACCATGGGCGCCTCGGGCTCGTCCGGTTCGGGCACGACCGGTTCGTCCGGCGCATCCGGCTCCACCGGCTCTTCGGGCACCATGGGTTCTTCCAGCGGCACCTCGGGTTCGGGCAGCAGCTCCACCATGGGCGCCGGCTCGACCGATTCGGGCACTTCCGGCACGTCCGGCAGCCGCACGATGCGCGCCGACCGCAACTAAGCTGAGAGGCTCGTCCGCATGAAAAAGCCGGGCTCGCCCGGCTTTTTCTTTTCCGCGTTCCGTTCCTCGGATCAAATGGTTTGCCAGCGGTTCTCCGCCACCAGGCAGCCGCTGATGCGCCAGCTGCGGTCCGGCTGCTGCTCGAGCGCGAACACGACCAGCCACGACTTGGCATCGCTGTCCTTGATCTCCACCAGCTGCAGCACCGTCTCCTCGTCCTTCTCGGGCTTGTGGAAGCTGACCGAACTCGGGCGGTACACCATGGGATAGGCGCCGCGCACCATGGCCAGGAAACGGCCCGAACTGCCCAGGGCGGCCCGCACCGACGGCGTGGTGGTCGCGAAGGCCCGGTCCGCGTCGTCCTGGGACAGCGCGTCGAGCTGGGTCACGATGACTTGGCGCACCTTCTCGGCATCCTCTTCGGCCACCAGGTCCGCCTGCTGGGCATGCAGCGCGGTGGCCAGCAGGGCCATCACGATCAGGTTGAAGAAGCGGATGACGGTCAGGTTCATGGGGCTCTCCGGCGGCGGCGGAACGAATCGATCGAAGGTGTTCCGTGAGCGTAGACAGGCGTCAAGCTGGACCGTGTAGGCGCACCGCGCGGCGCGTCGTAGGCGTGCTCAGGGAAGCAGGCAGAGCAGGCGCGGGAGGGCCGCGCAGGCATCCAGCCAGGCCCACTGGACAATGTTCGTACGTTTCGCGGCAAGCCGCGAAAGTGTGAGACCTGTCGTTAAAGCGCGGTGCCCGGCTGGCATGAAAGCCAGTGTGGGCAGCCCAGGGCCGGCACCGCGAAAGCGGCTTGCCTGACCCGCTGTAGGCCGGCTCCGCGCGGCTTGGCCGCAGGGCTCCTACTGCGCCCATGCATGGGATGGCCTAAGGTGAGGCTAGGAGAACGATCATGAAGCGATGGCTTGTCTGGCTCGGGGCCGCAGCCCTGTTGAGCGCCTGCGCCGGCATTCCCGCCCCGGCGGGCCCCGGCGAACCGGCCGCGTCCGCGCCGGATGAGGCGGCATTCCTGGGCTACCACGGCCCGGCTCACCGGCACAACCGCCTCTACGGCAACTGAGCCTGCGCGCGGGCTGCTACTCCTCGTCGCCGCCGAGCATGCCGCCCAGCAGGGCGCCGCCGGCCAGGCCGCCCAGGACCGAGCCTTCCTCGCGTGAGCCGCCGCGCTGGGGTGCGGCGGCGAAGACGCGCGAGGCCAGGCGCGAGAACGGCAGGCTTTGCAGCCACACCGTTCCGGGGCCGGTCAAACGCGCGAAGAACAGGCCCTCGCCGCCGAACAGGGCGGTCCTGACCTTGCCCACGTACTGGATGTCGAAGCCGACGCCCGGGGTGTAGGCCACCACGCAGCCGGTGTCGGCCAGCAGGGTCTGGCCGGGCTGCAGTTCGCGCCGGACCACGGTGCCGCCCGCGTGCACGAAGGCCAGGCCGTCGCCTTCGAGCTTCTGCATGATGAAGCCCTCGCCGCCGAAGAAGCCTGCGGAGAGCCTGCGCTGCAGCGCGATGCCCAGCGACACGCCGCGCGCCGCGCACAGGAACGAGTCCTTCTGGCAGACCAGGCTGCCGCCCAACTCGCGCAGGTTCATGGGCAGGATCTTGCCGGGGTAGGGCGCGGCGAAGGCCACGCGCTGCTTGCCGGCGCCGTGGTTGGTGTAGACCGTGGTGAACAGCGACTCGCCGGTGACCAGCCGCTTGCCCGCGCCCATGAGCTTGCCGAACAGCCCGCCCTGCTGCGCGCGGCCGTCGCCGAACACCGTGTCCATGGCGATGGCGGCGTCCATGAACATCATGCTGCCGGCCTCGCCGATGGCGGCTTCTCCCGGGTCGAGTTCGAGCTCGACGAACTGCATCTCCGCGCCGCGGATGTCGTAGTCGATCACGTCCATGGCCATGTCAGGCTCCTTGCCGCCGATGAAAGACGCGGCGATGGTGGCGAAGGCCCACTGTGCCGGCGCGGCTTGCCCCTGCGGGGCTGGCCGCGTTTTCAGGCGATGGCGCTGGGGTCGCGGCGGATGGTTTCGCGGTCGCGGTGCTCGCGGTCCAGCTTGCCCAGCGTGTGCTCCAGGGCGTGGAGCAGCTTGCGGGTGGCGCCCCGGAAGCAGGCATCCTGGTTCTCGCCGTGGTGATGCACGACCACCGGCTCGCGGCCGGTGAGGCGCGCCTCCAGCATGCAGCGCTTGTCGGCCGAGCCTCCCTTGCCCCTGTTCTCGTCGAACAGCTGCACTTCCACCCGGGTGATGTCCTGCTCGAAACGCGACAGCGCCTCCTGCAGGTGGTCGGTGGCCCAGCGCTCCAGGCTCTCCTTGCTCTCCACGCCGTTCCCGGTGTTGACCTGCACTTGCATGGTGATGATCCTTTCGTAGGTTGGGACCAGTTTGCCGAGTCCTTGCGTGCCGGTGCTGTAGGACAATGGCGAAGTCCATGTCAGACCGTACAAGAGCATCCATGAGCGCCCTGGAAACCATCGAGATCGAAACCGGCCCGCAGCCGTCGGCGGCCATCGTCGTGCTGCACGGCCTGGGGGCCGACGGCAACGATTTCGTGCCCATCGCCCAGGAGCTGCGGCTCGACGCCGTCGGCCCGGTGCGCTTCGTGTTCCCGCACGCGCCCGTCATGCCGGTCACCATCAACAACGGCTACCCCATGCGCGCGTGGTACGACATCGTGGGCGCCGACCTCGTGCGGCGCGAGGACGAAGCCGGGCTGCGCCGCTCGCTGGCGGCGGTCGACGCGCTGCTGGCGGCGCAGCGCGAGCGCGGCATCGCGCCGCAGCGCACCGTGCTGGCGGGCTTCTCCCAGGGATGCGCCATGGCGCTGCTCACGGGCCTGCGCCATGCGCACCGGCTGGCCGGGATCGTGGGCCTGTCCGGCTACCTGCCGCTGGCCGCCGCCACCGCGGCGGAGCGCGCGCATGCGAACGCGCTGACGCCCGTCTTCATGGGGCATGGCCAGTACGACAACATCGTCCCCATCGCGCGCGGCGCCGCCTCGCGCGACGCCCTCGCCGCACTGGGATATTCGGTCGAATGGCACGAGTACCCGATGGCCCACTCGGTGTCCCCGCAGGAGATCCAGGACATCAACCGCTGGCTGCTGAAGGTGCTGGCGCGCGACTGACCCGCCAGATTCCGTCCGCCCGGCAAGGCCATTGCGGGTGGCAGCGCCTCCACGACCCGCGGCCGACTACAATCCTGGCTGTCGCACATGACGCGGCCCGCTGCAGCGGGCTTGTTGCGAAGCTTCCAGGGCCAGCCTCGGCCCGTCGCGTCACCGGCCCGCTGCGGGCCACGCAGGAGCCCACGCCTCCTGCTGCCACCGAGCCGCAAGGCGGCCAACCAAGGAGAGGCCCATGGCCAAGGAAGAATTGATTGAGATGAAGGGCCAGGTCAACGAAGTCCTGCCCGATTCCCGGTTCCGCGTCACGCTGGACAACGGTCACCAGGTGATCGCCTACACCGGCGGCAAGATGCGCAAGCACCACATCCGCATCATCGCGGGCGACAACGTGTCGCTGGAGATGTCCCCCTACGACCTGACCAAGGGGCGCATCACCTTCCGCCACATCCAGGGGCGGTCGGGCCCGCCGCAGCGCTGAGCCTGCGGCCCCATGGAAGAAGCCGGCTGCCGCCGGCTTTTTTTTTGCCGTGATCCCTTTGCGCCGGCGTGCCGGCAGGGCGGGGCTGCTGCCAGCAGGTTTTGCGCAAAGGTGTTAACTTCCGGGCCCAGAGACATCCATGAGCAGTCCCAAGCTTTCCCTCGCAGCGCTGGGCCCCGAGCGGCTCAAGGGCATCCGACGCGGCGTCGAGAAGGAAAGCCTGCGCGCCACGGCGGCCGGTGACCTGGCCCTCACGCCGCACCCCGCGGCCCTGGGATCGGCCCTCACTCATCCGCACATCACTACCGACTACAGCGAGTCGCAGCTGGAGCTGATCACCGGCGTGCATGCCACGCCGGAGACCTGCCTGGAAGAGCTGATGCGCATCCACCAGTTCACCTACCGTGCGCTGGGCGAGGAGATGCTGTGGGTGTCGAGCATGCCGTGCCGGCTGCCGGCCGACGAGACCATCCCCATCGGGCGCTACGGCTCCTCCAACGTGGGCCGCGCCAAAAGCGTCTACCGGATGGGACTGGCGCACCGCTACGGCCGGCGCATGCAGACCATCTCGGGCATCCACTACAACTGGTCGATGCCGGGGCTGGGCAGCGACCAGTACTTCGCCCTGATCCGCAACTTCCGGCGCCACGCCTTCCTGCTGCTGTACCTGTTCGGCGCGTCGCCCGCGCTGTGCTCGTCCTTCGTGGCGGGCCGCGACCACGGGCTGCAGCCGCTGGCCGACGGCACCATGTACATGCCGCACGGCACCTCACTGCGCATGGGGCGACTGGGCTACCAGAGCGAGGCGCAGGCCCGCCTGGCCGTCAGCTACAACGGCCTGGAAGGCTACGCCGCGTCGCTGCAGGAAGCCCTGACCCGGCCCTACCCGGCGTACGAGTCCATCGGCATCATGAATCCCGGCGGCGAGTACAACCAGCTGGCCACCAGCCTGCTGCAGATCGAGAACGAGTTCTACGGCACCATCCGCCCCAAGCGCGTGATCTTCCCCGGCGAGCGGCCGCTGCACGCGCTGCGCGAGCGCGGTGTCGAGTACGTGGAGGTGCGGCTGCTGGACCTCGATCCCTTCGTGCCGGTGGGCATCAAGGCGCAGACCATGCGGCTGCTGGACATCTTCCTGCTGCACTGCCTGCTGGCCGACAGCCCGCCCGACACGCCGCAGGAGATCGCGCAGATCGGCCGCAACCAGCACCTCACCGCCGCCTTCGGCCGCGAGCCGGGCCTGCGGCTGGAGCGCGGCACGCAGGAGGTGGCGCTTGCCGACTGGGCGGCCGAACTGCTGGCGCAGTTCGACCCGGTGGCCGCCGCGCTGGACGCCGCGCACCGGACCTCCGACTACACCGATGCTTTGCGCTCCGCGCATGCGCTGGTGGAGCAGCCCGACCTGCTGCCTTCGGCCCGCGTGCTGGCCGTGATGCAGCAGGACTTCGGCAACTCCTTCCTGGACTTCACGCTGGCGCATTCGCAGCACACGCGCATGAAGCTGCTGGCGCTGCCCTTCGGCGGCGCGCAGCAGGCGCACTACGCCATGCTCAGCCGCGAATCGCTGCGGCACCAGCGCGAGATCGAGGCGGGCGACAGCCTGCCGTTCGAGCACTACCGGCAGCAGTACATCTCGCCCGAGCGCCTGGGCCTGACCCGCGCGGCGGTGACCCCCGCGCTGGCCGCCGTGTAGCCAGGCGGTCGCGCTGCCTCTAAGGCTCAGCGGCCGAGCAGCAGCTGGGCGATGAGGCCGCTGGCCACCGCCACCAGCGCGTAGTCGCCGTTCACCTGCACCCACTGGTGGCCCCGCGGGGGCGCGTACAGCCGCCGCGCGTGCCAGTCGTGCACCACGTGGTGCCGCTGCCGGTACTCATGGGGCAGGTAGCCGCCGCGGTGGAAGCGCGCCTCCCGTGCGGCCAGGCGCCGGGCATCCTGGCGGGCATCACGGCGGTCGTCCCGCGCCTCGCGCAGGTCGCGCCGGGCTTCGCGCACGTCGCGCCGGGCCTCGCGCAGCTCGCGCTGCGCGTCCTGGCGCTCGGCGCCCCAGCCGGCGCGGCCGGGGCCCTGGGCCGCGGCCAGCGGGCTGAAGCCCAGCGCGGCCGCGGCGATGGCGCTCAGGAGGACGGTGGATTTCATGTGCAGCTCCTTGTCGTGGAGACTGCAGTGTCCGCCGCCGAGTTGAACGCGGCGCTAACGGCCGGCGACCTAGTGCAAAGTTGCGTGTCGGTCGCGTGTCGGCCCGCGGCGCCGGTCATTGGCGCCCTGTGATCAGCGGTCGGGCGCCGGCTTCACCTGGACGGTGGGCACCTCGATCTTCTTTTCTTCCTTCTTCACGTTCACGTCCACGTTGGGCACGGTGACGCTCTTCTCGGTGGTCGAAACCTGCACGTCGGGCGGCGTGACCTTGTACCCGGGCAGGGTGACGTTGCCGGACTGGGTCTTCTCCACCTCGTACTTGGGCACCGTGACGTTGCCTTCCTGGGTCTTCTGCACGTCGCAGCCGGCCAGGCCGGCGGCAGCCAGCGACACGAGGGCGGCGGCGAGGGTGGTGGTCTTCAGCATGATGGCTCTCCCGATGGGACTTTGGAAACCCGCGGGCGGGGCCTGAGCCGGCGCGCCACGGGAGCGGTCATTCCATTGTTCGCAAAGGCCAACAGCCCGGCTGTAGGAAGCAGTCCTGCGCGGCCGTACGCGCCCAGGCTCAGAACGGACCGGGCAAGGCCTTGAGCCCCAGCCAGACGGCGCCGATCACCGCGTTGACCGGCACGCTCAGGGCGCTGGGCACGTAGAAGAAGGCCGACAGGCCGGGCGAGCCCAGCAGCCACTCGACGGCGCCGCCCAGCCCGTACAGCAGCAGGCCGCAGCCCAGCCAGCGGCGCATGTACGTGGGGAGCCAGTGGGCCTGGGCCTGGTTGTGGCGCCAGGCCGCGGCGCGTTCGAGCAGGTTGCCGCGGCTGACGTCCTTGAAGAGCCATCCGAAGAAGAAGTACCGGTACAGCAAGGTGCGGAAGGCCATATCCTGCACGGGAAGCTCCTGGCGCGGTCGCGGCGCGCGTTCTCGAGAGAGAGTCGGTGCCTCTGGACTTTGTTCCTGGTGGAGGGACTTGTCCATTGGCCATGCTGAAGATGAGTGTGTGTCCTACACCTAGCTTTTCCCCCCTTCTCCCCCCGCCCCTCTTCGCCCCCGCCGGGGCGAAGAGGGGAGCCTGGATTTGTCCGCGCGCGCCGATTACGGGCTACAGAGGTGAGGTCGCGGTGCGCCCCAGCACGCCACGGCGCGAACCTGCTGTTGGACGCGCTTCGAGGCGGGCAGGCTCGGAGCCGCTGGCCGCGCAAGCGCAGGCCAGGACGAGACAAGGAGACGGAATGCCGCGCTCCCCTACGAGCCAGCCGCGCTTTGCGCGCTGGCTCGCGGCTCCGCGCACGGGTGGCAGCCTTTAACTAGGACTGCAGCGCCCGGGCCGTGGTACCCCGCGGAGGTGGCGAAGGTGGCCTGTAGTTCCGTAGCCGGCGCGACGAAACCAGATCAAAGCTCCCCTCTTCGCCCCAGCGGGGGGCGAAGAGGGGCGGGGGGGAAAAGGGGGGGAAACGAGGAATCACTCCAGCCACTCCGCAGGAGCAAAGAGAAGCTAACGAGCCCCCGTGCGCGGCGCAAAACCCACCACCACCCCGTCAGCGGTGACCGTCAGCGTGTCCGGCTGAAAACCCAGCCCGTCGGCCAGCGCCAGGTCGCCCGGCTGCAGCTGGTGCAGCACCACGTCGCCCAGCGCTTCGCGCGCCAGCGCGGGCAGGTAGCCGTTGATCAGCGCCTGCGCGCCCGGCGAGAGCCCCGGCAGGCGCAGCGAGCGGACCTCCAGCTGGTGGGCGCGCACCGTCTGGTCGCTGGGCTCGTAGCGCAGTCCGAACTCCAGGTCGAGCTGGCCGCCATAACGCTGCTGCAGGGCCGGACCGGCGGCGCTCACCGGCAGCGTGCTGGCGATCCGGTTGCGCTCGGGCCGCAGGGTCAGCTGCGGCGGCGCCACCTCCAGCTCGATCAGCCCCGCCACCGGGTAGCGCAGCGGGAAGCGCTCGGCCGCGGCGCGCTGCAGCGTTCCGGCCGAGATGGTGTAGCGGGGCTGGGCGCCGGTGGCCGCGCAGGCGGCAGCTCCCAGCGCCAGGCCGGCGGTCAGGCACAAGGCAGTGCGTCTATCCATGTCTGCGGCTATTGTGGCGCGCAACCACCGGTCCGTGGCCGGCCGTTAAGCTCGTGCCATGGACAACGCCGCAGCCTGGTACGCCAACCTCGACAAGCCCTTCTTCGCTCCGCCGGCCTGGCTGTTCGGCCCGGTCTGGACCCTGCTGTACCTCGTTATCGCCATCAGCTTCGGCTGGGTGCTGCTGCAGGCGCTGCGCCGGCGCCTGCCGTGGCGCACGGCGCTGCCGTTCGTGCTGAACCTGGCGTTCAACCTGGCTTTCATGCCGCTGCAGTTCGTGCTGCAGAACAACCTGCTGGCCGCCATCGACATCCTGCTGGTGCTCGCCACCCTGCTGTGGGCGCTGCGGGCCATCGCCCCGCGGGCGCGCTGGGTCGTCCTCGCCAACCTGCCTTACCTGGCCTGGGTGGTGTTCGCGACCGTGCTGCAGCTGTCCATCACCTGGCTCAACCGCTAGCGCAGGACGCCGCCGTGCTGCGCCGGAAGGTGGTGCCCTTCGCCAATGCCAGCACGCCCTCGGCCGAGGCCAGGCGCAGCTCGTCGCCCGCGAGCGTGAGGGCCAGCTCGCCATAGCGCCCTGCCACGGTGCGCACGGTCGCGCCCTCGACACGGCCCTGCAGCGGACGCTCGCGGCCGCGGTGCAGCAGCGTTCCCTCGAACACCTGGTAGCGCTGCGCCAGCCGCAGGCTGGAGCCCTGCAGCAGGCCGGTGCCGCACCACAGCCCCTCGACCCGCGCCGGCACGGTCCACAGGTGGATCCTGCTCGACTTCTCCAGGCCGACCTTCTTGTCCGGCACGGCCACGACGGTGGTGCGGTCGGGCGTCCAGTCACCCATGTCCCAGTCGTGCGAGACCACCCGCGTGCCGGGCTTGAGCTGCAGCAGGCGCGGGCGCAGCTGCAGGTTGAACTCCGGCAGCAGGTACAGGGTGACCACGCTGGCCGGCGACAGGTCGGTGGCGAACAGGTCCTGCACCCGGAACGCCACCCGGTCGGCCACGCCGGCCTCGCGCGCGCTGCGCAGGCTGCGCTCGACCAGCTCGGGCACGATCTCCACGCCCAGGCCGGTGGCGCCGAAGCGCTGGGCCGCCACGATCACGATGCGGCCGTCGCCCGAGCCCAGGTCGATCAGGTGGTCGCCCGGCCCGATGCCGGCCAGGCGCAGCATCTCCAGCGTGACGTTGTCGGGCGAGACGACGAAGGGTACCTCTTCGGCAGGCTGCGCGCCCGCCGGCGCCAGCGGCAAGACAAGAAGGGGCAGGGCGGCCAGCAGGCCGGACAGGACGGTGCGGAGGAAGCGGGAACCGGGCATCCCGCCACCCTAGCACGGGCGGCGACGCCCTTCAGCGGCGCAGCGGCAAGGTCGTGCGGCAGCGCGGGGAGGCGGCGCAGCCCCAGAAGCCGGCGCCGCCCCGGCCCGGCCCGTGTTCGACCATCTTGAGGCCGCAGCTGGTGCAGGTCGGCCGCCAGTACTCGCCCTCGTAGGCCAGCCGCAGCAGTTCGGCCTGCTGCCCGGGGGTGCGGCGCGCGATCAGCGCCAGCAGGCCGTCGTCGTCGAGCTCGCCCAGGTCCTGCGGCTGGGCGCCCGGCTGCGCTTCGCGCGCCAGCAGGGCCTGCAGTGCCTCGCGCACCGCTTCCAGGCGGCGCCACTCGATGTCCTGGAACACCTGGGGGCACCATTGCCGGGCCGGTGCCCGCCCGCCGCGGTGGGCGAAGAAGCCGGCCAGGGTGTCGCCGTCCGGCGTGCGGGTGTCGAAGCGGGAAGCGAAATCGGTGGAGTCGCGGCCGAACATCCCGGACTCCTCCTGCTGCTGCGGTTCAGCAGGCCGGGCGCGCGTGGCCAGGTGCAGCACCAGCAGCAGCCCGCTCGCGAACAGCAGGGCCGAGGCCGGCAGCTGCAGCGCCTGGCCCAGCGACCGCAGTCCCGGCGCGGCCGAGGCCACCAGCGGCGGCAGTGCCAGCAGCGCCAGGCCCAGGCCCAGCGCCAGGGCAGCCATCCGCAGCCACGGGCGGGCTTCCTGTCCGCCCGCCCGTGGCTCCCCGTGCCGACCCATCTCCAACCCCTCCAACGAACTTCTGGAAACGATTACAGCAGGCGCCCCCGCGGCGCGCAATGGGGACGCGGGCCTCAGCCGAAGTCGAATCGCGGCGCCTGGGCCGTGAGCACCCGGGAGATGGGGGACACCGGCCAGGCCTGGCCCAGGGCCTGTGAGAGGGCCTGGAGCAGCCGGGGCACGTCGCCGGCGGCGGTGGCATGCAGGCCCTCGGCGACGATCAGCACGCCCGCCGTTTCGTTGCGAATCGCCGACAACCGGCTCTGGCGGTGGGTCCAGCGCCGGGCATGGGCGTGGTCCTGCGCATCGGCGAACACCACCTCGCCGGGCTCCGGCCGCTCGGTCTCGCCGCTGAAGGCGAGGTAGTTCTCCTGGCCGCCGGCGCGGCGCACCTGCAGCCAGCCGGCCACCTGCGCGACGTCGAAGACCGCCACCGGGATGGCAAAGGCCAGCGAGGCCGCGTTGCACAGGTCGATCAGCGGATGGATGCGCGGCAGCGTGCCTTCCTTCTTGAAGCGCCGCAGCAGCGACTCGGCAGCGCAGCGGTACTGCGTCGGCTTGAGCCCCAGGCGCGAGAAGGCACGCCGCCAGGCCTGGACCTCCGGCAACTCGGATTCGCTGCCCACGGCCGCCAGGCGCGAGCGGGCGATCGCCTGGAAGCCTTCCACGGCGGCGTCCACCTGCGCCGGGGCATGGAGACCCGTGGCGCACAGCACGCCGGGCACGAGTTCGGGAAAATCGGCCCAGAGGCCGGGGCTGTGGCTGAAGTGCATGGGCCCACTGTGTCTCGGCGGCCCCGGCCGGTCTTGAACGTTATTGCGGCCGGGTCAAAGGCGCCGCCGCGCGCCGCCAGGCGCCGGGCGTGAAACCGAACTGCCGGGTGAACAGGCGCGTCATATGGCTCTGGTCGGCGAAACCGCTGGCCGCTGCGGCCTGGGCCAGCGGCAGGCCACGGGCGATCAGGCCGCGCGCCCGCTCGGCGCGCTGCTGCTGCAGCCAGGCATGGGGCGTCACGCCATAGGCCTGGCGGAAGCGCCGCAGCAGCTGGAAGCGACCCAGGCCGGCCAGCGCGGCCAGTTCCGCCAGCGAGGGCGGCTGCGCCAGGTCGTCCGCCAGCCGCTCGCGCGCCCGGGCCACTGGCGCCGCGTCCGCCGCCAGTACGGGCGCGATCGTTCCATGGCCGGCCAGCAGCCCGGCGCAGGCCCCCACCAGGGCCTCTTCGCAGGCCAGGGCCTCGCATCGGCCGGCTGCCCAGCCTTCCACACTGTCCAGAAGCCGCCGCACGGCGCGTCCCAGCGCCGGGTCCCGCAGCACTGGCCGGGTGAGCGCGACCTCGGCCGGTACGCCGGCGGTGGCGGCCAGCACTTGCGCCGGCAGGTGCAGCATGCGCCAGCGCCGCGACGGTGTGCCCAGCGGGCGGCCGTCATGGACCTCGCCGGGGTTGGTGGTCATGAGGTCGCCGGCGTAGGCCTGCACCGCGCCGCGGCCGCTGGCGGAGTGCTG
The DNA here is from genome assembly GCF_000215705.1 of Ramlibacter tataouinensis TTB310. NCBI lineage: Bacteria > Pseudomonadati > Pseudomonadota > Betaproteobacteria > Burkholderiales > Comamonadaceae > Ramlibacter > Ramlibacter tataouinensis. The sequence goes on along the minus strand of NC_015677.1, from coordinate 2,921,637 downwards.
GGCCCCGGCCTCCAGCAGGCCGAAGCCGAAGGTGGCATGCGAATGCCGGCCGAAGTGGCGGCCGCTGTCGGTATGGGTGGCATACACGCCGGGCCAGGGCGTGGCGAAGACGCGGCAGTGGTGCAGTGGCGGCGAAGCGAGGGCCATGCGGCGGATTATCCGGCCGCGCGCGGGACGGCCACGGCGCGCCTGGAAGGCTTCATCATGCCGGTCCACCCAGGAAGGAGACACGCCGATGCAGGACCTGAACCTCGACATCCGCTGCCAGCGCAGCAGCCTGCTGCGCCGGCTGGAGGCGGGCCTGGAGGGGCCGATGGCGGTGCTGGGCCTGGTCTGGCTGGTGCTGGTCGCGCTGGACCTCGCGGGCCACAGCCATCGCGGGCTGGAGCTCGCCGGCCACCTCATCTGGGCGGTTTTCGTGCTCGATTTCGCGGTCAAGCTGGTCCTGGCGCCGGACAAGCCACGCTTCCTGCGGCGCAACCTGCTGACGCTGGTCTCGCTGGCGCTGCCGGCCTTGCGCGGCTTGCGGGTGCTGCGTTCGCTGCGCCTGCTGCGCGCGGCCCGGGCCACACGCGGCCTGCGCCTGCTGCGGCTGCTGACTTCGCTCAACCGTGGCATGCGCTCGCTGGCGGCCACGCTGCGCCGGCGCGGTTTCGGCTACGTGATGCTGCTCACGCTGGTGGTGCTGGTGGCGGGCGCCGCGGGCATCCTGGCGTTCGAAGGCGGTACCGGCGGGCCGGGCGAGGGGCTGCGCAGCTATGGCGACGCGCTGTGGTGGACTGCGATGCTGCTGGTGACTATGGGATCGGACTACTGGCCGCGCACCCCGGAGGGCCGCCTGCTGTGCCTGGTGCTGGCCACCTACGGCTTCACCATCTTCGGCTATGTCACGGCCACGCTGGCGACCTTCTTCGTGGCCAGCGAAGCCGGCGCGCCGGCTCAGCCTTCCAGCGGCCGGATGCCGCCTTCGCGGACGTAGCGCTCGTACTCGTCGCGGGTGATGGCGGTCGAGCCGGCATTGCCTTGGCCGTCGGTCCAGCCCAGCGTTACGCTGTCGTCGGCGACTTCGATCTCGACCGGGCCCGGCGGGATCGGCATCAGCACGCCGTCGCCGGCACGGAACGACACTTCGCCACGGATGAGGGCTTGTTGGCTCATGGAAATCCTCCTTGCCCAGCCATTGCATGTTGCGGCGCGCAATCCGGCTGTCGGACGACTTCCCGTGCGCGTGCCGGACGGCTACGAAGGATCAGCCGGTGAAGTGAACCGGCTCTCCCGGCTGCGGCACATGCAGGGCGACATCGAGGCGCGTTGCCCGCTCGAGGTTCAGGCCATCCTGGCCGCGCACGTCGGCCAGCGCCGTGAATTGCCCGTCCAGCCACAGGAAGTCGATGCGCTCGGCGATCTCGCGCAGCGCGGCCTCCTGGCTGGGCAGGCCGTAGCCGGTGAGCTGGTTGCCGTCCAGCACGTAGCACAGGCCGTCTTCGCGCGAAGCGAGGGCGCCCAGGTCGACCAGCTTCTGGTCCACGTTGCTGCAGTAGATGCGCCCGCCCACCGTGTACAGCGTGAACAGCTGCCGCGGCGGCGCGCCCTCGGACACATCGGCGACGGGTGGATTGGCCATGGCGGGAATCTCCCACCCGCCGCCCTCGGCCATTTGTAGGACGGTATCCCGCTATGCTCGCCGCTCCGCCAGGAGACGCCATGCCCCGCCTGCAGCCGCTGCCGCCCGAGACCACTCCCGAGCTCAAGAGCCATTTCGATTTCTTCCTGTCCACGCTGGGCTTCACGCCCAACAGCGTGCTGACCATGCAGCGCAAGCCCCGGCTGGTGCAGGCCTTCGCCCAGCTCAATGCGGCGGTGATGGACCCGGCCGGCGAGGTGGACCTGGGCTTTCGCCGCCTGCTGGGCCATGTGGCCAGCAAGGCCGCCGGCTGCCTGTACTGCCAGGCGCACACGCTGCTGGGCGCGCACAACTTCGGCATCAGCGACGAGAAGCTGGCAGCCGTGTGGAACTATGGCTCGAGCCCGCTGTACACGCCGCGCGAGCGCATCGCGCTGGACTTCGCCTTGGCCGCCGCCGCCCAGCCCAACGACGTGACCGACGAGCTGTTCGCGCGCCTGCGCGTGCACTGGAGCGAGGGCGAGATCGTGGAGATCCTGGGCGTGGTGGCGATGTTCGGTTTCCTCAACCGCTGGAACGACAGCATGGCGACGCCGCTGGAGCCCGTGCCTGCCGAGGTGGCCGCCAAGGCCGTGGGTGGGCAGGGCTGGGGGCCGGGCAAGCACGGCCGATCCGAGGGCTAGGGCCCGCCCTGGCCGCCGGTGCTGCCGAACACGCTGCCGGTGGTGAAGCTCAGGTCCGCGGCGGCCAGCTGCACGAACACCGGCGCGATCTCCGCGGGCTGGCCCGGCCGGCCCAGCGGGGACTGGGCGCCGAACTTCGGCAGCTCGCCGGGCAGCTGCCCGCCGCTGGGCTGCAGCGGTGTCCAGTAGGGACCGGGGGCCACCGCGTTGACGCGGATGCCGCGCTCGGCCAGCTGCTTGGCCAGCCCCTTGGTGAAGGTGACGATGCCGGCCTTGGTGGTCGAGTAGTCCAGCAGCTGGGCCGGCGGGTCGTAGGCCACCACGGATGCCGTGTTGATGATGGCCGCGCCCGGCGGCATCAGCGGCACGGCGGCCTTGGTGATCCAGAACATCGCGTACAGGTTGGTCCTGAGCGTGTCGTCGAACTGCTGGGTGGAGATGTCCAGGATCGACGGCTGCGCGGCCTGGCGCGCAGCGTTGTTCACCAGGATGTCCAGCCCGCCCAGGCCCTTGGCCGCGTCCTCCACCAGCTGCCGGCAGAACGCCTCGTTGCGGATGTCGCCCGGCAGGGCCACCGCGCGCCGGCCGGCGGCGCGAATCAGCTGCACCACTTCGCGGGCATCTTCCTCTTCCGCGGGCAGGTAGTTGATGGCCACGTCCGCACCCTCGCGCGCATAGGCGATGGCCGCGGCGCGGCCGATGCCCGAGTCGCCGCCGGTGACGAGGGCGCGGCGGCCTGCCAGGCGACCCGAGCCCCTGTAGCTGTTCTCCCCATGATCGGGCCGCGGGTTCATGTTCCTGGCCAGGCCCGGCCAGGGCTGTTCCTGCGGCGGGAACGGCGGGCGGGCGTGGGCATTGCGCGGGTCCCGCAGGGCGCGTGGCTGCTGCTGCTGCGATGGCGCAGGCGCGCCGCCAGCCTGGCCGCTGGCCGGCTGCGCGCCGGCAGCGCCGGCCAGCAGCACCGGCGTGCTGGCCAGGCCAGCACCCAGCAGGTTGAGTGCGTCGCGGCGCGAAGCCGGGCGGTCGGTCGGATCGGAGGCCATGGGGTGTTCGTCCTTCTTGGGCTGGAAGGCGGCAATCTCCCATCGGCCGGCCTCGGCCGTTTGTAGGACGGTGCGGTTGCCCGGCGCGTGCCCGCGCCTTGTTTCAGTTGCGGAAGTTCTGCGTCACCATCAGCCCGCGCGCGCCGCCGTCCAGCACGCCGATGCCCAGGCGGCCGAACTGCGGGCGCAGGATGTTGGCGCGGTGGCCGGGCGAGTTCATCAGGCCGGCGTGCGCGACCTGCAGCGTCTGCGCCAGCGCCAGGTTCTCGCCGGCCAGCAGGTAGCGCACGTTCGCGCGGCGCATGCGGTCGCCCACCGTCGCGCCCTCGGGCGTGACATGCGAGAAGTAGCCGCGCCCGAACATGTCGCGGCTGTGGTCGCGCGCGACGCCGACCACTTCCGGGTCGGCCTTGAGCGGCGTCAGCCCGTGCGCGGCGCGCTCGGCGTTGACCATCTCCAGCATGCGCGCCTCCAGGTCGGGCCGCGGCCGCGCGTCGGTCACGCGGAACGGCAGGTCGACCCGCTGCCGCGTCGCCGGGTCCACGGTCACCGATTGCAGGCTGCGGCGGATCGCCGGGTCGAAGATGGGCGACAGGCGCGCCTCGATCGCCTGCGCCGGTTCCGACAGCAGGTTGGCGAACGCGCTCTCGCGCGCCATGCGGCTCAGGCCCTCCATCAGCGGCAGCGTGAGCAGCAGCAGCGCAACCACCGTGGCGTTGATGAGCCCGTTTGCCGTGCCGGGCAGCAGGCCCAGCAGCCGGTTGAGGCCGTGCCGGTGCGCCTGCGGCGGAAGCGCGCGGGCGATCCGCACCACCCCGGCGCCCAGCGCCAGGTGCGCCAGCACGAAGCACAGCACGAAGCTGATGGGCTGCAGCCAGACGTCCAGCGCCGGCCAGTGCGCCTGCATCCAGGCCGCCGGCCAGGGGTAGGCCAGGAAGGCGATCACCAGGCTGGCCGCCAGGGTGAGCAGGTGCAGGGTGGAGGTGATGAAGCCCCAGCGCCAGCCGCCGACGGCGCTGAGCAGCACCACGGCCAGCAGGCCCCAGTCGATGGGGTTGAGGATGGTCCAGTCCATGGCCGCCGAGTATCGACAGCCGTGCTGGGCGCGGGCGTAGGACCGGAACCCAGGGCGAGCGCTGCGGGGAGACGTCTCCCCGAACGATGGAGCGTACGCTCTAGGTTTGGAAGACAGTCTTCCCGAATGAGGAGACGTCCTCCCACAAAGAAACAGCGGGGGACACTGTCCCCCGGAAGACAGTCTTCCCGAATAAGACCGTCTTCCCGAACGATGGGGGCGCACGCTCTGTGGGGAGAGTCTCCCAGATTTGTGCTTGGAAGACTTCCCCCCGCGAACGGGGGAAGCACGCTCACGACCCGAGCCGGGGAGCCGGCTCCCGGGGGAGACTTTCTCGCGAACGAGGGGAAGCGCGCTCCTCCTTAGGTTTGGTAAGAGTCTTACCGAAGGGAGACTTTCTCCGCGAACAGGGGCGCGCTCGTCCCGTATGACGAGGAATGATTCCCTAAAAATACTTTCCTCTCGGCCGGTAAGAGCCTCTGCTATTGTGGCAAGGCGTTTGCCACAGCTTCGGCTGCCTTGATGAGGTCAATCACAAGCCGCTCATCGATATCGAGTTCACCTTCGTACTCGCCCGAGTTGCGCATGCCGTGGCACTTGTCCAGGACACGCCAGACTTCGACACCAAGACCCAGGGTATGAGGCAGTACCTGGAAGACGATGTACCTGTTGGCTGGCCGGAAGCCCTTGCGCCTCAATGCCGCAAGGCTCAGCGCGTGCGCCGCGTTGTACGCCAGGTCGAAGCGGCTTTCCAGAGCCAGCACGGGATTGCGCGCATCATTCAGCCGTGCCCGCCCGGTGCGCTGCAGGCCCGCAATTTCCTTTTCATCGGGCGGCTCGGTTCGAAGCGATTTGCCAGGGCCTGCCAAATTGCTCAGTGGATCAGCCATTCAGAGTCTCCTCAGATCCCAGCAGCCACAGCTTGGGCTGCTTGAGCACGCGCGTGACGAAGCTGTTGTCCTGCTCGATGCGTTTGGACAGCTCCGCCTGGCTGTACAAGGTTGGGTTGATCTTGCGGCCCAATCCGCCGGCCGTGCCCTCCAGAATGCCGAAGAGCTCTCCATAACCAAGACTGTCGCTGATGATCATCACATCCACGTCGCTGGTGGCGGTGTCCTGCTGTTTGGCAATGGATCCGTAGACGAATGCGGCGTGGATCTGCCCCGCTAAAGGCACCAATGCATTCCGTAGTACATCAGCCAATCCGGATGTCTTGAGCACTAGCCCACGCAGCTCGGCGAAGACGGGCGCTTCCGCATTGGCTTGGTAGTGCTTTTGATTGCCGATGGCGGTGACCCTGAGAAGGCCTGCGGCCGACAGGTCGGCCAACTCCCGCTGGACGGCACCCGTGCCCGACTGCGCCAGCGCAATCACCTCGTTGGCAAAGAAACTGCGGGAGGGATTGCCGTAAAGGAGACCCAGGACGCGTTGCCGCACCTTGGGAAAGAGTGCGTCGGCCAAGTTGATGGAAGTGGAGGCGGATTTTTTTGTACCCATTTCGGGGTTGATGATACCCAGTATGGGTTTCGTTGAGGAGGTGTGGTCAGCGGAACCTTTGTCGAAGCACCTCACCCAATTGTCGGCGCTCCCGTTTGCATCGCCAGAGAAAGGACACGCCGTGACCGAGACCGAAACCCGAGCCATCGTCTCCCTCAGCCTGCTGGCCGCCTTCGTCGACGGCGACAAGCACGAGCGCGAGCGCGCCGAGGTCAGGCGCATCGCCGAGGCGCTGTCGCAGTCCGACGGCGTGCACCTGCCCACGCTGGTGCAGGACGTGCTGATGAAACGCATCGACGTCCCCGGCGTGGCGGCGCAGCTGACCAGCCCCGATTCGCGCCTGCTGGCCTACGAGATGGCCGTGTGCGTGTGCGACGCCGACGGCGCGCAGTCCGTCCCCGAGCAGCGGTTTCTGGCCGAGGTGCGCCGCGCGCTGGGCCTGGACCAGGGGGTGGCCCAGCACTTCACCGAGGACGCCGAAGCCCTGGCCGAGGCGCCATTGGGCGGGCCCCTGCCGGCACCGGTGAGCACCTCCACGCCGGTGGTCACACCCGCGGTGGCTGCCGCTGCGGCCACCTCCACGACGGTCAGGCAGCCCGCCGTGAACGAGACCGAGCTGGACCAGGCCATCCTGAACGCCGCCATCACCAACGGCGCGCTGGAGCTGCTGCCCGAGACCTTGTCCACCATGGCCATCATCCCGCTGCAGATGCGGCTGGTGTGGCGGATCGGCCAGGCCTACGGCTACGAACTGGACAAGGGCCACATCAAGGACTTCCTGGCCACGGTGGGCGTGGGCCTGACCTCGCAGTACCTGGAGCAGGCCGGCCGCAAGCTGCTGGGCGGCCTGCTGGGCCGCGCCGGCGGCGGTCTGCTGGGCGGCCTGGGAAGGCAGGCGGTGAGCAGCGGCATGAGCTTCGCCGCCACCTACGCCCTGGGCCATGTGGCCAAGCGCTACTACGCCGGCGGCCGCCAGCTCTCCACGCAGATGCTCAAGGAGACCTATGCCAGCATCACCAACGAGGCCCAGCAGATCCAGGGCCGCTACCTGCCGGCCATGCAGCAGCAGGCCCGCACCCTGGACGTGGGCAAGGTGATGGCCATGGTGCGTGGGCGCTAGGGTCCGCATCGGGTTGTTGTCGATTCCAGGCAGCTGCGTCCGTCGTAGGGTAGGGACGGGACGTCCGCCCCTACCTCAACCCACCGGAGACCGCCATGCCTCAGCTCGACAGCTACCTGTTCTTCAATGGCAACTGCGCCGATGCGATGCGCTTCTACGAGCGCACGCTGGGCGCCCAGCTGGAGACGATGATGACCTTCGGCCAGTCGCCCGACCCCATGCCGGGCACGAACGAGCGCAACAAGCACCTGATCATGCATGCCAGCCTGCTGCTCGACGGCCGCCGGCTGATGGCCTCGGACCTGCCGCCCGGCATGCCGCACCAGCCCATGGCCGGCTTCTCGGTTTCGCTCAACTACGCCACGGCGCCGGAAGCACGCAAGACATTCGACGCCCTGGCCGAAGGCGGCCAGGTCACCATGCCCTTCGGCAAGACTTTCTGGGCCGACGGTTTCGGCATGCTGACGGACCGTTTCGGCACCCCCTGGATGGTGGGAAGCCTGCAGTCGCCGGCCTTGTAGGGCACGCGGAGCGCGGCCCGGGCGGCCACATGCGGGACAATGGTGGCCGTTGTTCGCCTCCCCCTCTTGCCCCATGACCGACGCACCGACGCCGACCCCGCCCGCCTTGCCCGACCGCCTGTCCGTCGATCCGCGCAGCCCGCACCACGTGGCCGCCGTGTTCGAGCGCGACATCGGCATCCGCTTCAACGGCAAGGAGCGCTTCGACGTGGAGGAGTACTGCCTCAGTGAGGGCTGGATCAAGGTGCCCGCCGGCAAGACGCTGGACCGCAAGGGCCGGCCGCTGCTGATCACCCTCAAGGGCCAGGTCGAGGCGTTCTACAAGTAAGCATGGAGCGCCGCCGTTTCGGCCTGGAGCTGGCCGCCATCCTCGCTGTCGCCGCCGGTGCGCTGCCGGCCTGCGCCCGGACCGCGAAGGCGCAGGCCGGTTGGCGCGACCTGGAAGCCACGGTCGGCGGCCGTCTGGGCGTGGCCGTGCTCGACACCGCCGACGGCCGGCTGGACGGCCACCGGCTGGATGAGCGCTTCCCGATGTGCAGCACCTTCAAGTGGCTGGCCGGGGCGCTGGTGCTGCACCGCGTGGATGCCGGGCAGGAGCGGCTGGACCGCCGCATCCGCTTCGGCCGCGAGGTCCTGCTGCCTCATTCACCGGTCACCGGGGAGCACGCCGGGAGCCAGGAGGGCATGACCCTGGCGGCGCTGTGCGAGGCCACCATCGCCACCAGCGACAACGCCGCCGCGAACCTGATCCTGCGCAGCTTCGGCGGCCCCGCGGCGCTGACGGGTTATGTCCGCGGCCTGGGCGACACAATGACCCGGCTGGACCGCTGGGAGCCCGAGCTCAACGAGGCCACGCCCGGCGACCCGCGCGACACCACCACCCCGCGCGCCATGGCCGGGGCGCTGCGTGCCGCACTGGTGGGCGAGGCCCTGTCCCCGCGCAGCCGCGAGCAGCTGGGCCGCTGGATGGAAGCCACGGTCACCAACGGCCAGCGCCTGCGCGCCGGCCTGCCCGCGGGCTGGCGCATGGGCAGCAAGACCGGCAGCGGCGCGCGCGGCACCACCAACGACGTCGGCATCTTCTGGCCACCGGGCCGCCCGCCCGTCATCGCGGCCGTGTACCTGACCGAGACCCAGGCGCCCGACGGCGCGCGCAACGCGGTCATCGCCGGCGTGGCCCGGCAGCTCACCCGCGGCGGCTAGTCCGCACGAGCACCCCCGGCCGGCGGCGGCCGGTGCTAAGCTGGCCTGCCCTCTCCAGCCCTGCCCACCACCATGCCCGGACTGCTGCCCCAGATCGACCCCGACGGCCTGCTCGAGTTCTCGGTGGTCTACACCGACCGTGCGCTCAACCACATGTCGCGCCGCTTCCAGGGCGTGATGACCGACATCTCTTCCATGCTCAAGGAGGTGTACCGCGCCCGTTCGGCCGTGCTGGTGCCGGGCAGCGGCACCTTCGGCATGGAGGCGGTGGCGCGCCAGTTCGCCGGCGGCCGGGACGTGCTGGTCCTGCGCAACGGCTGGTTCAGCTATCGCTGGACGCAGATCTTCGAGATGGGGAACATCCCCGCCTCGCACGCGGTGCTCAAGGCGCGCCAGCAGGGCGGCGGCGCCACCGCCCCCTGGGTCCCGGCGCCCATCGCCGAAGTGACCGCCGCCATCCGCGAGAAGAAGCCGGCGGTGGTCTTCGCGCCGCACGTGGAGACGGCCAGCGGGATGATCCTGCCGGACGACTACCTCCAGGCCGTGGCCGAGGCGGTGCACGCGGTGGGCGGCCTGTTCGTGCTGGACTGCGTCGCCTCGGGCGCGATGTGGGTGGACATGCAGGCCACCGGCGTGGACGTGCTGATCTCCGCGCCGCAGAAGGGCTGGAGCAGCTCGCCCTGCTGCGCGATGGTGATGCTGGGGGAGCGGGCGCGCCAGGCGATCGACGGCACCGCCAGCAGCAGCTTCGCCTGCGACCTGAAGAAGTGGCTGCAGGTGATGGAGGCCTACGAGGGCGGCAGCCACATGTACCACGCCACCCTGCCTACCGACCCGCTCACCCGCCTGCGCGACACCATGAAGGAGACCCAGGCCTACGGCTTCGCCCAGGTGCGCACCGAGCAGCAGGAGCTGGGCCGCCGGGTGCGCGCCCTGTTCGAGTCGCGCGGCCTGCCCAGCGTGGCCGCCGAGGGCTTCAAGGCCCCCGGCGTGGTGGTCAGCTACACCAGCGACCCCGAGATCCAGTCCGGCCGGAAGTTCATCGAGCAGGGCCTGCAGGCCGCCGCCGGCGTGCCGCTGCAGTGCGACGAGGGCGCCGACTTCCGGACCTTCCGCATCGGCCTGTTCGGGCTGGAGAAGTGGCACCAGGTGGAGCGCACCGTGGCACAGCTCGAGGCCGCGCTGGACCGGATCGGCCTGCGCGCGCCGGCCACCCCGGCGAAAGCGGCGACCACCGCCAGCACCGTCCTGACCTGAGCCCGCCATGCACCTGGTGCAGATCCTGCTGCCGGTGTACGACAACCGGGGCCGGGCTTTCGGGCGCGAGCTGTTCGACCCCGTGCGACAGGAGCTGGTGGACAAATTCGGCGGCCTCACCGCCTACAGCCGTGCCCCGGCCACCGGGCTGTGGTCGCAAGACCAGGGCCAGGTGAGCCGCGACGACATCGTGGTCTACGAGGTGATGGTGGACGGGCTGGACGCGCCCTGGTGGGCCGGCTACCGCCAGGCGCTGTGCCGCCGCTTCGCGCAGCAGGAACTGGTGGTGCGGGCCCAGGCCATCACGCTGCTCTGACCGGATCGAGCAGGGCGTCCCAGCGCGCCGTGCCGAGCCAGTCGCGCAGCGCCGTCGCGCCGCGGGGCGTGACCGCCAGCGTCCGGCTGCCGGCCTGAGGCAGCAGCCAGCCTTGCTGCAGGCAGTGCGAGCACAGCAGGGCGCCCAGCCGCCCGGCCAGGTGCATCCTGCGCTCGCCCCAGTCCAGGCAGGGGCGGCAGTGCGGGCGCTTGCCCGGGCCGCCGGCATTCACCGCCTCGGACGCCAGCCCCAGCCGGGCCAGCGCGGTGGCCGCCCGATCGGTGACGTGCGCGGCATCGCCGTCGATCACCACCGCGCCATCCTCGACCAGCCTCTCGGCCATCGCCACCGCGATGGCGCCGGCCAGGTGGTCGTAGCAGGTGCGCGCCAGCCGCAGGGCGGCATCGCGCGGACCCGTGGCCACCCGCCGGGGCGCGGGCGCCGCCTGCGCGGCCAGCTGCATGATGCCCTCCAGCACGCGGGCCACCTCGGCCGAGGCCAGGCGGTGATAGCGGTGCCGGCCCTGCCGCTCCAGGCGCAGCAGGCCGGCCTCGACCAGCAGCGCCAGGTGCCGGCTGGCGGTAGCCGGCGTGACGTGCCCGGCGGCGGCCAGCTCGTGCGCCGTGAGCGCGCGCCCGTCCATCAGCGCCAGCAGCATGCCGGTGCGCGCGGGCTCGCCCACCAGGGCGGCGATGCGGGCGATCTGGTTGGTGTTCATGGGCAGGGGCGAGTGTGCCGCAGCCGCACGCCTGGCACTTCGCTGCGCAGCGAACCATCGGGCCCCGGGGCGGGCCGATCATTGCGCCATGGCCGCCGCACCGCATCCCGCCACCACCGCACCCGCTTCGCAGCGTGGCCGCATCGTGCCGGCGGCGTTCGTCATCGCCGTCTTCGGCTGGGGCGTGGGCTTCTACGGGCCGCCCGTCTTCCTGCATGCGGTGGCGGTGCAGACCGGCTGGTCGATGCAGCTGGTGTCCGCGGCCGTCACCTTCCACTTCGTCTTCGGCGCCTGCGTCGTGGCCGGCCTGCCGCGCCTGCAGGCGCGCTGGGGCGTGGCAGCCACCACGGCCGCCGGCGCAGCGGCACTGGCGGCCGGCGCGCTGGGCTGGTCCCTGGCCACCCAGCCGGTGCACCTGTTCGCCGCCGCCGCGCTCAGCGGCGCCGGCTGGGCAGGCATGGGCGCGGCCGCCATCAACGCCATCGTCTCGCCCTGGTTCGACCGCGACCGCCCGGTGGCACTGGCACGGGCCTACAACGGGGCCAGCCTGGGCGGGCTGCTGTTCTCTCCCTTGTGGAGCGCGCTGGTGGCGTGGCTCGGTTTCGTGCAGGCAGCCGCGTGGGTGGGTGTGGGCATGCTGGGCATCGTGATCCCGCTGTGCCTGCGGGTGCTGCGCATGAAGCCGCCGGTGTCCTCAAGACAGCCGCAGGACGTCGCGCCCGGCCACGCCTTGTGGCGCCATGTGGGCTTTCGCACGCTGGCGGCGGGCATGGCGCTGGGACTGTTCGCGCAGATCGGCTTGATCTCGCATCTCTACACGCTATGGGCCGTGCGGCTGGGACCGCAGGCGGCCGGCTGGGCCATGGCCGCGGCGACCGCCTGCGCCATCGCCGGGCGCAGCCTGGCCGGCCGGCGCCTGCGGCCCGGTGCCGACCGGCGTGCCGTTGCCGCCTGGAGCTACGGCGTGCAGTTGGTGGGGTCGCTGCTGATGGCGGCAGGGCTCGATCACCTGCCGCTCATGGGCCTGGGCCTGGTGCTGTTCGGCCTGGGCCTGGGCAATGCGACCTCCCTGCCGCCTCTGGTCGTACAGGGCGAATTCGCGCCGGCCGACACCGCCCGCGTGGTGGCGCTGGTCGTGGCCATTTCGCAGGCGACGTACGCATTCGCGCCAGCAGCCTTTGCCTGGCTGCTCGGTCCCGGCGGCGACGCCCTGGGGCTGTTCGTCGCGGCGGCCGTGCTGCAAGCGGCGGCGCTGGGCTGCCTGCGGGCCGGCCGCCCCGCCACCGTTCCTCCCACCACCCAAGGACCACCATGAACCTCACCTGCTTCATCCGCTACCAGATCGACCCGTTCCAGCGCGAGGCCTTCCAGGCCTATGCCGAGCACTGGGGGCGCATCATCCCGCGCTGCGGCGGCCACCTGCTCGGCTATTTCCTGCCGCACGAGGGCAGCAACGACATCGCCTGGGGCCTGATCGGCTTCGACGGCCTGGCCGCCTACGAGGCCTACCGCGCCCGCCTCAAGGCCGATCCCGAGGGACGCGAGAACTTCCAGCGGGCGCAGCGCGGGCGCTTCATCCTGCGCGAGGAACGCAGCTTCTGCGAAGGTGTGCCCGGCACGCTGAATCTCCAGCCCCGCTGACTGTCAGGCCCGGGCCCGCCGGTCCAGCGCCCGGCGCAGGCCCAGGGCCACGGCCGTGCACACACACGCGATGCCCAGCAGTGTGAGCGGGATCGCCGGTGGGCCATGCCGGTCGGTCAACGCTCCCAGCACCGGCGAGAACAGCACCGGCCCGAGGAAGGCACTGGCGAACACCAGGGTGGTGACGCCGCTGGAGGGCTGCGTCCGGCTCATCCACACCAGGCCGGTGGTGAACACCGGCGCCAGGAACAGCCCGGCCAGCGTGTAGCCCGCCACGGCCGCGGCCGGTAGCGTCGCCAGCGCGATGCTGGCGGCGGCCAGCGCCAGCGAACCGATCACCAAAGGTGCGGGCTCCACCCGCAGGGCCAGCAACCCCGAGAGCAGCCGCCCGAGGGTGAAGCTGACCCAGAACAGCGAGGCCAGTTTCGCCGCGCCCGCGGTGCCGATGCCCAGCGCCTGCTGCAGGTGCGTGACCTCCCAGGCGCCGATGCCGCCCTCCACGCCGACATAGGTGAGGAACAGCAGCGCGAACCCGCCCGTGAGCCCGATCGAGGGCCCGCTTCCGGCGCGTGCAGGGCCCGCCATGGCGGCACTGTCCTCCGGCGCGGGGGCCCGCATCGCGAACAGCACCGGCAGGAGCAGCGCCGCCAGGGCGGCACAGCCGAGCAGCGGCAGGCGGATGCTGCCGCCCGCCATCCCCACCGCCAGCGGGGCCAGCACCGCGCCGACGCCGAAAGCCGCACTGAGCAGGTTGAGGACCGAGGCGCTGCGCGCGCCGAAGCTGGTGGCCAGCCAGACGTTGATGGTCAGGTCCAGCAGGCCGAACCCCAGGCCGAGCAGCAGCGATGCCACGCCCGCCAGCGCGAAGCTGGGTGCGAACGCGAGCCCGAGGCAGGCCGCGGCGATCAGCACCAGCGCGCACAGCGCCCGGGCGCGCGGCGGCCAGCGCCCGGACAGCAGGCCCGCTGCGAGCACGCCGGCAAACGCGCCGGCCGAGTTCAGGCTGAGCAGCAGCGCGGCGCTGGTGGCGCTGAGGCCGAAGCCGGCGCTGAGGGCCGGCAGCGCCGGCCCGAGGATGGGGTAGATCAGGCCCAGCAGCAGGAAGGCGCCCGCGCCGGCGCCGGCCAGCAAGCCCCATGAAGCAGCTTCGGGTGTGTCCTTCATGCAGGCGTCCGGTGGGTGTCCATCGTCCGCCAGTGTGCCGCAGCCCCAGCCGGGGCCCGGCTCAACGCCTACTGGCGGCCTGCCATTGGTGCACGCAAGCCCTCGCCAGCTCCAGCGTCGTGTCGACACAGGCAGGCAGGGTGGCCGTGTCGCCATGCTGCAGGGCGATAGGCAGTTCGGTGCAGGCCAGCACCACGGCCTGGGCGCCGCGCTGGCTCAGCGCCGCCACGGCGTGGCGCACCTGCCGGGCGGCGGCGTCCAGCCGGCCGGCCTTGACGTCCTCGATGGCCGGCAGGACGAAGGTGTCCAGCAGCGCGTCGTCCGGCAGCATCGGCCGCAGGCCGCGCGCGCGCAGCGCCGGCTCGTACAGGCGGGCAGCCAGCGTGGCGCGCGTGGCCAGCAGGCCCACAGCAGCGCCCGCGGGCACCCGGCCAGCCGCCGCGTCGCAGCTGGCCTCCACGATGCTGATGAAGGGCACCGGGCACCCCGACACCAGCTGCGCATACCAGTGGTGCGCCGTGTTGCAGGGCATGGCCAGCATCGTGGCGCCCGCGCCGATCAACCGGTCACGGCCGGCGAGCAGCGCCGGCAGCGGCGATTCGCCCCCGTGCAGGATGGCCGCCGGCCGTGGCGGGATGCGCGGGTCGCTCTGGACCAGCAGCGGCACGTGGTCCTCGTCGCGCCGCGCGTCCGTGAGAGTTATCACCTTGCGGAAGAAGTCCGCCGTCGCCAGCGGTCCCATGCCGCCCAATACGCCGATCATCGTGGGGTCTCCTTGTCAGGCGCCGAAGCGCAGGTACGCCGCCGCCAGTGCCGCCAGCCACACGGTGACCAGCACCAGCAGCAGCACCGGCCGCCAGCCGAGGGTGGCCACCTCGCGCAGCGAGGTCTTGAGCCCCACCGCCGCGATGGCCACCACCAGCGCAGCCTGCGATGCGGTGCCGGCCAGCGCCTGCGCCGTGGCCGGCACCAGGCCGCTGCTGTTGACGAGCACCAGCAGGCCGAAGGCAACAGCGAACCACGGCAGCAGCGGCGCCCGCCGCGCCAGCCCGGCCTCGCGCGAGCGCACCAGCAGCGCCACCAGCAGCAGCGTGGGCAGCAGCAGCGCGACCCGCATCAGCTTGGTGATGGTGGCGGCGTCGCCGGCGGCCTCCGACAGCGCGTAGCCGGCGCCCACCACCTGCGCCACGTCATGGATGGTCGCGCCGATGAAACGGCCCGCGGTGGTGGCGTCGAAGCCCAGCCAGGTGCTGAGCACCGGGTACAGGATCATCGCCAGCGTGGACAGCGTGGTCACGCCGACCACGGTGAGGGTGGTGTCGCGGTCCAGCCCCTCGCGGCGCGGCAGCACGCTGGCGATCGCCAGCGCCGCCGACGCGCCGCAGATCGCCGTGGCGCCGCCGGCCAGCACGCCGAAGCTGCGGTGGATGCCCAACACCCGCGCCAGCAGCAGCGCGCAGGCCATGGTCGCCAGCACCGCGACAGCCAGTGCGAGCACGGTGCCCCAGCCGAGCGCGGCGACGTGCTCCACCGTGAGCCGCAGGCCCAGCAGGGCCACGCCGATGCGCAGCACGCTCGAGCCGGCGAACTGGATGCCCGGCCTGCAGCGCGCATCGTCGCCCAGGAACCCCAGCGCCATCCCGAGCAGCAGCGCGAACAGCAGCATCGACCCCTTGTAGTGGCTGCCCAGGAAGGCCGCCGCCATGGCCACCATCGTGGCCACCAGCAGGCCCGGCCCCAGGCTGCGGCCCCGGTGCAGCCAGGCTTCTGCCCGCCCTCTCATGAGCGGCCTGCGCCCTGCTCGCGGCGGGGCCGCAGCAGTATCTTGGCGGCGCCGACCCGGCCGGCGGCCATGTCGGCGAACGCCTGGGGGCCCTCGTCCAGCGGCCGCTCGTCGACCCATGAGAGATCGCCGAACCGGCCTGCCGCCAGCGCCCGCACGGCCGCGCGCAGGTCGGCCCCGGTGTAGGTGTAGCTGCCCGCGAGCGTGACCTCGGCCAGGGTGAGCTTGCGCATGTCGATCTCGCTGGCCCCATCGGCCAGGCCGACATGGACCACGGTCCCGCCCGGCGCCACCGCGTGCAGCGCCATCGTCCGGGTGGCGGCGCTGCCCACGGCATCGAAGACCAGGTCGGCGCCGGCCTCGGCGGGAGGCTCTTGCCGCGGGTCGCGCACCTCGATGCCGGTGGCCTGCAGGGCGCGCTGCCGGCGCAGCGGGTTGGCCTCCAGCACCGCCGCGGCGGCACCACCATGCGACTGCAGGTGCAGCGCCGCCAGCAGCCCGATCGCGCCCGCGCCGATGACCAGCACCCGCGCCTGCGGCAGCGGCTGCGCCAGCGAGCGGGCGGCCAGCGCGAACGCATGCAGCACGGTGGCGGCCGGCTCGGCCAGTGCGGCGGCGCACGCGTCCAGGCCCGGCGGCAGTTCGATCAGGCACTGCTCGGGCACGGACAGCTCCTCGGCGAACGCGCCCGCGATGTTCATGCCGATCATCCGCCGGTGGGCGCACAGGTTGCCCCGGCCCTGGCGGCAGTAGCGGCACTGGCCACAGACCACCAGCGGGTTGGCCGTGACGCGGCACCCGGCCAGGGGACCTTCCAGCACCGTGCCCGCGAACTCGTGGCCCAGCACCAGCGGCGGCACCCGCCGCGGGTCGTGCCCGTGCCAGGCGTGCAGGTCCGAGCCGCAGATGCCCACCGCCTCGACGCGCACCCGCACCGACCCGGCCTCCGGCGAGGGAGGGGGCAGCTCCTGCAGCTGCAGCGTGCGGGGCGCCGTGTAGACCAGGGCTTTCATGCGCATGTCCTCATTTGGCGGTGAAACCGCCGTCCACATACAGGGTCTGGCCCGTCACGTAGTCGCTGGCGCGGCTGGCCAGGAAGACGACGGCCCCGTGCAGGTCCTCGGGCCGGCCGGTGCGGCCCACGGCGGTCTGCTGCGCGATGGCGGCGCGCCGCTGCGGGTCGTCGAACACCGGCCGGGTCAGCGCGGTGGGGAAGAACCCGGGCGCGATGGCGTTGGCGTTGACGCCGTCGCGCGACCAGGCCTCGGCCATGGCGCGCGCCAGCTGCACCGTGCCGCCCTTGGCCGCGCCATAGGGCAGGCTGTCGGCAAAGGCGCGCTGCGACTGCAGCGATCCGAACAGGATGACGCGGCCCCAGCCGCGACGGCGCATCGCGTCCACCAGGTGGCGCGACAGGAAGAACGGCGCGGCCAGCATCAGCTCCATCTGCTCGTCCCAGGCGGCGGAATCGACGGCGTCGGCGGCCTGGCGCCGGTTGACGCCCGCCGCATGCACCGCGATGTCGGGCGCGCCGAAGGCTTGTGATACCTGCCCGGCCAGGTCGCCCAGCGCCTGGCGCTGCGTCAGGTCGGCCGCGACGCAGGCGGCCCGGATGCCCTGCGCCTGCAAGCCCTGCGCCGCGCCCTGCAGCTCGGCCTGCCGCCTCGATACCAGCACCACGGCCGCGCCGGCCGCGCCCAGCGCCTGGGCCGCCGCCAGGCCCAGTCCCGACGCGCCGCCGGTGACCACGGCCACGCGGCCGGACAGGTCGAACAGCGGCGCGGCGGTGTTCACGGCCGGCTCAGGCCGTGGCCGGCTTGAGGCTGGCGAAGACGGAGCGGTAGCCGTACAGGGCCACCGAGCCGCCGGTGTGGAGGAACACCACGTCCTGCCCCTTCCTGAAGTGCCCCTTGCGCACCAGGTCGATCAGGCCCGCCATGCCCTTGCCGGAGTACACCGGGTCCAGCAGGATGCCCTCGGTGCGCGCCACCAGGGCCACGGCCTCGGCCATCGAATCGGTGGGCAGGCCGTAGCCCTTGCCCACGTAATCGCAGTTGGCGACCACCTTGTCGCGCGCCACCGCGCCCGGCACGCCGATCAGCTCGGCCGTCTGCTGCGCGAGCGAGTACACCCTGTCCTCCTGCGCCGGCCGGGGTGCGCGCACGCCGATGCCCAGCACCGGGATCTGCGTGCGAGCGCCTTCCATCCCCGCCACCAGGCCGGCCTGCGTGCCGGCGCTGCCGGTGGCGTGCACCAGCGTGTGGATGTCCAGCCCCAGGCCGTAGGCCTGCTCGGCCAGCTCCAGCGCGCACGCCACGTAGCCCAGCGCGCCGATGGGCGTGGAGCCCCCGCCGGGGATGATGTAGGGCTTGCGGCCGCGGCTGCGCAGCTCGTCGGCCAGCCGCCGCATGGCGGCGTCCATGTCGCTGCCCCCCGGGACTTCGCTCACCGAGGCGCCCATGAGCTGGTCGAGGAAGACGTTGCCCGACTGCTTGTACTCCGGGTCGGTGTAGCCGGTGCGGTCCTCCAGGATGATGTGGCTTTGCATGCCCAGCCGGACCGCGGCCGCCACGGTCTGGCGAGCGTGGTTGGACTGGGTGGCGCCCTGGGTGATGACGGTGTCGGCGCCCTGGGCGAGTGCATCGGCCATGAGGAACTCGAGCTTGCGGGTCTTGTTGCCGCCGGTGGCCAGGCCGGTGCAGTCGTCCCGCTTGATCCACAGGTTGGGGCCGCCCAGCGCGGCGCTGAGGTTCTTCATCGGCTCCAGCGGCGTGGGCATGTGGCCGAGCCGGATGCGGGGGAATTTCGCGAGTTTCATGGGTCGCTCTCTATGCAAAAGAAGGGGTTGCGGGGAGGGGGGATCGCGTTCAGCGGCAGGCCTGCAAGGCCTCGCCGATGGCGGCCACGATGGCGTCGCAGTCGGCCCGGGACAGGGACAGCGGGATGCGCACGTCGCACAGGCCGGCCAGCACGCGGGCTGCGTTGGGCAGGGCCTGGTCGAGCTCGGCATAGCGCCAGTGGCTCCAGGCGCTGGTGAAGCCCACCGGCTCGCTGGCGCCGAACCACTTGACGTTGACGCCGCCGGCGGCAGCCGCCTCGGTGAAACGGGTCATCTGCTCGCCGGTGAATCCTGGCAGCAGGAACTGGATGGAGCTCTGGACGTACTGCTCCTGGCGCGGCCGCCGCGGCAGCCGTACCCCGGGCAGCGCGCCCAGGCCCGCGGCCAGCCAGTCGTGCCGCTGGTTCCAGCGGCGGCAGCGGTCGGCCAGCGCCACGCCCAGCTGCGGCCGCACGATCGCGGCCACCAGGTTGCTCATGCGCAGGCTGAAGTTCGGCGTCAGGTATTTCCAGCGCTCGAACACCTCGTCCGCCGGCCGCACGGCATGGGCCCGCCAGTGCATGTAGCTGCCGCTGAAGAGGATGGCGCGGGCGGCGATGTCGTCGTCGTTGGTCACCAGCAGTCCGCCCTCGCCGCCGTTGGCGTGCTTGTAGCTCTGCACGCTGAAGCAGCCCACGCGCCCCCAGGTGCCGGTCAGCCGGCCGGCCCAGCCCGCCCCCATGGTGTGGGCGCAGTCCTCCACCACCGCGACGCCGTGGCGGTCGCAGATCGCCATCAGCCGTTCCATGTCGCAGATGTGGCCGCGCATGTGGGACAGCAGCAGCACCCGGGCCACCCCCGAGGCGGCCTTGCGCTCCAGGTCGTCCAGGTCGATGGTGAGGTCGTCGGTCACGTCCACCAGCACCAGCAGCGCGCCGGCATGGGCCACCGCGCCCGGCACGGGCGCAAGCGTGAAGCAGTTGGACAGCACCGCGTCGCCCGGCCCCACCCCCAGTGCCTTGAGCGCCACGAACATGGTCGAGCCGCAGGAGTTCATGCCCACGCCGTAGCGCACGCCCAGTTCGCGGGCGAACTCGGCCTCCAGCTGCGCGGCCTCGGCCGGGGCCGCGCCGGCCTCGCCGTAGCGGTGCAGCTTGCCGCTGGCCATCAGGGCCAGCGCCGCCTGCACGCCCTGCTCGGGGATGGGCTCCTGCGCGGTCAGGTCCATGGGTCGGGCCGGCACCGTCAGCCTCCGTGGCCGCCCAGCGTGCCCAGGTCGAACCGCTCGTCGGGGTAGTACTTGTGCAGCCGGATGTCGCCGGTGCGGGCATGGCCTTCCATGCCCTCCAGGCGGGAGATGCGGGCCGCCACCTGCCCCACCTGGCGCGAGGCGCCGCGGTCCAGGCGCTGCCAGGTCACCGTCTTGATGAACTTGCCCACCGACAGGCCGCCCGAGTAGCGCGCCGCGCCCCGGGTCGGCAGGATGTGGTTGGGGCCGGAGCACTTGTCGCCGTAGGCCACCGTGGTCTCCTCGCCCAGGAACAGCGAGCCGTAGTTCGTCAGGCGGTCGAGCCACCAGTCCAGGTCGGACGCCATCACCTGCAGGTGCTCGCAGGCATAGCGGTCGCTGACCTCGACGGCCTCCTCGCGGGTGCCGCACAGCACCACCTCGGCATAGTCGCGCCAGGCCGCGGTGGCCGCGTCGCGCGCCAGCTCGGGCAGCGCGGCGATGACCTCGGGTGCGCGCCGCATCACCTCCTCGCCCAGGGTGCGCGAAGTGGTGATCAGCCACACCGGCGAGTCGGGCCCATGCTCGGCCTGGCCCACCAGGTCGGCGGTGACGATGGCCGGGTCGGCGCCGCCGTCGGCGATGATGGCCGACTCGGTGGGGCCGGCCACGACGTCGATGCCCACGCGGCCGAACAGCATGCGCTTGGCCTCGGCCACGAAGCGGTTGCCCGGGCCGACGATGATGTCCGCGGCGTGGCCAGTGAACAGGCCGTAGGCCAGCGCGGCAACGGCCTGGACGCCGCCCAGGGCCAGCACGTGGTCGGCGCCGCACAGGCGCATCGCATACAGGATGGCGGGGTGGACGCCCTGGTCCTTGTGCGAGGGCGAGGTGGCGACGATGTTCTTCACCCCGGCCACCTTGGCCGTGCCCACGCTCATGATGGCGCTGGCCGCGTGCGCGTAGCGGCCGCCCGGCACGTAGCAGCCCGCGGTGTTGCAGGGGATCAGCCGCTGCCCCGCGACGAGGCCGGGAAGAAGCTCCGCCTGGAACTCCGAGAGCGAGTCGCGCTGGCGCCGGGCGAAGTCCAGCACCCGCTGGCGCGCGAAGGCGATGTCGTCCTTCACGCCCTGGCCGAGGGCGCGCTCGGCCTTGTCGAACGCGTCGGCGCCCAGGACGATCTCGCCGGCGTGGCCGTCGAGGTCGCGCGCATAGCGGCGCACGGCTTCCTCGCCTTCCCGCTCGATCTCGGCGAGCATCTTGCGCACCGTCTCGGTCGTGGCGGTGTCGATGGCCTGCACCGGCGGGCTGGCCTTCTTGAGGTACTGGATGGTCATGGGTAAAGCATTGCCTCGGGTTGGGGGGTCATTGGGTCCGCCTGGCGAAGCCCTTGAGCTCGGGATCGGCGTCGATCAGCCGCAGGTACCTGTCGGTGACGTAGGTCCTGGGGTCGGGCATCGGCTCGTCGGGACGCAAGGTGCCGACGGTGCGCATGAAGTAGGAGATGGCGTTCATCGCGTTGTCCACCTCCGAGGCGGCGCGCTCCGTGCGGTCGAACAGGGCCAGCTGCTGCCCCAGGTTGAAGGTGGGGCGTGTGTCCAGCTCCTTGTTCATGGAAGCTTCGGAGATCTGGACGCCGCCGGCCTCGTAGTGCCTCTTCATCACCGCGAGCGCCTCCTTGCGGTTGGCCGCGAGCCAGCGCTGGGCACGCAGATACACGGCCAGGAACTTGGCGACGGCCTGCGGGTTCTGCTGGGCCCAGTCGGCGCGGACCACCAGGTTGCCGGGCACGAGCACGCCGGCATCCTTGCCGGAACACAGCACCCGTGCGCCCGCCTTCTCTTCCGCCGTGTAGGTGTTCGGCGCCCACAGCCCGCCCACCTCGCCGGAGCCCGACGCCATGGCAGCGACGACCTCGGGCTGGCCCATGCTGCGCAGCGTCACCTCCTTCGGCTCCAGCCGCAGCTTGCGCAGGCAGGCGCGCGCCACCAGGTCCACGGTGGAGTTCGCCGTCAGCAGGATGGTGCCCCCCTTGAGCCAGGGGGCGGTCCTGGCCGGCAGGGCGGCGTTGGGTCCCCGGACCATGAGCGCGTTCGCGGCGGACTGGTCGTCCGACAGCGCGATGGTGTGCAGGCCGAACCGCACCGCGCCCAGGACGGCCGGTACCGAGCCGGTGTAGCCCACGTCCCACGATCTGCTGGCGGCGATCTGCGGTGCGCCTGCAGGGAAGTTGGTGATCGTCACCTTCAGCCCGACTTCCCTCCACCAGTCCTTCTCCTGCGCCACGAGGAAGGGCACCGAGCCGTACAGCGCCGGCTGCGAGCTGACGCGGATCTCCTGCAGCGGCTGCGCCATCGCGGATGCCGAGGCTGCGGCGACAGCCAGCGACAGGAGGGCGTTTCTGGTGCGACGGAACATAGGCATCTCCCTGGGAAGAGGTCCGGACGGCTGGAAGGAGGAGGGCGGGCGGTCAGTCGCTGCGGCTGGCGAAGGCCTTGAGCTGCGGGTCACGGTCGATCAGCCTGAGGTACTCGTCCGTCACATAGGTGCGCGGGTCCGGCAGGGCCTCGTCGGCGCGCAGCGCGCCGACTTCCTTCATGAACGAGGCGATGGTGTTCATCGTCGCGTCGGCCCGGGAAGGCTGGGCGCCGCGGTTGAACATCGCCAGCTGGCTCGCCAGGTCGAACGTCGGGCGCAGCTCGAGCTCCTTGTTCATGGCCGCCTCGGAGATCACCACCCCGCCGGCGTCGTAGTGTTTTTTCATCACGGCCAGCGCGTCCTTGCGGTTGGCGGCCATCCAGCGCTGGGCGCGCAGGTACACGGCCAGGAAGCGCGCCACCAGCTGCGGGTTTTCCTTGGCCCATTCGGCGCGGACCACCAGGTTGCCCGGCACCATGACGCCGGCCTCGCGGCCGGAACACAGCATCCTGGCGCCCGTCTTCTCCTCGGCCGTGTAGGTGTTGGGGGCCCATAGGCCGCCGACGTCGACGCTGCCGGAGCTCATCGCGGCGATGATCTCGGCCTGTCCCATCGAGCGCACGGTCACGTCGCCCTTGGCCAGGCCGAACTTGGCCATGCACGAGCGCGCCGCCAGGTCGACCGTCGAGTTCCCGGTGAGGAACACGGTCCCGCCCTTGAGCGACGCGGGCGACTTGATGATGGTGTTGGCGTTCGGCCCGCGCACGTACAGGGCGTTGGTGGCCGACTGGTCGTCCGAGAACGCGACGGTGTGCAGGCCGAAGCGCACCGCCCCGAGGACGGCGGGCACCGAGCCGGTGTAGCCCACGTCCCAGCTCTTGCTTGCCGCGATCTGCGGCGCGCCCGCGGGGAAGTTGATGACGGTGACCTTCAGGCCGGCTTCCTTCCACCAGCCCTTTTCCTCGGCGATCGCGAACGGCACCGAGCCGAGCAGCGCCGGCTGGGAACTGACGCGCACCTCCTTGAGGGCCTGGGCCGCGGCCGGGCCGGCGAGCCCGGCCATGGCCGCCAGCGAAGCGAGGGTGAGCGCGAGGAATCTGCGGGTGCTGTTCATGGGTGTCTCCTGGTTTGACGCGGTGGTGGAGTGGATGGAACGTCGGCGGGTCAATGGATGTCCGGGTCGTGCTGCTCCCGCAGCAGCCGCCAGATGCGGGTGCGCAGATGGACGAAGGACTCCAGGTCCATCACGTCCTCGATGCGCTCGTACTGCTGCCAGCGCTCGGCATCGCGCGTGGGCTTGACGTCGATGGTTTCCTTGATGCGGCCCGGCCGGCGCGTCATGACGATCACGCGGTCGGCCAGGTACACGGCCTCCTCGACGGCGTGCGTGATGAACATGACCGTGCGCGGGTTGGCGCGGCCCACCCGCAGCAGCTCCTCCTGCATCACGGTGCGGGTCTGGGCGTCCAGGGCGCCGAAGGGCTCGTCCATCAGCAGCACGTCGGGCTCGAGCACGTAGGCCCGGGCGATGGCCACCCGCTGCTGCATGCCGCCGGACAGCTGGTGGGGATAGGCGGACTCGTAGCCCTCCAGGCCCATCAGCTTGAGGCTGCCGGCGATGCGCTCGTGCGCCTCGTTGCGGCCGACCCCGAGGGAACGCAGCCCGAACAGGATGTTCTCGTGCACCGTCTTCCAGGGGAAGAGTGCGAACTGCTGGAACACGACGGCCCGGTCCGGCCCGGGCGCGCGCACCTCCTTGCCGTTGACCCGCACGCTCCCGCTGCTGGGGAACTCCAGCCCGGCGGCCATCCGCAGGCAGGTGGTCTTGCCGCAGCCCGAAGGGCCGACAACGGCGACGAACTCCTTGTCGCGCACCGTGAAGCTGACGTTGTCCAGCGCGAGGAAATCCTTCCCGTCCCGGCGGAAGTTGCGCGATACCGAATCGAGAACGATGTCACCCATGTTGTTCTTTCTCTTGTGGCGCCTTCAGCGGCGCAAAACCCGTCCCGGCCGCTCGTCGTTGCGGACGCCGTCCCGGACCACGGCGCGTCCGTTGACCATCACGTGATGGAACCCGGCGGGGTGGCGAAGCGGCTCCAGCACCGAGGAGCGGTCCTCGACCCCGGGCGGGTCCAGCACCACCAGGTCGGCGAAGGCGCCGGGCCGCAGCCGGCCCCGGTCGGCCAGGCCCAGGCGCTGCGCGGGCTGGGAGGTCAGGCGGCGGATGGCCTCCGGCAGGGTGATGACCTGGCGGTCGCGCACGTAGTGCCCGAGCAGGCGGGCCGTCCAGCCGTAGCCGCTGAGCGAGCCGATGGTGTCCTTCAGCGGACCCCGCCGCGACAGCGCCAGCGTGTCCGACATGACGCTGCAGCCCGCCTCGCGCAGGCACATGCAGACGTCCGCGTCGTTGAAGCTGCGCGAGGTCCACATGACGTTCGGCAGGCCTTCCCCCTCCTCCAGCAGCAGGTCGAGCACGGCGTCGTAGGGATCGGTGCCGCGCTGGGCGCCGATCCGGGTGAAGTTCATGCCGACCAGGTCCTGGTTGGCGGCAGAGCTCAACAGCACGATGTCGTCCCAGCGGCCGGCGCTCACCAGCCGCCAGATCGGGCGCGGGTTGTCCTTCATCTGCCGGCGCAGCGCCGGGTCCTTGAGCCGTTCCAGCGTCCTGGCGGTCCCGCCTTCGCGTGCCCACGGCGGGAGGATGGACACCATGCAGGTGTGGCTCCAGTCGTGCGGGATGATGTCGAACGCGACATCCACGCCTTCGCGCCGGGCCCGGTAGATCAGCTCCAGCGTGTGCTGCATCGCGTGGGCAGGCGCCCCGAACTTGGGCTGGATGTGCGAGATCTGCAGGCGCGCGCCCGTCTGCCGGGCAGTGGCCACCGCTTCGGTGAAGCCCAGGTCGTAGTGGATGTCGCGGTTGCGCACATGGGTGGCGTACAGCCCTCCGCGGCGGGCGGCGACCGCGCTCATCGCCGCGATCTCCTCCGGCGACGCCGTGTTGCCGGGCCAGTACTCCAGCCCCGTGGACAGGCCGATGGCGCCGGCGTCGAAGGCGTCCTCGGCCAACCGCACCATGGCCTGCACCTGGTCGCCCGTGCCGGGCACCGCCGCCTGCGCCACGGCCGCGCGGTGGAGGGCGCCGTGGCCGACGAACGCCGCGACGTTCACCGCCGGCGCGGCCTGCTGCAGCCGGTCGAGGTACTCGCCGAAGCTGCGCCAGCGGATGTCGACCGCGTCTTCCACGTAGCCGAGCACCGCGCCCGCGTCGGCGCTGGAGGCCAGCGGCGCGCAGCTGAAGCCGCACTGGCCGATCACCTCGGTGGTGACGCCCTGGCAGACCTGGCTGTCGGCCCGGCCGTCGACCAGCAGCGTGAAGTCCGAATGGGTGTGGATGTCGACGAAGCCCGGCGCGACGGTCAGCCCGCGGGCGTCGATGCGCTCGCCTGCCGCAGCGCCCCCCAGCATGCCGATGGCGGCGATGCGGTCGCCCACGATGCCGACGTCGGCCTCGAACGCGGGTGCGCCGGTCCCGTCGATCACGCTGCCGCCGATGAAGAGGGTGTCGAACACGGCCCGTCCTTCAGCGCCCGCGCCGGTGCTGAACCCAGCCTTCGACGCCGCGCAGCGCGACGTCGATCAGCAGGCCGAACACGCCCACGGCGATCATCCCGACCATGACGATCGAGGTGTCCAGCGCGCCCTGGGCGCGCACCATCATCAGTCCGATGCCGCTGTTGGCCG
The DNA here is from genome assembly GCF_000215705.1 of Ramlibacter tataouinensis TTB310. NCBI lineage: Bacteria > Pseudomonadati > Pseudomonadota > Betaproteobacteria > Burkholderiales > Comamonadaceae > Ramlibacter > Ramlibacter tataouinensis. The sequence goes on along the minus strand of NC_015677.1, from coordinate 2,895,784 downwards.
CGATCAGCTCGGCCCCGATGAGCGATTGCCAGCCGGCGCCGGCGCTGACCCGCAGGCCCGCGATGGTCGACGGCAGCGACGCCGGCAGCAGCACCTCGTAGATGATCCGCGGTCCCGAGGCACCCAGGACCTGGGCCGCCTCGATGTACTTGCGTTCCACGTAGCGGGCGCCCCGGTAGGCATTGATCAGGCAGGGCGGAAAGGCACCGGCGAAGATGATCAGGGTCGGCCCGCCGACGCCGGTGCCGAACCACAGCGCGGCGAACGGCACCCAGGCGATGGGCGCGATGAAGCGCAGGCTGTCGAACAGCGGGGTGATGACGTTGTCCAGCCAGCGGTACCAGCCCATCAGCAAACCCAGGGGCACGCCCACGGCGGCGGCCAGCAGGAAGCCGCGCAGGTAGCGCTCGATGCTGGCGGCCAGGTGCGCCTGCAGGGTCTGGCCCGAGAACGGTTCGGCCAGCAACCGCACGCCCCGCTCGAGGACCTCCCAGGGCAGGGGCAGGAACCTGCGCGGCGCAAGCTCCACCCAGGCGGCAAAGGTCCACAGGCCGAAGAAGAAGAGCAGGCCGGCGGCGGACATCCATGCCAGCTGCGAATGTTTGAGTCTGGGGTCCATGGCCTGCCTAGTGCGGGGTCCGCCACGGCATCGAGCGGTGCTCGACGACATCCAGGACCGCGGTGAGGGCGAATCCCACGACGGCGACCGACACCATGCCCGCCAGGATCATGGCCGGGTAGATGTCGAGTCCTGCCTGGTACAGCACCTTGCCGATGCCCAGCATCGCGCCCAGGAGTTCCGCGGCGACCAGCGCCGTCATGCAGCCCTGCAGCGCCAGGCGCAGGCCGGTGAAGATCGACGGCAGGGCACCCGGGACGATGACGTCCTTGACCAGGGCGAAGCCGCGCACGCCCAGCATCCGGCTTGCCTCGATGATCGGACGCTCGATGTTGCGCACGCCGGTGAAGCTGTTGATCACGGCGGGCACGAAGGCGGCGAACCACAGGATCATGACCTTGGCCGCATCGCCCAGGCCCAGCCAGACGATGGCCAGGGGGATCCAGGCCAGCGCCGGGATGGGGCGGATCAGCAGGAAGATGGGATTGGCCATGGCCTCGGCCCGCCGGCTCCACCCCATCCACAGTCCGAGCGGCACGCCGACCGCGGTGGCCGCGAAGAATCCCATCAGGATCAGCTTGACGCTTTGCAGCACGTGCTGGTGCAGCCTGCCGTCGCCGAACCCTTCGCTCCAGACCAGCTGGCGGGCGGCCGCCGCGAACTGCTCGGGCGACGGAAACGCCTGGGTGCTGATCCAGCCGGCCCTGGAGCCCAGGACCCAGGCACCCAGCACCACTGCGACGGTGGCGGCGCCTGTGTAGATCCTCGAACGGTCGGCTGTGCTCATGCATCGAAGAGTACATTTGCATCAGCAGTTGCCGTATGTCCAGACGACCAGATTCAATAAGGCCAGACGATGAACTCTCCCTTGGCATCAGGGTCAACACCTAGGCCGGACGGCACGCGGGGGCGGAACGCATCGCCGATGTGGGGTCGTCTGTTCAAACGCTTCGAGCAGCGGGGCAGCCTGCAGGCACGCATCCGCGACATGCTGGCCCAGGCCGTGCACGAGCGCCTGCTGGCACCGGGGGCACGGCTTCCTTCCACCCGTGCCCTGGCGCAGGAGCTGGGCGTGTCCCGGCTGACCGTGACCCTGGCCCTGCAATACCTGTGCGAGAGCGGCCTGATCGTGGCGCACGCCCGCAGCGGCTACCGGGTCAGCGTCGACGCGCTGCGCGGGCGCGCCGCGGAGCCGCCCCAGCGCGTCGACGCCACGGGTCGCCGCGGCCCGGCCTGGGAACAGCGGTTCAAGGTGCGGCCCACCGAGCAGCGCAACATCGCCAAGCCGGCCCACTGGCAGCAGCTGCCTTACCCCTTCATCTACGGGCAGTTCGACGCCTCGCTGTTCCCGCTGGCGCAATGGCGCGAATGCGCGCTGGAGTCGATGCACGTCGGCGCCATCCGCAGCTGGGCGCCGGACCACATCGACCGGGACCACGAGCCGCTGATCGAGCAGATCCAGCAACGGCTGCTGCCGGCGCGCGGCATCTGGGCGCAGCGCGACGAGATCCTGGTGACGGCGGGCGCCCAGCAGGCGATGCACCTGCTGGCCCAGGTCCTGGTGGGTCCCCGCACCGTGGTCGGGATCGAGAACCCCGGCTACCCGGACGCGAGGAACAACCTCCTGCTGCGCAGTGCGGCGCTCAGGCCCCTGCCCGTCGACGACGACGGGCTGGTGGTCGGGCCGGGGCTGGCGGCCTGCCGGTACGTCTACGTCACGCCGAGCCACCAATGCCCCACCACGGTGACCATGTCGCTCGCGCGGCGCCAAAAGCTGCTGGACTACGCCGACCGGCACGACATCGTCCTGATCGAGGACGACCACGAGAGCGAGCTCAATTTCCTGGGGCAGCCCAGCCCCGCCCTGAAAAGCATGGACGTGGGCGGGCGGGTCATCTACGTGGGCAGCCTGTCGAAAACCCTGGCGCACGGCCTGCGCATCGGCTACGTCGTGGCGCCGGCGCGGCTCATCTGCGAACTGCGGGCCATGCGCCGCCTGATGCTGCGCCATCCGGCCACCAACAACGAATACAGTGCGGCCCTTTTCATCGCGCATGGCTTCCACGAGGCCTTCATGCGCAAGCTCAATGCCGCTTACCGGGAGCGCGGCATGCAGCTGCTGCAAGCCCTCGGCCGCTACATGCCGGCGGCACGGGCCCGCCAGGCGCAAGGCGGCTCGGCGGTATGGGTGGAGATGCCCGAAAGGACCAACACCCGCAGCTTGGCAGAAAGGGCGCTTCGCGAAGGCATCGTCATCGAGCCGGGGGACGTCTTCTTCCACGCGGCCCGCCCGCCGTCCCGCTTCATGCGATTGGGGTATTCGTCCATTCCAACTGCCCAGATAGCTCCGGGCATCGCGAAGCTGGCCGCACTGGTGCAAGGCAGCGGTTGACCTTGCGACCAGGGGGCGGCATGCAGCCCTGCCTGGTGGTGCCCAGCTTCGATTGAGAGAAGATGAAGCCATGCCCGCCTTCCAGCCCGTCATCACCAGCCTGCTCGACAACGACCTGTACAAGTTCACCATGTGGCAGGCGCTGCTGCACCGGCACCCGCAGACGGTGGCCGAGTACGAGTTCGTGTGCCGCAACCAGCCGGACTACCCGCTGGCCGGGCTGCTCGATGAGGTGGATGCCCAGCTGGACCACCTGTGCACGCTGCGCTTTCGCGAGGACGAGCTGGACTACCTGTGCCGCCTGCGCTTCATCAAGCCGGACTTCGTCGACTTCCTGCGGCTGTTCCAGTTCCAGCGCCGCTTCATCCGCGCCTGGGCCGAGGGCGGGCAGCTGCGCATCCGCGCCGCCGGCCCGCAGGTGCACGTGATGGATTTCGAGATCCATGTGCTGGCCACCGTGAACGAGCTGTACTTCCGCCGTTTCGACCAGCAGCGCGCGCTGCGCACCGGCCGCGAGCGCCTGCGGGCCAAGATCGAGACGCTGCGCCAGGCCCTGCGCGCGCCGCCGCGCGCGCACCCGCTGGAGATCTTCGATTTCGGCGTGCGGCGCCGCTTCTCCGGCGCCTGGCAGCGCGAGGTGGTGGCCACGCTGCACGGCGCGGTGCCGCAGGTCTTCAAGGGCACGTCCAACGTGCTGCTGGCCAAGGAGCTGGGCCTGGTGCCCATCGGCACCATGGCGCACGAGTACCTGCAGACGTTCCAGGCGCTGGGCGTGCGCCTGCGCGACTTCCAGCGCGCCGCGCTGGAGGACTGGGTGCAGGAGTACCGGGGCGACCTGGGCATCGCCCTGACCGACGTGGTGGGCATGGACGCCTTCCTGTCCGACTTCGACCTGTACTTCGCCAAGCTGTTCGACGGGCTGCGGCAGGACTCGGGCGACCCCATCGAATGGGGCGAGAAGGCCATCGCCCACTACCAGAAGCTGCGCATCGACCCGCGCACCAAGCGGCTGGTGTTCTCCGACGCGCTGGACATCGCCAAGGCGCTGCGCATCCACGACGCCTTCGCCGACCGCGCGCCCACCGGCTTCGGCATCGGCACGCACTTCACCAACGACGTGGGCCATACCCCGATCAACATCGTGATGAAGCTGGTGTCCGCCAACGGCCAGCCGGTGGCCAAGATCTCGGACACGCCGGGCAAGACGCTGGTGAAGGACGAGACCTTCCTGGCGTACCTGAAGCAGGTGTTCGGGGTGGCTGATCAGGCGTAAAACAGGACGCCGAGCACGCCGGCCCAGTGCAGCACCACGGTCGTCCAGTACATGGCCAGGAACGACGCCTTGCGCGATTTGTGGCGCAGCACCTGCTGCGCGATCCAGGCGCCGGGCCAGCCGCCGGCCAGGCTCCACAGGTGCAGCGTGTCTTCCTTGATGCGCCAGCGGCCCTTCTCGGCGGCGAACTTGTCCTGCCAGTAGGCAAAGAAGGTCAGGAAGCTCAAGCCCAGGGAGGCGGGCAGCACGTACCACGGCCACTGCCGCACCCACACGGCCCAGGACAGCATGGCGGCATAGGCCAGCATCAAGGGCAATGCCGCCCAGGCAGCCGACTCGCCATGCGCGCCCTGGTGGCGGGGTGCGCGCCCGGGAACGCCGGCCTTGCGCGGCTGCCCGCGGCCCCGTGCCGTGCTGCGGATGAAACCGAAGCCGCGGTTCTCGTCCCAGCGTACGACGGTGCCCTGTCTCTTCATGCGTCTATTGTGTACGGCTGGGCAGTGGCGCAGCGGCGACACCGAGGTGGCCGCCACGGCCGGGCTGGTGCACCATCCAGCCATCCGCAACAGCTTCCGATGCCATCCATGTCCTTCCTCATGCGCCCGCTGGCCGTCGCCGCATTCCTGCTGCTGGGCGCCGGGCCGGCGGCGGCCCAGACCCAGCAGGTCTACTGGTGCGCCGGCCGCGATGGCCCCACCTACACGCATGCGCCCTGCAGCGGCGGCAAGGCCCTGGGCCACAAGCGCCCGGTGGCCAAGGAGCGCGCCGCCCCGCCGCCGCAGGACCGGGCCCGCCGCATGAACCGCGCCCAGCTGCCGCCCGAGACGCGGGCCCAGTGCAGCGCGCTGGAAAAGGAGATCAGGCAGGCCGAGGCCCGGCTCAAGGCCCGGAAAGGGCCGCCGCCGGCGGGCGCGGAGGGCGACCTCGCCATCCAGCGCGTGCGCTACCGCGAGATGCGCTGCTGACGCCTACGGCTTCTTCAGCTTGCCCCTGGGGATGACGGTGGTGGTGGGCGGCGTCGGCCGGTCGGACTGCGAGCCCTCCTTGGGCGGCGAGGTGTCCTTCTTGGGCTTCTTGGTCATCTTGTTGCTGCGTTGCGTGCCTTTGGGCATGGGGTCCTCCTGGATCGCTGCGAATGTAGCAGCGCGCGCGTGCCGGCCAACGGCCCCGGCTCAGCCCTCGGCCTCCTGCAGCACCCGCACCTTGACGCTGCGGCCCTTGATGCGGCCGGCGTTCAGCCGGCTCGCCGCCTGCCCGGCGATGCCGCGCTCCACCGCCACGTAGGTGGAGAACTCGTTCACGTCGATCTTGCCGACCTGCTCGCGGGTGTAGCCCAGGTCGGCCGTGAGCGCGCCCAGCACGTCGCCGGGCCGGATCTTCTCCTTGCGGCCGCCCTGGATGTGCAGCGTGGCCATGGGCGGCACCAGCGGCCCGGTGCCGCCGGGCGTGAGCCCGCCCAGCGGATGCCACACGCTCTCCCGGCCCTGCAGCTGCTCGATGCGACCCACCGCGCCCATCTCGTCGAGGCTGGCCAGGCTGAGGGCCAGGCCGCTTTCGCCGGCGCGGCCGGTGCGGCCGATGCGGTGGATGTGCACCTCGGGATCGGGCGTCACGTCGACGTTGATCACGGCGGCCAGCCCCGCGATGTCCAGCCCGCGCGCGGCCACGTCGGTGGCCACCAGCACCGAGCAGCTGCGGTTGGCGAAGCGCACCAGCACCTGGTCGCGCTCGCGCTGCTCCAGCTCGCCGGACAGGGCCAGCGCGCTCGTGCCCTGCGCCTGCAGCGCCGCCGCCACCTCGCGGCAGCGCGCCTTGGTGTTGCAGAAGGCCAGCGTGCTGGCGGGGCGGAAATGACCCAGCAGCAGGCTCACGGCGGGGATGCGCTCGCGCTCGGTCACCTCGTACCAGCGCTGCTCGATGACGCCGCCCGTGTGCTGCGCCGCCACCTTCACCGTGACCGGCTCACGCATGAACCGGGCGGCCAGCCGGGCGATGCCCTCGGGGTAGGTGGCCGAGAACAGCAGGGTCTGGCGCTGCGGCGGGCACTGCTTCACGACCTTGGCGATGTCGTCCAGGAAGCCCATGTCCAGCATGCGGTCGGCCTCGTCCAGCACCAGGGTGTTGAGCGCATCGAGCCGCAGGCTGCCGCGCTCCAGGTGGTCCAGCACCCGGCCGGGCGTGCCCACCACGACGTGTGCGCCGTGCTCCAGCGTGGTGAGCTGCCCGCGCAGCGGCACGCCGCCGGTGAGCGTGACCACCTTGGTGTTGTCCTCGGCCCGCGCCAGCCGCCGCACCTCGGCCGTCACCTGGTCGGCCAGCTCGCGCGTGGGGCACAGCACCAGCGACTGCACGGCGAAGCGCCTCGGGTTGAGGTTGGCCAGCAGGGCCAGCGCGAAGGCGGCCGTCTTGCCGCTGCCGGTCTTGGCCTGGGCGATCAGGTCCTTGCCCAGCAAGGCCGGCGGCAGGCTGGCCGCCTGGATGGCCGTCATCTCCCGGTAGCCCAGGCGGTCGAGGTTGGCGAGGGTGGCCGGCGAGAGGGGCAGGGTGCTGAAGGCGGTGGCGGGCATGCGGCGATCATTCCACAGCCCGGGTCGGCGCTCGCAATCCGGGCCGCGGCTGCTGTACGCTGCGGCCTCGATCCCCGCGCCCCCGATGCCTTTACTCAAGCCCAGGAACCTCAACCACGTGCTCGGGCGGCTGCTGGCAGCGGTCATCGCCCCCCTGTTGCTCGGCACGCTGGCGCTGCTGACATGGCAGACCAGCCAGGAGAACCGGCTGGCGCAGACCCGCCTGCTGGCCCTGGCGCACGCGCTGGTGCAGGCCTCGGACGCCGAGTTCGACCGCGGCATCGCGCAGCTGCAGGTGCTGGCCGCCTCGCCGATGATCGACGAAGGCGACTGGCAGCAGATGCACCGGTTCGCGTCGGAAGTGACGCGCAAGGTGCCGGGCAGCCTGATCGTGCTGGTGGGCCCGGACGGCCAGGCGCTGCTCAACACCGTCGTGCCCTGGGGCCAGCCGCTGCCCAACCTGTGGAAGCTGGGCGAGCAGCACAAGGAGGCGTTGTGGGAGGGGCGCTCCCTGCCCCTGAGCTCCGGCAACCTGTCGCGCCAGGCCTTCGACACCGGCCAGCCGGCCTACAGCGACCTGTACTACGGCGTGCAGGTGAACCGGCCGGCGCTGTCGGTGTCCGTCCCGGTGCAGCGCGACGGCCGCTCGCGCTACGCGCTGATCCTGTCGTACCCGCCCGCCGTGCTGCAGGAGATGATCCGCTCGTCGGTGACCGTGCCCGAGGTCCGCGCCGGCCTGGTGGACCGCCGCGGCGTGGTGGTCGCCGCCAACGGCGCCGCCGCGGCCCGCCTCGGGGACAAGGCCGTGCCCATCACGACGCGGCCAGGGGCCCTGCACGGCCTGTACCGCGCCACCTCGCGCGACGGCACACCCCTCATGGGCGCCTATGCCGTGTCGCGCAAAAACGGCTTCATCGTGCGGGTGTCGCAGCCCCATCCCGGCCACCTCTTTCCGACGCGGCTCACCTCGCTGGCCTGGCTGGCCCTGCTGCTCACCGCCTTCGTGGCCAGCGTGGTGCTGGCCGGCCTGCTGAGCCGGCGCCTGGCGCGTCCGCTGCGCGAGCTGGGCGAGGACGTGCGCGTGGGCCGCCCGCCGCCGCCCGAGCGCGACACCGGCATCGCCGAGATCGACCTGCTGGCCCAGGCCCTGCGCGACGGCGCCCAGGCCGAGCGGCAGCGCGTGCAGGAGCAGACGCTGCGCACCGTGGCGCAGAACCAGGAGGCGCTGCTGCGCCAGGCCGACCGGCAGAAGGACGAGTTCCTGGCCACGCTGGCCCACGAGCTGCGCAACCCGCTGGCGCCGATCCGCACCTCGGCCGAGCTGATCCGCCGGCGCGCCCCGGCCGACCCCGTGGTGGAGCGCGCACGCTCGATCATCGAGCGGCAGGTGCTGCACCTGTCGCGCCTGGTGGACGACCTGCTGGACGTCTCGCGCATCACGCTGGGCCGCATCCACCTGCGCCAGGAGCCGGTGAACCTGGGCGAGGTGGCCGCGGCCGCGGTGGATGCCGTGGGCGACGCGGCGGCGCAGGCGGGCCTGGTGCTGGAGCAGGACATCGCCGCGCCGCCGCCCTTCGTCAACGGCGATGCCACGCGCCTGACGCAGTGCGTGGTGAACCTGCTGAACAACGCGGTGAAGTTCACCCCCCGTGGCGGCCGGCTGGTGGTGCGCGTGATGCGGCAGGGCACGCAGGCGGTGGTCGAGGTGCAGGACAGCGGGGTGGGCGTCAGCGCCGACAACCTGCACCGCATCTTCGAGCTGTTCGTGCAGGAGCGGCACAGCGGCCATGGCGGCAACACCGGCCTGGGCATCGGCCTGGCGCTCACGCGCCGGCTGGTGGAGCTGCACGGCGGAACCATCCGCGCCATGAGCGCCGGGCTGGGGCACGGCAGCACCTTCCGCATCGAGCTGCCCCTGGCCGAGGCGCCGCAGGCTGCCGTCCCGCCCGCGGCGCCGCAGGCCCGCGGCACGCAGGAGAAAAGCGCCGGCCTGCAGGTGCTGGTGGTGGACGACAACCGGGACGCGGCCGACACCCTGGCCGACCTGCTGGGCATGCACGGCTACGGCACGGCCGTGGCGCACGACGGCCAGTCGGCCGTGCGCGCCGTCCAGGAGCGCGCCCCCGACGCCGTGCTGCTGGACATCGGCCTGCCCGACATCGACGGCTACGAGGTCTGCCGCCGCATCCGCACCCAGCCGGGCCTGAAGCGCCAGCCGGTGCTGATCGCGGTGACCGGCTGGGGCCAGCAGAGCGACCAGGACGCGGCCCAGGCCGCCGGCTTCGACGCGCACATGACCAAGCCGGTGGCGCCGCAGGCGTTGATGGAGGTGCTGGGCGAGCGGGTGGGGCGCTGACAGCCCGGCGCTCGGCCGGCCTCAGCGCGGGACCGGGTCGCAGCCGATGCGCTGCAGCGCCGCGTCCACCCACGAGGTGTCGTGCCGGCCGGCGGCGATGTTCTGCAGCGTCTTCTGTTCCGCGGCGCTCTTCTGGTTGGCCGCGGCCAGGATCGCCTCGGCCTGGTCGAACGGCACGCACAGCAGGCCGTCGGCATCGCCCACCATCAGGTCGCCGGGGTGGATGACCATGCCGTCGATGGCGACGGGCACGTTGATCTCGCCCGGGCCGTCCTTGTACGGCCCGCGGTGGGTGACGCCGGCCGCATACACGGGGAAGCTGCCGCTGCCGATCATGTCCAGGTCGCGGATGGCGCCGTTCATCACGAAGCCGGCGATGCCGCGGCTGACCGCGTAGCTCACCATCAGCTCGCCGATCAGCGCATTGGTCAGGTCGCCGCCGGCGTCCACCACGATCACGTCGCCCGGTTCGGCCAGGGCCAGCGCCTTGTGGATCATCAGGTTGTCGCCCGGGCGGGTCTTGACCGTCAGAGCCGCGCCGCCCAGCCGGCCGCTCTTGTGCATGGGCCGCAGGCGCGGGCCGCCGGCCGTCATGCGCGACATGCAGTCGCTGATGTTGGCGACGGGAACGCCGGCGAATGCCTGGACCAGGCGTTCGCTGATGCGCCGCTGGCGCTTGAGGATCTGGAGACCGACCATGGTGGGATGCCTTGAAGGAGGGAATGGAAGGAGGGGAGGGTAGCGCGTCAGCCCTCGGGCGCGCCGCGCACCAGGAAGCCGGGGCCCAGCTGGTCCAGCGAGGTGATGCCCAGCAGCGCCATGTCGCGCGAGACCTCCTGCTTGAGCAGCTCGATGCCCCTGAGCACGCCGGCCTCGCCGGCCACGGCGGCCGCGAAGCTGAACGGCCGGCCGACGAAGACGAAGCGGGCGCCCAGCGCCAGCGCCTTGAGCACGTCGCTGCCGCGGCGCACGCCGCTATCGAGCATCACGGGCACCTCGGGGCAGGCCTGCACGATCCGCGGCAGCGCGCGCAGCGGCGCCACCGCGCCGTCGAGCTGGCGGCCGCCGTGGTTGGACACGATGATGCCGTCGGCGCCCGCGTCGGCGGCCATGCGCGCATCGCGCGGATCGAGCACGCCCTTGAGCACCAGGTGCCCGGGCCAGAGCTTGCGGATCATGGCGAAATGCCGCCAGTTCAGGTGGCCGCGGTCGGAGAAGTCGCGCTCCACGTTGGGCGACAGGATGGGCGCGCCGCGGCTCGCATAGTTGTTCTCGAAGTGCGGCATGCCGTGCCGCGCCAGCGTACGCAGGAAGGTGCCGAACAGCCAGCGGGGATGCGACAGGCCCTGCCAGGCCAGCCGCAGCGACGGCCGCAGCGGGATGGAAAAGCCCGCGCGCACGTTGTTCTCGCGGTTGGCGCCGACGGCGGTGTCGACCGTGACCACCAGCGTCTGGTAGCCGGCCGCCTGCACGCGCTGCAGCAGCGCCGCGATGGCGGCATCGTCCCCCGGCAGGTAGGCCTGGAACCAGGCCCCGGGGTTGGCCTGGGCCACGTCCTCCAGCCGGATCAGCGAGGAGCCGCTCATCACCATGGGCACGTTCTCGCGGGCCGCGGCCTGGGCCAGCACCAGGTCGCCGCGGTAGGCCGACAGCGCCGCCAGGCCCATGGGCGCGATGCCGAAGGGCGCGTCGTAGCGCCGGCCGAACAGCGTGGTGGCCGTGCTGCGCTGGCTGATGTCCACCAGCACGCGCGGCACGAAGGCGTAGTGCTGGAACACGGCGCGGTTCTCGCGCCAGGACTGGTTGGTCTCGGCGGCCCCGGCGACGTAGGCATACACGGGCGCGGGCAGGTGGCGCCGCGCCGCTGCGTCGAAGTCGTCCAGGCACAGGATGCCGGCATGCCGCGCCGCCAGCGCGGGCCGCGCGCGGCTGCTGCCGCGCGGCTGGGGCGGCGCGTCCGGCACGCCGGCCGCTGCGCTGCGGGGGGTTGGCAACTGCATGGTTCCGCCCGCGCCTCAGGAAGAGGGCTCCTGCTGCCGCGGGATGGGCATCCCGTTCATCTGCTGCACCTGCAGCGCGAGGGCGCACCAGTCCCAGTCGGCGCGGCCGCCTTCGCACAGCTCGTCCAGCAGGCGTTCGGCCAGCGCCGCCGCCGGCAGCACGCCGCCGCCGGCCTGGACCGTCTCCAGCGCCAGGCGCAGGTCCTTGCGCATCAGCTGCGCGCGAAAGCCCGGCGTGAACGAGCCTTCGATGATCCGCGGCCCGTGCTTTTCCAGCGAGAAGCTGCGGGCCGAGCCGCCCAGCAGCACCTCGCGCATCAGCGCCGGGTCCACGCCCTGCTGGCGGGCCAGGGCGATGGCGTCGGCGACGCCCAGCAGCGCACCCGCGACGGCGACCTGGTTGCAGGCCTTCACGGTCTGTCCCGCGCCGAGTTCGCCCACGTGCGTGAGGGTCTTGCAGAAGGCGCCCATCACTTCGCGGCAGGCCTCCACGGCTTCCGCGGGCCCGCCCACCATGCAGCCGAGCGTGCCGGCCTCGGCGCCCTGCTGGCCGCCGCTGACCGGCGCGTCGAGGAACCAGATGCCGCGCTCGCGCAGCCGGGCGCCGAACTCGCGTGCCGAGGTGGCGGCGATGGTGCTGGTGTCCACCACGCAGCTGCCGGGTTGGAGCGCGGCCGCGAGGCCGCCGGCGCCGAACAGCACCTGCTGCACCGCCGCGGCGTCGGGCAGGCTGAGCAGCACCAGGTCGCAGGCACCCAGCGCCGACACCTGGCCGGCCACCTGCGCGCCGGCCTGCGCGAACGCCTGCGCCACCTGCGGCTGGCGTGCGTACACCTGGAGCCTGCAGCCCTTGCGCAGCAGGCAGCGCGCCATGCCGCCGCCCATCACGCCCAGGCCGACGAAGCCGATGGCGCTGTGGGGACCGAAAGGACCGCGCAGGCTCATTTGGCGACCGCCTTGCCGATCAGCTCGTACGCCTCGACGACCTCCTTCTGCCAGGCGGCGCCGTCGGCGTAGTCCTGGGTCAGGCCGGACCTGGCCACCCAGTCCTTCCATTCCGGCGTCTGCATCACCTGGCGGAAGCCGTCGTGCAGGTAGCGCACCACCGGCGCCGGCATGCCGGCCGGGCCCATCAGGCCCTTCATGTTGTCCAGCGCGACGGGCACGCCCAGCTCGGTCATGGTCGGCACATTCGGCAGCTGCGGCATGCGCGTGCGGGAGAACAGCGCCAGCGGCCGCACGCGGCCGGCGTCGATCATGGCCTTCATCTCCTCGTAGGCGCCGAAGGCGCAGTCCACCTGGCCGCCGAGCAGCGCGTTCATGGAATCGGCCGCGCCCTTGTACGGCACGTGCAGCAGCTTGATGCCGGCCTGCTTCTCCCACACCAGCCCGGTGGCGTGGAAGATGCCGCCTTCGCCGGTGGAGCCGTACGACACCTTCTCCGGCGCCTGGCGGGCCTCGGCCAGCAGCGCCTTCATGTCGGCGAACCGGGAGTCGGCCTTCACCGCCAGGATGCTGGGCGCGCGCGAGACCTTGATCACCGGCGTGAAGGACTTGCGCGGGTCGTAGGGCAGGGGCTTGAAGTGGCCGACCGAGGTGGTCTCGCTGCCGCCGCCCACGAACAGCGTGTAGCCGTCCGGCCTGGCTTCGGCGGCCTGCTGGGCGGCGATGGCGCCGGCGGCGCCCACCTTGTTCACCACGACCACCGGCACGGGCAGGACGTTCTTGGCCGCGAAGGACAGCTGCCGCGCGATCTGGTCGGCCGAGCCGCCGGGCGCGAAGCCCACCAGGATGGTGATGGGCTGGGCGGGCGTCCAATCCGGCTGGGCCCAGGCGGGCGCGGCCAGGGACGACAGGCCCAGGACGCCGAGCTGGCGCCGGGTGAGCGGGGTCTGGTGCATGGCATGTCTCCTGCCGCCCGATTCTCGGCACCGGGCGCGCGCCGGAAAAGTGATAAAAATCGAAGCTGCTCCTTCGCTTTTCCGAAAGAACATGACGCTCAAGCAGCTGGAGGCCTTCTACTGGGCGGCGAGCGTCGCCAGCTTCGCCGTGGCGGCCGGGCGGCTGCACGTGTCGCAGTCCACGCTGTCCAAGCGCATCGCCGAGCTGGAGGGGCAGCTGCGCAGGCCCTTGTTCGACCGCAGCGGGCACCGGGCGGTGCTGACCGAGGCCGGCGGGCAGCTGCTCCCGCTGGCGCGCCGCATGCTGGGGCTGGCCGAGGAGATGCGCGCGCAGGCGGCCGACAGCGGCGGCCTGCGGGGCCACTGCCGCTTCGGCGTGGGCGAACTCGCCGCGCTGACCTGGCTGCCGGACCTGGTGGCCGGCCTGCGCGCCCGGCACCCGGACCTGGTGCTGGAGCCGCAGGTGGACCTGGGCGCCGCCCTGGAGCGGCGGCTGGAGAGCGGGGAGCTGGATTTCGCGGTGGTGGCGGGCTATTCCTCGCGCAGCACCGTCGCCAGCCAGGCCATCGCCGAAGTGCACTTCTCGTGGGCGGCCGCGCCGGCGCTGGTGGGCCCGCGGCGCACCGTCGACGCGCGGCTGCTGCAGGAGGCGGCGCTCATCACCATGCCCGCGGCGGCGGGCCCCACCCGCATGCTGGAGCACTGGCTGGCCGTGAACAACCTGGAAGCCGGGCGCCGCCTGACCTGCAACAACCTGGCGGCCATCGCCGGGCTGATCGCGGCGGGCGTGGGCATCGGCCTGTTTCCCCAGGGCTGGCTGCGCCAGATGGCCGACCGCCAGGCGGTGGTGGAGCTGCGCAGCCGGCCGGCACTGCCGCCGCTGCAGTACACCTTCCAATGGCGCCGCGACGACAGCCGGCCGCTGCTGGCGCGCATGCGCGAGGCCGTGGCGCAGACGGTGGACTTCACCAAGCCCAGTCCGCTGTGGTGAGCCGGCTGCCTGGCCGGGCCGGGCTCAGCCCTGGAAGCCGAACACCAGCAGCAGGTTGTTGGCCGGCAGGGCGTGCCGCTGCCGCAGGTCCAGGCCCGCGCGCTGCGCCTCGCGCCGCACGTCTTCCAGCCGCCGGATGCCCCAGGCGGGGTCGCGGGCGCGCAGGCTCTCGTCGAAGGCCAGGTTGCCCGGCGCGGTGACGACGTCGTCTTCCAGGTAGGGACCGTAGGTCACCAGCACGCCGTGGGGCGCCAGGTGCCGCGCGCAACCCTGCATCAGCGCGGCACAGGTGGGCCAGGGCGCGATATGCAGCAGGTTGGCGCAGTAGATCGCGTCGAAGCGCTGCGCGAGGGGCGGCCACTGCGGCGCCATCACGTCCAGCAGCAGGGGCGGGTGGACATTGCCCACGCCGGCCTGCGCCGTCCAGCCGGCGATCACCGGAAGCATGTCGGGGTCGGCGTCGGTGGGCTGCCAGCTCCAGCCCGGCAGCGCGGCGGCAAACCACGCGGCATGCTGTCCGGTGCCGGAGGCGATCTCCAGCGCCGTGCCGCGGGCCGGCAGCACCTGCAGCAGCGCATCGAGGATGGGCTGCTTGTTGCGATCGGCGGCGGCGCTGTGAGGAAGGCCGGTCACGGCGGGTCGGGGCTCGGAGGCGTGGCAAGGGGCCCCGAAGTTTGCCACCGCATGGCAGGGAACACCGCCGTTAAACCCGGCGACGATTCCGGCGTCTTCCTACATGGCTCATGCGCGGTACACCCAAGAATAGCGACGCTGCCTGTAAACCTCTGGCGCAGTCTCTTGGAGGCACAGCGATGAACATGACGGAAAAGATCGCCCTGTGGGGCATGACCCACGCGTCCGCACGCGATGCCGAGCGGGCCGCCGCCCAGCACGGCGGGCCTGCCGACGAACTGCGCCGCGAAGCCCGGCGGCTGCGCGAGAGCGCCGACCGCCTGCACCGCGAGATCTGCATGGAGCGCAGTGGCGGCGGGCACAAGCCCGGGCACGCTTCCAAGGAACGCTGACGGCGCGCCCGGCAGCGGGCGTCCTACAAACGGCCGAGGCGGTGCCGTTGCACAGTGAGCGCATGGGCAGGGTGAATGCCCACCCTGCCGCAAGGAGCACCGCCATGAAGATGATGTCCTTTCTTGCCGGGGCAGTGTTCGGCGCTTTGCTGAACCAGTACCTCGGCTCCCGCGCCAGCCAAGCCCCCCGGGGCGCGGGTGTCGGCGCGCGCGGCACCGATGAGCTCATGTCCCGGGACCTGCCGGACTGGCCTACCCACGCGCCGCCGAAAACCGACGACGAACTGCGCGAGCGGATCCGCTCGCGCGTGGACCGCACCCTCCACAACCCCCAGGCCCTCCAGGTGGAGGTGAGCGGCGGCCGCGTGACGCTGCGCGGCGAGGTCCAGGCGCGCGACGTGATCCTGCTCATGGCCGAGCTGGAAAGCACGACCGGCGTGACGTCGGTGGACAACCAGGCGCAGATCCAGGGTTCGCCGGACGAGATCGCGCCGCCGCAGGGCCAGCCGGCGGTGCGGGCGGCCGAGCGCGTGTCTTCCCACATGTCCTGAGCCACCTGGCACCGCGGCGGCGCCGGCTTACTTGCGGCGCCGGCTGCGCGCGGCCGGCTTGGCGGTGCGGGCGCTCTCGCGCCGGTACTGGTCGCGTGCCTGTTCCAGCCACTGCAGCGTCTCGGCATGGCCGAGGAAGCGGCGCAGGTAGTCCATGGACAGCGCCTGCATCAGGCCCAGCGAGCGCAGCACCAGCGCGTGCGAGTTGAGCGGGCCGGCATTGGCCGGTCGCCGCGCCAGGGCCTGTTCCAGCTGGTCCAGCGTGCGGCCGCCTTCCCAGGCGCGGCGGAAGCGGCTCACGCTGGCGAGCTCATGGGGCGGCGAAGCGCCCTCCGGCGCCGCGCGCCGGATGTGCGCGTTCAGCTCGGCCAGCGGCGCACAGGTCGTGTCGGCCGGCGCCGCCGCCGCGGCCGGCGCGGGGGCGCGCAGCCGCAGGGCATAGTCGTCCAGCGCGGACTGCAGCTTGCTCGCCAGCAGGCGGCGCACGGTGGCCCGCTGGCCGGGGATGCGCGCGGACAAGGCCTCCAGGTAGCCGAAGCGCACCGGGTCGGCGCGCCAGTCGCCGCTCTCGCGCAGGGACGCCAGCCTGGCTGCCAGGGCCTGTTCCGGCTCCCCGGTCATCGCGGGGCGGCGGGGGTGGCCGGCGTGCGCGGCACCGGGGCCATTTCCACCCGCCGGTTCAGCGCCCGCCCCTGCTCGCTGGCGTTGGAGGCCACCGGCTGCTCCGGCCCGAAGGCGGCGGCGAACACCTGCGCGGCCGGCATGCCGTCCTCCACCAGCGCGCGCGTCACGTTCAGCGCGCGCTGGGCCGACAGCTCCAGGTTGTCGGCGAAACGGCGGTTGCCTTCCGAGATCGGCTTGTCGTCGGTGAAGCCGCTGACCATGAGCAGCTCGTTGCGCTCGCCCAGGTAGACCCGCAGCGGATGCACCAGGCTCCTGAGCAGCTGCCGCCCCTCGGGCCGCAGCTGGTCGGAGTTGACGGGGAACAGCACGCTGCCGCTGATGCCGATGCGGCCGTTGTCCACCGTGATGCGGCCGGAGGCGAGCGGGACCGCCAGCGCCTTCTCCAGCGCCATGCGGCGCTGCTCCTCGATGCGGCGTTTCTCGATCTCGGCGTTCAGGCTGGCCACCAAGTCCATCTGGCCCACCAGCACGCCCACCAGCACCAGCACGAAGGCGCCCACCAGCCCGGCCATCAGGTCCCCGAAGACCGACCAGACCGGCGCCACGTCCTGCGCGGCGGCGTCGCCGTCGTCCAGTTCGCCGGTCATGCCACGCTTTCCGCCAGCGGCCGCGCCTTGCCCTGCTGCAGCTGGCGCAGGCTGTCCATCACCGCCTGCTGCGAGGCGACGCTCAGCTCGATGACCTCGCGTGCCTGGGCCACGTAGTAGGCCAGCTGCTCGTCGCTGCGCGCGGTGGACCGCTGCAGCGACGCCTCCACGCGCTGCAGGGTCTCGGCCAGCCTGTCCTGGCTGGACTGGAACTGCTGCACGCTGGCGCCGAAGGCCTCGGCCAGGCTGGCCAGTTCCACCGCGCTGCCCGCCGCCTGGGCGGATACGTCGGCGGCCTGCGCCGCCTGCGCCTGCAGCGTCTGCGCGAAGCGATCATGGGCCTGCGCCAGCGCCGTGGCGGCCGAGCCCACCATCGCCTCGATGGCCGTGCGCTGCTGGCCCGAGGCCTGCGCGACCTCGCCCAGGCGCTGGTACAGCTGGCGCGACTCGCCCACCACCTGCGCCATGGCCTGCTCGACCACGGGCCGGATGGCCGCGCCCGCGGCTTGGGTGCCCGCGGCCAAGTGGTCCTGCAGCGAGGCGCCGACCTGCTGCGCCAGCCCGGTGCAGGCGGCCGTTACCTCGCGCTGCAGCTGCGCCTGACGCTCCAGCAGCCGGGTATCCAGCTGCTCGCTGCGGCGCTCGATGCGCTCCATGGTGGCGTGCAGGGCCTGCACCACCTCGGGCAGCGCGCGGGCCTGCGCCTGCAGCGCCAGCAGGGTCTCCTGCCGGTGCTGCGTGGCCGAGAACGGCCGCAGCACGGTGGCGACGCGGGTGTCGAGCAGGCGCGCCACCTCCCCCCGCTCGCGCCGGCTGATCGCGGACATCAGCCCCAGCATGGCCGACGCGGCGACACCGGCCACCGAGGTGCCGAACGACAGGCCCAGCCCGCGGATCGGCTCGGCCAGCGAGGAGCGGATGGCCTGCAGGTCGGTCGAGCCCTGCAGCGCGAATACCGCGCCCTGGAAGGTGACCACCATGCCCAGGAAGGTGCCCAGCATGCCCAGCATGACCAGCAGGCCCGCCAGGTAGGGCGTGAGCGCCGGGCCCGGCAGGACGCCGCGCTCGCCCTCGATGCGCAGGCGCACCACGGGGCGCAGCGCCGCGGGCACCCGCTCCAGCCAGTCGGGCAGGGCGGCGGGCGCAGTGGCCAGGCCCTGCTCCAGGGCATCGTGCAGGGCGGCCGTGGCGGCGCGGAACTGCCGCAGCTCGAACGCGCCCACGCCGTACACCGCGGCGATCAGCACGGTCATGGCCAGGGCCAGCCAGCTGGTGCCGACAAAGCCCAGGCCCACCCAGGCCAGGGCGAGCAGGCCCAGGACGAAGGCGAGGGTGAAGAAGAAACGGTGGCTCATGGCGTGGGTGATCCGGTTTCGTGGCGCAGCGCCTCCAGCAGGCCCATCACGGGCTCCAGCCGGAGGTCCAGCTCGGCCAGCAGGGCTTGGCGCCAGTCGTGCGCGAAGCTGGCGAGCCAGGCGGGATCCGCCGACCGCAGCGCGTTGAAGCGCCGCTCCAGCAGGGCGGCCGTGGTGGGCAGCAGGGCCTGCTCGCGCGGGGCGTGCAGTTGTTCGAAGGCTGCGTCCAGCGTGGCCAGGGGCTGCAGCCGGGGCGCGGTGCGCGCGACGGTCTGCCGCGCATGGTCGCGCAGCGCGCCCACCATCTGGCCCATCTGGCGTTGCAGTTCCAGGTGGCGCTGCTGCCATGGCGCGTAGCCGGCGGCCTCGGCGTCGGCAGCCGCGTAGTGGGCCAGGGCCAGCGGGTCCTGCGCGACGGCCCGGGCCAGCACGCCGCGCACCTTCTGCACCTCCCCGGCCAGCGCCTGGGCTTGCTGGTAGGCCCGCGCCTTCGGCGGCGCGCCGGCGGGCGCAGCACCGCTGACGCGCAGGGACTGCTGCGCCGCCTGCAGCCGGATCGCGTCCAGCGGGCCGATGGCCAGGCCCATGCGCTCGGCCACGTCCATGGCGGACGCGTTCGCGTCGACGGGCGCCCAGGCGGCCAGCAGACGCACCAGATTCGAAGGGCCAATGGGGGTGCTGTACAAAAAACGATCCTCCGCGCCCCAGGCGACCCTGCGGCGGGCCCGTATTAGAAACGATCTGCTGAGCTCAATACCGTCCAGCCGCCGCGCGATTGCATCCAGGCGCTACAGGGGGCTGGCCGGACCCCTCCAGCTCGGCGTAGGAAGGCGGCGTGTCACGCGCGGCCGGGCACACGCCGGCCGCGCGCGTCGCCAGAATCGAGAGCCTGTCCATCCCTCTTCCGCAAGTCTTCGACATGCGACCCGGCACCCCTCTCGCGCGCCTCCTTCCCCTGTTGCTGGCCTGCTGGCTGCTTGCGCTGGGCGGCTGCGCGACGGTCGGCCACGTCGACCGCGCCGAGGTGGCCGGCAAGACCTACGTGGTGACCGGCGCCTCCAGCGGCATCGGCCGCGGCGTCGCGGAGAAGCTGGGATCGATGGGCGCGAACGTGGTGCTGGTCGCCCGCCGCACCGAGCTGCTGCGCGAGGTGGCGGCCGAGGTCCAGGCGCGCGGCGGCCAGGCGCTGCCCGTGACGGCCGACGTCTCGCGGGCCGACGACATGGCCCGGGTCATGCGCGAGACGCTGGCCCGCTTCGGCCCCATCCATGTGTGGATCAACAACGCGGCCGTGGGCACCATCGGCCGCTTCGTGGACGTGCCGCTGGAGGACCACGCGCGCGTGGTCGACGTCAACCTCAAGGGCGTGATCCACGGCAGCCATGTCGCGCTGCGCCAGTTCCGGCAGCAGGGCTTCGGCTCGCTGGTGAACATGGGCTCCATCGAGAGCGAAAGCCCGCTGGCCTACCACGCCTCGTACGCGTCCACCAAAGCGGCGATCCTGGCGCTGGGGCGTGCCCTGAACGAGGAACTGCGCCTGGCCGGCCTGCGCAAGGTGGCTGTCTCCACCGTGATGCCCTGGGCGGTGGACACGCCGTTCTTCCAGCACGCCTCCAACCACAGCGGGCGCGAACCCGCGGTGATCCTGCCGGACGACCCCCGGAAGGTGGCCGACGCGGTCGTCTGGGTGTCGCTGCATCCGCGCGAGGAGTTCCCGGTGGGGTGGAAGGCCAACCTGGCGTACGCGGGCCACCGCGTGGCGCCGGACCTCAGCGAGCGGCTGTCGGCTGATGTGATGCACCGCTACCAGATGGAGAAGGCACCGCCGGCGCCGGCGACCAGCGGCTCGCTCCACCGGCCGGTAGAGGTAGGCCGGGGCGTCGATGGTGGCCACCGGGAGCCGCCGGGTGCCGTCGGTGCTCGGCCGACAGTGCCATAGGACTGGACTGTCCGGAATGCGGCATGAACACCAACAGCGGCCGCCCTCGCATGGGTCTACGGTCACTAGACCAGCAACTTCAGGAGTTATCACATGAACGAGCGTGATCGTGACCAAATGAACAACGAAAAACCCGCCGCCAAGGCCGGTGTCGGCGCCGCCGTCGGTGGCGTGGCGGGCGGCGTGGCCGGCGGCGCGGCCACTGGTGCGCTGGCCGGCGGGCTGACGGGCCCGGCGGGTGCCGTGATCGGCGCTGCCGTCGGTGCCGTGGTCGGTGCGGTGACCGGCCGGCGCGCGAAGGTCGACCATTCCGCGGAAGACACGTACTGGCGCGACAACTACTCGTCGCGGCCGTACGTGAAGAGCGGTGCCAGCTACGACGAGTATTCGCCCGCGTACCGCTACGGCGCGCAGTCGTACGAGAAGTACCCGGACCGCAACTTCGACGACGTCGAATCCGACCTGAGCCGCGACTGGGGCACGGCGCGCGGCACGTCGTCGATGGAGTGGGACCACGCGCGGCACGCCTCGCGCGACGCCTGGCACCGCCTGAGCGACAGCGCCGAGCGCGCCATGCCGGGCGATTCGGACCGCGACGGGCGCTGACCCGCTCAGCCGCGCGTGCCGGTGAACGGCACGCGCGGCCCGCCGGCCAGGGGCCCCACCGTGCCGCTCATGCGGCCGCCGTCGACCGTGCCCTCGAAGCGCAGCGTGCCGGCGGTGCCGCCCGGAACGTCGAACCGGATGGCGCGGCCGCGCAGGCTCGCCAGTTCCAGCGGCACCCGCTGGCTACCGGCCAGGGCGTGGCCGTCCAGCATCTGGAACTGCTGCCGCAGCTGCAGCTGCAGCGAGGCCCCGTCGCCGGCGCGCAGCGTCCAGGCGCCGTCCGCCGAGGCGGGCACGATCCACAGGTGCGCGTCCCGGCCCGACACCTCGTCGGTGCGGTCGGGCGTCCAGGGGCCCATGCGGAACTGGTGCGAGGTGACGCGCGTGCCGGGCTTCATCTTCAGCAGGATGGGGCGCAGCTGCTCGTTCAGGCTGGGCAGCAGGTAGAGCGTGATGACGTCCGCGTCGGAAAAATCGGCCTGGAAGATGTCGCCCTGCGCGAAATCCACCTGCACGCCCGCCTCGCGTGCGTTGCGGCGGGCCAGGGCCACCATGTCCGGGTTGTATTCGATGCCCCGCGCGCGCGCGCCGCGCTTGGCCGCCGCGATGGCGATCTTGCCGTCGCCGGAGCCCAGGTCCACCACCCGGTCCCCCGCCTTGACCTCGGCCAGGTCGAGCATGCGCTGCACCACCGCGTCCGGCGTCGGCACCCAGACCACGTCCTTGCCGGGCTGGCCGACGGTGGGTGTGTAGTCCGCGCCCTCGCGCAGATCGACCTGGGCACAGCCGGGGAGCAGGGGGAAGAACAGGGCGGCGGAGGCGGTGGTGAGGAGTTGGCGGCGGGTGGGTTGCATGGACTCTCCTGGACTGATGACGAAGCCCACGACGGCAAAGCATGGGGCGCCCGAAATAGTGCCAGCAATCCGGCTGGCTGTGGGGCGGCCCTCTGACGACTCAGGCAGCCGGGGCCGTGTACCAGCCCCAGCCCCACAGCAGCACGGCGGCCGCCAGCACCCAGGCCAGTGTTGCCAGCACCAGGGTGGAGACCAGCGGCAGCCGCACGGACAGGCCGTACACCGTCAGCAGGTACACCGCATACGGCAGCAGCGACCACAGGCCGAACAGGGCGGTGGTGCGCAGGTCGGCGCCCGAGCGCTCGGTGCCCACGATGAAGTGCGCGATCAGCGCGAAGGTCGGGAACAGCGGCACCAGGCCCGCGACGTAGAACACGCGCGACCTGGACAGCAGCGCAATCACCAGCACCGCGGCCGCGCCGAGCAGGGATTTGAGCAAGAGGGAGAGCAAGCTTAACCGCCGGATGAGGTGAGCTTAGTAATGGGAAAATGAAGCGCAACCTGTAATAAGCGCGCAAGTCATTCGATGGCAGTGGGAAGAGGCGCTGGGTAAGCTCAAGGTCTTTGCCGAGAACTCGGACCCTCCAACTTGGCTTAGGCAGGCGTCGTCACACCCGGCCGAGTACACGCTAACCGCCGCAAGAATCGGGAGGCCGCGCACCCCTCCTCCGATGGCCTTCGACATGCGACTGGCTCCACCTTGCGTGCCTTCTTCACTCGGTTTGAGGAGCGGGCAAAGCGGCAATCAGGTCCTGGTTATCACCTTCATACTCAAGCTGGACGCGAGCTAAGCGGACATCCGCTTCAAGCGCCGCAACTTTATCTGCTGCCTCGATCTGCGCAACTTGCTCCGGTGTTGGCTCTACACCTTCTGCAATCTTTGGTTTCTTCGGCGCAGTCAACCGCAATCGCACATCAGCGCCATCTGCCAACTTTCGCGCCAACCGCTGTAGCGCCATAGATAAGGAATTCCGGAGCTCGTTCTTTCTTCCCTCGTCGTTACCTTTGTAGTGCTCCTCAATGATTGTTGTCGCGAGAGCATCTAAATCAAATTTCGCTTTCCCTGCATTGTGCTGTTCAATCGGTGCTAGCGCCTCCCTCGGCACATTGGATTTCACAAGCTCGCCGTACAGCTTGCGCATTTTTATTACTTCCCCAAGGATACTATTCACCCCCTTTAGACACTTGCTAACTCCCCATATAAAGGCGGGAGTTCCAGCAAGGTATAGCAACAGCGAGCCTGTAGATACCGTTCGAACCGTTACCGGAGTGCGTTCAGGATCGAAGGCCTCAGATATAGCGGCACAGATTTTGTCCCACTCCCGAGCTTCTTTAGCCAACTCTTCTAACGTATGAGTTTCAGAGGCAAACGGCACTGCGATCCGCATCTCGCCCTCACCACCATCTAAACGTGCGTAATCAACCTGTAGCGTCGTGAAGGCTGAGTCGACTGAACTGATAAGACGGAGCTTGCCGAAGACTTCGTCCCTTAACTTCGTAAGCTCTGCCGATGCGGCTTGAGGCGCCAGCTGATTTTGCGTGATCGCCTTCAATATCCGCCGTGCAAAACCAGTGCCAACATGCCCCTCAAGAGACAAGTCTTCAATGACTTGCGCGACATCTGCATCCTCTGGATCGTTAAGCGAACTGCTATTTAGGGACGATCGAAGATCATCAAGTTGTTCACGGAATACTTTTGCATAGTCCTGATTTCCTGGGCTGGCCGCCACTTGATCAAGTGAAGAAATAAGTCGAGTAAGTTTCGTCTCGATTTCAGTGTTCGATATATCCGAATGTATGACATGAATTGCACGATGAAAACGCGCTAGTTCCATCCTTTTTACCTCGTCTGCGTTATTGCCTTGCTCGACTGTCCTTCAGCGCGGTTGCAGGAGTAAAGGACGGGATAGTGGCTGAAAATAGGGGCTACTTGCCGTAGCTGTCCTTCAGGCCGGTGATGCGGTTGAACACCGGCTTGCCGCCCGCGTGCTCCTTCCGATCCGCCACAAAGTACCCATGCCGCTCAAACTGGAACTTCTCATCCCCCTTCGCTGACGCCAGCGAAGGCTCCAGGTAGGCCGTCACCACCTTCAGCGACTCCGGATTCAACTCCTCGCGCCAGTCGCGGCCTTCCGTCGTATCCGGCTGCGCCACCGAGAACAGCCGGTCGTACAGCCGCACCTCCGCCTTGATCCCATCGGCCACGCCCACCCAGCTGATGTTGCCCTTCACCTTCACCGCATCCGCCCCCGGCGTGCCGCTCTTGGTGTCCGGCACCAGGCGCGCGCGCACGGTCTCGATCTCGCCGGTCGCGGCGTTGCGAGTGGCGCCGATGCACTCCACCACGTGCCCGTACTTCAGGCGCACCTTGTTGCCGGGGAACAAACGGAAGAAGCCCTTGGGCGGCGTTTCCTCGTAGTCGCTGCGCTCGATCCACAGTTCGCGGCCGAACATGAACTTGCGCCGCCCGCGGCTCTCGTCGTGCGGGTGGACCGGGGCGGTGCACTCGTCCAGCTTGTCGTCGCTGCCCATCACCTCGCCCCAGTTCTCGATCACCAGCTTCACCGGATCCAGCACCGCCATCGCGCGGGCCGCCTTCGGGTCCAGGTCGTCGCGCAACGCCGCTTCCAGGATGCTGAAGTCGATCCAGCCGTTGGCCTTGCTCACGCCAATGCGCTCGGAAAACAGCTGCAGGCTCTCGGGCGTGTAGCCGCGCCGGCGCAGGCCCGCGATGGTGGGCATGCGCGGGTCGTCCCAGCCGCCCACGTGGCCCTCGTCCACCAGCGCCTTGAGCTTGCGCTTGCTGGTGATCACGTAGGTCAGGTTCAGCCGCGCGAATTCGTACTGGCGCGGCTGCGGCGTGTTGATCAAACCGCCCTCGCGCAGCCGGTCCAGCAGCCAGTCGTAGAACGGCCGCTGGTCTTCGAACTCCAGCGTGCACAGGCTGTGGGTGATGTTCTCCAGCGCGTCCTCGATGGGGTGGGCGTAGGTGTACATCGGGTAGATGCACCACGCGTCGCCGGTGTGGTGGTGCGCCTCGTGCTTGATGCGGTAGAGGGCCGGGTCCCGCATGTTGATGTTCGGGCTGGCCATGTCGATCTTGGCGCGCAGCACGGCGGCGCCGTCGGGGAGCTTGCCGGCGCGCATCTCGCGCAAGCGGGCCAGGTTCTCGTCCACGCTGCGCGTGCGGAACGGGCTGTCCACGCCCGGCTTGCCGAAGTCGCCGCGGCTGGCGCGCATCGCCTCGGGCGTCTGCTCGTCCACGTACGCCAGGCCGGCCTGGATCAGGTACTCGGCGGCCCGGTACATAAAGTCGAAGTAGTCGCTGGCCTGGTAGAGGTGGCTGGTGCCGTTCGCGTCCCAGGAAAAACCCAGCCAGCGCACGGCGTCCTTGATGCTGTCGACGTACTCCTGCTCTTCCTTTTCCGGGTTGGTGTCGTCGAAGCGCATGTGGCACACGCCGCCGTAGTCGCGCGCCAGGCCGAAGTTCAGGCAGATGCTCTTGGCATGGCCCACGTGCAAATAACCGTTGGGCTCGGGCGGGAAGCGGGTGCGGATGCGGGCCGGGTCGGGCTGGCCGGCCTGGTGGGTGGCCGCGTCGGCGGGGTGGCCCGCCCAGTGGCGGCCGGCATAGGTGCCCTGGGCCAGGTCCCTGTCGATCACCTGGCGCAGGAAATTGCTGGGTTTTAGGCTGTCTTTATCGGCGGGCGACGTCATATAGAAACCATTTTAGGTGGCCGGGTCATCGGTGACTGACTGAAGGCTGAGTTACGTCTGGCAACGGACTTGACCGAACGGCCGTAATCGGGCGCTTGGGCCCGGCGTTAAATGGGAACCAGGGCCAGGTGCCCTCCACCCGCAAGGAGCTTCCATGTTCATCAGCCGTTCCCTTGTCCTCCAGGCCGCCTCGGCCCTGCTGGGGCTGGCGGCACTGGCCGCCGCGCCGCTGGCGCAGGCGCGCGACAACGTCTACTGGTCCATCGGCGTGGACGCGGCCCCGGGCGTCTCGGTCGGCGTGGGCAACCACCGGCCGGTGGTGGTGCAGCCGGCTCCCGTCTATGTGCAGCCCGCCCCGGTCTACGTGCAGCCGGCGCCGGTCTATGCGCCGCCCCCGATGTACGTCTACCCCCAGCCGGTCTACACCCAGCCGCAGGTGGTCTACCCGCGCGGCTACCGGCACGGCTACGTCCAGCCGGCCCCCGTGTACGTGCAGCCGGCCCCGGTGTACTACGGCGGCCGCGGCCATGGCTACTACGGTCACGGCCATCGCCACTGGAAGGACGACCGGGACGACCGCAGGCACTGGAGGCACGGCCACGACGATCGCAGGCACTGGAAGAAGCACCACCGCGACCACGACGATTGATCGCGGAACCTCAGGTTTCCAAGGGTACCCCCGGCCGTGCGCGGTCCGGGGGTTTTTTTCGCGTGGCGCAGCCGCCGGCCTCAGCCGTCGGCCTGGTTGGACTTGTCCTCGTCCTCGTCCAGGGACTTGTCCTTGTTCGGCGGATAGGTGGAGCGCAACAGGTCCTTGAGCACCAGCTGGTCGGCCAGGTGCGGCCGCAGGCTTTCCACGCCATAGCCGCTCTTGCCGCGCTTGAGCGCGCGGCTTACCGGGCCTTCGGCGCGTACCTTGGACCGGCCGGGGGTGCGTTTGTCCTCCGGGTCTCGGGCGGTGGGGTGGTCGCTGAGAGCCATGCCCTGTAAGGTAAGGCCGCCGCTGCTGATCCCATGCCCGACCCGGTCAGCACCACCGGTAGGAGCATCCCTACTCGACCCTATCGCCTCGTTGTGTCAACAAGCGTAAGCGGGCGCAACCGGCGGGCAAAAAAAGGCCCCCAGGCGGTGGGCCTGGGGGCAACATGCCAGTCGCGGGACGGAGGGCCGGACCAGCTCACCCCGGAGGAGGAGGGGACTCAGAGGAGTCGGGGTGATCGGGTTGTAGTAGACCGTTTCACCTGCTGGCTTCTTGTAGGACAGCGCCGACATCATGTGCCGGACACTGCCGCAGCTGGACCGTTGCGTCCCGTTTGTTCTTACATCGCGGCCTTGTAGAAGATGTAGTCGGCCTGGTACTTCACCATCTGCTTGGCGCCCAGGTTGGCCTGGGTGCAGGCCGCGGCCGGGGCCACGCCGCCCTGGGTGGCCACGCGCTGGATGTAGGTGGTGCCGCTCATGGCGCCGGTGCCGGTGGCGGGGTTGGCCTTGACCAGCTGCAGCGGGATGTTGCCGGTGGCATTGGGGGCCACGGCCACCTGGGTGGCGGTCAGCTTGGAGCCGTCCATGCTTTCCCAGGTCGCGGGCGGGCCGTAGTACTTGCCCACCTGCTTGCCGGCGCGGTCCATCAGCTTGGCATCGGGGCCCGCGAACACCCATTCGAACTGGCCGGCGGCACCGGCCTTGGCCCGGCATTCGTAGGTGATCTCGCCCACGCCCACGGTTTCCATGGCCACCCGGTTGCCGGCCGGCACCTGGACGGCGGCCGGCAGCGTGGCTTGGTCGTAAGCCTTGGCCGAGGCCATCGGGTTGCCGGCGCAGGCGGCCAGCAGGGCGGCCGCGCTGGCGGCGAGGGCGGTACGGATCATCATGGTTTCAAGCTCCTTGATTCGGGTTGCTTTGGTTTGGGAGAACATCGGACGCAAGCGTCTGGGCGACTACGCGGCAGTTGCCGAGGCGGATTCAAGCACATCCATAAAAGACCGGGTCGGCCCCGGCCTACCGGGCCTGCCGTGCGCCGACTACGATGCGGTCCCGTGCGCTTTCTAAGCTGGCCCTATGAGCAACGATAAAAATGTCAGCGACCAGATCGTCGAGCGGCTGCACGCCTGGGGCGTGCGCCGCGTCTTCGGCTACCCCGGCGACGGCATCAACGGCGTCATGGGCGCCCTGAACCGCCAGCAGGACCGGGTGGAGTTCGTCCAGACGGCGCACGAGGAGCTGGCTTCCTTCATGGCGACGGCCCATGCCAAGTTCACCGGCGAGGTCGGCGTGTGCATCGCCACCTCGGGCCCCGGCGCCATCCACCTGCTCAATGGCTTGTACGACGCCAAGGCCGACCACCAGCCGGTGGTGGCCCTGGTGGGCCAGCAGGCGCGCGCCGCGCTGGGCGGCGATTACCAGCAGGAGGTGGACCTCCTCAGCCTGTTCAAGGACGTGGCCGGCGAGTTCGTGCAGATGGCCGCCTCGCCCGGCCAGGTGCGGCACCTGATCGACCGCGCCATGCGCATCGCGCGCGACCGGCGCAGCGTGACCTGCGTGATCCTGCCCAGCGATCTGCAGCGCGAGAAGGCGGTGGAGGAGCCGCCGCACCAGCACGGCACGGTGCACAGCGGCATCGGCGTGACGGTGCAGACCGGCGCGCCCGACCCGGCCCAGCTGCAGGGCGCGGCCGACCTCCTCAACGCCGGCGAGCGGGTCGCCATCCTGGCCGGCGCCGGCGCGCTGCATGCGGGCGCCGAGCTGGTCGAGGTGGCCGACTGCCTGGGCGCGGGCATCGCCAAGGCGCTGCTGGGCAAGGCTGCGGTGCCGGACGACCTGCCGTTCGTCACCGGCGCCATCGGACTGCTGGGCACCGACGCCAGCTGGGAGCTGATGGACCAGTGCGACACGCTGCTGATGGTGGGCACCTCCTTCCCGTACTCCGAGTTCCTGCCGCGCGAGGGGCGGGCGCGGGCGGTGCAGATCGACATCGACGGCCGGCGCCTGGGCCTGCGCTACCCGACCGAGGTGAACCTGGTGGGCGACAGCCGGGCCGTGCTGCGCGCGCTGCTGCCCCTGCTGCAGCCCAAGGTGGACCGCGAATGGCGCCAGCGCATCGAGGCCGGCGTGGCGCGCTGGCAGCAGGTGCTGCGCGAGCGCGCCCTGGTGGAGTCCGCCGGGCCGATCAACCCGCAGCGGGTGTTCCACGAGCTCTCGCCGCGGCTGCCGCAGGACGCCATCCTCGCCTGGGACTCGGGCACGGTGGCCGCCTGGTACGCCCGCAACATCCAGATGCGGGGGCAGATGATGGGCTCGGGCTCGGGCGGCCTCGCCTCCATGGGCTGCGCCATCCCCTACGCGCTGGCCGCCAAGTACGCCCATCCCGGCCGGCCGGTGGTGGCGCTGGTGGGCGACGGCGCGATGCAGATGAGCGGCATCAACGCCCTGATCAACATCGCGCGCGACTGGAAGCGCTGGAGCGACCCGCGCCTGCTGGTGCTGGTGCTGAACAACGGCGACCTGAACATGGTGACCTGGGAGCAGCGCGGCACCGAGGGCGAGCCGCGCTTCGACAAGTCCCAGCTGCTGCCGGAGTTCTCGTACGCCGAGTACGCGCGCATGCTGGGGCTGCGCGGCGTGCGCATCGACCGGCCCGGCCTGGTGGCGCTGGCCTGCGAGGAGGCCTTCGCCACCGACCGGCCGGTGCTGCTGGAGATGGTGACCGACGCCAACGTGATGCCGATCCCGCCGAACGTCACCCGGGAGCAGGCCGCGCAGTTCACCGAGGCGCTGCGCAAGGGCGACGGGCAGGCGCTGGAGGTGATCAAGTCCACCGCCCGGCAGGTCTGGGCCGGGCTGCGCGGGCGCAAGGCGCCCAGCTCCTCATCTTCGTCCTGATCACATCGCCTTGAAGCGGTGGGCGTACAGGCGGCTGACCGGCAGCTGTTCGGGCCGGCCGCGCAGCGTGAGCGTGAGCCGGCCCGCCTCGTCGCGCAGCACCCGGTCGATGGCGGTGGCCCGCACCAAGGTGCCGCGGTGCACCTGCCAGAAGGCCTGCGCATCCAGCTGCGGCAGCAGTTCCTTGAGCGGCGTGCGGATCAGGTACTCCTGGCCGGCGGTGAGCACGCGCACGTACTTGTCGGCGGCCTCGAACACCAGCACCTCGGCCACCGGCACCAGGCGGATGGTGCTGCCCATGCCGGCCTGGATCACGGTGAGCGGCGCTGCCGGCGGCGCCGCCGCGCCGGCCAGCAGCGGACGCAGCTGGGCCAGCGCCTGCTCCAGCTGGGCGTTGCCGGTACCGCGGCCGGCCAGCTGCTGCTGCACCCGGGCCACGGTGCGGGCCAGCCGGGCCGGCTGCACCGGCTTGAGCACGTAGTCCACGGCCTGGGCCTCGAAGGCCTGGACCGCGTACTGGTCGTAGGCCGTGACGAACACCAGCGCGGGAAAGGGCTGGCCGTCCGGCCAGGCGTCGGCCAGCTCGGCGGCCGCTTCCAGGCCGCTCATCCCGGGCATGCGGATGTCGAAGAACAGCACGGCGGGCCGCAGCGCCAGCGCCTGCGCCACGGCCGCCGCGCCGTCGCCCACGCTGGCGGCGATGCGCAGGGCGGGCCAGGCGCGCGCCAGCTCGGCCTGCAGGGCCTGCGCCAGCAGGGGCTCGTCCTCGGCGATCAGGGCGGTGGGGGCGGCGTTCATGCGGGCAGCGGCAGCCGGATGGTGGTGCGCGTCCCGCCGGAGGCGATGGGCGCCAGCTCCAGGGTGGCGGCGGGGCCGAACAGGGTGGCCAGGCGGTCGCGCACCTGGCCCAGGCCGAAGCCGTGCCCGTCGGCCGGCGGCGTGCCGGCCAAGCCGGCACCGGTATCGGCGACTTCCAGCACCAGCATCCCGCCCTCGCGCCGGGCGTCGACCACGATGCGGCCGCCCCGGACCTGCGGCTCCAGGCCGTGCTGCAGGCTGTTCTCCACCAGCGGCTGCAGCAGCAGCGTGGGCACGGGCTGCTGCGCCAGCTGCGGCGGCAGGTGCAGCTCGTAGGCCAGGCGCGGCCCCATGCGGATGGCCATCAGCGCCAGGTAGTCGTGCAGGCGCTGGAACTCGGCCGCCAGCGGATGCGTGACGCTGCGCGAGGCGCCCAGCGTGGCGCGCAGGTAGGCGATCAGGTGGTCCAGCATCTGCTGCGCGCGCGGCGCGTCCACCGCGATCAGCGCGCGCAGGTTCGCCAGCGTGTTGAACAGCATGTGCGGCGCGAGCTGGGTCTCCAGCAGCTTGAGCCTGGCCTCGGTCGCCTCGCGCTGCAGCTGCGCCTGGCGCTCGCGCGCCTGGGCCATGTGCTCGCGGCTGGCGAACCAGTAGGTGACCACCACGCCGGCGCCCAGGCTGAGCACCAGGAAGCCCAGCGCCCGGCGCGGCTGGCCGGCCCATTCGACGAAGGGCACGCGCCCCAGGGCCCGGTCGGTGGCGGCGATCCCCACGGCATAGCCGACCGCCACGCCGGCCGGCGCGATCGCCACCATGCGGCGCCACTGCGTGCTCCAGTCCCGGATCAGCAGCATCTGCCCGCCGTCGATGGCCGCCCAGATCGACAGGCCGATCCCCTGCGAATACAGCAGGTTGCGCCCGAAGGGCTCGTCGCCGAAGGCCGTGAGGCCCAGCGCGATCAGCGTGTTGGCCGCGGCCGCCTGTACCCCGCGCAGGGCGAACGACAGGGACAGCGGGCGGCGCGGCGGCATGCGCCGCAGTATGCCCGGCGCGCCCACCGGCTCACACCAGGCCCAGCCAGCGGCCCAGCACCAGGTCGCCCAGGTAGCGCCCGGGCAGCAGGGTGAAGGCGCCGGCCACCAGGCAGGCGCTGACGTACAGGATCTGCATCCAGCGCCGGTGGCCCCGGATGTCGCCGCGCGCCAGCAGCCGGAAGGCGATGACCAGGCTGCCCAGCGTGGCCGGCACCAGCAGGTGGATGGGCGTGTAGCCGGCGATGTTGGGCAGCCGGAAGTCGCGGATGAAGACTGCGCTGAGCGCGGCCGCCACCATCAGCGTGACCCAGGCGTAGCCGGCCGCGCGGTGCAGGCGCGGGCGCTGGGTGCGGCCGCGCCGGGCCCACAGCGCGACCGGGCCGAGGGCCACGGCCGCCAGGGCGGCGCTCATGTGGATGGCGATGAGGGGGGTGAACTGCATGGCGGCCTCCGGCGGTGTGGACGGCAGGCACTGTGGGCGCCACGGGCCGGGCGCGCCACCGCCCTGCGACGAATTGCAGGACAAGGGCGCGAAATGCCGACAGCGCGGCGCCAAACGCCAGCCCGGCGGCCCGCGAATGGATGACCCACGGTGATAATCCGCCGCTCGCAGTGGTTGCGAAACCGAGAGGGGATGCGTTGGACGTTGTGTTGCTGGTCAAGGCCGCCATCATGGGTGTGGTGGAGGGGCTGACCGAGTTCCTGCCGATCTCGAGCACGGGCCACCTGATCCTGGCCGGAGCCCTGCTGGGGTTCCACGACGCCAAGGCCAAGGTGTTCGAGATCGCGATCCAGACCGGCGCCATCCTGGCGGTCATCATCGTGTACTGGCAGAAGATCCGCGGCACGCTGGCCGCGCTGCCAACCGAGCGGCAGGCCCGGCAGTTCGCCGCCAACGTGGCGATCGGCTTCCTGCCGGCCGTGCTGCTGGGCCTGGCGTTCGGCAAGGCGATCCAGGCCCACCTGTTCACGCCGGCGGTGGTGGCCACCACCTTCATCCTGGGCGGCTTCGTGATCCTGTGGGCCGAGCGCCGGCCGCAGGACGCGGTGCGCATCCACGACGCCGACCAGATGCGCTGGCAGGATGCGCTCAAGGTCGGCCTGGTGCAGTGCTTCGCCATGATCCCCGGCACCAGCCGCAGCGGCGCCACCATCATCGGCGGCATGCTGCTGGGGCTGTCGCGCAAGGCGGCGACCGACTTCTCCTTCTACCTGGCCATCCCCACCCTGGTGGGCGCGGGCGTGTACAGCCTGTACAGGCAGCGCGCCCTGCTGAGCGCGGCCGACATCCCGATGTTCGGGGTCGGGCTGCTGTTCTCGTTCCTGAGCGCCTGGCTGTGCGTGCGCTGGCTGCTGCGCTACATCTCCAGCAACAGCTTCACGCCCTTCGCCTGGTACCGCATCGCCTTCGGCATCCTGGTGCTGCTCACCTCGTGGGCCGGCTGGGTGGACTGGTCGGCCTGAGCGGGCGCCACTGCCCCTCCGGCTGGGCCAGCCGGTCGGCCACGAGGCGCATCACCTCGGGATTGGTGGCCATGCCCAGGTGGCTGGCCGACACCTCCACGCTTTCGGTGACGGGGCCCTTCTTCTCGATGCAGCCGCGCCAGCTGACCACGCCGTCGGTCCTGCTGTAGACCGAGGTGGTGGGCACCGGCGGCGTCTGGCGCAGCCGCGCCTGCAGCTGCGGCGTGAGCTGCGAGGTGTTGCCACCCATCAGCTTGTACAGGCTTTCCGCGTGGGTGGCGCCGCCGCCCATCGCGGCGAACGGCGTGCCCAGTGTGATGACCTGGCGCACGGCCCGGGGCGCCAGCTTGGCGATCTCGCGCGCGTACACGCCGCCCAGGCTCCAGCCGACCAGGCTGACGGCGCGGCCGCTGCGCCGGTGCAGGGCGCGCACGTCGTCCACCAGGGCGGCCATCCAGTCGTCGAACAGGCCCTCGGGCCCGGTGTTGACGCCGCGGCCCCAGCAGTGGGCGTGGAAGCCCGACGCCATCAGGAAGCGCCGCAGGTGCGAGGTGGTGAAGGGCGCGCCGCCCAGGCCGGGGAACACGACCACCGGGTGGCCGTCGCCGACGGGTTGCGCATGGGTGCCGAGCTTGGCGGCGCAGAAATCGAACATGGCGCGCAGCGGCTCCATGGCCAGCAGGGACAGGGGCGGCGCCGGGTAGGCGGGCGAGGGGGACAGCAGGTGCGTGTTGCTCATGCCCTCAATCTGCGGCTTGACATGGCTGTGCCGTGTAGGACGAGGACAGCCATGCTGCGCTGCAACATCCCACAGCCGTGCCTCACAGCGCGAGCAGGGCGGCTTCGATGGCGGCGGCCGTGGCCTGCGGCTTCTCCATGGGGAACAGGTGCGAGCCGTCCAGCAGGGTCATGCGGCCTTCGGTCACCTGCCGCGTCATGGCCGTGCCGACCTGCCGCATCTCCTCGGACTGCAGGCCGCCGATGAAGGCCACCGGGCATTGCGGCGGATGCCGCTTGAGCAGGCGGTCCAGGTTGTCCGGCAGGGTGTTGTAGATCGCGGTCTCGACGTCGCGGTCGAAGCTGAGCACGCGCTCACCACGATCGTCGTGGGTGCAGTGCGTGACGTAGTCGTAGAGCACCTGCTCCTCCCAGTGGGCGAAGGCCTTCTTGTGGCGGAAGTGCTCGAAGGCGGCTTCGCGGCTGGGCCAGCGGTTCTTGCGCCGGCGGCTCACCCGGCCCGGCGAGATCGAGCCGACCAGCTGCGTGCTCTTTGCGGCGCCCAGGGCGCGCGCCTTCCAGCCGCCCAGCAGGGGCGAGTCCAGCAGCAGCACGCCGCGCGCCAGATGCGGGTGCCGCGCCGCGCACATCAGGCTCAGGAAGCCGCCCAGCGAGTGGCCGACCAGGAAGGCCGGCTCGCCGGCCTTGTCCACCTCGCGCCCGGCGAAGTCGTGCAGCTGCGAAACCAGGTGCGGCCAGTTGTCGCTGACCGGGTAGCGCGGGTCGTGGCCGAACCTGTCCACGGCCCGCACCAGGAAGCCGCGCGAGCGCAGGTGCTTGAACAGCACGCCGTAGGTGCCCGCGGGGAAGCTGTTGGCATGGGAGAAGACGACGAGGCTCAACGCGCGATCCGGCTCAGATGAGCTTTTCCTCCGGGCGGGTGATCTTGCGCAGGGGCGCCGCGCGGCCGTCGGCCACCTTCAGCGGCGTGTCGGTGTGGGCATCGTCCCAGACCGGGTCCTCCAGGCTGTCGAACACCTCGCGCAGCTTCTGGCCCCAGCTGTTGTGCAGCATGCGGTAGTAGGGGTTGGCCATGTCGATGCACACCAGCCGGTCGGTCTCGAAGCGGCCGGCCTCGTAGACCACCAGGTCCAGCGGCGGTCCGACCGACAGGTTGGACTTCATGGTCGAGTCCATGGACACCAGGGCGCACTTGGCGGCCTCGTCCAGCGGCGTGTCGGGCGTGATCACGCGGTCCAGCACCGGCTTGCCGTACTTGGACTCGCCGATCTGGAAGTAGGGCGTCTCCAGCGTGGCCTCGATGAAGTTGCCGGCCGAGTACACGTGGAACAGGCGCATGCCCTCGCCGCGGACCTGGCCGCCGAAGATCAGCGAGACGTTGAACTCCACGCCGGCATGGCGCAGCGACTCGGCGTCGCGGTCGTACACGCGGCGCACCGCCTGGCCCAGCACGCGGGCGGCGTCGAACATGCTGCGCGCGTTCCAGATGGTGATGGCTTCGCCGCCGTCCGGGTCCTTGAGCTGCTCGACCTGCAGGATCTCGCGCACCGACTGCGAGATGGAGAGGTTGCCCGCCGACAGCAGCACCATGAAGCGGTCGCCGGGGCGCTCGTACACGATCATCTTGCGGAAGGTGCTGATGTGGTCCACGCCCGCGTTGGTGCGCGAGTCGGACAGGAACACCAGGCCGGCGTTGAGCTTGATGCCCACGCAGTAGGTCATTGCTTGCTCCCTGTTCTTTTCAGTTGGTACAGCGCGTCCAATGCCTCGCGCGGGCTCATGGTATCCGGGTCCAGGGCCGCCAGCGCCGCCTCGACCGCGCTGGTCGCGGGCGCGGCCGCCTCGGGCGGCGGCGCGAACAGGTCGACCTGCTCGCGCGAGAGCTGCTGCTGCGTCTCCAGCGCCGCCAGCGCATGGCCGGCGTGCCTGACCACGGCCGCCGGCATGCCCGCCAGGCGCGCCACCTGGATGCCGTAGCTGCGGCTGGCCGGCCCGGGCTGGATCTCGTGCAGGAACACGACGTCGCCGCCCGACTCGGCCGCGCTCACGTGCATGTTCACCGCGCAGTGGTGCCGGGCCGGGAACTCGGTGAGCTCGAAGTAGTGGGTGGCGAACAGGGTGAAGGCCTGGGTCCTGTCGTGCAGGTGCGCGGCGATGCCGGAGGCCAGCGCCAGGCCGTCGAAGGTGGAGGTGCCGCGGCCGATCTCGTCCATCAGCACCAGCGACTGCGGCGTGGCGGCGTGCAGGATCTGCGCCGCCTCAGTCATCTCCAGCATGAAGGTGGACTGGGCGTTGGCCAGGTCGTCGGCCGCGCCGATGCGGGTGTGGATGGCATCCATGGGGCCCAGGCGGCAGGCCGCCGCCGGCACGTACGAGCCCATGGACGCGAGCAGGCAGATCAGCGCCACCTGGCGCATGTAGGTGCTCTTGCCGCCCATGTTGGGGCCGGTGATCACCTGCATGCGCTGCTTCGGGCCCAGCCGCGTGTCGTTGGCGATGAAGGCGCCGCTGCTGGTCTCGGCCAGGCGCGCCTCCACCACCGGATGCCGGCCGCGCTCGATCTCGATGCCCGGTTCCTTCATGAACCGCGGGCGGCACCAGCCCAGCGTGAGCGAGCGCTCGGCCAGGGCGCACAAAGCGTCCAGCGAGGCGATGGCGCGTGCCAGGCGGGCCAGGGCGGGCACATGCGCCTGCAGCCGGTCGAGCAATTGCTCGTACAGCCATTTCTCGCGCGCCAGGGCGCGCTCCTGCGCCGACAGCGCCTTGTCCTCGAAGGCCTTGAGCTCGGGCGTGATGAAGCGCTCGGCGTTCTTCAGCGTCTGGCGGCGCCGGTAGTCGGCCGGCACCTTGTCCAGCTGGCCCTGGCTCACCTCGATGTAGAAGCCGTGCACCCGGTTGAACTGCACCCGCAGGTTGGCGATGCCGGTGCGGGCGCGCTCCTGGGCTTCCAGCGCCAGCAGGAAGCCGTCGGCGTTGTCCTGGATGGCGCGCAGCTCGTCCAGCTCGGCGTCGAAGCCGGCCGCGATCACGCCGCCGTCGCGCACCAGGGCCGCGGGCTCGTCCAGCAGGGCCTGCTGCAGCAGCGAGGCGCAGCCCGGCGGCGGCACCAGGTCCGCCGCGACCTGCGCCAGCAGCGCCGGCAAGCCGTCCAAGGTAGGCGCCAGCTGTTCGGCCTTGTTCAGCGACTGGCGCAGGCCCACCAGCTCGCGCGGGCGCACCTGGCGCAGGGCGATGCGCGCCGTGATCCGCTCGATGTCGCTGGTGCCCTTGAGGCGCTCGCGCAGGCGCTCGAACAGGCCTTGCTCGCGCAGCTGCGCGATGGCGTCGTGCCGGGCCGTCGCCTGGCCGCGGTCTCGCCGCGGCTCCAGCAGCCAGCATTTGAGCGCCCGGCTGCCCATGCCGGTCATGCAGGTGTCCAGCAGGGAGAAGAGCGTGGGCGAATCCTCGCCGCGCAGTGTCTGCACCAGCTCCAGGTTGCGCCGCGTCGTGACCGGCAGGGCGATCAGCTCGTCGTCGCGCTGCACCTGCAGGTCGTGCACGTGGGAGAGCTGGCGGCCCTGGGTGTGCTCGGCATAGGCCAGCAGCGCACTGGCGGCGGCATGTGCCTGCGCCAGCGCCTCGGCGCCCCAGGCCGCCAGCGTGGCGGCGTTGAGGTGCTCCATCAGTTTGCGCAGGCCCAGGCCGGCGTCGAACTGGAAGGCCGGGCGCACGGTGAGCGAGACCGGCCGCAGCGCCTTGAGCCGCTGCTCGAAGGCCGGCGTCACCTCGGCGCTGTAGACGATCTCGCTGGGCGCGATGCGGGTGACCCAGGCCTCCAGCTCGTCGCCGGCGCATTCGGCCAGCTGCAGCGCGCCCTGGGTCACGCTCAGCCAGGCCAGGCCCAGGCGATGCCGCGAGCCCTGGTGCACGGCCAGCAGCAGGGCCTCGCTCTTGTCGTTCAGCAGCTCGGTGTCGGTCAGCGTGCCGGGCGTCACCACGCGCACCACCTTGCGCTCCACAGGGCCCTTGCTCGCGCCCACGTCGCCCACCTGCTCGCAGATGGCCACCGACTCGCCCAGCTTGATCAGGCGCGCCAGGTAGGTCTCCACCGAGTGGAAGGGCACGCCGGCCATGGTCACCGGCTGGCCGGCCGACTGGCCGCGCCGCGTGAGCGTGATGTCCAGCAGGCGCGCCGCCTTCTCCGCGTCCTGGTAGAACAGCTCGTAGAAGTCGCCCATGCGGTAGAACACCAGCGTCTGCGGGTGCTGCGCCTTGATGGCCAGGTACTGGGCCATCATGGGCGTGTGGGCGGACAGGTCGGGGGACTCGGCAGCGGCGCTGGTCATCGGCCGGCGATTATCCCGCGCCGCCGGCCGGGCCCGGCCGCGGCCGGCTAGATCTGCACCCGCGTGCCCAGCTCGATCACGCTGTTGGCCGGGATACCGAAGAAATCGACGGCCCGCCCGGCATTGCGCGACAAGGTCTCGAACAGGTGCTGCCGCCAGCGCGACATCGTGGCCGAAGGCCGGGGCACCACGGTCTCGCGGCTCAGGAAGTACGAGGTGTCGAACGGATCGATGTCCAGCCCCTGGCGGCCCGCCAGCTCGAGCGCCTGCGGCACGTTGGGCTGTTCCGTGAAACCGAAGCGCAGCTCGGCCTGCCAGAAGCCACGGCCGACGTCCCGCACACGCAGGCGATCCGCCGGCGCCACGGTGGGTTCGTCGGCGAATTCGACGGTCAGGACGATGTTACGCCGGTGCAGCACCAGGTTGTGCTTGATGTTGTGCAGCAGGGCCTGCGGCACCAGCGCACGTTCGGCCGACAGGAAGACGGCCGTGCGGTCCACCCGGGCGACGGTGTCGCCCGGGTCCAGGCCGGCCACGAAGTCCGGCAGCGTCAGCGTGTCGGCGTGCACGGCCCGGGACAGCAGTTCCCGGCCACGCTTCCAGGCCGACATGACGGCCAGCAGCCCCGCGGCGAGGACCAGCGGGAACCAGCCGCCCTCGAGCACCTTCACCGAGCACGAAGCCAGCAGCAGGGTGTCCAGCGCCACGAAGAAGGCGGTGGCGCCGATCGCCACCCACGCCGGGTAGCCCCAGCTGCGGCGCACCACGAAGTAAGTCAGCAGCGTCGTGATGAGCATGGTCCCGGTGACCGCGATGCCGTAGGCCGAGGCCATGGACGACGAGGTGCCGAAGAACAGGCAGGCGAGCACGACCGCCACGAGCAGGATGCCGTTGACGGCGGGGATGTAGATCTGGCCGCGCTCATGCGCCGAGGTATGGACGATGGTCATGCGGGGCAGGAAGCCCAGCTGCATGGCCTGCTGGGTGAGCGAATAGGCGCCGGAGATCACCGCCTGCGAGGCGATGATGGTCGCGGCCGTGGCCAGGGCGACGGCCGGCAGCAGCAAGCCTTCCGGGAAGCTCAGGTAGAACGGGTTGGAGGCCGCGGCGGGTACGCGCAGCAGCAGCGCCCCCTGGCCCGCGTAGTTGAGCGCCAGCGCCGGCAGCACCACCGTGCTCCAGGCCAGCCGGATCGGGCCTTTGCCGAAGTGGCCCATGTCGGCGTACAGCGCTTCGGCGCCGGTGATGGCCAGCACCACCGCCCCCACGGCCAGGAACAGCCCCCAGCCGCGCTCGGCCAGGAAGCGCCACGCATGCCGCGGGTCCAGCGCCTGGAGGATCTCGGGGGCTTGCGCGATCTGCCACATCCCCACGGCCGCCAAGGTGGAGAACCACAGCACGATCACCGGGCCGAACCAGCGCCCGACGGCGGCCGTGCCACGGCTCTGGACGGCGAATAGCGCCACCAGGATGCCCACCGACGCTGGCAGCACCCACGGCTTGAGGGTGGGCGTGACGACTTCCAGGCCCTCGACGGCGCTGAGCACGGAGATGGCCGGCGTCAGCACCGCGTCCCCGTAGAAGAGGCACGCGCCGAACGCACCCAGCACCAGCAGCCGCGAGCGAAGCGCCGGCCGGTCGGCCACCGTGCGCGAGGCCAGGGCCAGCAGGGCCATGATGCCGCCTTCGCCCTTGTTGTCCGCCCGCGTGATCAGCACCACGTACTTGAGCGTGACCACGAGCATGAGAGCCCAGAACACCACCGACACCGCGCCCACGACGGTGGCGGGGTTGAGCGGGACGCCGGTGCCGGCATCGAAGATGGTCTTGATGGTGTAGAGCGGGCTGGTGCCGATGTCGCCGTACACCACCCCGAGGGCGGCGAGGGCGAGGGTGGCGGTGGCCTGCTTGCGCGGCGCGGTGGCCAGCGTGGCGGTGGACATTCGGGCTCCCGATCGTTGAGGAGCCCCGGTTGTCACCCCGGCCGCATAAAAAATGCATAAACGGCCCGCGCCCGGTCTACTCGTCGGCAAGACGGTAGCCGGCCCCCAGCTCGGTCAGCAGATAGCGCGGCTCGGCCGGGTTGGCCTCCAGCTTGGCGCGCAGGTGGCCCATGTAGATGCGCAGGTAATGCAGCTGGTCCACCTGCTCGGCGCCCCACACTGCCGCCAGCAGCTGCCGGTGCGTCACGACCCGCCCCTGGGCGGCCGCCAGCACTTCGAACAGGCGCAGCTCGCGCGGTGTGAGATGGATCGGCGCGCCACGCAGGCGCAGCTCGCGCGAGCCTCGGTCGAAGGCCAGTTCGCCGACCCGCAGCACCGGCGCGGGCAGTGGCGCGGCGGCGGCGCGGCGCAGCATGGCGCGTACGCGGGCCAGCAGCTCGCCCATGCCGAAAGGCTTGGCCAGGTAGTCGTCGGCGCCGGCGTCCAGCGCCTCGATCTTCTGCGGCTCCTGGGCGCGCGCCGAGAGCACCAGCACCGGCACCCCGCTGGTCTGCCGCAGCCGGGCAATGAAGGCGACGCCGTCTTCGTCCGGCAGGCCGAGGTCCACCAGGAGCAGGTCCGCCGGCGCGGCGGCCAGCTCCGCCTCGGCCTGGGCGACCGTTCCGACCCGGCGCGGCAACAAGCCGGCCGCGCTCAGGCTGGCGCAGACGAACCGGGCGATGGCCGGCTCGTCCTCGACGACCAGCACCGAGGCCTTGCTCACGCTGGGTCCTGTACCGGCACTGCAGCGGCCGGCAGGTCGACACGGAACTCCGCGCCCGGCTCGCAGCGCTTCGCGGTGATGCGCCCGCCATGCGCCTGCACGCACAGTTGGCAGATCGCCAGGCCCAGGCCGGTGCCGCCCGCGCGCCCGCCGGCCGCACTGCGCCAGCGCGCGAACAGCTTCGCCGGGTCGCCCGGCGGCAGCCCCGTGCCATGGTCACGCACCGCGATGAAGACACCTTCACGGCTCTTGCCGAGCTGGACGGCGATGCGTGGCGGCGAGCCGCCATGGCGTACCGCGTTGTCCACCAGGTTGGCGATGGCCTGCGCCAGCAGGCCGGCCTCGGCCTGCACCGGCGGCAGCCCGTGCGGCGCCCTCAGCTGGATGGATGCCTGGGGCCAGCGCCGGCGCACCCGCGCCACCGCCGCGCCCAGGACGTCCTCGATGGACTCCCACCGGAGGCCGAGCTGGGCCAGCGGCTGGGACAGCCGGGCGACCTGCAGGATGTTGTCGGCCATCGACGCCATGTCCAGCGCCTCGTCTTCGAGGCTGCCCAGCAGGCGCTGGCGCTCCAGGCCCGGCATGTCGTCGCCGCGGATACGCAGCAGGCTGGCCGTGCCGACGATGCCGGCCAGCGGCGTGCGCAGGTCGTGCGAGAGCGACGCGAGCAGCGTATTGCGCGCCGCCTCGGCGCTGGCAGCCTGCTCGGCCCGCGCCGCGGCCGCCGCCGCGCGCTCGCGCTCCACCGC
This sequence comes from Ramlibacter tataouinensis TTB310, assembly GCF_000215705.1. Classification (NCBI taxonomy): domain Bacteria; kingdom Pseudomonadati; phylum Pseudomonadota; class Betaproteobacteria; order Burkholderiales; family Comamonadaceae; genus Ramlibacter; species Ramlibacter tataouinensis. The sequence continues at coordinate 2,854,674 of NC_015677.1, read as the reverse complement.
CAACCCGACCTGGCGCGCGAGCGCGTGCCAGTGCGCCACCGTGTCCGCCGGAGGCGCCGCTCGCGCGGGCAGCAGCAGCTGGACGGCGCCCGCCGGCCGGTGCCGGGAAAACGGCGCGCACCACAGGGGCAGTTCGGGCCAGTCCAGGCAGCCCCGGCCCAGCGGCCGGCCGTTCGCGATGGCCCATTCGGCTGGCTGCCGCTGGAACGCACCGTCGGCGGGCGCGGCTTCCCGCGTGAGTGCGCCCTCCGTGTCCTGGGTCAGGAACACCGCACACGGCAGGTCCAGCGTGCCATGCAGAAAGGCCGCAGCGGCCCGCGCCATCGCGTGGTGGTCGCGGGTGAGCGCCATCGCTTCGCCCAGCGCATGCAGCTCAGCGGCTTGCACCTGTCCGCGCTCCGCCTGCTGCCTGCGCTCGCGCAGGCGGGCGACGAGTGCGTTCAAGCCCAGCGTCAGGCCCAGCAGGGAAGCGAGCAGCCACCAGTACTCCGGGCCGTCCACGGACAGCGAGCGCCGCGGCGGCACGAAGAAGTAGTTGAGCGCCACGACGCAGAGCAGGGCGGCCAGGGCGGCCGGCCCCATCGCCAGCACCACGGCCCCGGCCACTGCCGCCACCAGATAGACCATGGCCAGACCGGCCACAGACATGGCCGGATCCAGCACCGCGCTGGCCGCCGTTGCCGCTGCCGCGGGCACCCACGCCGCAACCCAGGCGAATCTGCCGAGCGACTGCAAAGGGGCCGGTGGCCGCGTGTTCATGCCGGCGCATGGTAGCCCTTGGCAGAATGCGCAGCTTTGCCGTTTTCGCCTCGCATGACCGCCTCCCGTCTTCCCGCCCCGTTGCGCGCCTGGCTGTCGCACTTGTGGCCGGCCCCCGTGGCCATCGACACGCGCGAGCGCTGGCGCATGGTGGCCGGCGCCGCGCTGGGCATGCTGCTGGCCGCCTGGGCCAGCCGCTGGCTGGCCGGCACCTCGCCCGCGGGCGCCTGGCTGGTGGCGCCGCTGGGCGCTTCCGCCGTGCTGGTGTTCGGCGTGCCCGCCAGCCCGCTGGCCCAGCCCTGGGCGGTGGTGGGCGGCAACACCGTCTCGGCCCTGGTGGGCATCGCCTGCGCCCGCCTGCTGCCCGACGCGGCCATGGCCGCCGGCGTGTCGGTGGCGGGAGCCATCGCCGTCATGCTGGCGCTGCGCTGCCTGCACCCGCCCGGCGGCGCCTCGGCGCTGCTGATGGTGCTGACCGGCACCACCGCCTTCCGCCATGCACTGTTCCCGGTGCTGGTCAACTCGCTGCTGCTGGTGGCCGCCGGCATGCTCTACAACAGCCGCACCGGGCGCGCCTATCCGCACGCCCAGCTGCCGCCGGCCGGCGGGCAGCCGCGCAGCCGCTTCAGCGCGGCTGACCTGGACGCCGCGCTGGCCCGCTACAACCAGGTGCTGGACGTCCCGCGCGACGACCTGCAGGCGCTGCTGGCGCAGGCCGAGGCCGCGGCCTACCAGCGCACCCTGGGCGAGCTGCGCTGCGCCGACGTGATGACCCGCGAGCCGCTGGCCGTGTCCTTCGGCGCCCCGCTGGCCGAGGCCTGGTGGCTGATGCGGCAGCGGCGCATCAAGGCCCTGCCGGTGGTGGACCCGACCCGGCGCATCGTGGGCATCGTGACGCTGGCCGACTTCATGCGGCATGCCGACCTGGACCGGCACGAGGGCCTGGGCGAGCGCCTGCGCGCGCTGCTGCGCGCCAGCGGCCTGACGCATTCCGGCCGGCCCGAGGTGGTGGGGCAGATCATGACGCGGCAGGTGCGCGTGGCCAGCCAGGACCGCCTGCTCAGCGAGCTGATCCCGCTGTTCTCCGAGGGCGGGCACCACCACATCCCCATCATCGACGGCGAGCAGCGGCTGGCGGGCATCATCACCCAGACCGACCTGGTGCGGGCCCTGTACCGGGCGGTTCAGCCCTCGGCCTGAGCGCCGCGGCTTCCGCCGGCGGCATCGTCGTCGGTCTCGGTGCGCACCCGCGGCAGGCAGTGCGGGTACTCGCGCGCCAGGAAGGTGAGCAGGTCCTCGCGCACGCGGCAGCGCAGGTCCCACAGCTTGCCGGCGTTGGCGGCCGAGACCAGCACGCGCACCTGCATCGCGCGCTCGGTGGCCTCCTGCACCTGCACCGCGAACACGCGCTTGTCCCACTCGGGGGCCGCCTCCACCACCTTCCTGGCCTGGCCGCGCAGCACGTCCATGGGCGTGGTGTAGTCCAGGTGCAGCACCACCAGCCCCAGCAGCTGCGAGGTGTTGCGGGTCCAGTTCTCGAAGGTGTTCTCGATGAACCACTGCAGCGGGATGATCATCCGCCGGTCGTCCCAGATGCGCAGCACCACGTAGGTGCCGGTGATCTCCTCGACCCGGCCCCATTCGCCCTTGACGATGAGCACGTCGTCCAGCCGGATCGGCTGCGCCAGCGCCAGCTGCAGGCCGGAGATCAGGTTGGCGAAGACCGGCCGCGCGGCCAGGCCGGCCACGATGCCCAGCACGCCGGCCGAGGCCAGCAGGCTGGCGCCGACCTGGCGCGCGCCGGGAAAGGTCATGAGCGCCATGGCCGCGCCCGCGACCAGCACCACCGATTGGGCCGAGCGCGAGAGCACGCGGGCCTGGGTGTGGATGCGCCGCGCCTGCAGGTTGTCCTCCTCGGTGACCGGGTGATGCGCGATCACGCCTTCGGCGAAGCCCGAGATCAGGGACATCAGCCACCAGGTGAGCGCGGCGATCAGCAGCAGCGCGTTGACGTGGCGCACGCCGTCGATCAGCTCCAGCGAGTTGGGCGCGATCTGCCAGACCACCTGCAGCGCGATCAGCGGCAGGGCTGCGCCGGCCGGCTTGTCGACGGCGCTGAGGACGGAGTGGATGACCGGCGCCCCCCGGCTGGCCCGGCCCAGCACCGCGCGGCCCGCGTGGTGCAGCACGATCGCCCCCAGCACGGCCAGCAGCGCCAGCAGCGCGATCGCGGTCCAGGGTCGGTTCTGGAGCAGCTCGGGCACCATGCGCGAGCCGGCGCCTACTGCCCGTCGTCCAGCGTGGCCGATGGCCGGGTGTCCGGCGCCACCAGGTCGGCGGCGGCCGCCTGGCGCACCTGGGCCTTCTCGCCGGCGCTGGCGAACTTGCTGTACTTGGAGAGCATGGCCACCAGCTGCCCGTAGACGCGCGGGTTGCCGGCCACGCATTCCTTCTGCTCGAGGAAGTCGGACTCCCCGGTGAAGTTGCCGATCAGCCCGCCGGCCTCGGTCACCAGCAGCGAGCCGGCCGCCACGTCCCAGGGCGACAGGCCGGTCTCGAAGAAGCCGTCGGTGAAGCCGGCGGCGACGTAGGCCAGGTCCAGCGCGGCGGCGCCGGGGCGGCGCATGCCGGCGGTGCGCTGCATCACCTCGGCCATCATGCGCAGGTAGTTGTTGAAGTTGTCGCCGGGGCGGAACGGGAAGCCGGTGGCGATCAGGCACTGGCGCAGGTCGGTGCGCTTGCTCACGCGGATGCGCCGCTCGTTGAGGTAGGCGCCGCGGCCGCGCGTGGCGGTGAACAGGTCGTTGCGCGTGGGGTCGTAGATGACGGCCTGCTCGACGCGGCCCCTGACCAGCAGCGCGATGCTGACGCAGTAGACCGGGAAGCCGTGGATGAAGTTGGTGGTGCCGTCCAGCGGGTCGATGACCCAGACGAAGTCGGAGCCCTGCTTGCCGTGCGTCTTGCCCGATTCCTCGGCCCAGATGGCGTGGTCGGGGTAGGCCGTCAGCAGCGTCTCGATGACCGCCGCCTCGCTGGCATGGTCCACCTCGGTCACGAAGTCGTTCACCTGCTTCTGCGAGATGCGCACCGACTCGACGTCGAGGGCGGCGCGGTTGATGATGGCGCCGGCGGCGCGTGCGGCCTTGATGGCCACGTTGAGCATGGGGTGCAGGTTGGACGACATGGATTGTTAAGGCGAAGAACGCGCCTTGCGTGCTGCGAAGGCGGGGCGGGCCGCCCGGCGATGCGGACAGCGACAATAGCGCGATTCTACTTTTCCGTGTGTGAAGACGCGTTTCATCCTCATCCAGACCAGCCATGCGGGCAACGTCGGCGCGGCCGCGCGCGCCCTCAAGGTGATGGGCTTCGACGAGCTGGTGCTGGTGGCCCCGCGCTGGGACAACGTACTCCACCGCGAGGAGTGCATCCAGCGCGCCAGCGGCGCCCTGGACGTGCTGGAGAAGGCCCGCATCGTGGCCACGCTGGACGATGCGCTCGACGGCGTGAGCCACCTGTGCGCGACCGCGATGACGCCGCGCGACTTCGGCCCGCCCACGCGCGCGCCGCGCGAGCACCTGGCACGGCTGGCCGCGTCGTCGCCGCCGCCGCAGGGCGTGGCCTTCCTGTTCGGCCCGGAGCGCTTCGGCATGAGCAACGAGGACGTCTACCGCTGCCACGTGGCCCTCTCCATCCCCGCCAACCCGGCCTTCGGCTCGCTGAACTTGGCCGCTGCGATCCAGGTCATCGCCTACGAATGGCGCCAGGCGCTGGGCGGCTATGCGGTGCAGCCGGCGGCGGCCGAGGCGGCGCCGGCCGACGCGCAGGCCGTGGCCGGCATGCTGGCGCACTGGGAGCGGGCCCTGGTGGACATCGGCTTCCTCGACCCGGGCTCGCCCAAGAAGCTGATGCCGCGCCTGAACCAGCTGTTCAACCGCGCGCAACCGACGGCCGAGGAAATCCACATCCTGCGTGGTGTCGCCAAGGCGATGTCGCAAGCAGCCGCCGGACGCAAGCCTTAGACTGGACCGTCAGAACGATAGAACGACCGCCCATGTTCAGCCGCCTGCGCTCCGACATCCAGTGCATCCTCGACCGCGACCCCGCCGCGCGCAGCACCTGGGAGGTGGTGACCTGCTACCCCGGCCTGCACGCGCTGATGATGCACCGCGCCTCGCACTGGCTGTGGATGCGCGGCCTGCGCTGGCTGGCACGCTTCATCTCGCTGGTCTCGCGCTGGCTCACCGGGGTCGAGATCCACCCCGGCGCGAAGATCGGCGATGGCGTGTTCATCGACCATGGCATGGGCGTCGTCATCGGCGAGACCGCCGAGATCGGCGACGGCTGCACCATCTACCAGGGCGTCACCCTGGGCGGCACCTCGCTGACCAAGGGCGCCAAGCGGCACCCGACCCTGGGCCGCAACGTGGTGGTGGGCGCCGGCGCCAAGGTGCTGGGCGGCTTCACCGTGGGCGACAACGCCGCGGTGGGCTCCAACGCAGTGGTGACCAAGCCGGTGCCGGCCGGCGCCACGGCCGTGGGCATCCCGGCGCGCATCATCCAGGCCGAGGACTCGGCGCGGCGCGAGGAGGCGGCCAGCAAGATGGGCTTCTCGGCCTATGGCGTCACGGCCAGCGACGACCCGCTGTCGCAGGCCATGCGCGGCCTGATCGACAACGCCTCCTCGCAGGAGCACCAGATCGCGCTGCTGTGGCAGGCGGTGGAGAAGCTGTCGGACGTCCGGCGCACCGAGGGCTGCGTGCCGCAGGACGCGGCCCTCAAGGAAAGCTTCGAGGCCGACAAGCTGACCCAGTTGGTCGGCAAGTAGGATCGAGGCAGTTGGCCTGGATCGTCATGCGGCGCCTCCCGGGTGTGCATCGGCGGCGAAGGGGTTGGGGCCTGGCGTGTTGTCCATGCCATAGCGCCGGTACTGCTCCGCAGTCAGGCCCGGCGGGGGCGTGGCGCCTTTGGGCGGAATGACACGCTCGGGCGCGGGCATGGCGTTCTCGATCACGGCCAGTTCCAGGCCGGCCGGCGTGTAGCCGTTGAGGAACACCGCCGTCTCGCTGTCCACACGAAAGGCATGGCGCGTGTTGCGCGGCACGAAGACGAAGTCGCCTCGATGGGCCACCTTGATGTCCTCGCCGACGAGGAAAGTGATCTCGCCCTCGACCATGTAGAAATGCTCGTCCGACCAGGTGTGCTTGTGGGGAGGCGCGCCCGCGCCCTTGGGCAAGGTCTCGTGCATCAGCGAGTAGCGCCCGCCCGTGTCGGCGCCGTCGGCCAGCACCACCCACAGGATGTCGAGCCACCAGTAGGCCGGCGCGGTGTCGACGTTGCGGACGAATGCGAGGGAGCCGGGAACGGCGGGCAGCTCAGGCGTGTACGTCATGACCGTTCTCCTTGGCGTGCAACGAAATCAGCGAAACCTTGGAGCTTGAGGTCGCCGTAGCGGTCGTTCTGCAAGCCGGTCAGCGCGGTCTGCCCATTGGTCATGTACAGCAGGTAGGCGAGCATCACCTGCTGGTGCGGGTCGGCCTGGGCCATCAGGGCGCGCAGGTCCGCCTCCGAGCCGAGCGAGACGGGCCTGATCGGGCGGCCGGACTGTCGGGCGACGATTTCGCCCGCTTGGCGAAACGAGACGCGGTCGCCGGCAAAGGCGAACTTCCCTGCGGCAAGCGCCCGGTCGAGCGCGGCCCGGGCCACCATCCGCGCGGTGTCCTCGACACTGGTCACCTCGACCGGGCGGTGGCCGTCGCCGAAGAAGCTCACCGTGCCCGCCTCCAGGTCGATAGCGCCCTTGCCCGGCATGAACAGCTCCATGAACCCGCCCTGGAGCACGTTGACCTGCTCCAGGCCGGTCTCGGCGATGCGGGCATCGGCCTGCGCCCGCATGTCGAACATCGTGTGCTCGCCGGGTGTGGCCTTGAACAGGTCGAGCGCGTAGTCGGACGGCAGGATGCGCCGCACGGCGTTGCGCTTGCCGATCTCCGCCAGCCTGACCTGGCCCTCAACGATGACTTCGGGCCCGCCCTGGACGGCCGAGACGATGACGTCGACGCCACGAGTCGCACGGTCGAGCGAAGCGGCATCGGAGAGGTCGCCCGCGACCACCTCGGCGCCCTTGGCCGCGAGTGGGTCCAGCACCTCCTTCTTGCCGTGAGGGTCTCGCACCAGCAGGCGCACGCGCGCCTGCGGGCTTCTGACGAGATGATGGGCAATGCGACGGCCGAGCATGCCGGTCGCACCGACGATCAGAACAGTTTGGGTCATGGGAAGTCCTTGGTTGGGGTGATTCCAATCTAGGGCGTTCCACCGTTATCGACTAGACGTGTAATGTTGGACGAACCGTTCCAATATTGGAACGCCTGGAGGTGCCTCCCGCCATGCTTGAACTCCATGAACTGCGTGCCTTCTCGCGCATTGCCGATCTCGGCAGCATCTCCGGCGCTGCGCGCGCGCTCGGGTTGCCCAAGTCGTCGCTCAGTCGCTCGCTGGCAAAGCTGGAAGCGTCGGTGGGCGCCGCGCTGGTCGAGCGGTCGACGCGCCACCTGCGGCTGACCGACGCGGGCCATCTGCTGCAGCGGCATGCCCGCCGCATCCTGGACGATGTCGGCGAGGCAGAGAATGCGATCGGCGGCCTGGTGGGCAAGCCGCGCGGCGACCTGCGGGTCAGCGTGCCGTTCACCTTCGCCGCCGGGCCCTTGGCGTCCATGCTGCCGGGCTTCGTGTTGCGCTACCCCGAGGTGCGGGTGGTGCTCAGCGTCAGCAACCGCCAGATCGATCTGCTGGCGGAGGAGGCGGACATCGCCATCCGGATCGGCCCGCTGCCCGACTCCGAATTGATCGCGCGTCGGCTTGCCAGTTTCAGCTTATGGCCGTGTGCCAGCCCGCGCTACCTGGCGAACGGCCCGGCCATCGAGCAACCGACGGATCTGCTGCAGCACCGCCTGATTGCCCATGCCGACCGGCGCCAGCGGTGGGCGTTCCGCAAGGCAGGCGGCGCGCTGCACGACATCGAATTCGAGGCCGGCACCGTGGTTCCCGAGCCGGATGTCGTGCGCACCATGCTGGTGGGGCACGCCGGCATCGGCCTGTTGCCGGACTTCCATGCGGAAGCCGAGATCGCGGCCGGACGGCTGCTGCGCGTGCTGCCGGCGTTCGACTGCAGCTCGGTGGACGTGCACGCCCTGTACCCGAGCCACCGCAGCCTGTCGGCCAAGGTGCGCGTGTTCATCGACTCCCTGGTCGCGCACCTGGGACGCGGCGGCCCGCTTGGCAGCGCCGGAGATGCCGGCGCTGCGACTTGAGAAGAGAAGCCCCCGCCCTCAGCGCGAGGCCGCCAGCGCCCGCTCCAGCACGTCGCCCGCCCGCAGGCACAGCGCATCGCGCCGCGGCGGCGCGATCACCTGCAGCCCCATGGGCAGCCCCTTCACCCCCGTTCCGCCCGCCACGTTCAGGCAGGGCAGGCCCAGCAGGGTCCAGGCCCGGTTGAAGCTGGAGGAGCCGGTGGACGCGGCCGACAGGGGCGGCGGCTCGTCGGGCGCGCTGGGCGTGACCAGCACGTCCACGCTGTCGAACAGCGTCAGTGCCGTGCGCCGGCCCACGCCGGTCGACTGCTGGGCCTGGTGGTAGGCGGCATCGCTGACCGCGCGCGCCGACGCCAGGTAGTCGCGCAGCACCGGCGACAGCGCGTCCGCATGGAACTCGTATTCGTCGGCCAGGGCCCGGGCGGCCTCCCAGCCCTGCACCGCGTCGTGCGCATGGAACACCTCGGCCATCCAGCCGGGCAGGGCGACGTCGTGCATCGTGGCGCCGGCAGCCTGCAGCGCGCTGCGGCCCTGGTTGAGCGCTTGCGCCGCGCTCGGCGTGGTCTCGCCCCAGGGGAAGCGGTCGACGAAGCCGAAGCGCAGCGCGCCGCCGTTGGACGCGGCGCTGGCGCCGGTACCCAGCCCGGCCTGGTCGGCCCAGGGCTGGCCGGCGATGGCCTGCGCGCCGCGGGCCAGCTCGGCCACCGTGGGCGCGAACAGCCCCACCGTGTCCAGCGACCAGGAGAAGGGCTTGAGGCCTGCCGTGGGCAGTACTGCGAAGCTGGGCTTGAAGCCTGCCACGCCGCAGTAGGACGCCGGGCGGATCACCGAGCCGCCGGTCTGCGTGCCGACGGCCAGCGGAACCAGGCCCGCTGCAACGGCGGCCGCCGAGCCGGCCGAGGAGCCGCCGGGCGTGTGGCCGGCCGAGCGCGGGTTGCGGGTGGCGGCCGGGTGCAGGAAGGCGAACTCGGTGCTGCTGCTCTTGCCGACCACCACGCCGCCGGCGCGGCGGATGGCCTGCACCATGGCGGCATCGAAGCGCGGACGGTGCCCGTTGAACAGGGCCGAGCCGTAGGCCGTGGGCAGGTGCGCGGTGTCGAAGATGTCCTTGACCGCCACCGGCAGGCCGCCCAGCGCGCCGCCGCCGGCCAGCGCGCGGTCCAGCTCGACCTGCAGGCCGGTGCGGTCATGCAGGGCGACGAAGGCGCCGATACCGGCATCGCGCCGCGCGATGTCGTCCAGCGTGCGTTCCAGGTGGGCAAAGGTCTGCTCGCGGTTCATGCCGGCGCTCCTTTCGCGCGGACCGCGGACTTGGGCCGGAACGCCTTGCACACGGCGTCGTCGGTTTCCAGGTAGGGGCCGCCGATCAGGTCGATGCAGTAGGGCACGGCGGCGAAGATGCCGGGCACCACCGGCTGGCCCTGCGCGTCCTTCAGGCCTTCCAGGGTTTCCTGGATGGACTTGGGCTGGCCGGGCAGGTTGATGATCAGGCTGCGGCCGCGGACCACCGCGACCTGCCGCGACAGGATGGCCGTGGGCACGAACCTCAGGCTGATCTGGCGCATCTGCTCGCCGAAGCCGGGCATCTCCTTGTCCGCCACGGCCAGCGTGGCCTCCGGCGTCACGTCGCGCGGGGCCGGCCCGGTGCCGCCGGTGGTGAGCACCAGCGCGCAGCCGGCATCGACCAGCTCGACCAGGGTGGCGCTGATGCGCTCCTTCTCGTCGGGGATCAGGCGCGCCTCGAATGCGAGGGGGTTGCGCAGCGCGCGCGCGAGCCAGTCCTTCAGCGCGGGCAGGCCCTTGTCCTCGTAGACGCCGCTGGAGGCGCGGTCGCTGATGGACACGATGCCGACGCGCACGGGGTCGAATGCCTCATTCATGGGTGTCCTCCTGGGTGTCTTCGTCCACGGGGGTGTCGCCGGCGCCGGCCAGCTGCTGGCGCACCAGCTGGAAGATCTCGCGATAGGCCCGGCCCTGGCGCGGCGCCAGCCCGCGCGAGACCGCGTCGGCATCGGCCGGCCCGCGGTCCTTGCGGGCCTGGCGCACCAGCGCGCGCAGCTGCTGCGCGTCGGTCGCGGGGTGCAGCTGCAGCCACTCGCCCACGGCCTCGTCGCGCTCGATCAGCGCATCGCGCCAGCGCTCGGCCTCGTGCAGGGCCAGCGTCTCGCGCGCCGAGCCCTGGTGCTGCTCGTCCAGCGCGGCCCGCACGGCCGCGAGCAGGTCCTCGTCCAGCCCGCGCATCAGCTTGCCGATGTACTGCATCTGGCGGCGCCGGCCCTCGAAGTTGCTGATGCGGCGCACCTCGTCCAGCGCGTCGAGCAGCTTGTCGGGCAGCTGCAGGCGCTCCATCAGGACAGGGCGCAGCTCCAGCAGCGCCTCGCCCAGCTTCTGCAGCTCGGTGCTCTCGCGCTTGAGGTCGGTCTTGCTGATCTCGCTGCCCTTGAGCTCGGCCTTGAGCTGCAGGTCCAGCTCGCTGCCTTCGGCCACGAACTGGCCGCGCACGAAGTAGCCTTTTTTGGGTTTGCGTGGCATGGGGGATGGAAGGCCCGCGCAGGGGCTGCACGAATGGTTGCGCAAGGGCGGCAAGTATCATAGCCCCGCCATGAACACACCCGATGCACGTGCCGCCGAACGCGGCTTCAGCTACAGCCGCGCCTATTTCGAACAACTGGTCGACACGGCCCTGGCCCATGCGAAGAAGCTGGGCGCCACCGATGCCGGCGCCGAGGCGTCGGAGGGCTGCGGCCTGTCGGTGTCGGTGCGCAAGGGCGAGCTGGAGAACGTGGAGCGCAACCGCGACAAGTCCCTGGGCGTGACCGTGTACATCGGCCAGCGCCGCGGCAACGCCAGCACCTCCGACTTCTCCGAAGCCGCCATCGCGCAGACCGTGCAGGCGGCCTACGACATCGCCCGCTTCACCGCCGAGGACCCGGTGGCCGGCCTGCCGGACGCTGGCGACATCGCGCCGCCCGAGGAGCAGCCCGACCTGGACCTGTTCCATCCCTGGGACATCGACAGCGAGCGCGCGGCGCGGATCGCGCTGGCCTGCGAGGCGGCGGCCTTCAAGACCGACCGCCGCATCACCAACAGCGAGGGCGCGGGCGTGTCGGCGCAGCAAAGCCATTTCTTCAGCGCCCACACGCGGGGGTTCCGCGGCGGCTATGCCAGCTCGCGCCACTCCGTCTCGGTGGCGCCCATCGCCGGCCGCGGCGACAACATGCAGCGCGACGCCTGGTACAGCTCCATGCGTTCGGCCGACGAGCTGTCCGCGCCCGAGGCCATCGGCCGCTACGCCGCCGAGCGTGCGCTGGCGCGCCTGGGCTCGCGCAAGATCAGCACCCGCGAATGCCCGGTGCTGTTCGAGTCGCCGCTGGCGGCGGGCCTGCTGGGCGCCTACGTGCAGGCCACCAGCGGCGGCTCGCTGTACCGCCGCAGCAGCTTCCTGATCGACTCGCTGGGCAAGCAGGTCTTCCCGGCGCATGTGGACGTGACCGAGGACCCGCACCAGAAGCGCGGCAAGGGCAGCGCCGCGTTCGACGAGGAGGGCGTGCGCACCACGCCGCGCAAGGTGGTGGACGCCGGCCGGGTGGAGGGCTATTTCCTGTCCAGCTACTCGGCGCGCAAGCTGGGCATGAAGACCACCGGCAACGCCGGCGGCTCGCACAACCTGGCGCTGACCTCGCGCCTGACCCAGCCCGGCGACGACCTGCCGGCCATGCTGCGCAGGCTGGGCACCGGCCTGTTCGTGATCGAGCTGATGGGGCAGGGCGTGAACTACGTGACCGGCGACTACTCGCGCGGCGCCAGCGGCTTCTGGGTGGAGAACGGCCAGATCGCCTTCCCGGTGCAGGAGATCACCATCGCCGGCAACCTCAAGGACATGTTCGCCGGCATCGACGCGGTGGGCGCCGACACCTACAACTACGGCGCCAAGACCGTCGGCTCGGTGCTGGTCAACCGGATGAAGGTGGCGGGCAGCTGAGTCGCGCGGTGTCCCGCCCCGTCCGCGTCGCCGCCGTTTCCTACCTCAACGCCAAGCCGCTGCTGGCCGGGCTGCAGGCCCTGCCGGCCGGCGAGGTCGAGCTGCGGCTGGAGGTGCCCGCGCGGCTGCCCGGGCTGCTGGCCGCCGGCGAGGCCGACGTCGCGCTGCTGCCGGTGGCGGCGCTGCCGCGCATCCCGGGTGCTTACGCGGTCGGCACGCACGGCATCGCCGCCGACGGGCCGGTCGCTTCGGTCGCTCTGTTCAGCCAGGTGCCGATGACGCAGATCGAGGAGGTGCTGCTGGACCACCAGTCCTGCACCTCGGTGGCGCTGGTGCAGCTGCTGCTGGCCGGCCACTGGCGCCGCCAGGTGCGCTTCTCGGCGGCGCAGGAGGGCTACATCGACCGGATCGCCGGAACGCGCGCCGGTGTGATCATCGGCGACCGGGCCATGACCCAGGGCGCGCGCTTTTGCCACAAGTGGGACCTGGCGCAGGTCTGGAAGGAATGGACCGGCCTGCCCTTCGTCTTCGCGGCCTGGGCGGCGGTGCGGCCCCTGCCGGAAGGCTTCGTGCAGCGTTTCGACGAGGCCAATGCCGCCGGCCTGGAGCGCCTGGACGAGATCGCCGACGCTCATGCCGCGCAGGCCGGCTACGACCTGCGCACCTACTACCGCGACCACCTTCGCTTCCGGCTGGACGGACGCATGCGCCAAGGGCAGGCGTTGTTCCTGGAGCGGCTGGCTAGCCTGCCGCCAGTGCAGCCTTGACCGCCGCCGACACCTGCCCCATGTCGGCCTTGCCGGCCAGGCGCTGCTTGGCGGCGCCCATGACCTTGCCCATGTCGCCCGGCCCCTTGGCGCCCACCTCGGCAACGATGGCGCGCACCTGCGCGGCCACCTCGTCGGCCGACAGCCGCGCCGGCAGGTAGGCCTGCAGCACCGCCATCTCGGCCGACTCCTTGTCGGCCAGGTCCTGGCGGCCGGCCTTCTGGAAGGCGTCGATGCTGTCCTTGCGCTGCTTGATGAGCTTGTCGACGATGCCCACCACGGCCGCATCGTCCAGCTCGATGCGCTCGTCCACCTCCTTTTGCTTCATCGCGGCCTGCAGCAGCCGGATGGTGCCCAGGCGCTCAGTTTCCCTGGCGCGCATGGCGGCCTTCATGTCGTCGTTGATGCGTTGCTTGAGGGACATGGCAGAGCTCCTGTGGGTGTCGGAAAAGGCGAAAGGCCCGCGCGGGCGTCCCCGGACGGGCCTTGGGGCCGCGAACGGCCGGCGCTGGCTACAGGCCTTGGAAGCTTCCTGGGCCGAAGCTCAATAGAGCTTCTTCGGCAGTTGCATGCTGCGCACGCGCTTGTAGTGGCGCTTGACGGCGGCGGCCTTCTTGCGCTTGCGCTCGGCGGTGGGCTTCTCGTAGAACTCGCGGGCGCGCAGCTCGGTCAGCAGGCCCAGCTTCTCGATGGTGCGCTTGAAGCGGCGCAGGGCCACGTCGAACGGCTCGTTTTCCTTGACACGAATGGTCGTCATGCGTTTGTTTGGATCCAATGGGTGCCGCAAGAAGATCGGGCTTGCAGCGGGGGTCCCCGGCTTGAACGGTGATCAGAGGCCGCCGGGGTTTGCCAGCAAAGCCCGCGATTATAGCGGGGCTTGTCCCGGCCGCAACCGGGGCTTGCCAGCCCCTGCGAGTCACCGGATGCGCTCGGCCAAGGCCTGCGCGCAAGCCCAGCCGCTGGACCAGGCCCACTGGAAGTTGTAGCCGCCCAGCCAGCCGGTGACGTCCACCACCTCGCCGATGAAGTACAGCCCCGGCTGCCGCTGCGCTTCCAGGGTCTGGGACGACAGCTCGCGGGTGTCCACCCCGCCGGCCGTCACCTCGGCCTTGCGGTACCCCTCGGTGCCGGTGGGCACCAGCTCCCAGCCCGACAGCCGGCCGGCCAGGGCCGCCAGCGCCTTGTCCGAGGCCTCGTTCACCGGCCGCTGCCAGCCGGCGTCCTGGCGCACCCAGGCGTCGGCCAGGCGCGCGGGCACGTGGGCCGCCAGCTCGTTGGCGATGAGCTTGCGCGAGCCGGCCTTGGCCTGGCGCAGCTGGTCTTCCAGCGCCGCGCCGGGTGCCAGGTCCAGCCGCAGCGGCGCCTGCGGCCGCCAGTAGCTGGAGATCTGCAGCACCGCCGGGCCGGACAGGCCGCGATGGGTGAACAGCAGGTCCTCGTCGAAGGCCATGCGCTCCTTTTTGGATCCGGTCTCGATGCGCACCGGCAAGGACAGGCCGGCCAGCTGCGCGTAGGGCGCCCAGGCCTCGCCGTCGAAGGTCAGCGGCACCAGGGCCGGGCGCGGCTCCACCACCCGCAGGCCGAACTGGCGCGCCACGCGGTAGCCGAAGTCGCTGGCGCCGATCTGCGGGATGGACAGCCCGCCGGTGGCGACCACCAGCGCCGGCGCCGCCACCGGGCCGCCGTCGGTCTGGATCTCGTAGCGGCCGGCAGAGAACGCGATGCCGTGGACTGCGCAGGGCTGCCGGCGCTGCACGCCGCCGGCCTCGCACTCGGCCAGCAGCAGGCGGATGAAGTCCTGCGAGGATCGGTCGCCGAACAGCTGGCCCTTGTGCTTCTCGTGGTACGGGATGCCGTGGCGCTGGACCAGCGCGATGAAGTCCTGCGCCGTGTAGCGCGACAGCGCCGAGCGGCAGAAGTTCGGGTTCTCGCCCAGGAAGTGCTTGTGCGGCGCGCGCGGGTCCAGCTCGCGGTTGGTGAAGTTGCAGCGGCCACCGCCGGAGATGCGCACCTTCTCCGCCACCTGGGGCGCGTGGTCGATCAGCAGCACCTTCAGGCCCAGCTGCCCGGCGATGCCGGCGCAGAACAGGCCCGCCGCGCCGGCGCCGATGACGATGGCGTCGTAGGTCTGCATGGGGCGCGATTATCCCGTCGCAAGGCACCACTCCCTAGAATGCGCGCTCCTTCCGCATGCCTTCCCCCTCTTCCTCCGACACGCGCGGCCTGCGCGCCGCCGCCTGGGCCCTGCGCGCCCAGTTCTTCGTCTCCGGCGCGCTGTTCGCCACCTGGGGCGTGCACGTGCCCAGCGTCAAGTCGCACTACGGCCTGGGCGAGCAGTCGCTGGCGGTCGCCATGCTGGCGGCCGGCGTGGGCGCCATCGCCGCGCTGCTGCAGGCCGGGCGCATCGTCGCGCGCCACGGCCCGCGTCGCGTCGCGCTGGCCATGGGCGTGCTCAGCGCAGCCTGCATAGGCGCGCTGCTGGCTTCCCGGAGCTACGGGGCCCTGCTGGGGGTGATGCTGGCCTATGGTGCCTCGGCCAGCCTGTTCGACGTGGCCATCAACGCCGAGG
The DNA here is from genome assembly GCF_000215705.1 of Ramlibacter tataouinensis TTB310. Taxonomy (NCBI): domain Bacteria; kingdom Pseudomonadati; phylum Pseudomonadota; class Betaproteobacteria; order Burkholderiales; family Comamonadaceae; genus Ramlibacter; species Ramlibacter tataouinensis. The sequence goes on along the minus strand of NC_015677.1, from coordinate 2,839,290 downwards.
CCAGCGAGATCGAGCGCCGCGCGGCGCGGCCGCTGATGAGCGGCTTCCACGGCATGTTCAGCCTGGGCGGCATGGTGGGCGCGGGCGCGGGCAGCGCGCTGGCGGCGGCCCAGGTGGCCGCCGTGCCGCACCTGGCGGGTGCCGCGCTGGCCTGCAGCGCGCTGGTGCTGGCCGCCTGCGCGCGCATGCTGCCGCGCGTGGACGGGGGGCCGCAGGAAGGCACGCCACTGAGCCTGCCGCGCGGGCCGCTGGCGCTGCTGGGCCTGCTGGCGGCGATCGGGCTGGTGGCCGAGGGTGCGATGTACGACTGGAGCGTGCTGTACCTGCGCCAGGAAATAGGCACGGCCGCGGCGACGGCGGCCCTGGGCTACACCAGCTTCAGCGCCGCCATGGCCGCCGGACGCTTCGGCGGCGACGCGCTGCGGGCCCGGCTGGCGCCGGTGGCGGTGCTGCGCGGCAGCGGCACGCTGGGGGCGCTGGGCATGGCGCTGGCGCTGCTGGTGCCGCACCCGGCGGCGGTGCTGGTGGGCTTCGCGCTGGTGGGCCTGGGCTTCGCCAACATCGTGCCGGTGCTGTTCAGCGCGGCGTCGCAGGTGCCGGGCGTGTCGCCGGCGCATGGCATCGCGGCCGTGTCCTCGGCCGGCTACCTGGGCATGATGGCCGGCCCGCCGGCGATCGGCTTCATCGCCGAAGGCCGTTCGCTCGGCGCCGGCCTGGCCCTGGTGGTGCTGTTCGCCGCGGCGGTGGCGCTGGCGGCGCGGCGCGCGCTGCCGCGCTGAAGCCGGGTCAGGCTGCCCGGAAGCGCGCGTCGCTGCTCCGCGCCGCCGCGGCCAAACCGCCCAGCACGTCGCCCACCACCATGACCGAGGGGCTGGCCAGGCCTTGCCGCTCGATGGTGGCGGCCAGCGCGCCCAGGGTGGTGACGGCGTGGCGCTGGCCGGGCAGGCTGGCGTGCTGCACCACGGCCGCCGGCGTGTCGGCCGGCAGGCCTTGCAGCAGCTGGTGCTGGATGCGCGCCGCGCCGCTCACGCCCATGTAGATCACCAGGGTCAGGCGCGCCTGGTGCGCCATGGCGGCCAGCCCGGCCCAGTCGGTGTCGTGGGCACCCGGGCGCGCATGGCCGGTGACGAAGACGACGCCATGGGCATGGTCGCGGTGGGTGAGCGGCACGCCCAGCGAAGTGACGGCCGCCAGCCCCGCGGTGATGCCGTTGATGACTTCCACCTGGATGCCGGCGGCGCGCAGCTGCTCCAGCTCCTCGCCGCCGCGGCCGAAGATGAAGGGGTCGCCGCCCTTGAGCCGCACCACGTTCTCGCCCTCGCGCGCCGCCATCACCATCAGCTTGGTGATGAAGGCCTGCGGCGTGCTCTTGCAGCCGCCGCGCTTGCCGACGTGGACGATGCGCGCGCCGGGCGCGGCGTAGGCCACCACCTCGTCGCTCACCAGGTCGTCCACCAGCACCACCGTGGCGGACCGGATGGCCTTCACGGCCTTGAGCGTGAGCAGCTCGGGGTCGCCGGGGCCGGCGCCAACCAAGGTCACCTTGCCTTCTTGCACAGCCATGGTTTTCTCCCTGTTCATGATGCGACCGCCAAACGCAAGATGTGTTCCACCTGCAGGGCCAGCGACTCGGGCACCGGCTGGCGCCCTTCCAGCACCTCGCGGATGTACACGGCCGTGCCGGGCGCGTCGGTGCCGGCGGGCAGCTCGGGCAGGGCGGTGAGCGTGCCCTTGCGGCCTTCCTCCAGGGTGACGCGCCGGCCGCGCACGAAGCCGTCCATCTGCGGCAGCCGGCGCGCATCGGCCACCACCTCGCCTTCGGTGCCGCGCAGCAGCAGCGCGGTGGCACCCACGCGCTCGAACACCGCGGCCATGGAGACCGCGTACTCGGGATGGGTGTAGCTGCTGACAATGACGGCGGCGCCGTCGCCCGGGTTCATCAGCTTGACCAGGCTGTGCGCCGAGTTGCGCAGGCCGACCACGCGGCGCACGTCCAGCAGGCGCTTGAGGCCGGGGCACAGCAGCCCGGTGGGGAAGTAGGCGACCTCGCCCGGCGCCACGCCGCCGACCGCGTCACGGCTGGCCAGGTCCAGGGCCTGCAGCACCTGCGGCACGGACACCCGGCCGTCCTCGGTGGCCGTGCCGTGGATGGCCACTGCCTGGCCGCGCCGCGCCAGCAGCAGCGCCAGCAGCGGCGTGAGTACCGGCAGGCGGCGCGCGCCGTTGTAGCTGGGAAGGACCACCAGCGGCCTGCCGCCGGTTGGGATCAGCTGCATGCGCGAGCGCGTGGCGTCGAGGAAGCCCGCCATCTCCTCGGCCGTCTCGCCCTTGATGCGCATGGCCAGGCAGAAGGCGCCGACCTCCAGGTCGCTCACCGTGCCGTCCAGCACCTGGCCGAACAGGTCGGCCGCCTGCTCGCGCGCCAGCGGCCGCGCGCCGTCCTTGCCGCGGCCGATCTCCTTGATGTACTGGCTGATGCCCATGGTGACGTGAAGTGAGCCCCCGATTGTCAGGGATGGCTCATGACGCCCGGCTATTTGGCGAATGACGGCGCGGCCAGCTGGCGGACGCGCCGCCTGAGCTCGGGCAGGCAGGAGCCGCACTGGGTGCCGCAGTGCAGCCGCGCCTGCAGGGCCTGCAGGCGATCGCCCTCGGCGCCCGCGAGGTCGGCCAGGCAGCCATCGATCTGCGCGTCCGTCACGTTCAGGCAGGTGCACACCGGCCTGCCGCGCGCGGCGGTGGCCACCGGCGGCCGGGGCCCGGCCAGCAGCAGCTGGCGGCCGTAGGCCTGGGCCGGCAGCCCGTCCTGCAGCAGCGCCTTGATCCAGGCCTCGGCGCGCGTGTCGCCGGCCAGCAGGAAACCCTCCAGCCGGGTGCCCTGGCCCACGCGCGCCAGCCGCACGGCGCGGCGCTGGCCGCGGCGCGCATCGGCATAGCGCAGGGCCTCGCCGCCGGCCAGGCCGAACAGGGCCTCCAGCCGCTGCAGCAGCGCCTCGGGCGGCGCCTCGTGGGCCGCCGCGCGGAACAGCAGGCCGCAGCGCTCGCCGACGGCCGTGCCCGCGGCCGGCGCGCCGCTGGAGAACGGCACGCAGCTGGCGAAGGGAAAGGCGTCCATCAGTGCGCGCGCCTGCTCGCGTGCCGCCAGGGCCTGGTCCTCGGGCAGCCAGGCCGCGGCCAGCAGCGACCAGGGCAGCTCGGCCTTGAGGATCTTCACGGCCGCATGCTTGAGCTCCGGCTGCTTGGACGTGGGGCAGAAGGCCGAGGTGGTGAGCGCGTTGACGCCCGCCAGCCGGGCGCCGGTGCTGGAACTGCCGCCCAGGTACTCGCCGCCCCAGTGCATGGCCATGAAGGCCTGGCCCAGGCCCAGCTCGCGGCTGGCCTGCACCGGCACCACGATGGAGCCGCGCTTGCTGGTCACGTGCACCAGGTCGCCCTCGGCCAGCCCGCGCCGGTGCATGTCCTGCGGATGCAGCTGGACCACGGGTTCGGGCACGTGGCCGAACAGCCGCGCCACCGTCCCGCTGCGGCTCATGCCGTGCCACTGGTCGCGCAGCCGGCCGGTGGTCAGCGAGAACGGGTAGCGCGACTCGCGCGGCTCGGCCACGGGGCGCCAGGCCACGTCGGCGAAGCGCGCCCTGCCGTCGGGCGTGGGGAAGACGCCGTCCTCGTAGAGGCGCGCCTTGCCGGCGGGCGCGCCCTGGGGCATGGGCCATTGCTGCGGGCCTGGGTTGTCGAGCAGGGCATAGCTCAGGCCGGTGATGTCCAGGTCGCGGCCGCGGGTGCTCTCGCGGTGCTCGTTCCAGATGGCTTCGGGGTCTTCGTAGGGGAAGAGGGTCTTGCTCCTTCCTCCTGGCGGGGGAGGGAGCAGGGCCTCCAGGCGGCGCGCGAAGTCCACCACGATCCGCCAGTCGTGCCGGGCCTGGCCCGGCGGAGGCACGGCGGCGCGCACGCGGCTGATGCGGCGCTCGCTGTTGGTGACGGTGCCGGTCTTCTCACCCCAGGTGCTGGCCGGCAGCAGCAGGTCGGCGAAGTCGCAGCTGGCCGGCGTGGCGAAGGCCTCCTGCACGACGACGAACTCGGCCCGCTCCAGCGCGCGCCGCACCGTGGCCTGGTCGGGCAGGGACTGGGCCGGGTTGGTGCAGGCTATCCACAGCGCCTTCACCTCGCCGTCGGCCGCGGCCTGGAACAGCTCCACCGCCGTCTTGCCGGGTTGGTCCGGTACCGAGGGAACGCCCCAAAGCGCGGCCACCTCGGCGCGGTGCTGCGGGTTCGCCAGGTCGCGGTGCGCGGACAGCAAATTGGCCAGGCCGCCGACCTCGCGCCCGCCCATGGCATTGGGCTGGCCCGTCAGCGAGAACGGCCCGGCGCCCGGCTTGCCGATCTGGCCGCAGGCCAGGTGCAGGTTGATCAGGGCGGCGTTCTTGTCGGTGCCGCTGGTGGACTGGTTCAGGCCCTGGCAATACAGGCTGAGCGTGCCGGCACGGTGCTGCGGCTCGCCCGAGGCGCCGGTGGCGAACCAGCGCGCGGCGGTCAGCAGGTCGTCCTGCGGCACGCCGCAGACCTGCGAGACGCGCTGCGGCGTGCAGTCCCGCACCGTGGCCCTGAGCGCCTCGAAGCCCGTGGTGTGGGTGGCGATCCAGCTTGTGTCCGTCCAGCCCTCCCACAGCATCAGGTGCAGCAGGCCGTTGAACAGCATCACATCGGTGCCGGGCTGGACAGGCAGGTGCAGGTCGGCCAGTTCCGCGGTGTCGGTGCGGCGCGGATCGACCAGCACGATCCTCATCGCGGGATTCGCCGCCTTGGCCTGCTCGATGCGGCGGAACAGCACCGGGTGCGCCCAGGCCGCGTTGCTGCCGGCGATGAACAGGCAACCGGCGTGGTTGACGTCGTCGTAGCAGGCCGGCGGCGCGTCGGCGCCCAGCGTGAGCTTGTAGCCGGCCACCGCGCTGCTCATGCACAGGCGCGAGTTGGTGTCGATGTTGTTGCTGCCCACCAGGCCCTTGGCCAGCTTGTTGAAAACGTAGTAGTCCTCGGTCAGCAGCTGGCCGGAAACGTAGAAGCCAACCGCGTCGGGCCCATGGCGCGCGATGGTGCCGGCGAAGCGGTCGGCGGCGAGCTGCAGCGCATCGTCCCAGGGCAGCGGCTGCGGCGCCGCGCCGCGCTGCAGGCGCCGCATCGGCTGCAGCAGCCGCGTCTGGCGCACCACCTCGGCCGAGGCCGTCAGGTGCAGGGTCGAACCCTTGCTGCACAGGCGGCCGAAGTTGGCCGGATGCTCCGGGTCGCCGCGCACGCCGGTGATGCGCTCGCCCTGCGACTCGATGATGACGCCGCAGCCCACGCCGCAGTAGGGACAGGTGGAACGAACTTCCTTCACTGCTGCCAAGTCCCTACGGAGGCGTTTTCTGATGCTCGCAATGCGATCCGCCGCGCAGCGGCGAGATCGCAGTAGGGACAGGTGGAGCGGGTTTCCTTCATGCCCTTGCTGCGCGACGCGCCGGCCCGGCGATCGGCCGTTCGGCATCCACCGCCAGGCCGGCCAGCTCGCGCGCGTCGAGGAACACGTCGCCGCCCTCCACCCGGACCGCGAAGCGAGGCGTGCAGCCCTCGTCGGGCTGGCGCGCGCAACCATCGTCCAGGGCGATGGTCCAGTTGTGCAGCGGACAGGCGACGCTGTTGCCGAACACGATGCCCTGCGACAGCGGCCCGCCCTTGTGCGGGCAGCGGTCGAGCAGGGCGAACACCTGGTCCTGGGCGTTGCGGAACACCGCCACGTCCAGGCCCCGGGGCCGCGCCACCCGGCGCGAACCCAGCACGGGGATGTCGGCGATGCCGCAGACGCGCTGCCATGGGCTCATGGACCTGTCCTTCCTTTCTTCGTCAAGCAAGTTTGGAATACAGGCCGGTCACGTTGTCCATCACCTGCAGGATGCGCTCGCTGGTGGTGAACACATTGGCCTGGTTCTGGGCGTTGGGCGCGCCGGGCTGCAGCGTCTTGAGCGCGACCTCGAAGAACGCGAACTGGGTCTCGGCCAGGGTCAGCTCGGCCTTGATGGCAGCGGTGGCTTCGGGCGCGGACTTCAGCACCTCGTGCGCCTTGAGGAACTCCTCGCGCGCCTTGGCCATCTCGGCGGCCGAAGGCGTGGCCTGCACGCCCCAGCTGGCGCTGAGGTAGAAGGCGGCCATGCGCTGGCTGAGCATGCGCTGGCGGCCGGCGATGTTGACCAGCTTGCCCAGCGGCTTGCCGGACACGCCTTCCAGCTGCACCGTGCCCTGGTTGGCCAGCTGCAGGACCTGGCCGGCCAGCCCCAGCACGCCCTCTGCCGCGTTCTTCGAGGGCGACGCGCCGATCAGGGCGGCCTTGTAGTCGGCCCACTTGGCTTCCAGCTGCGCGTAGGTGGCGCGGATGTCCAAGGCCGGGGCGAAGGCCTTGAGCTCCACCAGCTGCCGGTCGAACAGGGCCATGGAGACGCTGAGCACCTTCTCCGCCGAATCCGCCTGGACCTTCTGCCCCAGGGCCATGTAGCTCTTGGCCAGCCTCTGGCTGAGCATGCGCTGCCGCCCCGCCTTGTTGATGGCGTCGTTGATGTCCACCACCTGCGGGATGGCCGTGCCCGGGACGAGCAGGGCCACGGGTGCGAGTTGAAGCAGGGTCCGTCGTTGCATGGGAAGTCCTTCGTTGATCGAATGGAGAGCTTTTTTTCCCTGACAACGTGTGACAGCTCATCGACGCTTCTCGTTATGCCGAGGCGCTCTCTCGCGAGATCGCTGCCGGGTGCGGTTGGAGCCGGTCGAATTGCCGACCGTCCACCGCAGCCTGGTCGAATTCGAACCAGGGGTCCGGTTCGCCGTCCAGGCTGAACTGCAGGCGCTCCCACAGGGCCTGGCGGCCCTGCGGGTCCTGCAGGATCCGCTTCTTCACATGGTCCAGGCCGACGCGGTGGAGGTAATGCACCGTGCGCTCCAGGTACCAGCCTTCCTCACGGTAGAGCTGCAGGAAGGCCCCACTGTACTCCAGCACCTCGGCGGCGGTCTTGAGCTTGACCAGGAACTGCGCCACCTCGGTCTTGATGCCGCCGTTGCCGCCGACGTAGACCTCCCAGCCGGAGTCGACGCCGATGACGCCCACGTCCTTGATGCCGGACTCGGCGCAGTTGCGCGGGCAGCCGGAGACGGCCAGCTTGACCTTGTGCGGCGCGTACATGCGCCACAGGGCGCGTTCCAGGTCCTTGCCCATCTGCGTGCTGTCCTGCGTGCCGAAGCGGCACCACTCGCTGCCCACGCAGGTCTTCACCGTGCGCAGCGCCTTGGCGTAGGCATGGCCCGAAGGCATGCCGATGTCCTTCCAGACATTCGGCAGGTCCTCCTTCTTCACGCCCAGCAGGTCGATGCGCTGGCTGCCGGTCACCTTCACGGTCGGGATCCGGTACTTGTCCACCACGTCGGCGATGCGGCGCAGCTCGGCGGCCGTGGTCTCGCCGCCCCACATGCGCGGGATCACCGAGTAGGTGCCGTCCTTCTGGATGTTGGCGTGCGAGCGCTCGTTGATGTAGCGGCTCTGCGGGTCGTCCCGCGCCTCCTTGGGCCAGGTGGACAGCAGGTAGTAGTTCAGGGCCGGGCGGCAGCTGGCGCAGCCGTCGGGCGTGCGCCAGTCCATGAACTGCCGGACCTGGGCGATGGACAGCAGGCGGTTGGCCTTGATCGCGTCGCGCACGTCCTGGTGGCCGTGGTCGGTGCAGCCGCACATCGCCTTCTTCCGGGGCGCTGCCGAGTAGTCGCCGCCGGCGGTGGACATGATGATCTGCTCGACCAGGCCGGTGCAGGAGCCGCAGCTCGCGCTGGCCTTGGTGTGCTGGCGCACGTCATGGAGGGTGAACAGGCCCTTGTCCTGGATGGCCTTGCAGATGGCGCCCTTGCTGACGCCGTTGCAGCCGCAGACCTCGGCATCGTCGGCCATGGCGGCGGGCTTGCTGTGGCCCTCGTGGCCGGTGTCGCCGATGTTCGATTCGCCGAACATCAGCTTGTCGCGGATGTCGGCGATGCTGCGGCCCTCGCGCAGCAGCTGGAAGTACCAGCGGCCGTCCACCGTGTCGCCGTACAGGCAGGCGCCCACCAGCCTGTCGTCCTGGATCACCAGCTTCTTGTAGACGCCGCCGAAGGGATCGCTCATCACGATCTCCTCGCATCCTTCGCCGCCGGTGAAGTTGCCGGCGGAGAACAGGTCGATGCCCGTGACCTTGAGCTTGGTGGAGGTGAGCGATCCGGTGTAGCGGCCGATCCCGAATTGCGCCAGGTGGTTGGCCGCCACCTTGGCCTGCTCGAACAGCGGCGCCACCAGGCCGTAGGCGATGCCGCGGTGCGCGGCGCATTCGCCCACCGCCCAGATGCGCGCGTCGGTCACGGTCTGCAGGGTGTCGTGCACCACGACGCCGCGGTTCAGGTGCAGGCCCATGGCCTGCGCCAGCTCGGTGTTGGGACGGATGCCCACGGCCATCACCACCAGCCGGGCCTCGAGCTCGCTGCCGTCCTTGAAGCGCACACCGGCCACGCGGCCGTCCTCGCCCGCCACCAGCTCCCGGGTCTGGGCGCCCAGCAGGAACTTCAGGCCGCGCTCCTCCAGGGATTGGCGCAACAGCTGGCCGGCCACTTCGTCCAGCTGCCGCTCCATCAGCCAGGGTCCGGTATGGACCACGCTGACGTCCATGCCGCGCTTCAGCAGGCCGTTGGCCGCTTCCAGGCCGAGGAGGCCGCCGCCGATGACGACCGCCTTCCTGTATCTCGCGGCGGCATCGATCATGGCCTGCGTGTCCGCGATGTCGCGGTAGGCGACCACGCCCGGCAGGTCCTTGCCCGGCACCGGCAGCAGGAAAGGGTTGGAGCCGGTGGCCAGCAGCAGGCGGTCGTAAGGCGCCTCGGTGCCGTCGGCCGCGCGAACGATGCGCCGCGCCCGGTCCACCGCGACCACCTTCTTGCCGGCATGCAGCCGGATGTCGTTGTCGCGGTACCAGTCCCACGAGTTCAGGACGATGTCCTGGAGCGTCTGCTCGCCGGCCAGCACCGGCGACAGCAGGATGCGGTTGTAGTTGGGGTGCGGCTCGGCGCCGAACACCGTGATGTCGTACATCCCGGGCGCCACCTTGAGCAGCTCCTCCAGGGTGCGCACGCCGGCCATGCCGTTGCCGACCATGACCAGCTTCCCGCGCGGCTGAACCCGCATGTCCATGGCTTCTTGTCTCCTTAGGCGGCCAGCTTCGGGGCGGGGGCCTGGCGGGTGTAGAGGAAGTCGATCACCGCCTTGCGGCAGTGCAGGTAGCGCGCGTCCTCGGCCAGCGCGACGCGGCTGCGCGGCCGCGGCAACCCGACGCTGAGGATCTCGCCGATGGTGGCGGCCGGGCCGTTGGTCATCATCACGATGCGGTCGGCCAGCAGCACGGCCTCGTCCACGTCGTGCGTGACCATGACCACGGTGCTCCGGGTGGCGGCCACGATCTGCAGCAGCTCGTCCTGCAGCCGGGCGCGGGTCAGGGCGTCCAGCGCGCCGAAGGGCTCGTCCATCAGCAGCACCTGGGGCTGCATGGACAGCGCGCGGGCGATGCCCACGCGCTGCTTCATGCCGCCCGAGATCTCGCCCGGCCGCCTGGCCGCGGCGTGACCCAGGCCGACCAAGTCCAGCGCCGCCTCGGTGCGGGCCTTGAGCTGGGCCCGGGTCTCGGCGGCGCCGAACACGCGCTCCACCGCCAGGTGCACGTTCTCGAAGCAGGTGAGCCAGGGCAGCAGCGAGTGGTTCTGGAACACCACGGCGCGCTGGGGGCCGGGGCCGGCGATCTCGCGGTTGGCGCAGATCAGGCTGCCCCGGGTCGGGCGCGTCAGGCCGGCGATCAGGTTCAGCAAGGTGGACTTGCCGCAGCCCGAATGGCCGATCAGCGCCACGAATTCGCCCTTGGCCACCGTGAGGTGGATGTCCTCGAGCGCGACGAAGGATCCGTTGGCAGTCTTGAAGGTCTGGCCCACGCCCTGGACCTGGATGTACCGGGAAGTCAGGTTCTCGTTCACGGCTTGACCTCCTCGAAGGTGAAGGCGGTGGCCAGCCTGACCAGCGCGGCCTCCAGCACCAGGCCGACGACGCCGATCACGAAGATGGCGATGATGATGTTCTTGACGTTGAGGTTGTTCCACTCGTCCCAGACCCAGAAGCCGATGCCGACGCCGCCGGTCAGCATCTCGGCGGCCACGATCACCAGCCAGGCCGTGCCCACGGCCAGGCGCACGCCGGTCAGCATGTAGGGCAGCACGGCGGGGAACAGGATGCGCGTGACGACCTTCCACTCGGACAGGTTCAGCACCCGCGCCACGTTCAGGTAGTCCTGCGGCACGCGCTGCACGCCCACCGCGGTGTTGATGATCATGGGCCAGATGGAGCAGATGAAGATGGTCCAGATCGCCGCCGGGTTGGCGCCCTTGAACACCAGCAGGCCGATCGGCAGCCAAGCCAGCGGCGACACCGGCCGCAGCAGGCTGATCAGGGGCCCGAACATCCGCGCCAGGAAGGTGAAGCGGCCGATCATGAAGCCCAGCGGGATGCCCACCAGCGCCGCCAGGCCGAAGCCCATGGCCACCCGCTTGAGCGAGGACAGCACGTTCCAGCCCACGCCCTGGTCGTTCGGGCCGTTGGAGTAGAACGGGTCGCTGAACACGCTGACGGCCTGCCGGCCGGTCTCCAGTGGCGAGGGGATGCTGCCGGCCGACTGGATGGAGACCATCTGCCACACCACGAGCAGCAGGCCCAGGCCGAACAGCGGCGGCAGCACGCGCAGCCACAGGTCGCGCCAGGCGAAGGGAGCTCTTTTCTCCCTCCCCCTCCTCCTCTCGGGGAGGGCGGGGGTGGAGGCGGTAGCAGGTTCGTTGGCAGCCTGCCCCCATCCCGACCCTCCCCCGGAAGGGGAGGGAGCGGCCGCGGGCGCGGGGCGGGGGTCGTGGAAAACGGCGCTGACCATGTGCCTGTGCCCCTTACGCCGCCGACGCGGCGTTGACCTTGAACGACTCGGCGTACTTCCTCGGGTCCTTGCCGTCCCACACCACGCCGTCGACCATCTTGCTGCTGCGCATGGCCTCCCTGGGCACCGGCACCCTGGCAGCCGCCGCGGCCTGCTTGTAGAGGTCGACCTGGTTGATCTGCCGGGCGATGCCCAGGTAGTCCGGGTGCTCCTTGACCAGGCCCCAGCGCTTGTGCTGGGTCAGGAACCACATGCCGTCGGACAGGTAGGGGAAGTTCACCGAGCCGTCGTTGAAGAACTTCATGTGGTTCGGGTCGTCCCAGGTCCGGCCCAGGCCGTTCTGGTAGCGGCCCAGGATGCGCTGGTTGATGGCGTCCACGCTGGTGTTGACGTAGGCCTTGTCGGCCACGGTCTCGGCCATCCTGTTCTTGTTCTGCAGGCCGGCGTCGATCCACTTGCCGGCCTCGATGATGGCTGCCGTCACCGCGCGGGCGGTGTTCGGGTACTTCCTGACGAAGTCCGCCGTGGTGCCCAGCGCCTTCTCCGGATGGTCGCGCCAGATGTCCTGGGTGGTCACCGCCGTGATGCCGATGCCGTCCATGATGGCGCGGTGGCCCCAGGGCTCGCCCACGCAGAAGCCGTCCATGTTGCCCACGCGCATGTTGGCCACCATCTGGGGCGGCGGCACCGTGATGATCTTGGCGTCCTTCATCGGGTGGATGCCGTAGGCCGCCAGCCAGTAGTAGAGCCACATGGCGTGGGTGCCGGTGGGGAAGGTCTGGGCGAAGGTGTACTCGCGCCTGTCGGCGGCCATCACCCTGGCCAGCGAGGCGCCGTCCACCGCGCCCTTGTCGGCCAACTTCTTCGACAGCGTGATGGCCTGCCCGTTGTGGTTCAGGTTCATCAGCACGGCCATGTCCTTCTTCGGACCGGCCGTCCCCATGTGCACGCCGTAGACCAGGCCCCACAGCACGTGGGCCATGTCCAGCTCGCCGTTGACCAGCTTGTCGCGCACGCCGGCCCAGCTGGCTTCCTTGGTGGGGATGATCTTGACGCCGTACTTCTGGTCGATGCCCAACACCGAGGCCATCACCACGCTGGCGCAGTCGGTCAGCGGGATGAAGCCGATCTTCACTTCCTTCTTCTCCGGCGCGTCCGATCCCTGGGCGTAGACCGCGGTGCGCAAGGCCGGCGAGACGCCGGCCGCGCCGACGGCCACGGCCTGCAGCACGCTGCGGCGCGAGAGTTTGGTTTTCAGCAGGTCGGGCATCACGGGCAGCTCCAGCAACGAGACAAACAACAAAAAAGGCGTCCGCACGCGCACGGGAAACCCGTGGGTGGGGACGCCTTCGTCCGGTGCGGCCGCCCGGTGCTTCGCCGTTGAAGCGGGGTGGCCATCCAACCTTCGTCGGTTGATGCGCTCCATGATGCAAGCGGTGTGCCACACCCGCCTGCTATGGTTTCAGGAGCTGCCGGCCAGTAAGGACAAGGGCCGGGGAGCCGGTTCGACGCCTGAAGCCCAGCGGCGCACCCGTTTTGTGCGCTGCACCACGGCAGCGCATCAGCCGAGCAGGTCGGCCACGTCCAGGATGCGCTGCGCCACCTCGGCCAGCTTCAGGCCCTTGTCCATGGCGGTCTTGCGCAGCTTCTCGTAGGCCTCGGTCTCGGACAGGCCCTGGCGCCGCATCAGCAGGCCCTTGGCCCGCTCGATGGTCTTGCGCCCGGCCAGCTCGGAGCGCGCGTCGGCCAGCTCGCGGCGCAGCGCCTGCTCGTGCTGGAAGCGCGCCATGGCCACATGCAGGATGGGGCGGATGCGCTCGGACGCCAGCCCGGCCACGATGTAGGCCGACACGCCCGCGGCCACCGCGTCCCGGACGTGGCGGGTGTCCTCGTCGTTGGTGAACAGCACGATGGGCCGGCGCTCGTCGCGCGTGGCCATCACCACGTGCTCCAGCGCGTCGCGCGCGGCGCTCTCGGCGTCCACGATGATCATGTCCGGCTGCAGCTGGGCGATGCGCTCGGCCAGGAACACGTCGGCCGGCAGGGTGGCGATCAGGTTGAAGCCGTTCTCCAGCAGGCCGATGCGCAGCGAGCGCGATCGTTCGGCCTGCTGCACGGCATGCTCGTCCCCGGGGTCGCTGACCACCAGGTCGGGCGCCACCACCACGATGCGTAAAGCCTCGGTCATGCGGGCGTCGCGCGCAAGAATCGCGCCAAAGCCCCGACGCCCCGCTGGCGGCGGCGCCCGGCCTACACTGCCGTGATGCTTGTCCTGGGCATCGAATCCTCCTGCGACGAAACCGGCGTCGCCCTGGTCGAGGCCGCCGGCATCGCCGTGCCGCGCCTGCTGTCGCATGCCCTGCACAGCCAGATCGACATGCACCAGGCCTACGGCGGCGTGGTGCCCGAGCTGGCCAGCCGCGACCACATCCGCCGCGTGCTGCCGCTGGCCACGCGGGTGCTGGCCGACGCCGGGCGCCGGCTGCCCGAGGTCGACGTGGTGGCCTACACCCGCGGCCCCGGCCTGGCCGGCGCGCTGCTGGTGGGCGCGGGCGTGGCCTGCGCCCTGGGCGCCGCCCTGGGCAAGCCGGTGCTGGGCGTGCACCACCTGGAAGGGCATCTGCTGTCGCCCTTCCTCAGCGCCGACCCGCCCGGGTTCCCCTTCGTCGCCCTGCTGGTGTCCGGCGGCCACACCCAGCTGATGCGGGTGGAAGGCGTGGGCCGCTACCAGCTGCTGGGCGAGACCATCGACGACGCCGCCGGCGAGGCCTTCGACAAGTCGGCGAAGCTGCTGGGCCTGGGCTACCCAGGCGGGCCGGCGCTGTCCCGCCTGGCCGAGCAGGGCGATGCCCAGGCGTTCAAGCTGCCGCGCCCGCTGCTGCACAGCGGCGACCTGGACTTCTCGTTCGCCGGCCTGAAGACGGCGGTGCTGACCCAGGCCAGGAAGCTGGGCGAGGGGCTGCCCGCGCGCAAGGCCGACCTGGCGGCCTCGACCGAGGCGGCCATCGTGGAGGTGCTGCTCAGGAAATCGCTGGCCGCGCTGCAGGAGACCGGCCTGCAGCGCCTGGTGGTGGCTGGCGGCGTGGGCGCCAACCGGCGGCTGCGCGAGCAGCTGGATGCGGCTTGCGCCCGGCTCGGCGTGCGGGTGCACTACCCGGAGCTGGCGCTGTGCACCGACAACGGCGCCATGATCGCCATGGCGGCCGCGATGCGGCTGGCCGCCGGGGCGCAGCAGGCGAGCACCGACTACGCCTTCGACGTCAAGCCGCGCTGGCCGCTGCACGAGATCGTGGCGGCCTGAAGCGGGCGCGCCTTCAGGCTGCGCAGCGCGGCAGCGGCACCCGCTCCAGCACCTGCAGCCACAGGCGCCGCCATTGCGGCCAGTCGTGGCCGCCCGGCGTGGTGAACACCCGCTCGGCCGGCAGGGCCGCCGCCAGCAGGCGGTGTCCCTGGGCGAAGCGGTCCTCGGTGCCGTAGCCCAGGTACAGCGGCGGGCGTGCGCCGGCCTCGCCGGCCGTGTGCTGCCGCAGCCAGCGCCACAGCCGCAGTTCGACCTCGGCCAGCGGGTCGTCCGCATCCGGCGCCTGTGCCGGCGGCTGCCAGCGGCGCAAGCCCCCGGCGGCCTCGATCTGCTTGATCAGCGGCGGCTCGCCCAGGTAGGGCGCCAGCACGATCAGCCCGCTGGTGCGGCCCGGCACCGCCCATTCGTTGAGCAGCGAGCCGAAGCCGCCCAGCGAGATGCCGGCCAGCCAGACCTGCCGGTAGCCCGCCGCCCGCGCCTGCGCGAACACGTCGGCCTGCAGCCGGTCGACCACGGACTGGTCGCGGTAGTAGCCCATGTGCGCATCGGCCAGCATCACGTCCGCCGCGATGCGGCGCGCGCGCAGCGCGCTGAGCCAGCCGCCGTCCTGCTCGAACTCGTCGATGGACGAATGGGCGCCGGGCAGCAGCACCAGCAGGGTGTCGGCGGGGCAGGCCGCGCGCACCACCTGCGTCGGCATGGGCACGGTGGGCGCGCGCAACGCCGCGCAGCCGGCGATCGTGGCCGCGCCGAGCAGGAGGAGGAGGGCAGGGAAGAAAAAGAATCGCCGCACGGCGCCGATTGTGGCGACCGTGCGGCGTCCGGTGGGCCGTGGGGGCCCGTTCGGGCCAGGCGACTCAGCCCCGTCCCGCCGGGATCAGCTCAGCTGGATCTGGCGGGCGTTGCTCACCGGCTGCTTCTTGGCCAGAGCCAGCGTCAGCACGCCGTTCTCCAGCTTGGCGCTGGTGGCGTCGACGTCGATTTCCTGGGGCAGCTCGTAGGCGGCCTTGTACTGGCGCTTGGCTTCCTGGCGGGTCTCGATGCGCACGACGGAACCTTCGACGTTGATGCTCAGGTCCTCGCGGGCGATGCCGGGCAGGTCCAGGGTGACGGTCCAGGCCTTGTCATCCTCCTGCAGGTGCAGGCCGCGGGCGGCCGGGGCTGCGCCGAAGAAGGCGTCGTTGACGAAGCGCTCGAAGCTGCGGTCGAACGAACGATGGGCCGGGGCCACGGCGCGGGTGCGGACGACGGGTGCGAAAAACATGGTGATCTCCTTCAATGGAAAAACGGCTCACTTACACTCGCGGCTTTCGTTTTTCACCGATCGCCGCCTGGACACGATCTGTGCCCGGCCGGCATGTTTTTCAAGGGTTCCATGAGAGGGAAAAATCTGCGCCGAGAGGTCTTGAAATCGCTGGCGGCAACGCTATTTCTTCCGGCCGCCGCGCTGGCCCAGCAGGGCGCCGCCGGGCCGGTCAAGCTGGCCATGATCGAGGGGCTGTCCGGCGGCAACGCCAACGGCGGCGAGGCGGTGTTCCGCAACCTGGCCTGGGCGGTGGAGCGGGTCAACGAGCGCGGGGGCGTGCGCATGCGTGACGGCCGGCGCCGCCCGCTGCAGCTGGATCGCTACGACAGCAAGGGCCAGATCGAGGAGGCGCTGTCGGCGCTGCGTTCGGCCCTGGACGACGGCGCGCAGTTCATCCTGCAGGGCAATTCGTCCGCGGTGGCCGCGGCGCTGGTCGACGCCGTCAACCGGCACAACGAGCGCGAGCCGCAGCGCCGCGTCCTGTTCCTCAACTACTCCGCGGTCGACCCGGTCCTGACCAACGAGAAATGCAGCTACTGGCATTTCCGCTTCGACGCGCATGCCGACATGCGCATGACCGCGCTGATGGGGGTGCTCAAGGACGACGCGCAGGTGAAGTCGGTCTACCTGCTGGGGCAGGACTACAGCTTCGGCCAGGGCGTGCTGCGCGAGGCGCGCCGCCAGCTGGGCCTGCTGCGGCCGGACGTGCGCATCGTCGGCGACGAGCTGCACCCGCTGCTGCGCATCAAGGACTTCGCGCCGTACGCGACCAAGATCAAGGCCAGCGGCGCCGACGCGGTGGTCACCGGCAACTTCAGCAACGACCTCACCTTGCTGGTGAAGGCGGCGCGCGAGGTCGGCTTCGAGGGCAAGTTCTACACCTTCTACGGCAACGCGCTGGGCGCGCCGGCGGCCATCGGCGACGCCGGCGTGGGCCGCGTGATCGCGGCGGCCGACTGGCTGCCCAACCTGCCCACCGCGCAGAGCGAGGCCTTCTACCGGGCGTTCCGCCAGCGCTTCCCCAAGCCGCAGGACGACTACGTGCACATGCGCATGCAGATGATGGTCGAGGCGCTGGCCCAGGCCCTGGACCGCGCGGGCACGATGGAGCCGGTCGCGGTGGCGGCGCAGCTGGAGCGGGTCACGCTCGATTTCTACGGCCAGAAAGGCGCGATGCGGGCGGCGGACCACCAGTTCCAGCAGTCGCTGGTGGTGGGCGTGATGGACCGGCAGGGCGCGCCGGGCGTGAAGTTCGACGTGGAAGGCTCGGGCTACGGCTTCCGGGTGATCCGCGACATCGCGCCGGAGCAGGCGCAGATGCCGTCCTCGTGCCGCATGGTCCGGCCCGCGGCCTGAGCCTCAGCGCAGGTGGTCCAGCGGCAGCTGCCGCAGGTTCTTCACCTCGCCCAGCGAGAAGCTGGTCCGCAGGTCCTTGATGTGCGGCAGGTTGATCAGCACCTCGCGCACGAAGCGGGCGTAGGCCTCCAGGTCGGTGTGGACCACGACGATCTCGAACGAGCCCTCGCCCGAGACGTGGTGGCAGGCCAGCACCTGGGGCAGGGCCAGCACCTGGCGCTTGATCTCCTCGGTCACCTCGCCGGTGTTGCGCTCGGCGAACAGGCGCACGAAGGCCACCACGCCCAGGCCGATCTTCTGGCGGTTGACGCTGGCGTGGTAGCCGTCGATGTAGCCCTCGGTCTCCAGCCGGCGCACGCGGCGCCAGCACGGCGCGGCGCTCAGGCCCACGCGCTGCGCCAGCTCGGCGTTGGTGATGCGGGCGTCGCGCTGCAGCTCGGCCAGGATATTGATGTCGTAGCGGTCCAGGCCGCGGTGCTCGGGCTCGGCGGGCTCGTCGTGCCGGCGCACGGCGGCCGGTGCCGGTGCGGGTGCGGGTGCGGGCGAGGTTTTCGTCGAAGGGCGCGGCATGGCAAGGTCCTTTCCTGCAAGCGGCCGTGGGCGCAAAAGCAGAAAAGATTATTCCCGCACACCGAATTACAGTCACTCCATGCGACAGACCATCCTGGACCTCGAGGCCTCGCGCATCCGCGAGGTGGCCAACGCCGGCCTGGGCCGGCCCGACGTGCTGGCCTTCTGGTTCGGCGAGAGCGACGAGGTCACGCCGGATTTCATCCGGCAGGCGGCGATCGACTCGCTGCACAAGGGCGAGACCTTCTACGCGCACAACCTGGGCCTGCCCGAGCTGCGCCAGGCGATCGCCGGCTACACCTCGGCGCTGCACGGGCCGGTGGGCGCCGACCGCATCGCCGTCACCTCCGGCGGCGTCAACGCGCTGATGCTGGCGGTGCAGGCCCTGGTGGACGCCGGCGACGAGGTGGTGGCGGTCACGCCCGTGTGGCCCAACCTGACGGCCCAGCCGCAGATCATGGGCGCCCGGCTGCGCACCGTGCCGCTGCGGCCGGTGCAGGGCGCCTGGACGCTGGACTTGCCCGCGCTGCTGGCCGCGGTGACGCCCGCCACCCGGTTGCTGGTGGTGAACGCGCCCAACAACCCGACCGGCTGGACCCTCGGCCGCGCCGAGCAGCAGGCCATCCTCGACCATTGCCGGGCCACCGGCACCTGGATCCTGGCGGACGAGGTGTACGAGCGGCTGTACTACGAGGACACGCCCGGCCCGGCGCTGGGCCGCCCCGAGCCGGGCGCCCCCCTCAGGGGGGAGGCGCGCAGCGCTTCGGGGGGAGCCGGTCCTTGCGCGCCCAGCTTCCTCGACATCGCCCGGCCCGACGACCGGCTGGTAGTGGCGCACAGCTTCTCCAAGAGCTTCCTGATGACCGGCTGGCGCCTGGGCTGGCTGGTGATGCCGCCGGCCATGACCGAGCCCATGGGCAAGCTGGTCGAGTTCAACACCTCCTGCGCCAGCGTGTTCACCCAGCGCGCGGCCCTGGCCGCCCTGGCCCGCGCCGACGAGGTCACGCCGCGCGTGGTGGCCCACCTGAAGGCCTGCCGCGACACCCTGGTGCCCCAGCTGCAGGCCTTGCCCCGGGTGCGCGTGTCGCCAGCCCGCGGCGGCATGTACGCCTTCTTCCAGCTGGAGGGCAGCGGCGATTCGCTGAAGGTGGCCAAGCGCCTGGTCGGCGAGGCCGGGCTGGGCCTGGCGCCCGGCACCGCCTTCGGGCCCGAGGCCCAGGGCTGGCTGCGCTGGTGCTTCGCCTCCCGGGACCTGGACCGGCTGAGCCAGGGCGTGGAGCGCCTGCGGCGCTGGCTGGACTGAACCGGGCGCTGCAATCCCGTTCAAGACCGCCGCGCAACGTGGCGGCAGCATGGCGCTTTCGCATCGAAGGAGCGGGGCCATGGTGGTGGGAGCGAGGGCGGCGGTCGGCCTGCTGCTGTGCAGCCTGGCGATGGTGACGGTGGGCAGCACGGTGGTGGCCAGCAAGCTGATGACGGCGGGACTGCCGCCGTTCACCGCCACGGCGCTGCGGTTCGCACTGGCGCTGCCGGTGTTCTGCGTGCTCATGGCAGCCACCGGCACCCGCTGGCCGCGCCCGGGCCGGCACGACGCCGCGATCCTGGCCGCCCAGGCCGGGGCGGGCAGCGTGGGCTACACGGTGCTGATGCTGCTGGGCACGCGCCTGGCGAGCGGCGCCGACGCCGGGGTGGTGGCCGGCACCTTGCCCGCCGTCGCGGCCGGTTTCGCGCTGCTGGTGCTGCGCGAGCGCCTGGGCCCCCGGCTGCTCGCCAGCCTGGGCCTGGCGCTGGCCGGGGTGCTGGTCGTCACCCTGCCGGCGGGCGAGGCCCGGGCTGTCCCGGGTGCCTGGCTGGGCAACCTGCTGGTCCTGGGCGCGGTGGGCTGCGAGGCGGTGTTCATCCTGCTGAACAAGCGGCTGCGCCAGCCGCTGCCGGCCCTGGCGCTGTCGTCCAGCATGGCGGCGCTGGGCCTGCTGCTGTCGCTGCTGCCGGCCCTGCTGGAGCGCCCCTGGCGCCTGCAGGTGCCTGCCTCGGCCTGGGCGGCCACCGCCTACTACGCCTGGGTGCCTACGGTGCTGGGTTTCTGGCTCTGGTACGCCGGTGCGGCGCGGCTGAGCGGGGGCCTGGCCGCCCTGACCACCGCCTGGCTGCCGGTGTCAGCGCTGGCGCTGTCGGCCCTGGTGCTGGGCGAGGTACTGGGCGCCGGGCAGCTGGCCGGCTGCGCGCTGGTGCTGGGCGGTGTGCTGCTGGGCGCCAGCGCACCCGGCCGGCGGCCCGGCGCGGGACGGCTATAATCCCGGGGCTTTGCCTATGGCAGGGCGCACGTTGGGGCCGTTCCAGCGCCAACGCAAGTCAAAACCATTTTTTCAAGGAAACCCCATGACCGCCATCAACAAGGCCGAGGTCGTCAAGACCCACGCCCGCTCGGCCAGCGACACCGGCAGCCCGGAAGTCCAGGTCGCGCTGCTCACCGCCCGCATCAACGAGCTGACGCCGCACTTCAAGACCCATGCCAAGGACCACCACGGCCGCCGCGGCCTGCTGCGCATGGTGAACCGCCGCAAGAGCCTGCTGGCCTACCTGAAGGGCGCCGACGCCGACCGCTACACGGCGCTGATCGGCAAGCTGGGCCTGCGCAAGTAAGCCCGCGCAAAGAAAACGCGAGACGCGCCTGAGTTAGCCCGCTAGCTCAGGCGCGTTTCATTTCGGAGCAGGACGGAACGGATACGCGCTGTGTCATTCCACCAGGGGCCCGGTCCCGCCGGCTGGCGGCCCCTGATGGAATGGCATCGTGTTCGCTCCCAGCGCTCCTCCCAACGAGAGAGAGTCAGGACATGAGCATCTTCAACAAAGTCAGCAAGACCTTCACCTGGGGCCAGCACACCGTCACCCTGGAAACCGGCGAGATCGCGCGCCAGTCCGGCGGCGCCGTGGTGGTCAACATCGACGACACCGTGGTGCTGGCCACCGTGGTCGCCTCCAAGACCGCCAAGCCGGGCCAGGACTTCTTCCCGCTGACCGTCGACTACATCGAGAAGACCTACGCCGCGGGCAAGATCCCCGGCAGCTTCTTCAAGCGCGAGGCCAAGCCCAGCGAGCTGGAGACGCTGACCTCCCGCCTGATCGACCGCCCGATCCGGCCGCTGTTCCCCGAGGGCTTCTTCAACGAAGTGCACGTGGTCATCCACACGCTGTCGCTCAACCCCGAGGTGGACGCCGACATCGCCGCCATGATCGGCACCAGCGCCGCGCTGGCGATCTCCGGCATCCCGTTCGCCGGACCGATCGGCGCCGCGCGCGTGGGCTACGTCAACGGCGAGTACGTGCTCAACCCCGGCCAGACCCAGCGCAAGGAATCGCAGCTGGACCTGGTGGTGGCCGGCACCGAGGCCGCCGTGCTGATGGTCGAGTCCGAGGCGCAGCAGCTGCCCGAGGAGGTGATGCTGGGCGCCGTGGTGTTCGGCCACGAGCAGGGCAAGATCGCCATCAATGCCATCCACGAGCTGGTGCGCGAGGCCGGCAAGCCGGTGTGGGACTGGCAGCCGCCGGCGCAGGACGAGCCCTTCATCGCCAAGGTCAAGGCCCTGGCCGAAGAGAAGCTGCGCGCCGCCTACCAGATCCGCAGCAAGCAGGCCCGCACCCAGGCCCTGCGCGAGGCCTCGGCCTCCGTGCTCGACAGCCTGAAGGCCGAAGGCAGCGAGTTCGACGCGGCCAAGGTGGCCGACCTGCTGTTCGGCATCGAGTCGTCCATCGTGCGCAGCCAGATCCTGGCCGGCGAGCCGCGCATCGACGGCCGCGACACCCGCACCGTGCGCCCGATCGAGATCCGCAACGGCGTGCTGCCGCGCACCCACGGCTCGGCGCTGTTCACCCGCGGCGAGACCCAGGCCCTGGTGGTCACCACGCTGGGCACCGAGCGCGACGCGCAGCGCATCGACGCGCTGGCCGGCGAGTTCGAGGACCGCTTCATGTTCCACTACAACATGCCCCCCTTCGCCACCGGCGAGGTGGGCCGCATGGGCTCGACCAAGCGCCGCGAGATCGGCCACGGCCGGCTGGCCAAGCGCGCGCTGGCGGCCTGCCTGCCGACCAAGGAGGAGTTCCCCTACACCATCCGCGTGGTGTCGGAGATCACCGAGTCCAACGGCTCCTCGTCCATGGCCTCGGTGTGCGGCGGCTGCCTGTCCATGATGGACGCCGGCGTGCCCATGAAGGCGCACGTGGCCGGCATCGCCATGGGCCTGATCAAGCAAGGCAACCGCTTCGCGGTGCTGACCGACATCCTGGGCGACGAGGACCACCTGGGCGACATGGACTTCAAGGTGGCCGGCACCACCAACGGCATCACCGCCCTGCAGATGGACATCAAGATCCAGGGCATCACCAAGGAGATCATGCAGGTCGCCCTGGCCCAGGCCAAGGAGGCGCGCATGCACATCCTGGGCAAGATGCAGGAGGCCATGGGCGAGGCCAAGACCGAGGTGAGCAGCTTCGCGCCCAAGCTCTACACCATGAAGATCAACCCCGAGAAGATCCGCGACGTGATCGGCAAGGGCGGCGCGGTGATCCGCGCGCTGACCGACGAGACCGGCTGCCAGATCAACATCGAGGAAGACGGCACCATCACCATCGCGGCGACCGACGCCGCCAAGGCGGAGGAAGCCAAGAAGCGCATCGAGCAGATCACCGCGGAAGTGGAGATCGGCAAGGTCTACGAAGGCCCGATCACCAAGATCCTGGACTTCGGCGCGCTGATCAACCTGCTGCCCGGCAAGGACGGCCTGCTGCACATCAGCCAGATCGCCCATGAGCGCGTGGAGAAGGTCGGCGACTACCTGTCCGAAGGCCAGGTGGTGCGCGTCAAGGTGCTGGAGACCGACGAGAAGGGCCGCGTCAAGCTGTCCATGAAGGCGCTGCTGGAGCGCCCGGCCGGCATGCCCGAGCACAACGGCGGCGAGCGCCGCGAGCGTGCCGAGCGGGGCGACCGTCCGCCGCGCGAGTCTCGTGAGCCGCGTGAGCCGCGCGAGCCCCAGCAGGCGGCTCCGGTCGAGCCGCAAGGCGAGTGATTCGCCGGCAAAAGCTGCAGCAGCCCGCCCGATGCGGGCGGGCTGCGGGCCGAAACGACCATGAAAGCGGTTGAGATCAGCAGCTACGGCGCCCCCGAGGTGCTGCGGCTGGCCGAGCGTCCCGACCCCGTCGCGGGTGCCGGCGAGGTGCTGCTGCGCGTGGCCGCCAGCGGCGTGAACCGTCCGGACGTGCTGCAGCGCACCGGCAACTACCCGGTGCCGCCTGGCGCGTCCGACATCCCGGGGCTGGAAGTGGCCGGCGAGATCGTCGGCGGCGACGCCCGGGCGATGGCGGCGGCCGGCTTCAAGGCCGGCGACCGCGTCTGCGCGCTGGTGGCCGGCGGCGGCTACGCGCAGCTGTGCGTGGCGCCCGTGGGCCAGTGCCTGCCGGTGCCGCGCGGCCTGTCCGACGTCGAGGCGGCCTCGCTGCCCGAGACCTTCTTCACCGTCTGGAGCAACGTGTTCGACCGCGGCCGCCTGCAGCCGGGCGAGGCGCTGCTGGTGCAGGGCGGCTCCAGCGGCATCGGCGTCACGGCGATCCAGATGGCCAAGGCCCTTGGGGCCACGGTGATCGTCACCGCCGGCAGCGACGACAAGTGCCAGGCCTGCCTGGCGCTGGGGGCCGACCACGCCATCAACTACAAGACGGCCGACTTCGCTGCCGAGGCCAAGCGGCTCACCGGCGGCGCCGGCCCGGACGTCATCCTGGACATGGTGGCCGGCGGCTACGTCGCGCGCGAGGTCGAGTGCCTGGCCGAGGACGGGCGGCTGGTCATCATCGCCGTGCAGGGCGGCGCCAAGAGCGAATTCAACGCCGGCCTGGTGCTGCGGCGCCGGCTCACGGTCACCGGCTCCACGCTGCGGCCGCGGCCGGTGGCCTTCAAGGCGGCCATCGCCGCCGCGCTGCGCGAGAAGGTGTGGCCGCTGATCGAGGCGGGCGCCATCAAGCCGGTGATCCACGGCACCTTTGCCGCCGCCGACGCCGCGCAGGCCCATGCGCTGATGGAATCCAACCAGCACATCGGCAAGATCGTCCTCACCTGGTGAACATGAAAAAGAAAAAGCTCATCGCCGGCAACTGGAAGATGAACGGCGGCATCGCCGCCAACGACGCGCTGGTGCGCGCCGTGGTGGCGGGCATGGGTGCCGATGCGGGCTGCCAGGTGGCGGTCTGCGCGCCGGCGCCCTACCTGGCGCAGGTGCAGATGCTGCGCCACGGCTCGGCGCTCGAGCTCGGCGCGCAGGACGTCTCGCGCCACGAGCAGGGCGCCTACACCGGCGAGGTGTCGGCCGCCATGCTCAAGGAGTTCGGCGTGCGTTTCGCCATCGTCGGGCATTCCGAGCGCCGCCAGTACCACGGCGAGAGCGACGCGCTGGTGGCCGACAAGGCCAAGGCGGCGCTCGCGCACGGCATCACGCCCATCGTCTGCGTCGGCGAGACGCTGGCCGAGCGCGAGGCCGGCCAGACCGAGGCGGTGGTCAAGCGCCAGCTGGCCGCCGTGATCCACGCCAACGGGCATTGCATCAGCGAGATCGCGGTCGCCTACGAGCCGGTCTGGGCCATCGGCACCGGCCGGACCGCCACGCCCGGGCAGGCCCAGCAGGTGCATGCCGTGCTGCGCGCGCAGCTGCAGGCGGCCACCGCGCACAGCGACCGCGTCGCCATCCTCTACGGCGGCAGCATGAACGCCGCCAATGCCGCCAGCCTGCTGGCCCAGCCGGACATCGACGGCGGCCTGATCGGCGGGGCCTCGCTCAAGGCCGCGGATTTCCTGCAGATCATCGCCGCCGCCCGCGCCGCCACCGCCTGAAGCGCACCAGATTAGGACTCACCACGACATGAACGTACTGCTCACCCTCATCCTCGCGGTCCAGCTGCTCTCGGCGCTGGGCATGATCGGGCTCATCCTCATCCAGCACGGCAAGGGCGCCGACATGGGCGCGGCCTTCGGCAGCGGCGGCTCGGGCAGCCTGTTCGGCGCCACCGGCAGCGCCAACTTCCTGTCGCGCACGACGGCCGTGCTGGCCGCCGTGTTCTTCGTCTGCACGCTGGCGCTGGCCTACTTCGGCAACCTGCGCCCGGTTGATTCCGGCAGCGTGCTGGACCGTGCACCGGCCTCCGCGCCCGCTGCCGTGCCCACGCCGGCGCCGGCGGCTTCGGGCGCCGCGCAGATCCCCGGCACGGCCGCGCCTGCGCCGGCCGCACCCGGCGCTGCGGCGGTCCCGGCGGCGCCCGCGACGCCGGCCTCGGGCGCGGGGCAGATCCCCACGCGCTAGGCTCGCGTTTCTCGTGTCGTTTCAGGGAGAAACGACCGTGTTTCAGGGTAAACTCTCAGGCTGTCCGGAGAGCCACAAGACCAGCAGCCTCATGGCGCTTTCCGGGCAGCAACACGCCGCCGTCGTGGTGAAATTGGTAGACACGCTATCTTGAGGGGGTAGTGGCGAAAGCTGTGCGAGTTCGAGTCTCGCCGACGGCACCAGATACAAGAGCCCCCGGCCGCGCCCGGGGGCTTGAAGCGGTGATCAGAGCCCCGAGATGAGCCTAGACCAGTACCTCCCAGTTCTCCTGTTCATCCTGGTCGGGATCGGGGTCGGCGTGGTTCCGCAGCTGCTGGGCTATTTCTTCGCCGGCGCCGCTGGCTTCAACAAGCCGGACGCCGCCAAGAACTCGCCCTACGAGTCGGGCTTCGAGGCCTTCGGGGATGCGCGCATGAAGTTCGACGTGCGCTACTACCTCGTCGCCATCCTGTTCATCCTGTTCGACCTGGAGATCGCCTTCCTCTTCCCCTGGGCCGTGGCGCTCAAGGAGATCGGGCCGGTGGGCTTCTGGGCCATGATGGTTTTCCTGGGCATCCTGGTCGTGGGCTTCGTCTACGAATGGAAGAAGGGCGCGCTCGAGTGGGAGTGAGTCCCCGCGCGCCCTAAGCAAAGGTTTTTTCGCAATGGCTGATCAAGGCATTCTCGACAAGGGCGTCGTCACGACGACCGTGGACAGCGTCATCAACTGGGCCAAGACGGGCTCGCTGTGGCCCATGACCTTCGGCCTGGCCTGCTGCGCCGTGGAGATGATGCACGCGGGCGCCGCGCGCTACGACATCGACCGCTTCGGCATGCTGTTCCGCCCCAGCCCGCGCCAGTCCGACCTGATGATCGTGGCCGGCACGCTGTGCAACAAGATGGCGCCGGCGCTGCGCAAGGTCTACGACCAGATGCCCGAGCCGCGCTGGGTGCTGTCCATGGGCTCCTGCGCCAACGGCGGCGGCTACTACCACTACAGCTACTCGGTGGTGCGCGGCTGCGACCGCATCGTGCCGGTGGACGTCTACGTCCCCGGCTGCCCGCCCACGGCCGAGGCGCTGCTGTACGGGATCATCCAGCTGCAGCAGAAGATCCGCCGCACGCAGACCATCGCCCGGGCTTAAGCACCATGACGACCACTCCCTTCGCCGTGGACCCCGCGGCGCTGAAAGAGACCCTGGCCGCCGCACTGGGCCCCCTGGCCAAGCGCATCGAGCTCAAGCTCGCCGAGGTCTCCGTCACCGTGACCGCGGCCAACTACCTGAAGGCCGCCCAGGTGCTGCGCGACGCGCCGGACTGCCGCTTCGAGCAGATGCTGGACCTGTGCGGCATCGACTACTCCGAGTACCGCGACGGCGGCTGGGACGGCCCGCGCTACGCGGTCGTGGTGCACCTGCTGTCCGTGAGCCTGAACCAGCGCGTGCGGCTGCGGGTGTTCGCACCCGACGACGAGCTGCCCCTGGTGGACTCGATCACCGGCCTGTGGAGCGCGGCCAACTGGTTCGAGCGCGAGGCCTTCGACCTGTTCGGCATCGTGTTCGAGGGACATGCCGACCTGCGCCGCATCCTGACCGACTACGGCTTCATCGGCCACCCGTTCCGCAAGGACTTCCCCGTGTCCGGCCATGTCGAGATGCGCTACGACCCCGAGCGCCAGCGCGTGATCTACCAGCCGGTGACCATCGAGCCGCGCGAGATCACGCCGCGCATCATCCGCGAGGACCACTACGGCGGCATCCAGGCCGGGCGGGGCATGGGCAATGGCTGAGATCAAGAACTACACCCTGAACTTCGGTCCGCAGCATCCGGCCGCGCACGGCGTGCTGCGCCTGGTGCTGGAGCTCGACGGCGAGGTGATCCAGCGCGCCGACCCGCACATCGGCCTGCTGCACCGCGCCACCGAGAAGCTGGCCGAGACCAAGACCTACATCCAGTCGCTGCCCTACATGGACCGCCTGGACTACGTGTCCATGATGTGCAACGAGCATGCCTACTGCCTGGCCATCGAGAAGATGATGGGCATCGAGGTGCCGATCCGCGCGCAGTACATCCGCGTCATGTTCGCCGAGATCACGCGCCTGCTGAACCACCTGCTGTGGCTGGGCGCGCACGGCCTGGACTGCGGCGCGATGAACATGCTGATCTACTGCTTCCGCGAGCGGGAGGACCTGTTCGACATGTACGAGGCGGTGTCCGGGGCGCGCATGCACGCGGCCTACTTCCGCCCGGGCGGCGTGTACCGCGACCTGCCCGACAGCATGCCGCAGTACCAGGCCAGCAAGGTGCGCAACGAGCGGGCCATCCGGCAGCTCAACGAGAACCGCAGCGGCACGCTGCTGGACTTCATCGACGACTTCGCCCGGCGCTTCCCCAAGTACGTGGACGAGTACGAGACGCTGCTGACCGACAACCGCATCTGGAAGCAGCGCACCGTGGGCATCGGCGTGGTGGCGCCCGAGCGGGCGCTCAACCTGGGCTTCACCGGCCCCATGCTGCGCGGCTCGGGCATTGCCTGGGACCTGCGCAAGAAGCAGCCGTACGAGGTCTACGACAAGATGGACTTCGACATCCCGGTCGGCGCCACCGGTGACTGCTACGACCGCTACCTGGTGCGCGTACAGGAGATGCGCGAGTCCAACAGGATCATCCGGCAGTGCGTGGCCTGGCTGCGCGCCAACCCCGGCCCGGTGATCACCGACAACCACAAGGTGGCGCCGCCGGACCGCGAGTCCATGAAGGCCAACATGGAAGAGCTGATCCATCACTTCAAGCTCTTCTCCGAGGGCTTCCGCGTGCCCGAGGGCGAGGCCTACGCCGCGGTGGAGCATCCCAAGGGCGAGTTCGGCATCTACATCGTCAGCGACGGCGCCAACAAGCCCTACCGCCTGAAGATCCGCGCGCCCGGCTTCGCGCACCTGGCTTCCCTCGACGAGATGGGGCGCGGCCACATGATTGCCGACGCGGTCGCCATCATCGGGACGATGGACATCGTGTTCGGGGAGATCGATCGATGATTTCTGACGCAACCCGCGCCCGCTTCGACCGCGAAGTGGCCAAGTACCCGGCCGACCAGAAGCAGTCGGCGGTGATGGCCTGCCTGGCCATCGTGCAGCAGGAGCAGGGCTACGTGAGCAAGGACAGCGAGGAGGCGGTCGCCCGCTACCTGGGCATGCCGACCATCGCGGTCCACGAGGTCACGACCTTCTACAACATGTACAACCAGAAGCCGGTGGGCCGCTACAAGCTGGGCGTCTGCACCAACCTGCCGTGCCAGCTGCGCGACGGCGCCAAGGCGCTGCACCACCTGGAGCAGCGGCTGGGCATCGCCATGGGCGAGACCACGCCCGACGGCCTTTTCACCCTGCAGCAGAGCGAGTGCCTGGGCGCCTGCGCCGACTCGCCGGTGATGCTGGTCAACGACCGCACCATGTGCAGCTTCATGAGCAGCGACAAGCTGGACCAACTGGTCGACGGCTTGCGCAAGGCGGAGCAGCAGTAATGAACGCCAGCCAAGTTCTCTCGCAATTCCAGGCGACCGGGGTGCAGACCTGCTTCCACGGCCGCCACATCAACCCGCAGATCTACGCCCGGCTCGACGGCACCAACTGGCGCCTCGCGGATTACGAGGCGCGCGACGGCTACAAGGCGCTGCGCAGGATCATCGCCGAGGGTCTGACCCAGGACCAGGTGATCGCCACCGTCAAGGAATCGGCCCTGCGCGGCCGCGGCGGCGCGGGCTTCCCCACCGGCCTGAAGTGGAGCTTCATGCCGCGCCAGTTCCCGGGCCAGAAGTACCTGGTGTGCAACTCCGACGAGGGCGAGCCGGGCACGTGCAAGGACCGCGACATCCTGCACTACAACCCGCACATTGTCATCGAGGGCATGATCATCGCGGCCTACGCGATGGGCATCACCGTGGGCTACAACTACATCCACGGCGAGATCTTCCAGACCTACGAGCGCTTCGAGGAGGCGCTGGAGGAGGCGAGGGCGGCCGGCCTGCTGGGCAGCAACATCCTGGGCTCGAGCTTCAGCTTCCAGCTGCACGCGGCGCACGGCTTCGGCGCCTACATCTGCGGCGAGGAGACGGCGCTGCTGGAGTCGCTGGAGGGCAAGAAGGGCCAGCCGCGCTTCAAGCCGCCGTTCCCGGCCAGCTTCGGCCTGTACGGCAAGCCCACCACCATCAACAACACCGAGACCTTCGCCGCGGTGCCCTGGATCATCCGCAACGGCGGCCAGGCCTACCTGGAGTGCGGCAAGCCGAACAACGGCGGCACCAAGATCTTCTCGGTGTCCGGCGACGTGGAGCTGCCCGGCAACTACGAGATCCCGCTGGGCACGCCGTTCAGCAAGCTGCTGGAGCTGGCCGGCGGCGTGCGCGGCGGCAGGAAGCTCAAGGCCGTGATCCCGGGCGGCTCGTCCGCGCCGGTGCTGCCCGCCAGCGCCATGATGGACTGCACGATGGACTACGACTCCATCGCCAAGGCCGGCTCCATGCTGGGCTCGGGCGCCGTCATCGTGATGGACGAGACGCGCGACATGGTGCAGTCGCTCAAGCGGCTGTCCTATTTCTACATGCACGAGTCCTGCGGCCAGTGCACGCCCTGCCGCGAAGGCACGGGCTGGCTGTGGCGCGTGGTGGACCGCATCGACAACGGCCACGGCAAGCCCAGCGACATGGACCTGCTCAACTCGGTGGCCGACAACATCCAGGGCCGCACCATCTGCGCCCTCGGCGACGCGGCGGCGATGCCGGTGCGCGCCATGATCAAGCACTTCCGGCACGAGTTCGAGGCCAAGATCGCCCGGCCCAACCTGCCCACCTCGGACGGCCAGGTCCCGGTGCCCGCGGGCGCGCGCGGCTGACCGTCGAAAGCACAACATGGCTGAAATCACCCTAGACGGACAGAAGGTGGAGATCGCCGACGGCAGCATGGTCATGCATGCCGCCGAGAAGGTCGGCACCTACATCCCGCATTTCTGCTACCACAAGAAGCTCTCCATCGCCGCCAACTGCCGCATGTGCCTGGTGGACGTGGAGAAGGCGCCCAAGCCCATGCCCGCCTGCGCCACCCCGGTGACCAACGGCATGGTGGTGCGCACGCGCAGCGACAAGGCCATCAAGGCCCAGCAGTCGGTGATGGAGTTCCTCCTCATCAACCACCCGCTGGACTGCCCCATCTGCGACCAGGGAGGCGAATGCCAGCTGCAGGACCTGGCCGTGGGCTACGGCGGCTCCTCCTCGCGCTACGAGGAGGAGAAGCGCGTCGTGCCGCACAAGGACATCGGCCCGCTCATCTCCACCGAGGAGATGAGCCGCTGCATCCACTGCACCCGCTGCGTGCGCTTCGGCCAGGAAGTGGCCGGCGTGATGGAGCTGGGCATGATCCACCGCGGCGAGCACAGCGAGATCACCACGGTGCTGGGCGACACGGTCGACTCCGAGGTCTCGGGCAACATGATCGACCTGTGCCCGGTCGGCGCGCTGACCAGCAAGCCCTTCCGCTACAGCGCCCGCACCTGGGAGCTGTCGCGCCGCAAGTCGGTCAGCCCGCACGATTCCACCGGCGCCAACCTGATCGTGCAGGTCAAGAACAACCGCGTGATGCGGGTGCTGCCGCTGGAGAACGAGGCCGTCAACGAATGCTGGCTGGCCGACCGCGACCGCTTCTCCTACGAGGCGCTCAACACCGGCGAGCGGCTCACGGCGCCCATGCTCAAGCAGGGCGGCGAGTGGAAGACCGTGGACTGGCAGACCGCGCTGGAGTACGTGGTCCATGGCCTGAAGCTGGTCAAGGCCGACCATGGCGCCAAGGCCATCGGGGCCCTGGTGAGCCCGCACAGCACCGTGGAGGAGCTGTTCCTGGCCGGCCGGCTGGTGCGCGGCCTGGGCAGCGAGAACATCGACCATCGCCTGCGGCACGCGCAGTTCACCCCCTTCGAGGGCGTGCGCTGGCTGGGCACCCGCATCGCGGCGCTGTCCGAGCTGCAGCGCGTGCTGGTGGTCGGCTCCAACCTGCGCAAGGACCATCCGCTGTTCTCGCTGCGCGTGCGCATGGCCGCGCGCAAGGGCGCGCAGGTCTCCGTGGTGCACGACGCCGACAGCGACTGGGCCATGCCCATCGCGGCCAAGTCCGTGGTCGCCGCCGGCGAATGGGTCCGCGCCCTGGCGGGCGTCGCCGCCGCCATCGCTTCCGAGAAGGGTGTCCCCGCCCCGGCCCAGGCCGAGGCGTCCGAGACCGCCAGGGCCATGGCCCGCTCGCTGCTGTCGGGCGAGCGCAAGGCCGTGCTGCTGGGCAACGCGGCGGCGCACCACGCCAACGCCTCGTCGCTGCTGGCGCTGGCCCGCTGGATCGGCGAGCACACCCGCGCGACCGTCGGCTACCTCACCGAGGCGGCCAACACGGTGGGCGCGCAGCTGGCCGGCGCGCTGCCGAACGAGGGCGGCCTGAATGCCGGCCAGATGCTGGCCGGCGGCCTGAAGGCCGTGCTGCTGCTGAACAACGAGCCGGTGTTCGATTCCGCCGCCGGTGCCCGTGCCGCCGAAACGCTGGGCCGTGCCGAGATGGTCGTGACGCTCAGCCCGTTCAAGGCCAACCTGGAATTCAGCGACGTGCTGCTGCCCATCGCGCCGTTCACCGAGACGCCGGGCACCTTCGTCAACGCCGAAGGCCGCGTCCAGAGCTTCCATGCCGTGGTCAAGCCCATGGGCGAGACCCGTCCGGCCTGGAAGGTGCTGCGCGTGCTGGGCAACATGTTCGGCCTGCCGGGCTTCGACTGGGAGTCGGCGCAGGAGGTGCTCGTGGCCGCCCGCGGCGCGAAGGATGCGCAGGAGGCGTTCGTCCAGGGCGACCAGCTGAGCAACGCGACGTCCACCCGCATCGAGCTGTCGGCAGCTTCCGGCCGCCCGGCCACGGCGGCCATCTACCAGCTCGACGGCATCGTGCGCCGCGCGCCGTCGCTGCAGCTGACGGCGGACGCGCGCGCGGCCCAGGCCGCGGTGGAAGGGGCGCCGGCATGATCGACACGATCTACGGGTTCGGCAACGGCCTGATCGCCGCCCCCTGGTGGACCGGCGCCGCCTGGCCGGTGGCCTGGACGCTGATCAAGATCATCGCGGTGGTCGCGCCGCTGATGGGCGCCGTCGCCTACCTCACGCTGTGGGAGCGCAAGGCCATCGGCTTCACGCAGATCCGCATGGGCCCCAACCGCATCGGTCCGCTGGGCCTGCTGCAGCCCATCGCCGATGCGCTCAAGCTGCTGACCAAGGAGATCATCCTCCCCACGGCGGCCAACAAGGGGCTGTTCCTGCTCGGCCCCATCATGACCATCATGCCGGCGCTGGCGGCCTGGGCGGTGATCCCCTTCGGTCCCGACGTGGCGCTGGCCAACATCAACGCCGGCCTGCTGTTCATCATGGCCATCACCTCGCTGGAGGTGTACGGCGTGATCATCGCCGGCTGGGCCTCCAACTCCAAGTACGCCTTCCTGGGCGCGCTGCGGGCCTCGGCCCAGATGGTCAGCTACGAGATCGCCATGGGCTTCTGCCTGGTGGTGGTGCTGATGGTCTCGGCCAGCCTGAACATGACCGACGTGGTGATGGGCCAGGCCCGCGGCCGGTTCGCGGACCTGGGCCTGAACTTCCTGTCCTGGAACTGGCTGCCGCTGCTGCCCATCTTCGTCGTCTACTTCATCGCCGGCCTGGCCGAGACCAACCGGCATCCGTTCGACGTAGTGGAAGGCGAGTCGGAGATCGTCGCGGGCCACATGATCGAGTACTCGGGCATGAGCTTCGCCATGTTCTTCCTGGCCGAGTACGCCAACATGTGGCTGGTCTCGATCCTGGCCGTCATCATGTTCCTGGGCGGCTGGCTGCCGCCGATCGAGGCGCCGCTGCTCAACTGGATCCCCGGCTGGATCTGGCTGGGCCTCAAGACCTTCCTGGTCGTCACCATGTTCCTGTGGGTGCGCTCCACGTTCCCGCGCTACCGCTACGACCAGATCATGCGCCTGGGCTGGAAGATCTTCATCCCGGTCACGCTGGTCTGGCTGATCGTGGTCGGGGCCTGGATGCAGACCCCGTTCAACATCTGGAAATAACCGGACAACGCCATGTCTACCCAAGCCTTACCCAGGCCGCCGGCGTTCTCGCTCAAGGACTTCCTGTCCAGCTTCATGCTGGTCGAGCTGTTCAAGGGCCTGGCCATCACCGGCAAGTACGCCTTCAGCCGCAAGATCACCATCCAGTTCCCCGAGGAGAAGACGCCGCTCAGCCCGCGCTTCCGGGGCCTGCACGCGCTGCGCCGCTACGAGAACGGCGAGGAGCGCTGCATCGCCTGCAAGCTGTGCGAGGCCGTGTGCCCCGCGCTGGCCATCACCATCGAGTCGGACCAGCGCGCCGACGGCACGCGCCGCACCACGCGCTACGACATCGACCTCACCAAGTGCATCTTCTGCGGCTTCTGCGAGGAGAGCTGCCCGGTCGATTCCATCGTCGAGACCCAGACCCTGGAGTACCACGGCGAGAAGCGCGGCGACCTGTACTTCACCAAGGAGATGCTGCTGGCGGTGGGCGACCGCTACGAGCCGCAGATCGCCGCCGCCAAGGCGGCGGACGCCAAGTACCGCTAGAAATGACGACCACCCCGAAGCGCCTTCATGTGCCCCGTGCCGCTGCCAGAGGCAGCAGCTCTTCGGGCCGTCCAGACCTGCTCAAGCAGGTCTGGAGCCGCGGCCCTCAGCCCTCAAGGGGCGCCACCAGCGGCCCGGCAAAGCCGGTTCCGCGGTGACCCGCGAGAAGACCGATATGGACATCAAGACTGGCTTCTTCTACCTGTTCTCCGCGGTGCTGCTGTTCGCATCGTTCCGCGTCATCACCGCGCGCAACCCGGTGTACGCCGCGCTGTACCTGGTGCTGGCGTTCTCCCAGGCGGCGGCCGTGTGGCTGCTGCTGCGGGCCGAGTTCCTGGCGATCTCGCTGGTGCTGGTCTACGTGGGCGCCGTGATGGTGCTGTTCCTGTTCGTGGTGATGATGCTGGACATCAACCTCGACAGCCTGCGCGCCGGCTTCTGGAAGCATTTCCCCGCGGCCGGCTTCATCGGCGCGCTGATCGCGCTGGAGATGGCGGCCGTGCTGATGGGGGGCTTCCGCGTCGGCGAGGAGGCGCGCCCGGCCGCGGCGACGGCGCAGGCCGTGGCGGCGGACTATTCCAACACCAAGGAGCTGGGCAAGCTGCTGTACACGCAGTACCTGTACCCGCTGGAGATCGCGGCCGTGCTGCTGCTGGTGGCCATCATCGCGGCCATCGCGCTCACGCTGCGCGAGCGCAAGGACAGCCGCCACATGGACCCGGCCCATCAGGTGCGGGTGAAGGCGCGCGACCGGCTGCAGGTGGTCAAGCTGCCGCCCACCCTGGCGGCACCCCCGGTGCCGGCCGAGGCCGCGCCGGAGGGGAAGGCATGATCCTCACCCTCGGTCACTTCCTGTCGCTGGGCGCCATCCTGTTCGCCCTGTCGGTGGTCGGCATCTTCCTGAACCGGCGCAACCTGATCGTGCTGCTCATGGCCATCGAGCTGATGCTGCTGGCCGTGAACATGAACTTCGTCGCGTTCTCCTACTACCTGGGCGACATGCACGGCCAGGTGTTCGTGTTCTTCATCCTCACGGTCGCGGCGGCGGAGTCGGCGATCGGCCTGGCCATCCTGGTCCTGCTGTTCCGCAACAAGTCGAACATCAACGTCGAAGAACTGAACACGCTCAAGGGCTGAAGCCCTGCAGCGCGTCGAAAAGAAACATGAGCCAGACCCTCAATGCACAGGCCCTGCTCGCCGTTCCCATGGCCCCGCTGGCCGGCGCGGTCATCGCAGGCATCTTCGGCACCACCTTCGGTGGAAGGTGGATCGGCCGCCGCCTGGCCCACACCGCCACCATCCTGGGCGTGCTGATCGCCTTCGTGCTGTCGGCCATGACGCTCAAGAGCGTGGCCGCCGACGGCGCCCGGTTCAACCAGACCATTTACGAATGGATGGTGGTGGGCGGCCTGCGCATGGAGGTCGGCTTCCTGGTCGACGGCCTGACGGCCATGATGATGTGCGTGGTGACCTTCGTGTCGCTGATGGTGCACATCTACACCATCGGCTACATGGAGGAGGACGAGGGCTACAACCGCTTCTTCTCCTACATCTCGCTCTTCACCTTCGCCATGCTGATGCTGGTGATGAGCAACAACTTCCTGCAGCTGTTCTTCGGCTGGGAGGCGGTGGGCCTGGTGTCCTACCTGCTGATCGGCTTCTGGTACAACAAGCCGTCGGCCATCTTCGCCAACATGAAGGCCTTCCTGGTCAACCGGGTGGGCGACTTCGGCTTCATCCTGGGCATCGGCCTGATCGCCGCCTACACCGGTTCGCTCGCCTATGGCGAGGTCTTCGCTAAAAGCGCAGACCTTGCCAAGCTCGGTTTCCCGGGCACCGAGTGGATGCTGATCACCGTGATCTGCATCTGCCTGTTCATCGGCGCCATGGGCAAGAGCGCGCAGTTCCCGCTGCACGTGTGGCTGCCCGACTCGATGGAGGGCCCGACGCCCATCTCCGCGCTGATCCACGCCGCCACCATGGTGACGGCCGGCATCTTCATGGTGGCGCGCATGTCGCCGCTGTACGAGCTGTCCGACACCGCGCTGTCCTTCATCCTGGTGATAGGCGCCATCACGGCCCTGTTCATGGGCTTTTTGGGCATCATCCAGAACGACATCAAGCGGGTGGTGGCCTACTCCACGCTCTCGCAGCTGGGCTACATGACGGTGGCGCTGGGCGCCTCGGCCTACTCGGTGGCGGTGTTCCACCTGATGACGCATGCCTTCTTCAAGGCGCTGCTGTTCCTGGCCGCCGGCTCGGTCATCATGGGCGTGCACCACAACCAGGACATCCGCTGGATGGGCGGCCTGCGCAAGTACATGCCCATCACCTGGATCACTGCACTGCTGGGCTCGCTGGCGCTGATCGGCACGCCGCTGTTCTCCGGCTTCTACTCCAAGGACAGCATCATCGAGGCGGTGCACTTCAGCCGCCTGCCGGGCGCCGGCTTCGCCTACTGGGCGGTGCTGATCGGCGTGTTCGTCACCGCCTTCTACTCGTTCCGCATGTACTTCCTGGTGTTCCACGGCCAGGAGCGCTACGGCCAAAACCCGGACGCCCACCACGGCCACCATTCGGACGAGGAGCCCGACCCGCACCACCACGGGCACGATGCGCACGGCAAGCCGCACGAGTCGCCCTGGGTGGTGACGGCGCCGCTGCTGCTGCTGGCCCTGCCGTCGGTGGTGATCGGCTTCCTGACCATCCAGCCGATGCTGTTCGGCGACTTCCTCAAGGACGCCATCACGGTGGACGCCGCCCGCCACCCCGCGATGGCGGAACTGGCCAGGATGTTCCATGGCCCGGTGCAGATGGCCGTGCATGCCTTCAGCACGCCGGTGCTGTACCTGGCCGTCGCCGGCGTGGTGCTGGCCTGGTACATGTACATGGTGAACCCGGCCCTGCCGGCCGCGCTGCGCGCCCACCTCCAGACGGTCTACAAGATCCTCGACAACAAGTACTACATGGACTGGATCAACGAGAACATCATCGCCCGCGCCGCGCGCGGCCTGGGCCTGGGGCTGTGGAAGGGCGGCGACCAGGCGCTGATCGACGGCGCCCTGGTCAACGGCAGCGCCCGCGTGGTGGGAGCCTTCGCCTTCATGGTGCGCCGGCTGCAGACCGGCTTCCTCTACCACTATGCGCTGGCCATGATCGTGGGCGTGTTCGTGCTGCTCACCTGGTTCGTGGCGCCGTGGTCGGCCTGGCTGGGACGATAGGAGAACAACAAAAATGGGTCTGTTGAGCTTGGCGATCTGGACGCCGATCCTGTTCGGCGCGGTGCTGCTGGCCTTGGGGCGGGACGACCAGGCGCGCGCCGTGCGCTGGCTGGCGCTGATCGGCTCGCTGGTCGGCTTCCTGGTGACGCTGCCGCTGTACGGCCGCTTCGACCGCGGCAGCTCCGCGATGCAGTTCGTCGAGCGTGCCCCGTGGATCGAGCGCTTCAACATCCACTACCACCTGGGCGTGGACGGCATCTCGTTCTGGTTCGTGCTGCTGACGGCCTTCATCACCGTGGTGGTGGTGATCTCCGCCTGGGAGGCGATCACCGAGCGCGTCAACCAGTACATGGGCGCGTTCCTGATCCTGTCGGGCCTGATGATCGGCGTGTTCTGCGCGCTGGACGGCATGCTGTTCTACGTGTTCTTCGAGGCCACGCTGATCCCGATGTACCTGATCATCGGCATCTGGGGCGGGCCGCGCAAGATCTACGCCGCCTTCAAGTTCTTCCTGTACACGCTGCTCGGCTCGCTCTTGATGCTGATCGCGCTGATCTACCTGTACACCCGGTCCGGCGGCAGCTTCGACATCGCCGCCTGGCACCGGCTGCCGCTGCCGGCCACGGCGCAGACGCTGCTGTTCTTCGCCTTCTTCGCCGCCTTCGCCGTCAAGGTGCCCATGTTCCCGGTGCACACCTGGCTGCCCGACGTGCACGTGGAGGCGCCCACCGGCGGCTCGGCCGTGCTGGCGGCCATCATGCTGAAGCTGGGGGCCTACGGCTTCCTGCGCTTTTCCATGCCGATCGCGCCGGACGCCTCGCGCGAGTGGGCCTGGCTGATGATCGCGCTGTCGCTGATCGCGGTGATCTACGTGGGCCTGGTGGCCATGGTGCAGCAGGACATGAAGAAGCTGGTGGCCTACTCGTCGGTGGCCCACATGGGCTTCGTGACCCTGGGCTTCTTCATCTTCAACGACCTGGGCGTGGCCGGCGGCCTGGTGCAGATGATCGCCCACGGCTTCGTCTCGGGCGCCATGTTCCTGTGCATCGGCGTGCTGTACGACCGGGTGCATTCGCGCGAGATCGCCAGCTACGGCGGGGTGGTGAACACCATGCCCAACTTCACCGCGTTCGCGCTGCTGTTCGCCATGGCCAACGCCGGCCTGCCCGCCACCGCCGGGTTCGTGGGCGAGTGGATGGTGATCCTGGGCACCGTCAAGGCCAACTTCTGGCTGGGCCTGCTGGCTGCCACGGCGCTGATCTGGGGCGCGGCCTACACCCTGTGGATGTTCAAGCGCGTGTACCTGGGTCCCGTGGCCAATGACGACGTGCGCCAGCTCACCGACATCAACGCGCGCGAGTTCCTGATGCTCGGCATCCTGGCTGTCGCCGTGCTGTACATGGGCATCCATCCCAAGCCCTTCACCGACGTGATGAACGCCTCGGTGGTCGATCTCCTGAAGCACGTGGCGGCTTCCAAACTGAACTGAAGACACCACCATGCTTGACCGACTGAGCTTCTACGTCGTCGCGCCGGAAATCCTCCTGCTGGTGATGGCCTGCGTGGTCGCCCTGGTGGACCTGGGCGTCAAGAGCCGGCTGCGCGGCCTGACCTACGGCCTGACCCTGGCCACCCTGGCCCTGGTGGCCTGGCTGAGCGCGGAGTTCGCGATGACCGGCCAGACGCTGTACGGCTTCAACAAGATGGTGGTCAGCGACCCGCTGGGCAACTGGCTCAAGGTGTTCGCCACCATCGCCGTGATGGTCACCCTGGTCTACGGCCGGCCGTACGCGGCCGAGCGCGACATGCTGCGCGGCGGCGAGCTGTTCCTGCTCTCCATGTTCTCCCTGCTGGGCATCTTCGTGATGGTCTCGGCCAGCAACTTCCTGGTGATCTACCTGGGCCTGGAGCTGCTCACGCTGTCCAGCTACGCGCTGGTGGCGCTGCGCCGCGACCACGCGCAGGCGACCGAGGCCGCCATGAAGTACTTCGTGCTGGGCGCCATGGCCTCGGGCTTCCTGCTGTACGGCATCTCCATGCTGTACGGCGCCACCGGCTCGCTGGACATCAACGAGGTGTTCAAGGCCATCGGCTCGGGCCGCATCAAGCACGAGGTGCTGGTGTTCGGCCTGGTGTTCGTGGTCGCCGGCCTGGCCTTCAAGCTGGGAGCCGTGCCCTTCCACATGTGGATCCCCGACGTGTACCAGGGCGCGCCCACGGCCGTGACCCTGATGCTGGGCGCCGCGCCCGAGCTGGCCGCCTTCGGCATCGCCATCCGCCTGCTGGTCGAGGGCATGATGCCGCTGGCCATCGACTGGCAGCAGATGCTGGTGGTGCTGGCCGTGGGCTCGCTGCTGGTGGGCAACCTGGCCGCCATCGCGCAGACCAACCTCAAGCGCATGCTGGCCTACTCCACCATCGCGCAGATGGGCTTCGTGATCCTGGGCCTGGCCGCCGGCTTCGTCAACGGCAACACCAGCAACGCCCAGTACGCCTACAGCGCCTCGATGTTCTACATCGTGACCTACGTGCTGACCACGCTGGCCACCTTCGGCATCATCCTGCTGCTGGCGCGCGAGGGCTTCGAGAGCGAGGAGATCTCCGACCTGGCCGGCCTGAACCAGCGCAGCCCGCTGTACGCCGGCGTCATGGCCGTGTGCATGTTCTCGCTGGCCGGCATCCCGCCGCTGGTGGGCTTCTACGCCAAGCTGGCCGTGCTGCAGGCGCTGGTCGCCTCGGGGCAGGCGTTCTACATCGGCCTGGCCATCTTCGCGGTGGTGATGTCGCTGATCGGCGCGTTCTACTACCTGCGGGTGGTGAAGGTGATGTACTTCGACTCGCCCATCACGGCCACCACCGTGTCCGCGCCGGCGCACGTGCGGGCCGTGCTGTCCCTCAACGGCGCGCTGGTGCTGGTGCTGGGCATCCTGCCCGGCGGGCTGATGGCGCTGTGCGCCGACGCCGTGGTCCGGACGCTGGCCACGTGATGGGGCGGGGCGCGCGATGTCCCAGACCGCATCGACCTGGTTCGTGATCGTCCTGGCGCTGCTGGCGGCCAACCTGCCGTTCCTCACGCGGCGCCTGCTGGGCGTGGTTGCGCTGGGCAGCCCCAAGTCCCTGGCCGTGCGCCTGGCCGAGCTGGTGCTGCTGTACTTCGCGGTGGGCGGCATGGCGCTGCTGCTGGAGCGGCGGCTGGGCCAGATCGCGCCCCAGGGCTGGGAGTTCTACGCCGTCACCGCGGCGCTGTTCCTGACGCTGGCCTTCCCCGGCTTCGTCTGGCGCTACCTCCTGCGGCACCGCGAATGAGCTCTCCCCCGGCCGACCCGCACCTGGTCGAGCGCACCACCGGCCGCGAGCACCTGCTGCGCGGCGACTTCCTGCACGTGGTGCGCGACACGGTGGCCCTGCCCGATGGCGGCAGCGCCACGCGAGAGTACATCCTGCATCCCGGCGCCGTGATGGTGGTCCCGCTGCTGGACGACGGGCGGGTGGTGATGGAGCGCCAGTACCGCCATCCGGTGGGCCGCGTGATGGTGGAGTTCCCCGCCGGCAAGCTCGGTGCGGGCGAGGACCGGCTGGCCTGCGGCCGCCGCGAGCTGCAGGAGGAGACCGGCTACGTGGCCGGCGAGTGGGCCCATGCCGGCCAGCTGCATCCCTGCATCGGTTATTCGGACGAGTTCATCGACATCTGGTTCGCCCGCGGCCTGCGCCCGGGCGGCCGCCAGCTGGATGCCGGCGAGTTCCTGGATGTGATCGCCGTCGCGCCGGCGCAGCTGCAGGCCTGGTGCCGCGAGGGCGTCGTCACCGACGCCAAGACCCTGACCGGCGCGCTGTGGCTGCAGAACGTCCTTTCCGGCGCCTGGAATTTGGAATGGCAGCCACAATCTGAGCCGTCATGAAAGTGCTCAACCTCCAGTGCCCGCAGGAGCACGTCTTCGAAGGCTGGTTCGCCAACGAGGACGCCTTCCAGGACCAGCTGCAGAGCGGCCTGGTCGAATGCCCGATGTGCGGCGACACGCAGGTCACCAAGATGCTCAGCGCGCCGCGCCTCAACCTGGGCGCGGCCGAGCCGCGGCCGCAGCAGTCGCAGCCGCAGCCGGCGCGCCAGGACGTGATGGCCGCCGGGCCGGCCGCCCTGCAGGCGGCCTGGCTGAAGATGGTGCGCCACGTGATGGCGCACACCGAGGACGTGGGCGAGCGTTTTGCCGACGAGGCGCGCCGCATGCACTACGGCGAGGCCGAGGAGCGGGGGATCCGCGGGCAGGCCACGCGGGAGGAGACGCAGGCCTTGCTGGAGGAGGGGATCGGGGTGTTGCCGCTGCCCATCCCGAAGGCTCTGAAAGGGCCGGTTCAGTAGTGTTTCGGTCTGGCCTGCTTTCAAGGCTGTAGAAGCTCCTCGCCATCCCCCCCTTCTCCCCCCCGCCCCTCTTCGCCCCCGCCGGGGCGAAGAGGGGAGCCTTGATTTGGTTTCTTCACGCCGGCTACGGAGCTACCCGGCACCGTCGCCACCTTCGCGGTGCACCACGGCCTGGGCGCTGCAGTCCTAGGGATGGCTGGCCGACCAGCTCGGAGCTGCGAGCCAGCGCGCAAAGCGCGGCTGGCTCGTAAGGGGACATTCGTGCCGTCCCTACTGTCTCGTTCTGGCCAGCGCTTCGCGCGGCCAGCGGCTCCGAGCCTGCCGGCCTCGAAGCGCGTCCAACTGCAGGTTCGCGCCGTGGCGCGCCAACTCCGTACCGCGACCTCACCCCGGTAGATCCGTATTCGGCGCGCGCGGGCAAATCCAAGGCGCCCCTCTTCGCCCCGGCGGGGGGAGAAGGGGGGGAAGGCGAGGAGCATCTGCAGCCCTCCAGCCAGCCTGCCAGCCAAAACAGAAGGTGTCAGTCCATGAACTGCAAAGCAGCCAGTCGGGCATACAGGCCGCCCGCGGCCACCAGCGCCTCGTGCCGGCCCTGTTCCACGATGCGCCCCTGCTCCAGCACCACGATGCGGTCGGCCTGCTGCACGGTCGCCAGCCGGTGCGCGATGACCAGCGTGGTGCGCCCGCGCATGGCCGACTGCAGCGCCGCCTGCACCATGCGCTCGCTCTCGGCGTCCAGCGCGCTGGTGGCCTCGTCCAGCAGCAGCAGGGGCGCGTCCTTGAGCATGGCGCGCGCGATCGCGATGCGCTGGCGCTGGCCGCCCGACAGGCGCACGCCACGCTCGCCCAGGAAGGTGGCATAGCCCTCCGGCAGCGCCTCGATGAAGCCGTGGGCGAAGGCGGCGCGCGCGGCCGCCACCACCTCCTCGTCGCTGGCCTGCGGCCGGCCGTAGCGGATGTTGTCCATCGCGCTGGAGGAGAAGATCACCGGCTCCTGCGGCACGATGGCGATGCGCCCGCGCAGCTCGGACAAGGCCATCTCGCGCACCGTCACGCCATCGATCAGGATGCGGCCTTCGGTGGGGTCGTAGAAGCGCAGCAGCAGCTGGAACACCGTGGTCTTGCCGGCCCCGCTGGCGCCCACCAGGGCCACCGTCTCGCCCGGCGCCACCGCCAGGCTCAGCTGGCGCAGCGCCGGCTGCCGCGGGCGCGAGGGGTAGTGGAAGGTGACGGCCTGCAGCTCCAGCGCACTGCCGCCCGCCGGCACGCGGGCCGGCGCGGGCTGCGGCGGCGAGGCCACCGGCGAGCGCGCGTCCAGCAGCTCCATCAGCCGCTCGGTGGCGCCGGCCGCGCGCAGCAGGTCGCCATAGACCTCGCCCAGCACCGCCACCGCGCCGGCGAAGATGATCACGTACACCACCGTCTGGCCCAGGTGCCCCGGGGTGATGCGGCCGGCCAGCACCGCCTGCGTGCCCTGGTACAGGCCCCACAGCAGCAGCGCGGCGTTGGCGACGATGACGAAGGCCACCAGCAGCGCCCGCGCGCGCGTGCGGCGCACGCCGGTGTGGAATGCGTGGTCGGTGGCCTCGCCGAAGCGCCGTGCCTCGCGCCCCTCGGCGGTGTAGCTCTGCACCACCGGGATGGCATTGAGCACCTCGGCCGCGATGGCACTGGAGTCCGCCACCCGGTCCTGGCTGGCGCGCGACAGGCGGCGCACCCGGCGGCCGAAGGCCATGGCCGGCAGCACCACGCCCAGCAGCGCCAGCAGCACCAGCGACATCACGTAGGGGTTGGTCCATACCAGCATGGCCAGCGCGCCCACGCCCATCACCGCGTTGCGCAGGCCCAGCGACAGCGAGGAGCCCACCACGGTCTGCACCAGCGTCGTATCGGTGGTCAGGCGCGACAGCACCTCGCCGGTCTGCGTGGTCTCGAAGAATTCCGGGCTCTGCCGCAGCACGTGGGCGTACACCGCGCTGCGCAGGTCGGCCGTGACGCGCTCGCCCAGCCAGCTGACCATGTAGAAGCGCGCCGCCGAGAACAGGCCCAGCGCCACCGCCACCGCGAACAGCGCCAGGAAATGCTCGCGCAGGGCCAGCAGCTGCTCGCCGCGTTGCGAGGCGGCCAGGCCGCCGTCGATCAGGCCGCGCAGCGCGAGGGGGAACGCCAGCGTGGCCGCTGCCGCCAGCACCAGGAACAGGCCGGCCGCGGCGATGCGGCCGCGGTAGGGCCTCAGGAACGGCGCCAGGCCGGACAGCGAGCGCGGGGAACCCTTGGCCGGGTCGGCGGGTCGGGAGGCCATGGGCGGGCAGTGTAGCCAGCGGGCTCTATAGTGGGTGCCAAGGACCCCGCCACGCCATTGCCCCGCCCCGCATGCAGATGCCCCCGACCTTCCTGTTCAACCGCCGCCGCTGGCTGGCCGCCACCGTGCCGCCGGCGGTATGGCTGGCGACCGGCTGCGCGCAACGTTCCGCGACGGCCGCGGTGCGCGAGTACACGCTGGTGGCCGCGCCCGTCGCAGTGCCGGTGCGCGGCGCCGCCCAGCCGCCGGTCGCGGCCTGGGGCTACGCCGGGGGCGTGCCCGGCCCGCTGATCCGCGCGCGCCAGGGCGAGCGGCTGCGCGTCGTGGTGGAGAACCGGCTGCCACAGGAGACCACCGTGCACTGGCACGGCCTGCGGGTGCCCAACGCCATGGACGGCGTGCCCCATCTCACCCAGCCGCCGATCCCGCCGGGCGGGCGCTTCACCTACGAATTCGAGCTGCCGGACGCGGGCACCTACTGGTACCACTCGCACCTGCGCAGCAGCGAGCAGATGGAGCGCGGCCTGTACGGCGCGCTGGTGGTGGACGAGGCCCAGCCGCCGCCGG
The DNA here is from genome assembly GCF_000215705.1 of Ramlibacter tataouinensis TTB310. Classification (NCBI taxonomy): domain Bacteria; kingdom Pseudomonadati; phylum Pseudomonadota; class Betaproteobacteria; order Burkholderiales; family Comamonadaceae; genus Ramlibacter; species Ramlibacter tataouinensis. The sequence continues at coordinate 2,795,324 of NC_015677.1, read as the reverse complement.
TGGACCGCGACCTCACCTGGGTGCTGGACGACTGGCGGCTGGGCGAGGGAGGCCAGGTCAGCGAGAGCTTCGGCAGCCGGCACGACATCGCGCACGCGGGACGCATCGGCAACGCGATCACGCTCAACGGCCGGCCGCCGCAGGACCTGCTGCTGCGCCCCGGCGAGCGCGTGCGGCTGCGCCTGGTCAACGCGGCCAATGCGCGCATCTTCTCGCTGGGCTTCGACGGCCCGGCACCCTGGGTGGTGGCGCTGGACGGCCAGCCGGTGGCCCCGCACGCGCCGCCCGGCGGCCGGGTGCGCCTGGCCCCCGGCATGCGCTGCGACCTGGTGCTGGATGCCGGGCAGCAGGCCGGCCAACGCCATGCCGTGTTCGACGACTTCTACCCGCGCGGCGCCTTCGACCTGCTGCAGCGGGTGGTGGAGGGCCAGCCCCTGCGTGCGCAGCCGCTGACGCCGCCGGCGGCGCTGCCGGGCAACCCGCTGGCCGAGCCCGACCTGGGGGCGGCGCAGACGCACGAGGTGGTGTTCCAGGGCGGCATGATGGGCAGCCTGCACCGCGCCCTGCTCGACGGCCAGCCCCTGCCCATGATGGGCCTGCTGCGCCAGGGCAAGGCCTGGGCGGTCAACGGCGTGGTCTCCGGCGGCCATGGCGAGGGCGGGGCGCACGGCCGGCACGAGGCGCCCATCGTCACGCTGCGCCGCGGCCGCAGCTACGTGCTGGCGCTGCACAACGACACCCGCTGGCACCATCCCATCCACCTGCACGGCCACAGTTTCCGCGTCCTGCGCCGCAACGGCCGCGAGACCGCGCACCGCGAGTGGCGCGACACGGTGCTGCTCGATCCCGGCGAGCGGGCCGACATCGCCTTCGTGGCCGACAACCCCGGCGACTGGATGCTGCATTGCCACGTGCTGGAGCACCAGGAAGGCGGGATGATGGGCGTGTTCCGCGTCGCCTGACGCGGCCGGCGCCTCAGGCCCGGCACGTACCCGAAAAACCGTCCAGTTCCTACACCGGGCCGCCGGCGCAGCGCCTCTACTGGACGCCTTTGCCCGCGAAGGATGCTGCGCCCCGTTCCCCACATCTCCCCCGCCGAGCTGGCCGCAGGCCAGCGTGACCTGGTGAAGGACCTGGCCTGGGCCAGCCTGGCGGGCTCCTTCTCCGGCGGCGTCATCCTGGTGGCATTCGCGCTGGCGCTGGGCGCCACGCCGCTGCAGATCGGCCTGCTGGCCGCCATCCCCTTCATCGCCCAAGCGGCCCAGCTGCCCGCCACGCTGCTGATCGAGCGGGTGCGCCAGCGGCGCCGGATCGGCGTGCTGGCGGTCACGGCGGCGCGCGTGCTGATCCTGCTGACCGCGGTGCTGCCCTTCCTGACGGAACCCTCGCTGGCGCTGCAGCTGCTGATCGCCGCGCAGCTGGCCATCGCGGCGCTCAACGCGGTGGGCGGCTGCGCCGTCAACTCCTGGCTGCACCAGCTGATCCCGCCGCGCGAGCTGGGCAGCTTCTTCTCGCGCCGGCTGTTCTTCGGCACCACGCTGGCCTGCATCGGCACGCTGGCGGCGGGCACCCTGATCGACCGCGTCCCGGCGGCGGCGTCGCTGCAGCCCTACGCGCTGGTGTTCGCGCTGGCGGCGCTGGCCGGCTTCGTCAGCTCGTTCTACCTGGGCCGGGCGCCCGAGCCGGTGATGCCCGACGCCGGGCCGGAGGTCGGGCTGCGCGAGCGCTTCCGGCAGCCGTTCCGCGACCGCAACTTCCGCCGGCTGCTGGTCTTCCTGGCGGCCTGGACCATCGCCTCCAACCTGGCGGCGCCCTTCCTGACCGTCTACCTGATGGAGCAGCGCGGCTACGCCGTGGCCACCGTCACCAGCCTGTGGGTGACCAGCCAGCTGGCCAACGCCCTGACCCTGTACCTGTGGGGGCGGCTGTCCGACCGGTTCTCCAACAAGGCGGTGCTGGCGGTGGCCCTGCCGGTGCACTTCACCTGCATCCTCGCCCTGGTGTTCGCCGATGCCGTGACCGACGCCGGCTGGCAGCTGGGGCTGCTGTACGCCATCCATTTCGTGATGGGCATTGCCACCGGCGGCATCGGCCTGGCCACCGGCAACCTGGGCCTGAAGCTGGCGCCGCAGGGCCAGGGCACGGCCTACCTGGCCGCCATCGGCCTGGCCTCGGCGGTGTCCGGCGGCATCGCGCCCATTGCCGCGGGCGCCCTGGCCGGCGCGTTCCAGGCCGCCGAGCTGTCGGCGGTGGTGCGCTGGGCCACTCCCCTCAGCTGGGGCGAGATGGCGGTGGTCAGCTTCGCGCACTGGGAGTTCCTGTTCGCCATCTCGGCCCTGTTCGGCCTGTACGTGATGCACGCGCTGTCGCGCATCGACGAAGGCAGCGAGGTCAGCGAGCGCCAGGTGGTGCAGGAGTTCGCGCTGGAGGCCTGGCGCTCGCTCAACAGCCTGTCGTCGGTGGCCGGGGCGCTGGGCAGCCTGTTCCCGTTCGAGCGGCTGACCGAGCGGCGCAAGTGGTGGCGCGAGCGGCAGCCGCGCGGTGCGCCGTGAGCCCGGCCCGGCCGCAGGTAGCGGGCTTGGCTGACAGGCCGCGGGCAGGCGCGCTGCCATCATGCGTGCAACCCGAGCCCGCCCCATGGACGACCTGCTGACCGACTACCGGCCGCGCCTGCAGCGCTTCCTGCGGGCATCCGACTTCGCGCGAAGCGGGGCGGTGATCACCGACCTGGACGGCACCGCGGTGCACGAGGTCGAGGGCCGCGTGCTGCTGTCCCGCAGCGTGGAGCTGGGCCTGCAGCAGGTGCATGCGGCCGGCCGCGAGGTGCTGATCAACACCCTGCGCTTTCCGCTGTCCATCATGCGCGTGTTCGGCGCCGACTGGCGCCGCGCCTCGGGCAGCGACATGACGGTGGTCTCGCTCAAGGGCAGCCTGGTCGGGCGCATCGTGGCCTCGCAGGGCGGCGAGCTCGCCTTCGAGGAAGTGCACGCCTTCACCTTGACCACGCAGGAGGTCGACGAGGTGCTGCAGGGCGTGCGCGGGCTGGTGGAGCAGGGCGCGCAGGACCTGCTGGTGTTCTTCTACCCGCGCCGCTGGCAGGAGGGCGAGCTGATCTGGACCCCGGATGCGCAGCGCATCGCGCCGGTGCAGGCCAAGTACCGCAGCGCCAGCCGCGTGCTCTCGGGCGGCCTGCCGGCGCTGGAGGCCGCGCTGCATGCGCAGCCCCAGTGCATGGTGTTCCTGCTGATCGACGCGCCGCAGGACCGGCTGATGGCCTACCAGCACACCGCCCAGACCCGCTTTGTCACCCGCCAGGGCGTGGACAAGCGCTCGGGCGCGCTGGCGCTGGCCGCCCACCTCCGGGTGTCGCTGGCCGACAGCATAGGCGCGGGCGACGCCGAGACCGACACCTTCCTGGACGAGGTCGGCTTCGCGGCCATCGTGGGCAACCAGGACGTGGGCTTCAAGGGCCGCGTCGACACGGTGCGCCTGCCCGACGCGCCGGCCTTCGGCGAACTGCTGCTGTCCGTGGCCGAGGCGGTGCGCTGAGCATGCGCAAGGCCGGCGCGGCAGACTCCGCCCCCACCCCCAAGCCGCAGGACGGGCCGGCGCGCGCCTGGGTCGCGCGGCTGGTGCAGCGCCGCTTCGGCGAGCGGCCGCGCGGCCTGCAGGCCCTGGGCGGCGGCCTGAACAACCATGTCTACCAGCTGCAGGCGGGCGGCCAGCCGCTGGTGGTGCGCCTGCACCAGGACCCGGGCAAGCTCGCGGTCTACCGCAAGGAGGCCTGGGCCATGGGGCAGGCGCGCAAGGCCGGCGTGCCCACGCCCCAGGTGCTCGAAGTGGGGGAGGAAGGCGGGCACCCGTACATGCTGCAGCGGCTGGTGGAGGGCATCCCCGGCACGCAATGGGCCGACGGCAACGCGGTGCTGCGACAGATGGGCGAGCTGGCCGCGCGGCTGCACCAGGTGGCGACCCAGGGCTTCGGTCCGGCGGTGGGCGGCAGCGCCGTGCCCGGGCAGCGCAGCTGGCCGCACTGGGCCGATTTCCTGGACCACGAACTGCGCGTGGGCGAGCGGCTGGGGATGCTGGACCGCGTCAACGCGCTGCCGACGCCGGCGCGCCAGGCGCTGACGGCCACGCTGGCGCAGATGCGCCGCTGGAGCCGCCGCCCGGTGCTGCAGCACGGCGACCTGCGCCTGAAGAACGTGATCGTCTCGCCGCGCGACGGGCGCATCGTCGCGCTGATCGACTGGGAGGACTGCCTGTCCGCGCCGCCGCCGCACTGGGAGCTGGCGATCGCGCTGCACGACCTGGGGCCCGACGGCAAGGAGGTGTTCCTGGAAGGCTACGGGCTGTCGGCGGCGCGCTTTGCCCGCATCGCGCCGCAACTGCGCGCGCTGAACGTGCTCAACTACGCGTGGGCCATCCACCTGGCGCTGCAGGATGGCCAGCGCAGGCGCGCCGAGTGGATGAAGGCGCGGCTGCGCGGGGTATTCGACGTGGCGCTGTAGCCGCCCGCGCGCGCCACATTCCCGACACATTCCCGTCACTGGGCCGTGAGAGAGTGCGGCGATGAACCTCCACGACCCCGGGCTGCCGGCCAATGCCCAGAAGCTGCGCACCGGCCTCGACCGCGTCTGGCATGCCGCCGGCTACTCGCTGGCCGGCCTGCGCGCCGGCTGGGAGGAACCGGCCTTCCGCCAGGAGGCCGTGGCCTCTATCGTGCTGCTGCCGGCCGCATTCTGGATCGGCCGCGGCTGGGTGGAGGTGGGCCTGCTGGCCGGATCGGTGCTGCTGGTGATGATCGTGGAACTGCTCAACACCGGCATCGAGACGGCGATCGACCGCATCGGCCCGGAGTGGAACCACCTGTCCAAGCGCGCCAAGGACATGGGCAGCGCCGCCGTGCTCCTGAGCCTGCTGCTGTGCGCCGGCCTGTGGCTGGCGGCGCTGGCGGCGCGCCTGTAGCGCTGCGGGAACGTCACCGGCGCGCCACGGAACTGCCACGCGGGCGTCATCGCACGGCGCGACCATGGGCTCATCCGCAGCCCCAGGAGCCGCCATGAGAGTCGAGACCCGAGCCGCCTTCAGAAAAGCCCTGGCGCCGCTGCCGCCCGTGTCGCCAGCCGGCTGCGACGCGGACCCGCCGGCGCGGCGCCTGCGCGCCGTCTTCGTGTCCGACCTGCACCTGGGCACGCCGGGCTGCCAGGCCGGCCCGCTGCTGGAGTTCCTGAAGGCCCACCCGAGCGACTACCTGTACCTGGTGGGCGACATCGTGGACGGCTGGCAGCTGAGGAAGCGATGGTTCTGGCCGCAGGCCCACAACGACGTGGTGCAGAAGCTGCTGCGGCGCGCCCGCAAGGGCTGCCGCGTCGTCTACGTGCCAGGCAACCACGACGAGTTCGCGCGCAACTTCGTGGGCCACCAGTTCGGCGGCATCGAAGTGGCGGCCGAGGCGGTGCATGTCACCGCCACCGGCCGGCGGCTGTGGGTGATCCACGGCGACCACTTCGATGCCGTGGTGCAGGGCGCCAGGTGGCTGGCCTACCTGGGCGACACCCTGTATGAGTTCACGCTGCGGGTGAACCGCCATCTCAACGCCTGGCGGGCCCGCCTGGGCCTGCCGTACTGGTCGCTGTCGGCCTACCTCAAGCACAAGGTCAAGAAAGCGCTGAACTACGTCACCAGCTTCGAGACCGCCGTGGCCCAGGAGGCCCGCCGCCGCGGCCACGACGGCGTGGTGTGCGGCCACATCCACCGCGCCGAGATGCGCGAGATCGACGGCGTGCTGTACTGCAACGACGGTGACTGGGTGGAAAGCCGCACCGCGCTGGTCGAGCACCTGGACGGCCGGCTGGAAATCGTGCACTGGGACGCCGCGCCGCTGGAGCCGCCCCGGCAGGCGCCCGCCCCGGTGGCCGCGCCCTGGCTGGAGCCCGCATGAAGCTCGCCCTGGTGACCGATGCCTGGATGCCGCAGGTCAACGGCGTGGTGACCACCCTGGCCGAGCTGGTGCGCGAGCTGGAACAGGCGGGCCACGAGGTGGAGGTGATCCACCCGGGCCAGTTCCGCACCCGGCCCTGTCCCGGCTACGCCGGCATCGACCTGGCCGTGCGCCCGGGCCGCGCGCTGGCCGAGCGGCTGGCCGCCTGCGCGCCCGATGCCATCCACCTGGCCACCGAGGGGCCGCTGGGCTGGGCCGCGCGCCGCCACTGCCTGCGGCACGGCCTGGCCTTCACCACCGCGTTCCACACCAAGTTCCCGGAGATCGCCCACGCGGCGCTGCGCATCCCGGTGGCCTGGGGCTATGCCCTGATGCGGCACTTCCACCGGCCATCCAGCGGCGTGATGGTGCCCACCCGCAGCGTTCTGGACATGCTCGCGCGGCGCGGCCTGGGCCGGCTGCGCGAGTGGACGCACGGGGTGGACACGGAGCTGTTCGCCTTCCATCCCCAGCCGCGCATCTGCCCGGTCCTGGGCGGGTTGCCGCGGCCGGTGTCGCTGTTCGTGGGCCGCGTGTCCTACGAGAAGAACATCGGGGCCTTCCTGGACCTGGAGGTGCCCGGCAGCAAGGTGGTGTGCGGTGTCGGACCGGTCGAGGCGCAGCTGCGCCGGCGCTATCCGGGCGTCCACTGGGTCGGCCTGCTGGAGCGCCCGCGGCTCGCCCAGGTCTACGCGGCCGCCGACGTGTTCGTCTTCCCCAGCCGGGCCGACACCTTCGGCCTGGTCATGCTCGAAGCCATGGCGACCGGCACGCCGGTGGCCGCCTACCCGGCCGACGGGCCGCTGGAGGTGCTGGGCCGGCCCCATCCCGACGGCGGGCGGCCGATGGGCGGCGCCATGGACGCTGACCTGCAGCGCGCCTGGCATGCTGCCTTGGCCGTGCCGCGCCACGAGGCGCGCCAGCGTGCGCTGGACTTCAGCTGGCAGCAGGCGGCGCACCGCTTCGCCGGCTTCCTGGTGGCGGCGCGCGGCGGGCCTGCGGCGGACCTGGACTCGTCGGCCGCCAGGCCCGCGCCGTGATTTTTGACCTACAGCCGCGCCTTCATCGCGCTGCTCCAGGCGTTGCCGCCGGCCGCCACGTGCTGGGCGCTCCAGCAGAACATGCCCCGGATGTCGGGGTGGGCGGCCTTGATGCTGTCCCACTCGCGGATGCAGTCCTGCAGCGAGGGGCCGTTGGGGTAGTTGCCCGACAGGCCGACCACGAAGCTGCGTTCGTCGCCCAGCATCGAGATCCAGGCGTCGGTGCGCTGCTTGATGTAGCCCGGTGCGTTGAATCCGCTCCAGTCGTAGAACTGGGCGCCGCAGTAGGTCAGCACGCCGGCGTCCTGGAGGCCGGCCATCAGCTGCTGCTGGCGCGGATCGTTGGGCTGGGGCGGCGCGGTGATGGCGAAGGCCGGGCCGTACAGAGACTTGAGCTGCTGGGCGATCCAGACCATCTCCTGGGTGACGGCCTGGACGTTGCCGTCGTTGAGGATGGCGGCCTCGAAGTTGTTGAAGTCCAGGCCGTCCAGCCCGCCCAGGCTGTCGTGCATGCGCCGGAACGAGTTGACGAAGTTCTGCGACTTGGCCCGGTTGTCCCAGGCGTAGCCGGCCTGCGCGCCACCCGCCGTCAGGATCACCTTCTGGCCGCGGTCGCGGCAGGCCTGGACCTGGCCGGGCGTCACGTTGGCGTGGTACTCGAAGAAGAACGAGCCGTCACCGACGTTGTTGTGGCTGCCGTTGACCGGGCTGCCGTTGGGTTTGGCATGGAACAGGTAGATGACGTTGAAGTCCGTCGGCACCTCGTCGATCTTGAGCCGGCTGGTGTCCCAGGTGGTGAAGTAGCAGGCCAGGACCTTGGCGGGCAGGCCGGCGCCGGCGGCCGCAGCCGAGGATTGAGCGAAAGCCGGCGCCACGCTGCCCGCTGCGCCGCCTGTCGAGACTCCGGTCGCAAGGCCGGCACTCTCGCCGGTGCCGCCGCCACCGCCACCACCGCATCCGGTGAGGGCAAGAACCGCGGCGGCCGAACCGGTGTGGAGAAATAGGCGTCGTTTCATGCTCAACATGTCCTCGGGAAGCTGCTTCGGCCAGCGGTCCCACCGCTGCGCCTCGGCCTGTTCAAAGATCAGCTGCGGCTTCTGGGCCCTGGAGCGCGGTGCCTGGGCTTCGCGGTGCCAGCGGTCGAGTTCGAGCCCAACCTCAGCAAGAAGCGTGAATTTATGGGCCGCGCTCCTACATCTCGTAGGAGGTTGACTACAGAAGTAACGAAGATGAGCTTGGGTTTTTTTGTGATAAAGCTCACAGGCTGGGCGCAGCACGGCCCAAGAACGCAAGACGAAATTTGCCACCGATAACGGCTGAGCCAAGTGCTGGCGCGGCTCGGCAGCGACGTGAAGGTGCCTCGACAGTCCGCACGCGGAATGCAGAAGAAGGCGCAGCGGCTGCCGACAGGGGCCACCGGGCCTGAGGCAGAAAGTTACGTTTCTGCGGCGGATCGGCCTGGAGGCGGCTCGTGGAAGGCGGGAAAACAAGCATCCGGCGCCAGCCGGACGGCGGCGAGAATCGGCGGCCCATGGAAGCGCCCACCTTCGCCTTTGACGATCCCCGGCTGCTGGCCGGCCTGCTCGTCGAGGCTTCCGCCGACGTCATCTTCACCAAGGACCTGCAGGGCCGCTACCGCTATGCCAACCCGGCCTTGCTGCAGGCGGTCGGCCTGCAGGCGCATGAGGTCCTGGGACGCACGGCCGAGCAGGTGCTGCCGGATGCGGCGGCCGCACGCCAGCTGATGGACAACGACCGGCAGGTGCTGGCGCACGGACAGCCGGTGGAGGTGGAGGAAGCCGTCCCCTCGGCGGACGGCGGCTGGCGCCACTGGCTCACGCGCAAGACGCCGCTGCGGGACGAACGAGGACGGATCATCGGCCTGCTGGCCGTGGCGCGCGAGATCACCGAGCGCAAGCTGGCGCAGGCCCAGCGCGACCTGATCCGGCTGAAGCTGGAGATGGGAGTGCAGGCGGCGGGCCTGGTCATGGCCGAGATCGACTACCGCAGCAACCAGAACCACATCTCGGCGGAACTCGCCCGGCTGTTCGAGATGGGCGAGGCTGCCATGACCGTGCCGCGGCAGGCCATCTTCGACCGCATCCATCCCGAGGACCGGCCGCGCTACCTGCAGGGCATCGCGCGGGCCATCGACCCGGCCGGCAACGGCCACCTCGCCATCCAGGTGCGCGCCCTGCTGCCCAGCGGCACCGTGAAATGGCTGGACATCCGGCTGCAGGTCACTTTTGCCCCAGCCGCCGATGGCCAGCTCCAGCCCGACCGCGGCATGTGCGCCGCCCGGGACGTGACCTCCGAGGTGCTGGCCGATGCCGCGCTGCGCGTCAGCGAGGCGCGCTTCCGGGTCGCGGCCGAGGCGGCCAGCGACATCCTGTGGACCAACGACCCGTCCGGCCGCATGCGCGGTCCGCAGCCGGGCTGGGCGGCCTTCACCGGCCAGCGCCAGGAGGAGTACCAGGACTACGGCTGGGCCCGGGCGGTGCACCCCGACGATGCCCAGCCCACCATAGCCGCCTGGAACGCCGCCGTGGCCCGCGGCTCCAAGTTCGTCTTCCAGCACCGGGTGCGGCGGCACGACGGCGTCTGGCGGACCTTCTCCGTCCGCGCGCTGCCGGTGCAGGATGCCGACGGGCAGGTGCGCGAGTGGGTGGGCGTGCACACCGACATCACCGACCTGCTGGCGGCCGGCCGCGCGCGCAGCGAGGCCGAGCGGCGCTACCGCCAGCTGTTCGAGAACATGACCGAGGAGGTCCACTTCTGGCGGCTCGAGCGCGAGCCGGACGGCCGCATCCGCAGCTGGCGCCTGCTCGATGCCAATGGGCCGGCCCTGGCGACCTGGCAGCGGCGGCTGGACGACATCCGCGGCCTGACCACGGACGAGATCTTCGGCGCCGGCGCCACCGGGCATTACCGGCCGGTGGTGGAACAGGTGATGCGCGAGCAGCGGCCGGTCAGCTACGACGACTTCTTCCAGCCGCTGGGCCGCCACTTCCGCTTCGCCACCGTGCCGCTGGGCAGCGAGGAGTTCATGACCACCGGCGCCGACGTGACGGCCATGCGCACCGCGCAGCAGACCATCGAGCGGCAGAACCTGGAGCTGCGCGACGCCGACGCGCGCAAGGACCGCTTCCTGGCCACGCTGTCGCACGAGCTGCGCAACCCGCTGGCGCCCATCCGCACGGCCGCGGAGCTGCTGGCGCGGCCCACGCTGGCGGCCGACCAGCTGGCGCTGGCGCGCCAGGTGATCCAGCGGCAGGTCGGCCACATGGCCCTGCTGCTGGACGACCTGCTGGACGTGGCCCGCATCACCCAGGGCAAGCTGGAGCTGCGGCGCGAGCGCGTGGCGCTGGCAGCCATCGTGGACAGCGCGGTGGAGGCCGTGCGCCCGCTCATCGAGCGCAAGCAGCACCGGCTGCGCATCGAGCTGCCGGCCCGGGCGCTGGAACTGGAGGCCGACCCGCTGCGCCTGTCGCAGGTGCTGGCCAACCTGCTGACCAACGCGGCCAAGTACACCGACGCCGGCGGCTGCATCACCCTGGCCGCGGCGGCCGAAGGCGGCCTGCTGCGCCTGGAAGTGCGCGACACCGGCATCGGCCTGGCACCCGAGGCACTGCCCGGGCTGTTCCGGATGTTCTCGCAGGTGCGCGAGGCCAGCGACCGGTCCGAAGGCGGGCTGGGCCTGGGGCTGGCCCTGGTCCGGGCCCTGGTCGAGCTGCACGGCGGCAGCGTGGCCGCGGGCAGCGCCGGACCGGGGCAGGGCAGCACCTTCACCGTGCGCGTGCCGCTGCCCGCCGCCACCGGGCCTTCCCGGCCGGACTCGCCGGCCACCGCCTTGGAACAGGCCGGGCGCAAGGTGCTGGTGGCCGACGACAACCGCGATGCGGCCGACACCCTGGCCCTGCTGCTCGAGGCCGACGGCCACCAGGTGCGCGTGGCCTACGACGGGCGCACCGCGGTGTCGCTGGCGCGCGCCTTCCAGCCCGATGCGGCCTTGCTGGACATCGGCATGCCCGAGCTGAACGGGCACGAGGTGGCGCGCGCGCTGCGGCAGGAGCCCTGGGCGCAGGGCCTGGTGCTGGTGGCGGTGACGGGCTGGGGCCAGGCCGAGGACCGGCGCATCGCCCGGGAGGCGGGGTTCGACCACCATGTCACCAAGCCGGTGGAGCCGGCGGCGCTGGACCGCCTGCTGGCCCCGGCCCGGCCGGCCTGAGCGGCTGCACGGCCCATGTCCAACCCCGCGCTGCTCGCGCTGCTGCACACCCTGGTGGAGGCCGGCGCCACCATCGCCTTCGCGCTGTCGGGCCTGCTGGCCGCGGCACGCAAGCGCCTGGACGCGGTGGGCGTGTGCGTGGTGGCCGGCCTGGCGGCCTTCGGCGGCGGCACCCTGCGCGACGTGCTGCTGGACCGGCGGCCCTTCTTCTGGGTCGAGCATGCCGGCTGGCTGTGGGGCCTGCTGGCCCTGTGCATCGCCGCCATGGCCTTCCTGCGGGCGCGCCACTTCGCGCCCACCGAGCGCGCCATGCAGTGGCCCGATGCCCTGGGCCTGGGCCTGTTCGGCGCCAGCGGCACCCAGCTGGCGGTGGCGCAGGACCTGCCCGGCATCGTGGCCGTGCTGATGGGGGTGGTCACCGCCACCTTCGGCGGCGTGTTGCGCGACATCGTGTGCAACGAGATCCCCACGGCCCTGCACGACCACCGGCCCTATGCGGTGTGTGCCTTCGCCGGCGGCTGGGTGCTGGTGGCCGTCCACCATGCCGGCCTGCCCCCGGGCTGGGGCCTGCTGGCGGGCGCGACCACCGCGACCGGGCTGCGCGTGCTGGCGCTGGCCACCGGCTTCACCCTGCCGCGCTGGTCGTCGGCCCACTCGCCGCGCGAGTGAGGCGCGGCGCTACAGGCGCAGCCGCTGCGCGTAGCCGGTCATCTCCAGGTAGCCGCGTCCCACGCGCCGGCCGTCGCCGTCCAGCAGGTCGGACAGGCCTTCCCAGTAGAAGGCACCGGTCGAGGCGCGGCTGTCCAGCTCCTGGTTGTCGATGACGGCGCGCACGGTGTACGGGCCGGCGGGCGTGCGCACCGCCCACTCCACGGGGTAGCTGGCGCCGGACAGCGGGCTGGTCCAGCGGCGCCGCGCCAGGAACTCGGTCTGGCCGGGGCGGAAGCTCTCCGGCTCACGGCCCGGTGCGCGGAAGGAGCCGCCGTCCCACACCGCGGTGCCGTCGGGGCGGCGCAGCCGGAAGGCGGTGAGCGCGCCGCCGTCCTCCAGGTTCATGCCGATCCAGTCCCAGCCCGCCGCCTCGGGATGCAGCAGCTCCTGGCTCCATTCGTGGTCCAGCCAGGCGCGGCCGGCAAGTTCGAGCTCGCCCCCGTCCTGCAGGCCCAGCCGGCCCCGTGCCGCCAGCTGGGGCTGGCTGTAGTAGTAGCTGGCCTGCTTCTCGTCCGGCCCCTTGCGCGAGAGGCCGGCACGCCCCTGCAGCAGCAGCGGCTGGGTGGGTGCGAACTCGAGCTGCAGCGAGAATCCGCCCGCCGGCAGCTGCGCGGCATAGCTGCCGTCCGGGCGGCGTTGCAGCGACCAGTCGCGCAGGCGCACGCGCGTGTCGTCCTCGTCCGCCTGCGCGATGCCGAAGCCGGCCCGGGCGATGCGCTGGTCGTGCCACAGGCGCCGTCCCCGCACATCGGTGACGGCGGCATGCGCGAACACCAGCTGCCTGGCCGCGAAACCCGACTTCAGGGCCTGCGTCGCGTCCACCCGCGAGCGGAAGAAGGTGAGCTGGAAGCCGAACTCCCGGCCGTCGCCGGCCCTCGCATGGCCGGTGATGTACCACCACTCGGTGCGGAAATCCGGGTGGGCGCCGTGGTCGCGCGGGAACACCAGCGTGCGCGGCGGCAGCGCCCGGGCCGGGCGTGGAGCCATGGCGAGCGCGCCCATGCCCAGGGTGGCACCCAGCAGGGTACGACGGGTCAGCAGGAGGGGCAGAGGCAGCTCAGGCATGATTGCGTCGATAGCAAACCATCTATTTGGTGGGATTAGATATTTAACTATTGAAGACAGGCAGCCGGTCATCTATATTGCACCATCGATACCGCTGCCATTCGATGGTTTCCTGATGAAAACCTTGGCCCAACTTGCCCACACCCTGGAAGCCGCCCGCCTGCAGCGGCGCCTCACCTACGGCGAGCTGGCCGACAGCGCGGGCCTGTCGCCGCTGGCCGTGCGCCAGGCCTTGCAGGGCAAGTCGGCGCCGCGCATCACCAGTGTGATGGCGCTGGCCGACAAGCTGGGGCTGGAGGTGGTGGTCGTGCCCAAGGTGGTGGCCGAGGGCCTGGCGGGCGCCATGCCCGCGCCGGCCCCCGCCCTCACCGTGGTCGACCGGCTGCTGGAGCAGGCACGCCGGCGCAAGGACCCGCCTTGAGGCTGCGCGCGCTGGACATCTTTCTGAGGGACGAGCCGGTCGGCCTGCTGTTCCAGTACGGCGAGGGGCCCGGCGCCATCGCCCGGCTGCGGCCGCTCGAATCCTTCTGGCGCCGCAGCGCGCCGCCCGTGCTGTCCTGGGCCACGCTGACGGCCGGCGAGGCCGAGCGCGACGCGTTCTGGGCCGGCCACGCGACGCAGCGCTTCTTCAACGGCCAGGACGGCCGGCTGCCGGCCTTCTTCCAGAACATGCTGCCCGAGGGCCTGCTGCGCCGCCACCTGGCGCAGCTGCGCGGCTGCCGCGAGGACGACCACTTCGAGATCCTGGCGACCTGCGGCGCCGACCTGCCCGGCGCGGTGTACGCGCGGCCAGCGCAGCTGGTACGCGACGAGGTGGAGCGGATCGTCACGCAGGGGCATGACGCGCTGGAGGTCGCCGTCACGGCCGAGCCGGTGGCCGAGGCCACCTCGCTGTCGGGCATCCAGCCCAAGCTGTCGCTGGTGCTGCAGGGGGGCCGCTACGTGCAGCGCACCCGCGACGCCCAGGGCCTGCACACCATCGCCAAGCTGCCCACGGTGGAGTTCCCGCTGCTGCCGGAGGTGGAGGCGCTGTCGCTGCAACTGGCCGCCGCCGCCGGCGTCGAGGTCTGCCAGGCGCGGCTGGAGCCGCTCGCGGCCATCGCCGGCGAGGTGCCGTTCGAGCTGGGCGGGGCCCGGCAATTCCTGGCCGTCACGCGTTTCGACCGGCGCGGCGGCCGCGACCACGTGCACTGCGAGGACTTCGCCCAGGTGCTGGGCATCCAGCCGGAGCGCAAGTACGGCGACGACAGCGCCTGCTACGCGATCATGGCGCAGCTGATGCTGCAGACGCCCGCGCTGGGCGAGGCCGCCGCGGTGGAGCTGCTGCGCCGCATCGCGGTCAACGAGCTGCTGGGCAACTACGACGCCCACGTCAAGAACTTCGGCCTGGTCTACCAGGACGGCCGCACGCCCCGGCTGGCGCCGGCCTACGACGTGGTGGCCTACGCCGCCTACCTGGGCGGGCGCGGCCATGCGCTGCGCTTCACGCCCGGCGGCCAGACGCAGGCGCGCCTGTCGCCGCGCATCCTGCGCGAGTTCTGCTCGTTCTGCGGGCTGGCCGAGCCCATCGCGCATTCCACGGTGCGCCAGGTGGTCAAGCGCGCTGCCGCGGCCTGGCCCGACCTGATCAACGCCAGCGGGCTGCTGGACGGCCAGAAGCAGCGCCTGCTGGCGCACCTGGCGTCGATGCCCATGGTGCAGTCGCTGCGCCGGCGCGCGGGCTGATCACCAGTCCTCCTTCACCGCCAGCACCGCGTCGCGCCCGGCGGCGGCCCGGCCCGACAGCCAGGCCGTGAGGGTGCCGGCCGCGACCACCGCGGCGCACAGCAGCGCCAGCCGGGCCCACGGCACCTGCAGGTCCATGGTCCAGTGGAAGCTTTGCGGGTTGACCACGTGCACCAGCACCACCGCCACCGCCAGCCCCAGCGCCAGTCCGGCGGCCGAGCCGATGGCCGTCCAGGCCGCGCCTTCGCCGGCGACCACGGCCAGCACCTGGCGCCGCGTCAGGCCCAGGTGCTGCAGCAGGCCGAACTCCTTGCGCCGCGCCAGCACCTGGGCGCTGAAGCTGGCGGCCACGCCGAACAGGCCGATGGCGATGGCCACCGCCTGCAGCCAGTAGGTGACGGCGAAGCTGCGGTCGAAGATGCGCAGCGAGGTCGCTCGGATCTCGCTGGCCGAGGCGAACTCGACCAGGCCGCCGGCACCGCCCTCGCGCTCGGCCAGCGCGCGCAGCGCCTGCTGCACGGCCTCGGGCCGCGCCTCGGGCGACAGCCACAGCATCAGGTCGTTGGCGCGCAGGTCGCCGCTCAGCCGCTGGTAATCGGCGAGCTGCATCAGCACGGCGCCGCTCTGGCGCGCGTAGTCGCGCCACACGCCGGCCACGAAGAACGAGGCCGGCGGCCCGGACGCGGTGGCGCCGAACGCCTGCGCCAGGCGGGGGAAGGGCTCGCCCGGCCGGGCGCCGTACAGGTCCACTACGGCTTCGCTCACGTAGATGCCGATGCGGCCCGGCGGCACCGGCAGCGCGGCGCCCACCAGGGGCAGCGCCTGGGCCGGGTCGTCGATGCGCCGCGCCAGCAGCGCCACCGGCGGCAGCGCCGGGTCCAGCAGCAGCGAGCGCACGCGCTGCGGGGCCACCCGTGCCACGCCGGGCACCTGCGTCGCCGCCTGCACGAAGCCGGGCCCCAGGTTGGCCACCTCGCCGGCGGCCGTGCCCTCGGCGGTGCGCGC
This sequence comes from Ramlibacter tataouinensis TTB310, assembly GCF_000215705.1. Lineage (NCBI taxonomy): Bacteria > Pseudomonadati > Pseudomonadota > Betaproteobacteria > Burkholderiales > Comamonadaceae > Ramlibacter > Ramlibacter tataouinensis. The sequence continues at coordinate 2,779,567 of NC_015677.1, read as the reverse complement.
GTACAGGTCGGCCGGCAGCACCACGTCCAGCCAGCGGGTGACCGAGTCGCGGAAGCTCGCCACCATCACCGTCAGCGCCACCGCCAGGCTGAGCGAAGCCACCACGCCGCTGACCGCCACCGCGGCGCTCTCGCGCACGCGGCGCGCGCGCTCCACCGCCAGCAGCGGCAGCACGCGGTGCGCCAGCAGCGGCGCCAGCCGGTCGTACACCGCGCCCACGGCCCAGGGCAGGGCGGCGATGCCGCCCACCAGCAGCAGCGCCACCGACAGGTAGGCCGCCAGCGGGATGCCGGCCACCGGCGGCAGCAGCGCCAGCAGGCCGGCCAGCGCCACCAGCGCCAGGCTCCAGCCGCGCGGGCGCCGCCCGGCCTGGCCCGCCCCGCCCAGGCCCTTGAGCGCCTGGGCCAGCGGCAGCGCCTGGGCCAGCCGCGCCGGGAACCAGCCGCCCGCGGCCGCCGCGACCACGCCGAGCACGCCATAGGTGGTTGCCGCCGGCGCGCTCCACTGCAGGGTCGGCGCCACCCCCTGGAAGTAGCCGCCGCCCAGGTCACCCCCCAGCAGCCGCAGCGCCAGCGCGGCCAGCGCCGTGCCCAGGGCGATGCCGGCCAGGCTGCCCGCGGCGCCCAGCGCGACCGACTCGGCCACCACCAGGCGCAGCCGCTGGCGCGCCGTCAGGCCCAGCACGCCCAGCAGCGCCAGCTGCTGCGTGCGCCGGGCCACGCTCAGCGACAGCACCGAGAACACCAGGAAACCGCCGGTGAACAGCGCCACCAGGGCCAGGACCGTCAGGTTGACGCGGTAGGCGCGCGAGAGATTGCTCACGCGCTCGGCGGCATCGCCCGGCTCGGCCGCCGTCACGCCCGCCGGCAGCTGCAGCGAGCGGATGAAGGCGCCGTGCTCCGTGCCCGGGCGCAGCCGCAGGTCGATGCGGGTGAGCTGGCCCTGGCGCGCGAAGGCATCCTGCGCGGCGGCGATGTCCATCACCGCCAGCGGCGCCCCGCCGGCCGACACCGTGCCGGCCACGCGCAGGGTCCGCAGCCGCAGCCCGGTCTGCACCTCGATGCCCCCGTCGCCCAGCAGCTGGCGCGCCGCCGGGTTGAGGAACAGCGTGTCGGGCGCGAACAGCGCGAAGCGGTCCGCGCCCTCGGCGGCCGCGGGCAGCAGCGCCGGCGCCAGGGTGGCCACCACCAGCGCATCCACCCCCAGCACGCGCAGCGGCTGGCGCCGCCCGTCCGCGGTGGCCGCCAGCGTGACCAGCTCCAGCACCGGGCTGGCGAGCTCCACCCGCGGATGCGCCGCCACGCGGGCGAACAGCGATTCGTCGAAGCCGCCCTGCACGGCCCGCAGCTCCAGGTCGGGCTGGCCGTTGACGGAGCGCACCGCGCTGGAGAATTCGCTCAGCGCGGAGGCATTGATCAGGTGGACGGCAAAGGCCAGGGCCACGCCCAGCATCACCGCGGCGGCGGCCGCGGCGCTGCGCCAGGGATGCTGGCGCAGTTCCTGCCAGGAGAAGGTGCGCAGCAGGGCCAGCATGGAGGCCGATTGTGGCCCCGGTCACCGGCCCCGCGGCACGGTCAGGTGAAGCGGGAAGAAGGCGTCAGGCCTCGGCCGCCATGCCGGCGCCGGCCATCTCGCCCATGAGTTCTTCCTTGCGGGTCTCCATCTGCTCGCGCATGCCCACCAGGTCCAGCTTGCGGGCGGCGCGCGCCTTGACGAAGATCTCGCTCTTTTCTTCCTTGACGTGGTGGTCCACGTACTCGCCCAGCACCTTGACCTTGGCGTCGAACATGTCGTCGGCCTCGCCGGCTTCCTCCAGCTGCGCGATCAGGTCCTTGGCGCTGTCGTGCTCGACCTTGGCCTCGTCCAGCAGGTCGGTGTCCTTGATGGCCTGGCGCAGGGCCGGGTAGAAGATCTCTTCCTCGATCTGCGCGTGTACCTTCAGCTCCTGGCAGATCTGGCGGGCCAGCTCCATCTTCTTCTGGGCGGCGCTGCGGGCGCGCGACCCGGTCAGTTCCTCGTATTCCTTGAACATCTTCTTGACGGCCCTGTGGTCGGCGTCAAGCAGGTCGCAAGCATCTTTCTCTCGGGTGGCCATGGTGTTCTCCTAATGGGTCGTTTCATGATCCGCGCCGCCTGCGCGGGCCCATGTAGGAAAACGTCTGAACCGGCTGACGGTGCCTCGGCGGGCCACGTCGCCGCGCAGGCCGGATGCAGCGCGGCCGGGTCCGCCTGCAGCGAACCCGGCCGCGTCCACGGCGCGGGAGGCGCCGTCAGTTGCGATCGGCGCGCGGCACGGGTGCCTCGGCCACCTGCTGCACCGGCTCGGCCGCGGGGGCCGGGGCCGCGCCCATGGTGGTGGCCGGCGCGGGGGCCGGGGCCGGCTCGGCCTGTGCCACCGGCGCCGGCATCGGGGCGGGCGCCTGGCTCACCACCGGTGGCGTGACGACGATGACGGCGGCCTGCACCGGTGCCTCGTACTCGGGCACGCCGGTCTCGCCCATGGGCGTGCCCAGGGCGCTCTGCTGGCCCGCGCCCAGCGCCGGGTTGGCGATGTCGGCGTCGGGCGGCACGCCCTGCGCCACGGCCACGCCGAGAACGGCGACGGTCGATGCACCGGCCAACAGGCCCAGGAATTTCTTTCTGGTCGACATGGAACAGCTCCTTCAACAAACGATGGGGTGGGGAACTCGCGGGCGCTGGCGCCTGCTGGAATGCAGGCTACGTCCACGGGAAGAGCAGGGGGTCAGGTCGCGACCCCGCAGCGTGTCGGACTCATTCAACCATCCCATGGCGACCCTGCCGACGCCGCGCTATCACGGTGCCGCGCCTGCGGCCGCGCCGCGGGCTTCAGGCTGGCGGGCGAAAGCCCAGGCTGGTCAGATGCAGCACGCGGTCGGCGCGCGCGGCGGCGGCCTCGGAATGGGTGACCAGCACCAGGGACGCATCGTGGTCGCGCGTCTGCGCCAGCAGCACGTCCATGACGCGCGCGGCCGTGCCGGGGTCCAGGTTGCCGGTGGGCTCGTCGGCCAGCAGCAGGGCCGGCCGGTGCACCAGGGCGCGGGCGATGGCCACGCGCTGCAGCTGGCCGCCGCTGAGCTGCTGCGGCAGGCGTTGCCCCAGCCCCTGCAGGCCCACCGCCTCGAGCATGGCCGCCACCCTTTCGCCGGTGTCCTGACGTCCCAGCAGCAGCAGCGGCAGGCCCACGTTCTGCGCCACGTCCAGGTGCGGCAGCACGTGGAAGGCCTGGAACACGAAGCCCACGTGGGCGCGGCGGATCAGCGCGCGCTGCTCGTCGGATGCCGCGCCCAGGTCATGGCCGCACAGCACCACCCGGCCCTCGTCCCCCTGGTCCAGGCCGGCCAGGCAGTTGAGCAGGGTGGACTTGCCCACCCCCGACTCGCCGACGATGGCCACGAACTCGCCGGGCGCGACCTCGAGCGAGACGTCGGCGAACACCGGCGTGGCACCGTAGCGCTTGCCCAGGCCTTGTACCGACAGCGTGGCACGGGCCGGCACCGGCGCGCTCACCCGCGGCCCGCCGCCGCCCCGGGCGTGCGCTCGAACAGGCGCGGCGGGGTGCTGGCCACGCACAGCTCGATGCCGCGCAGCAGCAGCGCCTCGTTGCAGTAGCCGGGGATGGTGGATACGTACAGCACCGAGCGGTGCTCGTCGGGCAGGGCGCGCGACAGCCCGACCCGGTCGGCGTAGCGCGTGAGCACCTGGGTCGGCTGCGGCGGCGACTGCGGCGGCGCGAGCCGCGCCTGCACGCCCAGCTCGCAGGCGATCTCGCCCAGCACGCGCCGGCGCTGGGCCGCATCGGCCTCGACCTGCCCCGTCAGCAGCAGCACCGGCTCGACGTCCCGCTCCCGGGTGGGCGCGAGTGCCACGGCGCCCACGCCCTCGATGTCCAGCAGCTGCGACAGCCAGTCGTGTCCCCCGCTCGCCAGGGCCAGACCCGGGCGCCCGCTGCGCGCCTGCGCTGGCGGGGAAGTGGGGGCCGGGGCTGGCGCGGAGAGGGGCGCCGGGGCTGCAGGCCGTGGCCGTGCCGGCGCGGCAGCGGCCGGCGCAGGCGTCGGCGCGGGCGCGGGCGCAGGTGCCCGGGCCTCGCCCAGTGCCTGCTCGACCGCCTGCCACACGGCGTCGCTGTCGGCCAGCGGCAGGGTCAGCAGACTTGCGGCTCGCTGCTGCTGCACCAGCCAGCGCTCGACGGCCGCCAGGCACGGCCCGGCCAGCCGGCCGAACAGGCAGACCAGGCGCGTGGAGGCGTTGTCGTTCCCCAGGCGCTGCACCACGGTGGCGGTGAACGCGAGCGCCGCCTCGACCGAGGGGGAGGAATAGAACAGGACGACCACGTCGTACCGCTCGGGCGTGCGCTCCAGCCAGGGGATGGCCACCGCGCTGCCCGCGTAATGGACGACCCGCACGCTGCCGTGCCGCGGATGCGGGTGCTCGGTGTATTCGGACAGCGCCTCCCGCTCCAGGCCCGCCGGGCCTTGCAGGCGGGTGCGGTGCAGAGGCGCCTTCCACTTGCCGCTCACGTGGCTCAGCAGCGCGCCGGACCACAGGCCGGTCTGGCCGATGACGCCGACCAGGCGCTGCGAGCCGTCCTGCAGGGCCGGCGGATGCACCAGGCCGCGGAAGATCGCGGCCGGGGTCTGCTCGCCCGCGTCCGGCAGCTGACCCCCGCGCAGGCCTTGCAGCACACGGTCCAGCCGGCCGCCGCGGTCGCCGCGCAGGACCAGCAGCAGGGACCATTCGTCCAGCAGCATCCGGTCCGCGCCGCAGAACAGTGTCTGCACCTGCTCACGCCAGCTGTCCTGCCCGGCCTGGTGCATCAGCTCGCGCACCGCGGCTTCGGGACCCTGCAGCCACTGCACGAACTGCCCCTGGGCAAAGACCAGCAGGCCGTGCACGCCGGCCTGGCGATGGGCGGCGGTCATGCCTGCCTGCAGCTCGCCCAGCCAGCACGACAGGGCCGATTCATCCTGCAGGTGCGGGCCGCCACAGGCCGTGCTGATGCTGACGAGGGAGAACGCAGGAGCGCGCGTAGTCATAAGTTGTCGATGCTTGCGTCGCTGACTGCTTTTGGCCGCGAATCCGTCTTTTTCCCTGAAGAACGCTGTCGTTGCGGTACTACAGCCTGCAATCCAGTCTGCCGGTTACGTCAATCTGCCAACAGCAGATTCACATTTTGATACGAATCGTCGGAAAATGGCTACTTCGATTTTCACCCGGACCGATGCAGCAAGCGGAATACCTGATCGCCGAACTCGCGTCTTTCGACGGCGTCCAGGCCTGCGCGCTGGTCGATGCCGACACCGGCATGGCCTGGTACCACGCGGGCGATCTGGCGGACCGTGAGGAGATCGCCGAGGCGGCGGTGGAGTTCTGGCGGGTGCACGGCCGGCTGCAGCAGCAGTTCTCCCGCTTCGGCCCGTTGGCCTCGGCGGCCTACTCGTTCGACACGCACGTGATCGGCCTGTTCAGCTGCTCGGTCCAGCCGCCACTGGTGCTGGTGTGCGTGGCCGACAAGGCGCGCGCGGCCTGGGCGCGATGGCGTCCCGTGATGGAAAGGCTCAAGCAGGCGGTGGCCGAGGCGCCCCGCCGCTGACGGGCTGCCGGCCTGTTTCTGGTCTCTCTCGCCGATCCGCTGCTTGGATGCCGCGGCGGATCGGCTGTTGTGAAGGCGTCCTGGAGAAAGAACATGTCAACCATCAAATCGTCGATGGACGAACTCATGACCATCGACGGTGCCCTGTGCGCCGCGCTGGTCGATTCGAGCAGCGGGATGATCCTGGGCCAGATCGGTGCGGGGGTCGATCTCGAGGTGGCGGCGGCCGGCAACACCGAGGTGGTGCGCGCCAAGCTCAAGACCATGCGTTCGCTGGGCCTGGCCGACGTGATCGAGGACATCCTGATCACGCTGGGCAAGCAGTACCACATCATCCGCCCGATGGCGCGCAAGGAAGGCCTGTTCATCTACCTCGTGCTGGACAAGCCCAAGTCCAACCTGGCGCTGGCCCGCCGCAAGGTGCAGGACGTCGAGAAGGAACTGGCGGTCTGATCACCGGCGCGCGGTGCGCGCCGGTACGCCTGCCGCTGCCAGCAGGCGCGCGGGCGCGTCCGGTGCGTCGCACTCGATCACGCGGCGCCGCGCCATGCCGCGCAGCCAGGTGAGCTGCCGCTTGGCCAGCTGGCGCGTCGCGAAGATGCCGCGGTCGCGCAGCCAGGCCAGCGGCGGGGCGTGCCCCGCGGCTTGCGCGTCCAGCCATTCCCAGGCCTGCCGGTAGCCCACGCAACGCATGCTGGGTAGCTGGGGCGACAGGTCGCCGCGGCCGCGCAGGCCTTCCACCTCGTCCACCAAACCCTGCTCCAGCATCTGCGAAAAACGCAGGGCGATGCGCTCGTGCAGCCAGCCGCGGTCCCGGGGCTCCAGGGAGAACAGCTCGCAGCCCGCGGCCCAGGCGGGCGGCGCGGCGTCCCGGCCAGCTGCGGCATGGTGGACGCTCAGCGGGACGCCGCTCACCCGCCAGACCTCCAGCGCACGCTGGATGCGCTGCGCATCCTGGGGCGCCAGGCGCGCGGCCGCGGCCGGGTCCACGCGCGCCAGCTCGGCATGCAGCGCGGGCCAGCCCTGGTCCCGGGCCTGGGCGTCGATCGCGGCCCGCACCTCCGCGTCGGCCGCCGGCATGGACGAGAGGCCCTCGAACAAGGCCTTGAAGTACAGCATGGTGCCGCCCACCAGCAGCGGGATGCGGCCGCGTGCCTGGATCTCGCCCACCAGGCGCCGCGCGTCGGCCGCGAACTCGGCGGCGCTGTAGGCCTGCGCCGGGTCGCGGATGTCGATCAGGTGGTGCGGCACGGCGGCGCGCTCGGCCGCGCTGGGCTTGGCGGTGCCGATGTCCATGCCGCGGTACACCAGGGCCGAGTCCACGCTGACGATCTCCACCGGCAGGGCCTGCGCCAGCGCCAGCGCCGCGGCGGTCTTGCCGCTGGCCGTGGGACCGGCCAGGGCGATGACGCGATCCGGGGCTTCGGTCATGATGCGCGCGAGGGTAGCAGAGGCGCCGCGGGCAAAGCGGCGCTCACCTCGCCGCGCGGGCAACCACCAGCAGGTAGCGACAGCCCCCTCGGCCCTGGGCCCGGTAGGTCAGCGGCCGGTCCACCGAAAAGCTCAGGCAATCGCCGGGCGCCAGGTGGAAGGTCTCCTCGCCATAGGTCACGGCCAGCTCGCCCTCCAGCATCCACAGGCGCTGCCGGTAGGCGCCCTGGCTCCAGCGCGGGTAGCTGACGCAGGCGCGCCGCGGCATCTCCACTTCCACCAGCTCGATGCCGCCCGGCGGCTCGGCCGGCGCCACCTGGCGCCGCAGGTAGCCGACCTCGGGGTCGCGCCAGACCTCCTGGTCCTGCCGCCGCCGCAGCGGCTGCGCCGACGCCGACGGCTCGGCCAGCAGCTGCGCCAGCGGCACGCCCAGGGCCGCCGCCAGCCGGCCCAGCAGGGCGGCCGTGGCGCTGCTCTCGGCACGCTCGATGCGCGAGATCATGGCCTTGCTCACGCCCGAGCGCTCGGCCAGCTGGGCCAGGCTGAGCGACTGCGATTGCCGCAGCGCCAGCAGCCGCAGCGCGATGGAGGCGTCGATGTCCAGGTCGGTGGTATCGGGCATTCGTCCATTATGATGGACGAGCGTCTACTTTTATGGAAGGAGCGTGCCATGCAACCGATCGCCTGCACCGAGGAGCGCCATGCCGGGGCCATGCTGGACATCTTCAACGACGCCATCCTGAACTCGACCGCGCTGTACGACTACCGGCCCCGCCCGCCGCAGAGCATGGCAGCGTGGTTCGCCACCAAGCGGCAGAACGGCTTCCCGGTGCTCGGGCTGGAGGATGCGCAGGGCACGCTGCTGGGCTTCGCCAGCTACGGCACCTTCCGCGCCTGGCCGGCCTACAAGTACACGGTGGAGCATTCCATCTACCTGCACCGCGACCATCGCGGCCGCGGCCTGGGCCGGCTGCTGCTGCAGGCCCTGGTGGAGGCCGCGCGGGAGCGGGAGGTGCACGTCCTGGTGGGCGCCATCGACGCCGCCAATGCCGCCAGCATCGCCCTGCACGAGAAGCTGGGCTTCAGCCATGCGGGCACGGTGCGGCAGGCCGCTTTCAAGTTCGGGCGCTGGCTGGACCTGGCGCTGTACCAGCGCATCCTGGAGACGCCGCGCGAGCCGCGCGACGGTTAGGGCCTGTCATCGAGTGTTTTGCGGGCTCGCTCCCTTCGGGTTGCGGCCACAAAGACCGCGCGCCGCGTTGCGCGGCCTTGCCGGGCACCCAGCCCGGCTGCGTCCACGCGCCTTGCGCGCGGCCTTTGTGGCCGCAACGCGTCCCGCCAAACACTCGATGACAGGCCCTAGCGGCTAGTTCTTCAGGCTGAACAGCTGGGCCATGGCCTCGCGGTACTTGGCCTGCCCCACCCACATGGTGCTGTGGTGCGAGCCACCCTCGACCAGCAGGAACTGCTTCTTGCCGGTGGCCGCCTCGTACAGCCGGCGGCCCAGGTCGCTCTTGATCAGGTTGTCCGCCGCGCCGTGCACCACCAGCAGCGGCGAGCCGACCTTGGACACCTTGTTGATGGACTCGAAGCGCTGCGTGATCAGCGGCCCCACCGGCAGCCAGCCCCACTTGAAGCTGCTGGCCACGTCCGGGATGGAGGTGAAGGTGCCCTCGACGATCGTGCCCTCTTCGTCATGCACGCGCGAGGCCAGGTCGATGGCGATGGCGCCGCCCAGCGAGTGGCCGAACACGTAGCGCGGCCGGTCGGGGTATCGGGCAGCCAGCCAGTCCCAGGCGGCCCGGGCGTCTTCGTAGGCCATCTCCTCGGACGGCAGCGCCGCGCTGCTCTTGCCGAAGCCGCGGTAGTCGATGGCCAGCACCGAAAAACCCATCTCCTGCATGCGGCGGATGCGCCCGGCCGAGCCGGACACGTTCCAGCGCGCTCCGTGCAGGTACAGCATCACCGGCCCGTCGGCCCGCGGCTCCTCGGCGGGCGCCCACAGGCCGTGCAGCTTCACGCTCTGGCGGCTGACCCGGGACTCGAACTCGATCCAGACGTTGTCCATGCCCTCGGCCAGGTAGGCGCTGCCGCCCCAGGCCCGGTCGCTGGGCTGGAAGATCCATTCGCGCTGGCGTTCATCCAGCGTGGAGCAGCCCATGGTGAGGGCGACGGCCAGGGCAGCGGAGGCAAGCAGCAAGCGGCGGATCATGGCAATGGCTGGAGTCCAGCTCAGCGTGGAAGTTTCCAGGAGAAACCCTGACTGAGCAGGATCCGTGCAAGCCAGGGCCCGGAAGGATGAGCTTTAGTGTGCGAATTGTCATACCGCCGAGGCGGCGAGGGCAGCGGCAGGTGGCTCAGCGACCGCGCAGGAACAGCGCATCCAACTCGCGCACCGACAGCTGGCGCCAGGTGGGCCGGCCGTGGTTGCACTGGTCCGAGCGCTCGGTGGCTTCCATCTGGCGCAGCAGCGCGTTCATCTCCTCCAGCGTGAGCTGGCGGTTGGCCCGCACCGCGCCGTGGCAGGCCATGGTGGCCAGCAGCTCGTTGCGGGCGCGCTGCACCACGGTGCTGGCGTCGTGCTGGGCCAGCTCGGCCAGGACGCTGCGGGCCAGGTCCGCCGCGTCGCCCTGGGCCAGGCTGGTGGGCACGGCACGCACCGCCAGGGTGCGCGCCGAGAAGGGCGTGATCTCCAGCCCCAGGGTGTGCAGGGCCGCGGTACAGGCTTCGGCGGTGGCGATCTCCGAGGGCGTCGCGGCGAAAGTGGCCGGGATCAGCAGCGGCTGGCTGGCGATCTGCTGGCCGTCCAGCTGGGCCTTGAGCCGTTCGTAGACGATGCGCTCGTGCGCGGCATGCATGTCCACGATCACCAGGCCCTGGCGGTTCTGCGCCAGGATGTAGATGCCGTGCAGCTGGGCCAGGGCGCGGCCCAGCGGCCAGTCGCCCTCGGGCAGGGGCTGCGGCGCCTGCCCGTCCGTGGGCGCTGGGCGACTCGCCGCAGGCGACGGCGACCACAGGGCCGCCAGGTCGCTCACCGGATGGCCCACCACGGGGGCGAACTCCATCGCCGGCTGCGCCCAGCCCCGGTGGGCGGGGGCGTGCTGCGGCTCGGTGGCCGGTACCGCCTCGGTCGCGGCCTGCCCGGCGCGCGGCGCGGCCAGCGCCTGCTCCAGCGCGTGGCGCACCGCCTGGTGCACCTCGCGCCCGTCGCGGAAGCGCACCTCGATCTTGGTCGGGTGCACGTTGACGTCCACCCGCTCGGGCGAGATCTCCAACTGCAGCACGTACACCGGCTGGCGCTGGCCGTGCAGCACGTCCTCGTAGGCGCTGCGCGCGGCATGCTGCAGCACCTTGTCGCGCACGTAGCGGCCGTTGACGTAGGCGAACTGCTGGTCGGCCCGCGAGCGCGCGGCATCCGGGATGCCGGCGCGGCCGGCCAGGCGCACCGGCCCGGCCCGCCAGGCCACGGGCACGCTGTGCTCGATGAAGTCGCGGCCCAGCACGTCGGCCCAGCGCTGCTCCTGGCCGGCCGGGCGCCATTGTTCGGCCAGCTTGCCCTCGTGCCAGATCGCAAAGCCCACGTCGGGGCGCGCCAGCGCATGGCGGCGCACCGCCTCGACGCAGTGGGCGAATTCGGTGGCGTCGGTCTTGAGGAACTTGCGGCGCGCCGGGGTGCTGAAGAACAGCTCCTTGACCTCGACCGTCGTGCCGATGCCGCGGGCCACCGGGCGCAGCTCGCCGCTGCGGCCGTCCAGCAGGTGGGCGCTGGCGGCCTCGGCCGTGCGCGACAGCAGGCTGAGCTCGGCCACCGAGGCGATGGCCGCCAGCGCCTCGCCGCGAAAGCCCATGGTGCCCACCGATTCCAGGTCGGCCAGCGAGGCGATCTTGCTGGTGGCGTGGCGCTTGAGCGCCACCGGCAGCTCCTCGCGCGCGATGCCGCAGCCGTCGTCCTCCACGCAGATCAGGCGCACGCCGCCGGCCGAAAGGCGCACCGTGACCTGGGTGGCGCCGGCGTCCAGCGCGTTGTCCACCAGCTCGCGCACCACCGAGGCGGGGCGCTCGATCACCTCGCCGGCCGCGATCTGGCTGATCAGTTCGTCGGGCAGCTCGCGGATCGGGCGGCGGGGCTGTGGGGAAAGCACGGCGTTCACCGGAAGGATTCTAGGGAGACGGCGGCATGGCCCGTTGGAGCCACCCGGCCCGGCCCGGGCGGCGGGCCGGGCTCCGATAATCGCGCCCCATGGAACTCGCCACCTTCCTGATCGACTTCATCCTCCACGTGGACCGGTACCTCGAGGCCTTCGTGCGCAACCACGGCGCCTGGGTCTATGCGCTGCTGTTCCTGATCGTCTTCACCGAGACCGGCGTGGTGGTGATGCCCTTCCTGCCGGGCGACTCGCTGCTGTTCGTGGTGGGCGCGCTGTGCGGCGTCGGCTTCATGAGCTTCCCGCTGGCCTGCGCGGTGCTGATCGCCGCCGCCATCCTGGGCGACCAGTGCAACTACAGCATCGGCCGCTACTTCGGGCCCAAGGTCTTCCAGTGGGAGCAGTCGCGCTTCTTCAACCGCAACGCCTTCCTGCAGGCCCACGCCTTCTACGAGAAGTACGGCGGCATCACCATCATCCTAGCGCGCTTCATGCCTTTCATCCGCACCTTCGCGCCCTTCGTGGCCGGCGTGGCCGAGATGAGCCGGCCCAAGTTCAGCTTCTTCAACATCAGCGGCGCGCTGATCTGGGTGCTGGGCATCTGCACCGCCGGCTACTTCCTGGGGAGCTTGCCCTGGGTGCAGGACAACCTGAGCAAGATCGTCTGGGCGCTGATCATCGTGCCGGGGCTGATCGCCGTCGGCGGCGCCTGGAAGGCGCGCCGCGCGTCCGCCGCCGCGGCCGGCTGAACGCCGGGCCGCGCTGGCCCGAATTGATAAGCAAGCGTATTATTTCGGCAGGAGACACCTGCCGATGAACGCACCGCAGACCCTGTCGCGCTGGAGCCAGCCCGGCTCCAGCCGCGTGCCCTTCTGGGCCTACACCGATACGCAGCTGTACCGGCGCGAGCTGGAAAAGATCTTCTACGGGCCGCACTGGTGCTACGTTGGCCTGGAGGTCGAGATCCCCAATGTGGGCGACTACCGCCTGAGCTGGGTGGGCGAGCGGCAGGTGATCCTGGTGCGCGACCGCGTCGCGCCCAAGGACCGCGGCACGGACCACGGCATCCGCGTGCTGGAGAACCGCTGCGCGCACCGCGGCGTGCGCTTCTGCCAGCCGCCCATGGACGGCCGGACCGGCAACGCGCGCAGCTTCGTCTGCCCCTATCACCAGTGGACCTACAAGCTCAACGGCGAGCTGGCCGGCCTGCCTTTCAAGGACGGCGTGCAGGCGGTGGGGGCCGACGGCTCGCCCTGCGTGCACGGCGGCATGCCCGAGGGCTTCGACCTCAAGGCCCACGGCCTGACGCGGCTGCGCGTGGCGGTGCTGCACGGCCTGGTGTTCGCCACCTTCGACCCGCAGGCCGAGCCGCTCGAGCAGTACCTGGGCCCGCAGATCCTGCCCTGGCTGGACCGCATCTTCCAGGGCCGCCAGCTCACGCTGCTGGGCTACAACCGCCAGCGCATCCCGGGCAACTGGAAGCTGATGATGGAGAACATCAAGGACCCGTACCACCCGGGCCTGCTGCACACCTGGTTCGTCACCTTCGGCCTGTGGCGCGCCGACCAGAAGAGCCGCATGGTGATGGACGCGCACGGCCGGCACGCGGTGATGATCTCGCGCCGCAATCCGGATGCCCCGGCGGTGGCCCATGGTGGCGAGAACAAGGCCGTGACGCAGGGCGTGACCAGCTTCAAGGCCGACATGGCGCTGCAGGACGCGCGCCTGCTGGACGTGGTGCCCGAGCCCTGGTGGAAGGTGCCCGACCCGTCCCATCCGGGCGCCGAGATCATGCCCAGCGTGACCATGATCACGCTGTTTCCCAGCCTCATCATCCAGCAGCAGGTGAACTCGCTGTCCACGCGACACATCGTGCCGCGCGGCGAAGGCGGGTTCGACTTCGTCTGGACGCACTTCGGCTTTGAGGGCGACACGCCCGAGATGACGCGGCGGCGCCTGCGCCAGGCCAACCTGTTCGGTCCCGCCGGCTTCGTCTCGGCCGACGACGGCGAGGTGATAGAGTTGAGCCAGGAGGGCTTCCGGCAATGGGGCGAGGGCGGCAGCACCTTGTGCGAGCTGGGCGGCACCGGCACCGAGCCCACCGAACACATGGTGACGGAGACGCTGATCCGCTCGATGTACGCCTACTGGCGCAAGGTGATGAACCAATGAGCGCGGCGCTGCCCGAGCGGCTGCTGCTGCAGCTGGAGGTCGACCAGCTCAACGCCGCCTATGCCGCCTCGCTGGACGAACGCCGCTTCGACGACTGGCCCGAGTTCTTCCTTGACGACGCGAGCTATCAGGTGCAGGCGCGGGAGAACTTCGACCGCGGCCTGCCGCTGGCCCTGATGGCGCTGGAGAGCAAGGGCATGATGAAGGACCGGGTCTACGGCATCACGCAGACCATCTACCATGCGCCGTACTACACGCGCCACCTGGTGGGCCCGGCGCAGGTGCTGTCGGTGGAAGGGGGCCTGGTCAGGGCCCAAGCGCATTACGCGGTCTTCCGCACCCGGCCGGGGGATGCCAGCGAGGTCTACAACGTGGGACGCTACATCGACGAGATCGAGCGCACGCCGGCGGGCCTCAGGCTGCGCAGCCGGCGGTGCGTCTACGACAGCGAGATGGTGCTCAACTCGCTGATCTACCCGATCTAGCGGCGGTTCGGGTCGGTGGCCCGGTTGCCGATGTAGGCACCGGCCGCGGCGCCGCCCACGGTGCCCAGGGTGTTGCCGAACACGGCGTCGCCCAGCACGCCACCGGCCACCGCGCCGCCGACCGTGCCCGCGGTCTGGCGATCGACGCTGGCGCAGCCCGTGGCCAAGCCCATCATGGAAGCGGCCGCAACGGCCGCGAGAAGCTTGCGATTCATACGGTTCACCTTTTGGATGTTGCGTCCGCAGAAGGCGCGGACTGCCTATGCCTTCACTCTAGGAAATACCGGTCTGCTCGGGTGTAGGAACCGCGCGTCCGTACCTGTCGGCCGGGGGGAGGAGGGTTTGACGGCGGATTGAGGCTCTGCGGGCACTGTTGGTTGCATAGCTCCGCGCGGCGCGGCAGGCGGTGCCCGGCCGGGGCTCATGCTGTGGCGGTCCGTGCTGCGCACGGACTTCGCGGGCCGTTCTCTTCGGCCTGGGGCCGCGGCATAACTCACTGCGCGCCCGAAGGGCGCTGCGTTCAGACAGATGCCGCGAGTCAGATCACGAGGCGCGCCGCACAGGCGGCGCGCAGCCCCAGGCCGAAGAGCCGTCCCGCCGCGCCAGAAATCGCCCCGCCCGGGCACCGCCTGCCGCGCTGGGGCGTTGCTTCGCTCGAAAGGTCTTCAAGACCTCTGCGCGCCAAGCTGGTCTGTGAGCGCCAGGGGCGACGCCTGCCAGGCTCCGTCAGAGCGGCCGGCTGCGCGCCAGCGGCGGATTGGCCGCGAAGTAGCGCAGGATGCCGCGCATCAGGGCGTCGGCCAGCTCGTCCTGGTAGGCCCGGCTGCGCAGCTTGGCTTCTTCCTCGGGGTTGCTGATGAAGGCGGTCTCCACCAGCACGCTGGGGATGTCGGGCGCCTTGAGCACGGCGAAGCCGGCCTGCTCGACGCGCGGCTTGTGCAGCCGGCCGACGTTGCCGATCTCGCCCAGCATGGCATGGCCCAGCTTGAGGCTGTCGTTGATCTGGGCGGTGGTGCTCATGTCCAGCAGGGCCCGTGCCACCTGCGCGTCCTGCGACTTGACGTTCAGGCCGCCGATCAGGTCGGCCCGGTTCTCCTTGTCGGCCAGCCAGCGCGCCGCCGTGCTCGAGGCGCCGTTGTGGCTGAGGGCGAACACGCTGGCGCCGCGTGCGCTGGGCGTGATGAAGGCGTCCGCATGGATGCTGACGAACAGGTCGGCCTGCACCCGGCGCGCCTTCTGCACCCGCACCTGCAGCGGCACGAAGAAGTCGGCGTCGCGGGTGAGGAAGGCCCGCATCGGGTTGCCGCCCACGCTGGAGGCGTTGATGCGCGCCTGCAGCCGCTGCGCCACCTGCAGCACCACGTCCTTCTCGCGCGTGCCGCCGGGGCCGATGGCGCCCGGGTCCTCGCCGCCATGGCCCGGGTCCAGGGCGATGATGATCAGCCGGTCGGTCTTGTCGCCGCCGGAGGGCTTGGACCCGCCGGACCGCCCGGTCCCCGCCGTCGGCGGCCGCTGGCCCTGGCGGGCGATCAGTTCGTCCAGCGGGTCCGCCACCGTCCCCGACGGCGGCGCGCTGCCCCAGGCGTTCTCCTTCATCTGCTGCGCGATCAGCGTCTCCAGCGGGTCCACCGGCTGCTGCGGGTAGAAGTCCAGCACCAGCCGGTGCTGGTAGGCGGCCACCGGCGGCAGGTTGAACACCTGGGGCAGGGCGGCCTGCTTGAGGTCGATCACCAGCCGCACCACGTCGGGCGAGAACTGCCCCACGCGGATGCCGGCGATGTACGGATCGTCGGCCTGGACCTGGGCCACCAGCTCGCGCAGGGCGGGGTTGAGCTCGATGCCCTCGATGTCCACCGCCAGCCGCGGCGGGCTGGTCACCACGATCTGCCTGGAGCGCAGCTTGCCGTCCGACTCGATGGTGACGCGCGAGTAGTCGGGCGCCGGCCAGATGCGCACCGCCATGATGCTGGCCCCGCGGGCGATCTGGTGGGCGCCGAGCAGCAGCACCAGGGCGCCGCCGTGCAGCAGCTCGCGCCGCGAGAGCGTCACGTTAGCAGCTCCCTGCCGATGCCGCTCTGCGGCGTGGCCGTGACCTCGCGCGAGCCGTCCGTCCGCACCTCGATGCGCAGCACCAGGTCGGCCCGCGGCAGCAGGCCGGCGGCCTTGTCGGGCCATTCGGCGAGCTTGAGGCCGGGGCCGGCGAACACCTCGCGAAAGCCGGCGTCCTCCCACTCGCGCGGGTCGCTGAAGCGGTAGAAGTCGAAGTGCCAGATCGGCAGGCCCTGCGCCTCGTGCGGCTCCACCACCGCATAAGTGGGGCTCTTGATGCGGCCCTGCACGCCCAGCGCGCGCAGCAGGTGCCGCACGAAGGTGGTCTTGCCCGCGCCCAGGTCGCCGCGCAGCTCGATGAAGGCGTCGCGCAGCGCGGGCCGGCCGGCCAATGCCTGCGCGAAGGCGAGGGTGTCGTCCTCGCTCGACCATTCAAGCGGGAGGGGGCTTCCTACAATCGGCAAGTGACGATCAACGGTGCTCAGTTCGACGGTCCTTGGCTGGTGGCCCAGATCGGGCACTGGGCCCGTGAGCTGGGATTCTCCCAAATCGGCATCGCCGGCGTCGACCTTTCCTCTGCTGAGCCAGGTCTTGTGGCGTGGCTGGAACAGGGTTTCCACGGCGAGATGGCCTACATGGCGGCCCATGGCCTCAAGCGGGCGCGTCCTGCCGAGCTGGTGCCCGGCACGGTCAGCGTGCTTACCGCCCGCATGGACTACCTGCCCGCGGCCACGCCCGACGGCTGGCGGGCCGTGGAGTGGGAGCGCCTGCGCCGCCCGGGCGAGGCCGTGGTCTCGCTCTATGCGCGCGGCCGCGACTACCACAAGGTGCTGCGCGCGCGCCTGCAGAAGCTGGCCGACCGCATCGCGCAGGCCGTGGGGCCTTTCGGCCACCGCGTGTTCACCGATTCGGCCCCGGTGCTGGAGGCCGAGCTGGCGGCGCGCAGCGGCCAGGGCTGGCGCGGCAAGCACACCCTGCTGCTGGACCGCGAGGCCGGCTCCATGTTCTTCCTGGGCGAGATCTACCTGGACCTGGCGCTGCCGCCCAGCGCGCCGGTGCAGGCGCATTGCGGCCGCTGCAGCGCCTGCATGGACCTGTGCCCCACGCGGGCCATCGTCGCGCCCGGCCGGCTGGATGCCCGCCGCTGCATCTCCTACCTCACCATCGAGCACGCCGGTCCCATCCCCGCCGAGCTGCGCCCGCTGATGGGCAACCGCATCTACGGCTGCGACGACTGCCAGCTGGCCTGTCCTTGGAACAAGTTCGCGCGGCGCAGCCCCCTGCCGGACTTCGACGCGCGCGAAGGCCTGGCCGGCAGCGCCCTGGCCGAGCTGTTCGGCTGGAGCGAGGAAGAGTTCCTGCGCCGCACCGAGGGCAGCGCCATCCGCCGCATCGGGCACGAGCGCTGGTTGCGCAACCTGGCGGTGGCGCTGGGCAACGCGCTGGCGCTGCAGGACGATGCCGCCATGCGCGCCGCGCTGGCCGCACGGCAGGACCACCCCAGCGCCCTGGTGCGCGAGCACGTGGCCTGGGCGCTGGCGCAGCAGGCTCAACGCTGAAGCAGCACGCCGAGGGCGAACGGCAGGCTGGCCATGGCCAGCAGCGTGGACAGGGTGACCAGCGCGGCGACGTAGGCGCCGTTGTAGCCCATGCGGGCGGCCAGCACGTAGGCACTGGAGGCCGCGGGCAGCGCCGAGAAGGCCAGCAGCATGGTGGACTGCGTGGCATCCAGCCGCAACAGGCGCGCCAGCACCCAGGCCACCAGGGGCAGCAGCAGGTGGCGGATGGCCAGCACCGAGGCCGCCAGCACCTTGCCCTGCGCGAGCGAGCCGAACTGCATGCCGGCCCCGGCGGCCATCAGGCCCAGCGCCAGCGAAGCGGCGCCTATGCGGTTCACCGTCGGCGTGAGCCAGTCAGGAATCTGCAAGCCTGCCAGGTTGGTCGCCATGCCCAGGGCGGTGGCCACGATCAGCGGGTTGCGCAGCAGCGCCGCACCGAAGCCCGTGCCCGAGTGCCGCGCCATGGGCCAGACCGCGCCCACGTTGAACAGCGGCACGCACACGCCGATGAGCACGGCGATCTGCAGCAGGCCCTGCGGGCCGGCCAGCCGCTCGGCCAGCGCCAGCGCGATGAAGGAGTTGAAACGGAAGGCGATCTGGGCCGCGCCCGCGTGGTCGCGCCGGTCGATGCGCGCACCGATCCAGGGCAGGGCCGGCAGCGAGTACGCCAGGGCTATGCCCGCCATCCCCATCAGCAGCCCGGCCGCGATCAGGCTGGAGGCCGCGCCCAGGTCCAGCGGGCTGCGCACGATGGACTGGAACAGCAGGACCGGAAAAAGAAAGTAGTAGACCAGGCTCTCGACCTGCTCCCACACGGTGCGGTTGAGCGCGGTGTAGCGGCACACCAGCCAGCCGCACAGGATCAGGGAGAAATCAGGGAACAGCAGCTGGGCAAAGTTCACCGGCCGAGCATAGTGCAAGACCCTGGGGTTCTCCCTTATGTGTATTCCAGCGGCGCGCCCCCATCCATCTGCCTTTAGGATGCTCGCTCTTTTCGCTCAGCCCCTCACAAGGAGAATTCATGAAACGCCGTCACTGGATCGCCCTGTCCGCCGCCGCGCTGGCCGCCGCCGCGGGCCCCGCGCTGGCCCAGGGTTACCCGAACAAGCCGGTCAAGCTGCAGGTTCCCTTCGCGCCGGGCGGCACCACCGACATCATCGCCCGCGTGATCGCCGATCCGCTGGGCAAGGCGCTGGGCCAGAGCGTGGTGGTGGAGAACAAGGCCGGCGCCGGCGGCGTCATCGGCGCCAGCGAGACCGCGCGCGCCGCGCCGGACGGCTACTCGCTGGGCGTGGCCACGGTGTCCACCACGGCGGCCAACCCGGCGATCAACCCCAAGATCCCCTACAACCCCGTTACCGACTTCACGCCCATCATCAACATCGCGGCCACGCCCAACATCATCGCGGTGCATCCCAGCTTCCCGGCCAAGGACTACAAGACCTTCGTCGAGGTGCTCAAGAGCAACCCGGGCCGGTACTCCTACTCGTCCTCGGGCACGGGCGGCATCGGCCACCTGCAGATGGAGCTGTACAAGAACCTGTCGGGCACCTTCGTCACCCACATCCCGTACCGCGGCGCCGGCCCGGCGCTCAACGACACGGTCGCGGGCCAGGTGCCCATGATCTTCGACAACCTGCCTTCGGCGCTGCCCTTCATCAAGGACGGCCGGCTGGTGCCCATCGTGGTGGCCGCGCCGCAGCGCCTGAAGGAGCTGCCCAACGTGCCGACCTTCAAGGAGGTGGGCCTGGAGCCGGTGAACCGCCTGGCCTACTACGGCATCTACGGGCCCAAGGGCCTGCCCAAGGAGGTGGTGGACAAGGTGCACGGCGGCGTGATGACGGCGCTGCAGGACCCGGCCGTGCGCAAGCGCATCGAGGACACCGGCTCCATCGTCATCGGCAACACGCCGGCCCAGTTCGCGCAGCAGATCCAGGCCGAGTACGAGGTGTACAAGAAGGTGGTCGACGCCGCCAAGCTGAAGCTGGATTGAGGCCCGACGCGTCGGTCGACGCTTTCATCGACGCCCTCTGGCTGGAGGAGGGCCTGGCCAGGAACACCCTGCAGGCCTACCGGCGCGACCTGGCCCTGTACGCCGCCTGGCTGCGCGAGGCGCAGGGCCGCGCGCTGCCGGCCACCACCGAAGCCGACCTGCACGCCTACTTCGCGGCGCGCCACGCGCAGACCAAGGCCACCTCGGCCAACCGCCGGCTGGCGGTGTTCAAGCGCTATTTCCGCTGGGCGCTGCGCGAGCGCATCGTGCAGGCCGACCCCACGCTCAAGCTGGAGCCGGCCAAGCGGCCGCTGCGCGTGCCGCGCACGCTGACGCAGGCCCAGGTCGAGGCGCTGCTGGCCGCGCCGGACGTGGACACGCCGCTGGGCCTGCGCGACCGCGCCATGCTGGAGCTGATGTACGCCAGCGGCCTGCGCGTGAGCGAGCTGGTCACGCTCAAGACGCTGAACGTCGGCCTGGGCGAGCACGTGCTGCGCGTCATGGGCAAGGGCGGCAAGGAGCGCCTGGTGCCGTTCGGCGAGGTGGCGCGCGACTGGCTGGTGCGCTTCCTGCGCGAGGCCAGGGCGGCCATCCTGGACGGGCAGCAGACCGAGGACCTGTTCGTCACCGCGCGCGGCCAGGGCATGACGCGCGCCATGTTCTGGGTGATCGTCAAGAAGCACGCGCGCACCGCCGGCATCACCGCGCCGCTGTCCCCCCACACGCTGCGCCACGCCTTCGCCACGCACCTGCTCAACCACGGCGCCGACCTGCGCGCGGTGCAGATGCTGCTGGGGCATGCGGACATCTCCACCACCACCCTCTACACCCACGTGGCGCGCGAGCGGCTCAAGCAGCTGCACGAAAAACACCACCCGCGCGGCTGAACGCCGGGCGGGTGGTGGCGGGTGGATGCCGTGCGCGTCAGCGCGTCACGGCGGCCGGCTCGGCGGCATCGTCGGTGGGCAGGACCGCGTTGCCCAGTCGGATGGGCTCCGAGGTCTCGTCGGTGCGGTTGGCGATCAGCTCGTTCAGGTAGGCGATCAGGCCGCTGGAGCTGGCCGTGGCCGAGACCGGCAGCTCGTTGGAGCTGGTGGTCGTGGTGCCGCCACCGCCCGTGCCGGCGTTGTCGTCATCCCCGTCGCCGCCGCAGGCGCCGAGCAGGGCGGTGCCGCCGAGCAGGACCAGCAGCATGCCTATTCCCTTGATTGCGCGCATGGTGCTTGCTCCTGCCATCACGGGGTGGTCACGCCGGCGGGAGCGGGCGGGTTGAAGTTGCCCGGGATGGGCGCCCTCAGGTAGGGGAAGGTGGTGGCGTAGTCGGCCGGCGTCTTGCGCACGCCGTCCGTGATCGCCGCGTTGCCGGCCGGCGCGTCGGCCGCCGCGCAGCCCACCTGCAAGGTATCGGTGGGACCGGTGAGGTGGCACAGCGCGCCCATGGCCACGCGCAGCTCGATGTCGACCACGTCGTCGGCGGGGCGGCGGCCGTTCGGGAAGCCGGCGTTGTCACCGCCGGCCACGCCCATCACGTTCTGCGCACCGGCAGCCGTCGGCGCGATCGAGGTGTTGAGCCGCAGCATCTCCGAAGGCACCACGTTGGCCGGCTTGTTCAGGCCCTGGATGCCGGTGAGGAAGGCGGCCACCAGGTCGGTGCGCGGGAACTTGGTGGGCGCCGGCGCGCTGGGGTACAGCGTCTGGATCAGCGCCGGCAGCGTCGGGTTGGTGACGTAGTCCAGGAACTGCGCGTCGCCGGTGGGCCGGGAGGCGTTGAACTTGTCCTTGTCGGTCATGCCGATCACCACCTCGTTGACCAGCGGCATGCCCAGGCGCGAGACCTGGGCCCACGGGCCGCCCTCGCGGCTGGCCTTGTTCAGGCCGGTCGCCGGCGAGCCGTCGATCAGGCGGCCCTGGCGCACGCTGGCCGTGGTGTAGGCGCCGATCACCGGCTCGTTGCCCGCGGTCAGGCAGGCGATGGGCAGCTCCATGGCGATGGTGCTGACGTTCTTCGCCTCCAGGTCGTTGTTGTTGCCGCCGACCTCGGGGCCCAGGGGATTGAGGTTGATCAGGTCGAAGGTCTTGCCGACGGCGATGAAGAACGGCTCCTTGCGCTGGCCCACGAACACGCGGGCCGGCGTGCCGCAGCCGGGAACGTTGACGTTGTAGATGTGCTGGTTGGCGTACCCGGCATAGTTGTTGGAGAAGGTCTTCTCGCCGATGTTGTCGACCGGCTTGTCGAAGGTGTCCGCACCGCCGGCGGCGTTGGTGAGCTTGCCGGCGCGGGTGCCGCTGCGCCGGTCGCCGCGCACCAGGTCCACGGTGTAGGTCTCGCGCACGTTGAGGCTGGCCGGGTTGACGCCGCTGATGGTGTTGCTGTTGATCAGCGGGATCTTGACGGCCTTGCCGCCGACGTTGAGGGCCGTGTCCTTGGGGGTGTTGGTGAACCTGAACTGGAAGCTCAGGTCTTCCTTCGCGTCGCCGTTGTTGTCGATGTGGATCTCGTACAGCGCGTTGGGATCGAACATGTAGAAGTTCGGCCCGCCCTGCGGATCCTGGAACGGGATGTAGTTGGCGATGACGGTCACGAAGCCCTCGCGGCCGGGCTCGTAGCTGCGGAACATGTACAGGTCGGTGCCGTCGATGTGGCGCTGGAACGAGGTGAACGGTGCCTCGCGGTGGCTGGAGGCGAACGCGCCCATGGCGGTGCCGACCAGCAGGACGGCCGCACCCAGGCGGCCGAGGTGTTGTTTCATAAGATCTCCTTGGGTTCGTGGATCCCGCAACTGGCGGGTCACGCATTCACCCATATGGTGCATGGCATAACTTGTAGGACACCCAAGACGACTGTTGTGGGCAGTCTCGCGCTGAGCCTTGGTCTGACGCGCGGCTGTGCTTGCCCCTGCCGTCCCGACCGGGCACCGCCTGCCGCGCCGCGCGGAGAACCGCTACGCAGACTTGGACGCCGGCTCGGGCACCCGCGTCACCAGCACCGGCATGGGCGACAGCCGGATGATCTGCTCGGCGCCGCTGCCCAGCAGCAGCCGGCTGGGACCACGGCGGCCGTGCGTGCCCACCACGATCAGGTCGGCGCCCCACTCCGAGGCCGCCTTGGCCACGGCATCCCCCAGGCGCACGCCCAGGCCATCCACGACGACCCCGTCGGCGGCCACACCCTCCTGCCGGGCCGAAGCCTCGGCCCCGGCCACGATCTGGCGGGCGCTGTCCTGCAGCGCGCCGAACAGCTGGGCCGACGAACCGCCGGACGGGTCGTAGCCGGCCAGGTAGGTCGCATGGTCGATCATGTGGATCAGCCGCAGTTGCCCTGCGTTGGCGCGGGCCAGGCCGATGGCGATGGCCAGCGCGTGCTGCGACGGCTCGCTGCCGTCCAGGGGAACAAGGATGCGCTTGAACATGGGTGCTCCCGGTCGTGCCACCACTCTACGTTGACAGGGCGTGGCGTCTGTCGGACAGGGCCGCGCGCCGCGGCTAGGGCTCCAGCCGCGCCAGCTCTTCCTCGGTGAAGCCGGCGCTGCGGCGCGCGGCCTCGTTGAAGGGCGGGTGCAGGCGGGGCGCGTCGTGGCGTTGCGCCAGCACCGGGTAGTGGGCCACCGGGTCCAGGCCTTCGCGCTCGCACAGCCAGCGGTACCAGCGGTTGCCGATCGCCACGTGGCCCACCTCATCGCGCAGGATGATGTCCAGGATGCCGACGGCGCGCAGCGCGGCGGGCGTGCCCACCTGCCGCAGCTTGTCCTGGATCTGCGGCGTGGCATCCAGCCCGCGCGCCTCCAGCGTGCGCGGCACCAGGGCCATGCGCGCGAGCACGTCGTCCTGGGTGCGGGTGCACATGGCCCACAGATTGTCGTGCGCGGCGAAGTCGCCGTAGGCATGGCCCAGCGAAGCCAGCTGCGCCTGCAGCAGGCTGAAGTGGTGCGCCTCCTCGGCCGCCACCCGCAGCCAGTCCAGGTGGAACCGGCGCGGCAGGCCGCCCCAGCGCCAGGCCGCGTCCAGCGCCAGGTTGATGGCGTTGAACTCGATGTGGGCGATGGCGTGCAGCAGGGCCGCCAGCCCCTCGGGCTTGTGGGGCGAGCGGCGCGGCACGCGCGCGGGATGCACCAGCGGCGGCCGCGCGGGACGGCCGGGGACGGCATCCGCCGCAGCCACCGGGGCCACGGCTGCCAGCGGGAGCAGGGCTGCCTGCCCGGCCAATGCACGGGCCGCGGCCACCTTTTCCTCGGGATCGGCGATGCACAGGGCCTGCAGAGCCTGTTGTCGGAGCTCCATACCTACAATTCTAGGTTTGCATCGCAGGACGATTATTCCGATGGCCATCTACGAACTCGACGGCAAGGCGCCGCAGCTGGGGGAGGGCGCCTGGGTCGCCGACAGCGCCCAGGTGATCGGCGCGGTGGAGCTGGGCGACAACGCCAGCGTGTGGTTCGGCGCCGTGATCCGCGGCGACACCGAGACCATCCGCGTCGGCCGCAACAGCAACGTGCAGGACGGTTCGGTGCTGCACGCCGACGTCGGCAAGCCCCTGACCATCGGCGAGAACGTGACCATCGGCCACCAGGTCATGGTGCACGGCTGCACCATCGGCGACAACTCGCTGATCGGCATCCAGGCCGTGGTGCTCAACGGCGCGCGGATCGGGCGCAACTGCATCGTGGGCGCCGGCAGCGTGGTGACCGAGGACAAGGAGTTCCCCGACAACTCGCTGATCCTGGGCGCGCCGGCCAAGGTGGTGCGCACCCTGGACCAGGCCGCCGCGCAGAAGCTGGCGCAAAGCGCCGAGCACTACGTGGGCAACGCGCGCCGCTACGCCCGCGGGCTGAAGAAGATCGCCTGAAGGCGCGCAGCGCGACGAGGACACGTTTTTGAGCGAGCTGCACAAGTTCCTGTTCGACGGGCTGCCGGTGCGCGGCATCATCGTGCGGCTGACCGGCGCCTGGACCGAGATCCTGGCGCGCCGGGAGGCCAACACCGCCACCGGGCCCTGGGCACCGCCGGTGGCCGAACTGCTGGGCGAGATGGCCGCGGCCGGCGCACTGATGCAGTCCAACATCAAGTTCAACGGCGCGCTGATCCTGCAGATCTTCGGCGACGGGCCGGTCAAGGTGGCGGTGGCCGAGGTCCAGCCCGACCTGAGCCTGCGCGCCACCGCCAAGGTGGTGGGCGACGTGCCGGTGGATGCGCGCCTGCCCGAGCTGGTCAACCTGAACAACCAGGGCCGCTGCGCCATCACGCTGGACCCCAAGGACAAGTTCCCGGGCCAGCAGCCCTACCAGGGCGTGGTGCCGCTGCACGGCGACCGGCGCGAGAAGCTCGGCCGCCTGTCCGAGGTGCTGGAGCACTACATGCTGCAGTCCGAGCAGCTGGACACCACGCTGGTGCTGGCCGCCGACGAGAAGGTGGCCGCCGGCCTGCTGATCCAGCGCCTGCCGCTGGAAGGCGAGGGCAACCTGGCCGGCTCCATGGTGTCCAAGGCCAACGAGGACGAGATCGGCCTGAACGAGCACTACAACCGCATCGCCATCCTGGCC
Source organism: Ramlibacter tataouinensis TTB310 (assembly GCF_000215705.1). Classification (NCBI taxonomy): domain Bacteria; kingdom Pseudomonadati; phylum Pseudomonadota; class Betaproteobacteria; order Burkholderiales; family Comamonadaceae; genus Ramlibacter; species Ramlibacter tataouinensis. The sequence goes on along the minus strand of NC_015677.1, from coordinate 2,754,585 downwards.
GCCAGCCTCAAGCGCGAGGAGCTGCTGGAGCTGGACGTGGACACCATCCTGCGCCGGCTGTTCTGGGAGGAGAAGGTGCTGCGCTTCCCGGCCGAGGTGCCGCGCTTCGCCTGCACCTGCAGCCGCGAGCGCGTGGCCAACATGATCCGCGGGCTGGGCCGCGAGGAGGCCGAGAGCATCGTGGCCGAGCGCGGCGACATCGAGGTGGGATGCGACTTCTGCGGCCTGCAGTACCGCTTCGATGCGGTGGACGCGGCCCAGCTGTTCGCCGCGCCGGGCGACCAGCCGCCGGTCACATCCGCCGTGCAGTAGCCGGTGCCGCGCCGGGGCCGGCCAGCGACGAGCAGTAGGCGATGAAGGCCGGCACGTCGCTGTTCTTCTGGAACACCTGGTCGGCGCCCAGCTGCAGGCAGTGCTGGCGGATGCCGGGCGTGGCGTAGTCGCTGAACACCACCACCTTGCCGGCGCCGGGCCGCTCGCGGCACTTGGACACCACGCCCATGCCGGTGCCCTGCTCCAGGATCAGGTCGACGATGGCCAGGTCCCAGGCGCCGGGGTGCTCCTCCAGCCAGAGCTTGGCCTCGGCCTCGGTGGCTGCCTCGCCCACCACCTGGAAATCGCCGAGGCTGGCCAGCAGGTCCGCGACCACGCCGCGGATCTGTTTCATGTCTTCGACCAGCAGGACGGCGATGCTCATAAGCTCGGGGGTTCAGCCGCGGCCGCCCTGGACGGCCTGCAGCTGGCGCTCGAGGCGGCGCCGCTCGGCGGCTTCCTCGTGCAGCAATTCGGTGACTTCCGCCAGGTCCTCGGCCGCCTCCTGCACCTTCTCCTCGATCGCGGCGTTCTGCACCAGGGCACGGCCCACGTCGCCATGGCGCACGCTGTGAGGCAGGCAACGGTCGAGTGCCGTGTTGGTCAGGTGCAGCTCGGCGCCGGCCACCAGCAGCGTCTGCTGGATCTGCTCGGTCTTGACTTGGGCACGTTCGATGGGCTTGCCACCGCCGCCCGGGATGGGGCTGAACTTCATCGGGACTCCCGCTGTTGAAGTGCCTGAAGGGTAGGCGCCCGCACCGCGGCCTGCCTGTAGGCCAACACCTGAGCTTGCTGCGGGGAAGCTGGCTTCAACCCTGTCGGAAACGCGTGAACAGGCGGTGCTCGCACGAGGCGTCGCCGCAGTGCGCGCAGGACCACTGCCAGGGCCGGTGTTCCGGCGCCGCGGCCCCTCGACCAGGCGCGGTGGCATCGATGGCGGCCAGCGCCGCGCAGGCGCGCTGCGCGCCCTGCCCGTAGACCACCGTGTAGGCGATCTTCTCGCGCCCGAGCAGCTCGCGCACCAGCGCGTCGACAGGTTCGCGCGCATGCGCGCCGGCGCGCTGCAACCCGTCGGCCACCCAGGGCAGATCCAGTCCCATGACCAGGGTCAGGTCATAGCCGCGCTGGCGCTCCACTGCGAAGCGGTAGAGGGGGTGGTCGGGAAACAGCAGGGCGCCATGGATGGCCACCATCAAGGCCGTGGTGTCGGCGATCACGATGCCGGCACCCGCGGCGGCCTGGTCGACGCGGCGCTCCTGCTCCTGCGCGATGGGCAGCTGCTCCTCGGGCCGGGGCATGCGGCCCTCGCGTTCGCACCACTCGCGCAGCACTTCCGCCACCACCGCCACGCGCAGGCCGCGTTCGCGCAGGCGCTCGGCCAGGGCGTGCGACAGCCGCGTCTTGCCGGTGCTCTCGGCGCCCAGCAAGGCGATCTTCATCTCACTTCTGCGGGCCCAGGTTCACGAAGATCTCGTTGGGCTTGACCATGCCCAGCTCGGTGCGGGCCTTCTCCTCCACCATCTCCAGGCCTTCCTTGAGGTCGCGCACCTCGGAGGCCAGTCGCTCGTTGGCCTGCAGGGCCAGCAGGTTGGCGGCCTTCTGCGCCTCCAGCTTGCGCTGCATCTGCGCCACCTCGCCCACGCTGCCCCGGCCGAACCACAGCTGCGCATGGAACACCAGCAGCAGCGCGATCAGCACGGCGGGGACGGCTCGGTGGGCCATGTGCGTCGGTTCGCCGGATCTACTTGATGTTGTAGAAGGCGGCGCGGCCGGGATAGCTGGCGATGTCGCCCAGGTCTTCCTCGATGCGCAGCAGCTGGTTGTACTTGGCCATGCGGTCCGAGCGCGACAGCGAGCCGGTCTTGATCTGGCCGGCGTTGGTGCCCACCGCGATGTCGGCGATGGTGCTGTCCTCGGTCTCGCCCGAGCGGTGGCTGATGACGGCGGTGTAGCCCGCGCGCTTGGCCATCTCGATGGCGGCGAAGGTCTCGGTCAGGGTGCCGATCTGGTTGATCTTGATCAGGATGGAGTTGGCGATCTTCTTGTCGATGCCTTCCTTCAGGATCTTGGTGTTGGTGACGAACAGGTCGTCGCCCACCAGCTGCACCCGCTTGCCCAGCAGGTCGGTCAGCAGCTTCCAGCCGTCCCAGTCGCCCTCGGCCATGCCGTCCTCGATGCTGATGATGGGGTACTTGTTCACCCAGGTAGCCAGCACGTTGGCCCACTCGGGCGCGGCGAGCTGCAGGCCTTCGGCCTCGACGTGGTACTTGCCGTCCTTGTAGAACTCGCTGGCCGCGCAGTCCAGCCCCAGGGCGATCTGCTCGCCCGGCTGGTAGCCGGCGGCCTCGACGGCCTGCAGGATCATCTGGATGGCGGCCTCGTGGTTGGCCACGTTGGGGGCGAAGCCGCCCTCGTCGCCCACGGCCACGCTCATGCCCTGGTCGTGGATGATCTTCTTGAGCGCGTGGAACACCTCGGCGCCCCAGCGCACGGCCTCGCGGAAGCTGGGCGCGCCCACCGGGATGATCATCAGCTCCTGCAGGTCCAGGTTGTTGTTGGCATGCGCGCCGCCGTTGACCACGTTCATCATGGGCACCGGCAGCTGCATGCCGCCCATGCCGCCGAAGTAGCGGTACAGCGGCAGGCCCGACTCTTCCGCGGCGGCGCGCGCCACGGCCATGGAGACGGCCAGCATGGCGTTGGCGCCCAGGCGGCTCTTGTTGTCGCTGCCGTCCAGGTCGATCAGGGTCTTGTCCAGGAAAGCCTGCTCCGAGGCGTCCAGGCCCAGCACGGCCTCGCTGATCTCGGTGTTGATGTGCTCCACCGCCTTGAGCACGCCCTTGCCCAGGTAGCGGCCCTTGTCGCCGTCACGCAGCTCGATGGCCTCGCGGCTGCCGGTGGACGCGCCCGAGGGCACGGCCGCGCGGCCCATGGTGCCGGACTCCAGCAGCACGTCGCATTCCACGGTGGGATTGCCACGCGAATCCAGGATCTCTCGGCCGACGATGTCAACGATGGCGCTCATTCGGGTTCTCTTTTCCGGAAGTTGGGAAGGGGTGGCGGCTCAGACACCTTCGATGAGGACCATCCTCATCACGGCTGCGCCCTGCCGGGCGGCCCTGGCCGCCTGGTACTCGGCCGAATCGTAAAAGGCCCGCGCCTGCTCGGTTGTAGGAAACCTCAGCAAAACGACGCGCTTGGGCGACCAGTCGCCCTCCAGCACCTCCACCTTGCCGCCGCGCACGCAGACCTCGGCGCCGTGCTTCTGCATGGCGACGGTCGACAGCCTGCGGTACTCCTCGTACTGCTGCGCATTGGTGACCTCGACGTTGGCCAGGATGTAGGCGCTAGGCATGGAAATGGTCCTCCAGGAAACCGTTCTTCTTGGTGACGCGGTCGAGCGCCAGCAGCGTCTCCAGCAGCGGCTTCATGTGCTTGAGCGGCACGGCGTTGGGCCCGTCGGACAGGGCCTTGGCGGGATCGGGGTGGGTCTCCATGAACAGGCCGGCCACGCCCACGGCCACCGCCGCGCGGGCCAGCACCGGCACCATCTCGCGCTGGCCGCCCGAGCTGGTGCCCTGGCCGCCGGGCAGCTGCACCGAGTGCGTCGCGTCGAACACCACCGGCGCGCCGGTCTCGCGCATGATGGCCAGCGAACGCATGTCCGAGACCAGGTTGTTGTAGCCGAAGCTGGCGCCGCGCTCGCAGGCCATGAAGCTGTCCTCGGGCAGGCCCTTCTCGCGCGCCGCCGCGCGCGCCTTGTCGATCACGTTCTTCATGTCGTGCGGCGCGAGGAACTGGCCCTTCTTGATGTTGACCGGCTTGCCCGACTGCGCCACGGCGCGGATGAAATCAGTCTGCCGGCACAGGAAGGCCGGGGTCTGCAGCACGTCCACCACCTCCGCCACCATGGGCACCTCGGCCTCGCTGTGCACGTCGGTGATGATGGGCAGGCCCAGCTGCTTCTTGACCTTGGCCAGGATCTCCAGCCCGCGCGACATGCCCGGGCCGCGGAAGCTGGTGCCCGAGGAGCGGTTGGCCTTGTCGTAGCTGCTCTTGAAGATGAACGGGATACCCAGCTGGGAGGTGATCTCCTTGAGCTGGCCGGCCACGTCCAGCTGCAGCTGCTCGGACTCGACCACGCAGGGGCCGGCGATCAGGAAAAAGGGCCGATCCAGGCCCACGTCGAAGTTGCAGAGTTTCACGCGACCGCCTTCAGTGACTTGTTGCCCGCCGACTGGTGATCCACCGCCGCCTTGATGAAGGCGTTGAACAATGGATGCCCGTCCCAGGGCGTGGACTTGAACTCGGGGTGGAACTGCACCCCCATGAACCAGGGGTGCACCTCCTGGGGCAGCTCGACGATCTCGGTCAGGTGCTCGCGCTGGGTCAGCGCCGAGATCACCAGGCCGGCCCGGCGCAGCTGGTCGAGGTAGTTGACGTTGGCCTCGTAGCGGTGCCGGTGGCGCTCGGTCACCACGTCGCCGTAGATCCTGTGGGCCAGCGTGCCCTTGGCCACGTCGGAGCTCTGCGCGCCCAGGCGCATGGTGCCGCCCAGGTCGGACTTCTCGTCGCGCTTGTTGACGGTGCCGTCGGCGCCGTGCCACTCGGTGATCAGGGCGATCACCGGGTGGGGCGTCTGGGGCTCGAACTCGGTGCTGTTGGCGTCCTGCAGCCCCGCCGCGTGGCGCGCGTACTCGATGGTGGCGACCTGCATGCCCAGGCAGATGCCCAGGTAGGGGACCTTGTTCTCGCGGGCGAAGCGGGCGGCGGCGATCTTGCCCTCGATGCCGCGCTTGCCGAAGCCGCCGGGCACCAGGATGGCGTCGTACTTGGCCAGGCGCGACACGCTGTCGGCGGTGATGGTCTCGGAGTCCACGTAGTCGATCTTCACGCGCACGTGGTTCTTCAGGCCGGCATGGCGCAGGGCCTCGTTGAGCGACTTGTAGCTGTCCGACAGGTCCACGTACTTGCCGACCATGGCGATGCCGACCTCGCCCCGGGGATGTTCGACCTCGTACACCAGCTCGTCCCAGCGGCGCAGGTTGGCCGGCGGCGTGTTCAGGCGCAGCTTGTCGCAGATCAGGCCGTCCAGGCCCTGCTCGTGCAGCACGCGCGGCACCTTGTAGATGGTGTCCACGTCCCACATGCTGATCACGCCCCAGCGCGGCACGTTGGTGAACAGGCTGATCTTCTCGGCCTCGTCCTCGGGGATGCGGCGGTCGGCGCGGCACAGCAGGGCATCCGGCTGGATGCCGATCTCGCGCATCTTCTGCACCGTGTGCTGGGTCGGCTTGGTCTTGAGCTCGCCCGCGGCGGCGATGAAGGGCACGTAGGTCAGGTGCACGAAGGCGGCGTTGTTGGGCCCCATCTTCAGGCTCATCTGGCGCACCGCCTCCAGGAAGGGCAGGGACTCGATGTCGCCCACCGTGCCGCCGATCTCCACGATGGCCACGTCCACTTCGCCCGGCATGCCGACGCCGGCGCCGCGGCGGATGAATTCCTGGATCTCGTTGGTCACGTGCGGGATCACCTGCACCGTCTTTCCCAGGTAGTCGCCGCGGCGCTCCTTCTCCAGCACGCTCTTGTAGATCTGGCCGGTGGTGAAGTTGTTGGCCTTGCGCATCTTCGTGGTGACGAAGCGCTCGTAGTGGCCCAGGTCCAGGTCGGTCTCGGCGCCGTCGTCGGTGACGAACACCTCGCCGTGCTGGAACGGCGACATGGTGCCCGGGTCCACGTTGATGTACGGGTCGAGCTTGATGAGGGTGACTTTGAGGCCCCGCGATTCCAGGATCGCTGCGAGGGAGGCTGAGGCGATTCCCTTGCCCAGGGAGGACACCACACCGCCGGTGACGAAGACGAATTTGGTCATGTCGGCTCGGAAGCGGGCTTCCGAAAGGAGGTGGTAAAGCGAGATTCTATACGGGTGGGGTAGGGGCCCTCCACCCCCGGCGCATGGCCGCGAGGGCTCTGCTACATTGCGCCGCATGAACGACCTCGCCGGCAAGCACATCGTCCTGGGCCTGTCCGGCGGCATCGCCTGCTACAAGTCCGCCGAACTGTGCCGCGGCCTGGTCAAGGCCGGCGCCACGGTGCAGGTCGTGATGACCGAGGCCGCGCAGGCGTTCATCACGCCGGTGACCCTGCAGGCGCTGTCCGGCCGCCCGGTGTACGGCTCGCAATGGGACGCGCGCGAGCCGAACAACATGCCGCACATCAACCTGTCGCGCGAGGCCGACGCCATCCTGGTCGCGCCGTGCAGCGCGGACTTCATGGCGCGCCTGGTGCACGGCCGCGCGGACGAGCTGCTCAGCCTGATGTGCCTGGCGCGTCCCCTGGACCGCGTGCCGCTGCTGATCGCGCCGGCCATGAACCGCGAGATGTGGGCCCATCCCGCCACCCAGCGCAACATGGCGCAGCTGGCCGCCGACGGCGCCGTCCTGCTGGGCGTGGGGGCCGGCCCGCAGGCCTGCGGCGAGACCGGCGACGGCCGCATGCTGGAGCCGGCCGAACTGCTGGAGGACATCGTCGCCTTCTTCCAGCCCAAGGCGCTGGCCGGCCGGCGCGTGCTGGTGACGGCCGGCCCCACCTTCGAGGCCATGGACCCGATCCGCGGCATCACCAACCACTCGTCCGGCAAGATGGGGTTCGCCATCGCCCGCGCGGCACGCGAGGCCGGCGCCCAGGTCACGCTGGTGGCCGGCCCGGTCAGCCTGCCCACGCCGCGCGGCGTGACGCGGCTGGACGTGCAGTCGGCGCGCCAGATGCTGCAGGCCTGCGAAGCCGGGGCCCGGCAGGCCGACGTCTTCATCGCCACCGCGGCGGTCGCCGACTGGCGGCCCGAGGTGCAGGCCGACCACAAGATCAAGAAGGACGGCTCCGGCCAGCCGCCGGCGGTGCGCTTCGTCGAGAACCCCGACATCCTGGCCACCCTGGCCCAGGGCGAGCGCGCCCGCAGCGGCGCGCTGTACTGCGTGGGCTTCGCCGCCGAGAGCGAGAACCTGGTGGCCCACGCCCGGGCCAAGCGCGGGCGCAAGGGCATTCCGCTGCTGGTGGGCAACATCGGCCCGCTGGCCTTCGGCCGGGACGACAACGAACTGCTGCTGGTGGACGAACACGGCGAGCAGGCGCTGCCGCCCGGCCCCAAGCTGGTGCTGGCGCGGCAGCTGATCGCGCAGATCGCCCGGCGCCTGCGGCCGGCGGCCTGACCGCACCTCTTACGGACAAGCGATGCAAGTCGACGTCAAGATCCTCGATCCGCGCATGGCGGACCAGCTGCCCGCCTATGCCACGCCGGGCAGCGCCGGCCTGGACCTGCGCGCCTGCCTGGATGCGCCGCTCACCCTGGCGCCCAACGCCTGGCAGCTGGTGCCCACCGGCATCGCCGTCTGGCTGAAGGACCCGGGCTATGCCGCGCTGATCCTGCCGCGCTCGGGCCTGGGCCACAAGCACGGCATCGTGCTGGGCAACCTGGTCGGCCTGATCGACAGCGACTACCAGGGGCAGCTGATGGTGAGCGCCTGGAACCGCAGCCCCACGGCGTTCACGCTGCAGCCCCTGGAGCGCCTGGCGCAACTGGTGATCGTGCCGGTGGCCCAGGCGCGCTTCAACGTGGTGGCCGAATTTCCGCCCAGCCGGCGCGGCGAGGGCGGCTACGGCTCGACCGGCAAGGCCTGAGGCCGGCTCCTACGCACCCTCCCGTCCGCTCCTACAGCAAGCCGCGGCATCTGCTGCCCGGCCGTGGAAGCGGGGCCGCGTCAAATGCTGGCACGGCCGTCGCTTGGCGCGGCCCCGACAGACAAGGAGATTCCCATGCGTCAACACCGTCTCGTTTCCGTGGCAGCCGCCGGCATCGCCGCTGCAATGCTGGGCGCCTGTGCCGGCTATCCCTCGCAGCCGGCGAGCAGCTATCCCACCAGCACCTACCCGGCGGCCGGCAGCTATCCGGCGCCGGCACCGGCCACGGCGTCCTCGGCGCTGGAGTTCGGCCGCGTGACCAACATCGAGTACGTGCCCGCGGGCGCCACCACGCAGAACCGGCCGAACGTGATCGGCGCCGTGGTGGGCGGCGTGGCCGGCGCGGTGCTGGGCCGCCAGATCGGCGGCGGCAGCGGCCGGGACGTGGCCACGGTGCTCGGGGGCGTGGGCGGCGCGGCCGTCGGCAGCCAGGTGGGCCGCAACAACCAGCCCGCACCGGCGACGGCGGCGGGCGCGGCCTACCGCATCTCGGTGCAGACCGACCAGGGCGTCATGCGCACCTACGAGGTCAGCGCCACCGGCGACCTGCGCGTGGGCGACCGCGTGCGCGTGGAGAACGGCGTCATCTACCGCGCGTAAGGCCGCGGCGCTAGTTCACACGGAAGAAGCCGGTGCCGGCGGAGCCGCGGCCGACCTCTTCCTCGGTCGCGTCGCGCACGGCTTCCACCTTCAGCTGCAGGCGCAGCGCGATGCCGGCTAGCGGGTGGTTGCCGTCCAGCACCACGTGCTCGGGGTAGATCTCGGTGACCGTGTACAGGATGTCCTTGGGTGCGTCCGGGTTGGTGCCCGCCGGCAGGCCCTCGAAGGTCATGCCTTCCTCCAGCTGCGCCGGGAACAGCGGGCGCGGCTCCAGGAAGACCAGCTGCTCGTCGTAGTCGCCGAACGCCTCCTCCGGCTCCAGGTGCAGGTCGATGCGGTCGCCCGGCTCGTGGCCCTGCAGGGCCTCCTCGATCTTGGCCAGCAGGTCCTCGCCGCCGACCAGGAACTCCACCGGCGATTCCAGCACGTCCAGGGTGTCGCCCAGCGTGTCCTTGAGCGTCCAGGTCAGCGCGACCACGCATTGATCCTTGATTTCCATGGGGGAGAATTGTCGCAGCTGACATCTCTTCCATGGACATAGACCAACCCATCACCCTGCTGGGCGGCCTGACGCCCGCGCAGTTCATGCGCCGCCACTGGCAGCGCAAGCCGCTGCTGATCCGCGGCGCCGTCCCCGCCATGCAGGCCGTGGTCGAGCGCGATGCGCTGTTCGGGCTGGCGGCGCGCGAGGAGGTCGAGTCGCGGCTGGTCGAGCGCAGGGGCGGGGACTGGCGCCTGCGCCGCGGGCCGTTCACGCGCCGTGCCCTGCCGCCGCGCTCGCGCCCGGAATGGACGCTGCTGGTGCAGGGCGTGGACCTGCACCATGCGGGCGTGCACGCGCTTTTGCAGCAGTTCCGCTTCGTGCCCGAGGCGCGGCTGGACGACCTGATGATCAGCTACGCCACCGACGGCGGCGGCGTGGGCCCGCATTTCGACAGCTACGACGTGTTCCTGCTGCAGGCCCAGGGGCGGCGGCGCTGGCGCATCGGCCGCCAGCGCGACCTGGCGCTGCAGCCCGGCGCGCCGCTGAAGATCCTGGCCCGCTTCGAACCCGAGCAGGAGTGGGTGCTGGAGCCGGGCGACATGCTGTACCTGCCGCCGCGCTATGCGCACGACGGCATCGCCGAAGGCGAGTGCCAGACCTACTCGATCGGCTTCCGCTCGCCGGCGCAGGGCGAGCTGGCGCGCGAGCTGCTGCAGCGCCTGGCGGAGGAGCCCGGCGACGCGGCCCCGCAGGGCCTGTACCGGGACCCGTCGCAGCCGGCGACCGCCACGCCGGGCGCCATCCCGCCAGCCCTGGCGGCTTTCGCGCAGGCGGCCGTGGCCGCGGCGCTGAAGACCCCCGCCGCCCTGGACCGGGCGCTGGGCGAGTACCTCACCGAGCCCAAGGCCCAGGTCTGGTTCGAGGCGCAGCGGCCGCCGCGCCGCCTGGGCGCCGTCGCGCTGGATGCGCGCACGCGCATGCTCTACGACGCGCGGCATGTCTTCGTCAACGGCGACAGCTGGCGCGCCTCGGGCGCCGACGCGGCCCTGATGCGCCGGCTGGCCGACCGCCGCCGCCTGGCCGCGGCCGAGGTCCTGCGCGCCAGCGCGGCGTCGCAGGACCTGCTGCGCGGCTGGTGCGAAGCCGGCTGGCTGCACCCGGCGCAGGAGGCGTGATGGCGGGCACCTTGCCGATGCCGCCCCTGCCGCAAGGCCGCTTCGAGGGCCGCATTGCTTTCCAGCAGCAGGTGCGCGACGCGCTGGCCGCCGCGGCGCGCGAAGGCTGGCGCGAGATCATCCTCAGCGATCCCTCGTTCGAGGACTGGCCGCTGGGCGAGCGCGCGGTGGCCGAGTCGCTGCAGGCCTGGTCGGCCAGCGGCCGCCGCTGCACGCTGCTGGCCCGGCGCTGGGAACCGGCGATCCGGTTGCATGCGCGCTTCGTGACCTGGCGTCGCACCTGGTCGCACATCATCGAGGCGCGGGCCTGTCCCTCGGCCGACGTGCTGGAGTTGCCCAGCGCCATCTGGAGCCCGGCCTGGGCGCTGCAGCGCCTGGACCCGGAGCGCTGCGTGGGCCACAGCGGTGCCGAGGCGGAGCGGCGCCTGGCGCTGCGCGAGGCGTTGCGGGAGTGGCTGCAAAAGAGCACGCCGGCCTTTCCCGCCAGCACGCTCGGGCTTTGAACAGGCCGCCGCCAGGACACATCCGCCACCTATAATTTCCGGCTGAGCATGAGGCGCTGCGTCCTTCCTGTTCAGCCGGCGCGCGGTCCGCGCCGCCGGCTCCCTCCGACAAAACCGCATCCCCACAAGGAATCCCCATGAAGAAATCCCTGCTCCTGGCGTCGCTGATCGCCGCCGCCGGCCTGGCTGCCTGCGGCCGCACCGAGGCGCCGGCACCCGCCCCGGCCCCGGCGCCCGCCGCCGCGCCGGCCCCGGCCCCGGCTCCGGCCCCTGAGGCCGCCGCCTCCGCTGCCGCCGCCGCGTCCGCTCCTGCAGGCGCGGCGTCGGGTGCTGCCTCGGCCCCCGCAGGTGCAGCGTCGGCCGCCGCTCCGGCTGCCAGCGCCGCCAGCGCCGCAAGGTAAGCGCTTCTCGCGCCAGCAAAAAGCCACCCGAGGGTGGCTTTTTCTTTGGGTGGCGCCGCGCCGTCAGGCCGCCAGCCAGGCGCTGCCGCTGCCGCCGTCGGCGACGTGGATCTCGGCGCCGCTGCCCAGCGCATCGAGCATGGCCCGGTGCGCCAGCTCGGGCCGGTTGTTCTGCTCGCTCAGGTGCGCTGCCACCACCTGGCGCAGGCCCTGCGGGTGCAGCGCCTGCGCGATCGCGCCCGCCGCCGCGTTGGACAGATGGCCCCAGTCGCCGCCCACCCGGCGCTTGAGGAAGGCGGGGTAGGGCGACACGGCCAGCAGCTCGGTGTCGTGGTTGCACTCCAGCACCAGGGTGCGGCAGCCGTCCAGCTGGTCCATCACATGGGCCGATGCATGGCCCAGGTCGGTCAGCAGGCCCAGGCGCACGGCGCCGTCGCTGCAGCACAGCTGCAGCGGTTCGCGCGCGTCATGCGGCACGGTGAAGGGCTCCAGCCGCAGCGCCCCCAGGTCGATGGGCTCGGCGTCCGCCGCGATGCGCAGCAGCCCGCCGAAATCCGGTTCGCCCAGCGCCAGGTAGGTGCCCCGGCTCATCCAGACGGGGATGCGTTCGCGCAGCGCCAACTGGCGCGCGCAGCCGATGTGGTCGCCGTGCTCGTGGGTGACGAAGATGCCGTCCAGCTGCTCGGCCAGCATGCCGGCCGCCGCCAGGCGCGCATCCAGCTGCTTGAGGCCCAGCCCGCAGTCCACCAGCAGGTGGGTCAGCTGGCTGCCGCCGCGCGCCTGCACGACGGTGGCGTTGCCGGTGCTGCCGCTGCCCAGGCTTTTGAAACGAAGCATCCGTCCAAGGTCGAGGCGGATGGCGCGGCCACCAGCCCCGGTTTCACCTGTTTACCTGATGTCGTCGGCGATCACCTGCACGATGCGCTGGGCGTTGGCCGAGGCCTCGGGCGCGCCGTTGGCATTGAGCACCGACACCGTGGTGGAATCGCCTGCGCTCTTGAGGTTGATGCGGTACTTGATCGGCGCGGCCACCTTCTCCGGGCCGCTGAACAGCTTGCCGAAGAAGCCCTTCTCCTGCCGGTCCGGGTTGGGTTCCACGTAGCGCACGAAGTAGGTGCCCTGGCTGCGGTCGCGGTCCTCGACGGTGAAGCCGGTGCGGTCCAGCGTCAGGCCGACGCGGCGCCAGGCGCGGTCGAAGCCCTCGTCGATCTGCACTACGGGCGCCTCGCCGACGCTGGCCACGCGGGCGATGGGCTTGGCGGCGGCGGTGGCGACCAGGGCCTTGCTCTGCTCCTGCGGCACGCCCAGCTTGACCATCAGGCGGCGCAGGAACTCGGTCTCCAGCTCGGGGTCGGTGGGGCGCGGCTGCCAGACGGTCTGGTCGCGCTCGCGGTTGTTGTAGACCTCGATCATGCCGCGGTGCGAGATGTAGATCTCGGTGCCGCCGGCGGGCGAGCGCTCGAGGCGGGTGCGGAAGCGGTCGCGCTCCGAGGTGGAGTAGACCGAATCGATCAGCTTGCCCAGCGCGTTCCGGATGAAGTCCTGCGGGATCTTGGCGCGGTTCTCGGCCCAGTCGGTCTCCATGATGCCCAGGTTGGCCTGGTCCAGCGTGAGCAGGAAGCCGTTCTCCTGCCAGAACTCGCGCACCGGGTTCCACAGCTGGTCGGCCGGGCGGTTGATCACCAGCCAGCGCTGGTTGCCGGCGCGCTCGATGCGCACGTCGCCGACGGTGCTGGCCGCGGTGGGCATGGACGGCGCGGCCTGGCCGATCTGGAAGCCGCTGGCCGTGACCGGCCCGCCGGGCACCTGGTAGCGCGAATCGCGCGACAGCTGGGTCAGGTCGGGCGGCACGTCCAGCGAGGGACCCTGGGTCGCGCTCTTGTAGTTGATCCTGTCGCCCTCGAGCACGGAACAGGCCGCCAGGGCGGCGCACAGGGCCAGCAGGCCCCACTTGGCGTGATGCATCATGGTTGTTTCTCTGGTAGCTGGGCCGCTCAGCCGAGCAGGCCGCAGGCCTTCAGCGCCTGCTCGACCACCGGCTGGTGGTCCGGCGCCAGCGGCGTCATCGGCAGCCGCAGCGCCGGGCCGCACAGGCCCATGCGCGCCATCGCCCACTTCACGGGGATGGGGTTGGCCTCGACGAACAGGTGGCGGTGCAGGGGCATCAGCCGGCGCTGGATTTCCATCGCGCGGTCGCGGTCGCCGGCGATGGCGGCCACGCACAGATCGTGCATCAGGCGCGGCGCCACGTTGGCGGTGACGCTCACGTTGCCCTGGCCGCCGCACAGCATCAGCGCGACGGCGGTGGGGTCGTCGCCGGAGTAGACGGCGAAGCCGCGCGGCACGTCGCGGATCAGCCACTGCGCTCGCTCGATGTTGCCGGTGGCCTCCTTGATGCCCACGATGCCCGGCACCTCGGCCAGCCGCAGCACGGTGTCGTGCTGCAGATCGGCCACGGTGCGGCCCGGCACGTTGTACAGCACGATGGGCAGGTCGCCCACCGCCTCGGCGATCGCCTTGAAGTGCAGGTACTGGCCCTGCTGGGTGGGCCGGTTGTAGTAGGGCACGACCTGCAGCTGGCAGTCGGCGCCCACCGAGCGGGCGAACTTCGCCAGGGACACGGCCTCGGCTGTGGAATTGGCGCCGCAGCCGGCCATGATGGGCACGCGGCCGGCGGCGTGCTCGACCGACACGCGGATGATCTCGCGGTGCTCCTCGACGCTGACGGTGGGCGATTCGCCGGTGGTGCCGACCACGCCTATGCAGTCGGTGCCTTCGGCGACGTGCCAGTCGATCAGCTTGCGCAGGCCGGGGTAGTCCACCTCGCCGTCATCGGTCATCGGGGTGGCCAGGGCCACGATGCTGCCAGTAATCGGTCTCATGGAGGGTGACGGTTGGGAACGCAGGATTCTAACTAGAGCGCATACCGGGCCGCGGGTTCCTCATCCGCCATCCGCACGGCGGCGATGCGCTGCACGAAGCGCGGCGGCGCCAGGAAGCCGTCCTCGTAGGCCACGACGCGCAGGCCGCGGCAGGCCGCCAGCAGCTCGCCCGGCTGCAGCAGGAAGTCGGGCCGCGAGGGCTTGCCCACGGTCTCGTTGCCGGCCGCGAAGGTCTCGTAGATCAGCACGCCGCCGGGCTCCACGCTGTCCACGATGGCCGGCAGCAGGGCGCGCCAGAGATAGTTGGTCACCACCACGCCGCCGAAGCGGCGGCTGGCGAAGGGCCAGGGGCCGTTCTCGATGTCGGCCTGCACCGCCTCGCCCAGCGGCGCCACGGCGGCGATCGCCTCGGGCGACCGGTCGACGCCGCTCACCGGGTGGCCGCGCCCGTGGAACCAGCGCATGTGGCGGCCCAGGCCGCAGGCCACGTCCAGCACCGGCCGGCCCGGCGGCACCAGGTGGCTCCAGCGCTGGACCCAGGGGGAAGGGGCTTCGGTTCCGTGCATGGCGCCTGGGCCTAGTAGGGCCGGACTTCGTGTTTCAGGGCCGCCAGGGCCAGGTCTTCCACCTTGCCCGGCGCGATGAGCTTGAGCCAGCGGCCGAGCCTGCCCTGGGCGGTCATCACCACCTCGCGCTGGCGGAGGTCCATGCCGCGGATGATGAGCCGGGCGCATTCCTCCACGCTCATGGCCTTGTCCTCCTTGAGCCCGCTGCTGCCCGCGGGCTCGCCGCGGGCATTGAGCCCGTGGTGGCGGATGCGCGTGGCCACCACGCCGGGGTAGGCGATGGTGACCGCCACCCCGGCCGGCTTGAGTTCGGCGCGCAGCGCCTCGAAGAAGCCGGTCATGGCGAACTTGCTGGCGCTGTAGGCGGTGCGCCCCGGCACGCCCACCAGCCCGGCCAGCGAGGACACGGCCACCAGCTGCCCGCGCGCGGCCTTCAGGTGCGGCAGCGCCGCGTGGGTGCACCAGACGCTGCCCCACAGGTTGACGCGCATCAGGTCCTCATACCAGTGCAGGTCCTCGGCGCGCACCTGCTCCAGCAGGGCCTGGGCCGAGATGCCGGCATTGTTCACCAGGGCGTCGAGCCGGCCGAAGCGCGCCACCGCCGCGTCGATCAGGGCGCGGCACTGCGCCTCCAGGGCCACGTCGGTGGGCACAGCCAGCACCGGCGCGTCGGCGCGCTCGCACTGCGCCGCCACCGCGGCCAGCCTGTCGGCATTGCGCGCCGCCAGGACCAGGGAGACGCCGCCTCGCGCGGCCAGCTGGCGCGCCATCTCGGCGCCGATGCCGTCGGAGGCACCGGTGATCACGCAGGTTTTCATCGGTTCAGTTGAAGCAGGCCCAGACCTGGTCGGCCAGTGTCACCATGACCGCGGGCTGCGTGTACAGGGCAAACACCGCCGCCAAGGCGGCCGCGACCGCGCCCCAGGCCAGCAGCTTGCGGGTGCGCGGCGCCATGGGAGTCATTGGACAACCTCCGCCCTGCGGGCTGCGGTGCCATGAGCCTTCGGAACGGCCGGGCGGCTCATGCCGCCTGGGGCATGGGCTGCCGGCGGATCGGCGCCTCGCGCACCGGCAGGTTGACGATGGCGGCAAACACGCCCAGGGCGATGGCGAGCCACCAGACGATGTCGTAGCTGCCGGTGCGGTCGTACAGCAGGCCACCCAGCCACACGCCCATGAAGGAGCCGATCTGGTGGCTGAAGAACACGAAGCCGCTGAGCATGGACAGGTGGGCCACGCCGAAGATGCCCGCCACCGCCGCGTTGGTGACCGGCACCGTGGACAGCCACAGCAGTCCCATGACCGCCGAGAACAGGTACACCGACATCGGCGACAGCGGCGCCCACAGGAAGGCGGCAATGGCCACGGAGCGCGCCAGGTAGATGAACGCCAGGATCTTGCGTTTGGCCAGCTTCTGGCCCAGCGAGCCGGCGATGTAGGTGCCGAACACGTTGAACAGGCCGATCAGCGCCAGCGCGTAGCTGGCCACCTGGGGCGACAGGCCCTTGTCCTTGAGGTAGCTGGGCATGTGCACGCCGATGAACACCACCTGGAAGCCGCAGACGAAGTAGCCGGCCATCAGCAGCTGGAAGCTGGGGTACCTGAAGGCCTCGCGCAGCGCCTGGGCGATGGTCTGCTCGCGCACCGGGGCGCCGCCGCCGGCGAAGCCCGGCTCGCGCACGCCCAGGGCGAGGGGGGCGATCAGCAGCACCGCCGCGGCCAGCACCAGCAGCGCCTGCTGCCAGCCCAGGCCGGAGATCAGGAAGCCTTCCACCGGCACCATGAGGAACTGGCCGAACGAGCCGGCGGCCGCCGCCACGCCCATCGCCCACGACCGCTTGGCCGGATCGATCTGCCGGCCGATGATCCCGTAGATGACCGCGTAGGTCGTGCCGGCCTGGGCCGCGCCGATCAGCACGCCGGCCGTCAGCGCGAACAGCAGCGCGTTGGGCGACAGCGCCATGCCGGCCAGGCCCAGGGCGTACAGCACGGCGCCGCCGACCAGCACGCGGGAGGCGCCGAAGCGGTCGGCCAGCATGCCGGCGAAGATGCCGAAGCAGCCCCAGGCCAGGTTCTGGATGGCGATGGCGAAGGCGAAGGTCTCGCGCGTCCAGCCCTGGGCCTGGGTGATGGGCTGCAGCCACAGGCCGAAGCCGTGGCGGATGCCCATGGACAGGGTGACGATGGCGGCGCCGCAGGCGAGCACCTGGGCCATGGACAGTTTGGGCGCGGAAGACATCCGGCGACTGTAGCGAAAGCGGCGGCGCACCGACTGTCGCGCCCGGGGCGGCATTCATGAAACTTTGGACACGGATTGATGAGACCGTGGCATGCACGCCGCAGATGCTGTAATTTCATCCAGTTTCCCGGCCGAGCCATGACTACAATCCGCGCTCGCATGGCGACCAAACCTTCCACCGAGTATTCCGAGGGCTCGATCCGCGTGCTCAAGGGCCTGGAGCCCGTCAAGCAGCGGCCGGGCATGTACACGCGCACCGACAACCCCCTGCACATCGTGCAGGAGGTGCTGGACAACGCCGCCGACGAGGCCCTGGCCGGGCACGGCAAGCGCATCAAGGTCACGCTGCATGCCGACGGCTCGGTCAGCGTCGAGGACGACGGCCGGGGCATCCCGTTCGGCCTGCACCCCGAGGAGAAGGCGCCGGTCATCGAGCTGGTGTTCACCCGGCTGCACGCCGGCGGCAAGTTCGACAAGGGCAAGGGCGGCGCCTACAGCTTCTCCGGCGGCCTGCACGGCGTGGGCGTGTCGGTGACCAACGCCCTGGCCAAGCGGCTGGAGGTGACCAGCCACCGGGAGGGCCAGGTCGCGACGCTGGTGTTCTCGGGCGGCGACGTGATCGAGCGGCTCAGGCTGCGCAAGGCCGGCGAGGGCGACCGGCGCCAGGGCACCACGGTGCGCGTCTGGCCCGACGGCAAGTACTTCGAATCCTCCCAGCTGCCGATGGCCGAGCTGGCCCACCTGCTGCGCAGCAAGGCCGTGCTGATGCCCGGCGTCACCGTGTCCCTGGTCAACGAGAAGGCCAAGGAAACCCAGACCTGGCAGTACAAGGGCGGTCTGCGCGACTACCTGATGCAGACGCTGACGGCCGACCCGGTGATCCCGCTGTTCGAGGGCGAGGGCTTCGCCGACAGCAACGAGACCTTCGCCGAGGGCGAGGGCGCCCAGTGGTGCGTGGCCTTCACCGAGGACGGCGCGCCGGTGCGCGAGAGCTACGTCAACCTCATCCCGACCAGCGCCGGCGGCACGCACGACAGCGGCCTGCGCGACGGGCTGTTCAACGCCGTCAAGAGCTTCATCGAGCTGCATTCGCTGCTGCCCAAGGGCGTCAAGCTGCTGCCCGAGGACGTGTTCGCCCGGGCTTCCTACGTGCTCAGCGCCAAGGTGCTGGACCCGCAGTTCCAGGGCCAGATCAAGGAAAGGCTGAATTCGCGCGACGCGGTGCGGCTGGTGTCCAGCTTCGTGCGCCCGGCGCTGGAGCTGTGGCTCAACCAGCACGTGGACTACGGCAGGAAGCTGGCCGAACTGGCGATCAAGGCGGCGCAGACGCGCCAGAAGGCCGGCCAGAAGGTCGAGAAGCGCAAGGGCTCGGGCGTGGCCGTGCTGCCGGGCAAGCTCACGGACTGCGAAAGCCGCGACATCGGCCACAACGAGGTGTTCCTGGTCGAGGGCGACTCGGCTGGCGGCAGCGCCAAGATGGGCCGCGACAAGGAGTGCCAGGCCGTGCTGCCGCTGCGCGGCAAGGTGCTCAACACCTGGGAGGTGGAGCGCGACCGCCTGTTCGCCAACACCGAGATCCACGACATCGCCGTGGCCATCGGCGTGGACCCGCACGGCCCCAACGACACGCCCGACCTGTCGGGCCTGCGCTACGGCAAGGTCTGCATCCTGTCCGATGCCGACGTGGACGGCTCGCACATCCAGGTGCTGCTGCTGACGCTGTTCTTCCGCCACTTCCCCAAGCTGATCGACACCGGCCACGTGTACGTGGCGCGGCCGCCGCTGTTCCGGGTGGACACGCCGGCGCGCGGCAAGAAGCCGGCCGGCAAGCAGTACGCGCTGGACGAGGGCGAGCTCACCGCCATCCTGGACAAGCTGCGCAAGGAGGGCGTCAAGGAAGGCGCCTGGAGCATCAGCCGCTTCAAGGGCCTGGGCGAGATGAGCGCCGAGCAGCTGTGGGAGACCACGCTCAACCCCGACACCCGGCGCTTGCTGCCGGTGCAGCTGGGCAGGTTCGACTTCTCCGGCACCGAGAGCCTGATCACCAAGCTCATGGGCAAGGGCGAGGCCGCCGCGCGCCGCGAGCTGATGGAGCTGCACGGCGACGCGGTAGAAATCGACATCTAGGCCCCGCATGACACCGGCCGACCCCGCATCAGTACCCCGCGACGCCGTGCCTGCCCGCGTGCGCCTGCGGCCCACCATGCAGAGCGACCTCGAGTACGTGGTCTCGCTGGAGCAGGACCCGGCCAACCTGCCGTACATCACGCCCTGGGAGCGCACGCAGCACGAGGCCGCGATCCGCTTCCCGGACTTCCGGCACTTCATCATCGAGAGCGGCGACGCGCTGGCCTCGGCCGGCTTCCTGATCCTGATCGGCTGCAAGAGCCCGCACCAGTCGCTGGAGCTCAAGCGCATGGTGGTGCAGGCCCAGGGCGGCGGCGTGGGCCGTGCCGCCCTGCGCTACGCCAAGAAGGTGGCCTTCGACGACCTGGGCGCGCACCGCTTCTGGCTGGACGTGAAGGTTCGCAACACGCGAGCCAAGGCGCTGTACGACAGCGAGGGCTTCGTGGTCGAGGGCACCTTGCGCGAATCGGTGCGCACGCAGGACGGCTTCACCTCCCTCATCGTCATGTCCATGCTGCAGCCCGAGTTCCTGGCGCGCCGCGCGCAGGCGCTGGAGCTGCCCGCGTGAGGCGGGCCGTGGTGCACCGTGGATGAGGTCACCCGCGCCATGGGCCTGCACGAGCCGGTGCAGTGGGTGGCGCTGGGCGTGTTCGCCGGCGCGCTGGTGCTGCTGGTCTGCCTGAGCGTGGTGCTGGCCAACGTCTACCGCGAGCGGCCGCTGCTGCTGCATGCGGCGGCGACCACCCTGGGCGTGCTGGCCCTGCAGCTGTACGTGGGCGGGCAGCGCGACGTCGCCCAGGCCGCCCTGGTGCTGCTGCTGGCGGTGGCGGGCCTGCAGCTGCGCGACCTGACCCACCACGTGGGGGCCTTGCGGGGATTGCGCCCCTGGCTGCTGGGCATCTGCATCGCGGTCCTGCCGGCGCTGGCGCTGGCCATGGGCGCCATGGGCTGGGAGCTGTGGCTGTGGCCGCCGGCGCTGGCCGCTGCGGGCGGCATGAGCCTGCTGATGCTGCTGCGCGCCTGGCGGCAGAGCCGGCCCTGGATCTGGTGGCTGGCCGCCGGCCTGGCCGCGCTGGCGGCGGCCGCCGGCGAGGCCGCCTGGCACGGCGCCGACATGGGCCGCGGCACCGAGGTGCTGACGCTGGGCGGCTGGCTGGCCCTGTGGTCGGCGCTGGTGTTCCTGGCCACGCTCTGGCGCAGCCGGCTGTTCGGCGAGAACCGCGTGCGTTCGGACGCGCGCAACCGGCAGGACCCGCTGACCGGACTGGCCACCCCGCTGGTGCTGGCCGAGCGCGTGAACGCCGCGCGCCTGATGATGAAGCGCTACCGCCACCCCAGCGTGCTGCTGCTGGTGCACATCGAGGACCTGAGCCGCCTCGCGACCGAGCTGGGGTCCGAGGTGGCCGGGTCGGCGGTGGTGGAGGCTGCGGCGCGCATCCGCGGCGCCATGGGCGATGGAGACGTCGCCGCGCGCCTGGGCCCGGTGCGCATCGCCGTGCTGGCCGAGGGCGCCTCGGTGCCCGAGGCCACGGCCAACATCGCCAGCCGCATCCTGGTGGCCGGCCTCAAGGAGCCGCTGCGCATGGCGCTGACCGAGTTCCTGCGCTTTCGCATCGTGCTGTGCGCCGTGCCGGTGGAGGACGTGCCGGCGGCCACCCTGCTGCAGCGGCTGTCCAGCCGCATGGACGAGCAGCTGGTGGCCGGCGGCGAGCGCCGCATCCATGCGCTGGCCCCGGAAGAGCTGCGGCGATAGACCTCCTTTTTTCCGTTTTCGCGATCCCATGGAACAAGACCTCATCACCCTCGGCAGCGGCAGCGGCGGCGACGGCCCCGACGATTCGCAGCTGGACCTGGCCACCTACGCCCAGCGCGCCTACCTGGAGTACGCGCTCAGCGTGGTCAAGGGCCGCGCGCTGCCCGACGTGGCCGACGGCCAGAAGCCGGTGCAGCGGCGCATCCTGTACTCGATGGCGCGCATGGGCCTGGGCTTCGCCGGCGCGGGCGGCGCCAAGCCGGTCAAGAGCGCGCGCGTGGTCGGCGACGTGCTGGGCCGCTTCCATCCGCACGGCGACCAGGCCGCCTACGACGCGCTGGTGCGAATGGCGCAGGACTTCAGCCAGCGCTACCCGCTGATCGACGGCCAGGGCAACTTCGGCAGCCGCGACGGCGACGGCGCGGCGGCCATGCGCTACACCGAGGCGCGCCTGGCGAAGATCACCAACCTGCTGCTGGACGAGATCGACGAGGGCACGGTGGACTTCGTGCCCAACTACGACGGCAGCACCCAGGAGCCGACCCAGCTGCCGGCGCGGCTGCCGTTCACACTGCTCAACGGCGCCAGCGGCATCGCCGTCGGCCTGGCCACCGAGATCCCCAGCCACAACCTGCGCGAGGTGGCGGACGCCTGCGTGGCGCTGATCAAGAACGCCCAGCTCGGCGACGACGAGCTGTTCGCCCTGGTGCCCGGCCCGGACTACCCCGGCGGCGGCCAGGTGATCAGCAGCGCCGCCGACATCGCCGAGGCCTACCGCACCGGCCGCGGCTCGCTCAAGGTGCGCGCCCGCTGGAAGATCGAGGAGCTGGCGCGCGGCCAGTGGCAGCTGGTGGTGAACGAGCTGCCGCCGGGCGTGAGCACCCAGCGCGTGCTGGAGGAGATCGAGGAGCTCACCAACCCCAAGGTCAAGGCCGGCAAGAAGGCGCTGCTGCAGGAGCAGCTGCAGCTCAAGCAGACCGTGCTGGCCGTGCTGGACGCGGTGCGCGACGAGTCCAGCAAGGACGCGCCGGTGCGCCTGGTGTTCGAGCCCAAGACCAGCCGCATCGAGCAGAAGGAGCTGATCGCCACGCTGCTGGCGCACACCAGCCTGGAGACCTCGGCGCCGATCAACCTGACCATGGTGGGCCTGGACGGCCGGCCGGTGCAGAAGTCGCTGCGGCAGATGCTCACCGAGTGGATAGCGTTCCGCCAGCGCACCATCGAGCGGCGCTCGCGGCACCGCCTGGACAAAGTGCTGGACCGCATCCACATCCTGGAGGGCCGGCAGCTGGTGCTGCTGAACATCGACGAGGTGATCGCCATCATCCGCGCCAGCGACGAGCCGAAACAGGCGCTGATCGCGCGGTTCAAGCTCACCGAGCGCCAGGCCGAGGACATCCTGGAGATCCGCCTGCGCCAGCTGGCGCGGCTGGAGGCCATCAAGATCGAGCAGGAGCTCAAGGAGCTGCGCGAGGAGCAGAAGAAGCTGGAGGAGATCCTGGGCAGCCCGGCCGCGCTGCGCCGGCTGATGGTCAAGGAGATCGAATCCGACGCCAAGACGTTCGCCGATGCGCGCCGCACGCTGATCCAGGCCGAGAAGCGCGCCGTGGCCGAGGTCAGGGTGATCGACGAGCCGGTCACGGTGGTGGTCTCGCAGAAAGGCTGGGTGCGCGCGCGCCAGGGCCACGGCCACGAGGCCGCCAGCTTCGCCTTCAAGGCCGGCGACGGCCTGTACGGCACCTTCGAGTGCCGCACCGTGGATGCGCTGCTGGCCTTCGGCAGCAACGGGCGCATCTACTCCATCCCAGTCGCCACGCTGCCCGGCGCCCGGGGCGACGGCCAGCCGGTCACCAGCTACATCGACCTGGAGTCCGGCACCCAGATCGTCCACTACTTCGCGGGCAGCGCGGGCGCCTGGCTGCTGCTGTCCAACTCGGGCGGCTATGGCTTCCTGGCGACGGTGGAGAACATGATGTCGCGCCAGCGCGGCGGCAAGGCCTTCATCAACTGCGCGGCCGGCGAGATGATCTGCCGGCCGTCGCCGGCCAACGTGGCGCCGCCGGGCGGCCAGCCCGTCGCGGGCCTGTACGCGCCGGCCACGCACGTGGCCTGCGCCTCGACGGCCGGGCGCATCCTGACCTTTGAAATCGGCGAACTGAAGGCGCAGGCCGCCGGTGGCCGCGGCCTGATGCTGATCGACCTGGAGCCCAAGGACACGCTGGCCGGCGCCGCAGCCTACACGCGCAGCGTGAAGATCAGCGGGGTGGGGCGGACAGGGAAGGAGCGCGAAGAGACGCTGGAGATCCGCAGCTTGAACAATGCCAGGCAGGGCCGCGGGCGCAAGGGGAAGGTGGCGGACCTGGGGTTCAAGCCGCTGGGGGTGGAGCGGGTGGAGTAGGGAGTACCCGCCGCCAGTCGTGTGGCGCTGGCGGCACGCTTGCTGCCTTTGTCGTGGCTGATAACGCCGCGGCCCGAGGGCGGCAGCTGGCAAACCCGCGCCGACTCTGGTGATTCGGCTTTGTGCGCAGTCCTGATACATGGACAGCACCGATGTTATCGGTCGGTTTTGCTGGGTAACCGGCGGCCGTCTTTTGCGGAAAGAGGATGACCACGACGGTTTGCTGTGCTAGAACAAGCACTTAGACAAGCGGGGAGGGAACGGCAGGTGAATTGGCAGCCATGTTATCGGTCAGCTTTGACCGCTACATCACGTTAGACGATGCAGCGCCTTCCAATCCGTACGCACGTAGTCGTCGCGATCGAGCTTCTCGCCGGGTTGGCCACCTTGGTCCTTGTTGCTCTTTGGCTGCGTGAGCCGAAAGGTCCTTACGAACCCTACTTGGCTTCCGCCGGCGCGGTGTTCGCGGTTACGGAGATTTATCGCCGGTATGAAGGGCGCTTGTTCAAGACCGAGGGGGTTGAACGTACTCCGTCGGAACGAGTTCGCCATCACGAGGCGCTTCGTGTGCAATTCCGCGAGGAGATCGACCGCTGCCGCGCCGAAGATCTCCGGAAAGACGTGATCATCCGTCACGTGAATCGACTCGACGATTACCCGAACGCGAAGGAACGGCCCGGCATTTCGCCTTGGTTCAAGGTAGGTCTCCTGGATACCTACCACAAGGGCATCATCGTTGGTCTCGGGTGGCACGGGATGATTGACACGCCCCAAGGACCGCGGCTCGCCGACTATGCTAAGGGCGAGAAGAGCGAGTTCACCACGATGCTCACCGGAGAAATTCCGTACGACTTCATTGAATCGATGAACGTAAGAGGCGATGAGTATTACTACCTTCCGCACATCTTCTGCCACTTTGCAAATCGCGGAGAGCCGTACGAGCGGCTCTTCTACGCCGTGAAGCAGGACATGAGACACGGACACCATTACTGGAAGGAGATCGCTTCCTACGACGAGGTGAAGCGCAATGGCCGACACGTCTAACAGGTCGTATATGGACTCCTCTCCAACGACAAGGCCTGATCACTGTTGTTGGCTTCGAAGGAAACGCCTGCGGTCGTATATCCGGCATCGTGTGTGGGCTGCGTGAGCCCGTGCCGTCATGGGTTCCGCGTGGTAGGAGGCAGCGCCAAACGATCGAGCGGCTTGCGAGCAGCCGGACGTGTTATCGGCGTCAACACATCCTGGGGTTCGTCCCTGTTGGCCATGAGGGGCAATCAGTCCTTGGCAAGCGAGAAGAGGTCAGAAGGAGCGTCAGTCGGCTGTCTTGCAGGCTCGACGCTCGTCGAACGGCTGCCCCGAGCGCAGCGTCGCAAAGCAGATGCGCGCCAGCTTGTTAGCCAGCGCACAGGTGGCCTTGTTCTGGTTGGTGCGCTGGCGCACCGCGAGCCCCCAGGCACGCAAGCCGGTGCAGGTGCGACCGGCGCTTTGCGCGCGCGAAGCCGCCTGCAGAACGCTGCGCGCGCCGTGCGTGAGCAGGGTGCGCAGGTAGCGGTCGCCCGCACGCGTGATCGCACCCAGCCGGCGGGTCTGTCCCGAGCTGTGCTCCCTAGGCGTCAAGCCAAGCCACGCGGCCAGCTGGCGCCCATTGCGGAAGTGGCCGACATCAGTGCCGATGGCTGCCACAAGAGCGGTGGCGGTCAGCAGCCCTACGCCGGGAATCGACAGCAGCAGCTGGCAAGCGGGGCTGTGGCGCGCGATCTGCGCGAGCTCGCGCTCGAGCTGCGCGATGCGTTGGTGCAGTTGCGTGAGCTCCTCCAGCAGCATCGACATGGCCGGCCGAAGAATGGAGGGCAGTGCCGAGGCGGGGTCGGCCACCAGGCGCGAGATCGCGTGCAGGCCAGCTCTGGCGCCGACCGTCACGGCAAGGCCGAACTCGCGGCAGAACCCGCGCAGGGCGTTGATGCGCTGCACGCGCGTGGCCATCCACTGGGTGCGCGTGCGGTGCAGGGCCTACAGGGCTTGCTGCTCGACGGACTTGATGCGCACGTCCCGGATCTTGGGATTGCGGTGCGCTTCGAGCAGCGCCGCGCAGTCGGCCGCGTCAGTCTTGTTGCGCAGGCAGTACCGCCGCACGTGTGCCGGCGGCAACAGCCGCACCGGCAGGCCCCGACCGGTCAAGCTGCGCGCCCAGTGATGCGCCGAGCCGCATGCCTCCATGACGACCCGGTCGACCTGGCGGTTGGCGAAGAACCGCTCGAACTGCGTACGCGTGAGCCGGTGCGAGTTGGTGATGCGGCCTTGCGCATCAGCCTCAGCAACCTGGAAGACGGACTTTGCAAGATCAACGGCAACGGTTGTAGCATTCATGTCGGACTCCTTTCGTTGAAGACCTGATCCCCACGCCAATGAAGACCAGTGCGCCAATCTGGCGCGAAAAACGAGAGGAGTCCATCCCATCATTCGATACGGACGCCCAAGGGCGTCCGCCTTTCGGCTCCTGTTCTTTGGTCGCCGGTCAACTCCGACGTTAGACGCTTCCAATGAACGACACTCCTCAACAAAGCATGACCGTTGCGCTCCTCTTCATAAACACCTTCGCGTACTTCGCAGGGTCGCTGATTGCTGCCGGCGTGAATCGCTTTGCTAAACGGGAGTTGCTGCCTCGTCGAGTTATTGGTGCGCTGGTGGTAGTTTGCGTGACCGCCTTCTACCTGGCGGTCACGCTTCAGGCTATTGCGGGCGCTAAGGGGCTTGATCGACTCTCCGACTTCGACCGAAGCCGGGTGAAGAGTCAGGCCATATCTGATGCCGTCTTACCGGGAATTCTCGTCCTCGTTCCGGTTGGCATCATGGGCTGGCGCCAGCGGCGCAAGGCGAACGCCGCATCTAACAAGTCGTCCAACGCCGACGCGCAAAATGCGCGCGCGGGTTAACTCCGACGTTATGTCCACATTGTCCCCGCTCTTCTCAGAGTTGATCCGGATGGCCGCGGGCAGTTCGGATCCTGGACGACCAGAGCGACGGTGAAGGGGGGCCTAGCGTCCGCCTCCCAGCTCACGCATTTGCTCCGCGCTGACGACCTGTTCTCGAATCGGTTCACCTTTCCGGGTGAACTCAAGAAGAACTCCACCATCAGTCGTGCCGTAGCCAGAGCGGATGAAGATCATTACTCCATGCTCACTCGATCCCACTGACGTGGGGTGCTGATTTCGGGGCGCGTGCTCGGTGCGCAAGGGAATGCGGTACATCCGGTCCTCTTGCAGGCTTATCAATTCGTAGCCCACAAGACTGATGCTGGTTGACCCCCCGGAGTCCTTGCGCTCATAGCGGCTCTCGAACCAGACGCTCCTGTCGTCCGAGATGGCCCGTCGTTCCAGACTGATCCCTCGAGCGCGGAGTTGTTCTACGGACAGGACCTTCGCAGCCGGAAAGGGCTTCTCATCGACCTGGACTTCTGTCAGGCGCGCGTATCGGGGATCCGGCGCGGACTGGATCGCCTCACCAATCTTCTTGGCGATCTCGTTGCCGTCGCACAGCACATCGCGGTGCTCGTACGCGGAGCCGATCGCCAGCGTTGCAATACCGAGAGTGCGGTTCGACGGGAGCTCCTGCAATCGGTAGCTGTGCATTTCGAGCGCGCCGTTGTTGCCATTGCGCTGGACGATGGTCCTTTCGACGGAGATCCCGTGCCGGCTCTGGAGGTTGTCGACGAGTTCATAACCAATGCAATGATTCACTCGCAGCCCGAGCTTCTGCATCCAGGGCCATTTCTGAGATGGATATTCTCTGGACCAGCGGGCGAAGCCGTCGCATGATTCATGCCCGACATCCTGCAGCGTCAAACGAACGAACACGCCGGGCTGAATGCCCCAGTGCTTCGGACTTGAAGCACTCGCTGTGGGACGCTCGGGAGGCCAGCGCGTTCGACGGGTCGTCAAGCCCGTCCAATACTGTGGATCGAATGTGGTCTCCAGCGTCGCTAGCCTCCTCTCGAGCATGTAGCGAACGAAGGCGTCCACATAAGGCGGGCTCTTGCGACCCAGATAGACCACTTCCATATCGACGAACTGGGAGCTGTTGGTTTCCACGGGCTCGATGTTCGATTGGACCTTCTTGCACGAATCCTTGAACGCCGTGTTGACCTCATCGACGTCGCGCCAGTGAAGGAACAGAGGGGAAGTGAAGATCAAAAGTACGCCTGCGACCCAGGCCAGCTTGGCCGCCCAACGTTTGGGCTTGACGAGCGCGACGCAGACAAGCACCAGTGCCAGGCCCCAGTAGGCTAGCCCGATAAGGCGAAATATGTCCTTCGCCAAACCCAGTGGGTCCATTGGTAGCCCTCCTATTGTCACTCGCAATGGTATCCGGCGAAGCTCTCATTCTCTTGACACTTCGAGTTGCTTTCCTAAGATCGACTGAGGAGCCCAACGGAGGCTATCTGGCCGGGGCCGGGTATTCATGCATTCGCTTCCCCCAGGCCCACTCCGGTGGCTGGAATCCTGCCCGTCTTACTGGTAGTCTGGAGTATCGTGCGAGAACGTGAGGTGAGACATAACAGGTCGGTCGACACGGACACGTTGCGGCAGGGGCCCGCACAGTGCCGTTGGAAACAGTGCACCGTGCGGCCCCTTGCCGCAACGTGCCGGTCACCTTCACGTTAGCGGGCAAGGTCAGACCATGTCTCTATTGAGCATCTACTACGGAACCAGCGCACCATCACGCTTCAGGCGTATCGCCGTTCATTCCGGAACTGTAGGTCTTGCTCTGGTGTGTTACGGATTCTGGGCCGACTTCGCGCCGAACTCAGATTGGTACCGAATCGGGTCAACGTCGGCGTTTGTCTTGACTGGGATCGCGTTTGGAATGGCCCTGTGGGCGAACGCAAGAGGCCACCGGTTCTTCGTGAAAGGCGTGTCAGGCGCCAAGAAGGCAGCTGCCGTTCTCGTCCTACCCGCCCTTTTCTCGGGGCTAGCTTGGATAGGTGTGGTATTCGGCATGGGCGCGCTCGTTACCCAAATTTTCGGCGGGAACGTGGCCGTCGATGTCATCGCATCGAAGGCCTACAGCCCGAGTCGACGCTTCTGCGACTATCGTCTCCTGCCCCAGCTTCCTTCCCCGAGCTCCCTGGAGATTTGCATGACGGCGGAAGAGTACGGTCGGCTGCAAGTGGGAAGCGCCATCACGTTGGAGGGCACACAAACGATGCTTGGTCTTTACGTAGCGGGTTGGAAGCCCGCTAACAAGGTGGTCAACATGGACGCCCAAGGGCGTCTGCCGCTGCGCGGCTCCTGATCTTGGTCGCCGTTTACCTCTACGTTAGACCTCATGACCAAACTTGAGCAGTTCAAGTCTGCGGCCTTTGCGATCCCGATGGGCCATTGGTATCTGAAGAACGCATTCGTTCTTGCGGAACAGGCGAAGCGTTTGGAAGACGACCCGCCCGCGAATAGCTTCGTGCGCACCACACTCCACAGTTCTCACGTCACGAGCAGCCTTTTGGCAACGGCGTGCGCCCTTGAGGCAACGATCAACGAATGGTTCACATTTTCGGACGAGATCGACGTGCGACACGACGAAGCTGCAAGGTCGCGCATTCAGAAACTCTGGAGGTTGGGAATTCCTAGGACTGCGTCTTTCCAGATCTTGCAGAAGTACCAGGTTGGCCTGACCTTGGCCGGTGAGCCCCTTCTGACCGAAGGAGAGGAGCCGTATCAGAGCGCACGGCTAGTCGTCGACCTAAGAAACTGGCTGGTCCACTACGAACCGACATGGGAGCCACTCACAACTCATGAAGAGTCAGGCGAATACCCACCGCATCGATTGGTGAAGCGCTTGCGCGGGAAGTTTGCTGAGAATCCCCTATGTACGCCAGACGCGCCGTTCTGGCCATTGAAGTGTCTTGGAGCGGGGTGCGCCCTTTGGGCCGCGGAAGCTGCGACAGCCTTCTTGAACGAGTTCTTCGCGCGATGTGATCCCGAGAGCGTCCTCAGACCGGATATTCAGTCGTTAGATCGCGCGCGCGAACTCGGGAGAGCGGCTACCTGGAGGGACTATGGAAAGTGAGAACGGCGTCCGAATCGATGTGAGGTCTAACAGTTCGTTCGATACGGACACGCACCGGCAAGGCGCCGCAAGCCGTGCGCGGGAGCATACGTCTCGCGGCGCCTTGCCGGTGCGTGCCGGTCAACTCCGACGTTAGACCCTACGCAAACAGCCCTTGCTGGCTATCCGTCTTTGACGTATAGTCGCGGCAGTGTACACGCTCATTGAAACTCCCACCTTTGTTGCTGAGGCGGACAGACTGTGGAGTGAAGAGGAGCGACTGGAGTTCTTCGAATGGCTGGCGAACAACCCCGACGCTGGGGATTTGATTCCGGGCAGCGGCGGCTGTCGCAAGCTACGTTGGTCGCGTGCAGGCTCGGGAAAGCAGGGCGGAGTACGGGTCATCTACTTCAGGCGGCTTGCTGCGGGAGAAATCTGGCTGCTGCTGGTGTACGCCAAGTCCGCTCGGGACACCATCCCTGGTCATCTGCTCAAGGCAGTTCGTGAGGAGATTGAAAATGGCTAGTCGCACCGCCAAGAAGTCCGCCGGCGAGGAGCTGGGATTTAAGCTGTTGCAGTCGGTTCGTGAAATGAAAGCCGAGCAGGCAGCTCGCGTAACGAGGGTCGAACCCAACGAGGTCGCGCAAGCTCGTCAGAATTCGGGGCTGTCGCAGACTGAGTTTGCGGATGCGCTGGGAATCTCCAAGCGCACGCTCCAAGAGTGGGAACAAGGCCGGCGCTCTCCTTCCGGGGCAGCGCAAACGCTGATACGCATCGCCAAGCGCCATCCAGAGGTGGTAAGGGAGGCGCTCGGGTGAGCGTCCGGTCGAACAGGTCGATCGACACGGACGTCCAATCGAGTGCCTTTGCCCGCCTACTGTCCGCCGGTCATCTCCGACGTTAGACCTCACCTGGCACCGCTCTCATCGTGACCGCCATTCTCATTGCCGCCCGCTTCGTCTGGAGGCACACTCCGAGCTTCCGACGGATAAGTGGTGGCGGGCATGAGGTCTAACCGGTCAATCGACACGGACGCGGAGCTGGCATCGTTTTAGTCAACACCTCCACCTAAGGGATCTTCCATGAGTACGGCTCTCAAGATTGCGACATTGTTTTCGTCGATGCTCCTCCTGGTGGGTGTTGCTGGCGCGGGTTCAACGGAGCCTGCCCAGTCGTCAGGCGCTGGCAGTGTGTCCAGCGTGGTCGAACGGACGCAAGGCGCTGTCGTGCGCGGCGTCAAGGCGGCGGCCAAGGGCGTGGAGCATGGGGCCAAGGCAGCGGCCCGCGGCGTTGACCGCGGCGCCAAGGCGGCGGCCGGTGGGGTCGAACGCGGAGCCAACGCAACGGCGCGCGGCGTCACGCATGCCGCACAGGCAACCGCAAGAACGGCTGGCCGTGTCTCGGGCAAGGTCGTTGGCACGCCTGCATCGTCATCCGCAGGTGACAACTAGCAGACCTGTTTTGTGCGCAAGTAGCGCTGCCAACGCCGTTGACCGTACCTGGAGAATGGCCATGCGATCAAGCTTGAGAAGCGCGCTTCTGTCCCGATGGGCCTTCATCCCTGGTGTTGTCCTCCTGGCCGCGAGCCATGTGCTGGCCGGCCTTGTGGCGATGGCGGCCGACGACTTCGACAGGGAGCCTACCGCCATGGAGAACCTGCTCATGGCCGTCCCTGTTATCCCCTGGTCGTGGCTGCTGGTGCTGCTGGTGTTCCATTTCAAGAAATGGAGACGGGAATGAGCTCCGGGCGCACATTCCAAGGAGAGAGAGAATGCTGTTCGCAGTGATATTCACGGATAAGCCCAACCACGGCGCAGTCCGGGCGGCGAATCTGCAGGCCCACATCGATTGGCTGGAGCAGAACAGAGAGGTCATCCCGATCGGCGGCTCTCTTCGCGTCGAGCCTTCGCAGGTGCCAAAAGGGGGCCTGTGGATCGCGCAGGCGGAGTCCAAGGAGCAACTGGAGGCGTTGCTGAAGACGGATCCGTTCTACGTCGCAGGTCTCCGGCAAAGCTACGAAATCCTGCACTGGTCGAAGGCCAACGCCGGACGCAAGGTTCAAATTTAAAAGAGCGTTTGTGTCCCGACGGGCTTTCGCGCCGCAGTCTGGTAGCTACTGCGAGGTCGAACTCGCTTGATGCCTGACAGCCGCCGTCTGCAACGGCTGTTCTGATTTGGCGTTGGCGTGTGTTCGTGCGATGCTCAGCCATTGCTGAGCCGCCGACCCACCTCCTTGTGACCGCTCCCCACGCCTTCCTCCTCGCCTGGCTCGCCCTCGCGCTCCTCTTCACCGCCGTCTGGGCGGCGCAGCTGCGCACCGGCAACGCCAGCATCATCGATGCCTGGTGGGCCTGGTCGCTGGGCGGCATCGGCGTGTTCTACGCCTGGGCCAGCCCGGGTGACCTGGCCACGCGCCTTCTCGCCGGCACCATGCTGGCCGTCTGGGGCCTGCGCCTGGGCACCTACATCCACCGCCGCGGGCAGGGGCAGCCGGAGGACGGGCGCTACACCCGCCTGCGCGAGGAGCACGGCGCGCCGGCCAATGGGTGGATGCTGGGCTTCTTCCTGCTGCAGACGGTGTTCTCCATGCTGCTGTCGCTCGGACCCCTGGTCGCCATGGGGCGGATGGACCGGCCGCACGCCGCGCTGCTGGTGCTGGCGGTCGTGATCTGGATCGTTGCCGTGATCGGCGAGGCCGTCGCGGACCACCAGCTCGCCGCCTTCAAGCGCGACCCGGCCCACCGCGGCCAGGTGTGCCGCGCCGGCCTGTGGCGCTACTCGCGCCACCCCAACTACTTCTTCGAGTGCCTGCACTGGGCGGCCTACGTCCCGCTGGCCCTCGGCGCGGCCTGGGGCTGGCTGGCCCTGCTGCCACCGGCGGTCATGGCCTTCCTGCTGCTCAAGCTGTCCGGCCTGCCGGTGACGGAGGCGCAGGCAGCCCGCACGCGCCCCGGCTATGCGGAGTACATCCGCACCACCAGCGCGCTCATCCCCTGGCCGCCGCGTGCCCCCGCGGCCCTCGCCGAAACCAAAACGCTCTAGGCCGCGTAAGGCCAGGACAGCACCGACGAGGAGAACTGTCTTGGACCCGACGATCGCCGCCCGACCTGTCGAATTCGCCGCCGCCGCTGCCGCCGAACCGGCGCCACCCGGCCCCGCGCCGCTGTCCGGCCTGTCCTCCCTGCTGGTGGGCGGCATGATCGAGGCGGCCGAGCGGGCCTGGGTGCCCGACACGGCGATCCGCGCCGTGATGCGCGGCCTGATGCGCCGCCGCCTGGCCGAGGAGTGCGCGGCCGACCCGGCGGCCCGCAGCGCCCGCTTCACGCGGCTGGTGGAGGAGCTGCGGGCCAGCCCCATCGCGCGCGACACGCAGGCAGCCAACGCCCAGCACTACGAGGTGCCCTCCGAGTTCTTCCGGCTGCACCTGGGCCCGCGGCTCAAGTACTCGTCGGCCTACTTCGCCACCGGCGGCGAGACGCTGGCCGAGGCGGAGGAGGCGATGCTGGAGCTGTACGCGCAGCGCGCCGGCCTCGGCGACGGCCAGCGCATCCTGGACCTGGGCTGCGGCTGGGGCTCACTGTCGCTGTGGCTGGCCGAGCGCTTTCCCTATTCGCAGATCGTCGGGCTGTCCAACTCCCACGGCCAGCGCGGCTTCATCGAGGCGCGCGCGGCGCAGCGGGGCCTGACCAACCTGCGCATCGTCACGGCCGACGTGGCCCAGGCGCAGTTCCCGCTGCGCGGCGTGCACGCCGGCTTCGACCGCGTGGTGTCGGTCGAGATGTTCGAGCACATGAAGAACTACCGCCACCTGTTCCAGCGCGTGGCCTCGTGGATGGCGCCGCAGGGGCAGATGCTGGTGCACGTGTTCGCGCATCCAACGCTGGCCTACCACTTTGAGTCGCGCGACGCCAGTGACTGGATGGCCCGGCACTTCTTCACCGGCGGGCTCATGCCCAGCAGCGACCTGTTCCTGCACTTCCAGGAGGACCTGTGCCTGCGCCAGCGCTGGTGGATCGGCGGCCAGCACTACGAGCGCACCGCCAACGCCTGGCTGGCGGGCATGGACCGCGAGCGCGAGGCCATCCTGGCCGTCTTCCGCCGGGCCTATGGCGCAGACCAGGCCGAGCGCTGGTTCCAGCGCTGGCGCATGTTCTACATGGCCGTCGCCGAGCTGTTCGGCTTCGAGGGTGGCCGGCAGTGGGGCGTGGCCCACTACCTGTTCGACAAGCGGGGCTAGCCGACCTCGGCGATCAGCTCGATCTCGACGCAGGCGCCCATCGGGATCTGCGCAACGCCGAAGGCGCTGCGCGCATGCGCGCCCTTGTCGCCGAACACCTGGCCGAACAGCTCGCTGGCCCCGTTGGTGACCAGGTGCTGCTCGGTGAAGTCGGGCGTGGAGTTCACCAGGCTCATCAGCTTGACGATGCGCCTGACCTTGTCCAGGTCGCCCACCGCCGCGGCCAGCGTGCCCATGAGGTCGACGGCGATGGCGCGCGCGGCGGCCTTGCCTTCTTCCGTCCCCATGGTCTTGCCCAGCTGGCCCACCCAGGGCTTGCCGTCCTTCCTGGCGATGTGGCCGCTGATGAAGACCAGGTTGCCGGTGCGCACGAAGGGCACGTAGGCGGCGGCGGGCGTGGCCACCGGCGGCAGGGTGATATTGAGCTGTTTGAGCTTGTCGGCGATGCTCATGGTTTTCCCTTTCGATCTTTTGAAATAAATCCGCCGGCAAAGCTCGATAACGCTGGGACTGCAGCTATCAAGAAAGGAGCTGACGGGCCGGGGAGCGTGTCGGAATTGTAGGACGCCACCGCGTCCGCCGGCGCTCTGCCGAGAGCGCGCCGTGTAGTCTGATGCATCCACGCGCGCACCACAATGGAGTGGTGAACCGATGAAGCTATCAGTCATCCGCCCCCACGAACTCGATGCGCCCGCCCAGGCCCGCTGGCGCGACCTCCAACTCAGTAATCAGGCACTGGCCAGCCCCTACTTCTGCCCCGAGTTCACGCGCGCCGTGGGCTCGGTCCGTCCTGACATCCGCATCCTGGTCATGGAGCAGGGCGCCGGACCCGCTGTGGGGTTCTTCCCGTTCCAGCTGGGCCCCTACGGGCTGGGCGAGCCCGCGGGCCGGCCGTTCTCCGACCACCATGGCGTGATCGCCGCGCCGGGGACGCGCTGGGACTGGGGCGAGTTGCTGCGCGCCGCCGGCCTGGTGTTCTGGCGCTTCGACCACCTGTGCGCGGCGCAGGCGCCGGCAATCCCTGGGGTGCGGCGCGTGCCCTCGCCAGCGCTGGACTTGTCGCAAGGCTTCCAGGCGTACAAACGCAGGCGGCTGCAGGCCGGTGTTCGGCGTATAGGCGAGCTCGATCGCGGGGCGTGCAAGCTGGCGCGCGCGGTCGGACCGCTGCGCTTCGAGCTGCACAGCAGCAGCCGCGCCGTCTTTGACACGGTGCTGCGCCTGAAGTCGCAGCAGTACCGGCGCACCGGTGCTCGCGACGTGCTGGCCATGCCGTGGGCGCGCGCGATGCTCGAAGACATCTGGCGGCTCGACACCCCCGGCTTCGGCGGACGGCTCTCCGCCTTGTGGGCCGGCGACCAGCTGGTGTCGGCCAGTCTAGGCATGTGCTCGGCCCGGGTGTGGCACTGGTGGCTCCCGGCGTACGACACGGCGCACGCGCGCCACTCGCCCGGCCTCCAGCTGCTGATGCGGGTGGCCGAGGGCGTGGCGGCGCAGGGCCATGCCCTGCTGGACCTCGGCAAGGGGGACGAAGCGTACAAGAGCACCTTCGCCGACCACGAGCTGCCCCTGGCCGAAGGCTGCCTGGCCGGGCCGGCGCCACTGGCGACGCTGCTGCGCGCCGGGCAGGCCGCCCACCACTGGCTGCGCGAGTCGCCCCTGCGCCCCCTGGTGCGGCGCCTGCGCGGCCGGCCACCGCTGGCGCCCGATACCCAGCCGGGGGCCTAGGACGGCACCTCGGACGGCGGTGCTTCCACCGGCTCCACCGTTACTGCCACGCGCAGCGTGTGCCGTGTGCCGCCTTGGATCACGCCACGCACCGGCGACACGTCGGCATAGTCGCGGCCGACGGCCAGCCGCACGTAGTCCTCGGCCGGTGCGCGGTTGTTGGTGGGGTCCAGCTCGGCCCAGGCGCCGCTGCCGGTGTCCTCCTGCGGCACGTACAGCGACACCCAGGCGTGCGAGGCGTCGCTGCCCACCAGGCGCGTGCGGCCCGGCGGCGGCGCCGTGAGCAGGTAGCCGCTGACGTAGCGCGCCGGCAGGCCCAGGCTGCGCAGGCAGCCCAGCATCACGTGGGCGAAGTCCTGGCACACGCCCCTGCGCAGCGCCAGCGCCTGCAGCGCCGGCGTGCTGGCGTCGGTGGCCTGCACCTCGTAGCGGAAGTCCTGGTGGATGCGCGCCATCAGCTCGCGCGCCGCCTCCAGCAGCGGGCGGCCCGGCGTGAAGCTCGGGCGCGCGTAGGCGGCGAAGTCCTCGTGGCGCGGCACGTAGGCCGAGCCGAACTGGAACTCCACCGCCGGGTCGAACCCCCCGCCGCGGCGGTAGCGCAAGCGCTCGCGCACCGTTTCCCAGGCCGGCCCTTCCTGCGGCCAGGCCGGCACCGCCGTAGCGACCAGGCTGTCGGCGCGCACCGCCAGGCGCTCGTGCGTGGCCTGCAGGCTGAAGAAGGAGCGGGTGTTGCCGAACACGTCCAGCGCCTCGCTCAGCTGGGCCGGCGCGGGCAGCACCTCCAGACGGTGCCGCAGCAGCCGCTGGCGGTCGTCGTGCGCCGGCTTGAGATGCGCCATGTGCTGCGCCGTGCGCACCGGCGGGGCGTAGTCGTACGCCGTTTCGTGGACCACCCGCAGCAGCATCAGGCGCCCACGCTGTGGCGCGTGTCGGCCGAGTGGATGAAGTAGCGGGCGGTGAGCTCGTCCGACAGCTGGTAGGCCGCGTCGGTGCATCGCCCCAGCAGCTCCAGCAGCCGGGCGTGGCGGCCGGCCGCGTCGCGCTCGCACAAGGCGGCCAGCGACCAGGCCTGCGGGTCGGGTACGGTGTGCGCGATGGCGGGCAGCTCGCCCGGGGCCGAGCCCGCCAGCCGGGCCAGGCGGCCGCGCAGGCTGGTGGCGACCCAGCCCAGCGAGCGCGGGTTCTCGCCGTCCAGCACCAGCAGGTCCAGCAGGGCGGCGATGTCGTGGCGCTTCTGGTAGCGCGCATGGAAGGTGATGGTGCTGTCGAACAGCGCCACCACCGCCTCGAAGCCGCTTTCGTCGGCGACGGCGCCGTGGTCGAAGGCCAGGGCCAGGGCCGTGGCCAGGAAGCCCAGGCGCTCCAGGTGGCGGCCGGTGGACAGCAGCCGCCAGCCGTCGTCGCGCGTCATGCGGTCGGTCTGCGCGCCGGTCATGGCCGCGGTGTGGCCGGACAGCTGTTCCAGCACGCGCAGCGCTTCCACCGAGGAGTAGTCGCCGTCTCCCGCCGACAGCGCGCAGCCGCGGAAGAACGCCTGTTCGGCCTGCTGGACCAGGTTCCACTGCTCCAGCGACAGGCGTTCGCGCACCGCGGCCGCGGCCTGGTGCAATGCGCGCAGGTTGAAACCCAC
This sequence comes from Ramlibacter tataouinensis TTB310, assembly GCF_000215705.1. NCBI lineage: Bacteria > Pseudomonadati > Pseudomonadota > Betaproteobacteria > Burkholderiales > Comamonadaceae > Ramlibacter > Ramlibacter tataouinensis. The sequence goes on along the minus strand of NC_015677.1, from coordinate 2,717,771 downwards.
GCTGGTGGCGGTGCGCGTGTCGGCCAGGGTCGCGACCAGCGAGCGCTCGAACACCCGGCGCGACTGGGTGGCCGGGGGCACGGCGGGCAGCACCAAGCCATGCTCGGCCGCCAGATCGCTGAGCCAGGCCAGCAGCGGCAGCGAGGATTGGTCCTCGCCGTTCAGGCTTTCCAGCGCCAGGCGCGCCAGCCGGGCGGTGTTCTCGGTGCGCTCGGTATAGCGGCCCAGCCAGAACAGGTTCTCGCCGGCGCGGCTGGTCACTACCCGCTGGTGGTGCGCGAAGGAGGCGGCCGGCTGCTCGTACTGCAGCAGCGTGGTGGTGTCCACCTCGCCTTCGGTCAGCACCCAGGTGTCGGCGCTGCTGCCGCCGCTCTGCATGGAGGCGACGTCGCCGTCGGCGGTGCCGGCAATGCGCGTCAGGCCGCCCGGCAGCACGCGCCAGCCCTGGTCGCCGTCGGCCACCGCGAACACGCGCAGCACCAGGGAGCGCGGCGCCAGGCGCCCGCCGCTCCAGGTGGGCATCTGCGACAGCGGCATCCAGGCCTGCACCGTGTGGTCCTCCGGCTGGCGCACGATGCGGTCGGCCACCTCCTGGAGTTCGCTGCGCGACAGCGAGCGGCCCGGCACCGCGCCGGCGCCGGGGTAGGTGGGCTTGACCACGCCGGCCGCCAGCTGCGGCAGCGCCGCTTCCAGCGCCGCCTGCTCGCCGCACCACCAGGTGGCCAGCGAGGGCAGGCGCAGCTCCTCGCCCAGCAGCTCGCGCGACAGCGCGGGCAGGAAGCCGAGCAGGGCGGTGGACTCCAGGAAGGCCGAGCCGGGCGCGTTCGCCACCAGCACGTGGCCGGCGCGGATCGCCTGCAGCAGCCCGGGCATGCCCAGGCGCGAGTCGTGGCGCAACTCCAGCGGGTCCAGGAACTCGTCGTCCAGGCGCTTGAGGATGCCGTGCACCGGCTCCAGGCCCTGCAGGGTCTTGAGGTACAGGCGCTCGCCGCGCACCGTGAGGTCGCTGCCTTCCACCAGGGTCAGGCCCAGGTAGCGCGCCAGGTAGGCATGCTCGAAGTAGGTCTCGTTGTAGGGACCGGGCGTGAGCAGCACCACGCGCGGCTCCTCGCCCGCGGCCGGGCTTGTCGCACGCAGGCTGTCCACCAGCGCGCGGTAGCTGGCTGCCAGGCGCTGCACCCTGAGCTCGCCGAAGGCTTCGGGGAACAGGCGCGAGATCAGCAGCCGGTTCTCCAGCAGGTAGCCCAGGCCGGAGGGCGCCTGGGTGCGCTGCGACACCACCCACCACTGGCCGTCGGGCCCGCGCGCCAGGTCGAACGCGGCGATGTGCAGGAAGCGCCCGCCCGCCGGCCGCGCGCCGTGCAGCGGCCGCAGGTAGCCGGAGTGACCGTGCACCAGCGCCGGCGGCAGCAGGTTGGCCGCCAGCAGGCGCTGCGGGCCGTACACGTCGGCCATCAGGCCTTCCATGAGCCGCACGCGCTGCAGCACGCCGGTCTCGATCTGCTGCCAGCTCTGGGGCGTGACGATCAGCGGGAACAGGTCCACCGACCAGGGGCGCTGCGGGCCGTTGGCGTCGGCATACACGTTGTAGGTGACGCCGTTGTCGCGCACCTGGCGCGCCACGTGGGCGGTGCGCCGGTCCAGGTCGGCGAAGCCGTCCGTTCCCAGGTGCTGGAAGAACCGGCTCCAGGCCGGCGTCAGCGGCTGGCCCGCCGCCGGCGTAGCCGCCGCGGGCGATGCGCTGCCGCGCAGCTCGTCATGGTGGCCGGGTGCGGCCGGCGGCGCGAGGGCGGCGGCCAGGGCGGCCGGGGCCTGGCGGGCATCGGCACCGGACAGCGAATCGATGGGGGTGGAGTCCACGTCGGCGGGATTGTCCCACTGACGGGGAAGGCGAGGCGCCCCGCAGGGTCACCACCCCTCAGGAGAGATACCGCTCCTCCAGCACCTTCTGCAGCATGGTGTGGATGGTGTCGGGGTCGGCCGGCTTGACCAGGTGGCCGGCGAAGCCCGCCATGGCCGAGCGCTGCAGGTCCTGCGAGGCGCCATAGCCGCTGAGGGCGACCACCGGCAGCCTGGCGCTGAGCTGGCGCCCGACCTCGATGCCGCTGCCGTCGGGCAGCCCCAGGTCGGTCAGCACCACGTCGAACTCCTTCTCGCGCGCGGCCTGCAGGGCGGCGGCGCAGGTGGGCGCATGGGTGACCTGGTAGCCGTAGTCCTCCAGCAGCATCATCATGGTCTCGGCCGCGTCGATGTTGTCCTCCACCAGCAGCAGCCGATGGCCGGCCTCGCGGCTCTCGGCATCCGACTCGCCCGGCGCGTCGGTCTGGACGACATCCGCGGCAGCCAGGGTGCGCAGCTTGAGGGTGAACGTCGCGCCATGGCCGCGGCCCTGGCTGCTGGCGCAGAGTTCGCCCTTGTGCTCGGCCACCAGGCCGCGCGCGATGGCCAGGCCCAGGCCCAGCCCGCCATAGTGCTGCGACACCTCCTGGTCGGCCTGCTCGAACGCCTGGAAGATCCGCGGCAGCGCCTCGGGGTCGATGCCGATGCCCGTGTCCGTGCAGCCGAGGGTGAACCAGCGCCGGTCGGACTCGGTGCGCACGACCACCTGCCCGCCGTGCGGCGTGAACTTGATGGCGTTGCGCAGCAGGTTCCACACCACCTGCTGGATGCGCGCCTCGTCGGCCTGGACCATGGGATTGGGCGCGCGCAGCTCCAGCGTCAGGCGCAGCTGGCGCTCGGCGATCTGCTCGGACACCATGTCGACCACCCCGTGCACCAGCCGGTGCATGTCCACCGGCCCGAGCCGCAGGCTCACCTTGCCGGCCGAGATCGCCGTCAGGTCCAGCAGGTCCTCGATCAGCCGCGCCTCCAGCGCCACGTTGCGCCGGATCATGGGCAGCAGCTCGCGGTACTTGTCCGGCACCGTGGCGGTCCGCTCCAGCAGGCTGGCGGCGGTGGCGATGGGCGTGAGCGGCGTGCGCAGCTCGTGCGACAGCACGGCCAGGAAGCGGTCCTTGGCCTGGTTGGCGCGCTCGGCCTGCTCCTTGGCCGCGCGCAGCGCCTCGGCGGCGCGGTATTCGGCAGTGGCGTCGCGCACCACCTTGCAATAACCGCTGTGGTGCCGGGCGTCGTCGTACAGCGGCATCACCACGCCCTCGGCCCACAGCCGCAGGCCGTCGCTGCGCATCAGCCAGCGGTTGTCGTCGGCCTTGCCCTTGCGCAGCGCGTCGCGCAGTTCGGCCTGGAAAGTCCCGGCCTGCCGGTCCTCGGGGGTGAACAGCACCTCGGCCGACCGCCCGACCAGCTCTTCGCGCTCGAAGCCGAAGATGTCGCGGGCGGCCGCGTTCCAGGAACGGATCATGCCCCGCGTGTCCAGCAGGATGACGGCGTAGTTGCGCAGCGAGTCCACCACCCGGGCGTAGACCTCGTTGGCCTCGCGCAGGCGGGTCTCGGCCGACTCGCGCCCGGTGCGTTGCGCCACCTCGCGCAGCGCGCGGTCCACCACCAGCGATAGCCGGTTCATGCGGCTCTTGCTGACGTAGTCGGTGGCGCCGCGCTTGAGCATCTCGACCGCGTTGTCCTCGCCGATCACGCCCGAGACGAAGATGAACGGCACTTCGGGCGCGTGCTGGCGCGCCATCTCCAGTGCGGCCGCGCCGGAGAAGCCGGGCAGCTCGTAGTCGGACAGGATCAGGTCCCAGCCGCCGCGCGCGATGGCCTGCTCGAACCCTTCCTCGTCGCGCACGACCTCCAGCCGGGCCTGGGGGTACGCGGCCAGCAAGGCCTCGCGCAGCAGCTCGGCATCGAAGCGCGAATCCTCCAGCAGCAATACGGCCAGCGGGCGGTCCTGGTGGTCGGGCGGGGTCAAAGCGGGTTCATCCCTTATTCGTAGCGGCGCATGGCCTTCATGGACCCCGGCGGCGGCTCGTTGAGCACCGCCCAGAAGATGCCCAGGTCGGCGATGGCGGCGACGAACTGCTTGAACTCCACCGGCTTGACCACATAGGCGTTGACGCCCAGCTCGTAACTCTTGACGACATCCGATTCCTCCTGCGAGGAGGTCAGCATCACCACCGGGATGCTGCGCAGCTGCGTGCTCGAGCGCACCTGCTGCAGCACCTCCAGGCCGTTGACCTTGGGCAGCTTCAGGTCCAGCAGGATCACCGCGGGGTTGCCTTCCTCGCGGGCCCTGAAGTCGCCTTCGCGGTTCAGGTAGTCCAGCGCCTGGGCGCCGTCGCGCACCACGATCACCTCGTTGGAGAGCTTGCTGCGCTCCAGCGCCACCAGGGTCAGTTCCAGATCGCGCTTGTCGTCCTCGACAAGCAAGATGGGTTTAAGCATGGTTCCTGTCCTCTTTCCTCTTGGGCGGCACAGCGCCATTCAGCCCGTGGGGCAGGACGAAGCCGAAGCTCGCTCCTTCGCCCACCTCGCCCTGCGCCCACACCGTGCCACCGTGGCGCTCGACGATCCTCTTCACGCTGGCCAGGCCGATGCCCGTGCCCTCGAAATCCTCGGCCTGGTGCAGCCGCTGGAACACGCCGAACAGCTTGCCGACGTACTTCATCTGGAAGCCCACGCCGTTGTCCCGGACCTCCAGCCCGTCGCCCTCGCGCCGGCGCACCGCCTTGACCTGGATGCGCGCCCGCTCGCGCTGGCGCGTGTACTTCACCGCGTTGCTCAGCAGGTTGCGCACCGCCACCTGCAGCAGGAACGGGTCGGCCTGCAGCAGCGGCAGGCCCGTGTCCACCTGCCAGTCGACGGCGCGCCCGGGCTCCTGGCGCTTGAACTCGTGCACCAGGTCCTCCACCAGGGTCTGCACGTTCACCGGCGAGCGCTTGATGGCCGAGCGGCCCATGCGGGAGAAATCCAGCAGCGCATCGACCAGGTGGCCGGCGAAGGCCGAGGCCTCCTTCACGTGAGCCAGGTAGCGCCGCGCCCGGTCCGACAGCTGGCCGCCCTCGGTGTCCATCACCAGGTCCACGTAGCCGGCGATGTGCCGCATGGGCGCGCGCAGGTCGTGCGAGACGGTGTAGGAGAAGGCTTCCAGCTCCTTGTTGACGCGGCCCAGCTCGGTGGCCACCTCGGCCATCTCCTCGGCGCGCCGCAGCACGATGCCGATCAGCGCCTGGCGCAGCTCGGCCACCGCCGCCAGCTCGCCGGCGTTCCAGGGCGCGGAGCGGCCGCGTTCCTGCTCCTGCCAGCTGGCAAAGCTGCGCCGCGGGTGGATGCGCCCGTCGCTGGCCTGCACCTGCTTGCGCGGATCGCCCGCCCACTGGATGGTGCGCACCAGCTCGGGGCGGAACCACAGGATGACATGGCGGTGCACCTGCGAGATCGACACCGCCACCACGCCGGCCGGCGCATCGGCCCAGGCGCTGGCACCCGGCACGTCCTGCGCCAGCTGGTCGGAGTGCCACACCGGCTGGCCGAGGCCGCCGATCCACTGCGCCAGCTGCGCGATCTGCTCGCGCGGCGGCACCTCGCCCACGCTCCAGCAGTCGTCGTCCAGCACCACGGCGGCGCCGGCGGCGCTGGCCAGGCGCAGCAGCGGCGCCGGCTCGTTCACCAGCATCTTCAGCGTGGCGTCGCTGTTGGCCAGGTGGGACACGATCTCCAGCGTCAGCTTGCGCAGCTCCAGCCGCGTCGCGACCTCGGCGTTCATCTCCTTGGCTTCGACCTGCATCGACAGCAGCCGGCCCAGGTGCTCGCAGGCCACGCGGGTCTGGAAAGGCAGCCCGCGCGGCTCGTGGTCGTGGCAGGAGATCAGGCCCCAGAGCTGGCCGCCCACGACGATGGACACCGACATAGAGGCCAGCGTGCGCATGTTGCGCATGTACTCCAGGTGGATGGGCGAGACGCTGCGCAGGCTGGCCAACGACAGGTCCAGCGAGGCCGGCTGCCAGGCCGCATCCAGGCCGCGCAGCCCCACCGGCTGGTAGTTGGCATCCGGGATCAGCCGGATGTGGTTGAGCCGGTACAGCTCGCGCGCCTGCGCCGGGATGTCGGCGGCGGGGAAGCGGTGGCCCTGGTACGAGTCGTAGCCCGGGTCGATGGCCTCGGCCAGCACCTCGCCATGCCCGTTGCCGTCGAAGCGGTAGACCAGGCTGCGGCCGAAGCCCGTCAGGCGCTTGATCTCGGTGGCGGCCAGCTGGGCCAGCTGCACCACCGACTCGGCCGCCTGCAGCTGCGGCAGGAAATGGCGGGCCAGCGAGTAGATGGGCGCGCGCAGCCCGGTGTCGGGTGTGGCCGGCTCGAACTCCACCACCAGGTGCTGGCCGCTGCGGTGCGCGATGGCGTCCCACGGCTGCTCGTCGATGGCGCTGGTGCCCAGCGCGGCCGGCGACTCGCCGGCCGCCAAGTGGGTATCGTGCAGCGGCAGCCCGGCCAGGGCGGCCTGCACCTGGCCGGGTGATTCCCAGTTCTCGCTGTAGGCGACCAGCCGGCCGTCGTCCCGCAGCACGGCCAGCCGGCCGTGCGGCTGGATCGCGCCGGGCACGCGGATCGGTTCGTCCGCGCACTGCGCCAGGTCAGGCGGCGGAAGGTTCATGCGGCAAAGGAGACGGCAGGTGGAGGCGGAAGGTGGCGGCCAGGGCGTCGAAGGTCTGGACAGCGGCGGTGCACGCCTGCTCGCACGCCTCGGGCGTGGTCACGTTGCGTTCCAGCAGCCCGCGGAACTCGCGCCACAGGGCGCCGGTGCCCGGGCCGGCGCCGAAGAAGTAGGCGCCCCCGTTCGTGGGCACGATGCCGTGCCGTTCGGCCAGCCCGCGCGAGATCAGCTGGCCGCCCAGGGCCGAGCCCTCCATCACGTACAGGGATCCGAAGGCCGCCGCCGCGGTGGGCAGCGGCACCAGGGGCGCGACCTTGGCCGCCCCGGCGGCTTCCAGGCCCAGGGCCCGCAGGTCCTGCTGCACCAGGGGAGCGCGCCGCCGCGCATCGAACCAGGCGCGCAGCGGCGCAGGCAGCGCCGCCCTCAGCTGCTGTTCCCAGGGGGGCAGGAAAGCGGCGAATCCCCACAGCACGCCGGCATAGTGGTCCAGGCCGAAGGCCCCGTCCAGGCGCAGCAGGGATTCGAGCGCATCATGGCCGGCGCGCGTTGCTTCCCGCAAGGCGGCCAGTGCGGAGGCATGTCCGTGGGGCTGTTGTTCCAACGACCTTACTGCTTGCATCGAATTCAGGAAAACGGCCATTTTGGCCGAACCGGCGAGCATGACCGATAGCATGCAAACGCGGCGTAGGAAGAATCCGACGCCGTTCTTACAACGAAAGTTGCTGTCATGCTGCGTGGAGCGGCTGCGGCTGTATTCTGCCAAGGCTCGACAGGGGATTTTGTCACAGGGGTTCTGAACAGTTGAGCGGCCGTCGCGCAGATGGGCCAAGCCCCGGAATGCGCCGCTAAGCTCGCGCCCGCCATGAAACCACATCCTCCCGCATTGACGCACGGCGCCATCGCCGTCGCGGCCAGCAAGAAAACGCTCAAGGCGCGCCGCCGGCTGCGTGTTGCCGAATCCGAGCTGAGGGTGGCCAACGAACTGCTGGCGGAGGCGGCGGCGCACCCGGGCGCTGCGCAGGTCCAGGAGGTGCTGGTGCACAACCGCCTGGCCAAGACCAAGGTCCACGAGGCCAGCGAGGAACTGGGCTCGGCCTGCGAACTGCTGAGCCTGACGGTGGACGGTGACCGGCCCCTGGAGGGCGAGTCCGCGCGGGCGCCCGCCGGCGGCGGTCTGTCGGGGCACGGCGCGCACAGCGTGCTGCCCCACCTGCGCCAGCACCGCAGCAAGCCGCAGTAGCAGCAGCGCGCCGGTGGCCTCGCTGCTGCGGCGCGGTCGTGCCTTGGCGTTCTGCCAGGGGACGGCCGCGTGCTACAACCGCGGGACTGACCACGCCATGAACACGATGGGCGCGACCACGCCATGATGCCGCCTGCCCCCGACGCCGCCGATCTCGCCGCCAGCGAGCGGCGCCTGCGTTTCCTGGACCAGCTGGCCGAGGCCACCTGGCCGCTGCACGATGCGGCCGAGATCATGCGCACCACGGCGCGGCTGCTGGGCGAACACCTGGGCGCGAGCCGCTGCGCCTACGCGCCGGTGAGCGACGACGGGGAGCACTTCGACCTGGTCGGCGACTACACGCGAGGGGTGCGCAGCATCCTCGGCCGCTATGCGTTGTCCGACTTCGGGCGGCCGTTCGTGGCGCTGATGCGGCGCGGCGAGCCTTACGTCAACGACGACGTGGACAACGACCCGCGCACCGCCGGCACCGACCTGACCGCCTATCGCGTGACGCAGATCCGGGCCGTGATCAGCGTGCCGCTGCTGCGCGACGGCCGCTTCGTGGCCGGCATGGCGGTGCACCAGGACGTGCCGCGCCGGTGGCGGCCGGACGAGGTGGCGCTGGTGCAGCGCGTGGTGGCGCGCTGCTGGGAGTCGCTGGAGCGGCTGCGCGCCGAGGGCGAGCTGCGCGAGGCGCACCAGCGCCTGAGCCTGGCGCTGGAGGCGGGCGAGCTGGGCGACTGGAGCTGGGACGCCCGCACCGACGAGCTGGTCATGGGCGAGCGCGCCGCCGACATCCTGGGCTTGCCGCACGGCGCCCCCATCCCCTGGGCCGCCCTGGACCAGCGGCTGCACGAGGACGACCGCGAGCGCGCCCGCCAGGCCATGGAGGCTTGCGCCGCGCAGGGCCGGCCCTGCAGCATCACCTGCCGCGTGCAGGTGGGCGACCAGTGGCGCTGGATCTCGGTGCAAGGCAAGCCCACCCAGACGGCCGACAGCGCTTTCCGGGGCATGACCGGCGTGGTGCAGGACGTGAGCCGGCGCCAGCGCGAGGCCGAGGAGAAGCTGCTGCTGCTGGACAGCGAGCGCGCGGCGCGCGGCGAGGCCGAGCGCGCCAATGCGGTGAAGAACGATTTCCTGGCCACGCTGTCGCACGAGCTGCGCACGCCGCTGGGCGCCATCCTGGGGTGGACCCAGATCCTGCGGCACAAGCTGCCGCCGCACGCGCCCGAGCTGCTCAAGGGCGTGGACGTGATCGAGCACAACGCGCGCGCCCAGACCCGGCTGATCGACGAACTGCTGGACATGAGCCGCATCGCCTCGGGCAAGCTGCGGCTGGACCTGCAGCCGGTGGCGCCGGTCGCCTTCGTCGAGGCCGCCGTCGACACCGTGCGGCCGCAGGCCGCGGCGGCGGGCGTGTGGCTGGACGTGCAGCTCGATGGCACGGTCGGCCCGGTGGCGGGCGACCCGGCGCGGCTGCAGCAGGTGGTCTGGAACCTGCTGGGCAACGCCGTGAAGTTCACGCCGGCCGGCGGCACGGTGCGCGTGCGGCTGGCGCAGCACGCCGGCTGGGTGGAGATCGCCGTCAGCGACACCGGCGTGGGCATCCGGCCGGAATTCCTGCCGCACCTGTTCGACCGCTTCCGCCAGGCCGATGCCTCGACCACCCGCCGTTTCGGCGGGCTGGGCCTGGGCCTGTCCATCGTGCGCCACCTGGTGGAGCTGCATGGCGGCGAGGTGCAGGCCGACAGCGCGGGCGAGGGCGCCGGGGCCTGCTTCACGGTGCGCCTGCCGGCGCGGTCCCCGGCCCCGGCGTGGGCGGTGCGCGAGAGCAGCGAGGCGGCCGTGCCGCCGGCGCGCCGGGCCGGGGAGGGCATCAGCCTGGCCGGCGTGCGCGTGCTGCTGGTGGACGACGAGCCCGACACGCTGGACCTGATGCGGCGCGTGCTGGAGGAATGCAGCGCGCAGGTGTCCACCGCGGGCGGCGCGCTGGCCGCGCTGCAGATGCTGGCCCAGCAGCCCTTCGACGTGCTGGTGTCGGACATCGGCATGCCCGGGGTGGACGGCTACGAGCTGCTGCGCCGCCTGCGCGAGCGTCCCGCCCGGGCCGGCGGCCAGGTGCCGGCGGTGGCGCTGACCGCCTTCGTGCGGCCGACCGACCGGCTGCGCGTGCTGCAAAGCGGCTTCGCCGTGCACGTGGCCAAGCCGGCGGACCCGTTCGAGGTAGTGTCGGCGGTGGCGCGCCTGGCGCGGCTGTCCCTGTCGGGCGCGGCCGGCGGCTAGCCGGTGCCGGCTTGCTTGTAGGGCTGTAGGAGCTCCTCGCCTTCCCCCCCCCTTCTCCCCCCCCGCCCCTCTTCGCCCCGGCGGGGGCGAAGAGGGGCGGGGGGAGAAGGGGGGAAAAGACCCGTCAGTCGAACGAGAAGCTGTAGATCAGGTCGATGGCCGTGCGGTCGCCGGCCTCGGCGCGCACCGTGAGCCGGCGCGAGAGGTCGTAGAAGACGTAGAGGGTGCCCAGGGCGCCCGACAGGCTGCGCTCGTAGGCGGCGTAGAAGTTCTGCGCGAAGCGCCGGCCCAGCCGCACCGCCGCCCCATCCTCGCCATCGCGTCGCACCGACAGCTCGTCCAGCCCGAGGCGGCCGGCGATGCCGCGGCCGCCGCCGCTGCCGGTGCGGCTGGCCAGCAGCGCGACCGCGGCCTGCTGCAGCAGCGCGGCCTCGGCGCCGCCGCTGGCGGAAGCCCGGCCCAGCACCAGCCAGGACAGCTTCTCGGCTTCGGACAGCTCCGGCTCGGAGTACAGCCGCACGAAGGGCGCCTGCGCCGTGCCGGTGACCTGCACCCCCACCCGCTGCACCAGGCGCGGACGGACGGCCAGCACGTCCAGCGACGGGTTGTCCAGCGGGCCGGTGAACCGCAGCACGCCGCGCTCGATGTCCAGGCGCTGGCCGTAGGCGTTGTACTCGCCGCCGATGGTGCGGATCACCCCCACCAGCCGCGGCTGCGCGAGCGACTCGCCGCTGAGCACCAGCTCGCCCGCCAGCCGGGTCGAGATGCCACGGCCGCGCAGCCGGAAGTCGTCGCCCAGGGCTATGGCGACCTTCAGCCGCACCGGCCGCACCACGCCCTGCGGCGGCTCGTCCGGCCGGTCCGGATCGCGGGCGGGCCGAAGGTGTGCCAGGCCGGGCGCGTTGCGCACGACCACGTCCTCACCCAGCCGCGGCGCAGTCTCCTCCGGCAGCACGATCAGCGCCTGGTCCACGCGCAGGCTGCCGGTGAGCTCGGTGCCGGCGGCGTCCACCCGGGCCGCGGCCTGGCCCGAGAGCGTGAGCTGGCGGTCGCTGCGCGTGCTGGCGCGCAGGCGGTCCAGCTGCGCCTGCACGCGCAGCTGCGGCTGGCCCTCCACCCAGGCGCCTTCGCCGCTGGCCCGCAGCGTGCCGCCGGTGCCCGGCGCACCGGCCCCCTGCAGCAGGAACTCGTCGATCAGCAGCCGCCGGCCGTCCAGCCGCGCGCGCAGCCGGCCGCCCTGCAGCTCCAGCCCGTCCACCACCGAGCGCAGCCCCAGGTCGTCGGCGGCCAGCGTGCCTTCCAGCCGCGGGTCGGCGCGCGTGCCCTCCACCGTGAGGTCGGCCTCCAGCGAGCCGCGCAGGCGCCATCCGGGCGGCGCCAGCAGTGACCACACGTCGACGCGCGGCAGCTGCGCCCGCAGCACGCCGGACAGCGGCGCGTCGGCCGGCCAGGCCCAGCCGGTCCGGGGGTCGCGCGACAGGCGCGTCTGCAGCTGGCCGGCGGCGCGGCCGGCGCGCTCGCTGTCCCAGCGCAGCGCCAGCGTCACGGTCTCGCCATTGCTTTCCAGCGTCAGCGCAGCCTCGCGCACGCCGGCGGGCACCCGCGCCGGCGCGCCGCCCGCGGTCTCGGTGCGCACCGCCAGGTCGCCGCGGCTGCGCGTCACCGCGGCGCGCAGCTGCACCGCCGGGCCCAGGCGCGCCTCCCATTGCGCGTCGAACACCAGGTCCCCGGCCAGCGCGGCGCCGGCGGCCCGCGCCCCGCCCAGCAGCTCGGCCCAGGCCAGCGGCAGGCCGGTGAGGCGGCCGGCGGTGTGCAGCTCGCCGCCGCCCCAGCGCACCGGCTCCCAGGCCAGCACCGCCTGCGCCGGCCCGCGCCGCACCGGCGCCGTCAGCAGGGCCTGGCCCGCGCTGGATTCCAGGCGGCCGCCGGACCAGCGCAGCGACAGCGGCCGCTGCAGCGCGAGGGTCCACGGGCCGGGCGAGAGCGCGCTGTCGCGCAGCGTGGCGGCGAGCGTGCCGACCTCGCCCTGCCACACGGGGGCGGCGGCCGTGCCGGCACGGCCGCCGCGGCCGGCGAGTTCGAGCTCCAGCCGCCGCGTGCCCGACTGCGCCTGGCCGCGCGCCTGCAGTTGCGCGTCGCGCAGGCGGCCGTCCAGCTGCAGCTGCACCCCGCTCAGGCGCCAGGCGGTGTCGGCGTCCGGGGGAGTGCCGGCCCCGGCGCCCGGCGCCGTTTCGGTTTTCGCCAGCTGCAGCGTCGGCACCGACAGGCGCGCGCGCAGCTGGGGGTCTTGCCACCCGCCGTCCCAGGCCAGCTGCAGCTCGGCGCGGCCCTGCGCGATCCACTCGCCCACGGCGTCCGGCACGCGCGGCAGGCGGCTCACCCAGTCCAGCGCGCGGCCGGCGTCCGCCACCACCACCTGGGCCGAGCCCTGGCCGCGGGTCTCGGCGATCCGGCCCTCGGCCTGCGCGCGCAGGCCGGGCGCCGTCAGGCCCAGGCGGCCGCCGCCGGCCGGCGCGCGCGGCCGCAGCTCCAGGTCGCTGCCTTCCAGCGTTGCGTCGCTGGTGCGCAGCTGCAGCTGCGGCAGGGACAGCAGGCCGTCTTCCCAGCGGCCCCGCGCCTGCAGCCGGCGCAGCTCCAGCGCCTGCAGCGCCTCGGCCAGCGCGCCGCGTACGGGGCCGCTGGCCGGGCGCGCCGGGTCGCCCTGGGCCTGCAGGTCCACCTCGAAGGCCACCGGAGCGGCCGCACCGCTGCCCGGGCTGCTGGCCTGCAGCGTGCCGCCCAGCGGCAGCGGCGCGAGTTCGCTGTACAGGGCCGCGGGGTTGACACCGCGCAGCTGGGCCTGGGCGCGCCAGCCGCCTTGCTGCCGCCATTCGCCCTGGCCCTGCAGCCGGCCGCCCCCCAGGGTGGCGTCCAGCTGCCGTACCAGCGCCGTGCCGCCGCTGCGCCATTCAGCCTCGGTGCGCAGGCGCTCCAGCGGCAGCCGGCCGTCGTCCCAGGGGCCGGGCAGCCCATTGCGCAGGTCGGCCACCAGCGCCCAGCGGCCGGCACCGGCCGGCGCGATGCGCAGCTCGCCGCCCAGCCGCGTGGCGGGCGCCTGCGGCCACAAGGCGCCGGCATCGATCTCGCGCAGCTGCACCTGCGCCTGCGGTACCGGGAACGCGCCCCAGGGCGTCAGGCGCGCCGTGGCGCTGGCGCGCGGCAGCTCGCCGCTGCGCCCGGCCTCCTGCGCTTCGAGCAGGGCACTGGCCTGCAGCTCGGTGAGCGGGCCCTGGGCGGTGGCATTCAGCCGCAGGGGCACGGTCTGGCCGCCGCTGCCCGGCACCGGCGCGTCGAGCCGGGCCTCCAGCGTGGCGTCCAGCGCCATGGGCGCACGCGCCTCCAGCGTGGCGCGCCCGCGGTAGCTGCCGCCGAGCACCTTCAGGCTGTTGAGGTCCAGGCGATGCCGCGCGCCGTCATGGACATAGCGCGCCGCCAGGTCACTGGCCTCCACCACGGTGGCGCCGTCCCACTGCAGCCGGCCCACCCGGAGCTCGTCGACCGCCACCTGCAGCGGCAGCGTGAGCTGGGCGGGCGGGCGCGGGGGCTCGCCCGAGGGCGGCCGGCGGTCCTGCACCTGCACCGACTCGGCGCGGGCGTGCGTGAGGCGCAGCGTGCGGCGCAGCAGGGCGGCCGGCTCCCAGGCGATGTCCACCCCGGTGAGCTCGGCGCGCAGGCCCTCCTGCTGCCACACCAGGCGGGCCGCCCGCAGCCCGGTGCGCAGCGAGCCGGTGGCCTGCTCGACCTGCAGCGCCGGCAGCGCGGCTGCCGCGCGGCGCAGCGCCCAGTCCAGCGAGTGCTGGGTGCCGGCCCAGCTCCACAGCGCCACGGCCCCCAGCACCATCAGGAGCAGCAGCCCGGCCAGGACGATGGAAAGCCATTTCAGCATCCGCATGCCGCCGTCCTAGAAGGTGACGCCCACGCTCAGGTGCAGGCGCAGCCGCTGCGGCTTGAGGCCCCAGGCGATGTCGGCCTGCAGCGGGCCGATCGGGCTGTTGAAGCGCACGCCGGTGCCGATGCCGAACACCGGCCGCAGATCCTCCGGCCGGTCGGCCACCGCGCCGCTGTCGATGAAGAAGGTCTGCTCCAGCGGCGTGTCCACGCCGTTGCGGCGGACCGGCCGCTGCCACTCGATGCTGGCCACCGCGAGGTAGCGGCCCGGCCCGACCACGCCGCCGGGCAGCTCCACGCCGATGTCGCGATAGCCGTAGCCGCGCACGCTGTTGTCGCCGCCGGCGCGGAACAGCTGGGTGGCCGGTACCCGCGCATCGTCGGCCGCCAGCACGGCGCCGCCCTCGGTGCGCAACTGGATGCGGCCGCGCTCCAGCGGCCGCAGCTGCAGCCAGCGCAGCACCGTGCGCTGGAACGGGCTTCTGCTGCCGGTGAGGGTGAGGCCGCCGCCCAGCTCGAAGCCGAGACCGAAGCCGCGCGTGGCGACGGGCGCGCGGTTGAAGTAGCGCCCGGTCCAGACGAAGTTGGCCGACACCGCCGTGCCGTCACCGTTGTCGGCGGCGGGCGGCGCACCGGGGCGCAGCTGCACGTTGGCGTCGTCGTACTGCAGGTAGGCGTTGCGGTCGATGCGCTCGCCCGACCACGAGCGGCCGAAGCGCAGCCGGCGCGCGTGGGTGATCTGGTCGTCGTCCTCCTGCCGCTCGGCGCGCGCCAGCGTGCCCCAGCGCCAGCCCTTCTCGTCGGGGATGGCGGTCCACTCGGTTTCCAGGAAGGGCGTCTTGCGGTCGAGCTGCAGCCGGGTGGCGGCCTGCCAGCCGATGCCGGGCAGGCGGTTGTGGCGGTGCTCGATCGAGGCGCGCGGCCCGGCGTCGGTGGTCAGGCCCAGGCCCAGCACCAGGCGCTGCACCGGGGCCTCGCGCACCGTCACCTGGACCGGCACGGCGGCCGGGTCGCCGGCCGGGTCCACGTAGATGAAGGCCGAATCGAAGTACCCGCTGCTGGCCAGCCGCAGCTGCGCCTGCTGGATGCGGTCCTGGTCGTACAGGCTGCCCGGCCGCAGGCGCGCCAGGCGCGGCACCAGCACCGGGTCGTAGCGCTCCACGCCGGTGACCTGCAGCTCCCCCAGGCGGAACAGCGGCCCGGAGTCCAGCCGCAGGCCCAGCCGCGCCTGGCCGGTTGCCGCATCGACATCGGCCAGGCTGTAGCTGATCCTGCCGCGCAGGTAGCGCCGGGCCGTCAGCCGGCGCACCGCGTCGTCCTTGGCATCGTCCCAGGCTTCCTGGGTGAAGCGCTGGCCCGCCGGCAGGCCCCAGTTGTCGCGGATGGCCTCGCGCTGCGCGGCGGCGCCGCGCGAGGTGCGGCTGGCGATGTCGCCCTCGAAGGCGATGCCGACCTCGCTGACCCGCGCCGGCTCGCCCAGCGCCACCGCGACCACCACCAGGGGCGGCTGGCGGTTGTTCTCCAGCGTGAGCGTGACCTGAGGGTTGAACCAGCCCTGCGTGGCCAGCAGCTCGCGCGCGTCGCGCTCGGCCAGCACCAGCAGCCGCGCGAGTTCGGCTTCGTCCAGGTCGCTGACCTCGCGGTAGCGCCGCAGCTCGAGGTGGCGCTCCAGCAGCTCGCGCGCGTCGTCGGGGGCCCGTACCTCGAGATCGAAGGAGGGGCGAGCCGCGGCAGCGGGTGCCTGGGCGCCGGCCGTGGCCATGCACAACGCGGCAGCCAGGGCCGCGCACCAGCGCGGCGCCTGCCGCGCGCAGAAGAGACCGCTGCTTGTTCGCAAGCCCATGACTATGCAATCTCCGGCACGGCGGTCGCGTAGGCCGAGGCTGACAAAGGATCAGCTGCAGGCGCGGCTACATGATGGGAGCGAGCAGCCTGGCCGCGCGCTCGCGCACCCTCTCGCCGGCCGGACGGCGGCGCCACTGGTCGAGGGTGATGCGCCGGCTGCGCGCCAGGTCGGCCTCGAACACCTCGGTCATGCGGCGCGCGAAACCGGCATCGTAGATGTTGAGGTTGGCCTCGTCGTTGAGGTGGAAGGAGCGCGGATCGAAGTTGGTCGAGCCCACCGAGGTCAGCAGCTGGTCGACGATCAGCATCTTGCAATGGAACATGGTGGGCTGGTACTCGTACATCTCCACGCCGGCTTCCAGCAGCGGGCCCCACATGCCGCGCGATGCGCGCCGCACGGTGTGCTGGTCGGTGTGGCGCCCGGGGGTGATGATGCGCACCCGCACGCCGCGCTTGACCGCCGAAGCCAGCGACTTCAGCGCCACCGGGTCGGGCACGAAGTAGGCGCTGGCGAGGTCGATGCTGCGCACCGCCGCGGTGATGGCGATCAGGTACATCATCAGCATGCATTCGCTGCCGCCGCTGGGCGAGCTGTGGAACATCTGCGCCGGCATGTCCCCGGCCGGCTGCAGCGGCGGGAAATACTCGGCACCGTGCAGCACGCGGCCGGTGGTCTTGCTCCAGTTGGTCAGCATCACGCTCTGCATCTGCGCCACCACGGGCCCCTCGACGCGGTAGTGCGAGTCGCGCCAGTGGTCCGGGTCCTGGGCGTGGCCGGTCCAGGTGGGCGCGATCCCTACGCCGCCCGTGAAGCCCACCGTGCCGTCCACGATCAGCAGCTTGCGGTGGGTGCGGTTGTTCATGCGGCCGAGGTTGTACCAGCGCAGCGGGTGGTACATGCGCACCTCCACGCCGGCGCCGCGCATGCGGTGCACCAGGTCCTTGTCCACCTTGGTGCTGCCCACCCAGTCCAGCAGCACGTGAACCTTGACCCCGGATCGCGCCCGCTCCGACAGCGCCTCGGCCATCTCGGTGCCGATCTCGCCCGACCAGTAGATGAAGGTCTCGAACAGCACCGTGCGGCGCGCCGCGCGGATGGCCTGCAGCATGGCGGGGAAGATCTGGTCGCCGTTGATCAGCTCGGTGGCGCGGTTGCCCTGCACGATGCCCGGGCCCAGCAGCATGCCCATGGCGCGGAAGAACTGCGGGTCGTCCAGCGGGTAGAGGTGCTCGATCTCGTGTTCCACGCGGCGCTCGGCCGCGCCGAAATTGACCACGAGCAGCGCGATCAGCACGGCGGCGAAAATGGTGGCGATGAGCAGCACGCGCCGAGCATGGCAGGGCGGCTGCTGGCTCAGCGTAGGACGGCCCCCACAGTTGCCTCGGGCCCGTCCGGGTGGCCGGAGTCCGGCGGCGGCCTACGGTGCCGGCATGAAGACCGTCATGCCCATCCGTTCCTTCCCGCGCCGGCCGGGCCGGGCCGGCTTACTGCCGGCCGGCTTCGGACGGCTGGCCGGCGAAGGTGCCACCCAGCTCGGGCTGGCTGCGGTGCTGGGCGAGCCAGGCCGAGCCGCTGTCCTCGCCGGTGCGGGCGGCGACCTCGTCGCGCGAACGCAGGTAGTCGGCGACCACCTCCTCGCGGCTGGCGCTGCGCTGGAAGCCGCGCAGCTGGTTGTACGAGGTGGACCAGGGGTTTACGCCGGCCTGGCGGTAGGTGCCCAGCTCGGCCTGCACCTCGGCGCGGGTGCGGCTGGGGAAGAAAGGCTCGGTGACGACCGTGGGGGTTTCGGCCCAGGCGCCACCGGCGGCGGCTGCGAGGACGAGGGAGGCGGCGATCTTGGCATTCATGGCGGATTCCTTTCAGTGGGGTTGCTTGGCGGGTCGTTCCCGGCCCGTGCAGCCACTGTAGGAAAGCGCACTTAGCTGGCGTTGAGGATCTTCTTAGCTGACGGTTAGCCCGCCGCGGCCGCCGGGATGCGCCGACGCCGCCTCGTCCGCAAGCGCGTGTGCGGCCAGCGGCAGGCTCAGGGTGAACCGGCTGCCACGGCCCGGCCCGTCGCTGTCCACGCGGACCTGCCCGCCGTGCAGCAGCGCGAGCTCGCGCACGATGGACAGGCCCAGCCCCAGGCCGCCGGCCGCGCGGTCCAGCGGCATCGGGCCCTGGGCGAAGGTCTCGAACAGCCACGGCAGCAGTTGCGGGTCGATGCCGCAGCCGTTGTCCGTCACCGAAATCTCCATGCAGCCGGCCAGTGGCCGCGCCTCCAGGAGGATATTCCCGCCCGGCTCGGTGTACTTGCACGCGTTGTGCAGCAGGTTGGTGACCATCTGCGCCAGCCGGGTCGGATCGGCCATCACCGGCGGGAGCTGGTCCGGCAGGCGCACCTCCAGCGTGTGGCCCTTGTCCTCGGCCAGCCCGCGGGTGGCCTCGACGGCGTCCTCGCAGGCGACGGCGACCTCGCAGGACGACATCCTCAACGCCACGCGCCGGTGGCGGATGCGCGCGGCATCCATCAGGTCGTCCACCAGGCGGCCGAGGTGGCCGACCTGGCGCGACATCATCTCCAGCAGCTTCGACTGGGCCTCGGTGGGCGCCTGCCGGCGCATCAGGGCCACCGCATTGGCCACCGGCGCGAGCGGGTTGCGCAGCTCGTGCGAGAGGGTGGCGATGAACTCGTCCTTGCGGCGGTCCATGGCCAGCAGCCTGAGCTGGGCCTGCTTGAGCGCGTCGATGTCCGTCACGGAACCGAACCATCCCAGCACCACGCCGTCGGCTCCGTGCTGCGGCACTGCGCGATGCAGGTGCCAGCGCCAGCCGCCCTGGCCGTCGCCCATGCGCGCCTCCTGCTCGAAGCCGTGGCCGCCCGCCGCCGCGGCCGCCCAGTCCTGGCCGTACCGTGCCGCATCTTCCTCGTGCATGCATGCCATGAGCGACCGCTGCGACAGCAAGGCCGCCTCGCCCACGCCCATGTAGGCCAGCAACCGGTCGTTCGCATGCACGATCCAACCCTGCGCATCGCCGACCCACAGCATCTGCGGGACCGCGTTGCTGATGGCGGCCAGCCGCGCCGCGCTCTGGCGGGCGTGGTCGGCCGCGTCGCGGGACACCCGTGCGAAGGCGTGATGAACCCGTGCTACCTCCGTGGGCAGCGTGCTGTCCGGCGCGCTGGGCTGCCCGCCGGACCGCAGCTGGTCGGCCTGGTCGGCCAGGGCGGTGACCGGCCGCAGCACCCGGCCGGCCAGGTGCCAGGCCACCACCGAGCCCAGGGTGCCGAGCAGCAGCCCGCCCAGCAGGAACAGCCCGGCGAGCCGGTCGGTGTGGACCTGCACGGCGGCCTCGGGCTGGCGCGCGAGGATGCGCCAGCCGAAGTCCGGGAACGGCCCGCGCGTGCGCGCATCGACGACCCGCGTGATGTAGCGCTGCCCGTCCGACCAGGGCTGCGCGTCGCCGGGGCCCTGCCGCAGCATGTCGTTCACGTCGCTGCCATAGGCCAGGCGCGGGTTGGAGGACAGCACGATGCGCCCCTGCGAGTCGGCCGCCATGATCTCGACCTGCCGCTCGTCCTCGATCGCGGCCAGCACCTGGGCGCGCAGCGCCGCCGCCCAGTCCCAGCCGATGTGGGCCACCAGCACGCGGCTGACGCGGCCGCCGGGGTCCAGCACCGGCGCGCCGACGTCCACGAAGCGCAGCGGGCTTCCGTCGGCCGGCGCCGGCAGCAGCTGCGCCAGGCGCACGGCATCGTGCACTTCGCCGAGGAACAGGCCCTTCTTGCCGTTGTCGAACACGGGGCGTCCGAGGACGCTGCCGTCTTCGAAGATGCCGTCGGTGGCGGCCAGCACCCGCCCGGTGTCGGCATCCGCGACCGCCACGAAGGTGAAGTGCGGATGGAACTGCCTGATGGATTCCACCGCCGCGCGCAGCTCCGTTCGGCTGCTGCCAGGATCGCGGAACAGCGCGCGGCCCGCCTGCAGCTGGATCTCGCGGGCGGCCACGTCCATGCCGCCGGCCAGCTCGCGCGCCATCTGCTGCGCCAGGATTTCCACATTCGCGCCCGCCAGCATGACGAGGTCGCGCTTGGCGTACTGGGCCAGCGCCCAGGACAGGCCCAGGGCCAGCGCCAACGTCAGCAGGCCTGTGCTCAGGCCCAGGCGCCCGCGCAGCGTGCGCAGCGACCGGGCCATGGCCCGCAGCGGGCTCCAGGCCGGCCGGCGCCCCCGCGACGTGACTTCTGCATGCATGGCCCCCCCTTTTGAACTGCGTTCCTGCGGCCTTCTACCACACGCGCCGCCCAGGGCCTGTCACGCGCGGGATGGCCGTCGCAAATCCAGCGTGAACGGAAATTCTCGGCTGCCCGGCACCCCCAGGGTGGCTGGCGCCACGGCCAGCGTGCCGGGCGTGTGGCCCATGCGGAAGAAGCGCGCCAGGCGCCGGCTCTCGGCCTCGTAGGCATTGACCGGGAAGGTCACGTAGTTGCGGCCGCCCGGATGCGCCACGTGGTACTGGCAGCCGCCCAGCGAGCGGTTCATCCAGGTGTCCACGATGTCGAAGGTCAGGGGCGCGTGCACGCCTATGGTGGGATGCAGCGCCGCGGGCGGGTTCCAGGCCCGGTAACGCACGCCGGCGACGAATTCGCCCGCGGTGCCGGTGGGCTGCAGCGGCAGCGCGCGGCCGTTGACGGTGACCACGTGGCGGCTGTCGTTCAGGCCGCTGACCTGGACCTCGATGCGCTCCAGCGACGAGTCGACGAAGCGCACCGTGCCGCCGATCGCGCCTTCCTCGCCCATCACGTGCCAGGGTTCCAGCGCGTTGCGCAGGGTCAGCTCGATGCCATGCGACTGCACCTGGCCGACCAGCGGGAAGCGGAACTCGAAGTGCGGCGCGAACCAGGACGCGTCGAACGCGTAGCCCGCCTGGCGCATCTCGGCCAGCACGTCGTGCAGGTCCATCCGCACGAAGGTGGGCAGCAGCCAACGGTCGTGCAGCTCGGTGCCCCAGCGGGTCACCGGCGCGCGGTAGGGCTGCTTCCAGAAGCGGGCGACCAGGGCGCGGATCAGCAGCTGCTGCACGATGCTCATGCGCGCGTGCGGCGGCATCTCGAAGGCGCGCAGCTCCAGCAGGCCCAGCCGGCCGGAGGCCGTGTCGGGCGAGTACAGCTTGTCGATGCAGAACTCGCTGCGGTGGGTGTTGCCCGTCACGTCGACCAGGATGTTGCGCAGCACGCGGTCCACCAGCCACGGCGGCACCTCCTGGCCATGCACCTGCTGGTTGCGCTCGATCTCCTGCAGCGCGATCTCCAGCTCGTACAGCTGGTCGTTGCGCGCCTCGTCGACCCGCGGCGCCTGGCTGGTCGGGCCCATGAACAGGCCGGAGAACAGGTAGGACAGCGAGGGGTGGTTGTGCCAGTACAGCAGCAGGCTGGCCAGCAGCTCGGGCCTGCGCAGGAAGGGCGAGTCGGCCGGCGTGGCGCCGCCCAGCACGAAGTGGTTGCCGCCGCCGGTGCCGGTGTGGCGCCCGTCGGTCATGAACTTCTCGGCCGCCAGGCGCGTCTCGAAGGCGGCCTGGTACAGGAACTCGGTGTTCTCGACCAGCTCGCCCCAGCTGTGCGCGGGATGGATGTTGACCTCGATCACGCCCGGGTCGGGCGTGACCTGCAGCACCCGCAGCCGGTGGTCGCGCGGCGGCGGGTAGCCTTCCAGCACGATCTTCACGCCCAGCTCGGCCGCCGTGGACTCCACCGCGGCCAGCAGGTGCAGGTAGTCCTCCAGCCGGGCCAGCGGCGGCATGAAGACGTAGAGCACGCCCGATTTCTCGCCCACCTGCTCGGCCTGCGGTCCGTTGGCCCGCGAGGGGTCGCGCACCTCCACGCACAGCGCGGTGCGCGTCAGCTCGCCGGCCGACTGGAAGCGGCGCGGCGGCGTGACCTGCCGCACAGCCGCGGGGGCCGGCCCTTCGGCATCGGCCACCGGGGTCTGCAGCGTCGGTGTCCTCGGCAGGGCCTCGCGCGGCGCCATCGGGTCCTGCTCGATCAGGTGGGGGTGGTCGGCCTTGCTGGCCCAGGGCAGCGAGTCCAGCGGCAGCCGGTAGCCCATGGGCGAATCGCCGGGCACCAGGTACAGGCGCTGGTCGCGCAGGAACCAGGGGCCCGTGCTCCACGCCGGCTGCTGCGCCGCCTCCTCGCCGGCCGCCAGCGGCAGGGCGTAGCCGACCACCGTATCGAGCTTGCGGTCGAACACCCGGCGCAGGCGGGCGCGCTCGAGTTCGTCGTCAAGCCGCGCGTCGAACGGGTCCACGTTCACCGGCAGCCGGCGCTCGCGCCACAGGTAGTAGAAGACGTCCTCGTAGCCGGGCTGCACGTACCTGTCCGTCACGCCCAGCGTGGCGGCCAGGCGGTGGGTGAAGCGGCGCGCGTCCTCGCCGGTGTAGTGCGCGGGCTGGCGTTCGTCGGCGAACAGGGAGGGGTCGCGCCAGCACGGCTGGCCGTCGGCGCGCCAGAAGATGGACAGCGCCCAGCGCGGCAGCTGCTCGCCCGGGTACCACTTGCCCTGGCCGAAGTGCAGGAAGCCGCCGTGCCCATACCGCGCGCGCAGCCTGTGCACCAGCTCGGTGGCGTAGCCGCGCTTGGTCGGCCCCAGCGCGTCGGTGTTCCACTCCGGCGCCTCGCGGTCCTCCACGCAGACGAAGGTGGGCTCGCCGCCCATGGTCAGGCGCACGTCGCCGGCCTGCAGCTCCAGGTCCACCGCCTGCCCCAGTGCCAGCACCTGGCGCCACTGGTCATCGGTGTAGGGCCTGGTGACGCGCGGCGATTCGTGGATGCGCGTGACCGCCATGTGGTGGCTGAACTCCACCTGGGCCTCGTCCACCAGCCCCTCGACCGGGGCGGCGCCCGAAGGCTGCGGCGTGCAGGCCAGCGGGATGTGGCCCTCGCCGGCCAGCAGGCCCGAGGTCGGGTCCAGGCCGATCCAGCCGGCGCCGGGCAGGTAGACCTCGCACCAGGCATGCAGGTCGGTGAAGTCCACGCTGGTGCCGCTGGGGCCGTCCAGGGACTTCACGTCGGGCGTGAGCTGGATCAGGTAGCCCGAGACGAAGCGGGCGGCCAGGCCCAGGTGCCGCAGCAGCTGCACCAGCAGCCAGCCCGAGTCGCGGCAGGAGCCGCTGGCCTGGCGCAGCGTCTCTTCCGGCGGCTGCACGCCGGGCTCCATGCGGATGAGGTAACGCACGTCGCGCTGCAGCTGCTGGTTCAGCGCCACCAGGAAGTCGATGGTGGCGCGCGGCGTGCGGTCTACCCTGTCCAGGTAGGCCCGCAGCAGCGGCGTGGCCGGCTCGGTGGCCAGGTAAGGTGCCAGCTCCTGGGCGACGGCGGGCTCGTAGGCGAAGGGGAATTTCTCGGCGCTGGGCTCCAGGAAGAAGTCGAACGGGTTGAACACAGCCATCTCGACCACCAGGTCCACCGTCACCTTGAACTCGCGCGTCTTCTCCGGGAACACCAGGCGCGCCTGGTAGTTGGCGAAGGGGTCCTGCTGCCAGTTGATGAAATGCAGGGCCGGTTCCACCCGCAGGGAATAGGAGACCACCTTGCTGCGGCAATGCGGCGCCGGCCGCAGGCGCACCACCTGCGGCCCCAGCTGCACCGGTCGGTCGTACTGGTAGTGGGTGACGTGGCTCAGGGCGGCATGGATGGACATGCGGGCAATGCTAGCAAGAGCAGGGCCCGCGCCGGGTGTCGGCGGGCGGCCCGCGTGCGCCGTTGTGCAGCGACATGGATGACCACGACGACCAGGGACAAGGCGGGGCGGGGATGGTGCCGGCGCTGCTGGGCGCGGTGCTGGGGCCGGCCTTGCAGCTGCAGCAAGCCGCCCTGTGGCCCTGGCCGGCCTATGCGGCGCTCGCGGTGCTGGCGCTGGCGGCCGCCGGTTGTCGTGCAGTCAGTAAGGCGTCCTTCGGACGCGGGATGCGCGCGGCGTCGGCCCTGCTGGCGGCCGGCATCCTTGCGTTCGCCGCCACCGGCCTGCGCGCCGCGCATTTCGCCGCCCAGGGGCTGGATGCGGCCCTGGAGGGGCGCGACATCGCCGTGACCGGGGTGATCGCGGCCATGCCGCAGCCCACCGAGCTGGGCCAGCGCCTGCGCTTCCAGGTCGAATCGGCGCATCTGGACGGCCAACCGGTGCGCCTGCCGCCGCGGCTGCTGCTGGGCTGGTATGGCGGGCCCTGGCCCGTGGCCGAAGACCGGATGGAGCTGCAGCGCCCCGCCGGCGCGGGGCTGCGCGCCGGCGACCGCTGGCGCTTCAACGTCCGGTTGAAGGCGCCGCATGGCAACCAGAACCCGCACGGCTTCGACTACGAGCTGTGGCTGTGGGAGCAGGGCCTGCAAGCCACCGGCTACGTGCGGGCCGGGCCGCGCGACCCGGCGCCGCGGCATCTCGGCGCGACCTGGCGGCACCCGGTGGAGCTCGCCCGCCAGCGGGTGCGCGAGGCGATCTTCGAGCGCGTGCCGTCCTCCGGTGTCGCCGGCATCCTTGCGGCCCTGGTGGTGGGGGACCAGCAGGCGATCGAGCGGGCCGACTGGGACGTGTTCCGCGCCACCGGCGTGGCGCACCTGATGAGCATCTCCGGCCTGCACGTGACCATGTTCGCCTGGGCGGCGGCCTGGGCCGTGGGCGCGCTCTGGCGGCGCAGCGCGCGCCTGTGCCTGGCGCTGCCGGCGCAGCATGCGGCGCTGGCCGGCGGCGTGCTGCTGGCGGCGGCCTATGCCGTGTTCAGCGGCTGGGGCGTACCGGCGCAGCGCACGGTGTGGATGCTGGCCGCGGTGGCCGTGCTGCGCCTGGCCGGGGCGCGCTGGCCCTGGCCGGCGCTGTGGCTGCTGGCCGCCGCCGTGGTGGTGGCGGTCGATCCCTGGGCCCTGCTGCAGGCCGGCTTCTGGCTGAGTTTCGTGGCGGTCGGCGTGCTGTTCGCGACCGATCGCGGCCTGCCCGCCCAGGGCTGGCGTCCGGGCGCCTGGCTGTCCTCGGTGGCGCGCGAGCAGGCGGTGGTGACGCTGGCCCTGGCGCCGCTGTCGCTGCTGCTGTTCGGCCAGGTGTCGCTGGTGGGGTTGGCGGCCAACGTGGTGGCGATCCCCTGGGTCACGCTGGTGGTGACGCCGCTGGCGCTGGCGGGTGTGCTGCTGCCGCCGCTGTGGGACGCGGCGGCCTGGGCCGTGCAGGGCCTGGCGGCCGGGCTGCAGGCCCTGGCGGCGCTGCCGGGGGCGGTGCTGTCCACGGCCGCGCCGCCGCCGTGGGCCGGCGCCGCCGGCGTGGCGGGCGGGCTGCTGCTGGCCATGCGCCTGCCGCCGGCGCTGCGGGCCCTGGGCCTGCCGCTGCTGCTGCCGGCGCTGCTGTGGCAGCCGCCGCGGCCGGCGCACGGCCAGTTCGAGCTGCTGGCGGCCGACGTGGGCCAGGGCAATGCCGTGATCGTGCGCACCGCCCGCCACACCCTGGTGTACGACGCCGGGCCGCGCTACAGCGCCGAGGCCGACGCCGGGCACCGGGTGCTGGTGCCGCTGCTGCGGGCCTGGGACGAGCGGGTGCACACCCTGGTGGTCAGCCACCGCGACAGCGACCACAGCGGCGGCGCCGCCGCCGTGCTGGCGATGCAGCCGCAGGCGGCCTTGCTGACCTCCATCGCCGCGGACCACGCACTGGCCGCCCTGCGCCGGCCGGAGCCCTGCACCGCGGGCCAGCGCTGGAGCTGGGACGGGGTGGCGTTCGAGGTGCTGCACCCAAGGCCGGACGACTTCGCCGCGGCGCGCCGGCCCAATGCCGTCAGCTGCGTGCTGCGCATCGCCAACGGCACCGCAACCGCGCTGCTGGCCGGCGACATCGAACTGCCGCAGGAGGCGGCGCTGCTGCGGCGGGGGGCGCCGCTGCGCGCCGACCTGCTGCTGGTGCCGCACCATGGCAGCAAGACCTCCTCGGGCGAGGCCTTCCTGCAGGCGGTGCAGCCGCGCATCGCGCTCGTCCAGGCGGGTTACCGCAACCGCTTCGGCCATCCGGCGGCGGCCGTGGCCGAGCGGTACCGCCGCCGGGGGGTGCGGCTGGTCGAGTCGGCGGCCTGCGGCGCGGCGGCCTGGGCCTCGGCGCGGCCGGCGGAGGTCGCCTGCCGGCGCCAGCAAACGCCGCGTTATTGGCGCCACCAGCCCTCTTGAGTGCCTCAGCGCAGGCCTGGTTGTTGCTATCCTGTCGGCAGGAGATGCGCATGCACAAATTCGACGAGATGTTCGCCCAGCTGCCGGCAACCGGTGCCATCCAGTTCCAGGGGCAGTCGCAAGGCGGGCAGTCGCAGGTGCAGGTGCAAGGCGTGCGCCCGCATTACGAAGGCTATGCCCGCTGGCTGGGACGCCAACCGCAGGAAACCATGAAGGCGCGGCGCGAGGAGGCGGAGATGATCTTCCGCCGCGTGGGCATCACGTTCGCCGTCTACGGCGCCAAGGACGAGGACGGCGCCGGCACCGAGCGGCTGATCCCGTTCGACCTGATCCCCCGCATCATCCCCGCGCACGAGTGGCGCAGCCTGGAAAAAGGCCTGGTCCAGCGGGTGACCGCGCTCAACCGTTTCCTGCACGACGTCTACCACGGGCAGGAGATCCTCAAGGCCGGCGTGATCCCGGCCGAGCAGGTGCTGGGCAATGCGCAATACCGCAAGGAGATGATGGGCGTGTACACGCCGCACCACGTCTACTCGCACGTGGCCGGCGTCGACATCGTGCGCGCGCCCAACGCCCAGGGCCAGGGCGAGTACTACGTGCTGGAGGACAACCTGCGCGTGCCCAGCGGCGTGAGCTACATGCTGGAAGACCGCAAGATGATGATGCGGCTGTTCCCCGACCTGTTCAGCCAGCACCGGGTGGCGCCGGTCATGCACTACCCCGACCTGCTGCTGGAGACGCTGCGCGCCTCGGCCCAGCCCGGCGCGCCCGACCCGACGGTGGTGGTGCTCACGCCCGGCATGTACAACAGCGCCTACTTCGAGCACGCCTTCCTGGCGCAGCAGATGGGCGTGGAGCTGGTGGAGGGGCAAGACCTCTTCGTCAAGGACCGCTACGTCTACATGCGCACCACGCGCGGCCCGAAGCGGGTAGACGTGATCTACCGGCGCGTGGACGATGACTTCCTGGATCCGGACGTCTTTCGGCCCAATTCGACGCTGGGCACCAAGGGCCTGGTGGATGCCTACCGCGCCGGCAACGTGACCATCTGCAATGCCATCGGCACCGGGGTGGCGGACGACAAGTCCATCTATCCCTATGTGCCCAAGATGATCGAGTTCTACCTGGGCGAGCAGCCCATCCTGAAGAACGTGCCGACCTACGTGGGCCGCGACCCGGAGGACCTGAAGTACATCCTGGCCAACCTGAAGGACCTGGTGGTCAAGGAGGTGCACGGCGCGGGCGGCTACGGCATGCTGGTGGGCCCGGCCTCGACGCAGCAGGAGATCGAGGATTTCCGCAAGGCGGTCGAGGCCCATCCCGGCGGCTACATCGCCCAGCCCACGCTCAGCCTGTCGAGCTGCCCCACCTTCGTGGATGCCGGCATCGCGCCGCGCCACATCGACCTGCGGCCCTTCGTGCTGTCGGGCAAGGAGGTGCAGATGGTGCCGGGCGGGCTGACGCGCGTGGCGCTCAAGCAGGGCTCGCTGGTGGTGAATTCGTCCCAGGGCGGCGGCACCAAGGACACCTGGATTTTGGAAGTCTGACCATGCTCTCGAGAACCGCAGACCATCTTTTCTGGATGGCCCGCTACACCGAGCGGGCCGAGAACACCGCCCGCATGCTGGACGTGAACTACCAGACCTCGCTGCTGCCGCAGTCGGCCGCAGTGGCGCAGGTGGGCTGGCAGGGCCTGCTGTCCATCAGCGAGCTGGTGCCGGCCTACACCGCCAAGCACGGCGAGATCACGGCCAGGTGCGTGATGGAGTTCATGGTCAAGGACGAGAACAACCCCTCGTCCATCGTGTCCTGCCTCAAGGCCGCGCGCGAGAACGCGCGCGCCGTGCGCGGCTCGCTGACCACCGAGGCCTGGGAGACGCAGAACCAGACCTGGCTGGAGGTGGGCCGCATGCTGCGCAGCGGCGAGTTCGAGCGCGATCCCGGGCTGTTCTTCGAGTGGGTGAAGTTCCGCTCGCACCTCTCGCGCGGCGTGACCGTGGGCACCATGCTGATGGACGAGGCGCTGCACTTCATGCGGCTGGGCACGTTCCTCGAGCGCGCCGACAACACGGCCCGGCTGGTGGACGTGAAGTTCCACGCGGTGCAGAGCGATTTCTTCGGCACCGCGACCGAGCAGGACCAGGAGTACGACTTCTACCACTGGAGCGCCATCCTGCGCAGCGTCTCCGGCTTCGAGATCTACCGCAAGGTGTACCGCGACGTGATCAAGCCCGAGCGCGTGGCCGACCTGCTGATCCTGCGGCCGGACATGCCGCGCTCGCTGCACGCCAGCATGAACGAGGTGGTGGGCAACCTGGCCGTGGTCGGCAACGACCAGTCGGCCGAGACGCAGCGCCGGGCCGGCCGGCTGCGCGCCGAGCTGCAGTACGGCCACATCGACGAGATCCTGGCCACCGGCCTGCATGCCTTCCTCACGCAGTTCCTGGACCGCGTGAACGACCTGGGCGGGCGCATCAGCCGCGACTTCCTGGTGCCGGCGACGGCCTAGGGAAGCTCTGGACAAGTCCCGCCATGCGCGCTCGAGCCCAAAACCGGATGGATTGGCCGCCAACGTTTCGCAGCCCGTGCTGCACGCACGGGCAAGAAACTTGGTGGGCAAGACGCCGGTTTTGGGCCGAGCCCCTCCGGGGACGGGCTTTTCCGGGCGATCCGCGGCGTTGCCGGACCAGGCAAGCCGTCCAGGCTTGCCCTGGGTCCGGCGCCTTGCGGCTCATCCCGGAAAAGTCCCGTCGCGCACGGCGCGACTTGTCCAGAGCTTCCCTAGCTGCCGGCCGGCCGCTGCAGCGCGTCGAAGCGCTGGCGCATCTCCTGGCGCAGCGACCTGCGCAGCTTGGCTGCCGCGCGGCGCCGCACCTCGTCGGGCGTGCGCGGCTCCAGTGGCGGCACCGGGACCGGCTTGCGCTCGTCATCCACCGCCACCATGGTGAAGAAGCAGCTGTTGACGTGCCGCACCGACCGGCGGCGGATGTCCTCGGCCACCACCTTGATGCCTATTTCCATGGACGAGGTGCCGGTGTCGTTGACGCTGGCCAGGAAGGTGACCAGCTCGCCCACGAAGACCGGCTCGCGGAAGGTCACCTGGTCCACCGACACCGTCACCACGTACCGGCCGGCATAGCGGCTGCCGCAGGCATAGGCCACCTGGTCCAGCAGCTTGAGCAGGGTGCCGCCATGGACGTTGCCCGAGAAGTTGGCGGTGTCCGGGGTCATGAGCACGGTCATGCTGAGCTGGTGCGAGGCGAGGTCCATGGGGCACAAGGGGAGTGGGATGGGGCGATGGTATGCGCGGCATGGCTTGAGGGCGGATCCAGCCGTCGGTAGGATGGCCGCCTTCGGGAGGGTCATGCCATGTCAGAACGCAGCGCAGCTTGCTCACTTCCTCAAGCCCGTGGGGATGTTCAAGCGCGTGCGGGTGGAAACGGTCCTCGCCTACGCGGATGACAAGTGCGCCTATTTCTGCCATTCCTTCTTCCTGGGGGAGCAGCGGCACGCCGAGGTGTGGGTGAAGATGAAGTTCAAGAAAGCCTCGCTGACCGTGCGGCCGGCAGACGTGATCGGCCCCCTCGCGTGGACCAAACCGCCGCACATCGACGCCTGGGAGCATGCGATCGCTGCTTCCATGGCAGCCGCTTCCCTCGCAGGGCAGTAGCCTGTCGCAGCGAGCCCACGAACACGGCCTGTTTGGCCGGACGATCGCGCGCGCACCGCGGAGGGGCGGCTGGCCCTTGCTAGGATGCATCCAGCTGTGTCAGCCAGGCCATTGCTTCGTGAGCCACCGGCCGATGCATGCGAACGATGTTCATCTGAATCGAGGAGAAGACGGAATGAGTAGCAAACTTTTGTGCCTGTTCGCCGCTGTGGTGCTGTTCTCGGGCTGCGCCGTGTACACGCCCGGTGGAAGCGTGGTGGTGGACCCCCAGCCCGTCGCCAAGGAGGGGAAGGGCAATTTCTGCCCGCCCGGCCAGGCCAAGAAGGGCCGTTGCTGAAGCGGCGCGGCCAGGATCACAATCCCGCGTGCCCACCAAAGAAGACATCGCGGCCTTCCTGAAGGCCGAGTTCCCGCAGAACAAGGTCACCGTGGAGGCGGTGGGCGGCCGCGGCGCCACGGTCGTCCATCCGGTGGGCATGGCGGAGCTGCGCCCCGGCGGCACGGTATCGGGCCCGGTGCTCATGACCACGGCCGACGTGGCGCTCTACGTCGCCATCCTGGGCGAGATCGGCATGGTGCCGCTGGCGGTGACGACCAGCCTGAACATCAATTTCATGCGCAAGCCCTCGGCCGACCGCGACATCGTGGGCGTGTGCAAGCTGCTCAAGCTCGGCAAGACGCTGGCCGTCGGCGAGGTCAGCCTGTACTCCCGGGGCGACGACCAGATGGTGGCCCATGTGACGGGCACCTACGCGATCCCGCCGCGGCGCTGATGCCGCGCCGGCCGGCGCCTCAGGCGGGGCTTCTGTCCGAAGAATCGTGGCGCAGTGCGGCGACCATCTCGTCGGCGCCGGCGAAGATGGCATAGATCAGCCAGGTGGCTGCGGCGACGACGCCGAGGATGAAGATCCAGTTCACCACCCCCTTGATCTCCTTGCCGACGAAGGGCCACATGAAGCCGGAGAGCACCACGTAGCCGACGGCCGTGACGACCAGCGTGACGAGTGCCATCACGATGGCCGCCACCGCATTCAGGCGATCGTCTGAATGGCGCATCTGCTCGGCCACGCGCCAGCCCAGGATGGACAGCATCACGAGCGCCGCCACATGGGCGATGAATTGCACCAGCAGCGCGGCCGTCAGCTTGGGCGTGCCGAGTGTCGCCGTCTTGAACAAGGGGAAGCTGCTGAGGATGACTCCCAGCAGCAATGCCGCGACAACGACGGCGATGTATTTGGCTATCCAGTTCCAGTTCGTCATGGTTTCCTCCGCGTCGGGGCGGGACTCCGCCTCGACCCGACGGGTAGTCTGGCATGCTCATCCGCGTTTGAACAGCCAGAACCGGTGGCGCCATGACGTCGCCGCAACACTGGGCCTCAGACCGCCCGCAGCACCAGCATGTCCCGGATCTTGCCGATGGCCGCCGCCGGGTTCAGCCCCTTGGGGCACACGTCGGCGCAGTTCATGATGGTGCGGCAGCGGAACAGCCGGTAGGGGTCCTCCAGGTTGTCCAGCCGTTCCGAGGTGGCCTGGTCGCGGCTGTCGGCGATGAAGCGGTAGGCCTGCAGCAGGCCGGCCGGGCCGACGAACTTGTCCGGGTTCCACCAGAAGCTGGGGCAGCTGGAGGAGCAGCAGGCGCACAGGATGCACTCGTACAGCCCGTTGAGCTCGTCGCGCTCCTCGGGCGACTGCAGGCGTTCGGTCTCCGGCGGGATGCGCTCGTCGATGACGTAGGGCTTGATCGAGTGGTACTGCCTGAAGAAGTCGGTCATGTCCACGATCAGGTCGCGGATCACGGGCAGGCCGGGCAGCGGCTTGAGCACGATCGGGTCCTTGAGCGTGCGCATGTTGGTCAGGCAGGCCAGGCCGTTCTTGCCGTTGATGTTCATCGAATCCGAGCCGCACACACCCTCGCGGCAGGAGCGGCGGAACGACAGCGTGGGATCCTGGGCCTTGAGCTTCATCAGGGCGTCGAGCAGCATGCGCTCGCTGCCGTCGAGCACCGCCTGGACGGTCTGCATGCGCGGCCGGCTGTCGCGGTCGGGGTCGTAGCGGTAGATTTGGAAGGTGCGCTGTTCCATGGCGGTTTTCAGGGGTTGCCGGCGGCGGTGCCGGCGTTGGGGTTGATGCTGTGCGGCAGCGAGTCCAGCACGCGGGTGCCGCTGGGGTCCAGCCGGGGCGGGACCTCGAAGGTGTGGAAGGGCGCCGGCGAGGGGACGGCCCATTCCAGCCCTTCGGCGCCCTTGCCGTCGGTATCGTTCCAGGGGCGCTGCGGCGCCGGCCGGTGAGGGTCATGGTGATGGCGCCGGCCAGCACCGGCATCACGGCGATCAGCAGGTAGGCGGTGATCAGCCAGTTCCAGCAGAACATGGGCATGCGCATCAGGTACATGCCCGGCGCGCGCATGTTGAGGATGGTCACGATGATGTTGATCGAGCCCATGATGGAGCTGGCGCCCAGCAGGTGCAGGCCGAAGATGGCCAGGTCCATGGACGGGCCCATCTGGTAGGTCAGCGGCGCATACATGGTCCAGCCGGTGGCAGGCGCGCCGCCGGGCATGAAGAACGAGGCCACCAGCAGCGCGGCCGCCGGCACCATCAGCCAGAAGCTGAAGTTGTTCAGGCGCGCGAACGCCATGTCGGAGGCGCCGATCTGCAGCGGGATCATCCAGTTCGCGAAGCCGACGAAGGCCGGCATGATGGCGCCGAACACCATGATCAGGCCGTGCATGGTGGTGAACTGGTTGAACAGCTGCGGGTTGACGAGCTGCAGCCCCGGCTGGAACAGCTCGGCGCGGATCAGCAGCGCCAGCACGCCGCCGACCATGAGCATGGTGAAGGCGAACAGCAGGTAAAGCGTGCCGATGTCCTTGTGGTTGGTCGCGTACACCCAGCGCCGCCACCCGGTGGGCACGTGATGGTCGTCGTGGTGCGCCAGCCCGTCGGCGCCGGGCAGGTGGCGGGTGGAATCGCCGCTGGGATGGATGACAGCGCTCATGCAGGCTCCTGGATCGTGGTGGGGCGGTCAATCCCTGCGCGTCAGGAGCGGGAGCAGCGGCATCAGGCACAGGGCATAGCCCAGGGCCAGCGGCAGCCACAGCCAGCCCATGTCTTCGCTGTGCCGCCACAGCACGCCGGCGCCGAGCGCCGCGATGATGGCCAGCAGGGCGGTCAGCCAGCGGTGGTGGTGGTTCATGGCCGGGCACTCTTTGCGAGGGTGCCCGGGCCACGGCAATCAGTGTTCCTGCTTCAGCGCTGCCGTGCCTGCTTCACTTCACGCCCCAGCTCGATCACCGCCATGGCGTAATTGCTGGACTGGTTGTAGCGGGTGATGACGTAGAAGTTCTCGGTGCCGGCCACGTAGCTGGAAGGCGCGTCGCCGTTCTGCAGCTCGACCAGGGCCAGCGGGCCCGCATGCTCCAGCGCCTCGCCGTCCAGCAGCGCGCCCCTGCCGGTGAAGTCGAACACGCTGAAGGTGGGCAGGATGTCGGGCGCCAGCAGGGCCGCAAGGTCCTCCGGCGCGGCGTCCAGCTGCACCGGGTAGTGCGTGGGCATGCCGGTGTGCCAGCCGTGGCCCTTGAAGTAGCTGGCCACCGAGCCGATGGCGTCGGCCGCGCTGCCGACGATGTCGACCTTGCCGTCGGCATCGAAGTCGACGGCCCAGCGTACTTGGCTGCTGGGCATGAACTGCGGCATGCCCATGGCGCCGGCGTAGCTGCCCAGCGGCTGCAGCGGGTCCTGCTCGCGGCGGTTCTGCATCGACAGAAACTGCTCCAGCTCGCCGCGGAAGTAGGCGATGCGATCGGCCGCGCGCGGATGCTCGGGCGGGTGGTTGAAGGCCAGGGTGGCCAGCGCGTCGATCACGCGGAAGTCGCCCATCTGCTGCCCGTAGATGGTCTCGACGCCGATGATGCCGACGATGATCTCGGCCGGCACGCCGTATTCCTGCTCGGCGCGCGTGAGCGCCTCGCCGTGCTCTTGCCAGAAGCGCACGCCGGCGGCGATGCGCACGGGGTCGATGAAGCGGCCGCGGTAGGCGGCCCAGTTCCTGCGCGTGCCGGGCGGGCTGGGCTGCATCAGCCGCTGCACCACGCCCAGCTGCTGGGCCTGGCCGATGGCGCGGCGCGTCCACTCAACGTCCAGGCCGCGGCGTTCGGCCACCTCGTCGGCGAAGCGCATCGCGTCCTCACGGCCCGCGTAAGGAATGCCCTGGCGCGCCGGGGCCTTGCGCTGCGGGGGTTTTTGCGCCTCGGCACGCGGGGGGTGGGCGGCGGCTGTGATCAGGAAGAAGGCGAGAAGGAAGAGGCGGAGCATCAGGTGGGCCAGGCGAGTCGTTGCAGGTCGCGCTGCAGCGCGGCCAGGCTGGCGCGCTGCACGCGTGCGTAGCGTTGCGCTTCCAGCTGGAGCAGCCAGTCTGCCAAGCCGCGGCCCTGCGGCCCGAAACGCGCGGTAACCTGCGTTGCCATGTGGCGGGGACCGCAGCTGGCGGGAAGCTGCAGGCCGGCCTGGTCTTCCAGGCGCTTGCGCACCCGGGCCAGCAGCCGCAGCCAGGGGTCGTGCTGGCTGCGCTCCCACCAGGCCCAGGCCGCGCCCAGGGACGCGCCGGCCACCAGCAGCGCGATCAGCAACAGGCCCAAGTCCTCCCAGCTGGGCGAGGCGAAGCCCAGGTTCTTCAGCAGGTTCAGCTGTTTGCTCTGGGTGTAGTTCAGCACCCACTGGTTCCAACGGTTGTTCATGGCCTCCCAGGCGGCGCGCAGGTTCAGGGCCAGGCCGGGGTTCACGTTGGCGATCGCTTCGGCGAAGATGCCGCGCGGCGCCTGCAGGCGCTGGAAGGCGCCGACGCGCCCGGGCGCGACGGCGGAGGTCGGGTCCACCCGGATCCAGCCGCGGCCGGCCAGCCACACCTCGGTCCAGGCGTGGGCATCGGACTGGCGCACCACCCAGTAGTCGTCGATGCCGTTCACCTCCCCGCCCTGGTAGCCGGTGACGATGCGTGCCGGGATGTCCATGGCGCGCATCAGCACCGCGAAGGCCGAGGCGATGTGCTCGCAAAAACCGGCCTTGCGGTCGAACCAGAACTCGTCGGCCGTGTGCTCGCCGTAAACCCCGGGCTCCAGGGTGTAGGTATAGCCGCCGGTGCGCAGCCGGTTCAGGGCGGCACTGACCAGGGCCGCCTTGTCCTCGGGCGGCGCCTTGCTCTCGCGCATCAGGTCGGTGGCCAGCTGCAGCGTGCGTGGATTGAAGCCGGGCGGCAGCTCGCGGTAGTCCGGCGGCAGCGCCGCCGCGCTGCCGGGCGGGCCATGGCGGTATTGCGGATGGCTCTCGGCGCTGTAGCGCAGCAGGTCGGTGACCGGCCGGTTCAGCACCCACTGCAGCTCGCCGGTGGCGAAGACCTCGAAGCCGGGCACCGCGGGCGGCTGGGCCGCGGCGTCCAGGACCAGCAGCCAGGGGCGGCTGCTCGGCTCCAGCGTCACCTGGTAGCGCACCGGCGCGCCGAACACCTGCAGCTGGCCCGGGCCCTGGCGCACGGTGGGCGGCCGCTGGCCCAGGCGGGGGTAGAGC
Source organism: Ramlibacter tataouinensis TTB310 (assembly GCF_000215705.1). Lineage (NCBI taxonomy): Bacteria > Pseudomonadati > Pseudomonadota > Betaproteobacteria > Burkholderiales > Comamonadaceae > Ramlibacter > Ramlibacter tataouinensis. Next base: position 2,682,541 of record NC_015677.1, on the reverse strand, counting down.
GGCCGCCACTGCCGGCCGTCGAAGCTGGAGAGCACCGGTCCGCGGAAGTACAGGTCGGCCTGGGGCGGCGGCGCGCCTTCGAAGCGCACCCGCATGGCGATGCTGTCGTCCAGCGCCAGGCTGGCGACGTTGCCCACTTCCATGCTGGCCGACAGGCCGCTGCGGCCCGTCATGGCGTCGCCGGGGATGCCCCACAGCGGCGCGAAGCGCGGGAACAGCACGAACAGCACGGCCATGATGGGCGCGCCCAGCAGCGCCATCCGGCCGGCGGTGCGCGCCGCCACCCGCAGCGGCGGCCGGCCCACCGGCATGTGGGCGTTGACCAGCGCCGTCAGCAGCCCGAGCAGCGCCACCAGCATGGCGGCGGCGGTGGCCAGCGACTGCGAGAAGAAGAAGTTGGTGAGCATCGTGAAGAAGCTCAGGAAGAAAATGACGAAGGCGTCGCGCCGCGCGCGCAGCTCCAGCGTCTTGAGCGCCAGCAGCACCACGATCATGGTGACGCCCGCGTCGCGCCCCAGCAGGGTGCGGTGCGTGAACAGGGTGGCGGCGACAGTGGCTGCGAGCAGGCCCAGCAGCCACCACTTGCCCGGCAGCGCCGCGCCGGCCAGCGCCAGCCGCGCCCGCCACAGCAGCACGCCCACGGCCAGCAGGCTGCACCACAGCGGCAGGTTGCCGGCCTGCGGCAGCACCACCCAGGCGATCACCACCAGCAGGAACAGCGTGTCGCGGCTGTCGCGCGGCAGCGCGGACAGCCGGGTCGCCATGGAGCTGCGCAGCGCGGTCAGCACAGCGCCAAGGCCTCCAGGCAGCGGCGCTTGTGCGCCTCGCCGCTGCCCGGGCGCAGCTCCAGCCCGGGCAGGCGCAGGCCGAAATCCACCCCCAGCTTGTCGGCCTGCAGCACCCAGGCCGCCAGGCGGGACAGGCGCTGCTCCTTGTCGGCGATGCCGGCCTGCGCGTGGTCCAGCCACAGCTCGTGGCGCTGGGCCTGCTGCGCGTCGCGGCTGACCAGCTCGTCAGCCTTGGCGACTTTCTTCCAGACCACCGTCTTGAGCGCGTCGCCGCGGCGGTAGGCGCGCACGCCGTCGAACTCTCCGGTGCTCTGCGGACGGCCCGCGCCGCCCGCGCCCGCGCGGGGCTCGCCCGGCGGCAGCGGCGGCGGAAAGGCTTCCGGCGTGGGATAGATCAGCACCTGCGCGGCCGGCCGCCACACGGTCCAGACCCGGAAAGTGCCGAGCGGAAAGCGGGTCTCGGCCGTGAGCACCGGCAGCCGGTGCAGGCCGCGGCGCTCCGGCCGGAAAGCCACCTCGACACGGCTGCTGCCCTGCGCCGGCACGTCGGTCCACACCCATCCCGCGCTGCGCCGGCCGGCCTGCGTGTCGTCCAGAACCGCCAGTCCGATGGCGTAGCGCACCGAGGCGCGCTCGTTGGTCAGCACCACGCCGAAGGCGGCCGCGGCGCCGGCGAACTGGGGGCTGGGCGGCGCCAGGCTCAGCGTCAGGCCGCGCAGCGTGGCATGGCACAGGTGCATGCCCACCAGGGCGCTGCCGGCCAGCAGGAAGGTGAGCAGGTAGCCCAGGTTGAGCTGGTAGTTGATGGAGGCGACCAGCAGCACCAGCAGAGTGGCGCCCAGCATCCAGCCGGCGCGCGTCGGCAGGATGTAGACATTGCGCTGCGTCAGCGTCATCGTGTCGGCCAGCGGCAGCCTGGCCTGCCACCACTGGCGGAAGCGCCGGCGGACGAACGCGAACGGATCGAGCACGGGCGTCCGCGCCGGACGGGCCGCCGCCTCGCGCGCGGCGGACCCGGCGATCGGCTCGGGGTGGGCGGATGCCAGGCTCATGGCAAGGGTACTGCGTCCAGCATGGCGCGCACCTGCTCCACCGGCCCGCGGCCGGCGTCGCCTACCGGCACCAGGCGGTGCGCGACGGTCTGCGGCAGGATGGATTGCACGTCGTCGGGCGCCACGTAGTCACGCCCGCTCAGCAGGGCCTGCGCCTTGGCCGCCCGCACCACCGCGATGGCGGCGCGCGGCGACAGGCCCTGCAGGAACCAGCGGCCCGAGCGGGTGGCAGCCACCAGGTCCTGCACGTAATTGAGCAGGGGGTCGGCGGTGTGCACGGCCAGCACCTGCTGCTGCAGCGCCTCCAGCGTCGCCGGGGTCAGCGTGCCGGGCAGCGACTCCACCATGTCACGCCGGTCCCGGCCGCGCAGCAGCTCGCGCTCGGCGGCGCGGTCCGGGTAGCCCAGCGAGATGCGCATCAGGAAGCGGTCCAGCTGCGACTCGGGCAGGGCGAAGGTGCCCAGCTGGTCCTGCGGGTTCTGGGTGGCGATGACGAAGAAGGGCGAGGGCAGGGCCCGCGTCGCGCCTTCGATGGTGACCTGTTTCTCCTCCATCGCCTCCAGCAGCGCGCTTTGCGTCTTGGGGCTGGCGCGGTTGATCTCGTCGGCCAGCAGCACCTGGGCGAACACCGGGCCCGGGTGGAACACGAAGGCTTCCTTGCCGCGCTCGTAGATGGAGACGCCGGACAGGTCGCTGGGCATCAGGTCGGCGGTGAACTGCACGCGCGAGAACTGCAGGCCGAACGAGCGCGCCAGGGCATGGGCCAGGGTGGTCTTGCCCACCCCCGGGACGTCCTCGATCAGCAGGTGGCCGCCGGCCAACAGGCAGGCCACGCAGTCGCGCACCTGCGCGGCCTTGCCGACGATCACCGTGTTAAGCTGGGCCAGGAGCGCCGCGAGTTGTTGTTGTGCTTGCATAAGGGCGTGACGTTATCCGATTTCGATTGCCCCAGAACGATGAGCGTGCCCAAAACCGGGTATTTCACCCACCCTGATTGCCATCGGCACGACATGGGACCCGGCCACCCCGAATGCCCCGAGCGGCTGGACGCGATCGACGACCGGCTGCTGGCGACCGGGGTGGCCGACGCGCTGGAGCGGCGCGAGGCGCCGGCCGCCTCGGTGGCCGACATCGAACTGGCCCACGACAGGATGCACGTGGCCGCCATCCGCGGCCTGGGCCTGGAGCTGGCCGAGCAGATCGAGGCCGGCGGCCCGCCGTACGCGCAGATCGATCCCGACACGGCCATGAACCCGCACACCTGGGGCGCCAGCCTGCGCGCCGCCGGCGCCGCGCTGGCCGCGGTCGACGCCGTGATGGCCGGCGAGCTGGAGAACGCCTTCTGCGCGGTGCGGCCGCCGGGCCACCATGCCTGCCGCGACCGCGCCATGGGCTTTTGCTTCTTCAACAACGTGGCGATCGCCGCGCGCTATGCGCTGGAGCGGCACCGCCTGCAGCGCGTTGCCGTGGTCGACTTCGACGTGCACCACGGCAACGGCACCGAGGACATCCTGGCGGGCGACCCGCGCGTGCTCATGGTGGGCTTCTTCCAGCATCCCTTCTATCCCTACAGCGGCGACACGCCGCGCGCAGCCAACATGCTCAACCTGCCCGTGCCCGCCTACACCCGTGGCATGGAGATCCGCGAAATGATCGAGGATGCGTGGATCCCCCGGCTGGAGGCCTTCAAGCCCCAGATGGTGTTCATCAGCGCGGGCTTCGACGCGCACCGCGAGGACGACCTGGGCCAGCTCGGGCTGACCGAGAACGACTACGGCTGGATCACCTGGCGGGTGCGCGAGGTGGCGCGCCGGCATGCCCGGGGGCGCATCGTCTCCGCGCTGGAGGGGGGTTACAACCTCGACGCACTGGGCCGCAGCGTGGAAGCGCACGTGCGCGCGCTGGCGGACCTGTGATGGGCAAGCTCGAGGCCCTGGTCCGCGAGTTGGGCCACCCGGACATGGCCTGGGAGATCACCGTGCTGCTGGGCTGCGTGGCGGCCGCCTACGGCATCTGCTGGCTGGCCGGCCGGCGCAGGGGCAACGATTCGGTCTGGTTCGGCCGCTTCTACTTCGACGGCCTGCTGTTCCCCGTGCTCGCGCTGGCGCTGACCTACGGCGCCATCTTCCTGCTGTCGCCCTTCCGCAGCGTGGTGGTGTTCATGGTGGCCGTGCCGGTGCTGGTGTCGCTGGCGGGCATCCGCTTCGTGGCGCGCGTGCTCACCGTGGTGTTCCCGAGCTCCGGGGCAGCGCGGCTGGTGGAGCGGGTGTTCTCCTGGCTGGCCTGGATCGCCGCCGTGCTGTGGATCGTGGGCCTGCTGCCGGAGGTCAAGGCGCAGCTGGACGCGGTCCGCTTCACCTTCGGCAAGTCGCGCATCAGCGTGCTCAACATCATCGAGGGCGTGCTGTCGGGCGGGGCGGTGCTGATGCTGGCCCTGTGGATCTCGGCCGCGCTCGAGAAGAAGGTGCTGCGCCAGGCGGTGCACGACCTGTCGCTGCGCAAGGTGGCGGCCAACGCGATCCGCGCGCTGCTGCTGTTCGTCGGCCTGCTGTTCGCGCTGTCGGCCGTGGGCGTGGACCTGACGGCGCTGTCGGTGCTGGGCGGCGCCCTGGGCGTGGGCCTGGGCTTCGGCCTGCAGAAGCTGGCGTCCAACTACGTCAGCGGCTTCGTGATCCTGTTCGAGCGCTCGCTGCGCATCGGCGACACGGTGCGGGTGGACGGCTTCGAGGGCCAGGTGCTGGACATCAAGACGCGCTACACGCTGATCCGCGCCGCCAACGGCCGCGAGTCCATCGTGCCCAACGAGAAGCTGATCACCGAGCGCATCGAGAACCTGTCGCTGGCCGATCCCAAGGTGCTGGTGACCACCGAGGTGGCGGTGGGCTACGACAGCGACGTGGCCCAGGTGCAGCGCATCCTGGTCGAGGCGGCGCTGGGCGTGGAACGGGTGCTGAAGGACCCGGCGCCCGCTGCGCGGCTGGCCAAGTTCGGAGCCGACGGGCTGGAGTTCAGCCTGCTGTTCTGGATCAACGACCCGGCCAACGGCCAGCTCAACGTCCGCTCGGAGATCAACCTGCGCATCCTCCAGGGCCTGCGCGAGGCGGGGGTCGACATTCCGTTCCCGCAACGGGTGGTGCGCGTGCTGCCGCAGCCCGGCGGCGCTGCATCCTCCGCGCCGGCTTCCCCGGCATCGGCCGCAGGCTGAGTTGCAGCGGCGAAATGTCGCGTGCCGGACGCGGTCCGGGTCCGCCGGTTCCTATAATCGAACGGTCGTTCTTTTTTTGCCGAGCTCCCTGCGGGGCGCCCGGCGCTGCCGGCGGCCGCCCCGCGGCCGACGCATAGAATTCCAGTTTACGTAAACGTCAATTCCCACCCTTATTCGCATTCTTTAGGAGCGCCCAGCATGAAGGTCCTGGTACCGGTCAAGCGCGTGGTGGACTACAACGTGAAGGTCCGGGTCAAGTCGGACAACACCGGTGTGGACATCGCCAACGTCAAGATGAGCATGAACCCCTTTGACGAGATCGCCGTCGAGGAGGCGGTGCGGCTGAAGGAGAAGGGCGCGGCCACCGAGGTGATCGCCGTCTCCTGCGGCCCGGCCCAGTGCCAGGAGACGCTGCGCACGGCCATGGCCATCGGCGCCGACCGCGCCATCCTGGTGCAGACCGAGGAGGAACTGCAGCCGCTGGCCGTGGCCAAGATCCTGAAGGCGCTGGTGGACAAGGAGCAGCCCGGCCTGGTGATCCTGGGCAAGCAGGCCATCGACGACGACTGCAACCAGACCGGCCAGATGCTGGCCGCCCTGGCCGACCTGCCGCAGGCCACCTTCGCCAGCAAGGTCGAGGTCGCCGATGGCAAGGCCACGGTGACGCGCGAGGTCGACGGCGGCCTGGAGACGCTGTCGGTGTCGCTGCCGGCCGTGGTCACGACCGACCTGCGCCTGAACGAGCCGCGCTACGTGACCCTGCCCAACATCATGAAGGCCAAGAAGAAGCCGCTGGAGACCGTCAAGCCCGAGGACCTGGGCGTGGACGTGAAGCCGCGCCTCAAGACCCTGAAGGTCACCGAGCCGCCCAAGCGCTCGGCCGGCATCAAGGTGCCGGACGTGGCGACGCTGGTCAACAAACTCAAGAACGAAGCCAAGGTGATCTGAATGGCAGCTCTCGTCATCGCTGAACACGACAACGCCTCCATCAAGGGCGCCACGCTCAACACCGTCACCGCGGCCAAGGCCTGTGGCGGCGAGGTGCATGTGCTGGTGGCCGGCCAGGACGCCGGGGCGGCCGCCCGGGCCGCGGCCCAGATCGCCGGCGTGAGCAAGGTGATCCACGCCGACGGCGCGCAGTTCGCGCACGGGCTGGCCGAGAACCTCGCAGCCCAGGTGCTGGCCATCGCGGGCAACTACAGCCACATCCTGTTCCCGGCCACCGCCAGCGGCAAGAACACCGCCCCGCGCGTGGCTGCCAAGCTGGACGTGGGCCAGGTCTCCGACATCACCAAGGTCGACAGCCCGGACACCTTCGAGCGTCCCATCTACGCCGGCAACGCCATCGCCACCGTGCAGAGCCAGGACAAGGTCAAGGTGATCACCGTGCGCACCACCGGCTTCGACGCCGCGCCGGCGACCGGCGGCAGCGCGCCGGTGGAGACGGCGCAGGCCGTGGGCGACAGCGGCAAGAGCCGCTTCGTCGGCCAGGAGATCGCCAAAAGCGACCGGCCCGAGCTGACGGCGGCCAAGGTCATCGTCTCCGGTGGCCGGGCCCTGGGCTCGGCCGAGAAGTTCAACGAGGTGATGACGCCGCTGGCGGACAAGCTGGGCGCCGCCCTGGGCGCCAGCCGAGCCGCGGTGGACGCCGGCTACGCGCCCAACGACTGGCAGGTCGGCCAGACCGGCAAGATCGTGGCGCCCCAGCTGTACGTGGCCGCGGGCATCTCCGGCGCCATCCAGCACCTGGCGGGCATGAAGGATTCCAAGGTGATCGTGGCGATCAACAAGGACCCGGAAGCCCCCATCTTCTCGGTGGCCGACTACGGGCTGGAGGCCGACCTGTTCCAGGCCGTGCCCGAGCTTGTGAAAGCCCTGTGACCCTGCTCCCTCCCCCAGCGGGGAAGGAGCAAAACGGAGACACGCCATGACCTATCGAGCTCCCGTCAAAGACATGCTGTTCGACATCCGTCACCTGGCGGGCATCGACCAGATCGCCAGGATCCCCGGCTTCGAGGAAGCGGGCTTCGACACGGCCCAGGCCGTGCTGGAGGAGTGCGCCAGGTTCAACGAGGAGGTGGTCGCGCCCTTGAACTGGACCGGCGACCAGCAGCCCTCGCGCCTACGCGGTGGCGAGGTCCTCACCACGCCCGGCTTCAGGGAGGCTTACCGCCAGTACGCCGAGGGCGGCTGGCAGGGGCTGCAGCATCCCACCGAGTTCGGCGGCCAGGGCCTGCCCAAGACCATAGGCGCGGCCTGCGGCGAGATGCTGAACTCGGCCAACCTCAGCTTCGCGCTGTGCCCGCTGCTGACCGACGGCGCGATCGAGGCGCTGCTGACGGCCGGCTCGGACGAGCTCAAGGCCACCTACCTGCACAGGCTGGTCAGCGGCGAGTGGACCGGCACCATGAACCTGACCGAGCCGCAGGCCGGCAGCGACCTGGCGCTGGTGCGCACCCGCGCCGAGCCCCGGCCGGACGGCGCCTACAGAATCTTCGGCACCAAGATCTACATCACCTACGGCGAGCACGACATGGCGGACAACATCGTCCACCTGGTGCTGGCGCGGGTGCAGGGCGCGCCCGAGGGCGTCAAGGGCATCAGCCTGTTCGTGGTGCCCAAGTTCATGGTGGACAAGGACGGCTCGCTGGGCGCGCGCAACGACGTGCATTGCGTGAGCATCGAGCACAAGCTGGGCATCAAGGCCTCGCCGACGGCGGTCCTGCAGTACGGCGACAAGGGCGGCGCTGTCGGCTACCTGGTGGGCCAGGAGAACCGCGGCCTGGAGTACATGTTCATCATGATGAACGCGGCCCGCTACGCGGTGGGCGTGCAGGGCATCGCGGTGGCCGAGCGGGCCTACCAGAAGGCCGTGGCCTATGCGCGCGAGCGGGTGCAGTCGCGGCCGGTGGACGGCTCCCTGGCCGGCAGCGCGCCCATCATCCACCACCCCGACGTCAAGCGCATGCTGATGACCATGCGCGCCTACACCGAGGGCTGCCGCGCCATGGCGGCGGTGGCGGCGGCCGCCTACGACGCGGCCCACCACCACCCCGACGGCGAGGTGCGCAAACAGAACCAGGCCTTCTACGAGTTCATGGTGCCCCTGGTCAAGGGCTACAGCACCGAGATGAGCCTGGAAGTCACCTCGCTGGGCGTGCAGGTGCACGGCGGCATGGGTTTCATCGAGGAGACCGGCGCCGCGCAGTACTACCGCGACGCCAAGATCCTGACCATCTACGAAGGCACGACCGCGATCCAGGCCAACGACCTGGTGGGCCGCAAGACCGCGCGCGACGGTGGCCAGACTGCACGCGCCATCGCTGCGCAGATCGAGAAGACCGAAGGCGAGCTGGCCCGGCAGGGCAGCGTGGCCGCCAAGGCGGTGCACAAGCGCCTGGCGGCCGCGCGTCGGGCCTTCCTGGACGTGGTGGACTTCGTGGCCGGCCAGACCAAGGCCGCGCCCAACGCGGTGTTCGCCGGTTCGGTGCCCTACCTGATGCTGGCCGGCAACCTGGTGGCCGGCTGGCAGCTGGCGCGCTCGCTGCTGGCGGCCGAGCAGCTGGCCGGGCAGGGCGAGGACTTGGACTTCATGAAGGCCAAGGTGGCGACCGCCCGCTTCTACGCCGACCACATCCTGGCCAAGGCGCCCGGCATCCGCGACAGCATCGTCGAAGGCGCCGACAGCGTGACGGCGATGGCGCTGGAAGCGTTTTGAGGACCACCATGTCCAAGCTGCCCGCGACGCTGCAGAACCTGCCGCTGCCCATCATCGGCTCGCCGCTGTTCATCATCAGCAACCCCAAGCTGGTGATCGAGCAGTGCAAGGCTGGCATCGTCGGCGCCATGCCGGCGCTCAACGCGCGGCCGGCCTCGCAGCTGGACGAGTGGCTGCACGAGATCACGGAGGCGCTGGCGGCCCACGACCGCGCCCACCCGGAGCGGCCCGCGGCTCCGTTCGCCATCAACCAGATCGTGCACAAGAGCAATGACCGGCTCGAGCACGACATGGAGATGGCGGTGAAGTGGAAAGTGCCGGTGATCATCACCAGCCTGGGCGCGCGCACCGACGTGAACGACGCGATCCACGGCTACGGCGGCGTGGTGCTGCACGACATCATCAACAACACGTTCGCGCGCAAGGCGATCGAGAAGGGCGCCGACGGGCTGGTCGCGGTGGCGGCCGGCGCCGGGGGCCACGCGGGCGTCAAGAGCCCGTTCGCCCTGGTCCAAGAGATCCGCCAGTGGTTCGACGGACCGGTGGCGCTGTCCGGCGCCATCGCCACCGGCGGCGCGGTGCTGGCGGCGCAGGCCATGGGCGCCGATTTCGCCTACATAGGCTCGGCCTTCATCGCCACGCACGAGGCCCGCGCCTCGGACGCCTACAAGCAGGCCATCGTCGACGGCAGCAGCGACGACATCGTCTACTCCAACCTGTTCACCGGCGTGCACGGCAACTACCTCAAGCCGTCCATCCGCGCGGCCGGCCTGGACCCGGACAACCTGCCCGAGAGCGATCCGACCAAGATGAACTTCGGCGGCGGCGAGGGCAGCAAGTCCAAGGCCTGGAAGGACATCTGGGGCTGCGGCCAGGGCATAGGCGCCGTGACGGGGGTGACCAGCACCGCCGAGCTGGTGGCCCGGCTGGCGCGCGAGTACCGAGAGACGAAGGCGCGTTTGCTCTGACCTGCTTCCTCTTTTTCTAGCGCAGTAGGCAAGGCATAGGTCCGCGCGGCGCGGCAGGCGGTGCCCGGCCGGGGCTCATACTGTGGCGGTCCGTGCTGGCGCACGGACTTCGCGGGCCGTTCTCTTCGGCCTGGGGCCGCGGCATAACTCACTGCGCGCCCCGAAGGGCGCTGCGTTCAGACAGATGCCGCGAGTCAGATCACGAGGCGCGCCGCACCGGCGGCGCGCAGCCCCAGGCCGAAGAGCCGTCCCGCCGCCCCAGAAATCGCCCCGGCCGGGCACCGCCTGCCGCGCTGAGGCGTTACTTCTCAAAACCGCAGCGCGCCAACCTGGTCTCTGGGCGCCAGGCGCTCCCCGGCGGGGGCGATTTCTGGGGCGGCTGCGATGGACTGGGCCTGGGCTTGTGCACGCCGCCAGTGCGGCGTGCTTCGTCCTCATGCCCACCGCATCTGTCTGAACGGAGCGCCCTTCAAGGCGCGTAGTGAGTTATGCGGTGCAAGCCCAGGCCCGGTACAGCGCAGCGAAGTGCGTGCGCCAGCACGCACCGACACAGTATGAGCCCCTGGCGGGGAGCGCCTGGCGCCCTGCGCGGCGGTACCTGTGCTGGCCGCCTTTGATGCCAGGCAACGCCAGTTGAGGGCGGCGGGCCTGCTAGTACTCCTTGCCACCCACCAGCGGCGTTTTCTGCGCCGGCCCCATGTAACTCAGCGGCGTGGCGCGACCCCAGAACACCCGGTACATGAAGATGGTGTAGGCGATGATGGCCGGCAGCGTGACGGCAACGCCGACGAAGATCACCACCAGCGACTCGTGCGCGCTGGCCGCCTGCCACACGGTGAGCTTGTCGATCACGATGTAGGGGTAGATGCTGTACGCCAGGCCCAGGAAGGCCAGGACGAAGATCAGCACCGTGCTGGCGAACACCACCCAGCCGTAGCCGGCCGCCACCACCTGGGGTTTGCCGATCACGTGGAAAGCGGCGAAGAAGGCCGCTGCGCAGGCCACGGGTATAGGCAGCAGGCCCAGGAACTGCGGCATGGCGAACCACTTGTCGAACACCGTGCTGCTCACCAGCGGCGTGGCCAGCGAGATGCCCACCAGCGCCACGCCCATGGGCCAGAGCACCTTGCGGGCCCACGCCACCGCCTTTCGTTGCAGCTCGTCCCCGGTCTTCATGATCAGCCAGCCCGCGCCCAGCATGGCGTAGGCCGTGGGCAGGGTCAGGGCGATGCCGGCGGCGAACAGCAGCGACCAGCGGCCGGTGTCGAAGCCGGTGAGCCAGGCGCCCAGCATCCAGCCCTGGGCCATGGCCGCCATCAGCGAGCCCAGGGCGAAGAAGGCGTTCCACATGCCCTTGCGCGCGGCCCGGGCCTTGACCCGGAAATCGAAGGAGACGCCGCGCAGGATCAGGCCGATCAGCATCACGGCCACCGGCAGGTACAGCGCCGTCAGCACCAGCCCGTGCGCCTTGGGGAAGGCCACCAGCAGCACGCCGATGCCCAGCACCAGCCAGGTCTCGTTGGCGTCCCAGAACGGGCCGATGCTGGAGACCATGACGTCCTTCTCGTCGTCGGTGGCGAAAGGCAGCAGGATGCCCACGCCCAGGTCGTAGCCGTCCAGCACCACGTAGGCCAACAGCGACAGGCCCATCACCGCCATGAAGACCAGGGGCAGGAAGGTGGTCCAGTTCATCTCCATCTCGGATGCTCCTCGCGTGTCAGGCCGGGCCGCCGACGGGCTCGGCAGCCTTGGGCGCCTGCGGCGCCTCCGGCGTGGGCATGGCCGGGTGCTGGGCCATGTACATCAGGACCAGGATATAGGCCACCAGCAGGAAGGCGTACACCGCCAGGTAGCCGATCAGGGTGGCCAGCACCATGCCGGGCGCATGCGGCGCGACCACGTCCGCGGTGCGCAGCAGGCCGTAGACGATGTAGGGCTGTCGGCCGATCTCGGTGACGTACCAGCCGGCCAGCGTGGCCACCCAGCCGGAGAAGGTCATGCCGGCCAGCAGGCGCAGCTGCCAGCGCGAGAAGGGCACCGTCTTGACGGGCGCCGAGGGCCGACCCTGCTCGGCGGGCTGTTCCCGCCGCGCCTGCCGGCGCCGCCGCCACAGGGTGAAGGCCGCCCACCAGGACACCCCTAGCATCAGCACGCCCATCCCCACCATCACGCGGAAGCTCCAGAACACCGGTGCCACTGGCGGGTGCTCGCCGGGGAACTGGTCCAGCCCCTTGAGCTCGGCGTTGATGTCGTGCGCCAGGATCAGGCTGGCGAGCTTGGGGATCTTGACGGCGTAATGCGTGACGCCTTCCTTCTCGTTGGGCAGGCCGAACAGCGTCAGGCCGGCGCTCTTCTCGGTTTCCCACAGGCCCTCGATCGCTGCGATCTTGGCCGGCTGGTGCTCCAGCGTGTTCAGCCCGTGCATGTCGCCGGCCAGCATCTGCAGCGGGATGGCCACGGCCGCCGCGATCACGCCGGCACGCAAGGCCTTGTGGGTGCCGGCGTTGTCGGTCTTGCGCAGGATCTGCCAGGCCGACAGGCCGGCGATCAGGAAGGCCGCGGTCAAGGTCGAGGCCAGCAGCTTGTGCGTGAGCCGGTAGGGGAAGGAGGGGTTGAAGACGATGGCCCACCAGCTCTCGGCGTGCATCACGCCGTCGATGACCTTGTAGCCGGCCGGCGTCTGCATCCAGGAGTTCAGGCTCAGGATCCAGAAGGCCGACAAGGTGGTGCCCAGGGCCACCATCAGCGTGGCGAACAGGTGCACCCGGTCCGACACCCGGCCGCGGCCGAACAGCATGATCCCCAGGAAGGTGGCTTCCAGGAAGAAGGCCGTGAGCACCTCGTAACCCAGCAGCGGCCCGGCGATGTTGCCGGCCCTTTCCATGTAGCCCGGCCAGTTGGTGCCGAACTGGAAGCTCATGGTGATGCCTGACACCACGCCCAGCGCGAAGCTGAGCGCGAACACCTTGGTCCACAGGTAGTACGACTCTTCCCACGCCTGCTTGTCGGCGGCGCTGGTCGCGCCGCTGTGCCGCAGCCGGAAGTACACCAGGAACCAGCACAGGGCGATGTTGATGGTGGGAAACAGGATGTGGAAGCTGATGTTCGCCGCGAACTGGATGCGCGACAGCAGCAGGGCGTCCATGGGTCAGTTCTCCTTGGTTTTGCCGGGGCCACGCCCCGTCATGCGGTCCTTGAACTCCAGGACCTTGGTCACGGTGGCGCCCATGCCCATCAGCTGCAGGGCGGTCTCGGGCGCCAGTTTCTGCACGTCGTCGAACCAGGTGGTCAGCCGCTCGATCAGCTCGTGCATCTGGCGCATGCGCTGCTGGGCGTGCCGGTCGGCTTCGCTGGCCGGCTCGCTCAGCAGCGCCATGCGCAGCATCGACAGGGTGGGTTCGATTTCACGGCGCCGGCGTTCCTCGGCCAGCACGCGGAAGATCTCCCACACGTCCGAGGGCGCCTCGAAGTACTCGCGGCGGTCGCCCGGCAGGTGCTTGAGCCGCACCAAGCGCCAGGACTGCAGCTCCTTCAGGCCCATGCTCACATTGGAGCGCGAGAACTCCAGCGTCTCGGCGATCTCGTCGGCGTTCAGCGGCCGCGGCGAGATGAAGATCAGCGCATAGATCTGGCCGACCGTGCGGTTGATGCCCCAGCGGCTGCCCATCTCGCCGAAATGGGCCACGAACTCGCGGCTGAGGGGAGGAAGGCGGTCTTGCAGCGACATGGCTGCATTATGCCAATCCCTATTGCAACTTCAGTAATTTCTGAAAATTCAGCAGAACGTGTAGGGGTTCACTGGAGCCGGTCGCTGCGCACGCCGCCCGGGCGCAGTTCGCCCAGATCGGTGGGGGCGAACCAGTTGGCGTTCATAGGCACCTCCATGTCCAGCGCGCCGGGCTGTGTGGGCGCGAAGAACGCCTGGGCCTCGCCCAGCACGGCATGGGCACGCACCGGCTGGGCGAAGCCCTTGGCCGCGATGGGCGGCTGCTCCAGCGCCTCGATGGCGCCGCTCACCAGCTGCCAGGTCGAGTGCGAGATCAGCACGCTGCCGGGCGCCGCGGCCTTTTCCAGCCGGGCCGCCAGGTTCACCTCGGGCCCGATGATGGTGTAGTCCATGCGGCGGTCGCTGCCGAAGTTGCCGACGTCGCAGTAACCGGTGTTGATGCCGCAGCGGATCTGGAAAGCCTTGCGGTTGCCCATGGCCTGCCATTGGCGGCACAGCCGATCCATGCGGCGCTGCATGGCCAGCGCCATCCGCACGCATTGCAACGCGTCCTCTTTCGGCCCCCGGCTGTGCGGGTCGCCGAAGAAGACCATCATCGCGTCGCCGATGAACTTGTCCAGCGTGCCGCCGTACTCGTCCACCACCTTGGACATCTCGGAGAAGTAGCTGTTGAGCATGAAGCGCACGTCCTCCGGCTCCCAGCGGGCGGTGGCGACGGTGAAGTCCTTGATGTCCGAAAAGAACACCGTGAGCTTCTTGCGCTGGGCCCGGATCTCGGCCTGCTGGGAACCATCCAGCAGCGACTGCACCACCTGCGGCGCCAGGTAGCGGCCCAGCTGGGCCGACAGCGCTTCGAGCTGCCGCGCGTTGACGCTGCGCTCCAGGTGCGACTTGGTGCGGGCCAGCAGGACCGGCGGGCTGATCGGCTTGGTGATGTAGTCCACCGCGCCCAGGTCCAGGCCGAGCTGCTCCTGCGGGACGCTGGTCAGCGCCGTCAGGAAGATCACGGGGATGCCCGCGCTGCACGGGTCGGCCTTGAGGCGGCGCAGCACCTCGTAGCCGTCCATGTCGGGCATCAGGATGTCCAGCAATATGAGGTCGGGCGGCTGCGCCGAGCGGGCGATTTGCAGTGCCTGGAGGCCACCGGAGGCCGTCACCACCTCGTAGCTGTCCGCCAGCAGCGCACTCATGAGGTAAAGGTTGTCATCCGAATCATCGACGATGAGGATGCGGGCGGGACTTTTCGACATGGATCCTCCGTAACCAGCCATCACACCACTCCTGGAGCTGTTCAGGTTATGTGATACGCCCGCCGTGCTTAGGCGGATGTCCTAACCCGCCACTTTCTCGTCTTACTGTATATTCATACAGATGACGGAAGTCCATGTCCCCCTCGAAGCCGTGCGCGGCCGCGGCGCTGCCACCCGCCTGGCCCACCGCTTCGAGCGCGACCGGCGCCAGGCCTTCGATGACGGCTGGGGCACGCTGGAAGCGCAGGACGGGGGACCGCCTCCCACCGAAGTGATCTGGGAAGACGCACGCAGCGTCCTCACCACGAACGATTCACCCGACGTGTACTTCGACCGGGGCATCAATCCCTACCGGGGCTGCGAGCACGGCTGCATCTACTGCTACGCACGGCCCACGCACAGCTACCTCAACCTGTCTCCCGGCCTGGACTTCGAAACCAGGATCATCGCCAAGCGCAATATCGCCCCGGTGCTGCGGTCGGAGCTGGGCCGCAAGGCCTACCGCCCGGAGATGGTGGCCATCGGCACGGCTACCGACTGCTACCAGCCGGTCGAGCGCGAGCTGCGGCTCACGCGCGCCGTCATCGAGCTGATGCACGAGACCTCGCACCCGTTCTCCCTGGTGACCAAGTCCAGCGGCGTGGAACGCGACCTGGACCTGATCGTCCCGATGGCGCAGCGCCGCCTGGCCGCCGTGTACGTCACGATCACCACGCTGGACCCGCAGCTGGCCCGCCGGCTCGAGCCGCGCGCCGCCGCCCCGCATCGGCGGCTGCGGATCCTGCGCACCCTGGCCGAACACGGCGTGCCCTGCGGGGTGAGCCTGGCGCCTCAGATTCCCTTCCTCAACGAAGACATGGAGCAGGTGCTGGAAGCGGCCTGGGAGGCCGGCGCGCGCAGCGCGTTCTATCACGTGCTGCGCCTGCCCTGGGAGGTCAGCCCGCTGTTCCGCCAGTGGCTGGAGCTGCATTACCCGCAGCGGGCGGCGCGGGTGATGGCGCGCATCCACGACATGCGCGGCGGCAAGGACTACGACAGCGATTTCGCCTCGCGCATGAAGGGCAGGGGCCCGTGGGCCGAGCTGATCGGCCAGCGTTTCCGCCGCGCGGCGGACCGCCTGGGGTTCAACCGCGAACGCCCCGGCTTCGACACCACCCGGTTCCAGCCGCCTGCCTTGCACGGGCAAGGCAGGCTGTTCTGATCGCCGTGGGCGGTCAGAGGGGCCGGACGGCCAGCAGGAAGGCTATGCCGGCCAGCACGCAGGCGCCGGTGACCATGCCCGTGATGTTGGCCGCCAGCTGGGTCGGACCCGGCAGCCGGCGCAGCTGCTTCTGCCATACCCACAGCAACGGCAGCAGCGCCAGCACCACCAGCAGGGTGGGCGCCTGCCAGCTCAGCAGAGATGTCCACTCGGGCAACAGGGCGCTCGCGCCCTTGCCCATGAGCTGCCCGTTGACCGGCAGCGACTGGGTCCAGATGCCGCAGGCCAGCGTGGCGGCCAGCAGCACCATCAGCGAGGCGACGGGCTTGAGGGTGCGGCGCCAGCCGAACAGGCTGAGGAAGGTGCCGACGGCGGCCGCCACCAGGGTGCCGGTCGCCATGGCCCAGGACAGGCCGGTGCCGGTGGCCAGGGCGCGCCAGAGCGCCACGTTGCAGGCGAACCCGACCCAGGCACTGACGGCCAGGATCATCCATCCCGGGTGCAGGGCCATCCGCGTCTCGCCCGGCGCCAGGATGGACTCGTAACCGGTCGAACGGAACAGTTTGAGCGAGGGGTTGCGCAGCATGCTCTCTCTCCTGCCCGCATTGTTACCGGCCGCACCGGAGGGGACAAGCCTGCAGCCCCGGTTGGGCCGCAGGAAGTCCGGGCGTTCAACCTAAACGCGACGCCGCTTCGCTAGGTGCTGAAAAATCCGCGAAGTTTGTCCGACCAGCTCTCCTCGCCGGGCGAATGCCTGGGGCCGCCCTTCTTGAGCGACTCGTCCAGCTCCTTGAGCAGCTTGCGCTGGTGCTCGGACAGCTTGACCGGCACCTCCACGCTGATGTGGCAGTAAAGGTCGCCGGGGTAGCTGGAACGCACGCCCTTGATCCCTTTGCCGCGCAGCCGGAACTGCTTGCCGTTCTGCGTGCCCTCGGGGATGTCGATCGCGGCCTTGCCGGCCAGGGTCGGCACCTCGATCTCGCCGCCCAGCGCCGCCCGGGTGATGCTGATCGGCACCACGCAGTGCAGGTCGTCCCCGTCCCGCTCGAAGATCTCGTGCTTCTTGAGACGGATCTCGATGTACAGGTCGCCCGGCGGGCCGCCGTTGTGGCCCGGCTCGCCGTTGCCGGCGCTGCGGATGCGCATGCCGTCGTCGATGCCGGCCGGGATCTTCACCTCCAGCGTCTTCTGCTTCTTGACCTTGCCCTGCCCGCTGCAGTTGGGGCAGGGCTCGGGGATGATGCGTCCGGCCCCGCGGCATTGCGGGCAGGTCTGCTGCACGGAGAAGAAGCCCTGGCGCATTTGCATCACGCCCGCGCCGTTGCACGAGCCGCAGGTCTTGGCCTGGGTGCCCGGCCGCGCCCCGCTGCCGTGGCACACGTCGCACGACTCCCAGGTCGGGATGCGGATCTGCGCTTCCTTGCCGCTGGCGGCCTCCTCCAGGGTGATCTCCATCGCATAGGACAGGTCGCTGCCGCGAAACACCTGGCGCCCGCCGCGGGCGCCGCCGCGCTGCTGGCCGAAGATGTCGCCGAAGATGTCGCCGAACGCCTCGGCGAAGCCGCCGAAGCCTTCCTGGCCCGGGCCGCCGCCGCCGCGCATGTTGGGGTCCACGCCGGCATGGCCGTACTGGTCGTAGGCGGAGCGCTTGTCGCCGTCCGACAGCATCTCGTAGGCTTCCTTGGCCTCCTTGAACTTGACCTCTGCGTCCTTGGCGGCGTCACCCTGGTTGCGGTCGGGGTGGTACTTCATCGCCAGCTTGCGATAAGCCTTCTTGATCTCGTCCTCGGATGCGTTCTTGGGCACGCCCAGCACGTCGTAGTAATCGCGTTTCGTGGCCATCAATAGTCCAGTTGCTCAGTCAAAACGCCGCGTTGACGTCTCCCCCTGAGGGTAGCGTCGAACGCGGCGGTCTGGTGCGGCGCATCGCCTGCGCGGTCAGCCTTTCTTGACTTCCTTCACTTCGGCGTCGACGACGTTGTCGTCGTCCTGCCGTGCGGAGGACGCCGCCGACGGCCCGCCCGCCGCTTCGGGGCCGGCGCCGGCGCCCGCCGCCTGCGCCGCCTGGGCGGCCTGCATGTCGGCGTACATCTTCTCGCCCAGCTTCTGGCTGGCCGTCATCAGGGCGTTGGTCTTCTCGTCGATCTGCGCCTTGTCCTCGCCCTTGAGCGCCTGCTCGACGTCCTTGAGCGCCGCCTCGATCTTCTCCTTCTCGCCGGCCTCCAGCTTGTCGCCGTACTCGCCCAGGCTCTTGCGCACGCTGTGCATCAGGGCCTCGCCCTGGTTGCGCGCCTGCACCAGCTCCAGCTTCTTCTTGTCCTCGGTGGCGTTGAGCTCGGCGTCCTTCACCATCTTCTGGATCTCGTCCTCCGACAGGCCCGAGTTCGCCTTGATGGTGATCTTGTTCTCCTTGCCCGTGCCCTTGTCTCGGGCGCCCACGTGCAGGATGCCGTTGGCGTCGATGTCGAAGCTCACCTCGATCTGGGGCAGGCCGCGCGGGGCCGGCGGGATGCCTTCCAGGTTGAACTCGCCCAGCAGCTTGTTGCCGCTGGCGATCTCACGCTCGCCCTGGAACACCTTGATGGTCACGGCCGGCTGGTTGTCGTCGGCGGTGGAGAAGGTCTGGGCGAACTTGGTCGGGATGGTGGTGTTCTTGGCGATCATCTTGGTCATCACGCCGCCCAGGGTCTCGATGCCCAGCGACAGCGGGGTGACGTCCAGCAGCAGCACGTCCTTGCGGTCGCCGCCCAGCACCTGGCCCTGGATGGCCGCGCCCACGGCGACGGCTTCATCGGGGTTGACGTCCTTGCGCGGCTCCTTGCCGAAGAACTCCTTGACCTTCTCCTGCACCTTGGGCATGCGGGTCATGCCGCCCACCAGGATCACGTCGTGGATCTCGCCCACGCTCACGCCCGCGTCCTTGATGGCGGTCCGGCAGGGGGCGATGGTGCGCTCGATCAGCTCGTCGACCAGGCTCTCCAGCTTGGCGCGGGTGAGCTTGATGTTCAGGTGCTTGGGACCGGTGGCATCGGCCGTGATGTACGGCAGGTTGATGTCGGTCTGCGAGCTGTTGGACAGCTCGATCTTGGCCTTTTCGGCGGCTTCCTTCAGGCGCTGCAGGGCCAGCACGTCCTTGGACAGGTCGACGCCTTGCTCCTTCTTGAACTCGCCGATGATGTAGTCGATGATGCGCTGGTCGAAGTCCTCGCCGCCCAGGAAGGTGTCGCCGTTGGTGGACAGCACCTCGAACTGCTTCTCGCCCTCGACGTCGGCGATCTCGATGATCGAGATGTCGAAGGTGCCGCCGCCCAGGTCATAGACGGCGATCTTGCGGTCGCCCTTTTCCTGCTTGTCCAGGCCGAAGGCCAGGGCCGCCGCGGTGGGCTCGTTGATGATGCGCTTGACCTCCAGGCCGGCGATGCGGCCGGCGTCCTTGGTGGCCTGGCGCTGGGCGTCGTTGAAGTAGGCCGGCACCGTGATCACGGCTTCGGTGACGGGCTCGCCCAGGTAATCCTCGGCGGTCTTCTTCATCTTGCGCAGCACTTCGGCGCTGACCTGCGGCGGGGCCAGCTTCTTGCCGCGCACCTCCACCCAGGCGTCGCCGTTGTCGGCGCGGGTGATGGTGTAGGGCATGAGGTGGATGTCCTTCTGGACTTCCTTCTCCTCGAACTTGCGGCCGATCAGGCGCTTGACCGCATACAGGGTGTTGCGCGGATTGGTGACCGCCTGGCGCTTGGCCGAGGCGCCGACCAGGATCTCGCCGTCCTCCTGGTAGGCGACGATGGACGGCGTGGTGCGCGCGCCCTCGCTGTTCTCGATGACTTTGGGGGTGTTGCCCTCCATCACGGCGACGCACGAGTTGGTCGTGCCGAGGTCGATGCCGATGATCTTTCCCATGTGGTTCTCCTATGTCTGCTGGCCTGCGTGGGCCGATTCAAAGCTTGGCGCTAACTTGTGGATAACGGCTGCCGTTTCAAGGCGCACGCGGTCACTGCGGTGCGGCCACCGTCACCAGGGCGGGCCGCAGCACGCGCTCGGCGATCGAATAGCCCTTTTGCAGCACGCTCACCACGGTGTTGGCTTCCTGGCCGAGGGCCGGCACCACGGAGATCGCCTGGTGCTGGTGCGGGTCGAACTTGGCGCCGGCCGCGGGGCTGATCTCCAGCACCTTGTTGCGCTCCAGCGCGCTCTTGAGCTGGCGCAGCGTCGCCTCGGCGCCTTCACGGATCTGCTGGGGCGTGGCCTCCTTGATGGCCAGGCCCGCTTCCAGGCTGTCGGCCACCGGCAGCAGGCTCTCGGCGAAGCTGTCCACGGCGAACTTGCGCGCCTTGGATATCTCTTCGTCGGCGCGCCGGCGGATGTTCTGCATCTCGGCCTGGGCCCGCAGGTACTGCTCGTTCAGTTCGGTGTTCTTGGCCTGCAGCGCCGCCAGCTCGGACTGCAGCTGCGCGGCCTCCGCTTCGTTGGCGGCCTGGGCCGCCTCTTTCTCTTCGGGACTGGCGTCGACAGGCGTGCCCGGCAGCTCTGCCTTTTCTTCGGGCCAGGACGGGTCGAACGAGGGTTCGGTTCGGTTCTCGGACATGGTAAGTGGTTGAGGCAAAACGGGCTGCGCAGCACCTTGGGGCTGGGAAGCCCTTTTCAAGGCAGGGAAATGGGCCCGATCCGAAAAAGACGAGCCTGCCGCTGCAGCTCAACCGTTATTCCGCCGCATGCCGTCCCTGCATGCGCTTCGCGATCGGGATGACCGCGTGCGACGGGGCTGAGCCCCGATCAGTGCGCGTCGAGCAGCTCGACGTCGAACTTCAGCGTCGCGTTCGGCGGGATCACGCCGCCGGCGCCGCGCGCGCCATAGCCCAGCTGGGGCGGGATGATGAGCGTGCGCTTGCCGCCTACCTTCATGCCGGCCACGCCCTCGTCCCAGCCCTTGATCACCATGCCGGCGCCCAGCGAGAAGGCGAACGGGTCGTTGCGGTCCACGCTGGAGTCGAACTTCGCACCCTGCTGGCCGTTGTTGAACAGCCAGCCGGTGTAGTGCACGTGCACATGCTGGCCGGCGCGCGCCTCGGCGCCCTGGCCCACGGTGCTGTCTTCGTATTGCAGGCCGGAGGGGGTGGTGATCATGGACTTCCTTTGCTGTGAATGGAGGAGCTGCCGGCGCCAGCGCGAGCAGCATTTTTTGCCGGCGAGCGCGTCTCAGGGCAGCAAGCCCCGGCGCGCCAGGTCCCGCATCAATGCGGCCGTGCCATAGCTCCACGGCGCGATGCGGTCGCTGGTGTCGACACGATTGCCCAGTGTACCCAGCCGCGGCGTGGCGATGGCCACCACGTCGCCGACCTCGTGCGTGAAGCCCTGGCCCGGGCCATGGCGGTCCTGGGTGGGCGCGAACATGGTGCCCAGGAACAGCATGAAACCATCCGGGTACTGGTGGGTGCGCGCCGCCGGCGGGCCCATCGCCTGCTCCACCAGGGCCAGCGGATCGCGGCTGATGCGGGCCAGCGAGCTGCTGCCCCGCATCACGAAGCCGTGTTCGCCGCGCACCTCCATCGTGAGTTCGCAGCGCCGCACGTCGTCGATGCCGAAATGCCCGTCGAACAGGCGGATGAAGGGGCCGATGGCGCAGCTGCCGTTGTTGTCCTTGGCCTTGCCCAGCAGCAGCGCGCTGCGGCCCTCGATGTCGCGCAGGTTGACGTCGTTGCCCAGCGCCGCGCCCACCGTCTCGCCGCGGCTGTTGACCGCCAGCACCACCTCGGGCTCGGGGTTGTTCCAGCGGCTGGCCGGGTGCAGGCCGATGTCGGCGCCCGTGCCCACGGCGCTCATCGGTTGCGCTTTGGTGAAGATCTCCGCGTCCGGCCCGATGCCCACCTCCAGGTACTGCGACCAGGCACCCTGGGCGATCAGCGCTTCCTTCAGGCGCGCCGCCTCCGGCGAGCCCGGGCGCACGGCGCTCAGGTCCTCGCCGATGACGGCCGTGACCGCGCGGCGCACCGACTCGGCGCGGCTGGCGTCGCCGCGGGCCTGTTCCTCGATGACGCGCTCCAGCATGGAGGCCACGAAGGTCACGCCCGCGGCCTTGATGGCCTGCAGGTCGCAGGGGGCCAGCAGCCCGGGCTGCGCCGGATCGCGCCGTCCCGCCTCGCTGTTGGCCAGCACGGCCGCGGTGTCGGCCAGCCTGACGGGCCGGGCGGCGCGCACGGCGGCCGCCGCGTCGGGCAGCTCCAGCAGCTGGCTGCAGGTGGGCGCCAGCGCCGACAGGTCGTACACCCCGTCGGGCCGCACCTGCACCAGCACCGGCCCCTGGCCAGGCAGCCAGACGCGGCCGATCAGCAGGGCCTGGCCGGCGTCGGACGGCAAGGCGGTGGCGGGAAGCAGCAGGTCGGTCGGTGTCATGGTGGAGGTCGGCTTATTTTTTCCGGGCGCTGCTCATCGCCCACTTGGCCGCGAACGCCTGCAGGTCGCTCATGCGCTTGATCAGGTCGGCGCCGACAGGGGTGAGGCTGTAGCCGTCGCTGCCGTGGCTCACCAGCCCGGCCTCGCGCAGCTGCTTGATGCGGGTGTTGAGCGTGTTCGGGGTGATGCCTCCCACGCTGTCCTGCAGCAGGCGGAAGGTCTGGGCATGGCCATCGCGCAACGCCCACAGCACGCGCAGCGCATAGCGCGCTTCCAGCAGACCCAGCAGCTGGCTGATGGCGGCGTTGTCCTTGGAATTCATGTGGGGGGAGTCTCCTGGGCCCGCAGGCGGGCACCCGGCGGCCTGGGCAGTGTAGCCATATCTTGCTATACAAACAATAGCAGCGTAACAACCCCGCAACGAGGTTGCTGCGAATTTGCTAGCTACATGGCAAGCATTGGTGCGGCCTGCGCCAGCCCGAGCTTCAAAGATAGATCTTCTTGAGCAATCGGATGAGCGTCTTCTGCTCAGCCGGCGAGAGCCGGGTGGCGACCTCGCCCTCCAGCTCGGCCGCAGTGCGCTCGGCGCCCTGCATCAGTTTCTGCCCGGCTGGCGTGAGGTGCAAGCCCATCGCGCGGCCATCCCGCGGATGGGGCTTGCGGACGATCAGTTCGCGCTTTTCCAGCGCGCCGACCATGCCCACCAGGTTGGGCGGCAGGATGCCCAGGGCGGCGCACAGCTGGCGCGAGGTGATGCCCGGATTGTGCGTGATCAGGGACAGCACCGAGAAGTCCACCGGCCGCAGCTGGTAGCGGGCCATGCGTTCGAGGAAGACCTCGATCACCGCCAGCGCCGCGCGCCGGGCGTTGTAGCCCAGCAGGCTTTCCAGGTAGGTGGTGTCGACCTGATCGACGAACGGGTCTTCCTTCGCATGCCACCGCGGAACCGGCTTTGCCGGGCCGCTGGTGGCGCCCCCTTGAGGGGGAGGCCGCTGCAAGCGGCTTCGGGGGTGGGTCATGATTCAGCGGTGAAGCCGATGCGCTTGACCAGCGGCGCCCAGCGGGTGTGCTCGTCGCGCTGGCTCTTGTCCATCTCGGCGGCCGAGGAGCCCTGGGCCACCAGGCCCATCAGCGCCAGCGAGTCGATCACGCCCTTGTCCCGCAGCGCGGCGTTGATGGCGGCGTTGGCGTTGGCGACCACGCCGGCGGGGGTGCGCGCCGGCGCGTAGAAGCCGAACCACTCCTCGGTGGTCAGGTCGGGGAAGCCCTGCTCGGCATAGGTCGCGACCTCGGGCGTAAAGGGCGTGCGCTGCGCCCCCGAGGTGGCGATGATGCGGATCTTGCCGGCCTTGTGGTTGGCCAGCGCGTCGCCGGTGGGGGTGGAAGTGGAAGCCAAGGTGCCGCCGATCATGTCGGCCACTGCCGGCAGCGAGCCGCGGTAGGGCACGTGCTTGAGCTCGACGCCGGTATTGATGCCCAGCAGCGCCGCCAGGAAATGGGGCGTGGAGCCGGCCGCCGGCGAGCCGTAGTTGGCCTTGTCGGGGTTGGCCTTGGCCCAGGCCAGGAAGTCCCTCACCGTCTTGACGCTGGCCGGCACCTGGGGACCGACGGTGAGCGCATGCGTCATCACCGCGGCCATGGACACCGGCACGAAATCCCGGAACGGGTCATAGCTCAGGCTCCTGTAGATGTGCGGGTAAATCGCCGTGCAGGAGTAGGGCGTCAGCAGCAGGGTCGAGCCGTCCGGCGCGGCGGCCTTGACCGTCTCGCAGGCGATGCGGCCGCCCGCGCCGGGCTTGTTCTCCACCACCGCGGCGTTCTTGGAATACGCGGTGCCGCCCAGGCGCTCGGCCACGCGGCGGCTGGTGCTGTCGGCGGTGCCGCCGGCCGGAAAGCCGTTGATGATCCTGACCGACTCGAACGCCTGGGCGCGGGCGGCCAGGGGGAAGGCGCCGAGCGCCACCAGCGAGGCGGCGGACTGGACGAAGCGGCGGCGGTGGGTCATGGCAGGTCTCCTGGGGTGTTCGGGCGGTGGGGGCTGATCGGATCGGTCAGCGGCCCTGCCGCGGTGCCAGCGTGAACGGCAGGCCGCCGTCGTGCAGCGCGGCGACCAGCGCCTCGCGGTGCTTGAGCACGGCGCGCTGGTTGATCGAGCCCTTGTCGGTGACCTCGCCCTTGTCGATGGAGGGGGGCTCGTGCATCAGGTGCAGGCGGGCGACCCGCGTGGCGCTGCCGGTGGCGCCGGCCGAGAGATCGTCCACCACGTTCTGGAAGTGGGCCTGCACCGGCGCGCTCTCGAGCACGTCCTTCAGGGCGGTGGTTTCCGGCAGGCCGGCGAGCCTGCGCACCGCGGCCGCGGGGAAGATCAGCGCGCCTACTTCATTGCGGTTGAGGCCGGTGATCACCGCGTCCTGCACGTAGGGGGCCCCGGCCGCGATGATCCTGGCGCGCAGCGGCCCCACGCTGACGAAGGTGCCGGTGGCGAGCTTGAAGTCCTCGGCAATGCGGCCGTCGAACTTCAGCCCCTGGTGCACGTCGTCCTCGGCGATCCACAGCACCGCATCGCCGGTGCAGAAGAAGCCCTCCTCGTCGAAGCACTCGCGGGTGGCCTCGTCGTTGCGCCAGTATCCGGGCGTGATGTTGGGGCCGCGGTAGCGCACCTCGGTCTTGCCTTCCATCGGCACCAGCTTGAGCTGCAGGCCGGGCGTGGGCAGGCCCAGGTAGCCGGCCTTGACCTGCGGATGGGTGACGAACAGGCCGAACGGGCCCGACTCGGTCATGCCCAGGCCGGTGCCCATCACGATGCGCTCGCCGATCTCCCGCTCCTGGCACTCGTGCAGCGCGTCCCACACCGGCTGGGCCAGCGCCGCGCCGGCGTAGAAGAACATGCGCACCCGCGACAGCAGGTTGCGCCGCAGCGCGTCATCGGTCTTCATGGCCTGGGCGATCGCCTCGAAGCCGGTGGGCACGTTGAAATACACCGTGGGCGCGATCTCGCGCAGGTTGCGCAGCGTCTCGCCCATGAGCTGCGGCACCGGCTTGCCGTCGTCGATGTAGAGCGTGCCGCCGTTGTACAGCGTCAGGCCGAAGTTGTGGTTGCCGCCGAAGGTGTGGTTCCAGGGCAGCCAGTCCACCAGCACCGGCCCGCCTTGGGCCTCCTGCTCGGCCAGCACCGGCATGGACTGGCGCATCTGCTGCTGGTTGGAGCACCACATGCCGTGGGTGTTGATCACCGCCTTGGGCAGCTTGGTCGAGCCCGAGGTGAACAGGAACTTGGCGATGGTCTCCGGCCCGGTCGCCTGCATCGCGGCATCCACCGCCGGGCTGGGGCGGGTGGCGAGCAGCTCGGCGAAGGGCGTGACGCGGCGGCCGTCCAGTGCGCCTTCGGCCAGCACGATCTCCGTGGCGGGGTCTACCGCGGCGGCGATGGCCTTGCCATAGCGTCCCGCGTCCGAGGCGAACACCAGCCCCGGGGTGAGCGTGGCCAGCACGTGGCGCAGCTTGTCGTAATCCTGGCTGATGGTGGAGTAGGCCGGCGAGACCGGACAGAAAGGGATGCCGGCATACAGGCAGCCCAGGGCCAGCAGCGCATGTTCCAGGCTGTTCTCGCTGAGGATGGCCACCGGCCGCTCGGCGTCCAGGCCGCGGTCGAGCAGCGCCTGGGCGATGGCGCGGGCGCCCTCCAGCGCCTCGCGGTAGCTCAGGTGGCGCCATTCGCCGGTGCTGCCGGCGGCCTGGCGCACCCGGCGCGCCATGAAGCTGCGCTGCGGCGCGGTCTCGGCCCAGTGCACCAGCCGGTCGGTCATGCGCCGGGCGCAGGGCTGCAGCGGCTGGTCGGCCTGCAGGTAGCGCACCCCGCCGGCGCCTTCGCGCACGAGCACGCGGGTCACGCCGAAGGTCAGGGGCCGGTAGCGGGGCGCGGGCTGGTTCATGTCTCTGACGCTTTCTTCACCTTGTCGGCACGGCCTTCCAGGAAGGCGCGCACGCGTGCCTTGGCCTCGGGCGCGCTCTGCGCGATCGCCGCCATCAGCGCCTCGGTCAGGAAGCCCTGGTCGGCGGGCTGCTCGGCGATGCGCGGCAGCGCGTGCACCAGCGCGTAGTTGGTGAGCGGGGCGTTCTCCGCCACCCGCTGCGCCAGGGCCAGCGCCTTGTCGAAGGCCTGGCCCGCCGGCACGCGGTACTGCGCGAAGCCGGCGCGCTCGCCCTCTTCGGCGTTGTAGACCCGGCCAGTGAGCATCATGTCCGTCATGCGGGCGGCGCCGATCAGGCGCGGGATGCGCACTGCTCCGCCGCCGCCGACGAAGATGCCGCGCGAGCCTTCGGGCAGCGCGTAGAAGGCGGTGTCGTCGGCCACGCGGATGTGGCAGGCCGCCGCCAGCTCCAGCCCGCCGCCGACCACGGCGCCGTGCAGCGCGGCGACCACCGGCACCGGGCCGTACTGCACCCGCTCCAACGCGGCGTGCCACATGCGCGAGTGGTGCAGGCCGGCGCCGGCATCGCGCTCCTTCAGCTCGGACAGGTCCAGGCCGGCGCAGAAGTGCTCGCCCGAGCCGCCGAGCACGGCGGCGCGCACGGTGGCGGGGAGGTTCTCGAACGCGTCGCGCACCGCCAGGACCAGGGCGTCCGACAGGGCGTTGCGCTTGGCCGGACGGTTGAGGCGGATCACGGCGACCGCGCCGCGGATGTCGATGTCGAGGTCTGGGGAGGGGGTCATGGAGTTTGCCGGGTTGCGCGGATTATTGTTATCGTGCATAACCAAATTCAAGCCGCCGAGCCCGCCCGCAGGCTGGGACTTACCCCTAGGACCATGGACCACGCCAACCTCGTCGCCATCGACATCCACACCCACGCCGAAGTCAGCTGCTGGAACCCTTTCGACAGCTATGGCGAGGAGTACGACCGGGCCGCCGACAAGTACTTCCGCTCCAGCCGCCGGCCCACCATCGCGGAGACGGTGGCCTACTACCGCGAGCGCAAGCTGGGCCTGGTCATGTTCACCGTGGACAGCGAATCCAAGCTCGGCCGCCGGCGCATCCCCAACGAGGAGATCGCCCAGGCCGCCCGCGAGAACAGCGACATGATGATGGCGTTCGCCAGCATCGACCCGCACAAGGGGCGGATGGGCGCGCGCGAGGCCGAGCGGCTGATCAAGGAGGAGGGGGTCAAGGGCTTCAAGTTCCACCCCACGGTGCAGGGCTACCACCCATACGACCGCATGGCCTGGCCGATCTACGAGGTGATCGCCGCCCACAAGATGCCGGCCATCTTCCACACCGGGCACAGCGGCATCGGCTCGGGCATGCGCTGCGGCGGCGGGCTGCGCCTGGAATACAGCAACCCCATGCACCTGGACGACGTGGCCATCGACTTCCCCGACATGCAGATCGTCATGGCCCATCCCAGCTTCCCCTGGCAGGACGAGGCGCTGTCGGTGGCCACGCACAAGCCCAACGTCTGGATCGACCTGTCGGGCTGGAGCCCCAAGTACTTCCCGAAGCAGCTGGTCCAGTACGCCAACACGCTGCTCAAGGACCGCGTGCTGTTCGGCAGCGACTACCCGCTGATCACCCCGGAGCGCTGGATGAAGGATTTCGAGGAGGCCGGCTTCAAGCCCGAGGTGATGCCCGGCATCCTCAAGGGCAACGCGGTGCGGCTGCTGGGGCTGTAGCCTGCTTCAGGCCGGCGTGCGCGTATGGCGCGGCGGCGCCAGCGTGAAGCTGAAGCTGGCGCCCTGGCCGGGCAGCGAGTCGGCCCAGATGCGCCCGCCATGGCGCAGCACGATCTTGCGCACCATAGCCAGGCCGATGCCGTTGCCTTCGAACTCGCCGGCGGCATGCAGCCGCTGGAAAGGGCCGAACAGCTTGCGCGCGTAGCGCGGGTCGAACCCCACGCCGTTGTCCTTGACCTCGTACACGTAGCTGCCGTCGGGCCGGGCACTGCCGCTGAAACCGATGCAGGCGCCCTGGCCCGCCGTCGAGGTGAATTTCCAGGCATTGCCGATCAGCTGGTCCATGACGATGGACAGCAGTTCCGGGTCGCCCTGGACCGGGGCGGTCGGCTCGATCGCCACCGCCGGCTGGTGCTGCGCCGGCTGCCTGCGCAGCCGGTCCACGCTGGCCTGGGCCAGGGCTGACAGGTCCACCTGCTCCAGGTGCGGCCGCGCGCCCGACAGTTCGGCCAAGGCGAGCAGGGCGTCGGTGAGCCCGGCCATGTGCTGGACGCCGGCGCGCAGCCGCTCCAGGTAGTGGCGGCACTGGTCGTCGAGCTGGCCGTCCAGCCGGCGTTGCAGCTGCGCGCTGAAACCGTCGATGGAGGACAGGGGGCCGCGCAGGTCGTGCGCCAGGGAGTGGGCGAAGCCGCGCAGGTCCTCGTTGCTCTCCTCGAGTTCGGCCGTACGGCTGCGGATGCGCTGCTCCAGCACGTTGTTGAGAAGCACGATCTCCTTGGCCGCCCGGCGGCGTTCGGTCACGTCGGTGTCCACCAGCAGGATGGCCTGCAGCCCGGCGTCCCCCATCAAGGCGGCGCAGCGCCGTTCCACGCAGATCACCTGGCCCTCGGGCATCAGCCACTCGGCCTCGCCCTCCCAGGAGCCGGTGTCGGCCAATTGCGCCAGGCAGCCGGGGCTGGGCGCTGCGCCGCTTCCCAGCAGCTGCGTGAACCGGCGTCCCAGCGCGTCGTCGCTGTCCACGCCGAACATCCGGCGCGCCCCGCTGTTCCAGTAGCGCACGGTCTGGTCCGGCGCCAGCACCACCGCGGCGTCCTGGACCAGTTCGAGCAGGGTCCACGGGTGCTCGCCGCCGGTGGACAGCGGTGCCGCACCCGTCCAGCGGCGCAACGCTTCGGTCGCGATCATGGTTCCTCCCTGCTTGCGTCAGCGGATGCGCATTCTGCCGCCGCACAGGGCACCAGTGGAAGCTTTACGCCCAACCCGACCCGGCTTAGGCAAATCCCCTAAGCCTCTGCCGGAATGCGCTAACTGTTGAGCTGCTGGGCGGGCACCCGGCTGACTGGTGACGTGCCCACACCTCTCGCATGCCGAGCAGCAGCCTGCGCGGCATGCAAGCACATTGCTGCACGAGGCCGCCCAGGTCGGCGGGCCCGGCCTGCACACACGACTGGAGAAGACCTGGTCCGAGGAGGCGTGCCATCCACTGCGTCGCGACGACTTGCGGGCCCCTCGGCCCCATCGGTCACGGCCACAACGGCGCGGGGCTTCGGCATGGCCCATTCCACCAGGCCGTTCGAGGTCTCTCATCGCATCGGCGCTGGTCCGCATCGCGGCGCGCGAGCTTCTTTTCTCCCTGCGCGGCGCCCGCGTCGTGAGGCATCCATTGGGCATGTTGCGCGCAGGCGTTGTGCCGGCGCGGCACAGCAGAACAAGCGCTTTCCCCTAGAAACTTTCAGCCCTTGTTTTTGTCTATGGTTCACCTACAGTGAACGCAGGCCTTTGCCTACAGGGACCCGACGGGGCGCAAACCTTGCTGCGCTAAAGTGGTTGCGAACAGCTGTTGCCACCGTCCCTGCCGCTGCTGTTGTTGGAAGGAGGTTCCATGGATGTAGTTCGCAATTTCCTGGCGCGTTACGAGCAGACGCGCGAGGAAGAAATGTCGCTGGAGGAGTACCTGGATCTGTGCAAGCGCGATCCACTCGTCTATGCGACGGCCGCCGAGCGGATGCTGGCCGCGATCGGTGAGCCGGAGGTGATCGATACCCGGCATGATCCACGCCTGTCGCGCATCTTCGGCAACAAGATGGTGCGGATTTATCCCGCATTCAAGGATTTCTACGGGCTCGAAGAGCCCATCGAGCAAGTGGTCTCCCACTTCCGCCATGCGGCGCAAGGCCTGGAGGAGAAGAAGCAGATCCTCTACCTGCTGGGGCCGGTGGGCGGCGGCAAGTCGTCCATCGCCGAGCGCTTGAAGCAGCTGATGGAGCAGGTGCCCTTCTACGCCATCAAGGGCTCGCCGGTCAACGAATCGCCCCTGGGCCTGTTCAGCAACGACGAGGACAGCCCGCTGCTGGAGCAGCAGTTCGGCATCCCGCGCCGTTACACGCAGCGCATCATGTCCCCCTGGGCCGTCAAGCGGCTGCAGGAGTTCGGCGGCGACATCCGCAAGTTCCGGGTGGTCAAGCGCTACCCGTCCATCCTCAAGCAGTGCGCGATCGCCAAGACCGAGCCGGGGGACGAGAACAACCAGGACATCTCCTCGCTGGTCGGCAAGATCGACATCCGCAAGCTGGAGACCTACGCGCAGGACGACCCGGACGCCTACAGCTACTCCGGCGGCCTGTGCCTGGCCAACCAGGGCCTGCTGGAGTTCGTGGAGATGTTCAAGGCGCCCATCAAGGTGCTGCACCCGCTGCTGACGGCCACCCAGGAAGGCAACTTCAAGGGCACCGAAGGTTTCGGCGCGATCCCGTTCGACGGCATCGTGATGGCCCACTCCAACGAAAGCGAGTGGAAGGCCTTCCGCAACAACAAGAACAACGAGGCCTTCCTCGACCGGATCTACATCGTCAAGGTGCCTTACTGCCTGCGGGTGACGGAGGAGGTGAAGATCTACGACAAGCTGATCCGCAACTCCTCGCTCAAGGACGCGGTGTGCGCCCCGGGCACGCTCAAGATGATGGCCCAGTTCGCCGTCCTCACGCGGCTGAAGGAGCCGGAGAACTCCAGCATCTTCTCCAAGATGCAGATCTACGACGGCGAGAACCTCAAGGACACGGATCCCAAGGCCAAGAGCTACCAGGAGTACCGCGACTACGCCGGGGTGGACGAGGGCATGACCGGCATCTCGACCCGCTTCGCGTTCAAGATCGTCTCCAAGGTCTTCAACTTCGACAGCAACGAGATCGCCGCCAACCCGGTGCACCTGATGTATGTGCTGGAGCAGCAGATCGAGCGCGAGCAGTTTCCGCCCGAGATCGAGCAGAAGTACCTGTCGTACATCAAGGAGCACCTGTCGGCGCGGTATGCCGAGTTCATCGGCAAGGAGATCCAGACGGCCTACCTCGAGTCCTACTCCGAGTACGGCCAGAACATCTTCGACCGCTACGTCACCTATGCCGACTTCTGGATCCAGGACCAGGAGTACCGCGACACCGACACGGGCGAGATCTTCGACCGCGCGGCGCTCAACGCCGAGCTGGAAAAGATCGAGAAGCCCGCCGGCCTGTCCAACCCCAAGGACTTCCGCAACGAGATCGTCAACTTCGTGCTGCGCGCGCGCGCCAACAACGCCGGCAAGAACCCGGTGTGGACCAGCTACGAGAAGCTGCGCACGGTGATCGAGAAGAAGATGTTCTCCAACACCGAGGACCTGCTGCCGGTCATCAGCTTCAACGCCAAGGCCAGCGCCGACGAGCAGAAGAAGCACGAGGACTTCGTCAACCGCATGGTGGAGAAGGGCTACACCCACCGCCAGGTGCGGCTGCTGTGCGAGTGGTACCTGCGGGTGAGAAAGAGCTCCTGACCAGGGCGGAAGGCGTAAAACCCCGTGGCACTCAATGACCGATCGGGGCGTTCAGCGCTCCACCAGATCATCGACCGGCGGTTGTCGGGCAAGAACAAGTCGATCGGCAACCGCGAGCGATTCCTGCGCCGCTACCGCGAGCAGATCCGCGACTCGGTGCGCAAGGCGGTGGGTGACCGCAGCATCCACAACATCGAGGACGGCGCGGACATCTCGCTGCCGCGGCGCGACGTGTCCGAGCCGGTTTTCCACCACGGCGCGGGCGGCAGCCGCGAGATGGTGCATCCAGGCAACCAGGAGTACGTGCGCGGCGACAAGATCCCGCGCCCGCGCGGCGGTGGCGGCGGTGGCGGCAGCGGCAGCGCCTCCCCGGACGGCAGCAGCGAGGACGACTTCACCTTCCGCATCACGCGGGAGGAGTTCATGAACTACTTCTTCGACGATCTGGCGCTGCCGCGGCTGATCCGCACCCAGCTGCTGGCCGACGCTCCGGAGTGGAAGAGCCGCCGCGCCGGCTTTATCTCGGAAGGCAATCCCACCAGCCTGCACGTGGTGCGCTCCATGCGCGTGGCGCTGGGGCGGCGCATCGCCATGGGAGGCGAGGCTCGCACGCAGCTGCGCCGGGCCGAGGAGATGCTGGAGGCCATGGAGGCGCGCGGTGACGCCCTGCCGGCCGAGATCGCCAAGCTGAAGCAGGAGATCGCCGAGCTGCGCCAGCGCCTCAAGCGCGTGCCCTTCATCGACCCGTTCGACCTGCGCTACCGCAACCGGGTGCGCGAGCCGCTGCCCACCAGCAAGGCCGCGATGTTCTGCCTGATGGACGTGTCCGGCTCCATGGACGAGGCCCGCAAGGACCTGGCCAAGCGCTTCTTCATCTTGCTGTACCTGTTCCTCAGCCGGCACTACAAGCAGACCGACGTGATCTTCATCCGCCACCACACCCAGGCCGCCGAGGTGCCGGAGGACGAGTTCTTCCACGCCACGGAATCGGGGGGCACGGTGGTCTCCAGCGCGCTCACGCTTATGAACGAGATCATCCGCCAGCGCTACATGGGCTCGGAGTGGAACATCTACGGCGCGCAGGCGTCGGACGGCGACAACTGGCAGCAGGACTCGAGCAAGTGCCGCGAGATCCTGAACCACAAGCTGCTGCCGCTGTGCCGCTACTTCGCCTACGTGCAGGTGGCCGACGAGGACCAGAACTTGTGGGAGGAGTACACCCGCGTGCGGGACGAGAACCCCCACTTCGCCATGCAGAAGATCGTGACGCCGGCGCAGATCTTCCCGGTGTTCCGCGACCTGTTCAAGAAAAACCCGGTGGGGACTGCCTGATATGGAAACGACCCTGGTGCGCGGAGCCAACCGGCTTCCCGCGGCGTCGGACTGGACGTTCGACCTGATCGAGACCTACTTCGACGCGATCCGGCGCATGGCCGAACGCTTCAAGCTGGACACCTACCCGGTGCAGCTGGAGCTGATCTCGGCCGAGCAGATGCTGGATGCCTATGCGTCGGTGGGCATGCCGGTCAACTACCGGCACTGGTCCTTCGGCAAGCAGTTCATCTCCAGCGAGAAGAACTACCGCCGCGGCCACATGGGCCTGGCCTACGAGATCGTCATCAACTCCGATCCCTGCATCGCCTACCTGATGGAGGAGAACACCCTGCCCATGCAGGCGCTGGTGATGGCGCATGCCTGCTTCGGCCACAACTCCTTCTTCAAGGGCAACTACCTGTTCCGGATGTGGACGGATGCCTCGTCCATCATCGACTACCTGGTCTATGCCAAGGCCTACATCGCCGAATGCGAGGAGCGGCACGGCCTCGAAGCGGTGGAGGAGATGCTGGACGCCTGCCACGCGCTGATGAACTATGGCGTGGACCGCTACCGCCGGCCGCAGAAGATCAGCATGGTCGAGGAGGAGATGCGCCGCAAGGATCGCGAAGCCTACCTGCAGCAGCAGATCAACGACCTGTGGCGCACGCTGCCCCGCCAGCCCGGCAAGCAGGCCAAGCAGGAGCGCCGGCGCTTCCCCGAGGAGCCGCAGGAGAACCTGCTGTACTTCATCGAGAAGAACGCGCCGCTGCTGGAGCCCTGGCAGCGCGAGGTGGTGCGCATCGTGCGCAAGGTGGCGCAGTACTTCTACCCGCAGCGCCAGACCCAGGTGATGAACGAGGGCTGGGCCACCTTCTGGCACTACACTCTGCTCAACACCATGTACGACGAGGGGCTGCTGGCCGACGGCTTCATGATGGAGTGCCTGTCCTCGCACACCAACGTGGTGTTCCAGCCGCCCGTCACCGATCCGCGCTACAGCGGGATCAACCCCTACGCGCTGGGCTTCGCGATGTTCACCGACATCAAGCGCATCTGCGAGCACCCCACGCAGGAGGACCGCGAGTGGTTCCCCGACATCGCGGGCAGCGATTGGCTCAAGACGCTGGACCACGCGATGCGCCACTTCAAGGACGAGAGCTTCGTCGGCCAGTACCTCTCGCCGAGGCTGATGCGCGATTTCCGCCTGTTCTCCATCGTCGACGACTCGGCCCGCAAGGAGCTGGAAGTCTCGGCCATCCATGACGAAACGGGTTACCGGCGCGTGCGCGAATCCCTGTCCAAGCAGTACGACCTGAACTGGCGCGAGCCCAACATCCAGGTCTGGAACGTCAACCTGCGCGGCGATCGGTCGCTGACCCTGCGCCACAGCCGCCACAACGACCGTCCGCTGGACAACAGTGCGGAGGAAGTGGTCAAGCACGTGGCCCGGCTGTGGGGCTTCCGCGTCCGGCTGGAGAGCGTGGACAGCCACGAGCGGGTGCTGCAGCACTGGGAAGTGACGCCCGCGCCGCAGCACGCCTGAACCGGACGGCGCGCGGCTTACCGCAGGACTGGCGCCGCGCTGGCGGCCATGAACTCGTCCAGCCGCCGGCTCAGGGCAGGCAGGCCCTGTGCCACCGCCACCAGGTTGCCCGACGCGGCGTGGTCCTCCAGCAGCCCGGCCACCAGGTGCAGCGCCTCGGCGCCGGCCATGGACGAGGAGCCCTTGAGCGAGTGCAGCTGGCGCCGCAGCTCGGCCTCCTGGCCCTGCTCGAGGGCGGCGCGCAGACGCTCCATTACGCAGGAAGCATCCGTGCGGAAGGAGGCCAGCATCACTCGGAAGAGTTCCTCGTCGCCGTCCATGCGTTCCAGTGCCTGCCGCCATCCGAAGGTCGCATGCGCCTGCGGCTGCTGCTGCTGCTTCGCAAGGGCGGGCGCCAGGCGGCGCAGGCGGCTGGCGCCGCCGGCCGGGACGCGCGCGGTCCAGCGCGCCACCACCTCGGCCAGCAGCCCCGCGTCCAGCGGCTTGCTGAGGTAGTCGTCCATGCCGCTGCGCAGGCAGCGCTGGCGGTCCAGGGGCGAGGCGTTGGCCGTCAGCGCGATGATGGGCGTCCTGCAGCCCGTGGCGCGCAGCCGTTCGGTGGCCTCGTAGCCGTCCATCAAAGGCATGCGGCAGTCCATGAGGATGGCGTCGAAACGGCCGCGGCCGACCGCGTCCAGCGCCTTCAGCCCGTCGTCCACGAGGACGACGTCGTGGTAGCCCGCGTGTTCCAGCAGGCCGCGGATGACGATCTGGTTGGTGGGGTTGTCCTCGGCCACCAGCAGCCGCTGCGCCCGCCCGGGCGGGTTGGCCGGCGTGCCGGCCCCGCCTTGCGCCGCGCCGGCCGGGGCAGCCGCCGGCTCGTAGGGGATCTCGCAATGGAAGGAGGAGCCGCGCCCGGGCTGGCTGTCCAGGGCCACGTCGCCCGCCATCATCAGGCACAGCTGGCGCACGATGGCCAGGCCCAGGCCGGTGCCGCCCCACTCGCGGGTGGGAGAGGTGCCGGCCTGCACGAAATGCTCGAACAGCCGCCTTTGCAGCGGCGCGGAGATGCCGATGCCGGTGTCCCAGACCGTCAGGCGCAGGCGGCCCGGTGCGCTGCCGGCGACCCCCACGGTCAGGCCGACCTCGCCCACCGCGGTGAACTTGAGGGCGTTGGACAGCAGGTTGTCCAGGATCTGGCGCAGCCGGCCCCGGTCCGCGCCGATGTGCCGCGGCACATCCGCGCCCAGCTGCAGGCGGAACACCAGGCCCTTGTCCTGCGCGCGCACCGTGTACAGGCGGGCAAGATCGTTCACCAGCCGGTGCAGGTCGAAGTCGCTGCGCTCCAGCTCCAGCCGGCCCAACCCGGTCTTGCCCAGGTCCAGCACGTCGTTCATCAGGGCCAGCAGCGACTGCGCGCTGGCGTCCGCCAGCGCCACGTACCTCTGCTGCTGCGCGGTGAGCTGCTGCTCGGCCAGCAGCAGCCGGGTCATGCCGATCACGCCGTTGAGCGGCGTGCGGATCTCGTGGCTGATGGTGTTGAGGAACTCGGTCTTGGTCCGGTTCGCGGCCTGCGCGGCGGCGCCGCGGGCCAGCTGCTCCTGGACGTCGGGCAGGGCCAGCCCGTGCAGCTGCTCGCGCTGGAGCAGCGCCCACTGGACTGCCAGCGCCAGGTCGCGCAGCGCGCAACGCTGCACCTCGGACAGGTGCAGCGGCCGCCGGTCCATCACGCACAGCGTGCCCACCCGCTCGCCGCCGGGCATCACCAGCGGCACGCCGGCATAGGAGCGGATGCCTTCGCGGGTGACCAGCGGGTTGCCTGCGAAGCGCGCATCCGCCAGCGCGTCCGGCACCTCCAGCAACCCCTCCTGCTCGATGGCATGGGTGCAGAAGGAAAGCGGGCGGGGCATGCTTTCGAAGGTCGGCAGGCCCACCCGGGCCTTGGGCCACTGCCGCGTGTCTGCCACCAGGCTGACCATGGCCACGGGCGCGCCGCACACGGCGGCGGCGCTGCGCGCCAGCGCGTCGAACACAGGCTCGGGCGCGCTGTCCAGGACGGCAAGGCACCGCAGCCGCGCCAGCCGCCGGCTTTCGGCGTCCCCGGGGGCGGTGGGTCGGTCGCCGGCGGCCTCCCTAAGCACTTCCCCACATCTCCTGGGCCGTCTCGATCACCAGCCGCAGCTTGCTGCGCTGCGCTTCCACCGCGATGTTGTTGCCGTGCACCGTGCTGGAGAAGCCGCATTGCGGCGACAGGGCCAGCTGCTCCATGGGCGCGTGCTTCGCCGCCTCGTCGATGCGGCGCTTGAGCGCGTCCTTGCCTTCCAGCTGGCCGAACTTGGTGGTCACCAGGCCCAGCACCACGGTCTTGCCCTTGGGCAGGTAGCGCAGCGGGCGGAAGTCGCCGGAGCGCTCGTCGTCGTACTCCATGAAGTACGCGTCGATGTCCATCTCCTTGAGCAGCGCCTCGGCCACCGGCTCGTAGTTGCCGGCCGCCGCATGGGTGCTCTTGAAGTTGCCGCGGCACAGGTGCATGGCCAGCAGCATGCCCTGGGGCCTGCGGGCCACCACCTTGTTGATGAACCTGGCATAGCGGTGCGGCAGCTCGTTGGGATCGTCGCCGCGCTGGCGGGCGGCCTCGCGCATCTTCTCGTCGCACAGGTAGGCCAGGTTGGTGTCGTCCATCTGCACGTAGTGGCAGCCGGCTTCGTGCAGCGAGCGCAGCTCGTCGCCATAGGCCTGGGCCACGTCGTCGTAGAACGCCGGGTCCAGCTCGGGATAGGCCTCCTTGCTGATGCCCGCGCGGCCGCCGCGGAAGTGCAGCATGGTGGGCGAGGGGATGGTCACCTTGGGCGTGCGGCCGGCGGCCACCTGGGACTTCAGGTACTCGAAATCGCGGCGCTGGATATCCCTGGCGTGGCGCACCTTGCCGGTCACGCGGATCACCGGGGGCGCCAGCTCCTCGGTGCCGTCGGGCTTGCGCACCGTCACCGGGATGTCGGTCTTGACGCCGCCCAGCTGCTCGAGGAAGTCGATGTGGAAGTAGGTGCGGCGGAACTCGCCGTCGGTGATGCTCTTGAGGCCCACGTCCTGCTGGAACTTGACGATCTCCGCGATCGCCTGGTCCTCCACCGCGCGCAGCTGCTCGGGCGTGATCTCGCCGCGCGCCTTGCGCTCGCGGGCCTCCAGCAGGTACTTGGGGCGAAGGAAGCTGCCGACGTGGTCGTAGCGGGCAGGGAGCTGGGTCATGGGAGTCTCCTTAGGCGTGTGTGCGAACGCGCCATGGTAGGCCATGCTGCGGTATAACCAACCGACATAGCAAGTTGACGCAAGTGCCACTTGTGCAAAGCCCCGGCCTGCGTCACCCTCTCGCCCGTTCCAAGGAGACAAGCCCATGAAAACCCGCCCCTTCCTGCGGCTGTGCGCCGCCGCGGCGCTGGCCGCCATCCTGCAGCCGGCCGCGGCGCAGGAGGTCGTGCTCAAGTTCCACCACATCTGGCCCACGGCGGCGATGGCGCCGACCAAGGTCATCGCGCCCTGGTGCGACAAGATAGCGGCCGAATCCAAGAACCGCATGCGCTGCCAGCTGCTGCCGGCCATGTCGGGCGGCGGCACGCCCGCCCAGCTGGTGGACCGCGTCAAGGATGGCGTGGACGACCTGACCATCACGCTGCCCGGCTACACCGCCGGCCGCTTCCCCGCGATGGAGGTGTTCGAGCTGCCGTTCATGACCAACTCGGCCGAGGCCGGCGCCCAGGCCTCCTGGGACTACCTGCAGAAATACGGCGCCAAGGAATTCCCCGGTACCCGGATCCTGGCGGCCTGGGTGCACGACGAAGGCTATGTGCACACCGCCTCCAAGCCGATCAAGTCGCTGGAGGACTTCCGCGGCCTGAAGATGCGGGCGCCGACGCGGCAGACCAACAAGCTGCTGGCCAAGCTGGGCGCCACGCCGGTGGGCATGCCGGTCACCGGCGTGGCCGACGCGCTGTCCAAGGGCACGATCGACGGCTACGTGCTGCCTTGGGAGGTGATCCCGGCGTTCAAGCTGCACGAGATGACCAGGTTCCACACCGAGACCGACCCGTCGCGCCCGGCCCTGTACAGCGCCGGCTTCGTCTTCGCGATGAACCAGGCCAAGTACGACAGCCTGCCGGCCGACCTGAAGAAGGTGATCGACGCCAACTCCGGCGCCGCGCTGTCGCGCCAGATCGGCAAGACCTGGGACGACAGCCAGGACGCCGGCCGCAAGGCGGCGCAGGACCGCGGCAATACCTTCATCAAGCTCTCGCCCGCCGACACCGACAACTGGATCAAGGCCAGCGCCAGCATCCACGAGGAGTGGGTGGCCGAGATGGACAAGCGCGGCCTGCCCGGCAAGCAGATGCTGCAGGAAGCGCGCGAGCTGCTGGCCAAGTACCGCAAGTGAGGCAGCGCGCCGCGTGCTGAGACTGCTGCGCCACCTGACCTGGGCCTTCGCCGTCGCCGGCGCCACCGTGGCCCTGGGCGTGGGCCTGATGACCACCGTCAGCGTGGTGGGGCGGGCCTTCTTCAAGTCGCCCATCCAGGGCGACGTGGAACTCACCCAGGTCGGCATCGCCCTGGCCATCTCGCTGTGCCTGCCTTGGTGCCAGCTGCGCAGCGCCAACATCGTCGTGGACTTCTTCACCCAGCGCCTGGCGCCGCCGCGCCGGCGCCTGCTGGACGCCGCCGGCGCGCTGCTGCTGGCGCTGATGTGCGCCTTGCTGGCCTGGCGCACGGCGGCCGGTGCCATCGCGGTCAAGCAGGCGTTCGAGACCTCCATGATCCTGGGCCTGCCGATGTGGTGGGCCTACGCCTCGCTGGCGCCGGGCCTGGGCCTGGCCGCGCTGGTGGCGCTGGTGCAGGCCTGGATGCACCTGGCCCGGCGGCCGATGGCGGCCCTGGAGGGGGCGGCATGACGCCGGCGACCGCCGTCGGCCTGTCGATGTTCGGCGCGATGCTGGCGCTGATGGCGTTGCGGGTGCCGATCGCGGCCGCCATGTTCATCCCCGGGGCGCTGGGCTATCTCGCGATCACCGACGCCGGCTCGCTGTTCAACCTGCTCAAGGGCAGCGCCGTCGCGCGCCTGACGGTCTACGAGCTCAGCGTGATCCCGCTGTTCCTGCTGATGGGCCAGTTCGCCACCCAGGGCGGCCTCAGCCGCGACCTGTTCCGCGCAGCGGCGGCCCTGGTCGGCCACATCCGCGGCGGCCTGGCGATGGCGGCCATCCTGAGCGCGGCGGCCTTCGGCGCGGTGTGCGGCTCGTCCGTGGCCACCTCGGCCACCATCACCCAGGTGGCCTATCCGGAGATGAA
The DNA here is from genome assembly GCF_000215705.1 of Ramlibacter tataouinensis TTB310. Lineage (NCBI taxonomy): Bacteria > Pseudomonadati > Pseudomonadota > Betaproteobacteria > Burkholderiales > Comamonadaceae > Ramlibacter > Ramlibacter tataouinensis. The sequence continues at coordinate 2,642,599 of NC_015677.1, read as the reverse complement.
GGCCCACGGCTACCACGGGCGGCTGTCGACCGCGACGCTGGCCACCGGCGGTACGCTGGGCATCCTGATCCCGCCCTCGGTGCCCCTGGTGGTGTATGCCATCCTGACCGAGCAGAACATCGCCAAGCTGTTCGCCGCGGCCATGGTGCCGGGGCTGCTGGCCACGGCCGGCTACCTGGCCGTGGTTGCGCTGTACTGCCGCGCCCGCCCGGAGTTCGCCAGGCCCAGCGTGCCGGTGCCCTGGGGCGCGCGCCTGCGGGCCCTGGCCGCCATCTGGCCCATCGTCGGCATCTTCGTCGTGGTGTTCGGCGGCATCTACGGCGGCCTCTTCTCGCCCACCGAAGGCGCGGCCATCGGCGCGCTGCTCACCTTCTGCGTCGGGCTGGCGCGGGGCGAGCTGGGTGGCGCCGGGCTGGCGCGGGCCCTGGTGGCCACCGCCGAGACCAGCGCCATGGTGTTCATGATCTTCCTGGGCGCCGACATGATGAACGCCTCCCTGGCGCTGACCGAGATGCCGGCGCGCATCGCGGACTGGGTGACGCAGCTGCCGGTGCCGCCGCTGGCCGTCGTCACCGCGGTGCTGCTGCTGTACGTGGTGCTGGGCTGCGTCATGGACGAGCTGTCCATGCTGCTGCTCACCATCCCCGTCATCTTCCCGGCGGTGATGGCGCTGGACCTGTGGGGCCTGCCGCCGGACCTCAAGGCGATCTGGTTCGGCATCCTGGTGCTGGTGACCGTGGGCATAGGCCTGATCGCGCCGCCGGTGGGCCTGAACGTGTACGTGGTCAACAACCTGGCGCGCGAGGTGCCCATGGCCGAGACCTACAAGGGCGTGTTCCCCTTCCTGGCCTGGGATGTGCTGCGCGTCACGCTGCTGCTGTTCTTCCCGGCCGTCACGCTGTGGCTGGTCGGCGTTTTCTTTTGAGATGGGAAAGCACGGGATGGACATCCGTCGCATCGGCCTGATCGGCCATGGGGAAGTGGGCAGGATCTTCGGCGCCGGGCTGCTCGGCCAGCCGGGCGTCACCGCCGTGAGCGCCTGGGACCTCAGGTTCGCCGACCTCGCCACGCGCGAGCGCGAGGCGGCGCAGGCGCGCGCCGCCGGCATCGCGCCGCAGCCCTCCATGCAGGCGCTGTGCGAAGCCAGCGACCTGGTGATCTCGGCCGTCACCGCCTCCAACACCTTGGCCGTCGCCCAGGAAGCCGCGGCGCACCTGCAGCCCGGCACGCTGTTCCTGGACCTCAACTCCGCCTCGCCGGGCACCAAGCAGCAGGCCGCCGCCCTGGTGGACGGCCGCGGCGCCCACTACGTGGAGGCTGGCGTCATGACCTCGGTGCCGCCCTACGGCATCCGCGTGCCCATGCTGCTGGGCGGCGCCCGGGCGGCCGCGCTGGCACAGGTGCTGGCGGCCTGGGGCATGGATGCCAAGCCCGTGTCCGAGCGGCTGGGCGTGGCCAGCGCCATCAAGATGTGCCGCAGCGTGATGATCAAGGGCCTGGAGGCGCTGGTGATCGAGAGCTACGCCACGGCACGCCAGTACGGCGTGGAGGACCAGGTGCTGCCCACGCTGGCCGAGACCTTCCCGGGCATCGACTGGCCCCGGCAGGGCGCCTACTTCTTCAGCCGCGTGGTGCAGCACGGCAAGCGCCGCGCCGAGGAGATGCGCGAGTCGGCCCATACCGTGCGCGAGGCCGGCTTCGAGCCCTTCATGGCCGCCGCCATCGCCGCCAAGCAGCAGTGGGTGGCCGACCAGGCCGCTGCCGGCGTGTTCGACGGGCTGCCCAAGGATGCGCCCTGGCAGGCCTACGCCGACCGGCTGGTCGCCGCGCGCCGGCGCTGATGCTGCAGGTGCTGGCCGTCACCGGCCCGATCTACCTGGTGATCGCCGCCGGCTGGCTGGCCACCCGCTGGGGTTTGTTCTCCCGCGCCGAGATGCGGGTGTTCGGCAAGTACGTGATCCACCTGGCGCTGCCGGCGCTGCTGTTCAACGCGCTGTCCCAGCGCAGCGTGGCCGAGGTGCTCAACCCGGTGTTCGCGGCCGCCTACGCGCTGGGTTCGCTGGTGGCCATGGCCGCCGGCATCCTGTGGGCGCGGCGCGTGGCCGGCAAGCCGCTGTCGGCCAGCGCCATCGTCGGCATGGGCATGTCCTGCTCCAACAGCGGTTTCATCGGCTTCCCGCTGGTGGCCCAGGTATTTGGCGCGGGCACGGCAGGGGTGGGCCTGGCCCTGGCCATGGTGGTGGAGAACTTCCTGCTGCTGCCGCTGGCCCTGGCCATCGCCGACGGCGACCTGGGCGAGGGCGCCGCCGCGCAGGGCCGGGCGGCGCGCTGGCGGACGGCGCTGGCGCAGTCGCTGCGCGGCGTGGTGCGCAACCCCATGATCCACGGCATCGCCGCCGGCTTCCTGTTCGCCCTGCTGGGCTGGCGCCTGCCCGAGGCCGCGGCCCGGGCCGTCAACCTGTTCGCGGCTTCCTGCGCGGCGATCTCGCTGTTCGTCATCGGCGGCTCGCTGGTGGGCATCGCCGCGCGCGGCATGGCGCACGACGTGACCGCCGTCGCGGCCGGCAAGCTGCTGCTGCATCCGCTGGCGGTGCTGGCGGCGGTGTGGCTGCTGCCGCCCATGGCGCGCGAGCTGCAGACCGCCGTGGTGATCATGGCCGCCGTGCCCATGCTGGGCATCTACCCCATCCTGGCGCAGAAGCACGGGCACGACACCATGGCGGCGGCGGCCCAGCTGGGCACCACCGTCGCGTCGTTCGTGACGTTGACGGCCCTGCTCTGGGTGCTGCGCTAGGGCCGGGTCCGGCCTTGGGTGGCGCTTAGTGGCGGCAGCCCCATGGACGCAGTGAACACCACACCGCTGGCAAGCTCGGGCGCCGGCCTTACGGCAGGTTCCCCAGCCGTGGCCGTGCTCACGGTCGGCGGTGTGGCGGGGGCGCCCTGCACCAGCTCGTGCAGCACCCGCAGCCGCGCCGGGTGCTCCGGCTCGTTCGGGAACTTGCGCGCGAAGAACGCCGGCATGGCGCGCAGCAGCCCAATCTCGTCCACGTCGATCTTGCTGGGATGGGCCTCGATGAAACGGTTGATGTAGTGGTTCAGCGGCCCGCGGGTGCGGGTGTGCCGCATCAGCAGGGTGGGCACCAGGAACTCCTCGGCGATGCGCAGGCGGCTGAAGTAGTCACGCACGCCCGGCTGCCGGAAGCCGTCGACCAGCTTGCGCACCACATGGCGCCGCGCGCCGAACCAGACCGAACCGTAGTAAGGCCGGAATCCCTCGCCGAAAGGATGGCGGCCGATCCAGGGCTGGGAGAACGCGCGCACCACGGCGCGCGCGGCCAGCGCCTGCAGCCCGTGGCCTCGGCCGCTGCGCAGCCAGACGCCGGCCTCGTCACGGCGCCCCGTCAGCCCGCGGAAGTAGTCCGTCGACAGCCGGCGCAGCACGCGATGCCGGAACGAGCCGTCGGGCGTGAAGGCGCGGTAGCCCACCCACATCAGGCAGTCCGGGTCGGCCAGCAGGTCGATGCAGCTGAAGTGCGCCTCCGCCGGCCCGGTCACATGCGCCTCGAACTGCGCCATCGGCTTGATCGGCAGGCAGGTGGGGCTGAGCAGCTGCAGGTAGTCGAACTCCAGCCGTTCCAGCGCATGCGCCAGGGCGTGGAAGATGCCTTCGACGAAGCCGAAGGTGGCCCAACCGGTGCGCACGGGATGGGGCACGAAACGCACATTGCCCGACGTGAGGGGGAAGTCGGGTGTCTGCGAGAAGTCGTGGTGGACCAGCACGGTGTGCGGCGCCAGCGCGCGCGCCAGCTGGTCCACGGTTTCCGGCGGGGTCACCGCCGACATGACGACGAAAACGATGCGGGGCCGCACGATTCGTCAGCAGGTCCAGAACAGCCGCTCGTCCAGCTGTCCGGTGCCGCTGAGGTACTTCAGCTGCTTGAGCCGGGTGAAGGGCCGGGCGTCGAACACGGCCGCGTCCAGCCCGATGCGCTCGAAGATGCCGTGCAGCTGGCGGGCGCCCTTGCGTGCGTCCCACTGGCAGGCGAAGCCCGGCAGCCGATCGCGGATCTTGGCGAAGCTCACCTTGTAGCTGCGGTTGTCGGCGCCGGCCTGGCCGAAGCTGAGCTCGCAGCCGGGGTAGACGCCGGCCACGATCTGCGCGATCTCGCGCACCTGGTAGTTGTCGGCGTCATGCCCCACGTTGAAGATCTCGCCGTGGACGGCGTCGCGCGGCGCTTCGAGCGCGCAGGCAATGGCCTGGCAGATGTCCAGCACGTGCACCAGCGGGCGCCAGGGCGTGCCGTCGCTGGTCATGACGATGCGCCCGGTGGTGGCGGCGATGCCGCACAGGTTGTTGAGCACGATGTCGAAGCGCATGCGCGGCGACGCGCCGTAGGCCGTCGCGTTGCGCAGGAAAGTGGGCGAGAAGCCGGCCGAGGCCATGGGCGCGACGTCGCGCTCGACCAGCGTCTTGCACTTGGCATAGGCGGTCTGCGGGTTGGTGGGCGACTGCTCGGTCATCGGCTCGGCCCCGTCGGCCACGCCGTACACGCTGCACGACGAGGTGTAGACGAAGCGCCTGACGCCGGCTTCCTTGGCCAGCTGCGCCAGCCGCACCGAGGCCTGGTGGTTGATCTGGAAGGTGAGGTCGGGGTCGTTCTCGCCCAGCGGGTCGTTGGACAGCTCGGCCATGTGGACCACCGCGTCCACGCCCTCCAGGTCCTTGGCCTCGATCTGCCGGATGTCCCGGTTGACGGTGCGCGGGAAGCCCGGGACCAGCGCCCGGTCGCTGAACAGCCAGCCGTCGCGGTAGTAGCCGGTGTCCAGGCCGACGAGATCGTGCCCGCGTTGCTGCAGATAGGGGGCGAGCAGGCAGCCGATGTAGCCTTCGACGCCGGTGACGAGCAGTTTCATGCCGTGGGTCCTTGGGTGGTGGTGGAATGCCGGGGCCAGAAGCGCCGCATCTGCTCGGCCCAGAGGCGGTCGCACAGCCGGCCGGCCGGCAGCGTGACGTCGGCGAAGGTGAGCACCGCGTCCTTGGCGACGTCGCGCCTGAGCGTGCAGCCCTCGGCCAGGCCGATGGGCAGCAGGTCCTGCTCGCGGGCCAGGGGCGCGTTCTCGGCCAGGCCGTAGGTCAGGTAGCCGCCCAGCCCGTCGAGGGTGTCGCCGGCCTTCAGGTCGGTCTTGGCGGTCGCGACGACCTCGACCAGCGGCCCGGCCAGCGGCGCCAGCGCGGCGTCCTGGAACAGCACGGCGCGCGCAACGGTGTTGGGCACCTCGAAGTGGCACAGGTGGTAGGGCGTGTAGAAGCAGTACAGCGGCCCCTCGCCCAGCTTGTAGAGGTTGAGGTAGTGCCGCTGCTGCGGATGGTCGTGCGTGCCCAGCACGTACACGCCGGGGCCGGGCATGGCGCCCACCACGTAGTCGACGATGCCGGGCCCTTCGAGCAGCGCGTCCACGGGGTACAGGCTGGCCACCTGCTGGATCGGCGTGCCGGCCGGCACGGTGGGGCCGAACATGCCGCGCTGTCCGACGCGCATGCCGGTGCCGTTGGCCACGATGGCGTTCTCGAACGAGATCTTGGTGCCGTCGGCGAACGAGGTCACCATCTGCGGGTTCTGCCCCCACTGCCTGGCGAAGCCGGCCTGCGTGGTCGGGTTGCGGTAGGGATCGTGCAGGCCCTTGATGTTGCCGCACAGCACCGGTTTGACGCCGATGCCGCGCACGAAGCGCCACAGGTTCATCATCACGCCGGGCTGGTCGCCGTCGGCGCTGGTCAGCACCACGCCGGCGCGGTCGGCGTAGGTCTTGAGGATGGGGCCGATGGTGCCGTCGACCTCGGCGTTCATCAGCACCACGTGCTTGCCGTGGGCGATCGCCTCCAGCGTGACGGCGGCCGCCAGCTCGATGGTGCCGGTGACCTCCACGATGGCGTCTATGCCTTCGGCGCGGCACAGCAGCAGCGCATCCTCGGTCACGGCCGGGACGCCGGCCGCCACGGCCTGCTCGAGCTGGGCCTGTGACTCCACCGTGCGCATCTCCTCCAGGCCGGCTTCGCGGTAGGCCCGCCTGGCGTTGGCCAGGGTGCGGTTGGCGATGGCCGCCACGCGCATGCCGGGCACGCTTTGCACCACCTGCAGCGCGACGCCGCGGGCCATGAAGCCGGCCCCGACCAGGCCGATGCGGATGGGTTTGCCCTCGGCGGCGCGCCGGGCCAGGGCGGTGTCGACGATGATCATCGCGCCTCCTTCACGAAGTCGGGCCATGCGGCGTCCTTGTCCGACAGATCCTGCACTGCCACCGGCCAGCGGATGCCGAAGGCCGGATCGTCGTGGCGCGCGCCGCGCTCGGCACCCGGGGTGTAGAAGGCCGACACCTGGTAGGTGACGGCCGCGTCGTCGGTCAGCGTCACGAAGCCGTGGGCGAAGCCCTGCGGCACCAGCAGCGCCCGGCCGTTCTCCTCGCTCAGCTCCACGCCGATCCATTGGCAGTAGGTGGGCGACTGCGGACGGATGTCGACGATGGCGTCCCAGATGGCGCCGCGAACGCAGCGCACCAGCTTGTCCTCGGCATGGGGGGCCAGCTGGTAGTGCATGCCGCGCAGGGTGCCGGCGCGGCGGGTCAGCGACATATTGGTCTGCACCATGTGGGTGGGCAGGCCGTGTGCCTGGAATTCGTTGGCGCAGTAGGTGCGGGCGAACCAGCCGCGCTCGTCCTGGCGGCGCTCCAGATCGACGATGAAGGCGCCGGCCAGCTCGGTGGGGGTGAATTTCATGGACGGGCTTCCTTTACCACTGTTTCCAGGGGGCCTTGCCGGACTCCCACAGGCCTTCCAGCGTCTGCTTGTCGCGCAGGGTGTCCATGGGTTGCCAGAAGCCTTCGTGCCGCCAGGCCATGAGGTCGCCCGACGCGGCCAGCGCCTCCAGCGGCTCGCGCTCCCAGACGGTCTGGTTGTCCTGGATCAGGTCGATCACCGAGCGGTCGAGCACGAAGAAGCCGCCATTGATCCAGGCGCCGTCGCCGCCGGGCTTTTCCTTGAAGCTGGGCACCCGGACATCGTCGGCGTGCAGGGTGAAAGCGCCGAAGCGGCCGGGCGGCTGGACCGCCGTGACCGTGGCGCGCTTGCCGTGCGCGCGGTGGAACTCCAGCAGCCGGGTGATGTCGACGTCGCTCACGCCGTCGCCATAGGTGCAGCAGAACGGGCCGTCGTTCAGGTAGCGCGCCGCCTGGCGGATGCGCCCGCCGGTCATCGCGTCCAGCCCGGTGTCGACCAGGGTCACCCGCCACGGTTCGCTGGAAGTGCGCAGCAGCGTGGTGGTGTTCTCGCGCATGTCGAAGCGCACGTCCGCCCCGTCCAGTGCGTAGTCGCGGAAGAACTGCTTGATCAGGTGGCCCTTGTAGCCGCAGCAGATCACGAAGTCGTTCAGCCCATGGGCCAAGTACATCTTCATGATGTGCCAGAGGATCGGCCGGCCGCCGATCTCCACCATGGGCTTGGGGCGCACGGCGCTCTCTTCGCTGATGCGGGTGCCGAAGCCGCCTGCGAGGATGACGACCTGCATGTCAGCGGCCACTTGGCGCAAGGCGCACGGCCTGGTTCTTGAAGAAAGTATTGTTCACATCCACCCTTTCCTGTTCCCTTTGCTTACATCTTCGCCCGACCAGGGAGGAGTCGGATGTGGGTGCGCTGCCCGCCGCTTTGTCAGACAAGGCGGACACGGTCGTTGCGCAGGGTGCCTCATGCCGTGAAGAAAGACGCTGCGGTAAAGCGGATCAGGTCCAGCGTTGCCTGCTGGGTCAGTGTGGCCGGCCGCTGCGAGCTCACCGCCATGGACAGCTGGCTGCGCAGGCGCGGCGAACCGATGGGCCGCATGGTGAAGGCCAGGGGCCGCCCGGAGGTTTGCACCGCGTTGCGCGACAGCACGGCGCTGCCCATGCCGTCGGCCACCAGCTCCAGGATGGCGGCGACGCCGTCGACCTCCCAGGCGATGTCCGCCCGCAGGCCCTGGCGGGCCAGTTCGGCTTCGACCAGCATGCGGATGGCGTTGGGACGGCTGGGGATGACCAGGGGCAGGGCCGCCAGCTCGCGCAGGCTGACCGGGCGCTTGGCTGCCGGAGTCCGCGCACTGCGCTGCGCCTGTACCAGGAATAGCTCTTCCTCGAGCAGGGCGGACAGCTCGATCTCCGCGGAAGCGGCAGCGTTGTAGAGCAGGGCGATGTCGAGCCGGCCCTGCATCAGCGACTCCTGCATGCCGGCCGACAGGCCCTCGCTGATCGACAGGCTGGCTTGCGGCAGCTGCTCGCGGAAGGCCCGGATCAGCGGGACGGCGAGCACCTTGGCGATGCTGGGCGGCAGGCCGATGGCCACCCGGCCGGCCAGCGAACCGCGCACGCGGCCCAGTTCCTCGCGGGCGCGCTCGACCTGGTGCAGGATGCCGCGCCCGTGTTCCAGCAGCAACTTGCCGGCTTCGGTGGGGACGGCGCCGCGGCCGTTGCGCACCAGCAGGGCCTGGCGCAGCTCCACCTCCAGCAGGCGTACCTGCCGGCTGAGAGCGGGCTGCGCCACGTCCAGCGCCACCGAGGCGCGCGTGAAGCTGCCCAGCTCGGCCACCCGGACGAAATACTCCAGCTGCCGCAGGTCCATGCCGGATTCTAAGTAGATGGATAGCATTCACCCGGCTATGCGCGTTTGTTCTAGCTGGTAGCGCAGCCCCGGCCTTCCGCTGGCACCGGCCGGCCCGCAGAATGCCGGCGTGATCAAGGCGATTTCATCCATGGCCACGCGCCAGCTCCTGGCCGAGCTGGCTGCCGAGCACCAGCGCCTGACGGGCTGCACTGTTTCCATCGAGTCCGTGGGCGGCGTGGACGCGGCCCGCCGCGTGCAGGGGGGCGAGCCGTTCGACGCGGTGGTGCTGGCCGCCGATGCCATCGACAAGCTGGTGGCTGGCGGCCATGCGGTGGCCGGCAGCCGGGTCGACCTGGTCCGCTCGGGCGTGGCCATCGCCGTGCGCGCCGGTGCGCCGCGCCCCGACATCGGCTCCGAGGCGGCCCTGCGCCGCGCCGTGCAGGCCGCCGCCAGCGTCGGCTATTCCACCGGGCCCAGCGGCATGGCCCTGATGCAGCTGTTCGATCGCTGGGGCATCGCGGCCGAGGTGCGGCAGCGCACGGTGCAGGCGCCGCCCGGCGTGCCGGTGGGCACGCTGGTGGCGCGCGGCGAGGTGGCGCTGGGCTTCCAGCAGCTCAGCGAACTGATGCACCTGGACGGCATCGAGGTGCTCGGCCCCATGCCCGGCCCGCTTCGGATCGTCACCATCTTTTCGGGCGCGGTGTGCGCCGGCTCGGCCCGGGCCGAGGCGGTGCGGCGGATGCTGGACTTCATGGCGTCACCGCAAGCCGACCAGGTCAAGCGCCGCCACGGCATGGAACCGGCCTGAAGACACAACGAGGAACCCGCCACCATGATCATCGACTGCCACGGCCACTACACCACCGCCCCCAAGGCGCTGGAGAACTGGCGCAACCGCCAGATCGCCGGCATCCAGGACCCGGCGGCCATGCCCAAGGCCGCCGAGCTGAGGATCAGCGACGACGAGCTGCGCGAATCCATCGAAGCCAACCAGCTGCGGCTGATGAAGGAGCGCGGCAGCGACCTGACGCTGTTCTCGCCGCGCGCCAGCTTCATGGCCCACCACATCGGCGACTTCCAGGTCTCGTCCACCTGGGCCGCGATCTGCAACGAGCTGTGCTTCCGCGTCAGCCGGCTGTTCCCCGACCACTTCGTCCCGGTGGCCATGCTGCCGCAGTCGCCGGGCGTCGATCCGCGCAGCTGCATCCCCGAGCTGGAGAAGTGCGTCAGGGACTACGGTGCAGTGGGCATCAACCTCAACCCCGACCCCTCCGGCGGCCACTGGAAGGAGCCGCCGCTGACCGACAAGTGGTGGTACCCGGTCTACGAGAAGATGGTGGAATGGGACCTGCCGGCCATGATTCACGTGAGCACCAGCTGCAACGCCTGCTTCCACACCACCGGCGCGCACTACCTGAACGCCGACACCACCGCCTTCATGCAGTGCGTGCAGGGCGATTTGTTCAAGGACTTCCCGACGCTGAAGTTCCTGATCCCGCACGGCGGCGGCGCCGTGCCCTACCACTGGGGCCGTTTCCGCGGGCTGGCGCAGGAGCTGAAGAAGCCGCTGCTGACCGAGCACGTGCTGGACAACATCTTCTTCGACACCTGCGTCTACCACCAGCCGGGGATCGACCTGCTCAACACCGTGATCCCGGTCAGGAACGTGCTGTTCGCCTCCGAGATGATCGGCGCGGTGCGCGGCATCGACCCCACCACCGGCCACCACTACGACGACACCCGGCGCTACATCGAGGCCAGCCAGATCCTGAGCGCGCAGGACCGCCACCAGATCTACGAAGGCAACGCGCGGCGGGTGTTCCCGCAGCTGGACGCGCGCCTGAAGGCCAAAGGACTCTGACCATGTACGAACTCGGCGTCGTCTACCGCAACATCCAGCGCACCGGCCGCGAGACCGCGGACGGGCTGGCGCAGTACGGCTCGGCCACGGTGCACGAGGCCATGGGCCGGGTCGGGCTGATGGCCACCTACATGCGGCCCATCTATGCCGGCGCGCAGGTGTCCGGCACGGCCGTCACCGTGCTGCTGCACCCGGGCGACAACTGGATGATGCATGTGGTGGCCGAGCAGATCCAGCCGGGCGACATCGTGGTGGCCGCCATCACCGCGCCCTGCACCGACGGCTATTTCGGCGACCTGCTGGCCACCTCGTTCAAGGCCCGCGGCGCCCGCGCGCTGGTGATCGACGCCGGCGTGCGCGACGTGAAGACCCTCACCGGGATGCAGTTCCCGGTGTGGAGCAGGGCGGTGAGTTCCAAGGGCACGATCAAGGCGACCATCGGCTCGGTGAACATCCCGGTGGTCTGCGCCGGGATGATCGTGAACCCCGGCGACGCGGTGGTGGCCGACGACGACGGCGTGGTCGTGGTGCCGCGCCAGCTGGCCGCTAGGACGCTGGAGGCCGCCGCCGCCCGCGAGGCCAACGAGGGCGAGAAGCGGGCCAAGCTGGCCTCGGGCGCGCTGGGCCTGGACATGTACAAGATGCGCGAGCCGCTGGCCAAGGCCCGCCTGCGGTATATCGACTGAAGAGGCCGTGCACATGTCCAAACCCACCACCGGCGGCTTCGCCAAGACGCCGGGCTGGCTCGACTGGTACGAGGGCCCCAGCAAGCCGCGCTTGCAGCTGCCGCCGGGCAGCGTGGATGCGCACTGCCACGTGTTCGGCCCCGGCGACCGCTTCCCCTATGCGCCCGAGCGCAAGTACACGCCCTGCGACGCCAGCTGGCAGCAGCTGTTCCAGCTGCGCGACCACCTGGGCTTCGAGCGCAACGTCATCGTGCAGGCCACCTGCCACGGCGCCGACAACAGCGCGCTGCTGGATGCGCTGCGCCGCTCCGAAGGCCGCGCGCGGGGCGTGGTCACCGTCAGGCGCAGCGTGTCCGACGCCGAGCTGAAGTCCATGCACGAGGCCGGCGTGCGCGGCGTGCGCTTCAACTTCGTCAAGCGCCTGGTGGATTTCACGCCCAAGGACGAGCTGATGGAGATCGCCGCCCGCATCGCGCCCCTGGGCTGGCACGTGGTGATCTATTTCGAGGCGCAGGACCTGCCCGAGCTGTGGGACTTCTTCACCGCGCTGCCCACCACGGTGGTGGTGGACCACATGGGCCGGCCCGACGTGCGCCAGCCGGTGGATGGTCCCGAGTTCGAGCTGTTCGTGAAGTTCATGCGCGACTACCCCAACGTCTGGTCCAAGGTCAGCTGCCCCGAGCGCCTGAGCGTCTCCGGCCCGCCGGCCCTCCATGGCGAGCGCAACGCCTATCGCGACGTGGTGCCGTTCGCCCGGCGCATCGTCGAAACCTTCCCCGACCGCGTGCTGTGGGGCACCGACTGGCCGCATCCCAACCTGAAGGGCCACATGCCCGACGACGGGCTGCTGGTGGATTTCATCCCGCATGTCGCCCCGACGGCGCAGCTGCAGCGCAAGCTGCTGGTCGACAATCCGAACAGACTCTATTGGGGCTGACCGTGCCACTCGACAAGCCGTACCTGGACGTGCCAGGGACCACCATCTTCGATGCCGACCAGAGCCGCAAGGGCTACTGGCTCAACCAGTTCTGCATGTCCCTGATGAAGCCGGAGAACCGCGAGCGCTTCAAGAAGGACGAGCGCGCCTACCTCGACGAGTGGGCCATGACCGAGGAGCAGAAGCAGGCGGTGCTGGCGCGCGACCTGAACCGCTGCATCCAGCTGGGGGGCAACATCTACTTCCTGGCCAAGATCGGCGCCACCGACGGCAAGAGCTTCCAGCAGATGGCCGGCAGCATGACCGGCATGAGCGAAGAGGAGTACCGCAACATGATGATCGGCGGCGGCCGCGACCCGCGCTGGGGCAGGAGCTGATTCGATGGCCCGCATCACCGCTTCCGTCTTCACCTCCCACGTGCCGGCCATCGGCGCCGCGCTCGACCTGGGCAAGACCGCCGAGCCGTACTGGCAGCCGCTGTTCGCCGGCTACGAGAAATCCAAGCAGTGGATCCGGGACAACCCGCCGGACGTGGTGTTCCTGGTGTTCAACGACCATGCGACGGCCTTCAGCCTGGACATGATCCCCACGTTCGCCATCGGCTGCGCGGCCGAGTTCCCGGTCGCGGACGAGGGCTGGGGGCCGCGGCCCGTTCCCAAGGTGACGGGCCATCCCGAACTGGCCGCGCATATCGCGCAGTCCGTGATCCAGCAGGACTTCGACCTGACCCTGGTCAACAAGATGGACGTGGACCATGGCCTGACGGTGCCGCTGTCGCTGATGTACGGCCAGCCCGCGGCCTGGCCCTGTCCGGTCATCCCGTTCCACACCAACGTCGTGCAGTACCCGGTGCCCTCCGGGCGGCGCTGCCTGGCCCTGGGCCAGGCGATCCGCCGCGCCGTCGAAAGCTTCGACCAGGACCTGAAGGTGCAGATCTGGGGCACGGGCGGCATGAGCCACCAGCTGCAGGGGCCGCGCGCCGGCCTGATCAACAAGGAATTCGACAACGCCTTCCTGGACCGGCTGATCGCCGACCCGAAGGCGCAGGCCGCGGTACCGCACATCGACTACGTGCGCGAGGCCGGCTCCGAGGGCATCGAGCTGGTGATGTGGCTGATCGCCCGCGGCGCCATGGGCGACCTGGCGGGGGGACCTCCGCCCCGGCTGGCGCACCGCTTCTACCACGTGCCTGCATCGAACACGGCCGTCGGCCACCTCATTCTGGAAGAGCAGACATGACGATCAAAGTCGCCCTGGCCGGCGCAGGCGCTTTCGGCATCAAGCACCTGGACGGCATCAAGAACATCCCCGGCGTGGAGGTCGTCTCCGTCATCGGCCGCGAGCTGGACAAGACGAAGGAGGTCGCCGCCAAGTACGGCATCGCCCACGTGACCACCGACTTGGCCGAGAGCCTGAAGCTCAAGGAGCTGGATGCGGTGATCCTGTGCACGCCCACGCAGATGCACGCGGCCCAGGCCCTGCAATGCCTGCGGGCCGGCAAGCACGTGCAGGTGGAGATCCCCCTGTGCGACAAGCTGGCCGACGGCCAGGCCGTGCTGGACCTGCAGCAGAAGACCGGACTGGTCGCCATGTGCGGCCACACGCGCCGCTTCAATCCCAGCCACCAGTACGTGCACAGGAGGATAAAAAAGGGCGAGTTCCGCATCCAGCAGATGGACGTGCAGACCTACTTCTTCCGCCGCAGCAACATGAACGCGCTGGGCCAGCCGCGCAGCTGGACCGACCACCTGCTGTGGCACCACGCGGCGCACACGGTGGACCTGTTCCTCCACCAGACCGGAAGCCCGGTGGTGAAGGCCAACGCCCTGCAGGGGCCGATCCATCCGCAGCTGGGCATCGCCATGGACATGAGCATCCAGCTCCAGGCCGCCAACGGCGCGATCTGCACGCTGTCGCTGTCCTTCAACAACGACGGGCCGCTGGGCACCTTCTTCCGCTACATCGGCGACAGCGCCACCTACATCGCCCGTTACGACGACCTGTTCAACGGCAAGGACGAGAAGATCGACGTGTCCCGGGTGGACGTGTCGATGAACGGGATCGAGCTGCAGGACCGCGAGTTCTTCGCCGCCATCCGCGAGGGCCGCGAGCCCAACGCCAGCGTGGCCCAGGTGCTGCCCTGCTACCAGGTGCTGCACCGGCTGGAGCAGCAGCTGAACTGATCACCTGGAAAATCTCGGGATGCACGCGCGACAACTCGGCCCCTTCACCGTCTCGGCCATCGGCCTGGGATGCATGAACCTCAGCCATGCCTATGGCCTGCCGCCGGCGCCCGAGCAGGGCGAGCGCCTGCTGCTGGCCGCGCTGGACCAGGGCGTGACCTTGTTCGACACGGCGGCGCTGTACGGCTTCGGCGCCAACGAGACCCTGGTGGGCCGGGTGCTGAAGCCCCATCGCCGGCGCTTCACCCTGGCCAGCAAGGGCGGCATGGCGGGCGTGACGGGCGAGGACGGCGTGCTGCGCCGCGTGATCGACGGCCGGCCCGAGGCCATCCGCCGCAACTGCGAGGACAGCCTGCGCCGGCTGCAGACCGACGTGATCGACCTGTACTACCTGCACCGCTGGGACAAGCAGGTACCCATCGAGGACAGCGTGGGCGCGATGAGCCGTCTGGTCGAGCAGGGCAAGGTGCGCACCCTCGGGCTGTCCGAGGTGTCCGCGGCGACCTTGCGCAAGGCGCATGCGGTACATCCCATCACGGCCGTGCAGACCGAGTACTCGCTGTGGACGCGCAATCCGGAAATCGCGGTGCTGCAGGCCTGCCGCGAGCTGGGCGTGGGCTTCGTCGCCTTCAGCCCGGTGGCGCGGGGCTTCCTGTGCGACGCGCTGCACGACGTCGGCGGCCTGGATGCCAAGGACATCCGGCGCACCATGCCGCGTTTCGAGCCGGCCCATTACGCGGCCAACCTGAAGCTGCTGCCCGGCTACAGGGCGCTGGCGCGGGAGGCCGGCTGCACGCCGGCGCAGCTGGCGCTGGCCTGGCTGCTGCACAAGGCGCCGAACATCATCCCCATCCCCGGCACCACCCGCGTGGCGCATCTGCAGGAGGACCTGGCCGCGGCCGACCTCCGGCTGCAGCCCGGCCTGCTGGCGCGCCTGGAGGCGCACATCAACCAGGCCACGGTGAGCGGGCACCGCTACGGCGCGCAGGCGCGCGCCGAGGTGGACACCGAGGAGTTCGCGCCGACATGAAACGACATCACCGATACCGCGCCGCTTGATAGACTGGGCCATGCGTTCTGCTTTGCGCTCGCTCCGCGCCTTCGGATTGGCGGCCGGCATCGCGCTTGCCGCCGCGGGGCACGCGGCCCACGCCCAGCAGGCGCCGCACGATCCGCAGACCCAGATGCTGCCCGACGCGCGCGGCGCGGTGCCGTGGTCGCTGCTGACACGCACCAGCATCCAAAAGGTGGACGGGCGTCTCGGCCCGAAGTTTCCCGACGCGCTGCGGCCACTGCACGGGCAGACCGTGAAGCTGCAGGGCTACATCATCCCGCTGGAGCCCGGCCTGAAGCACCGCCGCCTGCTGCTGTCGGCCTGGTCGCCGAGCTGCCCGTTCTGCCTCACCGCCGGCCCCGAGGCGATGGTCGAGGTGCAGATGCGCCGCGCCGTGGCCCACTCGCTCGATGCCATCGTGCTGCAGGGCCGTCTGCAGCTGCTGGACAACGATCCCGCGGGCCTTTTCTACCGCCTGGTCGATGCCGAACCGGCCGCGCTCTGATGCCCCGCCCCTGTCCCGATCCAAAAGAAGGAAAGCCAGATCCATGAAGAAGACCCGATTGTTCCTAGCCGCGGCCGTGGTGGCCTGCGCCCCTCTGGGCATGCCCGCCTGGGGCCAGGCCGACCTGCCGCCGGTCAACGCCGCGACCGAGAAGGTGTTCGGACAGCTGGGCGCCCAGCCGGGTGTGCGGCAGGCGATGGACTTCATCAAGGCCGACGACGAGCGGACGCTGCGCGAACAGATCGAGCTGACCGAGATCCCCGCGCCGCCCTTCAAGGAGTCGGTGCGGGCAGCCGACTACCTCCGGCGCCTGAAGGCACTGGGCCTGGCGGACGCCCGCATCGATGCCGAGGGCAACGTGATCGCCACCCGCCGGGGCGCGGGCGGCGGCCCGGTCCTGGTGGTCTCCGCGCACCTGGACACCGTTTTCCCGGAAGGCACCGACGTCAAGGTGAAGGTCAAGGACAACCGCTACGCGGCGCCCGGCATCTACGACGACGGCCGCGGGCTGGCCACCCTGCTCGGCGTGGTGCGTGCGCTGAACCACGCCAACCTGAAGACGGTCGGTGACATCGTCTTCATGGGAACCGTGGGCGAGGAGGAACTGGGCGACCTGCGCGGCGTGAAGGCGTTCTTCCGCGACACCCGGGGGGTCGACGGCTTCATCTCCTTCGACGGCGTGGACATCAGCCGCGTGGTGAATGCCGCCACCGGCAGCCGACGCTGGCGCATCGTCTACACCGGCCCGGGCGGCCACAGCTTCTCGGCCTTCGGCCTGCCGTCGGCGACCCATGCCCTGGGCCGCGCCATCGCCAAGATCAGCGAGGTGCGCACCACGGAGAACCCCAAGACCACCTTCACCGTCGGTACGCTCAAGGGCGGCACCTCGGTCAACGCGATCGCCGCCGAGGCCGAGCTGGGGCTGGACATGCGCTCCAACAGCGCGGCCGAGCTCAAGAAATTGGAGGAGCAGATCCTGGCGCTGGCCCGCGAGGCGGCCGACGACGAGAACAAGCGCTGGGGCAAGCCCGACACCATCAAGGTCGAGTTCAAGCTGGTGGGCGACCGGCCGGCGGGCGCGGGCGCGCCCGATGCGCCGATGCTGCACGCGGCCCGCAAGGCCATCGCGTCGGTGGGCGGCGAGGTCAAGTCCGTCATGGCTTCCAGCACCGACTCCAACCTGCCCATCAGCCTGGGCATCCCCGCGCTCACGCTGGGCAGCGGCGGCGTCGGCGGCGGCTCGCACGGGCCGGGGGAGTGGTACTCGCCGGTGAATGCCTGGCTGGGGCCGCAGAGCCAGCTGCTGACCATCCTCTCGCTGGTGGGGGTGGACGGGGTGTCGCAGCCCCTGCTCGCCAAGCGCTGAGCGCGCGGCGGAACCGCCAAAGAAAAAAGGCCGGAGGGGATCCGGCCTTTTTTTCGTCTGAACGCGCTTACAGCGTATCGATGAAGCTGCGCAGCTTGTCGCTGCGGCTGGGGTGCTTGAGCTTGCGCAGGGCCTTGGCCTCGATCTGGCGGATCCGCTCGCGGGTGACGTCGAACTGCTTGCCGACCTCCTCCAGCGTGTGGTCCGTGCTCATCTCGATGCCGAAGCGCATGCGCAGCACCTTGGCCTCGCGCGGGGTGAGCGAGTCCAGGATGTCCTTGACCACGTCGCGCAGGCCGGCCTGCATGGCGGCCTCGATCGGCGCGGTGTTGCCGGTGTCCTCGATGAAATCGCCCAAGTGGCTGTCGTCGTCGTCCCCGATCGGCGTCTCCATGGAGATCGGCTCCTTGGCGATCTTCATGATCTTGCGGATCTTGTCCTCGGGGATCTCCATCTTGGCCGCCAGGATGGACGCATCGGGCTCGAAGCCGAACTCCTGCAGGTGCTGGCGCGAGATGCGGTTCATCTTGTTGATGGTCTCGATCATGTGCACCGGGATGCGGATGGTGCGGGCCTGGTCCGCGATCGAGCGGGTGATGGCCTGCCGGATCCACCAGGTGGCATAGGTCGAGAACTTGTAGCCGCGGCGGTATTCGAACTTGTCCACCGCCTTCATCAGGCCGATGTTGCCCTCCTGGATCAGGTCCAGGAACTGCAGGCCGCGGTTGGTGTACTTCTTGGCGATGGAGATCACCAGGCGCAGGTTGGCCTCGATCATCTCCTTCTTGGCCTCGCGCGAGGACGCCTCGCCCTCGTTCATGCGCTTGTTGATCTCCTTGAGCTCGGGCAGCGGCACCACCACGCGCGACTGCAGGTCCATCAGCTTCTGCTGCAGCTCCTGGATCGGCGGGATGTTGCGGGCGATCACCGTGCTCCAGGGCTTGCCGGCGGCCGCCTGCTTCTCCACCCACTTGAGGTTGAGCAGGTTGGGCGGGAACTCCTTGATGAAGGTCTCCTGCGGCATGCCGCACTTGTCCACGATGATGCGGCGCAGCTCGCGCTCCTTCTTGCGCACGTCGTCGACCTGGCCGCGCACCATGTCGCACAGCTTCTCGATGGTCTTGGCCGTGAAGCGGATGGTCATCAGCTCCTCGGACAGGGCCTGCTGCGCCTTGTTGTAGGCGGGCGTGCCGTAGCCTTCCTTGTCGTAGACCTTGTGCACCTTCTCGAACAGGCCGGCGATGCGGTCGAAGCGCTCCAGCGCCTGGGCCTTGAGCTCCTCGAGCTTCTTGGTCAGGGCTTTGGAGCCGCCGTTGCCGTCGTCGTCGTCGTCGGCATCGAACTCGTCGAAGTCCTCCTCGGCCACGTAGTCGTCGGCCTCGTTGGGGTTGGAGAAGCCGTCGACGATGCTGGAGATGACGACCTTGCCCTCGCGGATGTCGGCCGCCATGCGCAGGATCTCGGCGATGGTGGCCGGCGAGGCCGAGATGGCCTCCATCATGGCCTGCAGGCCGGCCTCGATGCGCTTGGCGATCTCGATCTCGCCCTCGCGCGTGAGCAGCTCCACCGTGCCCATCTCGCGCATGTACATGCGCACCGGGTCGGTGGTGCGGCCGAACTCGCTGTCCACGGTGGACAGGGCGGCTTCGGCTTCCTCCTCGGCTTCCTCGGCCGTCGCCACCGTCGGCGTCGTGTTGTTCAGCAACAGCATCTCGGCGTCGGGTGTCTGCTCGTACACCGCCACGCCCAGGTCGTTCAGCATCGTGACCACGACTTCCAGCGTCTCGGCCTCCACCAGCTTCTCGGGCAGGTGGTCGGTGATCTCGGCGTGCGTGAGGTAGCCGCGGGTCTTGCCCAGGGTGATCAGGGTCTTCAGGCGCTGGCGGCGCTTGAGCATCTCCTCTTCGGTCAGGATGGTCTCATCCAGGCCGAATTCCTTCATCAAGGCCCGTTCCTTGGCCTTGCTGATCTTCATGCGCAGCGGCTTGGCCTTCTCGGTCGCGGTCTCGGTGCCCGGCTCCTCGGCGAATTCCGCCTCGATGTCGGACAGGTCTTCTTCCTCGACCTCCGGCTTGCCGGCTTCGGCCGCTGCCTTGGGCTTGCGGCCACGCTTGGCGCCGCCAAGGGCCTTGGCCGGCGACTCGGCTTCGGCGGCGGCGGCCTTGGGCGGGCGGCCAGGCTTTTTCTTGGCGACCTCGTCCGTGGTGGCCACGGCCTTGACGGCGGGCTTCTTCAGCTCTTCCTTGGCGGCGGGTTTGGTGGCGGTCTTGGCGGCAGGGGACTTCGTTGCGGGCACGGGCTTGGCTTTCGTTGCGGGCTGGGCCGCCGCCTTGGCCGCGGTCTTGACGACCTGCAGGGCGGGCTTGGCGGAGGCCGGTTTGATCACTTTCTTCGCAGTGGGTTTCGCAGGAGCGGCTTTGGCTGATCCGGACTTCGGGGCAGGCATGGAGAACCTCGATGCATCAAGAGAACGGCACAAACACAAAAGCGCCACTACAACCCGGCGCGGGTGATGAGCTGAACCGGCGCACAAGCCGGCCAGGACTCAAGGGCAAGATGGGTGGGCGAACATTTGGGGTGCAGTCCTTGCGGTGAGTTGGCGCTGTCGTGCTCGCTGTGGAGTCACTGTCGGCCGGCCCGGAGGTGCTGCTGTCGCTCTTGCCGCTAGCAAACCGTACATTATATCGGGGCCGCCGGAATTCAAGCCCCAGGGCTGTGCTTAGAGCGTGGTTTCCAGTTCCCGGCGCCGGCTGTGAAGCTGGCGGTACAGCTCCAGGTTGCCCGCCTCGATGGCCGTGGTCTCCTGGGCCTTGAGCCGCTCGACCAGCATGCGGTCGAGCAGGTCCCGTAGCTCGGCCGTGGCCTCGGACAGGGGCGCCGCAGCGGCCGGCGACTCGTTCATCAACCGCTCGGCCAGCTCGGCCGCGGGCTGGCCCTGGAGCGCCTCGCGCAAGCTGCCCCAGGGGAGCGGGCCATGCTCCAGCACCTGACTCTCCAGCCACCCCAGCAACTCGCCATGCGGCGCTGGCAATGAGCACAGCAGCACATGGTCTTCCTGCGTGAGCTGCTCCCAGGCGGCGGAATGGCCCAGCAGCAGCCGCGCCGCGTGGTCGGCCCGGCTGGCCGGCAAGGCGCGGCCGGGCCGGCCGCGGCGCGCGGCCGGTGGCGAGGGGGAGGCGGCGGGCCTGGAAGCGGCCCGGCGCGCGGGGCGGCCGCTCCAGAGCGACGACAGTTCCTGGGCGTCCAGCTGCACCTGCTCGGCAATCTCGGCCAGCAGCTGGCGCTTGAGCGCGCCGTCGGGCAGGCCCGACCACAGCGGCTTGGCATTGGCCGCCAGCCGCGCACGGCCTTCGGCGGTTGCCTGGTCGCAACCCTCGCCGGCGCTGTCCACCAGGAAGCGCGACAGCGGCGCGGCTTCGCCCACGCAGCGGGCAAACGCCTCGCGGCCGAACTCGCGGATGTAGCTGTCCGGGTCGTGCTCGGGCGGCAAGAACAGGAAGCGTACCGTGCGCACGTCCGTGGCATAGGGCAGGGCGGCCTCCAGCGCGCGCCGCGCCGCGCGGCGGCCGGCGGCGTCGCCGTCGAAGCTGAACACCACGCTGTCGGTGAAGCGGAAGAGCTTCTGCACGTGGTCCGTGGTGCAGGCCGTTCCCAAGGTGGCGACGGCATTGGGGAACCCCAGCTGGGCCAGGGCCACCACGTCCATGTAGCCCTCGGTCACCAGCACGTAGCCCTGCTCGCGCAGCGCCTGGCGCGCCTCGTACAGGCCGTACAGCTCGCGGCCCTTGCTGAAAACCGGGGTCTCGGGCGAGTTCAGGTATTTGGGTTTCTCGTCGCCCAGCACCCGGCCGCCGAAGCCTATGCACTCGCCCTTGACGTTGCGGATGGGGAACATGATGCGGTCGCGGAAGCGGTCGTAGCGCTTGTCCTCGCCGTCCTCGCCCGTGATCACCAGCCCCGCCTCCACCAGCAGCGGGTCGTCGTACTGCGCGAACACGCTGGCCAGGCTGCGCCAGCCCTCGGGGGCGTAGCCCAGCCCGAACTGCTTGGCGACGGCGCCCGACAGGCCGCGGCCCTTCAGGTAGGCGACCGCGCGCGGCGAGTTCTTCAGGTGCTTGCGGTACGCCTCGCCGGCCTTCTCCAGCACGTCGGCCAGCGTCTGCTGCCTGGCGCGCTGCTGCGCGGCGCGCTCGCGATCCTGCGGCGAGCGCTCGTCCTCGGGCACCTGCAGGCCGTACTGGCCGGCCAGGTCCTTGACCGCGTCGACGAAGCCCATGCCGGCGTGCTCCATCAGGAAACCGATGGCGTTGCCATGCTTGCCGCAGCCGAAGCAGTGGTAGAACTGCTTGGTCGGGCTGACGGTGAAGGAGGGCGACTTCTCGGCATGGAAGGGGCACAGGCCCGAGAAGTTGGCGCCCGTTTTCTTCAGCTGCACGTGGCGGCCGACGATCTCCACCACGTCGGCGCGGGCCAGCAGCTCCTGCAGGAAGGAATCGGGGATCGCCATGGATGCGCCATCTTACTGACGCGGCGTGCGGCCCCATACTGGCGGCATGCCTTTCCGCTGGCGTCTCAGTCCTGCCGCGTCCCAGGTCCTGGGCAGCCCACGCACCTTCATCTCTCGCGTACTGCGCGGGTTCCGGGACAACCAGGGGCTGCTGCTGGCAGGGGCGGTGGCCTACTACGCGCTGCTGTCCGTGGTGCCGCTGCTGATCCTGGTCGTCATCGCGCTGTCGCACATGGTGGACCAGGACGAGCTGCTGCGCACGCTGGGACGCTACCTCGAACTCTTGACGCCCGGCCAGTCACGGGCGGTCGTGGACGAACTGGCCACCTTCATGGCGCACCGCGAGGTGGTCGGCTGGGTGCTGCTGGCGACCATGCTGTTCTTCAGTTCGTTGGCCTTTACCGTGCTGGAAAAGGCCATGTCGGTGATCTTCCTGCACCGTGTCGTGGTGCGGCGGCGGCATGTGCTGGTGTCGGCGCTCCTGCCGTACCTGTACATCCTCTGCCTGGGCGTGGGCCTGCTCGTGGTCACCCTGGCAGCGGGCAGCCTGCAGGCGCTGGGGGAGGAAACCGTCGAGGTGCTGGGCCGCGAGTGGTCGCTCAGCGGCCTGTCGGGGCTGCTGCTGTACCTGCTGGGCCTGACTGGCGAGATCCTGCTGCTGACCTCGGTCTACATGGTCATGCCCGTGGGACGGCTGAAATGGCGGCACGCGCTGCTGGGCGGCACGACGGCGGCCCTGCTCTGGGAACTGACACGCCGGCTGCTGGTGTGGTACTTCAGCACGCTGTCGCAGGTCAGCCTGGTGTACGGCTCGCTCACCACGGCCATCGTCGTGTTGCTGAGCCTTGAGATCGCTGCCGCACTGCTGCTGCTTGGCGCGCAGGTCATCTCCGAGTACGAACGCATCGAGCGGCAGGACGGGCGCCATCCGCCCCACGGAGGATAGCGCCCTCAATCGCCCATCACGATGCCTTCGCGGCGCGGGTCGGCGCCGCCGAACCAGAATGCCTGCCCATGCGCCTGGCCGCGCGTGATGGCCTGCAGGCCGCTGGTCATGGCCTGCTCGCGCACCTCGGCGCCACGGGTGCGCAGCGCGTCCACCGTCGCCGGCGGGAAGCGCTTTTCCTCCAGCAGCGTGGGGCCGTTGTTGGAGCCGAAGTTGGGCAGGTTGATCGCCTGCTGCGGCGTTAGGCCCCAGTTCAGCACGCCGTACAGGGTCTTGGCCGTGAAATGGATGATCAGCGCGCCGCCGGGGCTGCCGCCGCTCATCACCAGCTGGCCCGTGCCCTTGTCGAACACCAGGGTGGGCGCCATGGACGAGCGCGGCCGCTTGCCCGGCTGCACCCGGTTGGCGATGGGCTGGCCCTGCGCGTCGCTGGGCGCGAAGCTGAAGTCGGTCAGTTCGTTGTTGAGGAGAAATCCCTTGACCATCTGGCGCGAGCCGAACTGGTCCTCGATGGTGGTGGTCATGGCGATGGCGTTGCCCAAGCCGTCGACGATGCTGATGTGCGAGGTGCCGAACTCCGGCTGCTCGGGCATGGGCGCCGTGCCGACACGCGCGCCGCCCGGCGTGCCCGGCTGCGCCACCTTCATGCTCTGCGGCCCGATCAGCCGGGCGCGCTCGGCCAGGTAGGCGGGCGCCAGCAGGCTCATCCAGCTGCCGGCCGGCGGCTGCACGAAATCCGGGTCGGCCACGTACTGGCCGCGGTCGGCGAAGGCCAGGCGTGCCGCCTCGGTGTACAGGTGCAGCCAGTCGGCCGGGGGCAGGCCGTCCGGCTGCAGCGGCAAGGAAGCGGCATCCGTGTTCGCCAGGATGCCCAGGATCTGGCCGACCGCGATGGCGCCCGAACTGGGCGGGGGGAAGCCGCAGATGCGATAGCTCCTGGACGCCGCGGCGTAGTCGTGGCACAGGGGCGCGCGCTTCTTCGGCTGGTAGCCGGCCAGGTCGGCCAGCGTGAGCCTGCCCGGGTTGGCGGGGTGCTTTTGCACCTTGTCCACGATGGCCCGGGCCACCTCGCCTTCGTAGAAGGCCTTGGAGCCCTCGGTCGCGATGCGGCGCAGCACGGCCGCCAGCTCGGGATTGCGCAGGTTGGCGCCGACCTCGCGCGCCTCGCCGTCGGGCTTGTAGAAATAGGCGGCGGCGACCGGGTCCTTCTTCAGGTGGGCGTCGCCCTTGACCAGCGTGTTCAGCCGGGGGCTGACCTGGAAACCACCTTCGGCCAGCCGGATGGCCGGCTGCATCAGCGCCGCCCAGGGCAGCTTGCCGTACTGCCGGTGCGCCATCTCCAGCAGGCGCACCGTGCCCGGCACGCCCACCGAGCGGCCGCCCACCACGCCTTCGTAGAAGGGCAGGGGCTTGCCGTCGGCGCCCAGGAACAGCTTCTCGTCGGCCGCGGCCGGCGCGGTCTCGCGCCCGTCGAACGCCTCGACCTCCTTGCCGTTGTAGTGCAGCAGGAAGGCGCCGCCGCCGATGCCGCTGGACTGCGGCTCGACCAGGGTCAGCACCATCTGCACCGCGATGGCCGCGTCGATCGCGGAGCCGCCGGCCTTGAGCACCTGGTAGCCGGCGTCGGTGGCCAGCGGGTTGGCGGCGGCCACGGCGAACTTCTGCGTGGCCCAACCGGGCTTGTCGGTATAGCCGGACGGCGCCTCCGGCAGCGTCGGCGGCTGGTAGCTGAAGTCCGACGGGGCGCTGGCGCAGGCCGCCAGCACGGCAGCCAACGCCGTGGACGCCAGCAGGCTGAGCTTGAGTTTCATGGCTTCTCCTACCGTGGGGCGGCCATGTTAGCCGCAGGCCGGACGCCCCGGCTCAGCGCGGCGCCAGGCGGATGGCGCCGTCCAGCCGGATCACCTCGCCGTTGAGCATGTCGTTCTCGAAGATGTGGCGGGCCAGCTTGGCGTAGTCCTGGGGCGTGCCCAGGCGCGAGGGGAAGGGCACCGCCGCGGCCAGCGAGTCCTGCACCTCCTTGGGCATGCCGAACATCATGGGCGTGCCGAAGATGCCGGGGGCGATGGTCATGTTGCGGATGCCGCTGCGCGCCAGGTCGCGCGCGATGGGCAGGGTCATGCCGACCACGCCGCCCTTGGACGCGCTGTACGCGGCCTGGCCGATCTGGCCGTCGTAGGCGGCGACCGAGGCGGTGGAGATGATGCAGCCGCGCTCGCCGGTGGCTTCCGGCTCGTTCCTGCCCATGGCCTCGGCGGCCAGGCGGATCATGTTGAAGCTGCCCACCAGGTTGACCGTGATGCACTTGGTGAACACGGTCAGGCTGTGCGCGCCGTTCTTGCCCACGGTCTTCTCGGCCGGCGCGATGCCGGCGCAGTTGACCAGGCCCATCAGCTTGCCCAGGGACACGGCCTTGGCCACCACCGCCTGGCCGTCGGCCTCCTGGCTCACGTCGCACTTGACGAAGGCACCGCCGATCTCGCGGGCGATGGCCTCGCCCTTGTCGGCCTGCATGTCGGCGATCACCACCTTGCCGCCGGCGGCCGCCAGCATGCGCGCCGTGCCTTCGCCCAGGCCGGAAGCGCCGCCGGTGACGATGAAGACCTTGCCCTGGATGTCCATGTGTGCTCCTGGTTGACGTTGACGTTCACGTCAATTATCGGGACAAAAAAGCCCGCTCGCGGCGGGCTCGGTGCGGGTGTGGGCTGCTGCTTACTTGAAGCCGACCCGGTCGAGCATCTGCTGCACCTTGACCGTGTTGGCGCCCACCGCCGTCAGCGGGATGGTCTCGGCCTTGAAGTCGCCGCCGCCGCTGATGGCCTGCAGCGCCGGGTTGCTGACCTTCACGCCCTTGGCCGTGGGCCACTCGTTGTTGCCGTTGGCGAAGTAGTTCTGCGCCTCGGGGCTGGCCAGGTACTCCAGGAACTTGACAGCGTTGTCGGTGTTCTTGGCGTTCCTGGCGACGGCGCCGCCGGCGATGTTCAGGTGCGTGCCCCAGCTGTTCTGATTGGGGAAGACCACGCCCACCTTTTCCATCAGCGCCTTGTCGTCCGGGTTGCTCGAGCGCATCAGGCGGGCGATGTAGTAGCTGTTGCTGACCGCGATCTGGCATTCGCCGGCGCCCACGGCCTTGATCTGGTCGGTGTCGCCGCCCTTGGGATCGCGTGCCAGGTTGGCCTGCAGGCCCTTGAGCCACATCTCGGCCTTCTGCTCGCCCAGGTGTTCGGTGACGGCGCCGAACAGCGACAGGTTGTACGGGTGCGAGCCCGAGCGGATGCAGATCTTGCCCTTGTTCTTGGCGTCGGCCAGCTCTTCGTAGGTGTCCACGTCCTCGCGCTTGACCTTGAGCTTGTCGTACGCCACCACGCGGGCCCGGGTGGAAAAGCCGAACCAGGGCGTGCCCTCGGCCGTGGCCTTGCCGCGGTACTGGGCGGGGATGGCCTCTTCCAGCGCCTTGGACTTGATGGGCTTGAACAGGCCGTCGACCTCGCCGCGGTACAGCCGCGCCGCATCGACCAGCAGGATCACGTCGGCCGGCGAGGCGGCGCCTTCGGCTTTCAGGCGCGCCAGGATGCCCGCGTCATCGGCGTCGACGCGGTTGATTTTGATGCCCGTGGCCTTGGTGAAGTTGCTGTACAGCGCCTCGTCGGTGGAGTAGTGCCGTGCCGAATACAGGTTGAGCACCTGCTCCTGGGCGGAGACGCCGGCAGCGGCGGCCAGCAGCAGACCGAAGGTCGCGATAGCTTTGCGGGTCATGGGAGTCCTCGTGGAACGGTTGGAGATCGATGTCGCATCCGGATGATAAAGCAAACACGAATCGTTCTCAATTTCAGCTGAGGCGGACGAGGCAAGCGCCATGAAAAAAGCCCCAGTCTTGCGGCTGGGGCGTCTGCGCTTCGCGCCGCCGCCCACTGGGGCGGACATAAAAAAGCCCCAGCCTTGCGGCTGGGGCTAAGGGATCCTGAACCTCTGAAGGTGTCGAAGGACCCGAGGAGACAACCTGAGAACTCCCGTTCGGCTCGCCCGAGAGTCTGGAATAGATGCCCCCGCGTGCACAGAGTTCCTGCATCGAGGCAGGAAACTCGCGTTCAGCGCTTGGCAGTGCGGGCGGTGGTGCTCTTGGCGGCGTTGACGGCCGTGTTGGCCATGGTGTTGAAGTTGGCTTCGGCCACGTCGGTGGCCTGCTTCACGGCCTTCTGCACGGACTCCAGGGCGTTGGTGCCGGCAGCCACGGCGCTCTTGAACACGGCCACGGCGGTCTCGCTGCCGGCCGGGGCGTTCTTGGCGGCGTTGTCGACCACGGCCAGGAGCTTGCGCTGGGCATCGCTGGCGGTCGCTTCGAAGGTCTTGCCCATCTCGGCACCGGTGCCCGAGGTGATGTCGTACAGATGGCGGCTGTAGGCAGCGGTCTTCTCGGCCAGGGGCTGGAACAGCGAGGCCTGCAGGGACAGCAGTTCCTGCGCGTCCTTGACGCTCAGCAGGGCCTGGGTGGTGCCGGCGGCTTCAGCGATCGCGGCCTTGGACGCGGTCATGTTCAGCTCGACCAGCTTCTCCACGCCTTCGAAGGCCTTGGCGGTCAGGCCGAACAGGGTCTCGACGTTGGCTTTGTGGGAGGCCAGGATTTGCTCAGCGGTCAACATGTCAGAAATCTCCAGAATGATGGGAAGGAAGTGAGGATCCGTCTACGCTGCCAGCCCGAAGGCCTGTTTTGTTGCGGTGCAGCATTAGCGGAATTATAAGGAGCGCCCCGTCGCTTGCAAGCATTTTTGCTGCATTGCAGCAATCTAGAAGTGATTGCCTAAAACCGCGGGGTTTGGACACGCCGGGACAATCGTCCCCATGCAGGTCTTCTATGCCACCCAGTTCGTCCTGCCGTTGCCGCCGGGCCATCGCTTTCCCATGGCCAAGTACCAGCTGCTGCGCGACCGGCTGGCGGATGAGCTGCCCGGAATCCGCCTGGCGCAGGCGCTGCCGGCCAGCGACGGCGAGCTGGCGCTGGCCCACACGCCGGGCTACATCCAGGCGATCAGCGACGGTTCGGTCGATCCCCGCATCCAGCGCGAGATCGGCTTTCCCTGGAGCCCGGCCATGGCCGAGCGGGCGCGCCGATCGGTGGGCGCCACCATCAGCGCCTGCCGGGCCGCCTTCCAGGACGGGGTGGCGGCCAACATCGCCGGCGGCACCCACCATGCCTACGCCGACAAGGGCGGGGGCTTCTGCGTCTTCAACGACGCAGCCGTGGCCAGCCGCCTGATGCAAGCCGAATGGGGCCGGCAGCGCGCGAAGCCGCTGCGGGTGGCGATCGTGGACCTGGACGTGCATCAGGGCAACGGCACGGCCCGCATCTTCCACGGCGACCCGACCGTGTTCACCCTGTCGCTGCACGGGCAGAAGAACTTCCCGTTCCGCAAGGAACCCAGCGACCTGGACGTCGACCTGCCCGACGGCTGCGGCGACGACGAGTACCTGAGCGCCCTGGAGGGCGCGCTGGACGAGCTGGACCGGCGCTTCGACCCGGGGCTGGTGATCTACCTGGCCGGTGCCGACCCGCACGAGGGCGACCGGCTGGGCCGGCTCAAGCTGACCTGGGACGGCCTGGAGGCGCGCGACCGGCGCGTGTTCGACTGGGCCTGGCAGCGCGGCGTGCCGCTGGCCTTCGCCATGGCCGGCGGCTACGGCACGCGCATCGAGGACACGGTGCAGGTGCAGGTCAACACCTTCCGGGTGGCCGTGCAGTACTGGCGCCGCTGGCAGAATCGCGCCCGATGAGCGAGTCAAGCCCCAAGCCGCAGCCCGAGCCGCGCAGCGCCTACCGGGCTTTCCGTCCCCTAGGCACCCGCTGGATGGACAACGACGTCTACGGACACGTCAACAACGTCGTCTACTACAGCTGGTTCGACACGGCGGTCAACGCCCACCTGATCGAGCAGGGCGCCCTGGACATCCACCAGGGCGCCACCATCGGCCTGGTGGTCGAGACCCGGTGCAACTACTTCGCGCCGCTGGCCTTTCCCCAAGTTGTGGAGGCCGGCCTGCGCGTGGCGCGCATCGGCGGCTCCAGCGTGCGCTACGAAGTGGGGCTGTTCGCGGCGGGCGAGCCGCTCACCGCGGCCAAGGGCCATTTCATTCATGTCTACGTGGACAAGGCCAGCCGGCGGCCGGTCCCGCTTCCGGCCCGGTTGCGGGCCGTCCTGGAGGCCTTGCAATGAACCAAGTGAGCACGGTGGTGGCCGACCCCCGCAGCGTGGACCAGGCCATCGCCAGCCGGTTCTCGGCGCGCGCCTTCCTGCCGCGGCCGGTGGAGCGCCGCACCCTCGAGGACATCCTCGCGGTGGCCAGCCGCGCGCCCTCGGGCACCAACACCCAGCCCTGGCGCGTCTACGTGCTGCAGGGGGCCAGCCGCGACACCCTGGTGGACAAGGTCTGCGCCGCACATGACGCGATCCGCGCCAACCCCCAGCTCGCCGCCGAGTACCGGGAGGAGTACGACTACTACCCCGAGAAGTGGGTGTCCCCCTACATCGACCGCCGGCGCGAGAACGGTTGGGGCCTGTACGGCCTGCTGGGCATCACCAAGGGCGACAAGGACCGGATGCACGCCCAGCACCAGCGCAACTACCGCTTCTTCGACGCGCCGGTGGGCCTGATGTTCACGCTGGACCGCATCATGGGTCGCGGCTCGCTGGTGGACTACGGCATGTTCCTGCAGAGCATCATGGTGGCCGCCCGAGCGCGGGGCCTGCACACCTGCCCGCAGGCGGCCTGGAACGGCTTCGCCAGGATCATCCTGCCGCACATCGGCGCCGGCGCGGACGAAATGCTGGTGTGCGGCATGGCCCTGGGCTGGGCCGACGAGTCGGCACCGGTCAACGGCTTCCACACGCCGCGCGAGCCGGTCGAGCGCTTCGCCCGCTGGCTGGAGTGAGCTTCCGGACGGTCCCGGGCGCGTCGAGCGTTGCCCCGCGCGGGGCGCCAGGCGCTCCCCGCCAGGGGCTCATACTGTGTCGGTGCGTGCTGCGCACGCACTTCGCTGCGATGGACCGGGCCTGGGCTTGCACCGCATAACTCGCTACGCGCCCCAAAGGGCGCTCCGCTCAAACAGATGCGGTGAGTCAGTCAACGAGGCGCGCCGCACTGGCGGCGCGCACAAGCCCAGGCCCGGTCCATCGCAGCCGCCCCAGAAATCGCCCCTGCCGGGGAGCGCCTGGCGCCCACCGACCAGGTTGGCGCGCAGAGGTCTTAGCAGCCATGCGCAAGAAACCACGCCTCAGCGCGGCAGGCGGTGCCCGGGCGGGGCGATTTCTGGGGCGGCGGGACGGCTCTTCGGCCTGGGGCTGCGCGCCGCCGGTGCGGCGCGCTTCGTGATCTGACTCGCGGCATCTGTCTGAGCGCAGCGCCCTTCGGGGCGCGTAGCGAGTTATGCCGCGGCCCCAGGCCGAAGAGAACGGCCTGCGAAGTCGGCGCAAAGCGCCGACCGCCACAGTATGAGCCCCGACCGGGCACCGCCTGCCGTGCCGCGCGGGGCATCGCCTGCCGGGTACCCTGCCTACGCCCCGTCCGGTTGTATGCTCGGCCGCTTGCCGCTGATCAGGAGACATCTGGAATGACGCTTTCGCGCGGGCTTGCCGCCACGCTGCTGCTGGCGCTGCCGCAGCTCGCCCTGGCCGCCGAGCTGGACGGCCGCCAGCTCACGCCGCTGTGGGCCGTGCCCTTCGTCGGCATCCTGCTGTCCATCGCGCTGATGCCGCTGCTGGCGCTGCGCTTCTGGCACCACCACTATGGCAAGGTGACAGCGGCCTGGGCGCTGGCCTTCCTGGTGCCGTTCGCGCTGACCTTCGGCTTCGGCGCCGCGGCCGCCAGCTTCGTGCATGCGCTGCTCGCCGAGTACCTGCCGTTCGTCATCCTGCTGACGGCGCTGTTCACGGTGGCGGGGGGCATCTATATCCGGGGCAACCTGCACGGCAGCCCCGGCCTGAACACCGGCATCCTGGCCGTCGGCGCCGTGCTGGCCAGCTTCATGGGCACCACCGGCGCATCCATGCTGCTGATCCGCCCGCTGATCCGGGCCAACGACAACCGCCGCCACAAGGCGCACGTCGTCGTCTTCTTCATCTTCATCGTCGCCAACGCCGGCGGCTCGCTCACGCCGCTGGGCGACCCGCCGCTGTTCCTGGGCTTCCTCAAGGGCGTGGACTTCTTCTGGACGCTGAGGAACATCTTCCCCGAGACGCTGTTCCTGCTCGGCACGCTGCTGGTTCTGTTCTACGCGCTGGACAGCTGGTTTTATCGCCGCCGCGAGGAATTCCAGCCGGTGGACCCCACCCCCGACACCCGCGCCATCGGCTTCGACGGCGCGCGCAATTTCTGGCTGCTGGCCGTCATCGTGGCGCTGGTGCTGATGAGCGGCACCTGGGAATCCGGCGTGCACTTCGATGTCCTGGGCACGCAGGTGGGCCTGCCCGGCCTGCTGCGCGACATCGGCCTGGTCGCCGTGACCCTGGTGTCGCTGCAGCTCACGCCGGCCTCGGTGCACCGGGACAACCAGTTCTCCTGGGGCCCCATGGCCGAGGTGGCCAAGCTGTTCGCCGGCATCTTCCTGACCATCATCCCGGTGATCGCCATGCTGCGCGCCGGGGTCGACGGGCCGTTCGGCGCTATCGTGGCGGCCGTCACCCGGCCGGACGGCACGCCCGACCCGGCCATGTACTTCTGGGCCACCGGCGCGCTCAGCTCCTTCCTGGACAACGCGCCCACCTACCTGGTGTTCTTCAACACCGCCGGCGGCGACCCGGCCGTGCTGATGACCACCATGGCCCCGACGCTGGCCGCCATCTCGGCCGGCGCCGTGTTCATGGGCGCCAACACCTACATCGGCAACGCGCCCAACCTGATGGTCAAGGCCATCGCCGAGGACCGCGGTGTCAAAATGCCCAGCTTCTTCGGCTACATGGCCTGGTCGGGCGCCGTCCTGGTGCCGCTGTTCGTCCTCATCACCTTCATCTGGTTCCGCTGAACATCATGAGCAAACCCCGCATCCTGGTCGCCCGCGTCATCTTCCCCGAGGTCATCGCCAAGCTCGAGCAGCATTTCGAGGTCGAGCACAACCAGGCCGACGAGGCCTGGCCGCGCGAGCGGCTGCTTGCCAAGCTCCAGGGCAAGGCCGGCGTCTTCACCACCGGCGGCGAGCGCATCGACGGCGAGCTGCTGGCGGCCTGCCCCAGCCTGAAGATCGCCGCCAACATGGCGGTGGGCTTCAACAACTTCGACCTGCCGGCCATGACCGCCGCCGGCGTGCTGGGCACCAACACGCCGGACGTGCTGACCGAAACCACGGCCGATTTCGGCTTCGCGCTGCTGATGGCCACGGCCCGCCGGGTCACCGAGAGCGAGCATTACCTGCGCGCCGGCAAGTGGCAGAAGTGGGCCTACGACATGTTCGCCGGCTCGGACGTGCACGGCAGCACGCTGGGCATCCTGGGCATGGGCCGCATCGGCCAGGGCATCGCCAGGCGCGGCGCGCACGGCTTCGGCATGAAGGTGATCTACCACAACCGCTCGCGCCTGCCGGCCGAGCAGGAAGCCGCCTGCAAGGCCCGCTACGTCAGCAAGGAAGAGCTGCTGCGCACGGCCGACCACCTGGTGCTGGTGCTGCCCTACAGCGCGCAGTCGCACCACGCCATAGCCGCGGCCGAGCTGGCGCAGATGAAACCCACCGCCAACCTGATCAACATCGCTCGCGGCGGCATCGTCGACGATGCCGCCCTGGCCCAGGCCCTGCGCGACAAGCGCATCGCTGCCGCCGGCCTGGACGTGTACGAGGGCGAGCCCAAGCTGCATCCCGACCTGCTCACCGTGCCCAACGTGGTGCTCACGCCCCACATCGCCAGCGCCACCGTGCCCACGCGCAAGGCCATGGCCCAGCTGGCCGCCGACAACCTGATCGGCTTCCTGGTGCACGGCAAGCCGCTGACGCCGCTCAACCCCGACGTGCTGCAGCGGACCTGAGCGAGTGGAATTCTGGCTGTTGGTGGCTGTCGCCGTCCTGCTGGCGGTGACGCTGGTGCTGGTCGTCGTCCTGCTGGTGCGCAGGCCGGTCATCGACACCGGGCGCGCCGAGATCCTGGCCGCCGGCGAGCGGCTGGAGCGCGAGCTGCGGCGCGAGATCAGCGAGTCGACCCGGGGTTCGCGCCAGGAGATGACGCACACCCTCGCGACCTTCCAGGCGGCCGTGGTCCGCCAGGCCAGCGAGACCACGCGCACGCAGAACAGCCAGCTGGATGCCTTCGCCCAGCAGCTCACCCTGGTGCAGAAGACCCTGTCGGACACGCTCACGCAGCAGCTGCAGAACCTGGGCGAGTCCAATGCCCGGCGCATGGCCGAGGTGCGCAGCACGCTGGAGGCGCAGCTGGCGATGCTGCAGCAGACCAATGCCGCCAAGCTCGAGGAGATGCGCAGGACGGTGGACGAGAAGCTGCAGACCACCCTGGAGACGCGCCTGGGCGAGAGCTTCCGGCAGGTGGCCGAGCGGCTGGAGCAGGTGCACCAGGGCCTGGGTCAGATGCAGAGCCTGGCCCAGGGAGTCGGCGACCTGCAGCGCGTGCTGACCAACGTCAAGACCCGCGGCATGTTCGGCGAGGTGCAGCTGGAAGCCCTGCTGGAGCAGGTGCTCACGCCCGAGCAGTACGGCAAGCAGATCGAGACCAAGCCGCGCAGCAACCAGCGCGTCGACTTCGCCATCCGTTTCCCGGGCCGCACCGCCGATGGCCTGCCGGTGTGGCTGCCGGTCGACGCCAAGTTCCCGCGCGAGGACTACGAGCGCCTGCTGGAGGCGCACGACCGTGCCGACCACGCCGGCGTGGACAGCGCGGGCCGCGCGCTGGAGGCGCGCATCCGCCAGGAGGCCAAGTCCATCTGCGAGTGCTACCTGTGCCCGCCGCACACGACCGATTTCGCCATCCTGTTCCTGCCGATCGAAAGCCTGTACGCCGAGGTGCTGCGCCGCCCCGGGGTGATGGACGCGCTGCAGCGGGACTTTCGCGTCACGCTGGCCGGCCCGACCACGCTGCTGGCCATGCTCAACAGCCTGCACATGGGCTTTCGCACGCTGGCGCTGGAGCAGCAGGCCTCCGAGGTCTGGAAGGTGCTGGGCGCGGTCAAGACCGAGTTCGAACGCTACGGCGACTGGGTGGCGCGCATCAAGGAGCAGGTGCAGAAGGCCTCCGACACCCTGGACAAGGCCGACACCCGCACCAAGCAGATGCGCCGTGCCCTCAAGGTGGTCGAGGCGCTGCCCGAGGGCCAGGCCCAGGCCATGCTGCCCCTGGCCGAGGAGAGCGGTGACGACGACAGCTGAGCGGCCCGGCACCCCCGGCGTCGAGCTGGCCCGGCTGATCGCCGGTCAGGTCTTCCTGCACGCCTGCATGGCCGGCATGCGCATGGCGGCGCCGCTGCTGGCGCTGCGCGAGGGCCACAGCGCGGCGGCCGTGGGCGTTCTGCTGGCGCTGTTCGCGCTGACCCAGGTGTTCCTGGCCCTGCCGGCCGGCCGCTTCGCCGACCGGCGCGGACTGAGGGCGCCGGTGGCCGTGAGCGTGGCGGTCGCGACCCTGGGTGCCGGCCTGGCCGTGGCCTGGCCCATCTACCCCGTGCTCTGCGCCAGTGCCCTGATGACCGGCGGCGCCACCGGGGCCGCCTCGATCGCCCTGCAGCGGCACGTGGGCCGGGCCGCCGGCGACGCCACCCGGCTGCGCCAGGTGTTCTCCTGGCTGGCGATCGGGCCGGCGGTCTCCAACTTCCTGGGGCCGTTCGCCGCCGGGCTGGTGATCGACCACGGCGGCTTCCGCTGGGCCTTCTTCCTGATGGCCGTGCTGCCGCTGGCCACCTGGTTCTGGGTGCGCGGCGCGCGCGAGCTGCCACCGGTGGTGGCGCCCGCCGGCAGCAAGCCGGGCACCGCCTGGGACCTGGTGCGCGAGACCGGCTTCCGGCGCCTGCTGCTGGTCAACTGGCTGCTGTCGTCCTGCTGGGACGTGCACACCTTCGTGGTGCCGGTGCTGGGGCACGAGCGCGGCCTGTCGGCCTCGGTCATCGGCAGCCTGCTGGGCGCCTTCGCGATCGCGGCGGCGCTGGTGCGCGTGCTGCTGCCGGTGCTGGCCGCGCGCCTGCGCGAGTCGGCCGTGATCGCCGGCGCCATGGCGGCAACGGCGCTGCTGTTCGCGCTCTACCCCCTGATGCACCATCCGCTGGCCATGGGAGCCTGCTCGGTGCTGCTGGGCGTGGCGCTGGGCTGCGTGCAGCCCATGATCATGAGCACCCTGCACCAGATCACGCCGGCGCACCGGCAGGGCGAAGCGGTGGCGTTGCGGGTCATGGCCATCAATGCCTCCAGCGTGCTCATGCCCATGCTGTTCGGCGTTGCGGGTGCGGCGGTGGGCATCGCCGGCGTGTTCTGGGCGGTGGGCGCCGCGGTCGGCGCGGGCACCCGCCTGGCCCTGCGCCTGGGGGAACCTGTTCAGAGCCGGTAGAACGCCCTGATGACGTCCCAGGCGCGCTGCGGGTCGTCGGCGTACTCGAACAGCTTCAGGTCGTCGGGCGAGATCACGCCCTCGTCGACCATCGCCTCGAAATTGATCAGCTTCTTCCAGTACTCCGAGCCGAACAGCACGATGGGCACCTGCTTGGCCTTGCGCGTCTGCACCAGCGTGATCACCTCGAACAGCTCGTCCAGCGTGCCGAAGCCGCCGGGGAAGGCCACCAGCGCCTTGGCCCGCATCATGAAGTGCATCTTGCGCAGCGCGAAGTAGTGGAACTTGAACGACAGCGCCGGCGTGACGTAGGGGTTGGCGGCTTCCTCCATCGGCAGCGCGATCGACAGGCCCACGCTGATGCCGTCGCCTTCGTGGGCGCCGCGGTTGGCCGCCTGCATGATGCCCGGGCCGCCGCCGGTGCAGATGAACAGCTTGTCGTGGCTGTCCTTGGGGGCGCTGTACTGCGCCACCAGCTTGCCGAAGGCGCGCGCCTTCTCGTAGTAGTGGGCGTTGCGGGCCAGGGCGCGGGCGCGGCGGATCACGGCGGCGTCGCCGCCGGCCTCGGCCGCCGTCACCAGCGCGGCGGCCTCTTCCTCGCTGCGGAAACGGGCGCTGCCGAACACCACGATGGTGTTCTCGATGCCGTGCGCCTGCTGCTCCAGGTCGGGCTTGAGCAGTTCCAGCTGGATGCGGATGCCGCGCGTCTCGCGCCGCAGCAGGAACTCGGGGTCGGCGAAGGCCAGGCGGCTGGCGTCGCGGTCCAGCGGCAGCCCGGCGTCGGCATGAGACTGCAGCGTGGCCCAGGCGTCGGCCAGGCGCTGGTCATGGATGTTGCGGGTGGAAGACATGCGGCGATTGTGGCCCCAAACCCCGGGCCTGCCGGGCGCCTGCTCGGCTATCCTTGCGGCCGAGGAAGACGATCGGGGGACGACACAGTGGAGCAGCCGCTCTTCCACGTGGTGCTCGAGGGACGCCGCATCGGCCCCTACGACCGGCGCACCATCGTGGGCATGCGCATGAAGAAGGCGCTGTCCAGCAAGAACCTGCTGGTCGACAGCGAAGGCGTGGAACTGACGGTGGGCGAGCTGATCGCCCGCCGCACCGGCGCGCCCCGATTCGCGCCGCAGCGCACCGGCAACTCCTCCGTCGTGCAGGCCACCTACGTCGCCCGCCTGGTCGAGGCGCAGCGCGGCGCCTTCGCCGTGCCACGCTTTCGCGGCAAGGTCGAGCTGCGGGTGCAGGGCGGCGTGCTGCGCATCGCCGGCCGCTTCCGCCGCGGCCTGGGCTGGCGTGAAGACCGCGTCAAGCTGCCCGTGGACCAGGTGGCGCATGCGCGCCTGGCCGGCTCCCGCCTGGAGCTGGGGCTGGGCGGCAACGAGGCGGTGCCCCTGCAGCGGCTGACGCTCGAGCTCTTCACCCCGGAAACCGCCACCCAGCTGCTGCAGTGGTTCCCCTCGGCCCAGCCCTTCCCTGAACCGGCGGCCCAGGCGCGGGCACCGCGCCGTGCCGGCGAGCTGCGGGCGCTGTGGGTGCCGGTGGCTGGCCTTGCCCTGGTGATGGTCCTGCTGCTGGCCGTCCTGGCGCTGCGCCGCCTGTACTAGCCGGCAGCGCGTTCAGAGCGCCAGCGCCAGGGCCGGCGGCACGAACAGCACGGCCAGGGATCAGCCTGCGCCCCGGGCCGCCAGCCAGGCCAGCAGCGGCGCCCGGGCCGGGCCCAGGCCCTTGTAGGCCAGCACGGCCTCGCTCATGCTGGCGATGCTGTCGTGCATGCGGCGCGCCTTGTCCGCGGTGTCGACGGCTTGCGCGAGCGGCGCGACCATCACGCGGATGGTGAACACCGCCTGGCGCGTGCCGCGGCCGACCGGGAAGAAGGTCTGGCGTTCGGCCCGCAGGAAGCAGCCGGCCGCAAACGCGTCGAGGTCGGCGCCTTCGGGCGGCCAGGGCGTGCGGGCATGGCGGCGCGGGTGCTGGTCATAGCGGGCCGAAGGGCTCACGGTCCAGACGAAGCGCTCCCAGGCGCCGCCGTCCGTCACCAGCTGGGCCAGGTGGCGCGAGGCGGCCTTGAGCGTGGCCGCGTCGGCCACGGGCGCGTGCACCGCGGCCAGCGGCAGGCCCAGCTTGTCCTCGGGCGCCCAGTGCGAGGGCACGCAGACGCACAGCCAGGGCAGCTGGCCGCTGTCGCCGTCGAGCACGGCGAAGTCTTCCTCGAACTGCAGCTCCAGCGGGACATCATCCGGCGGCGCGATGCCCTGCAGCCGGGCGCGCGCGCGGATGCTCTCCAGGGCCGGCGCGGGATCGAAGCCGGGCACGCGATTGCGTGACGCGCCCGCCGCCACGACCTGCGACTTCTCGGCATGCAGCCGGCTGCGCGGCGCCAGCGGCGTGAGCTGCGGCGTGCCCTCGGGCAGCCGGGCCAGCCCGGGCTGCATGCGGAACGGCACGGCGATGTGGCTGAAGTCGAAATCCATCTGCGGCCCGGAAAAAGAAAAGGCCCCTTGCGGAGCCTCGCGGTACCCCGGCTCCGCCTGGGCAGCGGCCGGCGCCCGCGCTCAGACGCGGCGGCGGTACTCGCCGGTGCGGGTGTCGATCTCGACCTTGTCGCCCTGGGCCACGAAGATCGGCACGCCGATCTCGAAGCCGGTGGCGATCTTGGCGGGCTTGAGCACCTTGCCCGAGGTGTCGCCCTTGACGGCCGGCTCGGTCCAGGTGATCTCGCGCTCCACGCTGGTGGGCAGTTCCACCGAGATGGCCTTGCCTTCGTAGAACACCACCTCGGCGCTCATGCCGTCCTCCAGGTAGTTGAGCGCGTCGCCCATGTTCTCGGCTTCCACCTCGTACTGGTTGTACTCGCCGTCCATCCAGACGTACATCGGGTCGGCGAAGTACGAGTAGGTGCAGTCCTTCTTGTCCAGCACGATCTGGTCCATCTTGTCGTCGGCCTTGAAGACGATCTCCGTGCCCTGGTTGGACAGCAGGCTCTTGAGCTTCATGCGGACGGTGGCGGCGTTGCGGCCGCCGCGGGCGTACTCGGTCTTGAGCACGACCCAGGGCGCGCCTGCGTTCATGATCACGTTGCCGGCGCGGATTTCTTGGGCGATTTTCATGGGCGATGCATCGAGGTAAATAGGCCGCTGGACGCTCGCTGGAGGAACCGTTGCCGCGGCGGGGTGCGCGGAGAAGAACGCCTGGACGTCCCGCGCAAAGCCCGTAATTTTACTGTGATTCCAAAGCCGTCCGGCCGAGCTGCTCCACCAGCTCGGGCTGGGCCCGCAGCCGCTGGCGCGCGTCCTGCGCCACGGCGGCCCAGGTGGCGGGCTCGGCCGCGGGCAGGCCGGGCGCGATGCCGTTCCAGCCCTCGTGGAAGGCGCGCAGCGAGGCCGGCGCCCGCAGCCAGTCGAGAAAGGCGCGCAGCTTGGCGTGGTGCGCGTCGTCGTGCTGGGGGTAGATCTGCCAGACGAACGGCCGGCCGGCCCACAGGGCGCGCACCAGCGAGTCCTCGCCGCGCACGAAGTTGAGGTCGCAGGCCCACAGCAGGTGGTCGTAGTCGGTCTGGGTCAGCAGGGGCAGGTAGGAAATGGCCAGCCGTCCTTCCAGTCCTGCCGCAGGTCCGCTGGAGTCGGCCAGCGCGGCCTGCACGGCCGCCTGGGCCCGGCCAGCCGTGACCAGCAGCCGGGTGGGCGCGTCGCCGGCGGCCAGCTGCGCCAGCAGCCGGGGCAGGGCGGGCGGCTCGTAGCAGAACAGGCTGACCAGGCGCTCGCCGGCGTCAGGCAGCCCACGGGCGCGCAGCCAGGCGGTGCGGTCGAAGGCCGCCTGCCGCGCGTCGAAGTCACGTTCACGGATCAGCCCGCCGGTGCGCGGCGTGAAGCCGGGATAGAAAAAGCGCTTGACCAGGCCTTTCGCGGGCCCGGCCATGACCGGGGAGGGCAGGCCGTGGCAGCGCTCGACCCAGGGCTCGGCCGAGAGGTACTCCAGGTTGATCCAGGCCGGCTGGCGGCCGCGCTCGCGCGTGCGCCGGGCGATGGCGGCGGCAAAGGCCTCGCCCGGCTCGCAGCCGAAGGCCTCGACGACCACGTCGCCGGGAACCACCTCGGCCGTGCTGCCGGCGGTCCAGGCCCGCACCTCCACGCCGGCCTGGCCCTGCGGCGCCATCCAGGCCAGGGCCGCGGGGGCGTCCACCCACAGCCGTGCCCGTTCGCCGCGGCGCGCCAGCTCGGCCGCCAGGCGCCAGCACACGCCGATGTCGCCGTGGTTGTCGATGACCTTGCAGAAGATGTCCCAGAGCATGCGCTCGGGATAATAGGGCGCATGTCCGAGGTGCATTCCGACCAACTGCTGGCCGAGGTGGCGGCGCTGCCGCAGCTGCCCGGCGTCTACCGCTACTTCGACCAGGCCGGCGGCGTGCTGTACGTGGGCAAGGCGCGCAACCTGAAGAAGCGGGTGTCCAGCTACTTCCAGAAGAACCACGGCGGCACGCGCATCGGCCACATGGTGGGCAAGATCGCGCGCATGGAGACCACGGTGGTGCGCTCCGAGGCCGAGGCGCTGCTGCTGGAGAACAACCTGATCAAGGCGCTGAACCCCCGGTTCAACATCCTGTTCAGGGACGACAAGAGCTATCCCTACCTGAAGATCCACGGGGCGGCCGACAAGGTGGGCAGCGAGGAACAGACCGCGGCGCAGTTTCCGCGGGTGGCCTACTACCGCGGCGCGGTGGACCGCAAGCACCGCTACTTCGGCCCCTATCCCAGCGCCTGGGCGGTGAAGGAGTCCATCCAGCTGCTGCAGAAGGTGTTCCGCCTGCGCACCTGCGAGGACACGGTGTTCGCCAACCGCACCCGGCCCTGCCTGCTCTACCAGATCAAGCGCTGCTCAGGCCCCTGCGTCAGCCTGGTGTCGGTGGAGGACTACCAGCGCGACGTGAGGAACGCCGAGGCCTTCCTGCTGGGCGACGCGCAGCAGGTGCTGCAGCGGCTGGAGGCGCGCATGATGGAACACGCGGAAAAGCTGGAGTTCGAGCAGGCGGCCGAGCTGCGCAACCAGGTGGCCGCGCTGTCGCG
The DNA here is from genome assembly GCF_000215705.1 of Ramlibacter tataouinensis TTB310. Taxonomy (NCBI): domain Bacteria; kingdom Pseudomonadati; phylum Pseudomonadota; class Betaproteobacteria; order Burkholderiales; family Comamonadaceae; genus Ramlibacter; species Ramlibacter tataouinensis. Next base: position 2,602,350 of record NC_015677.1, on the reverse strand, counting down.
CGTGCTGCACCAGCAATCGGTGGACACCGGCACCGACAAGGACGTGGACATCCTGGCCGCCCGGGTGCAGGGCGGCAAGGCCTGCGTCAACCTGGCGATGGTGCGTGGCGGCCGGCACCTGGGCGACCGCGCCTACTTTCCCACGCACCTGGAGGACGCGGCGGCGGTGCGGGATTTCGACCGCGGCGAGGACGCGGGGCAGGACGGCGCGTCCTCGCAGCCGGTGGAGGTGCAGGTGCTGGAGGCCTTCATCGCGCAGCACTACATCGGCGTGCCGGTGCCGCCCTTCCTGATCACCAGCCACCCGGTCGGCCGCGAGCTGATCGGGGCGCTGTCCGAGCAGAGCGGCGTGCGCATCAACGCGGTGCACAACCCGCGCGAGCAGCGGCGCGTCTGGCTGGAGATGGCCGACAAGAACGCCGGCCTCCAGCTGGCGCGGCTGCTGGCGGAGGAGGGCTCGCAGCAGGCGCGCACTCGCGCGCTGGTGGAGGCGCTGCAGCTGGAGCCTGACAACATCGACAACTTCCGCGTGGAGTGCTTCGACATCTCGCACACCGCCGGCGAGGCGACCCAGGCCTCGTGCGTGGTGTTCCACCACCACAAGATGCAGAACAGCGAGTACCGCCGCTACAACATCGAGGGCATCACGCCCGGCGACGACTATGCGGCCATGCGCCAGGTGCTGGCGCGCCGCTACAGCCGCCTCGCCGAGGCCGGGCGCGACGCGCCCGATGCTTCTCCGCCTCCCGGGGTGGAGGACGCGCCGGCGGCCGACGCGGAGGTCGAGGCCGGCGCCGCATCCGCAGGCGCCCGGCGGGCCAGCCGCGGCGGCGCCGCCCGCCTGCCCGACCTGGTGCTGGTGGACGGCGGCAAGGGCCAGGTGAGCATGGCGCGCGAGGTGTTCGCCGAACTGGGGCTGGATTTGTCGGTGATCGTCGGCGTGGAGAAGGGCGAGGGCCGCCGCGTCGGCCTGGAGGAACTGGTGTTCGCCGACGGCCGCGAGAAGGTCTGGCTGGGCAAGGACTCGGCGGCGCTGATGCTGGTGGCGCAGATCCGCGACGAGGCGCACCGCTTCGCCATCACCGGCATGCGCGCGCGCCGGGCCAAGGTGCGGGTGGGCGGCAGCAAGCTGGAGGAGATCCCCGGCGTGGGCGCCAAGAAGCGGGCGCGCCTGCTGCAGCGCTTCGGCGGCATCCGCGGCGTGGCCTCGGCCGGCGTGGAGGACATCGCCACGGTGGAGGGCATCTCGCGCGAGCTGGCGGAGGAGATCTACCGCGCTTTGCACTGAGGAAGGAGCGGCCGCACGGCTCATGCCAGAATCGGCCCTTCATGTTCTTCACCATCCCCACGCTCCTGACCTGGACGCGCATCGTCGCCATCCCGCTCATCGTCGGCGTGTTCTACCTGGGGATGGAGCCGCGCACCCAGAACCTGATCGCCACCGTCATGTTCGTGGTGTTCGCGCTGACCGACTGGCTGGATGGCTTCCTGGCGCGGCGGCTGAACCAGACCTCCTCGTTCGGCGCCTTCCTCGACCCGGTGGCCGACAAGTTCCTGGTGTGCGCGTCGCTGCTGGTGCTGGTGCAGCTGGGCCGGGCCGACGTGTTCGTCGCCCTGATCATCATCGGCCGCGAGATCGCTATCTCGGCTCTGCGCGAATGGATGGCGCAGATCGGCGCGTCGCGCAGCGTGGCCGTGCACATGCTCGGCAAGGTCAAGACCACGGTGCAGATGGTGGCCATTCCCTTCCTGCTGTACGACGGCGTGCTGCTCGGTCGGCTCGACACCGGCGTGTGGGGCACCTGGTTGATCTGGATCGCCGCCATCCTCACCATCTGGTCCATGGTCTATTACCTGCAAAGGGCTTTGCCCGAGATCCGCAAGCGGGTCCCCTGAAACCATGAGCGCTTTGGTCAGGGCCATGCCGGCCGTCTTCGTGCTGATCTGGAGCACCGGCTTCATCGTCGCGCGCTATGGCATGCCGCATGCGCCGCCGATGAAGTTCCTGGCGATGCGCTACATCCTGTCGGTGGCGTGCTTCCTGGCCTGGGCAGTGGCCGCGCGTGCCGCCTGGCCGGCCGGCCGCGTGCAGTGGGGCCACCTGGCGGTCACGGGCGTGCTGATGCACGCCGGCTACCTGGGCGGGGTCTGGGCCGCGGTCAAGGCCGGCATGGGCGCCGGGCTGGCGGCGCTGCTGGTCGGCCTGCAGCCGGTCCTCACCGCCGTGTGGATCTCGGCCTGGGGCGGCGCGGTCACGCGGCGCCAATGGGCCGGCCTGCTGCTGGGCCTGTGCGGGCTGATGCTGGTGGTGTGGCAAAAGCTCGGGCTGGGCGAGGTGCATGCGCTCAACCTGCTGTTCGCGTTCATCGCGCTGATGAGCATCACGGCCGGCACGCTGTACCAGAAGCGCTTCATCGCCCCCTGCGACGTGCGCACCGCCAACCTGGTGCAGCTGGCCGCGGCCTTCGTGGTCACGCTGCCCCTGGCCCTGCTGGAGGCCGAGCCGATGCGCTGGCTGGGCGCAACCGGCGGCCTGAACGCCGAACTGGCCGGCTCCATGGCCTGGTCGGTGCTGGCGCTGACGCTGGGCGGCAGCTCGCTGCTGTACCTGCTGATCCAGCGCGGCGCGGCCACCGCCGTGACCAGTCTGCTGTACCTGGTGCCGCCGTGCACCGCCCTGATGGCCTGGGTGCTGTTCCGCGAGCCCATCACCCTGCTGACGGTGGCGGGCGTGGCCCTGACCGCTTTGGGTGTTGGCCTGGTCGTGCGCGCGCCGGTGCCGGGCCGCGCCTGAGGGTTGCACAATCAGCGTCCCATGTTCGAGGGATTCCAGCGATTCACCGTGGAGCGCGACGGCGTCCGGCTCCAATGCCGCCGTGCCGGCTGCGGGGAGCCGCTGCTGCTGCTGCACGGCCATCCGCAGACCCAGGCCATGTGGCACCGCGTCGCCCCGGCCCTGGCGCAGCGCTTCACCGTGCTGCTGATGGACCTGCGCGGCTACGGAGACTCGTCGCGGCCGGCGCCCGGCGAGGGCGGCGCGGCGTACGCCAAGCGCGAGATGGCACTGGACGCGATGGCCGTCATGCGCGCGCAGGGGTTCGAGCGCTTCCAGGTGCTGGCGCATGACCGCGGGGCGCGGGTGGCGCATCGGCTGGCGGCCGACCACTCCGATGCCGTGGAGCGCCTGATGCTGCTGGACATCGCGCCCACGCTGGCCATGTACGAGCACGCCGGCCGCGAGTTCGCGCAGGCCTACTGGCACTGGTTCTTCCTGATCCAGCCGCCGCCGCTGCCCGAGGCGCTGATCGAGAGCGACCCGGTGCGCTACGTGCGCAGCGTGATGGGCGCGCGGCACGGCGGACTGGCGAACTTCGACGCGGCGGCGCTGGCCGAGTACCAGCGCTGCGCCGCCATCCCGGGCACGGCCGCCGGCATCTGCGGCGACTACCGGGCCAGCGCCGGCATCGACCTGGCGCACGACCGGCAGGACGTCGCCACCGGGCACAGGCTGGCCCAGCCCCTGCGCGTGCTGTGGGGCGAGCACGGCGTGGTGCACCGCTGTTTCGACGTGCTGGCGCTGTGGCGCGAGCGCGCGGTGCAGCCCACCGGCCGGACGCTGCCGTGCGGGCACTACCTGGCGGAAGAGTCGCCGCACCAGGTCATCGACGAAGCATTTTCATTTTTCAGGAGCACATGATGGGAAAGCACCGCATCGCGGTCATCGCCGGCGACGGCATCGGCAAGGAGGTCATGCCCGAGGGCGTCCGCGTGCTGGAGGCCGCGGCCACGAAGTTCGGCATCCCCCTGCAGTTCGACCACTTTGACTTCTCCAGCTGGGACTACTACGAGAAGCACGGCAAGATGCTGCCCGACGACTGGAAGGACCGCATCGGCGGCCACGACGCCATCTATTTCGGCGCCGTCGGCTGGCCGGAGAAGATCCCGGACCACGTGTCGCTGTGGGGCTCGCTGCTGCTGTTCCGGCGCGAGTTCGACCAGTACGTCAACCTGCGTCCGGCGCGCCTGATGCCCGGCATCGTGGCGCCGGTGGTGCGCCGCGACGGCAGCCCGCGCCAGCCCGGCGAGATCGACATGTACATCGTGCGCGAGAACACGGAAGGCGAGTACTCCAGCATCGGCGGGCGCATGTACCCTGGCACCGAGCGCGAGATCGTGATGCAGGAGACCGTGATGTCCCGCATCGGCGTGGACCGGGTGCTGAAGTTCGCGTTCGAGCTGGCGCAATCGCGGCCCAAGAAGCACCTGACCAGCGCCACCAAGTCCAACGGCATCGCCATCACCATGCCGTACTGGGACGAGCGGGTGGCCGAGATGGCCAAGGTTTATCCCGGCGTGAAGCTGGACAAGTTCCACATCGACATCCTGACCGCGCACTTCGTGCAGCGGCCCGACTTCTTCGACGTGGTGGTGGCCAGCAACCTGTTCGGCGACATCCTGTCCGACCTGGGCCCGGCCTGCACCGGCACCATCGGCATCGCGCCCAGCGCCAACCTCAATCCGGATCGCAAGGCGCCCTCGCTGTTCGAGCCGGTGCACGGCTCGGCGCCCGACATCGCGGGCAAGGGTGTGGCCAACCCGATCGGGCAGATCTGGTGCGGCGCGATGATGCTGGAGTTCCTGGGCCACAAGGCGGCGCACGACGCGATCCTCGCGGCCATCGAGCGCGTGCTCGATCCCCAAAGCGGTGCGGCGCGCACGCCCGACATCGGCGGCAAGGCGGGCACGCGCGACCTCGGGCGCGACATCGCGGCGGCCCTCTGACGCGCCGGCGTGCGGGGCGCGCCCGCCTCTTGCCCGACCGCGCGCAAGCCTTGCTGCATGCGGGCGTCGGGCCTGTTGATTGCGTCTAGAATCCGCCTCCGCGCTGTTGTAATTGCTGCTTCCATTATTGACAGGGCCTGGGGCCGTGGCTCTAATTTGAGCGGCAGCTCAGGCTGCAACAGACGTCTTCCGCCGCCGCCGGGCGCACCGCCACCCGATCCGGCGAAGGCAAAAGAAACCGACGAAGAGACCACCTGTCAACTCTTTCTCTCAACGAGGGGCCCTTGTGAACAAAACCGAACTGATTGAGCACATCGCAAAACATGCCGACATCTCCAAGGCCGCTGCTACCCGCGCGCTGGAGTCGATGATCGGCGCCGTCAAGACGACGCTGAAAAAAGGTGGCTCGGTTTCCCTGGTCGGGTTCGGCACGTTCGCCGTCGGTAAGCGCGCCGCGCGCAGCGGCCGCAATCCCCGCACCGGCGCGCAGATTAAAATCAAGGCTGCCAAGGTGCCCAAGTTCCGTCCCGGCAAGGCGCTCAAGGACGCGCTGAACTGAAGAGGGAACTTCCGGTGGGGTGCTTAGCTCAGCTGGTAGAGCGGCGCCCTTACAAGGCGTAGGTCGGCGGTTCGATCCCGTCAGCACCCACCACCCACAGCGAAGGCGAACAGTTGTTCGCCTTTCGTGCTTCTGAGGCAGGTTTTTCTAGAGAGTCGAGCATGTTCGAGTTCGTTCGCAAGCACACCAAGATCATGATGGGACTGATGTTCCTGCTGATCATCCCCTCGTTCGTGCTGTTCGGCCTGGAGGGCTACACCAACATGCGTGACCGCGGCGAAGCCGTCGCCCGCGTGGATGGCCGCGACATCACCCGCGCCGAATGGGATGCGGCGCACAGGAACCAGGTCGACCAGCTGCGCCAGTCCATGCCCACGCTGGACCCCAAGCTGCTCGATTCGCCCGAGGCCCGCTACGGCACGCTGGAGCGCCTGGTGCGCGAGCGCGTGCTGGCCGCGGCGGCCGAGAAAGCGAGCCTGGGCACCAGCGACCAGCGCCTGGCGCGCGAGTTGCAGTCGCACCCGGTGATCGCCTCGCTGCGCGGGCCCGATGGCAAGCTCGACATGCAGCGTTACCGCGAGCTGGTCGGCCGCCAGGGCATGACCCCCGAGATGTTCGAGAACCAGATCCGCTCGCAGCTGTCGGTGCAGCAGGTGCTGGCCGGCGTGTCGGACAGCAGCTTCGTCACGCCCGCCCACGCCGGCGTGGCGCTTGGTGCTTTCCTGGAGCGCCGCGAGGTGCAGGTGGCGCGCTTCGACGCTGCCGCCTATGCGGGCAAGGTCACGCCCACCGACGCCGAACTGGAGGCCTTCTACAAGGCCAACCCGCAGCTGTTCCAGGCCCCCGAGCAGGCGAACATCGAGTACGTGGTGCTGGACCTGGAGTCCGTGCGCAAGGGCATCAAGCCCAACGAGGCCGACCTCAAGACCTACTACGAGCAGAACCAGGCGCGTCAGGCGGCGCAGGAGCAAAGGCGCGCCAGCCACATCCTGGTGGCCGCGCCCCAGAACGCCCCGCCGGCCGAGCGCGAGAAGGCCCGTGCGCGCGCCGAGGAGATCCTGGCCCAGGTGCGCAAGTCGCCGGGGAGCTTCGCCGAGCTGGCGCGCAAGAACTCGCAGGATCCGGGCTCGGCCGCCCGCGGCGGCGACCTGGACTTCTTCACCCGCGGCGCCATGACCAAGCCGTTCGAGGAGGCCGCTTTCGCGCTCAAGAAAGGCGAGACCAGCGGCATCGTGGAGACCGAGTTCGGCTACCACATCATCCGCCTGACCGACCTGAAGGCGCCGCAGCAGCGCAGCTTCGAGCAGATGCGGCCCGAGCTGGAGGCCGAGGCGGCCAGGCAGCAGGCCCAGCGCAAGTTCGCCGAGACGGCCGACGCGTTCAGCAACGCGGTGTACGAGCAGTCCGAGGGCCTGAAGAACGTGGCCGAGCGCTTCGGCCTGGAGCTGCGCACCGCCAACGCGACGCGCACCCCGGCGCCGGGGGCCACCGGCGCGCTGGCCAACACCCGGTTCCTGGGTGCCCTGTTCGCGCCCGAGAGCGTGGAGAAGAAGCGCAACACCGAGGCGGTGGAGATCGGCCCCAACCAGCTGGCCGCGGGCCGCGTCACGCAGTACATGCCGGCGCGCACGCAGCCGTTCGAGGAGGTGAAGGCCCAGGTGCGCCAGCGCGTGGTGGCGCAGCGCGCCGCCGAGCTGGCCAGGAAGGAGGGCATGGACAGGCTGGCCGCCTGGAAGGCCAACCCGCCCTCCGCCAGCCTGCCGCCCGCGCAGGTGGTCTCGCGCGAGGATGCCGGCAAGCTGCCGCAGCCGGTGGTCGAGGCCGCGCTGCGGGCCGACCCGGCGGCGCTGCCGTCCTTCATGGGTGTGGACCTGGGCGCCCAGGGCTATGCGGTGGTCAAGGTCAACAAGTCGCTGCCGCGCCAGGCCCCGCCGCCCGAGGTGGCGCAGCAGGAGCGCCAGCAGGTGGCGCAGCTGTGGGCCAACGCCGAGACCCAGGCCTACTACCAGCAGCTCAAAAAACGCTTCAAGGCGCAGATCCAGGTGCCGCAGCCGGCGCCACGGGCCGAGGAAGCGCCGCGCAACGAGTAAGGCGGGCACAAGACAAAAAGCCGGCGGTGGGAACCGCCGGCTTTTTTCATGGGTGTCTGGGGTGGCTGATGGGACTCGAACCCACGACGACAGGAATCACAATCCTGGACTCTACCAACTGAGCTACAGCCACCGTCGAGGCAGCGATTATAGCGGGCCGGCTGCCGCAGGGCGGACTTCGCCCCCGCCTGTCAGTTGACCAGCACCAGCTTGCCCTTGACGCCGCGCGAACCCATGTGGGCATAGGCGGCCTTGAGCTCGGCCATGGGCATCGTGCGGTCGATCACCGGCTTGACCTTGCCCTGTGCGTACCACTGGGCCAGCTCCTGCATCATCGCGCCGTTGGCCTGGGGCTCGCGCTTGGCGAAGTCGCCCCAGAACACACCCACCAGCGACGCACCCTTGAGCAGGGGCAGGTTCAGCGGCAGCGAGGGGATGGGGCCGGACGCGAAGCCCACCACCAAATAGCGGCCGCGCCAGGCGATGGAGCGGAACGCCGGCTCGGAGAAATCGCCGCCCACCGGGTCGTAAATCACGTCCGGGCCCTTGCCGCCGGTGGCGGCCTTGACCGCCTCGCGGAAGGCGTTGGGCAGGCCATGCGTCGTGTAGTTGATGGTCTGGTCGGCGCCGATGGACTTGCACAGCGCGCACTTGTCGTCGGTGGAGGCCGCGGCGATGACCCGCGCGCCCGCCGCCTTGGCGATCTGGATCGCGGCGGTGCCCACGCCGCCGGCGGCGCCCAGCACCAGCACCGTCTCGCCGGGCTTGAGCTGCGCGCGGTCGATCAGCGCATGGTGCGAGGTGGCGTAGATCATGATGAAGGCGGCCGCGTCCACCGGCGGGAAGCCGGGCGGCAGCGGCATGCACAGGGCCGCGGGCGCCAGCGTGTGCGTGGCGAAGCCGCCGGTGCCGGACAGGCAGGCCACGCTCTGGCCGACCTTCAGGTGGCGCACGCCGTCGCCCACCGCGCGCACCACGCCCGCGTACTCCGAGCCGGGCACGAAGGGCAGGGGCGGCTTGATCTGGTACTTGTTCTGGACGATCAGCAGGTCGGGGAAGTTCAGGCTGGCGGCCTGGATCTCCACCAGCACCTGCCCGGCCTGGGGCTGGGGCGTGGGCAGTTCCTTCCACTGCAGGGCGTCGACGCCGGTGGGGTTCTCGCAAAGCCAGGCCTGCATCACGGTCTCCGATGGGAAAAGTTGGCGTCATCATAGGTAGCCGTCCCACACAGCGATGTCCCTGCGGCGACCGGGCACCTACAATCTTTTGCAACCCTTTCCCCGCATGAAAATCCTCATCTGCAACGACGACGGCTACCAGGCGCCCGGCATCGTCGCGCTGCACCAGGCCTTGAAGGACCTGCCCGGCGTGGACGTCGAGGTGGTCGCGCCCGAGCACAACAACAGCGCCAAGTCCAACGCGCTGACGCTGCACCAGCCGCTGTACGTGCACGAGGGCGCCAACGGCTTCCGCTACATCAACGGCACGCCGGCCGACTGCGTCCACATCGCGCTCACCGGCCTGCTGGGCTACCGCCCCGACCTGGTGGTCAGCGGCATCAACAACGGCGCCAACATGGGCGACGACACCATCTACTCGGGCACCGTGGGCGCGGCGATGGAGGGCTACCTGTTCGGCATCCCCGCCATCGCCTTCTCGCAGGTCGAGAAGGGCTGGGCCCACCTGGACGCCGCCGCGCGCAAGGCGCGCGAGCTGGTGCAGCAGGTGATCGACCGCCGCCTCGGCGCCGACCAGCCCTTCCTGCTGAACGTGAACATCCCCAACCGGCCGCACGAGGCCCTCGGGCCGTTCGAGGTCTGCCGCCTCGGGCGGCGCCACGCGGCGGAGAAGGTGATCTCGCAGGCCAGCCCGCGCGGTGACACCATGTACTGGATAGGCGGCGCCGGCGCGGCCAAGGACGGCGCGCCGGGCACGGATTTCCACGCCACCACCGAGGGCCGGGTGTCCATCACCCCGCTCAAGGTGGACCTCACCGACCATGGCGCGCTGCGCGCCTGGGCCGACACCGTCGCGCGATTGGCGGGCTGATGTCGCGCCGTCCGACCTTTCCCGCCCGGCTCGACATCGCGCCGCCGGGCCCGCCGCCGAAAAAGGCGCCGGCCGCCCCTGCGGCCCTGAGGGGCATCCCCCAGGGCCTGGGCCTGGACTCTGGCGCCGTGCGCGCCCGCATGGTGCAGCGCATCGCGGCGCAGGGCGTGGCCGACGCCCAGGTGCTGGCGGCGCTGGGCGCGGTGGAGCGGCATCGCTTCGTCGACAGCGCGCTGGTGAACCAGGCTTACGAGGACACCAGCTTGCCCATCGGCCTGGGCCAGACCATTTCCAAGCCCAGCGTGGTGGCGCGCATGGTCGAGCTGCTGCTGGGCGGCGCCCGGGATGCGCAGGGACGGCTGGGCCGGGTGCTGGAGATCGGCACCGGCTGCGGCTACCAGGCCGCCGTGCTCAGCCGTGTGGCCACCGAGGTCTACAGCATCGAGCGCCTGCGCGGCCTGCACGAGAAGGCGCAGGGCAACCTGCGGCCGCTGCGGCTGGCCAACGTGCACCTGCTGTTCGGCGACGGCATGGCGGGTTTCGCCAAGGGCGCACCGTATGCGGGCATCATCGCGGCTGCGGGGGGCGAGGCGGTGCCCGCGGCCTGGATCGAGCAGCTCGCACCGGGCGGGCGCATCGTCGCGCCCAGCCAGATGCCCGGGGGCACGCAGGCCCTGGTCGTGCTCGAAAAAACGGCTGGGGGATTGCAGCGCAGCGTGCTTGAGGCGGTTCACTTCGTCCCCCTAAAATCAGGCATCGCATGAAGGAATCGCAAACAATGCCCACGATGCAGTGGCAGGGATGGAAGAACGCGCTGGTCGTGCTGCTGGTGGGCGTGCTGGCGGGCTGCGCCGGCCCGCGCGCGCCCGCGCCGGTGGAGGACCGCAGCGCCGGCATCCGTGCATGGCCGGGCGCCGTCGTCGCGACCGACCCGACCAAGATACCGCCTGGCGCCGAGAACGCCGGCAAGCCGGGCTACTACACGGTGCGTCCCGGCGACACGCTGATCCGCATCTCGCTGGACAGCGGCCAGAACTGGCGCGACGTGGTGCGCTGGAACAGTCTGGACAACCCCAACGTCATCGAGGTGGGACAGGTGCTTCGCATCTCGCCGCCCCCCGGGACGATGCCGGTGCCGGTGGCGGCGGTCTCCCCCGCATCGGCGCCCGAAGTCGCGGTGACCAAGCCGGTGACGCCGTCCTCCGTGGCGTCCACGCCGGTGCCACCGGTTTCAGCCGCCAGCGCCCCGCTGCCGCCCGCGGCCGCCGCTTCCGCCGCCAGCGCGCCGCGGCCGGCCGTGGCCAGCGTGGCGCCGCCGGCCTCCAGCTTGCCGCCGGTGCCTGCGGCCGACGACGACATCCCCTGGGGCTGGCCCACCGACGCCGGCGCCACGGTGCTGGCCGGCTTCGACGAGGTGAAGAACAAGGGCCTGGACATCGCCGGCAAGGCCGGCGACCCCGTCGTGGCCGCGGCCGACGGGCGCGTGGTCTACGCCGGCGCCGGCCTGCGCGGCTACGGCAACCTGATCATCCTCAAGCACAACAACACCTACCTCACGGCCTATGCGCACAACCAGGCGCTGCTGGTCAAGGAGGACCAAACGGTGCGCAAGGGCCAGAAGATCGCCGAGATGGGCTCCACCGATGCCGACCGGGTCAAGCTGCATTTCGAGATCCGGCGCCAGGGCCGGCCGGTCGATCCGGCCCGCTACCTGCCCGCGAGGTAAGGGCGATGAAGCGGCGTGACGGGCAGGCATCCTCTGCGACACCGGACGCGACCGCAGACCCGGGAGCGGAGATGCCGGTCGAGCCGCAGGAGCTGGCGCCGCGCGAGCTGGCCGCCGACCTGGCGGGCGAATCCACCGACACGCTCACGCTCTACCTGCGCGACATCCGGCGCACCCCGCTATTCACCGCGCAGGAGGAGTTCGAGGCTGCCACCCGGGCGCGCGCCGGCGACTTCGCCGCGCGGCAGGCCATGATCGAGCACAACCTGCGGCTGGTGGTCAGCATCGCCAAGGGCTACCTGGGGCGCGGCGTGCCGCTGGCCGACCTGATCGAGGAGGGCAACCTCGGCCTGATGCACGCCATCGACAAGTTCGAGCCCGAGCGCGGTTTCCGCTTCTCCACCTATGCCACCTGGTGGATCCGCCAGTCGGTCGAGCGGGCGGTGATGAACCAGGGCCGCGTGATCCGCCTGCCGGTGCACGTGGTGCGCGAGCTGCAGCAGGTGCTGCGCGCCCGCCGCACGCTGGAGAACGACCCGGCCTTCGCCGAACGCCAGGGCCGCCGTGACGGCAACGTGCGGGTCGAGGACGTGGCGGCGCTGCTGGGCCGCGAGGTGCAGGAGGTGGCGGACCTGCTGGCCATGGCCGAAACCCCGCGCTCGCTGGACGCGGCGGCCGACCGCTCGGACGACGAGCGCACGCTGGGTGACTCGCTGGCCGACGGCGAAGCCGCCGACCCCACCGGCATCACCCACAGCCACGAGGTCGAGCGCCTGCTGGCCAACTGGATCGATGCGCTGTCGCACCGCGAGCAGGAGGTGCTGGCCGGCCGCTTCGGCCTGCACGACCGCGAGCCCGAGACCCTGGAGGTGCTCAGCGACCGCCTGGGCCTGACGCGCGAGCGCGTGCGCCAGATCCAGAACGAGGCCCTGCTCAAGCTCAAGCGCCACATGGCACGCAACGGCATCGACAAGGAAGCGCTGCTCTGACGGCTGTTAAAGTCGTTTCATGAGCTGGCCAGTCCTCGTCTTCGACATCGAATCCATCCCCGACGTCGCGGGCCTGAGGGCGCTGCGCGGCGCCCCCGCCGACGCCACCGACGCCCAGGTCTACGAGGCCTGGGTGCAGGAGCGCAAGGAAAAGGGCCAGGGCGACTTCATGCCGCACCACCTGCAGCGCGTGGTGGCCATCAGCTGCGTGTTCCGCAACGCCGAGGGGCTGAAGGTGCATTCCTTCGTGGACCGCGACGGCGCCAGCGAAGGCAAGGTGATCCAGTCGTTCTTCAACACCCTGGAGAAGCACGTGCCGCAGCTGGTGAGCTGGAACGGCGGCGGCTTCGACCTGCCGGTGCTGCACTATCGCGGGCTGCGCCATGGCGTCACGGCCTGCAAGTACTGGGACCTGGGCGAGGACGACCGCGAGTTCAAGTGGAACAACTACATCGGCCGCTACCACCTGCGCCACCTGGACCTGATGGACCTGCTGGCCATGTACCAGCCGCGCGCCAACGCCCCGCTGGATGCCATGGCCAAGCTGTGCGGCTTCCCCGGCAAGCTGGGCATGGACGGCTCGCAGGTCTACCCGGCCTGGCTGGGCGGGCAGCTGGAGGACATCCGCCGCTACTGCGAAACCGACGTGATGAACACCTACCTGCTGTACTGCCGCTTCCAGAAGATGCGCGCCGGCTTCTCCGAAGCCGAGTACGAGCAGGAGATCGCCTTCGTCAAGGCCACTCTCGGCAACCTCGCGCCGGCCGAGCCGCACTGGCAGGAGTACCTGGGGGCCTGGGTCTGAAGCCCGGCCTCAGAGGCCTTCGCCCCGCGGTGGCTGCAGCAGCTCGTCGTAGCCCCGGCCCTTGAACTCCAGCAGGTCGATGCCATGGCCGAAAGGGTCGGCCAGGCTGGCCATGCGGCCCCACCGGCGGTCGCCGATCGGCCGCTCCAGCACGGCGCCCAGGGACACCAGCTTGCGCGTCGCTTCGGCTATATCCGTGACCACGAAGTCCAGGTGCACCGGCGTCCAGTGGCGGGCGTAGTCGCGCCGCTGCGGCTTGTCCTGGCCCAGCGGGGCGCTGCCGGCCGGGTTGGACAGCAGGTCGATCGCGCTGCCGGCGCCCAGCAGCTCGGCCCAGTCGCTGTCGAGCCGCCGGCCCAGCCGCAGCCCCAGGCCCTGGGTGTAGAACGCGATGCCGCGCTCCAGGTCGTCGACGTCGATGCAGATGCGGATGTCCATGGCTGCCTCCGGGCCGGCAGTATGCGCCTGAGACAATCGGGCCCATGTCAGCAGAGAACGACGAAGTGACGGCCCGTCCCGCGGGGCTGCAGGAAGCCTGGCTGGAGGTGGACGCCCTGGACATCGAGGCCCAGGGCGTGGCCCGGCGGCCGGACGGCAAGGTGGTTTTCATCGACGGCGCGCTGCCCGGCGAGTGGGTCAGCGCCAACGTGCACCGCAGGAAGAACAACTGGGAAGCCGCCACGCTGACGGCCGTGCACAAGGCCTCGTCGCAGCGCGTGACCGGCCGCTGCCCGCACTTCGGCCTGCACGAGGGCGCCTGCGGCGGCTGCAAGATGCAGCACCTGCATGTGGGCGCCCAGGTGGCCATCAAGCAGCGCGTGCTGGAGGACAACCTCTGGCACCTGGGCAAGGTCAGGGCCGGGACCGTGCTGCGGCCCATCGAGGGCCCGGCCTGGGGCTACCGCTGGCGGGCGCGCTTCTCGGTGCGCCACGTGCGCAAGAAGGGCACGGTGCTGGTGGGCTTCCACGAACGCAAGAGCCGCTACGTGGCCGATATCCGCGAGTGCCACGTGGTGCCCCAGGAGGTCAGCGACCTGCTGCTGCCGCTGCGCGGGCTGATCGGCGGCATGGACGCCATCGAGACCTGCCCGCAGGTCGAGCTGGCCTGCGGCGTCGACGCGGCGGATCCGTCGGCGCCGGTGATCGCCCTGGTGCTGCGGCACCTGGAGCCGCTGAGCGCGGGCGACTTGGCCCGGCTGCGCTCGTTCGGGGCGGCCCATCCGGGGGTGCAGTGGTGGCTGCAGCCCAAGGGGCCGGACACGGTCCACCTGCTGGACGAGGGCGGGCCGGAACTGGCCTACACCCTGCCCGAGTTCGGCATCGTCATGCCGTTCAAGCCGACCGATTTCACCCAGGTCAATCCCTTCATCAACCAGGTGCTGGTGTCGCGCGCGCTGCGCCTGCTGCAGGCCCGGCGCGACGAGCGCGTGATCGACTGGTTCTGCGGGCTGGGCAACTTCACCCTGCCGCTGGCCACGCAGGCCGGCGAGGTGCTGGGCATCGAGGGCAGCGAGGCCCTGGTGGCGCGCTCGCGCACCAACTACGAGCGCAACCGGGCCGGCGCCGGCTTGGCCGCCACCCGCTTCGCGACGCGCAACCTGTTCGAGATGACGCCCCGGCAGCTGGTGGCCGACGGCGTGGCCCAGCGCTGGCTGGTGGACCCGCCGCGCGAGGGCGCCTTTGCCCTGGCCAAGGCGCTGGCCGACCTGCACCAGCAGCCCGGCGAGGTGCCGGGCTGGACGCCGCCGCGGCGCATCGTCTACGTCAGCTGCAACCCCGCCACCCTGGCGCGCGACGCCGGCCTGCTGGTGCACCAGGCCGGCTACCGCTGCTCGGCAGCGGGCGTGGTCAACATGTTCCCGCACACGGCCCACGTGGAGAGCATCGCGGTGTTCGACAAGGAAAACGCGACGTGAAAGCCCCGCCCAAGTACAAGGGGCCCCGCAGGGCCCCTTGTTGAAAGTAGCGAAGCGCGCTATTCGTTCGAGGAGGTCAGGCCCAGCAGCGCCAGCAGGCCCTGGAACACGTTGAAGATGTCCAGGTACAGCGCCAGGGTGGCCGAGATGTAGTTGGTCTCGCCGCCATCCACGATGCGCTTGAGGTCGTACAGCATGTAGGCGCTGAAGATGCCGATCACCAGCACGCTGATCACCAGCATGAAGGTGGTGGAGCCGACGAACACGTTGACGATGGCGCCGATCATCACCGCCAGCGCGCCGACGAACAGGAACTTGCCCATGCCCGACAGGTCGCGCTTGATGATGGTGGACAGGCTGGCCATGACGAAGAACACGCCCGCCGTGCCGGCGAACGCCGTCATCACCAGGCTGGCGCCGTTGCTTAGGCCCAACACCGTGCCGATCAGGCGCGACAGCATCAGGCCCATGAAGAAGGTGAAGGCCAGCAGCACCGGTACGCCGGCGGCCGAGTTCTTGGTCTTCTCGATCGCGAACAGGAAGCCGAAGGCACCGGCCAGGAACACGATCAGGCCGATGCCGCCCGTCAGCCCGCGGGTGATGCCCGTGGCCACGCCCAGCCAGGCGCCCAGCACGGTGGGGATCAAGCTCAGCGCGAGCAGCCAGTAGGTGTTGCGCAGCACCTTGTTGCGCTGCACCGCGGGCAGGGCGTGGCCAAAGCCGGACGCTCTCCCGAATTGATCGCCAGGTTGCACTCGGTCGTTCATTGCCAACTCCTCTTGACGGTTGATGGGCGTTAGATGGGCGGATTCTAGGTTGGTTCAAGTACGGCTGACCAGCGCTATGCTCCGACCCCATGAAAACCAAGCATTCCCTGGAACTGGCCGACGCCAAGGCCATCGCCGCCGCGGCCGAGGCCGAGGCGATCAAGAACAAGTGGGCCGTGAGCATCGCCATCGTCGACGACGGCGGCCACCTGCTGTGGCTGCAGCGGCTGGACGGCGCCGCGCCGATCTCGGCCCACATCGCCCCGGCCAAGGCCAACACGGCCGCCCTGGGCCGCCGCGAGAGCAAGGTGTACGAGGACGTGATCAACGGCGGCCGCTATTCGTTCCTGAGCGCGCCCGACCTGAAGGGCATGCTGGAAGGCGGCGTGCCCATCCTCAAGGACGGGCAGTGCCTGGGCGCGGTGGGCGTCAGCGGCGTGAAGTCCACCGAGGACGCGCAGATCGCCCGCGCCGGCATCGCGGCCATCGGGCTGTAAGGCGCGCCGGCTACTTGGTGAGGATCAGCTTGCCCAGGCGGGTGGCCTGCAGGCGGTAGAGCTCACCGTTGTGGCTGATCTCGATGGCGCGGTGGCCGCGCAGCAGCTCGCCGCTTTCCAGCAGGGGCGGGCGCTGCGGCGCCTCGTCGTCGCGGGAGTGGGGGGGCCGGATCGCTCCGGCGGTATGGCTGGTCCGTTGTTCCATGCTCAATTCGCCTTGGGTTCCGTGATGAAGCCGATCTTGCGCAGCCCGGCTTGCTGGGCCGCCGCCATGGCCTGGGCCACGCGCTCGTAGCGCACCGCCTTGTCGCCGCGGATGTGCAGCTCCGGCTGCGGGTTGCGGGCGGCCTCGGCGGACAGCAGGCGCGGCAGGTCCTGCTCGGGGATGCGGTTCTCGTTCCAGAAGTAGCTGCCGTCGGCGTCGACCGACAGCCGGACCGTCTCCGGCTTGGCGTCCTGCGGCTGGTTGGTCGCGCGCGGCAGGTCGATGTTGACCGAGTGCTTCATCACCGGGACGGTGATGATGAAGATGATCAGCAGCACCAGCATGACGTCCACCAGCGGCGTCATGTTGATCTCGTTCATCACCTCGTCGGTGTCGTCCTGGGTGCCGAACGCCATGGTCAGCCTTTCTTCATGGGCACGACCTTGCCGGGCCCGCCCGCCGCGGAAACCCGTGCGCCGGTGACGAAGTAGGCGTGCAGGTCGTGGGCAAAGCGGTTGAGCTTCATGATCACGCCCTTGTTGCCGCGCACCAGGGCGTTGTAGCCCAGCACCGCCGGGATGGCCACCGCCAGGCCCAGCGCCGTCATGATCAGCGCCTCGCCGATCGGCCCGGCCACCTTGTCGATGGTCGCCTGCCCGGCGGTGCCGATGGACAGCAGCGCGTGGTAGATGCCCCAGACGGTGCCGAACAGGCCGATGAACGGCGCGGTCGATCCCACCGAGGCCAGCACCGCCAAGCCCGACTGCAGCCGCGCGGTGGACTCGTCGATCGAGTTGCGCAAGCTGCGCGTGAGCCAGTCGCTCATGTCCAGCGAGTCGTGCAGCTGCGGCTGGGCGTGATGGTGGGCGGTGGCCTCGCGGCCCTCGGTGGCCAGGGCGCGGAACGGATTGCCCGGCTCGTTGCCCAGCTTGTTCAGGCCGTCGGCGAAGTCGGCGCTGTGCCAGAAGCTCTCGGTGCGCCGCGCCTGGGCGGCGAAGCGCCGCAGGTCCAGCGCCTTGATGATGATGACGATCCAGGACGCCAGCGACATCCCCAGCAGCAGCACCGCCACGCCCTTGGTGACCAGGTCGCCCTGGCTCCACAGGTGCATGAGGCCGAATTGCGATTCCATGTTCTTTTCTACTCCAGCACAAAGTTGATCGGGACCTCGAACCACATGGCCTCGGGCACGCCGCCGCGCTTGCCGGGCACGTAGCGCCACTTCAGCACCGTGCTCAGCGCGGTCTGGTCCAGCCGGTCGAAGCCGCTGGACTGGCGCAGCTCGGCCTTCTGGGCCGTGCCATCGGTGCCGATCAGCACGCGCACCACCACCTTGCCCTGTTCGCCCAGGCGCTTGCTGGCGGGCGGGTAGGGGGGCTTGGGGTTCTGCAGGTAATCGGCGCTGCTCGAGGGCAGCTCCACCGTCGCCGGGGCCGGTGCGGGCGCGGGGGGCGCGGGCGCCGGTTCGGGCGCCGCGACCGGGGCGGCTACCGGCGGGGCCGGCGGCTGAGGTACGGCGACAGCGGTGGGCGCGGCCGGGGCCGGCAGCGGATCGGGGACAGCCACGGGGCGCGGCGCCGGCGGCGGGCGCTGGATCTTGCGCTCCACCGGGCGCGGCGCCGGCGGGGCGGGGGCCGGGCTCGGCGGGGTGGGGGTCGGGGGCTCCACCCGGGGCTGCGGCACCTCGATCAGCCGGGCCAGGATCTCCACCGGCACCACCACCTCGGCCGCGCGGCGCACCAGCCCGCTTTGCAGCCCCCACAGCGCCGCGACGTGGAACAGCACCACGCCGCCGGCGATGGCGAGGTTGCGATGCGGGCGGGCGGCCATGGGCCGCATTGTGAACACGCCGGGCGGCGCAAACGCCGCGGCACCGGGAGCGGCCGTGGCGAACAGGGGCTTCATCCGCGCAGGACCCACCAGGCGCCGGCCAGCACCAGGATCAGGCTGCCGCCGAGGCCGGGAAGGAGGCTGTCCATGTCGCACGCTCCAGGGAAGGATCGGCGAGCTGCAGGGCGGCCACCGGATGGGCGGCGCTGCACTGGGCGGCGACGTCGCGTGCGCAGCCTTCGCAGCGGCCGCACTGGGTGGCCACGCCCAGCTCGAACTGGATCTCGTCGAAGCTCATGCCGGCCCGGGCGTGGCGGGCGATCTCGCGGTCGGAAACGCGGCGGCAGACACAGATGATCATGGTTCGAGCGGCTGGCGGGTTGCAGGAAAGTGAGTGAGGTCAGTATAAATGCGAATCGCTCGCATTCGCAAGAATTTTTGGACCAGCGCGGCCAGTCACCACGCCAGCCAATGGTTGTCCAGCCTGAGCGCGGCCAGGGGGTGGGTGGTGGCGGGTGTCCCGGGGCTGGCGCCGGACAGCTGCAGCGCCTGGCCACGGCCGCCCACCCACAGCCGAGCGTCCGCCGCCTTGATGGGTGGCGCGAGCGGGCAGGCCTCGGCCAGCGGCAGCCAGCCCGACCAGCGCCCGTCGGCGCCGAAGCGGGCGATGCCGCCGGCGCGCGGACAGCTGACCGCGAAACCGCCCGCGAATGCGGCGATGTCGCCGCCATAGCCGGCCAGCGGCAGCGGTGCGTCGACGCTGCGCAGCATGGCGCCATCGAACAGCGCCAGCACCGGGGCGGCCTGGCGCGCCGCCGCGTCATCGTGCTCGGCCTGCAGGGCGATGCCCAGCACGCGCCGGGCACCCTGGCCGGCCCAGGCCAGGTGGCGCAGGCTCAGGCGCGCATCGGGCAGGCGCCACTGGCCCTGCAGCTCACCGCGGCGCGCCTCCAGCCGCACCAGGGACGAATCCATGCGCTCGGGCGCCAGCTTGGCGCGGCCCGACTCGGGCAGGGTGCTGATGCCGCCGTTGGCCACCAGCAGGCCGCCGTCGCCGTCCCACAGCAGCTGGTGCGGGTCGCGCCCGTGCGCCGGCCACTCGTCCTGCTTGTCCAGCGTGGCGGCATCGCGCACCCCGACCAGGCCTTCGCCCGTATCCAGCCGCGTCTCGGTGGTGTAGAGCCGCCGGCCGTCGGGCGAGAGCAGCGCATGGCCATTGAAGGCCCGGTCCGGCTCCGCCCACACCCACCGGCTCGACCCATCGCGGGCGGACCAGCGCAGCAGCCAGTCGCCGGGACGGCGGGCCACCGCCAGCAGGTCGCCGCCGGGCAGCCGCGAGAGGCCATGGGCCCGGGTCGGCACCTCGGCCTGCGCCAGCGGTCGCAGCCGGCCTTGCGATTCGCCCAGCAGGCCGATGCGCCAGTCGCCGGCAGGGGTTTCCCAGGCGGCCGCCAGGCGAGCGGGGCGGGGCGGGCGCGGCGAAGCCTGGGCGGCGTTGGCGGCCAGCAGGCCGGCCTGGGCCAGCCAGAGGCGTCGCGTCAGTGGCATCGGGCGGCCTTCAGTCCCCGTCGGCGTCGGAGAAGCCGATCTGCACCTCCAGCGCCGGCGCGATCTCGGCCTCGGCCAGCCGCTTGAGTTCGCCCACCGCGCGGGCCGCGGTCTGCACGCTGCCGGTGGCGCCTGGCCGGGCGGCCGCCATGCCGCGGCCGGCCTGGGCGGCGGTGCGCGCCAGCCGGTCGGCCAGCGGATTGAGGCCGCGCCCGCGCAGATAGGTTTCCAGCGGCACCAGGCCGGCGCCGGGCTGCGGCGCCGCGCGGCCCGGCAGCGCGGCCAGGGCGGCGATCGCCTCCCAGCGCGCCGACCAGCTGGCGGCGCTGCTGCCGCTGGCGGCGCGCGGCCAGGCCGGCGGTCGCCCTGGTGCGCTGCCGTCCCGGGCGCTGCGCAGGGGCCGCTCCATCTGCGCCCAGCGCAGGCGCTCCTGCGCGCCCACCCACTGGTTGACGGCTTCGGCCATGGCGGCGCCGGCGGCCTCGGGCTCGGCGCCCCAGTCCCGCGCGGCCAGGGCGTCGAAGGCTTCGCGCAGGGCCAGGGCCTCGGCCTCCACCTCCTGGGCCAGCAGCTGGGCGTAGCGGCATTCCGCGCTGCCCGGCGCGGCGGGCCGGGTCCACAGCAGCCACTCCAGCGTGCCCAGGCCCTTGGCCGGGGTGCCCACCCGCTCCAGCGCCCGCAGGTCGGCGGGCTCGCCGCGGATCGCGCGCGCGATCAGCTCGGGCCGCACCGGCGCGAAGTCGATCTGGCGCTGCGAGCGCCGCTGCAGCAGCGGCCCCACGGCCACGCCCGACAAGCGCTCCCAGGCCAGGGCGGCGGCCTTCCAGCGCTCGCGCGCCTGCGCGGGTGTAGCGCAGGAAGGCGCCAGCGCCGCCCGCAGCGCCAGCGCCTCTGCGGCGAACGCCTGGGCGCGCGGCGCGAACCAGAAGCGGTGCATGCCGCGCAGGAAATCGGCCGGGGTGTAGAAGGGCACGGCGACGTTGCCGGGCACCTGCTGCGCCAGGGCGGCGCCGCCGGCCGCCAGCAGGGCCACGGCGGCGCGACGCGTCAGCACCCGCCGGTTCATAGCGACTCCACGAACCTGACCAGCGCCTCGCGGTCGGCGCGGCTCATCTCCAGCACCTGGTCGCGGCTGGCCTGCGCCTCGCCGCCGTGCCACAGGACGGCTTCCAGCACGCCGTCGGCGCGGCCGTCGTGCAGCAGCCGCTGGTGGCCGTTGACCTCGCGGATCAGGCCCAGGCCCCATAGCGGGGGCGTCTTCCACTGGCGGCCGTTGGCCTGGAAGTCCGGCCGGCCGTCGGCCAGGCCTTCGCCCATGTCGTGCAGCAGCAGGTCGGTGTAGGGGAAGACCTGCTGGCGCGACAGCGCGGCGCTGGTCAGCCGGGGGAACGGCCCCTGCGCCGTCACGTAGCTGGGGCGGTGGCACACGGCGCATTGCGCCTGGGCGAACAGCTGCTGGCCGCGCAGCACCTGCGCGTCCTGCGCGTTGCGGCGCGCCGGCGGCGCGATGGTGGCGCTGTAGAACACCACGTCCTCGAAGGTCCTGTCGTCGATGTCGTGGCCGTTGCCCTCGCCCCGGCCGCGCGGCGCCGCCAGGCAGTCCTTCTGCGCCGGCGTGCAGCCTTCCTGCGGCACCAGGGACGAGGTGATGCCCATGTCCGCCGCGAACGCGGCGGCGGTCTGGTGTCCGAGCGAGGCGGCATTGGCCTTCCAGCCGAAGCGGCCGACGCGCACGTCCCTGGCCACCACGTCCCACACCCGGTTGGGCACGCCCTTGATCGGGCCGGGTGCCTCGGCCTGGGTCCGCGCATTGGCCAGGATCTCCGACTCGGGGATGGCCTCCAGCAGCCCCAGGCCGATCAGCTGGGGCGCCACGCGCGGGCTGAGCATCAGCTGCGGATGCGTGGGGCCGTAGCCCAGCTTGCGCAGGCTGTAGCCAGGCTTGCGCAGCGTGTAGGGCGTGCCGTCGGCGAAGCGCCCCTGGACCAGGGTCTCGCGGATGACCACTTCGCCCTCGGGCCGCACGCCCTGCACGGCCGCGTTGTCGAGCTGGTCGCCGTACACCGGGTCCGGCCGCACGCCGGCGTGCGGGTCGGCCGGGCCGGGGATGGACAGCCGCAGCAGCAGCGACACCGGCTGCTCGGTGTTGAGGCGGTTGCGGATGGCCGGCGGCGCGCCGCGGCCGTCCAGCGCATGGCAGGCGCCGCAGGAGCGGGCGATGAAGTGCGGCCCCAGGCCGTCGCGCGCGGTGGTCGAGGCGCCGGCTTCCACCCAGTTGCGCTTGAAGAAGGAGTTGCCGATGACGAAGCGGGTGCGCTCCGCGTCGGGCAGGTTGGCCGCCGGGAAGGAAAAGGCGTTCTTGCCGGTGGCGTGCACGGTGGTGTCGCCGCCCGGCCGGTCCGCCGCATTGCCGTCAGCGGCGGCCTGGCCCGCGGCCGTGCCACCCAGCCCCAGGCCCAGCAGCGCCGCGGCCGCGGTCGCGGCCAGCCCCGCCAGCGTGCGCCCGGTCTTCACTTGGGCTGCACCAGGGTCAGCTGGGTGATGCCCATGGCCGCCGCCGAGGCCACCAGGTCCCTTGCCTGCTGGCTCAAGCTGTCGATGGTGGCCTGCACGCGCTGGCGTCCGGGCGCGTTGCGGTCGCCGCGGATCTCCTGGTCGAAGGGCGCGCGGATGCCCTCCGCGGCCGCCACCGAGGCCGCGACCTGCCGCGTGGTGCGCTCGGCCAGCGGCGCGTCGCGGGCGGCCACCAGCTCCCGCAGCGAGGGGCCGCGCAGCACGCTGCCGTCCGGGCGGCGCCACTCGCCCAGCCACACGTTCTGGATGCCGCGGGCGTTGGCCACGGCATCGCGGTGTGTGTTGTCGGAAAAGCAGCTGTGCTCGTCTTCCTGGTCCTGGCTGGCCAGCGCCACCTCCAGCCGCTCGCCGGCCAGCTCGCCGCGCGACAGCGAGCCCAGTCCCACCAGCATGCGGCGCACCGACTCGCGGCCGCCCTGCTCGAAGCGCGCGCGGTAGTTGCCCTTGGCGCCCGGCGCCCAGGCGCGCACCAGCGAGGACAGGTCGTCGACCAGCAGCCCGGTGGTCAGCGCCAGGTACTGGCGGCGGCGGTCGGCGTTGGGCGCCTTGCCGTCCACGAAGTCTTCGAAGCCGCGGTTGCCGGGACCGGTCTCCGACAGGTCCTGGCCCCACAGCATGAACTCGATGGCGTGCCAGCCGGTGGCGATGTTCTCCTCGCCGCCGCGCTCGTTGAGCGCAGCCAGCGCCTTGCTGGTGAGGGGCTGCTTGCGATTGTTGATGAGTCCGCTGCCGGGCCGGCCGTCGACGCCGTCCACGTACGACTCGTCCATCGGCCAGGCGTTGATGCGGCCCTCGGGTCCGTCGTCGTCGTCGATCGGTCCGCCGTAGAAGCGGTAGGCCTCGGTCTGGCCGTACAGCTCGCGCGCGGCCAGCCAGGCCTTGCGGGCCGCGGCCTGCGTCTCGGCGCCCGGCGACTTCAGGAAGGCCGTCACCGCCTGCTGCATCGCCTGTGCAGCCGCCAACGTGTCGGCGTAGCTGGCATGCACCAGGGCGGCGTAGTGCGCCGCGACCGGGCCATAGGCGGTGGCCGGGCTGCTGCTGGCGGGTGCGGCGGGCTGCGCTTGGACCCGCGGGGCGGCCGCGCAGGCCGCCACCAGGGCGGCCAGGACGAAGGTCTTGTTCATGGTCGGGGTTGGTGCGGGAAGGTCCGTAGCATATTGCAATTGCGAGTCATTCGTATTTGCCTGCGGTACCCAACCAATCAACCTCAGCGCAGGCGCCGCCGCCGGCGCCACCACAGCCACAGCCCGCTGATGCCCAGGCCGGCCAGCGCGAAGCCGAGCGCGGCGTTCGCGGCCTTGTGCCAGGGCCCGCCCAGCTCGCCGATGTGCAGGGGGTAGATCCAGGAGGTGTGGCGGGCGCCGGCCTGCAACCGGTCGAAGCGGTGCACCGCCAGCAGCTCGCCCGAGCCCGGGTGGAAGTACAGCGAGGTCAGGCCGTTCGGGTGCGGGTCGGCCGGCAGCTTCAGGCGCAGGCGCACCGGCTGGTCGGCGGCGGGCGGCACCCCGATGTAGCCGATGCGCGCGTCCGGAAACAGCCGCCGCGCCTGGGCCGCCATGGCGTCCAGGGAAGCATCCTTGCCGGCCGGAGCGGGGACGCGCGGCGGAGTCAGCGGCGTGTGCCCGGCCATTACCGTGACCCAGGCCGACAGCGGCTTCCAGGCCATCCACACGCCGCTGGCGATGGAGACGGCGATGAACAGGCCCAGCAGCGCGCCGCCGGCCTTGTGCAGGTCGAACAGCGCGCGCGTGAGCCCGCCGCGCAGCTGCACCGCCAGGGCCTGCCGCCACTGGCGGGGCCACCACAGCACCGCGCCCGTGGCCAGCAGGAAGAAGTAGGTCGCGGCCAGCACCGCCATCACACCGCGGCCGGCCTCGCCCAGCAGCAGCGCGCTGTGCAGCTCGAACATCCAGTTCGCCGCGCCCTCGTGCTCGCCGCGCTGGCCGAGCAACCGGGCCGTGGAGGGATCGAGGTAGGCCAGGCCGTGGAAGGCGCCGTCCACGTACGCCCACAGCGTGTCGCCAGACTCGCGCGGCGGGCGCAGCGTGAAGGCGGACGCGGGCCCGTAGGCCTGGCGCAGGGTGGCGCGGGCCGCGTCCAGCGGCGCCGGCGGCGCATCCGGCGTGGCGGCCGCGAACAGCGCCGGGTTGAGCCAGCGGTCCACCGGCTTCCAGACGATCAGCAGGGCGCCGGTGAGCGCCACCGCCGCCAGCACAAGCCCCAGGCTCAGGCCCACCCAGCGATGCAGGCGCCACCACGCACGGCGCAGGGCCGGGCGCATCACAGGTCGATCTTGGCGGCCACGCGCAGGGTGCGCGGCGCGCCGGTGCCCAGCAGGCCGTTGCCGGCCGTGGCCCAGTAGTCGCGGTCGGCGGCGTTGTCCAGGTTGGCCTGCAGCGTGAGGTTGCGGCCGGAGACCTGCGTGACGTAGCGCGCACCCAGCGAGAGCGTGGTGTAGCTGCCCACGTAGGCCTGGTTCAGGTTGTTGACGGGCCGCTCGCCCACGTAGTAGGCGCCGGCGTTGAGGAACAGGCCGGCCACCTGCGGCAGCCGCCATTCGCCGAACAGGCTGAAGGTGCGCCGGGGCGTGTTCTCCGGCGTGCGGCCCAGCTCGCCCGCGTTGGCCGTGCCCACGCGCACGATCTCGGCGTCCAGCAGCAGCGCCGACGCGATGGCCGAGAAGTTGTGGCCGATCTCGCCGCTGGCCGAGGCCTCGAGGCCGCGGTAACGGCTCTCGCCGCCCAGGATGAAGCGGTTGCCCGCGTCGATCGAGGTCTGCGGGCGGTCGATCTGGAACAGCGAGACCTGGGTCAGCAGGTTGGCCAGGGCCCGCGTCTTCAGGCCGATCTCGCGCTGCTTGTTCACCGACGGCGCCAGGATCTCGCCCGCGTTGGCGCGGTTGGCCGGCGCGGTGCCGGTCTCCTCCAGGCCTTCGAGGTAGCTGGCGTACAGGGTGGTGTCGGGCCGCAGCTTGTACAGCACCGACAGGTTGGGCGAGGTCTTGCTCGCGCTGTAGCGCGAGGTGGGGCCGGTGTTGCTGTAGTCGGCCGCGCGCAGCCCCGCCAGCAGCTGCCAGCGCTCGCCCAGCGTCAGGCGGTCGAACACGTACAGGCCCTTGTCCTCGATCGCCGAGTCGGTGCCCGGCGTGAACGCCGCGGGGTTGATCGGCGCCGGCACGATGGGATCGTAGAGGTTCTGCGGCACGTTGGCGGTGGGCGCGCTCTCGCCGGAGTAGGCCTCGCGCCGGTTGTAGGTGTAGCCGACGGTGAGTTCGTGCTGCACGGGGCCGGTGCCGAAGCGGCCGGTGGTCTCGGCCCGGTGGTTGGTGTTGACGTAGCGTTGGTTCTCGCCGAAGAAGATGGCCAGGGTGCCGACGCCGGTGGCCACGTTCAGGCCGTTGAGCTGCGAGAAGCGCCGGTCGCGCTCGGTCTCGGCGCGGCCGATCTCCAGCGTCAGCACCCAGTGGTCGCCCAGGGCCAGGTCGCCGCGCAGCAGGGCGTTGGTGGCCCGCGCGTCGTAGCGCTGCCAGGCGCCGGCCAGGTTGCGCCGGTTGTCCGGCACGGGCGGCAGGGTGATGACGCCGCCCACCGCCGCCGGGTTGGCGATGGCGGCCTGCTCGCTCACGTCCTTGCGGTAGTGCTCCAGGTCGGCACGCAGGGTGAAGCCGGGCGTGACGCGCCAGTCGTAGGCGACCGAGAACAGGCGGCGGTCGCCGTCGAAGTTGGCTATGCCGTAGTCCACCTGGCCGGCCAGGGCGTTGACGCGCAGGCCCATGCTGCCGTCGGCGAAGCGCCGGCCCACGTCGGCATGCAGGTCGAAGCCGCCGTGCTGGTTGACCGAGCTGGCGATGCTGGTCACCGGGGCGGTGCCGGCCCGCTTGGTGACGAAGTTGACGATGCCGCTGGGCGGCACCAGGCCGTAGTACAGTGACGAGGCGCCCTTGAGCACCTCGACCCGCTCCTTGTTTTCCAGCGGGATGTCGATCAGGTTGATCACCGGCAGGCTGCCGTTGAGCCGGTAGTTGCCGCGGTTCTCCACCAGGATGCCGCGGATGGAGATGTTGTCGTAGGTGGAGCCCGACAGCTGGGAGCGGGTCACGCCTGCGGTGTTGCGCAGCGCTTCGTACACCGAGCCGGCCTGCTGCGCGTCCAGCACCTCGCGCGTGACCACGTTGTTGGTCAGGGGCACGTCCAGCGGGTCCTGGTCGCGGAAGGCGCCCACCTGCACGTTGCGCGAGCTGAAGCTGCGCTGGCTATCGCCGGTCACGCGCACCTCGCCCAGCGAGCGCTCGGGCGCGGCCGTGGTCTGGGCCAGCGCCGTGCCGCAGGATGCGATGAGAAGGAGGGCGGCCTGGCCGGTCCGGGTGCGGGCGAGGGCAGGGTGGGATTTTTTCTTCATGTCATGTCTCCGTTCGGGTTGGGGGGAAAGGGTGGGGGCGCGGGGACCAGCAGCCCGGGGCCGGCCTGGTCCGGCGCGCTGCAGCCGCACCGGGCCATGACGATCTCCAGCTCGTCGTGCAGCAGGCGCAGCACGTGGGCCACGCCGGCCGCGCCGGCGGTGGCCAGAGCCCACAGCACCGGCCGGCCCACCAGCACGGCGCGCGCACCCAGGGCAAGCGCCTTCAGCACGTCGGTGCCGTGGCGGATGCCGCCGTCCACCAGCAGCGGCAGGCGGCCGCCGAGCGCATCGGCGACGCGCGGCAGCATCACGGCCGTAGCCGGCACGCCGTCCAGCGTGCGGCCGCCATGGTTGGACACGACAATGGCGTCCACGCCCAGGGCGGCGGCCTCGCATGCATCCTGCGGATGCAGCACGCCCTTGAGCACCAGCGGCAGGCGGGTCTGCCCGCGCAGCCACCCCAGGTCGTCCCAGCCGGGTGCCTGGGACAGCAGGCCGCGCAGGTCGGACGGCGCCGGTCCTTGCGGCGGCAGGTTCACCCTGGCGATGCCCGGCGGCAGCCGGAAGCCGGCGCGCTGTTCGGCGCCGCGCGCGGCCCGCACGGCGGCGTCCACCGTGACCACCAGCGCCTCGTAACCGGCCGCCTCCGCCCGCCGCACCAGCTCCAGCATGGCACCGCGGTCCGGCAGGAAATGCAGCTGGAACCACAGCGGTCCGCGGCCGGCGTTGCCGCGGACCGGCGCCGCCACGTCCTCCAGCAGCAGGCTGGCCTCGCAGCTCACCACCATCCCGGCGCCCTGGGCCGAGGCGGCCACCGCGGTGGCCAGTTCGCCGTCGGGGTGCGCCAGGCGCTGCAAGGCCATGGGCGCCACCAGCAGGGGCGACGGCCACTCGCGGCCGAGCAGCGTGCAGGCGGTTCCCAGGCCCTGCACCGGGCGCAGCACCCGCGGCAGCAGCGCCAGGCCGTCCCAGGCGGCGCGGTTGGCGCGCAGCGTGAGGCCGTCGCCGGCATGCGAGCTGAAATAGGCCCAGGCGTTGGCGTCCAGCGCGCGTCGGGCATGGGCCTCGTAGTCGCCGGCGCTGAAGACATCCGGCGGGATCTGCTGCAGGGCGAGCGGCGCGCTCACGTGTCGGCCCACATCCGCAGCAGGTTGTGGTACGTGCCGGTGAGGCGGACCACGCAGGGGTCTTCTTCGCCTGCCGAGCGGCGCAGCTGCAGCAGCGCCATGTCCATCTCGAACAGGAGCTGGCGTTGCTCGGCGCCGCGCACCATGCTCTCGACCCAGAAGAAGCTGGCCAGGCGCGCGCCGCGCGTGACCGGCGTCACCTCGTGCAGCGTGGAGCCGGGGTAGAGCAGCATGTCGCCGGCCGGCAGCTTGAAGCGGCGCTCGCCCTGGGCCTCCCGGATCAGCAGCTCGCCGCCGTCGTACTCGTGCGGCTCGGCCAGGAACAGCGTGCACGAGAGGTCGCTGCGCACCCATTGGGCCGGGTGGCGCGAGTGCAGCACGGCGCCGTCGATGTGGGCGCCGTAGTGGTTGCTGGCGCCTGTGTACCGGTTGAACAGCGGGTTGAAGATCTTGCGCGGCAGCGCCGCCGAGAAGAACAGCGCATCGCGCTGGACGGCGGCCAGCACCAGGGCCTGCAGCCGGCGGCAGGCCTCGCTGTCCTGCTGGAGCTGCTGGTTGTTCTTGCGGCTGACGGCCTGCCCGCCCGCGCTGCTGCGCCCGTCGATCCAGGGCGCATCCGCACCGAGCAGGGCGCGGGCCGCCACCCGCTCGTCCGGCCTGAGGATCTTCTTCAGGTGCAGCAGCATCCGGCTCAGAACAGGGTCTTGAGCGTCAGCTCGGCGCGCCGGGGCGTGCCCGGCGTGTAGAAGCCCCGGTACAGCCCGTCCGCGTACAGCTCGTCGGTGAGGTTGGTGAGGTTCAGCCTGGCCGACACCATCTCGGTGAAGCTGTACTCCGCCATGGCGTCCACCGTGTAGAAGCTGTCCGCGCGGATGTTGCGGGCGCCTTCCGGGTTCTGCGAGCCGCGGTAATTCACCCCGGCGCCGACGCGCAGCTTGGGCAGGATGCGGTAGGTGGTCCACAGGCTGCCGCTGTGGCGCGGGGTGAGGGCGGGGCGGTCGCCTTCCACCTGCGACCCGCCGCCGTTGGCGGCCGCCACCACGTTGCTCTCGTCGATCTCCGCTTCCGGGATCCAGGTGTGGTTGAAGAATACCTCCCAGCGCGGCGTGAAGCGGCCGGCCAGGTTGAACTCCATGCCGGTGGCGTGGCGCTTGCCGGACAGCAGCTCCTGGCTGGCGGTGGTGTCCGGGTCGGTGTTGCGCTCGTTGTACTTCTCGGTGTGGAAGGCCGCCACTCCCAGCAGCGCGCGCCCGTCGAACACCTCCCACTTGGCGCCGACCTCCAGGTTGCGGCTCTTCTCCGGCGCGGTGTTGATCAGCCGGTTGCTGGGGCCGGCGGGCGCGAACTGGTAGGTGTCGCCCGAGGTGTTGTACGAGGTGCCGTAGGAGACGTAGTACGACGACGTGTCGCCGGGCTGCCAGATCAGGCCGGCGCGCGGGCTCCACAGGCTGTCGGAGCGCTCGCCGGTGGCGCCGTTGAAGCGATCGAACGAGGCCCTGAAGTGGTCGAAGCGCAGGCCCCCCAGCAGCTTGACGGTCGGCGTGATGCTGACCAGGTCCTGCGCGTACAGGCCGATGTTGCGGGCGTCGAAGGTGTCGAAGGGCGTGGGGCCGCGCGTGTCGGGGCGCACCGCGCCGTCGTCCGGCGTGCCCACGGTGGTGGTGGGCGCTGGCGCCAGGCCGGCGGTGAAGTTGTTGTTGCGCCTGGCCTCGTCCCGGTACAGGTCCACCCCGGCCAGCAGCTCGTGGCGGCGGCCGCCCCAGTTGAAGTTGCCGGAATAGTCGCTCGCCAGCTGCGTGAGCTCGCTGATGCCGGTGCGCGCCTTGGGCGTGCGGCGCAGCACGGTGGCGTCGCTGAGGGTGGCCCGCGTGGTGGGGCTGGCGAAGCCGATGGCGCTGGCCAGCAGGTCGCGCTCGTAGCGGCCGTGCCGCAGCTGGGTCTTGAGCTGGCCGTCGTGGTCGAAGCGGTGGACGTGCGACACGGTGGCGAAGGTGGCGCGGGTGTCCAGGCGGTCGTTGCCCAGGCCGTAGTAGTTGCGCGCCGGCAGCAGCGGCTGGATCACGCCGCCCTCGATGATCCAGGGATGGTTGTAGAGCGGCCTGCCTTCGCTGTCGAGGTGGAACAGGCCGACCGAGAACTCGTCGCGCGTGCCTATGCCCCAGCGGTAGGTGGGCGCGATGCCGCGCTTGCTCTGCTCGGCACCCCAGTTCTCGGCCTCGTGCACCATGGCGTTGAGGCGGAAGGCCGCGTTCTCGCCGGTGTGGAAGTTGAAGTCGCCGGTCAGGCGGTGCAGCCGGCCCGTGCCGATGGTGTAGTCCACCTCGTGCTGGCCCATCAGGAAGGGCTGCTTGCTCGCCTGGTTGACGATGCCGCCGGTGGAGCCCCTGCCGAACAGCATGGAGGCCGAGCCCTTGAGCACCTCGATGCGGTCGTCGTTGAACGTGTCGCGCTCGTACAGGGGCGCGTCGCGCAGCCCGTCCCGGTAGATGTCGCCGGCCTGCTGCAGCGAGAAGCCGCGCAGGCGCACGTCCTCCTCGCCGGTCTCGCCGGCCTGGAAGGTCACGCCGGCGGTGGTGCGCAGCACCTCCCGGAAGTCGTCCAGGTTGCGGTCGTCGATCAGGCGCTCGGTCTGCACCGTCACGGTCTGCGGGATGTCGCGCAGCTCCTGGTTCCCCTTGCCGACCTCGGTGCGTCGCACGCGCAGGTCGTTCTTGGTCTGCGGCACCTCGGCCTGCTCGCGCACGGTCACCGCGGGCAGGGTGCCGCCGGCGCCCGCCGGCGCGGTCTGGGCGAAGCTGCCCATGGACGCCGCTAGCATCAGGGCGCCGAGCGGCAGGGCCGCCGGCGGAGCGTTGGACGGTGTCGAAGCGGGACGGGAAACAGGCCGGCGTGCCGGCCCGCGCGAACGGGACTTAGCCAAGAAAACCTCCATCGTTATGGACCGGCCGGTGGGCCGGGGATGAAGGCTGGCTGCGTGCTACGTGGCTGGCCTCAAGAGGGCGCCATGTTAGCAGAAGAAATGCGAATCGATCTCATTTAGCCTGTTGCCAGGCCATGATGCCGCCCGGGGGCGGCGCACCGCTGCCTTTAGCTGGTTTCGTCCATCTGCGACTGCAGGTAGTTCTGCAGCCCGACCTTGGTGATCAGGTCGATCTGGGTCTCCAGGAAGTCGATGTGCTCCTCGGTGTCCTTGAGGATCTCCTCCAGGATGTCGCGCGAGACATAGTCGCGCAGGGCCTCGCAGTGGGCGATGCCTTCCTTGATGGTGATCTGCGCGCCGCGCTCGCTGCGCAGGTCGCAGTTGAGGATCTCTGGGACGTCCTCCCCGATCAGCAGCTTGCCCAGGTCCTGCAGGTTGGGCAGGCCGTCGAGCATGAGGATGCGGGCCATCAGGCGGTCCGCATGCTTCATCTCGCCGATCGATTCCTCGTACTCCCTCTTGGCCAGCTTGCCCAGGCCCCAGTGCTTCAGGATGCGGTAGTGCAGGAAGTACTGGTTGATGGCGGTCAGCTCGTTGCGAAGCTGCGCCTGGAGGTGGTGGATGATCTTGGGGTCGCCTTGCATGGATGCTCCGGACAGAGAACTGCGGGATTGTGGCGCAAGTCGCCACCCCGCAGCCTTTGCCCGGCGGCATCACGCCGGCGCGCTGGTTCGGATGAGGTGATCGAAGGCGCTCAGCGCCGCCTTCGCGCCTTCGCCGGCCGCGATGATGATCTGCTTGAACGGCACGGTGGTGGCGTCGCCCGCAGCGAACACGCCGGGCACCGAGGTCTGGCCCTTGGCGTCGACCACGATCTCGCCGTAGCGCGAGAGCTCCACCGTGCCCTTGAGCCAGTCGGTGTTGGGCACCAGGCCGATCTGCACGAACACGCCTTCCAGCGCCACGCGCCGGCTCTCGCCGGAGGCGCGGTCCTTGTAGACCAGCCCGTTGACCTTCTGGCCGTCGCCGGTGATCTCGGTGGTCTGCGCGTTCAGCACCACCTCCACGTTGGGCAGGCTGGCAAGCTTGCGCTGCAGCACCGCGTCGGCGCGCAGCTTGGTGTCGAACTCGACCAGGGTCACGTGGCCGACGATGCCGGCCAGGTCGATCGCGGCCTCCACGCCGGAGTTGCCGCCGCCGATCACGGCCACCCGCTTGCCCTTGAACAGCGGGCCGTCGCAATGCGGGCAGTAGGCCACGCCCTTGTTCTTGTACTCCTGCTCGCCGGGCACGTTGATGTTGCGCCAGCGCGCGCCGGTGGTCACGATCACGCTCCTGGCCTTGAGCGCGGCGCCGCTCTCCAACTCGATTTCGATCAGGTCCTGGCCCGGCTTGAGCGCCTTGGCCCGCTGCAGGTTCATGATGTCCACGTCGTAGTGGCGCACGTGCTCCTCCAGCGCCAGCGCGAACTTCGGCCCCTCGGTCTCCTTGACCGAGACGAAGTTCTCGATGCCCAGGGTGTCCAGCACCTGGCCGCCGAAGCGCTCGGACGCCACGCCGGTGCGGATGCCCTTGCGCGCGGCGTAGACCGCCGCCGCCGCGCCGGCCGGCCCGCCGCCGACGATCAGCACGTCGAACGGGTCCTTCTGGGCGATCTTCCTGGCTTCGCGCTCGACGCCGCCCTTGTCGATCTTGGCCAGGATCTCCTCCAGGCTCATGCGGCCGGTGTCGAACAGGGTGCCGTTGAGGAACACCGTGGGCACGCCCATGATCTGGCGCTCCTCGACCTCCTGCTGGAACAGGCTGCCTTCGACCATGGTGGTCTTGATGCGCGGGTTCTGCACCGCCATCAGGTTCAGCGCCTGCACCACGTCCGGGCAGTTGTGGCAAGACAGGGAGACGTAGACCTCGAACTCGAAGTCGCCTTCCAGCGCGCGGATCTGCTCCAGCACGGCCTGTTCGACCTTGGGCGGGTAGCCGCCGACCTGCAGCAGCGCCAGCACCAGCGAGGTGAACTCGTGCCCCATGGGCAGGCCGGCAAAGCGCGGGCCGTGGTTCTCGCCCGGGCGGTTGATAGCGAACGACGGGGTGCGGTAGGGGCCGCCTTGGGTTTCGGTCACGCGCACCAGCGGCGAGGTCTCGGCAATGTCCCTGAGCAGCGCCTGCATGTCGCGCGAGGCAGGGGTGTCGTCCAGCGCGGCGGTGATCTCCACCGGCTGCGAGATGCGCTCCATGTAAGCGGCAAGCTGGGCTTTGAGGCTGGCGTCGAGCATGGGAACTCCCTTGGGTGATCAATCGAACGGCGGAATGCAAAGGCCCGGGAACCGCGGCACCCGGGCCTTGTGGGCGACCCCGGCGGCGCGCCCGGGCCGGTGTGGCGCTCAGGCGCCTGGGGTCAGATCTTTCCCACCAGGTCCAGCGAAGGCTTCAGCGTCTTGGCGCCTTCGTTCCACTTGGCCGGGCAGACTTCGCCCGGGTGGGCGGCGGTGTACTGGGCAGCCTTGAGCTTGCGCAGCGTCTCCTTGACATCACGGGCGATCTCGTTGGAGTGGATCTCCGCCGTCTTGACGACGCCTTCCGGGTTGACGATGAAGGTGCCGCGCAGCGCCAGACCTTCCTCCGGGATGTGCACGCCGAAGGCATTGGTCAGCGTGTGGGTCGGGTCGCCGACCAGGGGGAACTTCGCCTTGCCCACGGCCGCGGAGGTCTCGTGCCACACCTTGTGCGAGAAGTGCGTGTCGGTGGTGACGATGTAGACCTCTGCGCCCAGCTTCTGGAACTCGGCATAGTTTTCTGCCGCGTCTTCCACTTCGGTCGGGCAGTTGAAGGTGAACGCTGCCGGCATGAAGATCAGGACGGACCACTTGCCCTTGAGCGACTCATCGCTGACCGGGACGAACTTGCCGTTGTGGAATGCCGTGGTTTTGAACGGGACGACTTGCGTGTTGATCAGGGACATTGCGGGTTCCTCTCTTGTCGGGTTGAGGGTTGTGCGGGGGAGGCAATAGGTTAGGGGGTGCGCCCCGATGAGGCAATTGAATAGGAACAATTGCAGCGATTTATTTCACCTATTGACCAGGGCGCGGAGCCTGAGGTGATGGGAGCGCCTAGTACTCGAGCCGCTCGGGCCGCACCTCCTGCAGGATGGTGGTGGCGATCTCCTCGATCGACTTGGTGGTGGTGGACAGCCAGCGGATGCCGGCGCGCCGCATCATGGCCTCGGCCTCGGCAACCTCCATGCGGCAGTTCTCCAGCGCGGCGTAGCGCGAATTCGGGCGCCGCTCGTTGCGGATCTCGGACAGGCGCTCGGGCTGGATGGTCAGGCCGAAGATCTTCTTGCGGTGCGGCAGCAGGGCGCCGGGCAGCTGCTGGCGTTCGAAGTCGTCCGGGATCAGCGGGTAGTTGGCCGCCTTCAGGCCGTACTGCATGGCCAGGTAGAGCGAGGTGGGCGTCTTGCCGCTGCGGCTGACGCCCACCAGGATCACGTCGGCCTGTTCCAGGTCGCGGTTGCTCTGGCCGTCGTCGTGCGCCAGGCTGAAGTTGATGGCCTCGATGCGGTCGTGGTACGCCTGGTTCTTGCTGATGTCCGAGAAGCGGCCCACCCGGTGGTTGGACTTCATGCCCAGCTCGATCTCCAGCGGGCGCACGAAGGTGCCGAACATGTCCAGCAGCATGGCCTTGCAGCCCTGCTCGATGACCTGCAGGATCTCCACGTTCACCAGCGTGGTGAAAACGATGGGCCGGCGCCCCTCCAGCTCAGCCGTGTGGTTGACCTGGCGCACCACCTGGTGGGCCTTGTCCACGCTGTCGATGAAGGGCAGGCGCACGTGGCGCGGCTTGAACTCGAACTGCGCCAGGATGGCGTTGCCGAAGGTCTCGGCCGTGATGCCGGTGCCGTCGGAGATGAAGAACACGGTGCGGGTGGGCATGGGTGCTGCTCTTTCGGGTGGGGGCAGGCCCGCGCCGGCGCGCTGCCGCCTACAATGAATCGCGATTATCAGATTCTCCCTTCCATGCCCCGCTGCCGCCCACGAGAACAAGCACAAAGCCGCACGCCGTGTCATGGGAAAGCGCGTCCCGCGCCGATGCCGGGGGATGCCGCACCGATTTCAACTTCCGGAGCTTTCCCATGTCTGCATTGTTCAGCGCGACCGCCTTGGTCGTACCGTTTGAGAACCTGAGGATGAGCGACGTCGAGGCGGTCGGCGGCAAGAACGCCAGCCTCGGCGAGATGATCTCGCAGCTGCCCGAGGGCGTGCGCGTTCCCACCGGTTTCGCCACCACCGCACATGCATTCCGGCAGTTCCTCGCGCATGCGGGCCTGGACCGGAAGATCCAGGCGCGGCTGGAAACCCTGGACACCGAGGACGTGCGTGCCCTGGCCGTCGCCGGCGCCGAGATCCGCGGCTGGGTGGAAGCGCAACCCTTCCCTGCCGACCTGGAGGCCGCCATCCGCGAGGCCTTCGCCACGCTCTCGGGCGGCCATGCCCAGGCCAGCTTCGCCGTGCGGTCCTCGGCCACGGCCGAGGACCTGCCGGACGCGTCCTTCGCGGGGCAGCAGGAGACCTTCCTGAACGTGGTGGGCATCGAGGACGTGCTGCACAAGATGAAGGAGGTGTTCGCCTCCCTCTACAACGACCGCGCCATCAGCTACCGCGTGCACAAGGGCTTCGCCCATGCCGACGTGGCGCTGTCGGCGGGCGTGCAGCGCATGGTGCGCAGCGACCTGGGCGCGGCCGGCGTGATGTTCACCATCGACACCGAGTCCGGCTTCGAGGACGTGGTCTTCATCACCTCCAGCTACGGCCTGGGCGAGACGGTGGTGCAGGGCGCGGTGAATCCCGACGAGTTCTACGTGCACAAGCCCATGCTGCGCGAAGACAGGCGCGCGGTGATCCGCCGCAACCTGGGTTCCAAGCTGATCCAGATGGTGTTCAGCAGCGCGCAGGAGAAGGCATCCACCGGCAAGCTGGTCAAGAC
Organism: Ramlibacter tataouinensis TTB310; assembly: GCF_000215705.1. Taxonomy (NCBI): domain Bacteria; kingdom Pseudomonadati; phylum Pseudomonadota; class Betaproteobacteria; order Burkholderiales; family Comamonadaceae; genus Ramlibacter; species Ramlibacter tataouinensis. Next base: position 2,566,588 of record NC_015677.1, on the reverse strand, counting down.
GGTGGACGTGCCGCTGGAGCAGCGCAACCGCTACTCGCTTACCGACAAGGACGTCGAGCAGTTGGCGAGGTACGCCCTGGTGATCGAGCAGCACTACGGCCGGCCCATGGACATCGAGTGGGGCAAGGACGGCCAGGACGGCCAGCTCTACATCCTGCAGGCGCGGCCGGAGACGGTGAAGAGCCAGCAGCAGGGCAAGGCCGAGCTGCGCTACAAGCTCAAGGGCAAGGGCAGCGTGCTGGCCGAGGGGCGCGCCATCGGCCAGAAGATAGGCACCGGCCCGGTGCGGCTGGTGCACAGCATCTCCGAGATGGACCGCGTGCAGGCCGGCGACGTGCTGGTGACGGACATGACCGACCCGAACTGGGAGCCGGTCATGAAGCGCGCCAGCGCCATCGTCACCAACCGCGGCGGGCGCACCTGCCACGCCGCCATCATCGCGCGCGAACTGGGCATCCCCGCCGTGGTGGGCTGCGGCGACGCCACCGCCCTGCTCAAGGACGGCACGCTGGTCACCGTCAGCTGCGCCGAGGGCGACACCGGCTTCATCTACGACGGCCTGCTGGAGACCGAGGTGAACGAGGTCAAGCGCGGCGAGATGCCGCGCATCGACACCAAGATCATGATGAACGTGGGCAACCCCCAGCTGGCCTTCGACTTCGCCCAGCTGCCCAACGAAGGGGTGGGGCTGGCGCGCCTGGAGTTCATCATCAACAACAACATCGGCGTGCATCCCAAGGCCATCCTCGACTACCCCAATGTCGACGCCGACCTGAAGAAGGCGGTGGAGTCGGTGGCCCGCGGCCATGCGTCGCCGCGCGCCTTCTACGTGGACAAGGTGGCCGAGGGCGTGGCCACCATCGCCGCGGCGTTCTGGCCCAAGCCGGTGATCGTGCGGCTGTCGGACTTCAAGAGCAACGAGTACCGCAAGCTGATCGGCGGTTCGCGCTACGAACCCGAGGAAGAGAACCCCATGCTGGGCTTCCGCGGCGCGGCTCGCTACATCAGCCAGGAGTTCGGCGAGGCCTTTGCCATGGAGTGCGAGGCGCTGCGCCGGGTGCGCGCCGAGATGGGCCTGGTCAACGTGCAGGTGATGGTGCCCTTCGTCCGCACCCTGGGCCAGGCCGACCGGGTGACGCAGCTGCTGGCGCAGCACGGGCTGCGGCGGGGCGAGGCCGAACTCAAGCTCATCATGATGTGCGAGGTGCCCAGTAACGCCATCCTGGCCGACGAGTTCCTCCAGTACTTCGACGGCTTCTCCATCGGCTCGAACGACCTGACCCAGCTGACGCTGGGCCTGGACCGCGATTCCGGCCTGGAGCTGCTGGCCGCCGATTTCGACGAGCGCGACCCGGCCGTCAAGGCCCTGCTGTCGCGCGCCATCACGGCCTGCCGCAAGCAGGGCAAGTACGTGGGCATCTGCGGGCAGGGGCCCAGCGACCACCCCGACTTCGCCCTGTGGCTGGCGCAGGAGGGCATCGCCTCCATCTCGCTCAACCCGGACAGCGTGATCGACACCTGGCAGCGCCTGGCGCAGCGCTGAGGCGCGCGCCTCACCCAGAAAACCCCTAACCGGCGGCCGGCCCGGTGGTGAGAAGATCAGCCGATGAGCTCGTCTTCCCGTCCACGCACGAGCCGGCTCGCGGTCCTGCGGGCGGGGCTGCTGCTGGCCTGGGCCATCGCCAGCTTCGGCGTGTGCTTCTTCGCCCGCGAGCTGCAGTTCACGCTGGGCGATTGGCCCTTCAGCTACTGGATGATGGCGCAAGGCGCCATCATCGTCTTCACCCTGGTCCTGGCGGTGGACGCCTGGGCCGTCAACCGGTCCGAGGCCGGCACCGGCGAGGCGGATCCGGAGGCGGGAACGGGGCATGGCTGAAGCGGGCGTCGGCAGCCGCTACAGCAGCCGCCTGCACAGGGTGTTCGGCGCCTACGTGGTCGGCCTGCTGGCCTTCCTGCTGCTGATGTGGGGGCTGGAGCAGCAGGGGCTGGCCAGGCTCTGGCTCGGGCCCGTGTTCCTGTTCGCCAGCGTCATGATGTATGCCGCCATCGGCATCTACGGCCGCACCACCGAGGCCTCGGAGTACTACGTGGCCGGCCGGCGCATCCCGGCCGTCTACAACGGCATGGCGACCGCCGCTGACTGGATGAGCGCGGCATCCTTCATCAGCCTGGCCGGGACGCTGTACCTGCAGGGCTTCGCTGGCACGCCGTCGCAGCCGGGCGGGTTCGCCTACCTGCTCGGGTGGACCGGCGGCTTCTGCCTGGTCGGGCTGCTGATCGCGCCGCACCTGCGCCGCATGAACCTGTACACCGTGCCGGACTACTTCGGTGTCCGCTACGGCGGCCACTGGCCGCGCCTGATCGCCGCCATGGCGGCGGTGCTGTGTTCCTTCACCTATGTCGTCGCCCAGATCTACGGCATCGGCCTGATCGCCTCGCGCCTGACCGGCGTGCAGTTCGAGATCGGCATCCTGCTGGGCCTGGGCGGCGTGCTGCTGTGCTCGTTCCTGGGCGGCATGCGCGCCATCACCTGGACCCAGGTGGCCCAGTACGTGGTCATCCTGCTGGCCTTTCTCATCCCCGTGTCCTGGCTGGCGTACAAGCAGCTGGGAAACCCGCTCGCTCCCTTCGTCTACGGCCCGCAGGTCGAGAAGATCACGCAGCTCGAGCGCAAGCTGGCCGCGGATCCGGCGGAGCTGGAGGTGCGCCGCATCTTCGAGCAGCGCGCACAGGCGCTGCGGCGCAGCCTGGAGGATGTCCCCGCGGCCCTGGAGGCACGGCGGCGCGAGCTGCAGGCCCAGCTGCGCCAGGCCAGGCGGCAGGACGCCGACGTCGAGCAGGTCGTGATGATCAGCCGCGCGCTGGCCGCCTTGCCCAAGGACCCGGAGGCCGCGCGTGAGCTGTGGAGCCGCGAACTGCAGGAGAGCCTGGACCGCGCCCAGCCCCTGGGCGGCGTGCCGCCGGTAGCCGTGCCCTACGCGGGCGACCCCGACGGGACCGCGCAGGAGCGGCGGGACTACCAGTCGTCCCGCCTCAATTTCCTGGCCTTGATGTTCTGCCTCATGCTGGGCACCGCCGGCTTGCCGCACCTGCTCACGCGCTACTACACCACGCCGTCGGTGGCGCAGGCCCGCGCGTCGGTGGCCTGGTCGCTGTTCTTCATCGCCCTGGTCTACATCAGCGCGCCGGCGCTGGCGGTGCTGGTGAAGTTCGAGGTCATGAACAACCTGGTGGGCACGAGCTACGACGCCCTGCCGGCCTGGATCGCGCAATGGAGCCGGGTAGATCCCTCCCTGCTCACGGTGCGCGACGTCAACGGGGACCGGATCCTGCAGTGGGGCGAGATCCGCATGGCCGCCGACCTGATCATGCTGGCCACGCCGGAGCTGGCCGGCCTGCCCTACGTGGTGTCCGGCCTGGTGGCGGCCGGTGGGCTGGCCGCGGCGCTCTCCACCGCCGACGGGCTGCTGCTGACGATCAGCAATGCGCTGGTGCGGGACGTGTACTGCCAGGAGATCCGGCGCAACGTGTCCGACCAGAACCGCGTCATCCTGTCGAAGTTCGCCCTGCTGGCCGTGGCCCTGCTGGCGGCCGTCGCCGCCTCGCAGAAGCCCGCCGGCATCCTGCCCCTGGTCTCCGCCTCGTTCTCGCTGGCGGCCTCGGCGTTCGTGCCGGCCCTGCTGCTGGGCATCTTCTGGCGCGGGACCACGCGGGCAGGGGCGGTGGCGGGCATGGCCACGGGGCTGGCGGTGACGCTGTTCTACATGGGCGTGAATGCGCCACCGGTGCGCGCCCTGCTGGGCTGGCCACCGGGGCAGATGCTCTGGTTCGACATCCATCCGGTGTCGGCCGCGGTGTTCGGCGTGCCGGCCGGCCTGGCCGTGGCGGTCGCGGCGAGCCTGCTGCCCAGGGTTAACCCCATGAGGTCTTTCCCTTGAAAGCGGGTCCAGCCCTTGTTCGTCAGTTTTCCGTCAGCCGGTCGCCGAAGATGAAAGTTCCTACTACACAGGAGACAGCATGGCGACCGTCACAGCCGGTATTCCCCCGAAGGCCACGGCCCAACCCATGACGCGGGAGGAGAAGAAAGTCATCTTCGCCTCCTCGCTGGGCACCGTGTTCGAGTGGTACGACTTCTATCTCTACGGCTCGCTGGCCGCCATCATCGCGCGGCAGTTCTTCTCGGGCCTGGATCCGACCTCCGCCTACATCTTCGCGCTGCTGGCCTTCGCGGCGGGCTTCCTGGTGCGGCCCTTCGGCGCCATCGTCTTCGGCCGCCTGGGCGACATGATCGGCCGCAAGTACACCTTCCTGGTCACCATCCTGATCATGGGCGCGTCCACGTTCATCGTGGGCCTGCTGCCCGGCTACGCCGCCATCGGCATGGCGGCGCCCGTCATCCTGATCGTGCTGCGCATGCTGCAGGGCCTGGCCCTGGGCGGCGAGTACGGCGGCGCGGCGACCTACGTGGCCGAGCACGCGCCGCACGGCAAGCGCGGCGCCTACACGGCGTGGATCCAGACCACGGCCACGCTGGGCCTGTTCCTGTCGCTGATCGTCATCCTGGGCGTGCGCAACATGGTCGGCGAAAAGGAGTTCGGCGAGTGGGGCTGGCGCGTTCCCTTCCTGCTGTCCATCGTGCTGCTGGGCATCTCGGTGTGGATCCGGCTGAGCCTGAACGAGTCGCCCGCCTTTCAGAAGATGAAGGCCGAGGGCAAGACTTCCAAGGCGCCGCTGTCCGAGTCCTTCGGCGAGTGGAAGAACCTCAAGATCGTGATCCTGGCGCTGCTCGGCCTGACCGCCGGCCAGGCGGTGGTCTGGTACACGGGCCAGTTCTACGCGCTGTTCTTCCTGACCACCATCGCCAAGGTCGACACCACCACCGCCAACCTGCTGATCGCCGCCTCGCTGATCATCGGCACGCCGTTCTTCATCGTGTTCGGCGTGCTGTCCGACCGCATCGGCCGCAAGATCATCATCATGGCGGGCTGCCTGATCGCCGCGCTCACGTACTTCACGGTGTTCCCCATGCTGCTGAACTATGCCAACCCGGCGCTGGTGGCCGCCCAGCAGGCCACCAAGGTGGTGGTGACCGCCGACCCGCGGGAGTGCTCGTTCCAGGGCAGCCCGATCGCGCGCGACATCGACTTCCGCACGTCCTGCGACATCGCCAAGCGGGCGCTGACCCAGGCCTACATCCCCTATGAGAACCGGCCCGGACCGGCGGGCCAGCCGGCCACCATCAGCGTGGGCGACAAGGTGCTGACCGCGCCGGCGGCCACGCTGAACCCGCAGCGCAACGCCTTCTCCGCCGAGAGCGCCAAGTCCATCGCCGAGTTCCGCCAGAACCTGACGGGCGCGGCCAAGGCGGCCAACCTCACCGTGCCGGCCGACCCGGCCAAGATGAACAAGACCATGGTGCTGGCCATCCTGGTGTTCCTGGTGATCCTGGTGACCATGGTGTACGGCCCGATCGCCGCCATGCTGGTGGAGATGTTCCCCACCCGCATCCGCTACACCTCCATGAGCCTGCCCTACCACATCGGCAACGGCTGGTTCGGCGGCCTGCTGCCCACCACGGCCTTTGCCATGGTCGCGGCCACCGGCGACATCTACTACGGCCTCTGGTACCCGGTGATCGTGGCCGCGGCGACCTTCGTGATCGGCATGCTGTTCGTCCGCGAGACCAAGGACGTGGACATCTACGCCCGGGACTGAGCGGCCGTAACCCGTGCAAGAGGCCCGCCGGCGACCGGCGGGCCTTTTTCGTTGGTGGCCAGGGCTCACGCCTCGGCAGTGGTCGGTGCTGATCCTTTCACACCGGCTATAATCTCGGGCTTTGCCTTGCCACACCGGCACGGTTCCTTGGGGAAACGTGGACGCACCGGGTGGCTGAACCCACAAGGAGAGTCCATGCGTCATTACGAAATCGTCCTGCTGATCCATCCGGACCAGAGCGAACAGGTCCCGGCCATGCTGGAGCGCTACAAGGGCATGATCACCGCCGGCGGCGGCAAGGTGCACCGTGTCGAGGACTGGGGCCGCCGCCAGCTGGCCTACCAGATCAACAAGCTGGCCAAGGCGCACTACCTGTGCGTGAACATCGAGGCCGACCAGGCCGTGATGGGCGAGCTGGAGCACGCGTTCCGCTTCAACGACGCCGTGCTGCGCCACCTGACCGTGGTCAAGAAGAAGGCCGAGACGGGCCCGTCCTCCATGATGAAGACCGTGGAGCGCGAGGAAGCCCGCAAGGCGCAACAGGCGGAGTACCAGTCCTGAAGGCGGCCTGGCCGGCGTGAACCAGGTCGTCCTGAGCGCCTGCATCGCCGAAGCCGCCGCCCTGCGCTACACCCCCGCCGGCGTGCCGGCCCTGGATCTCCGGCTCGAACACGAGTCCGAGGCGGCGCAAGCGGGGCAGCAGCGGCAGGTGAAGGTGGCGGTCAAGGCGGTGGCGTTCGGCGCGGTAGCCGAAACCCTGGTCCGCCAGGCGATCGGCAGCCGCTGGCGGTTCTCGGGGTTCCTGGCCACGCCGCGCAACGGCAAGCACCCGGTGCTCCACATCCAAGAGTTTCAGCAAGATTAGTTTTTCGAGAGGTCCCACATGGCCACGTTCAAGAAGTTCAACAAGGACAAGCGTCCCAAGCGCAACACCCAGTCGCTGCTGTTCAAGCGCAAGCGCTTCTGCCGCTTCACCGTCGCCGGCGTCGAGGAGATCGACTACAAGGACGTCGACACGCTGCGCGATTTCGTCGCCGAGAACGGCAAGATCATCCCGGCGCGCCTGACCGGCACCCGCGCGATCTACCAGCGCCAGCTCAACACCGCCATCAAGCGCGCGCGCTTCCTGGCCCTGGTGCCTTACAGCGACCAGCACCGCATCTAAGGAGCCGGAACATGCAAGTCATTCTGCTCGACAAGGTCGTCAACCTCGGCGGCCTGGGTGAGATCGTCAAGGTCAAGGACGGCTATGCCCGCAATTTCCTGATCCCCCAGGGCCGTGCCCGCCGGGCGACCGAGGCCAACAAGGCCGAGTTCGAAGCCAAGCGCGCCGAGCTGGAGAAGGCGGCCGCGGCCAAGCTGTCCGAGGCGCAGGCCCAGGGCGAGAAGCTCGGCGGCACCACCGTCAAGCTAACCCAGAAGGCCGGCGTCGACGGCCGCCTGTTCGGCTCGGTCACCAACTTCGACATCGCCGAAGAGCTGAACAAGCAGGGTTACAAGGTCGCCAAGTCGCAGGTCCGCATGCCCAATGGCCCGATCAAGACGGTCGGCGACAGCTCGGTGAGCGTGCAGCTGCACACCGACGTGGTGGTGGACATCACCGTCACGGTGTACGGCGAGACGGCGTAAGCCAGCACTCCCGCTGAACAGCCGTCAGCAAGGAAGAGCCGCCTCCGGGCGGCTTTTTTCTTGCCTCGCGACCGGATTGGGCACAGCTTCCGGCCTGTCCTACACTGGAAAAACACCTCTTATCCACAGCCTTGTCCCGTGACCGCCAGGGCAGGGCGGCGTAGCATCTCCTGCTGACTGGTTTTCCACAGATGTCCGCACTCCTTTCCGCCATCGGCGACGACTTCTCCCCCGAACGCCAGGTAGCGCAGCTGCGCGTGCCGCCGCACTCCATCGAGGCCGAATCCAGCGTGCTGGGCGGTCTGCTGCTGGACAACGCCGCCTGGGACCGGGTCGGCGACCTGCTGACTGACGGCGACTTCTACCGCTACGAACACCGGCTGATCTACGCGGCCGTCGGTGGCCTGATCAACGCCACCAAGCCGGCCGACGTGATCACGGTCTTCGAGCAGCTGCAGAACCTGGGCAAGGCCGAGGAGGTCGGCGGCCTGGCCTACCTGAACTCGCTGGCCCAGTACGTGCCCAGCGCCGGCAACATCCGCCGTTACGCGGAGATCGTGCGCGAGCGCTCCATCCTGAGGAAGCTGGTGTCGGCTTCCGACGAGATCGCCACCAACGCCTTCAATCCGCAGGGCAAGGCGGTGGACCAGATCCTGGACGAGGCCGAGCAGAAGATCTTCAACATCGGCGAGGAAGGCTCGCGGATGAAGCAGGGCTTCCAGGCCATGGATTCCCTGGTGGTGCAGCTGCTGGACCGGGTCCAGGAGATGGCGGACAACCCGAACGACATCACGGGCGTGCCCACCGGCTTCTACGACCTGGACCGCATGACTTCCGGCATGCAGGCCGGCGACATGATCGTGCTGGCGGCGCGCCCGTCCATGGGCAAGACGGCCTTCGCCATCAACATCGCCGAGCACGTGGCCCTCGCCGAGGGCCTGCCGGTCGCGGTGTTCTCCATGGAGATGGGCGCCTCGCAGCTGGCCGTGCGTATCGTGGGCTCCATCGGCCGCATCGACCAGGGCCACCTGCGCACTGGCAAGCTCACCGACGACGAGTGGCCGCGCCTGACCGAGGCGATCGAGAAGCTGCGCAACGTCTCGCTGCACATCGACGAGACGCCCGGCCTCACGGTGAGCGAGCTGCGCGCCAACGCGCGCCGGCTGGCGCGCCAGTGCGGCAAGCTGGGGCTGATCGTGGTGGACTACCTGCAGCTGATGAGCGTCTCCTCGGGCATGAGCGAGGAGAACCGCGCCACCGCCGTGGGCGAGATCTCGCGCGGCCTGAAGATGCTGGCCAAGGAGCTGCAGTGCCCGGTGATCGCGCTGTCGCAGCTCTCGCGCGGGGTGGAAAGCCGCACCGACAAGCGGCCCATGATGAGCGACCTGCGGGAGTCCGGCGCCATCGAGCAGGACGCGGATGTCATCATGTTCATCTACCGCGACGACTACTACAACAAGGACTCCAAGGAGCCCGGCGTCGCCGAGATCATCATCAGCAAGCAGCGCAATGGGCCCACCGGCACCGTGAAGCTGGCCTTCCTCAAGCCGCTGACCAAGTTCGAGTCCCTGGCCGGCGGCTCCGACGACTTCTAGCCCGGCTACAGGACTTCAGAGGCGAAGTCCGCCAGCCGCGAGCGCTCGCCGCGCGCCAGGGTGATGTGGCCGCTGTGCGGCCAGCCCTTGAACTTGTCGACCGCGAAGGTCAGGCCCGAGGAGCCCTCGGTCAGGTAGGGCGTGTCGATCTGCGCCAGGTTGCCCATGCAGATGATCTTGGTGCCCGGGCCGGCGCGGGTGACCAGCGTCTTCATCTGCTTGGGCGTGAGGTTCTGCGCCTCGTCGAGGATCACGTACTTGTTCAGGAAGGTGCGCCCGCGCATGAAGTTCATGCTCTTGATCTTGATGCGGCTGCGGATCAGCTCGTTGGTGGCGGCGCGGCCCCACTCGCCGGCGCCGGTGTCGGTCTTGCCCAGCACCTCCAGGTTGTCGTCCAGCGCGCCCATCCATGGCCCCATCTTCTCCTCCTCGGTGCCGGGCAGGAAGCCGATGTCCTCGCCCACGCTCACCGTGGCGCGGGTCATGATGATCTCGGTGTAGCGGCGGTCGTCCAGCACCTGGGTCAGGCCCGCGGCCAGCGCCATCAGCGTCTTGCCGGTGCCGGCCGTGCCGGTGAGCGTGACGAAGTCGACCTCGGGGTCCATCAGCAGGTTCATCGCGAAGTTCTGCTCGCGGTTGCGCGTGGTCACGCCCCAGACGGCGTTCTTCAGGTGGCCGTAGTCCTTCAGCGTCTTGAGCACCACGGTCTTGCCGCGCACCTCGGTCACCCGCGCGTACAGGCTGGGCTCGCCCGGCGCCTCGAAGTACACGAACTGGTTGATCAGCAGGCTGGGCACGATGGGGCCGGTGATGCGGTAGAAGGTGTGCTGGCCGCTCTGCCAGCTCTCCACCGTCTTGCCGTGCTTGACCCAGAAGTCCGCGGGCAGCGCCAGGGCGCCCGAGTACATCAGGTCCAGGTCGTCCAGCGTCTTGTCGTTGCGGTAGTCCTCGGTGGCCAGGCCCAGCGCGCGGGCCTTGACGCGCATGTTGATGTCCTTGGACACCAGCACCACGTCGCGCGGCGCGTGGGCGTCGCGCAGGGCCTGCACCACGCCCAGGATCTGGTTGTCGGCCTTGCCCTGGGGCAGAGTGGCTGGCAGGTGGTTGGCCAGCGCCTGCGTCTGGAAGAACAGGCAGCCGCCGGCCTCGCCGTGGCCGGTGGTGTCCAGCTTGAGGCCGGCCGCGATGTCGGCCCCCTGGGCACCGGCCAGCGCGTCCAGCATGCGGCTGGCCTGGCGGGCGTTGCGCGCCACCTCGGTCATGCCCTTCTTGTGGCCGTCCAGCTCCTCCAGCACCACCATGGGCAGGAAGATGTCGTGCTCCTCGAAGCGGAACAGGCACATCGGGTCGTGCATCAGCACGTTGGTGTCCAGCACGAACAGCTTGGACGGGCCGGCCGCCTTGGGCTTGGCCTTGCGCGGCCGCGGCGCGGGCTCCGGCGCGGCCGGGCGCCTGCGCGCGCCGGGCGCCGGGCGGTCGGCGGTCAGCGGCTGCTCGTCGAACAGGGCCTGCGGTGCCAGCTCGCTGCCGCCCGAGCGGGGATCGAAGTCTTCCAGCTGAGGGTGCTCAGCCAGGGGGCTGTCGGCTGCCGGTGCCTCCGATTTTCGAGCGGCCTTGTGCGAGGTGCGGGCCGGAGCATCGTAGGCTTCCGGCGGGAGCAGGGCGGCGCGCTTGGTGGGGGCGGGAGGCAGGGGCATACGGCGAGGGGTTTCCTGTTGAGGAGGTCAAGAAACGAAAAAGCCGCCAGGCAGGCCGGGCGGCTGGGTCCAGGGGTGCGGTGACGACGCAGGGCGTCGGGATCAACGGCATGAATTCATTATGCACAGGGACCGAAGCGCTTCAATTGCGGTCCCCGCCATGTTGCTACCAAACGTCAGGCCGCCTTTTTCAGCAGCTTGACCGCCTTGAGCACCTCATCCACATGGCCGGGCACCTTGAGGCCGCGCCATTCCTGCTTGAGCACGCCGTCGGCGCCGACCAGGAAGGTGCTGCGCTCGATGCCCTTCACCTTCTTGCCGTACATGATCTTGTTCTTGACCACGCCGAACATGTGGCACATCTTTTCCTCGGTGTCGGCGATCAGCTCGAAGGGCAGTTCGAGCTTGGCCTTGAAGTCGTCGTGCGATTTCATGTTGTCGCGCGAGACCCCGAAGACGGTGGCGCCGGCCTTGACGAAATCCTTGTACTTGTCGCGGAACTGCATGGCCTCGGTGGTGCAGCCGGGCGTGTTGTCCTTGGGATAGAAGTAGAGGACGACGATGTGGCCGAGGTGGGAGGTGTTGGAGACCTTGATGCCGCCGGTGGCGTTCGCTTCGAATTCGGGAAGGGGTTTGTTGACAACGATCGCCATGGATTTGTATCTCGTGTGACAGGGGTTGCTCGTTGTGGCCAGGCCTCGGCAGCCGTCGCGACCCGAGATTTTAACCGATTCCCCCCCGTGGCCGGGGCGGTGTTGACGGCTTCAGGGCGCCGCCTCGAGCAGCAGAGCTGCGGCGACGTCGCGCCCTTCCTGGGCCAGGATGTTGTAAGTGCGGCAGGCCGCCGCCGTGTCCATGGTTTCGATGCCGATGCGGCGGGCCATCAGCGGCTTGAGCCAGGCCGGCCGGGGGAAGCGGATGCGCGCACCGCTGCCGAAGATCACCACCTCGACCTGCAGCTGCGCCAGCAGGCCGAAGTGGGCCTCGGCCAGTTCGTCGAAGCTGCGGCACTCCCAGGCGATGCGCTGCCCGCCCGAGGCGATCACCACGCTGTGGGCGATGCGCTCCCCGTTGACGGCCACCCACCCGGGGCCGTGCCCGGTGATGGTGGGCGCGGTGGAACGGTCGGGCTGGAGTTTCATGGCTGGGCAACTATGGTCAAATTATAGGTTTCCACCCTCGAAGAAACGCCTTGTGGAGGGGCTTTGAAGACCATCCAGAAATCAGCCAAGCTGGCCAACGTGCTGTATGACATCCGCGGGCCCATCATGGATGCGGCCCGGCGCATGGAGGAGGACGGCCACAAGGTCATCAAGCTCAACATCGGCAACCTGGCGGTGTTCGGCTTCGACGCGCCCGAGGAGATCCAGCAGGACATGATCCGCAACCTGCCGAACTCGGCGGGCTATTCGGACAGCAAGGGCATCTTCGCGGCGCGCAAGGCCGTGATGCACTACACCCAGCAGCAGGGCATCAAGGGCGTCACGCTGGACGACATCTACCTGGGCAACGGCGCCAGCGAGCTGATCGCCATGGCCACCAACGCGCTGCTCAACGACGGCGACGAGCTGCTGCTGCCCGCGCCGGACTACCCGCTGTGGACCGCGGCCGCCACGCTGTCGGGCGGCACTCCCGTGCACTACCTGTGCGACGAGGCCAACGGCTGGATGCCGGACCTGGACGACCTCAAGCGCAAGATCACGCCGCGCACCAAGGGCATCGTCGTCATCAACCCCAACAACCCGACGGGCGCGTTGTACTCCGACGCGCTGCTCAGGCAGATCGTGGGCCTGGCGCGCGAGCATGGCCTGGTGATCCTGGCCGACGAGGTCTACGACAAGGTGCTGTACGACGATGTCAGGCACACCGCCATCGCCAGCCTGTCGGAGGACGTGCTGACGCTGACCTTCAACTCCCTGTCCAAGAGCTACCGCTCCTGCGGCTACCGGGCCGGCTGGATGGTGGTGTCGGGCGACAGGAAGGCGGCGGCCGACTACATCGAGGGCCTGACCATGCTGTCCAACATGCGGCTGTGCGCCAACGTGCCGGGGCAGTGGGCGATCCAGACCGCGCTGGGCGGCTACCAGAGCATCAACGAGCTGATCGCTCCCGGCGGGCGCCTGCGCCGCCAGCGCGACCTGGCCTACGAGCTCATCACGGCGATCCCCGGCGTCAGCTGCGTCAAGCCGCAGGCCGCGCTGTACATGTTCCCGCGGCTGGACCCCAAGGTCTACCCGATCCAGGACGACCGCCAGTTCTTCCTGGAGCTGCTGCAGGAGACCCGCGTGATGCTGGTGCAGGGCACCGGCTTCAACTGGCGCCAGCCCGACCACTTCCGCATCGTCTTCCTCCCGCACGAGGACGACCTGCGCGAAGCCATCGGCCGCATCGAAAGATTCCTCGACAACTACCGCAAGCGCAACTCGACATGAAACCCATCCAAGTCGGCCTGCTGGGCATCGGCACCGTCGGCGGCGGCGTCTTCAACGTCCTCAAGCGCAACCAGGCCGAGATCATGCGCCGCGCCGGCCGCGGCATCGCCCTCAGCATGGTGGCCGACCTCGACACCGCCCGTGCCCAGGCCATCGCCGGCAGCCAGGCCCAGGTGGTGAGCGATGCGCGCGCGGTGATCGCCAACCCCGACATCGACATCGTGGTCGAGCTGATCGGCGGCTACGGCATCGCCCGCCAGCTGGTGACGGAGGCCATCGAGGCCGGTAAGCACGTGGTCACCGCCAACAAGGCGCTGCTGGCCGTGCACGGCACCGAGATCTTCGCGGCCGCCCACCGGCGCGGCGTGATGGTGGGCTTCGAGGCCGCGGTGGCCGGCGGCATCCCCATCATCAAGGCGCTGCGCGAAGGCCTGACCGCCAACCGCATCGAGTGGATCGCCGGCATCATCAACGGCACCACCAACTTCATCCTCTCCGAGATGCGCGACAAGGGGCTGGACTTCGACGTGGTACTCAAGGAGGCGCAGCGCCTGGGCTATGCCGAGGCCGACCCGACCTTCGACATCGAGGGCGTGGACGCCGCGCACAAGGCCACCATCATGTGCTCCATCGCCTTCGGCATCCCGGTGCAGTTCGAGCGGGCCTACGTGGAGGGCATCACCCGGCTGGCCGCGCAGGACATCCGGTACGCCGAGCAGCTGGGCTACCGGATCAAGCTGCTGGGCATCACCAAGCGCGTCGCCAAGGGCATCGAGCTGCGGGTGCACCCCAGCCTGGTGCCGGCCAAGCGCCTGATCGCCAACGTCGAGGGTGCGATGAACGCGGTGGTGGTGCAGGGCGACGCCGTGGGCACCACGCTGCACTACGGCAAGGGCGCGGGCAGCGAGCCCACCGCCAGCGCGGTGATCGCCGACTTGGTGGACATCACGCGCCTGCACACGGCCGATGCCGCGCACCGCGTGCCGCACCTGGCGTTCCAGCCCGACCAGATGAGCGACCAGCCGGTGCTGCCCATGGACGAGGTGGTGACCAGCTACTACCTGCGCCTGCGCGTGGCCGACCAGGCCGGCGTGCTGGCCCAGGTCACGGGCCTGCTGGCCAATGCCGGCATCAGCGTCGACGCCATGCTGCAGCGCGGGGCCGGCGAGGGCCGAGGTGACGAAGGCACCTCCGAGGTGCGGCAGACCGACCTCATCATCCTGACGCACAGCGTGCGCGAGGGCACCATGAACCAGGTGATCGCGCAGATGCAGGCGCTGGCCACGGTGCTGGCGCCCATCGTGCGCATCCGCAAGGAAGAGCTGGCTTAAACCGGGATTCTGGCTAGAATGTAGCAAGTCTGGCTTTTAATCTGTCCATATTTTTTGCGTCGGAGGTCGTAATGGCTGCAACCTGGCAAGTGCACGACGCCAAGAACCGTCTGAGCGAGTTGATGGATCGCGCCGTCAAAGAAGGGCCGCAGGTCATCACGCGCCATGGCCGGCCGGTGGTCAAGGTGGTGGCCGTGGACGCGCATGAGGCCACGCAGCCGGCCGGGGACGATGGTTTCTTCGAGTTCCTGATGAGTGCGCCCAAGATCGACGAGCTTGAACTGCCGGTCCGGCGGGGGCGCAAGGCACCGCCGGAACTCGGCTGATGCTCTGGTTGCTTGACACATGCGTGGTTTCGGAAGCGCTCAGGCGCCAAGCCGACGCGGCGGTGGTGAAGTGGTTGGAAGCGCATACCGCGCGGGCCGCGTTGCCCGTCATCGCGCTTGGCGAAATCCAGTACGGCATCGAGCGCCTCGAGCCCGGGCGGCGGCGCAACGCGCTGCAGGCATGGCGTGACACCTTGCAAGCCCGCTATGCAGACCGGACGTTGGATGTCGGCGAGCCGATCCTGCGAGTCTGGGCCCGCCTGCGTGCCTCGCTTGACGCCATCGGACGGCCGCAACAGGACATGGACATCCTCATCGCCGCCACAGCCCTGGCCCACAATCTAACCCTGGTCACCCGCAACACCCGCCACTTCGCCGACACCGGTGTGCGCCTGTTCGATCCCTGGACCGGCAAGCACGCCTGAGCGCCCAGCCCATGCTTTACCTCTCCACGCGCGGCCATCCCGAGCGCAAGCGCTTCAGCGAGATCCTGCTCGAGGGCCTGGCGCCGGACGGCGGCCTGTACCTGCCCGAGCGCTACCCCCGGGTCGACGCCGCCACGCTCTCCCGCTGGCGCGGGCTGGCCTATGCGGACCTGGCCTTCGAGATCCTGTCGCTGTACATCGACGACATCCCCGCGGACGACCTGCGCGCGATCTGCCGCAGGACCTACACCGAGGAGGTGTTCGGCACGCCGCAGATCGTCCCGCTCAGAAAACTGGAAGAGGGGCTGTACCTCCAGGCCCTGTCCAACGGCCCCACGCTGGCGTTCAAGGACATGGCCATGCAGCTGCTGGGCCAGCTGTTCGAGTACGAGCTGGGACGCCGCGGCGAGGAGCTCAACATCCTGGGCGCGACCTCGGGCGACACCGGCAGCGCCGCCGAGTACGCCATGCGCGGCAAGCGCGGCGTGCGCGTGTTCATGACCTCGCCGCATGGCCGCATGAGCCCGTTCCAGCAGGCGCAGATGTTCAGCCTGCAGGACGCCAACATCCACAACCTGGCGGTGCAGGGCGTGTTCGACGACTGCCAGGACATCGTCAAGGCCGTGTCGAACGACCTGGCGTTCAAGCGCAGGTACAGGATAGGCACCGTCAACTCCATCAACTGGGCGCGGCTGGTGGCGCAGGTGGTGTACTACTTCGCGGGGTATTTCCAGGCGACCGGCGGGAACCACGAGAAGGTCAGCTTCGCCGTGCCCTCCGGCAACTTCGGCAACATCTGCGCCGGCCACGTGGCGCGCATGATGAGCCTGCCGATCGCGCGGCTGGTGCTGGCGACCAACGAGAACGACGTGCTGGACGAGTTCTTCCGCACCGGCACCTACCGCGTGCGCGGCAGCCGGGACACCTACGAGACCTCCAGCCCATCGATGGACATCTCCAAGGCCAGCAACTTCGAGCGCTTCGTGTTCGACCTGCTGGGGCGCGATGCGTCCCGGACGCGGCAGCTGTTCGGCGAGCAGCTGCCGGCGCAGGGCCGCTTCGAGCTGGCCGGCGAGGTGGGCGCGGCGCGCGAGCGCTACGGCTTCGCCAGCGGCAGGAGCACCCACGCCGACCGCCTGGCCACCCTGCGCGACACCTGGCAGCGCCATGGCGTGATGATCGACACGCACACGGCCGACGGCCTGAAGGTCGCGCGCGAGCACCGCCAGCCGGGCATCCCGATGGTGGTGCTGGAAACCGCGCTGCCGATCAAGTTCGCCGCCACCGTCGTCGAGGCGCTGGGCCGCGAGCCGCAGCGGCCGGCCCGCTTCGAGGGCATCGAGCGGCTGCCCAAGCGCGTGGCCGTGGTGCCGGCCGACGCCGAGGCGGTCAAACGCTACATCGCGCAGCATTGCGACCAGGCGGGCGCATGAAAGTCGTGGGCTTTGCCGGTTACTCCGGCTCGGGCAAGACCACCCTGGTGGAAAAGCTCATCCCCGCGCTCAAGCTGCGGGGCTTGCGCGTGTCGGTGGTCAAGCATGCGCACCACAAGTTCGACATCGACCATCCGGGCAAGGACACGCACCGCCACCGCGAGGCCGGCGCTTTCGAAGTGGTGGTGGCCTCCAGCCGCCGGCTGGCGCTGATCCGCGAGTTCGAGCAGGAAGGGCGGCTGAACGTGCACCACCTGATCGCCGAGCTGTACGACGGCGTCGACTGGGTGCTGGTGGAAGGCTTCAAGGAGAGTAACCTGCCCAAAGTCGAGGTCTGGCGCGCCGAGGCCGGCAAGCCGGCGCGCTACCCCGAGGACGACTTCATCGTCGCCATCGCCACCGACAGCGCCGGCGCGCTGCCCGGGCCCACCCTGCGGCCGGTGCTGGATCTGAACGATCCCGATGGCGTGGCCGGCTGGCTGGTCGACAATGGCCACCGGTTCGACTACCTGCCGGAGATGTACGCATGACCGCTGCCGCCCCGAGGGCGCCGCTGCGTCCGCTGGACGAGGCGCTGGCCGAGCTGCTGGGCCACGCGCAGACGCTGGCGCGCGTGGAGACGGTGTCCACCTTCGAGGCCGACGGCCGGGTGCTGGCGCAGGACCTGGTGTCGGAGCTGCAGGTGCCGCCGCAGGACAACAGCAGCATGGACGGCTACGCGGTGCGCAGCAGCGAGATCGCCGACGAGGACCTGGTCCTGCCGGTGAGCCAGCGCATCCCGGCCGGCAGCGCGGCCCAGCCGCTGGCGCCCGGCACGGCGGCGCGCATCTTCACCGGCGCGCCCGTGCCCGAGGGCGCCGATGCCATCGTGATGCAGGAAGAGACGCTGCCCGGCCCGGAGGGCAACGTGCGCATCCTGCGCGTGCCGCAGCCCGGCCAGTGGATACGCCGCAGCGGCGAGGACGTGACCCGCGGCGCGGTGGTGCTGGCCCGGGGCGAGCGCCTGGGGCCCGCCGCGCTGGGGCTGGCGGCCGGCATCGGCATGCACCAGCTGGCGGTGGCGGCGCGCCCGCGCGTGGCGCTGTTCTCCACCGGCGACGAGCTGGTGATGCCCGGCGAGGTGCCGCCCGAGCGCATGAAGCCGGGTGCCATCTACAACTCCAACCGTTTCTTCCTGCGCACGCTGCTGCAGCGCCTGGGCTGTGAGGTCACCGACCTGGGCATCGTGCCCGACCGGCTGGACGCGACGGTGGAAGCGCTGCGCGGCGCCGCGCAGGCGCACGACCTGATCCTCACCAGCGGCGGCGTGTCGGTGGGCGAGGAGGACCACATCAAACCCGCGGTGCAGCAGCTCGGCTCGCTCGACCTCTGGCAGATCGCGATGAAGCCCGGCAAACCCTTTGCCTACGGGTGCGTGAAGGACGCGCATTTCATCGGCCTGCCCGGCAACCCGGTCTCCAGCTTCGTCACCTTCCTGCTGCTGGTGCGGCCCTTCCTGCTGAAGCTGCAGGGCGCGCGCCGCCTGGCGCCGGCACCGGCGCCGCTGATGCTGCCGGCGCACTTCAGCTGGCGGCCCGACAAGCGGCGCGAGTTCCTGCGCGTGCGCCGCGATGCCGCCGGCGGGCTGGAGCTGTTCCCCAACCAGAGCTCGGGCGTGCTGACCTCCACCGTGTGGGGCGACGGGCTGGTGGACAATCCGTCCGGCCGCGCCATCGCGCACGGCGAACCGGTCGCCTTCCTGTCCTTCGCGGAGCTGCTCGCATGAAGATCACGGTGCGCTACTTCGCCTCCATCCGCGAGGCCGTGGGCCGCGGCAGCGAGGCCCTGGACACGGCCGCCGCCACCCTGGGCGGGCTGCGCGACGAGCTCATCGCCCGCGGCGAACCCTACGCGCCGGCACTGGCGCGCGGCAAGGCGGTGCGGCTGGCGCTGGACCAGGTGATGTCCGACGAGGCGGCCGCGCTGCGCGAGGGCGCCGAGGTGGCCTTCTTCCCGCCGGTGACCGGGGGCTGACGGCCATGGACACGGTGGCCCGCGTCGTCATCCAGGAGCAGGACTTCGACCTCTCGGCCGAGGTGGCCGCGCTGCGCGGGCGCGATACCGGCGTAGGCGCGGTGTGCTGCTTCGTCGGCACGGTGCGCGACCGCAACGACGGCGCGTCGGTCAGCACGCTGGAGCTGGAGCACTACCCCGGCATGACCGAGAAGGCCATCGAGGCCATGATCGATGAGGCGATGCGGCGCTTCGACATCCGCGCCGCGCGCGTGGTCCACCGCATCGGCCCGCTGCAGCCGCAGGAGCAGATCGTGCTGGTAGCCGTCACCTCGGCGCACCGCGGCGAGAGCTTCCAGGCCTGCGAGTTCCTGATGGACTACCTCAAGACCCAGGCGCCTTTCTGGAAAAAGGAGCAGACGCCCACCGGCGCGCGCTGGGTCGACGCCCGCGTCAGCGACGACGCGGCGCTGGCGCGGTGGGGAATTGCATCTCGCAACGGCTGAAAGCTCCCGCTCTACTTCGGCTGGAAGCCGCTGGCCTGGATGATGCGCCCCCAGTTCTGCGTGTAGCGCCGCACCACCTGCGTGAACGGCGCCTGCGGCTGGTAGCCCACGGCCAAGCCCATCGCCGTCAGGCGCTCGCGCACGTCGGGCATGGCGACCACGCGCGACAAGGCCTGGTTGAAGCGATCCAGCACCGGCGCCGGCGTGCCGGCCGGCGCGAACACCCCGTAGTAGGGCAGGTCCTCCAGACCGGCCAGGCCCAGCTCGGCGAAGGTCGGCACCTCGGGCAGCACCGGCTGGCGCTTGTCGCCGATCACCGCCACCACGCGCAGCTTGCCGGCGCGCTGCTGCTCGATGAAGTCGGGAACGGAGCCCACGCCGGCCTTGATCTGGCCGCCCAGCATGTCGGCGATCATGGGCGCGCTGCCGCGGTAGGGCGCGGCCTGCAGGTCCAGCTTGTACTTGGCGGCCAGCAGGCCGACCAGGAACTCGGGGATGGACGCCGGTGCCGGCACGCCGATGGTGTCCTTGCCGCCGTTGGCCTGCACCCAGGCCACGTACTCCTGCACGCTCCTGGCCGGCGTGCCGTCCGACACCGCCAGCGCGTTGGCGAAGGTGGCGAAGCCCGCCACCGGCACGAAATCGGCGGCCGGGTCGAAGCCCGGGTTGCGCGTCACCTGGGGCAGGATGGAGATGGAGTGGTCGTGGCTGAGGAACAGCGTCTGGCCGTCGGCCGGCGCGGCCTTGAGGGCCTGGGCCGCGATCTGGCCGCCGGCCCCGGCGCGGTTGTCCACCACCACCGGCTGGCCCAGCACGTCCTTGAGCTTGTCGGCCAGCAGGCGCGCGATAACGTCGGTGCCGCCGCCCGGGGGGAAGCCCACCAGCAGGCGGATCGCGGAGGGCTGCTGGGCGTGCAGGCGGCCGGTGGCCAGGGCCAGCAGGCCGCCGGCGAGCAGGCCACGGCGCAGGCGGGAGGGCGGGGCGGAGCGGGGGAGGTGGTTCATGGGATGGGCGGTGAACGGCAAGGCTGAGAAGAATACAAGACAAGCGGCGACACGGCGACCGCCGCGCGCCTCAGCCGGCCGGCGGCACGAAAGACGCCCGCGCTTGGTCCTCCAGCTCGCCGGTCAGGCGCTGCAGCAGGTCCAGCAGCTGGGCCTGCTGCTCGGCCGTCAGCGGCGCCATCAGCCGCCGGTAGGCCTTTTCGGCGGGCCGCTGGGCCTGGCGCAGCAGGGCCAGGCCGTCGGCGGTCAGCGAGACCGCCACGTGGCGGCGGTCGGCCGCCTTGGCCCCGCGCGCCACCAGGCCGCGCGCCTCCAGCCCGCGCAGCACGCGCAGCACCGTCACCTTGTCGAAGCCCAGCGCGCGCGCCAGGCCGGCCTGCGCCAGGCCCGGGTGCGCCTTGAGCACGGTCAGCGCGCCGAACTGGGCCGGCGTCAGGCCGAGCGCGCCGCACTCGTCCTCGAACACGGCGGCCGAGATCTGGTGCGCCCGCCGCAGCAGGAAGCCCGGCCGCGCGTACAGGCGGGCCAGCGTGGCGTCGGAGGAGGCGGAGGGGCGGGCGGTCGGCACGGCAGGGCGAAGCATAGGGTATGCCGGGGTGTTCGCCGGAGAGCGTATCCTCCATAATCGTTAGCATGCCAACCAATAGCAACAGGAGACACCCCATGCGCATCCGCATCCGTCTCGCGGCTGCCCTGCTGGCCCTGGCCGGCGTGGGCACCGCCGTCCAGGCGCAGCAGCCGGCCCCGCAGGCCAACCAGGCCCCGCTGCGGCTGATCGTGCCGTTCACGCCTGGCACCGGCATCGACCTGATCGCCCGCACCATCGGCCCCCGCCTGGGCGAGCGGCTGGGCCGGCCGGTGGTGGTGGACAACCGCGCCGGCGCCAGCGGCAACATCGGCACGGAAGCGGTGGTGCGCTCGCCGGCCAACGGCAACACGCTGCTGGTCAGCGTCAACACCCTGGTGATGAACCGCAGCCTGTACCCGCAGCTGCCGTTCGACCCAATCAAGGACCTGGTGCCGGTGTCGCTCACCAGCTGGGGCCAGCTGCTGCTGGTCACGCACCCGCAGTCGGGCTACAAGACCGCTGCCGAGCTGGTCGCGGCCGCCCGGCAGCGCCCCGGCAAGCTCAACTACGCCAGCCCGGGCGTGGGCACGCCGCACCACCTGTCCATGGAGCTGCTCAAGGCCACGGCCGGCGTGTTCCTCACCCACATCCCCTACCGCGGCACGGCCCCGGCCGTGACCGATCTGATCGGCGGCCAGGTCGATGCCGCCTTCCTGCCCATCCACGTGGCGCTGCCGCAGGTCCGCGCCGGCAAGCTGGTAGGCCTGGCCATCGGCAGCGACAAGCGCCATGCCCTGCTGCCGCAGCTGCCCACCCTGGCCGAGGCGGGCGTGGGCAAGGTCAACGTGGACATGTGGTACGGCGTCTTCGCCCCAGCCGGCACCTCGCCCGAGCTGGTGGCGCAGTTCAATCGCGAGCTCAAGGACATCCTGGCCCTGCCGGAGGTGAAGACCGCGTTCCAGGGCCAGGGCATGGACCCGGCCACCAGCACGCCCGAGGAGTTCCGCAGGCTGGTGGAGCAGGACGCGCAGCGCTGGGCCCGGCTGATCCAGGCCCAGTCGATCAAAGCAGAGTGATCATGGCCCCCACGCTTGTCACTTCGTGTATTGCGCTGCCCCCCGAGGGGGCGTGTCCGCCTAGGGGCGGCCCGTCGGCGGACAGACCATGAACATCGCCATTGTCGGCGGCGGCATCGGCGGCCTCAGCCTGGCGCTGGCCCTGCACCAGCGCGGCATCGCCTGCGAGGTCTACGAGCAGGCGGGCGAGATCCGCGAGGTCGGCGTGGGCATCACCCTGCTGCCGCACGCCATGCGCGAGCTGGCGGCGCTGGGCGTGCAGGCCGAGCTGGAGACGCAGGGCATCGAGAACCTGGAGTCGGTGTTCTACAACCGCTGGGGCCAGTTCATCTACCGCGAGCCACGCGGCCGCCATGCCGGCTATGCGCTGCCGGAGCTGGGCATGCACCGCGGCAAGCTGCACCGCGTGCTGTACGACGCGGTGCTGCGCCGGCTGGGCGCCGGCGGCGTCCACCTGGACCACCGCTTCGGTGGGCTGGCGCAGGACGAGACCGGCGTGTCGCTGCAGTTCCAGGACGGCGCGGGGCGGCCGCGGCCGGCCGTGCGCGCCGACGCGGTGATCGCCTGCGACGGCGTCAATTCGGCGGTGCGGCGGCTGTTCTATCCCGACGAGCGCATGGCCTTCACCGGCATCAACACCTGGCGCGGCGTGACGGTGCACCGGCCCATCCTCAGCGGCCGCAGCTACCTGCGCATAGGCACGGTGGACACCGGCAAGATGGTGGTCTATCCCATCGTCGACGACGTGGACGGCCAGGGCAACCAGCTGGTCAACTGGGTGGCCGAGATTCGGCAGGACCCGGCCGCGATGAACGACTGGAACCGGCCCGGCCGGCTGGAGGACTTCCTGCCGTTCTTCGCCGGCTGGCGCTTCGACTGGCTGGACGTGCCGGCGCTGATCGAGGGCGCGCAGCAGGTGTTCGAGTACCCCATGGTGGACAAGGACCCGGTGCCGCGCTGGACCTTCGGCCGCGTCACGCTGCTGGGCGATGCGGCCCACCCCATGTACCCGCGCGGCTCCAACGGTTCGGCCCAGGCCATCATCGATGCCGCCGCCCTGGCCGAGGCCCTGGTCCAGGGTGGCGGCGTGCCCGCCGCGCTGCAGGCCTACGAGCGCCGCCGGCTCGAGCCCACCGCCCGGGTGGTGCAGACCAACCGCACGGTGCCGCCGGACTTCATCATCATGAAGGCCGACGAGCTCAGCGGCGGCCGGCCGTTCGAGGGCAGCATCGACAACCTGATCAGCCCCGAGGAGCTGCGCCGCATCTCCGACGAGTACAAGCAGGTGGCAGGCTTCGCGCTGATGCAGGTGCAGGCCCGCGGCGCGGTCTCCGCGGGTTCCTAGCGGCGGCGGGCCCGACCGCTCACTCCCCGGCGGGCGGGCCCGCCGCCCCACTGCGCGCTTCGAGGGCGCGGATGACCGCAGCCATGTCCGACCGGCCATGCCCCAGGTCCGCGGTTTCCTGGTACAGCTGCAGGCACGCATCCAGCAGCGGCGAGGCCAGATTGGCATTCCGGGCAGCCTGGGCGGCGAGCCGGTTGTTCTTCGGCACCACCGCCGCCGGCTCGCCCGCCATCATGGCCACCGGCTGGCCGGCCTCGGCCGGCTTGCGCGAACCGGAATCGCCCGTGCCCCGACCCAGGACGGCATCGAGCGCGGCCCCGGTGGCCATCATCAGGATGATGGTTCGCGCCTGCCGCAACACCTCCGGGGCCGAATCGGCCCTCCATCCCTCAGTTGAGGTAGCGCGGGCGCGCCTGCGGCTCGTCCTCGGCCGCGGCGGCGGGTGCATCCGCCGCGGGGGCGAAGGGCAGCTGCCACTGCGACTGGCCCAGCGCCTGCTCCAGCAGGTGCATCAGCCCCTGCACCAGCGACGGGTCCAGCTCCATCTCGAAGGCGCGGTGGGGCGCGCTGCCGCGGCTCTCGGAAAACCCCAGGCGCAGGCGCCCTTCGGCCAGCGGCGTGACGCCCACCTCGGCGGCCAGCATCGGTTCCTCGCCCAGCGGACGTGACGCGCCCTCCTGGAACGGCGTCTCCAGATCGGCCCGCTGCAGGAAGGCCTGCCTGCGGGCCTGCGCCAGCATCTGCCGGGCCTCGGGCGTGGCCACGGCGCCGCGGGGGGTGGTGGCATCCGGGCCGTGCTCGACCTGCGTCCGGCGCAGCAGCGGCCACAGGCCGCGCAGCAGGCGCCGGGTGAGCCACAGCCGCATCTCCCGGCTGTCAGCGGTGGCCACCCGCAGCAGGATGCGGTCCTGCTGGGCCTGGTAAGTCACGGACAGCTGGCGGATGCTCATCCTGCCCATTCTATGGACCCTTGAAATCGCGGGGCACAGCCTAAGTTGGAGGCCAACAGGAGCGTTACTCCCATGCGACTCGACAAGCTGACGACCAAATTCCAGGAAGCCCTGGCCGAGGCCCAGAGCCTGGCGCTGGGCAACGACCACGGCTACATCGAACCCGAGCACCTGCTGGTGGCCATGCTGCGCCAGGAGGACGGCCCGCGCGCGCTGCTGCAGCGCGCCGGCGTCAACATCCCCGGCCTGCAGGCCGCCGCCGAGGCCGCCATGCACAAGCGCCCGCAGGTGCAGGGCCAGGAGCAGGTGCAGGTCGGCCGCGACCTGGTCTCGCTGCTGCAGGCCGCCGAGAAGGAAGGCATCAAGCGCGGCGACCAGTTCATCGCCAGCGAGCTGTTCCTGCTGGCGCTGGCCGACAGCAAGCAGGACATCGGCCGCATCGCGCGCGCGAACGGCCTGTCGCGCAAGTCCTTCGAGGCCGCCATCGCCGCCGTGCGGGGCGGCTCCTCGGTCAACAGCGCCGAGGCCGAAGGCCAGCGCGAGGCCCTCAAGAAATACTGCCTGGACCTCACCGAGCGCGCCCGCCTGGGCAAGCTCGACCCGGTGATCGGCCGCGACGAGGAGATCCGCCGCGCCATCCAGGTGCTGCAGCGGCGCACCAAGAACAACCCGGTGCTGATCGGCGAGCCCGGCGTGGGCAAGACCGCCATCGTCGAGGGCCTGGCCCAGCGCATCGTGGCGGGCGAGGTGCCCGAGAGCCTGAAGAACAAGCGCGTGCTGTCGCTGGACATGGCCGCCCTGCTGGCCGGCGCCAAGTACCGCGGCGAGTTCGAGGAGCGCCTCAAGAGCGTGCTGACCGAGCTGGCCAAGGACGAGGGGCAGACCATCGTCTTCATCGACGAGCTGCACACCATGGTGGGCGCCGGCAAGGCGGAGGGCGCCATGGACGCGGGCAACATGCTCAAGCCGGCGCTGGCGCGCGGCGAGCTGCACTGCGTGGGCGCGACGACGCTGGACGAATACCGCAAGTACATCGAGAAGGACGCCGCGCTGGAGCGCCGCTTCCAGAAGATCCTGGTGGGCGAGCCGACGGTGGAGGCGACCATCGCCATCCTGCGCGGCCTGCAGGAGAAGTACGAGGCGCACCACGGCGTGGACATCACCGACCCGGCCATCGTGGCCGCGGCCGAGCTCTCGCACCGCTACATCACCGACCGCTTCCTGCCCGACAAGGCGATCGACCTGATCGACGAGGCCGCCTCCAAGATCAAGATCGAGATCGACTCCAAGCCCGAGGCCATCGACCGCCTGGACCGCCGCATGATCCAGCTGCAGATCGAGCGCGAGGCCATGAGGAAGGAGACCGACGAGGCCTCGCAGAAGCGCCTGGCGCTGATCGAGGACGAGATCGCCAAGCTGCGCAAGGAGATCGCCGACCTGGAGGACATCTGGAAGGCCGAGAAGGCCGCCGCCCAGGGCAGCGCCCAGATCCGCGAGGAGATGGACCGCGTGCGCTTCCAGATCGAGGAGTTCAAGCGCAAGGCCGACTTCAACAAGGTGGCCGAGCTGCAGTACGGCCGGCTGCCCGAGCTGGAGCGCAAGCTCAAGGAGGCGCAGGACGCCGAGGCGGGCAAGGCCAAGGCCGGCAAGGCCCAGCTGCTGCGCACCCAGGTCGGCGCCGAGGAGATCGCCGAGGTGGTGGCGCGCGCCACCGGCATCCCGGTGTCCAAGCTGATGCAGGGCGAGCGCGAGAAGCTGCTGCAGATGGAGGAGCGGCTGCACCAGCGCGTGGTCGGCCAGGACGAGGCGATCGCCGCCGTGGCCAACGCCATCCGCCGCTCGCGCTCCGGCCTGGCGGACCCGAACCGCCCGACCGGCTCGTTCCTGTTCCTGGGCCCCACCGGCGTGGGCAAGACCGAGCTGTGCAAGGCGCTGGCGACCTTTTTGTTCGACAGCGAGGAGCACCTGATCCGCGTCGACATGAGCGAGTTCATGGAGAAGCACTCGGTGGCCCGCCTGATCGGCGCGCCCCCGGGCTACGTGGGCTACGAGGAGGGCGGCTACCTGACGGAAGCCGTGCGCCGCAAGCCCTACAGCGTGATCCTGCTCGACGAGGTCGAGAAGGCGCACCACGACGTGTTCAACGTGCTGCTGCAGGTGCTGGACGACGGCCGCCTGACCGACGGCCAGGGCCGCACCGTGGACTTCAAGAACACGGTGATCGTGATGACCAGCAACATCGGCTCGCACATGATCCAGGCCATGGTGGGGCGGCCGTACGAGGACGTGAAGGAGGCGGTATGGGACGAGCTGAAGAACCACTTCCGCCCCGAGTTCCTCAACCGCATCGACGAGACGGTGGTGTTCCACGGGCTCCATGCTGCGCACATCGCGCGGATCGCCAGGATCCAGCTCGGCGTGCTGGAGCAGCGCCTGGCCAAGATGGACCTCACGCTCCAGGTGTCCGAGGCGGCGCTGGAGGAGCTCGCGAAGGTCGGCTTCGACCCGGTGTTCGGCGCACGGCCGCTCAAGCGGGCGATCCAGCAGCGCATCGAGAACCCGCTGTCCAGGCTGATTCTCGAAGGCCGCTTCCCGCCCAAGAGCGTGATCCCGGTCGAGGTGGACCCGGTACGCGAGCCGGGCGTGTTCCGGTTCGGCGATCCGAAGCCGCAGCCGGCCGAGGAGGCCGTGGCTTGAACTTCGCCAGCGCATCCGTGTCACATCCGGCATGAACTTCCTGGTGAACCTGCTGCTGCGCCTGGTGCTGCTGGCCGTGGGCCTGGTGTTCTTCGCCAGCGTCGCCGTGGCAGTGGCCGTGCTGTGGCTGGCCTGGTCGCTGCGCATGGGCTGGGCCCGGCTGACCGGCCGGCCGGTCTCGCCCTTCATCATGGGCATCGACCCGCGCAAGGGCTTCGAGATGTACCGCCGCGCGCAGCAGCGCGAAGCCGAGCCCAGCCGCACGCCACGTGCCGACGCCACCCGTGCCCATGCGCCGCAGGGGCACCCGCTGCAGGTGACCGACGTCGAGCCGCGCGAGCCCGGGCGCTAAAGCCGGCACGGCGGCGCGCCCGCCGCTATCCTGGCGGGCTGATCCCATCCAAGGAGACGCCCGCATGTTCCACGCCCTGGTCCTGGAGAAGAACCCCGAGTTCAGCGCCGCCGTGCGCGAGGTCGACGACAGCTTCCTGTCCGAGGGCGACGTCACCGTCGACGTGGCCTATTCCACCCTCAACTACAAGGACGGCCTGGCCATCACCAACCGCTCGCCGGTGGTGCGCAGCTGGCCCATGGTGGCCGGCATCGACGGCGCCGGCACGGTGGTGGAGAGCAGCTCGCCGCTGTGGCGGCCCGGTGACGAGGTGGTGCTCAACGGCTTCGGCGTGGGCGAGACGCACAAGGGCTGCCTGGCCGGCCGCGCCCGGCTCAGGGGCGAATGGTTGATCCGCAAGCCGCCCCGCTTCACCCCGCGCCAGGCCATGGCCATCGGCACCGCCGGCTACACCGCCATGCTGTGCGTGCTGGCGCTGGAGCGCCACGGCCTCAAGCCCGGCGACGGCAAGGTGCTGGTGACGGGCGCCACCGGCGGCGTGGGCTCGGTGGCGGTGGCGCTGCTGTCCGCGCTGGGCCACCAGGTGGTGGGCGCCACCGGCAAGGCCGGCGAGCACGACTGGCTGCGGCAGCTGGGCGCGGCGGCCGTCATCGAGCGGTCCGAGCTGTCGGCGCCCGGCAAGCCGCTGCAGAAGGAGCGCTGGGCCGCCGTGGTGGATGCGGTGGGCAGCCACACCCTGGCCAATGCCTGCGCCCAGACGCGCTACGGCGGCGTGGTGGCGGCCTGCGGCCTGGCCCAGGGCATGGACCTGCCGGCGACGGTGGCGCCCTTCATCCTGCGCGGCATCGCGCTGCAGGGCATCGACAGCGTGATGGCGCCGCTGGCGCGGCGCGAGGAGGCCTGGGCCCGGCTGTCGCGCGACCTGGACCTGGCCAGGCTGGACGCCATGACGACCGAGGTGCCGCTGGTCGCGGCCGTGGGCGAGGCGCAGCGGCTGATGGCGGGGCAGGTGCGCGGGCGCATCGTCGTCAAGACCGCCGCCTAGCCCGGCCGCTGCCGGGAATCCTCAGCCGCCCGCCATGTGCCGGGCGTACAGCTTCTGCATGCCGCCCAGCCAGCGGTCGTAGTCCTGGCCCTTGGCCTGGAAGTACTGCGCCACCGAGGGGTGGGGCAGGGCCAGGAAGGTCTCATCGCGCAGGGTCTGCACCACCACCTCGGCCACCTGGGCCGGCGTGAGCACGCCGTCCAGGCCGGCCGAGCCGGTGCCGTCACGGGTCATGTCGCTCTCCACCGATTGCGGGCACAGGCAGGACACGCGCACGCCCTTGCGGCCGTAGGCGATGCGCAGCCACTCGGCGAACGCCACGGCCGCGTGCTTGGTCACGCCGTAGGGCGCCGATTCGACGATGTTGAGCAGGCCGGCGGCCGAGGCCGTCACGACGAAGTAGCCTTCGCCGCGCGCCACCATCTCGGGCACCACGGCGCGCGCCGCCCACACGTGGGCCATGCCGTGGATGCGCCACATGGCGTCCCACAGCGCGTCCTCCAGCTCGATGCCGCCCATGCGGCCCAGGATGCCGGCGTTGGAGACGTAGATGTCGACCTGGCCGAAGCGCTGGCGCGCGGCGGCCACCAGGGCCTGGATGTCGGCCTCGCGGCCGACGTCGCAGCGCACGGCCATGGCTGCGCCGCCGATCTGGCGCGCCACGCCCTCGGCGCGTTCCTGGTTGAGGTCGGCCAGCACGACACCGCGCGCGCCCTCGGCCGCGAAACGGCGCGCCAGGCCCGCGCCGATGCCGCTGGCCGCGCCGGTGACGATGGCGACTTTTCCCTGGATGTCCATGGCGGTTTCTCCTTCAGGCCGCGAGTATGGGCGAGCCGGCCGGGTGCGCCCAGCCACCCAGGCGACAAGCGCCTGCGGCAGAGCAGGTGGCTCAGCAGGAAGCGCTGCCGGCTGACAGCGGAGCATGGAAGCCGTCCTACGCGACCGTGCCGCCGCGGGATGGAGCATCCCGGCACCCATCCACCACCACGCACAGGAGATGCCCATGACCCCTGCCGCCCCCGCGCCGTATCAAGACCTCGCCGCCGCCCGCCGCGAGGACGATTACTGGAGCCGCCGCTGGCGCCGCACCCAGCCGGCGCGCGCCGGACTGGACTACGAGGACTTCGCCCCGGCCTACTGCGTGGGCTACATCGGCCACGCCCAGTACGGCGGCGCGTTCGAGGATGCCGAGAAGTCGCTGTGGGCCAACTGGGAGCGCATCAAGGGCGGCTCGCGCCTGTCCTGGGACGAGGCCCGCGAGGCCATGCGTGCCGCCTGGGACCGCCAGGACCGACTCAGCCGTTAAGGGGGATTGAAGGCCGCCAGCAGGCGGTCGATGAAGGGCTGCTGCGCCGGCAGCAGCTTGCGCCGGGCCTCCTCAAGGCCGAACCAGGCCACGCGGTCGACCTCGGGGAAGGACTGCAGGCGGCCCGAGCGTGGCGGCCACTCCATCTCGAAGCTGTTGCTGCGCAGCGCGGCGGGATCGAAGTCGCCGACGAAGGCCCAGGCCTGCACGCGCTTGCCGGACTTCTGGCGCACCTCGCCCAGCGGCACGAACGGGCCCTCGGGCGCCATGCCGGTTTCCTCGGCGAACTCGCGCCGCGCCGCGGCCAGCGGCTCCTCGCCTTGCGCCACCTCGCCCTTGGGCAGCGACCAGGCGCCTTCGTCCCGGCGCGCCCACCAGGGGCCGCCCGGGTGGGCCAGCAGCACCTGCAGCCCTTGCGGTGCGCGGCGCAGCATCAGCAGGCCGGCGCTGGTGGCCATGGCGGTACCGTTACGGGGCCGGCAGGCTTCGGGCCGGGAAGGGCTTCACGCGCTGGGCCTTGCGCCCTCGGCTTCATGGCGCGGGGTCTGGCGCCGTTGCTGCTCGGCCTCCGAGATCAACTGCCGCAAGGCACTGGCCGCGCCTTCGCCGGAGCGCCCGGTTTCCGGCGAGTCACCGTGCTGCCGCGGCGACGCCGGATCCCCGGGGACGTGGTCGTGGTGGGTGTTGCTCATGAAGCCATTGAAGCGCTCGGGCACAAGCTCAGCGGTCAGACCGGCGCCGTCCTGCTTGTAGGAATGTTTCCAAGGTTTGCTGTCGTAAACATCCGTTGCCTTGTCGGCCGCAGGGGGCGAACGGTGCGGGGCAGGGGTGGTCCGGCCGCGCGTAGCATTGACCCCTATGAGCAGCACCACCGTCCCGCCCGCCCACCGTGCCGGTCCCTTGCGCCAGGATGCCGGCGTGATCGGCCTGGTCGGCCTGGCCCACCTGATCAGCCATTTCAGCCAGCTGCTGCTGGCGCCGCTGTTCCCGTGGCTCAAGGAGGCTTTCGACGTCAGCTACACCCAGCTGGGTTTCCTGATGACGGTGTTCTTCGTGGTGTCCTGTGCGGTCCAGGCGGCTTCCGGCTTCCTGGTGGACCGGCACGGGCCGCGGCCCATCCTGCTGGGCGGCCTAGCCCTGCTGGGCGTGGCGGCATTCGGTTTCGCGTCCGCCACCTCCTACTGGATGCTGGCCGGTTTCGCCGTGGTGGCCGGCGTGGGCAATGGCGTGTTCCACCCGGTGGACTACACGCTGCTCAACCGCAAGGTGAGCGCCGCGCGGCTGGGACATGCCTACAGCGTGCACGGCATCACCGGCAGCCTCGGCTGGGCCCTGGCGCCGGCGCTGCTGGTGCCGCTGGCGATCGCGTTTTCCTGGCGCGTGGCGTTGATGGCGGCAGGCACGCTGGCCTTCGGCGTGCTGCTGGTGCTGTGGCTGAACCGCGGCCAGTTGGCCTTGCCGGCCGCGCCCGCCAAGCCCGCGGCGGGCGGGGCGGCGCTGGCCGGGGAGGGCAGTCTTGACTTCTTGCGTATCCCCGCCGTGTGGATGTGCTTCGGCTTCTTTTTCTTCTACGCCGTGGTGCTGAGCGTGATCCAGGCCTTCGCGCCCGAAGCCGCGCGGCAGATCCACGGTGTGCCGGTGGCGCTGGCGGCCATGTGCCTGACGGTCTACATGGTGTGCAGCGCCGGCGGCATGCTGCTGGGCGGCTTCCTGGCCTCGGATCCGGCGCGTTGCGAGCGCATCGTCGGCATCGGCTTCGGCGCCGCGGCGCTGGTGGCGCTGGCCATCGGCTTCGCGCCGATCCCGGCGCTGGCGGTGCCGGCCTTGTTCGGCGCCATGGGCATCGCCAGCGGTATCGCCGGTCCCTCGCGCGACCTGCTGGTCAAGCGCTCCACGCCCGAGAACGCCAGCGGCCGCGTTTACGGCATCGTGTACGCGGGCCTGGACATCGGCCAGGCGCTCGCGCCGCTGGTGTTCGGCAGCCTGATGGACCAGGGGAACTTCCGCGGGGTCTGGCTGGGGCTGGTGCTGATGCAGGGCGTCCTGATCGCCAGCGCCTTTCAGGTGCGGCGGACGCGGCGCACGGTGCTGGCGTCTGCCTGACGTGTAGCGCTGCACGGCGCGGCAACCGGTCTGTGGGCGCCAGGCGCTCCCGTGAACTGACTCACCGCATCTGTTTGAGCGGAGCGCCCTTCGGGGCGCGTAGCGAGTTATGCGGTGCAAGCCCAGGCCCGGTACGGCGCAGCGAGTGCGTGCGCAGCACGCACCAACATAGTATGAGCCCCTGCCGGGGAGTGCCTGGCGCCCCGCACGGGCTATCGCTTGCGGCAGGCCAGCGGAAGGCGGAAATCCCATGCGTTTATCCTTGCCGCATGTACGCGCCCTATTTCGGGCTGAGGCAGGAGCCGTTCTCCATCGCCCCGGACCCGCGCTACCTGTTCATGAGCGAGCGCCACCGCGAGGCATTGGCGCATCTGCTTTACGGGCTGTCGGGCGGCGGTGGCTTCGTGCTGCTCACCGGAGAGATCGGCACCGGCAAGACGACGGTGTGCCGGTCCTTCCTGGAGCAGATCCCCGCCAACTGCAACGTCGCCTACATCTTCAACCCCAAGCTCACCGTCACCGAGCTGCTGCAGTCGGTGTGCGAGGAGTTCCGCATCGTGCTGCCGCCGGCCGGCCCGCAGCCGCCCACGGTGAAGTCGCTGGTCGACCCGCTCAACGGCTTCCTGCTGCACTCGCACGCAGCCGGGCGCAACAGCGTGCTGATCATCGACGAGGCGCAGAACCTCTCGGCCGAGGTGCTGGAGCAGCTGCGCCTGCTGACCAACCTGGAGACGGCCGAGCGCAAGCTGCTGCAGATCATCCTGATCGGCCAGCCCGAGCTGCGCGACATGCTGGCCCGGCCCGAGCTCGAGCAACTGGCGCAGCGCGTCATCGCGCGCTACCACCTGGGGCCGCTGACCGAGGCGGAGACCGCGCACTACGTCCAGCACCGGCTGGAGGTGGCGGGGCTCGCCCGCGCGCTGCCGTTCGAGAGGGGCGCGCTGCGCCGCGTGTACAAGCGTTCGCGCGGCGTGCCGCGGCGCATCAACCTGCTGTGCGACCGCGCGCTGCTGGGGGCTTACGCCCGCAACCGCGCCACCGTCAACGCCGCCATCGTGGACCGCGCGGCGCAAGAGGTGTTCGGTCCCAGCACGCCGGCGCCGCGCTGGCGGCGGGTCGCCTGGACCGGGCTGGGCCTGGCAGCGGCGCTGGGCGGCGTGCTGGTCGCGGCCCGCTACCTGGGTCCGGCCGCGGTGCCGGGCTGGGCGGCCGGCAGCAGCGTGCCGCCGGCCACTGCGGCATCCACACCGGCCTCGGCGCCCGCAGTCGCCGCTTCCGCGCCTGCGGTCGCAGCCGACCCGACCGCTTCGGCCGGCCAGGCGCCTTCCAAGCCGCCGGTGCTGCTGCGCGACATGGATGCGGCATGGGGCGAATTGGCTGCGGCCTGGAAGGCGGACCTGCCAGCCGGGGAGGCGCAGCCCTGCCGCGCGCTGCTGCGCCAGCGGCTGGCCTGCCACAGCCAGGTGGCCAGCCTGGCCTTGATCCGCCAGCTGGACCGCCCCGGCATCGTCACGCTCGATGCGGCCGGCGGCACCCCTTCCTATGCCGTGCTGGCCGGGCTCACGGCCGACAGCGCCACGCTGCAGGCGGGCGGCACCGAACAGACGGTGACGCTGGCCGCACTGGCCGAACGCTGGCAGGGCGAGTTCGCCACGCTGTGGCGCCTGCCACCCGGCGCGACCGGCCGGCCTGGCGACGGCGAACGCCCGCCGGTGCTGCGCTGGGTGGCGTCCCAGCTCGGGCCGGCCGATGGCCGGGCCGGTGACGCCGCGGCAGCCGCGGATGGCGACGACAGCGCCCTGCGCCAGCGCATCCGCACCTTCCAGCTGGCCCAGGGCCTGCGCGCCGACGGCGTGCTGGGGCCGCTGACCCTGATGCAACTCCATCGCGCGGCCGGCGTCGACGAGCCGCGCCTGCGCGTCGAGCGCTAGAGATCTTTTCGTATGTCCTACATCCTCGATGCGCTGCGGCGGGCCGATGCCCAGCGCGAACGCGATCCGTTGCGTGGCATCCATGCGCAGCCCGTGCCACCGGCGGCGGACGACGGGCCGCGCACGCGCACTTGGCGCAGCCTGCTGGCCGCCGGCGTGGTACTGGGCCTGCTCGGCGCCGGCGGCGCCGCCTGGTACCTGATGGCCGGTCCGGGCGAGACGCGCGTGGCGCTGGCGCCGCAGGCCACGCCCGTGCCGGCCGCTACGGCCGCGGCCCCGACGCCACCCGCTGTCGCCATCTCTCCCCCGGCGCCCCCGCCTGCACCGGCACCTGCGCCTGCGCCTGCGGCCCCCGCCGCCCCGGCGCTGCGCGCGCCTCAGGCGAACCAGGCCGCGCCGCAGGCGAACCTGCCAGCGCCAGCACCGGCGGCCGGGCCCACCGCGCCACCAGCGCCAGGCGGGCCGGCAGCCGCTGCGGCGCCCACTGCCGGCCCGCTGCCGCCCGACGCCCCCAAGGTGGCCATCACCGGCGGCGTGTACTCGACCAACGCGGCGCAGCGCATGCTGATCGTCAACGGCCAGGTGTTCAACGAGGGGGCCGAGCCGGCCCCGGGCGTGGTGATCGAGCAGATCCGCCCCAGCACGGCGGTGCTGCTCTTTCGCGGCCAGCGCTACAACGTGAGCTTCTGAAGCGGCGCCGGCGTCAGCCGGCCAGTGCCCAGCGCGTGGCCAGGCCCAACGCCAGCACCGCCAGCGGCACCGGCAGCAGCCAGGCCCGGCGCGGGCCGGCCGCCCACCACAGGCCCAGGCTGGCCAGGGCCGTCGGGTCGGGCATGCTGGCGAACACCTCGGCCTGCGCCCAGGGCCGGCCCGCCAGCAGGCTCGCGGCCGGAAAGCCCAGCACCGCCGCGAAGGCGAGCGCGTCGCCGATCCAGGGCGCGCGGCTGGCCCCCGGCCGGGCATCGGCGCCGAACGCCGCGAGCAGGCACAGCACGGCCTGCAAGCCGCAGGCCGCCGCCAGGTGGGGCGCCGCCAGGTTGATCGCGGCGTAGCGCTGCCAGGCGAAGGCCCACCCCACCCAGGCCCACGCCGCCGCCAGCAGCAGCATCAACGCCCGGCGGGCGACCGGGTGGCGGCGCGAGGCCAGCGCCAGGCCGAGGGCGGCCAGGCCCGCGGCCAGGCCCAGCCACTGCAGCGGCCAGAGTTCCTCGTGGTACAGGGCGACCAGCCGCGCGTAGGTGCGCGGCGAGAACATCAGGAAGTCCGACAGGCGGTAGGTCCACCACTCCGACATGGCGCGTCCGGCGGCCTACAGGCCGGCCACGTGGTCGGCCATGCGCTTGCGCAGCGCCGGGTCGGGCAGCACGCCGGTGCCGGCGGCCATGTTCTCGCGCATGTGGTCGACCCGGCTGGTGGCCGGGATGGCGCAGGTGACGGCGGGATGGGCGACGATGTACTTCAGCGCCGCCTGGGCCCAGCTGGTGCAGCCGATCTCTGCGGCCCAGCCGGGCAGCGGGTGGCGCTGCAGCGACCGCAGCAGGGCCCCTTCGCGGAACGGCCGGTTGGCCAGCACCGCGATGCCGCGCTCGCGCGCCAGCGGCAGCAGGCGCTGCTCGGCCTCGCGGTCCAGGATGTTGTAGGTCAACTGCACGAAGTCCAGCGGATGCTCGCGCATGATCTGCTCGAAATCGCGGTGCCGCCGGCCCTCGGAGGTGGTGATGCCGACGTAACGCAGGCGGCCGGCCTTCTTCATCTCGAACAGCAGCGGCAGCTGCTCCTGCCAGGCCAGCAGGTTGTGCACCTGCAGCAGGTCGAAGCGCGGCACGCCCCACAGGCGGCGCGACTGCTCGATCTGCGCCGCGCCGCCGGACGAGGTCCAGACCTTGTCGGCGGAGAACACGCGCTGCTGCGCGCCCAGCCGCTGCAGGGCGTCGCCCACCACGCCCTGCGAGGAGCCGTACATGGGCGAGGAGTCGATCAGCCGGCCACCGGCGGCGAAGAAGACGCGCATGACCTCGGCGCACTGCTCGCGCGCGGCGCGGTCGTTGCCGACGTTGAAGGTGATCCAGGTGCCCAGGCCGACGGCGGGGATGGGCTCGCGGCTGGACGGGATGGGCTTGGTGATCAGCCCGGCCGGCGCCCGCTGCGCATGGGCCGCCGGCAGGCCGGTGCCTAGGCCCAGCAGGGCCAGGCCCCGGGACAGGATGATTCGGCGTCGCATGGCACTCAGCGTAGCACCGGCCGCAACGCCCCGGCCTCAATGGGCCAGGGGCGGCTGGAACACCGACCAGCGCCCGTCCTTGAACAGGTACAGCGCCGAGGAGACGCGGCCGCGCGGGCTGCCCGCGTACAAGGCCACCGCGGAAAAGCGCAGGCGCTCCACGGCTTGCGCGTCATCGGCCGGCGCGTAGACCAGGCCGCCATGGCGCGGCACCGCCGCCACCAGGCCCTGCGGGTGCAAGGCCTGCTGCGCCAGCCAGAATTCACGGTCCAGGAAGTAGCTGCTGGACAGGTCGGAGGCGCGGCCCTGCACCTGCATCAGCCCGCCGGTCCAGGGCCGGGCCTGCGGTTCGCCGTAGACCCGGCGCAGGTTGGCCACCGCCAGCTGCACCGCGCCCTGCGGGTCCAGCCGCAGGCGCGCGAGGTCCTCGGGAGAGGCGCTCTGCATCTTCTGCGGCCCGTCGAACACCAGGCGGATGTGCATGTCGCCCAGGTACCGGTACCAGCTGGTCTCGACCTCGACCTCGCGCCCATCCTCCAGCACCAGGCTCACCTTGCCGTAGGGGCGCAGATCCTCGTCGGTCTTGTTCTCGCCGGCCGACGGCCGCAGCACCGCCATCAGGTTGCCGCCGGCCAGGTCGAAGGTGGCGGTGGCCGGCGCATCGGCCGCGAAGGCCGCCCCCGACAGCAGCGCACCCGTGGCAAGCAGGCTCGTGCGGGCGCGCATCGTGCGAAATGTCATGGGTACCCTTGGTTTGCCTATGCGTGCATGCTGCCCTTCCCGGCGACCAGACGCAACCATGGTTACCGCTCGCGTCAAATAAGTCGCAACTGCACACGGCACGGCGATACACCGCAACGAACTTGGTTACCGAACTTGCTGAATGGCGTGAACATGTAAGCCAGGTCCTACGTAGCATTCGCAGCTCCTTCAACCGTCTCAGAGGAAGCACGATGGCCCTGCAGTCCCCTTTCTTCAATAACAACAACAAGCGCGACGCGACCGACGCATACAACCTGCGCGGCACCAACCCCAACGCCGCCGCCGCGGCCGGCACCGTGGCCCCCGCCGCGACTTCCGCGGCCACCACCCCGGCCAGCAGCACCCCCGTCGCCGTGTCCGCGAAGGAAGGCGAGGCCAAGCTGACCGTCGGCCCGAACATCAAGCTCAAGGGCGTCGAGATCACCGACTGCGACACGCTGGTGGTGGAGGGCTCGGTCGAGGCCACCATGGACTCGCGCATGATCCAGATCTCCGAGCGCGGCTCGTTCAAGGGCTCGGCCGAGATCGACATCGCCGAGATCCGCGGCGAATTCGACGGCACGCTGACCGTGCGCCAGAAGCTGGTGATTTATTCCACGGGCAAGGTGACGGGACGTATCCGTTACGGCAAGGTCGTGATCGAAGAGGGCGGCCAGCTGTCCGGCGAGATCGAATTCGGCGCCACCGCCTCCAGCAGCACCGCAGCCAAGACCGCCGCGGCGGCCCCGCTGCAGCGCGTGCACGGCTGACGCTTGCTTGAGGCAGCGCGGCTCAGACCGCGTGCCTCAGGAAGCAGCGCGGCCTAAACCGCGCTGCGGTGGCGCGCGATGCAGGTGTCCAGCACCTCGCCGTGCTCGCGCTGCCACCAGTTCCCGGTGCTGAAGATCTCCACTTCGCTGTAGCCGGCGAAGCCCTGGGCCTCGACCCAGCCGCGGATGCGCGGGATGTCGATGACGCCGTCGCCCATCATCCCCCGGTCGTTGAGCAGGTCGGTGGTGGGCGTGAGCCAGTCGCACACATGGAAGGCCAGCAGCCGCTCGCGCCCGGCGCGGGCGATCTGCGCCTCGAGCTTCGGGTCCCACCACACGTGGTAGACGTCCACCGCCACCCCCAGGGCGGCGGCGCCGCGCTCGCCGTGGGCTGAGCGCATCGGGTCCAGCGCCTCGCACAAATCCAGGGCCTGCTCCATCGTGTTGACGCAGGCGCGGTCGGCCGCGTACATCGGATGCAGCGGTTCGATGGCCAGCGGCATGCGTGCCTGCCTCGCGTACTCCAGCAGCTCGGCGATGCCGTCGCGCACCTGCGAACGGGCCAGGGCGACGTCCTTGTGCGCCGCCTTGCCCTGCAGGGCGCCGGGCAGGGCACCCACCACCAGCACCAGGCAAGCGGCGCCGAGCTCGCAGGCCTCGTCGACCGCGCGGCGGTTGTCGTCGCGCGCGGCCCGCAGGCCGGCCCCGTCAGTGGTGGTGAACATGCCGCCGCGGCAATAGCCGGACAGCTGAAGGCCATGCGCCCTCACCAGCCTGGACACGTTCGCCAGGCCGGCGGCGGCCACCTGGTCGCGCCAGGGCGAGATGGCGCGGATGCCGCGCCGTGCGCAGGCTTCGATGGTGTCGGGCAGCGGCAGGTCCTGGCCGCGGCTCTTGCGCACCGTGGCGGTGTTGATGGACAGCCAGCGGTGGTCCTGGGAGAAGTCGCGCATGCGGCTCAGCCCTCGACGCCGTGCAGCGCCAGCAGCGTCTTCATGCGGCGCGCGGCCAGCTCGGGCTGCTCCAGCAGGTGGGCGGCATCGGCCAGGCGGAACAGCTGCGCCAGGTGCGGCAGGCTGCGCGTGCTCTGCTGGCCGCCGACCATGGTGAAGTGCTTCTGGTGCCCGTTCAGCCAAGCCATGAACACCACGCCGGTCTTGTAGAAGCGCGTGGGCGCCGCGAAGATGTGGCGCGACAGCGGCACCGTGGGGCCAAGGATGGCGTGGAACTTCTCGATGTTGCCCCGGGCCAGTTCGCCCAGCGCGGCGCTTGCCGCGGGCGCGATGGCGTCGAAGATCCCGAGCAGGGCGTCGCTCTTGCCGTGCACCGGCTCGCGGCCGAAGCCGTCCCCGGCGATCAGCTCCGCGTAGTTGAAGTCGTCGCCGGTGTACATGCGCACGCCCGCGGGCAGGCGGCGGCGCATGGCGATCTCCTTGTCCTTGTCCAGCAGCGAGATCTTGATGCCGTCGACCTTGGAAGCATGCGCGGCGATGATGCCCAGCGCCGTGTCCATCGCGGCATCCAGGTCCCGGGTTCCCCAGTACCCGGCCAGAGCCGGGTCGAACATCTCGCCCAGCCAGTGCAGGATCACGGGCTGTTTCGCCTGCGACAGGATGCGGTCGTAGACCCGCTCGTAGTCGGCCGGGCCCTGCGCCACGCGGGCCAGCGCGCGGCTGGCCATCACGATCAGCCTGCCACCGAGCTTCTCGATGGCCGCCATCTGCTCTTCGTACGCGCGGATGACATCATCGACGGTGCGTGCGTTCTCCGGCGCCAGGTGGTCGGTCCCGCAGCCGGACGCGACCAGCGCGCCCGGAACGTCGCGGGCGGCGTCCAGCGAGCGCCGCACCAGCTCCAGCGAAGTCGGCCAGTCCATGCCCATGCCGCGCTGGGCGGTGTCCATGGCTTCCGCGACGCCCAGGCCCAGCTTCCACAGGTGCTGCCGGTAGGCGATGGTGGTGTCCCAGTCGACGGCGCAATCCAACCAGGGGTTCACGGCTGCCAGCGGATCGGCGACCACATGCGCCGCGGAAAACGCGATGCGGCTGAACTTCACGCCCGCCGCCGGCTTCACCGGGGCGGTGCCGCACAGCGCATAGGTCTCCAGCGTGCCGCCGGCACCCGGCAGCTTCAGCGTCAGGGCCATGGCTTGCTCCTCAGATCGAGAGAGGCGGGACGTCGACGAAGCGGCGTTCCTTCCAGCTTTGCAGCGCGGCTTCCACCAGCTGCACGCCCTTGGCGCCTTCCGGCAGCGTCCACTTGTAGGGCGCGTTTTCCACCACGTGGCGGATGAAGTGTTCCCACTGGATCTTGAAGCCGTTGTCGTACACCTGGGTGTCCGGGACCTCCTGCCACTGGTCGAAGAAGTTCATGGTCTGCTTCACGTCCGGGTTCCACACCGGGCGCGGCGTGTTGACGCGGCTCTGCGCCTTGCACTCCGTCAAGGTCGCCACGGCGGAGCCATGGGTGCCGTCCACGTGGAAGGTCACCAGGTCCTCGCGGTTGACGCGGGTGGCCCAGGACATGTTCATCTGCGCCACCACCGGCTCGCCGCCGTGGCCGACCAGCTCGGCGATGGCGTAGGCCGCGTCGTCGGCCGTGGCGGGGTAGGGCTTGCCCGCCTCGTCCCAGCGCTGCGGGATGTGGGTGGCGCCCAGGCAGGAGATGGACTTCACCTCGCCGAACAGGTTGTCCAGCACGTAGCGCCAGTGGCACATCATGTCCAGGATCATCCCGCCGCCGTCCTCGGCGCGGTAGTTCCAGCTGGGCCGCTGAATGGGCTGCAGATCGCCCTCGAACACCCAGTAGCCGAACTCCAGGCGCACGCTGAGCATGCGGCCGAAGAAGCCGGCGCGGCGCAGCATGTCCAGCTTGCGCAGGCCCGGCAGGAACAGCTTGTCCTGCACTGCGCCGTGCTTGAGGCCGGACTTCTCGGCG
Source organism: Ramlibacter tataouinensis TTB310 (assembly GCF_000215705.1). Lineage (NCBI taxonomy): Bacteria > Pseudomonadati > Pseudomonadota > Betaproteobacteria > Burkholderiales > Comamonadaceae > Ramlibacter > Ramlibacter tataouinensis. The sequence goes on along the minus strand of NC_015677.1, from coordinate 2,526,461 downwards.
GTCTTGGCGATCTCGACCGCCTCGCCCAGCGTGGTGGCGATGGGCTTCTCGCAGTAGACGTGCTTGCCGGCGCGCAGCGCACGGGCCAGCAGCGTCGGGCGCATCTGCGTGGTGCCGGCGTCGAAGAACACGGTGTCCTCCTGGTTCGCCAGCGCCTTGTCCAGGTCGGTGCCCCAGCGCTCGATCCTGTGGGCGCGGGCCAGGGCCTCGATCTTCTCGGCGTTGCGGCCGATGAGGATGGGGTCCGGCATCACCTTGTCGCCGTTGGAGAGGGTGACGCCGCCCTGGTGGCGGATGGCGACGATGGAGCGGATCAGGTGCTGGTTCATGCCCATGCGTCCGGTGACGCCGTGCATGATGAGTCCGAGGCGTTGGGTGGCCATGCTGGGTTCCTGCTGCTGGTTTGCTTACTGCTTCTGCACTTCCAGGCCGGCGGCTTTCACCAGCGTGGCATTCGATTTGATCTCGTCGCGGATGTAGGCCTCGAACTCGGCGGGCTTCAGCGTCCAGGCGTCGGCGCCCAGCGTGGTGAAGCGCTCCTTGACTTCCGGCGAGGCAAGCGCCTTTACCACCTCGGCCTGCAGGCGATCGACGATCTCCTTGGGCGTCTTCGCCGGCGCGAACATGCCGATCCAGAAGTTGAACTCCGAGCCCGGCACGCCGGCTTCGGCGGTGGTGGGCACGTCCGGCAGGGCGGCGGCGCGTTTGGGCGAGCCCACGGCCAGCGGCAGCAGCTGCCCGTTGCGGATCTGGCCGATGACGGGGGCGATGGGCGAGAAGTAGTAGTCGACGCGGCCGGCCATCACCTCGGTGACGGCCTCGGCGGACCCCTTGAACGGGATGTTCTGCGCGTCGATCCTGGCCGCCAGCTTGAACTTCTCGGCGTTCAGGTGCGTCGCGCTGCCCTGGCCGGCGGACGCGAAGTTCATGCTGCCGGGCTTGGCGCGCGCGGCGGCCAGCAGCTCCTGCAGCGTCTTGATGTTCTTGGACGGCGAGATCACGAGCACGTTGGGCGTGCTGGAGATCGGGGTGACGGCCACGAAATCGGTCACGGTGTCGAACGGCAGCTTGGCAAAGGTGTGCGGGCTGACCGTGTGCGACGACGAGTGGATCATGATCGTGTAGCCGTCGGGCGCGGCCTGCGCCACCGCCGCCTGGCCGATGGTGCCGCTGGCGCCGCCGCGGTTCTCCACCACCATCTGCTGGCCGAGGCCCTGGCCCATCTTGTCGGCGATGGCGCGGGCGATGATGTCGGTGGTGCTGCCGGCGGCGAAGGGCACGATCACGCGGATGGGTTTGTTCGGGTAGCCCGCGCCGGCCGAAGCGGCGGGCTGGGCCAGGACGGTGGCGGATGCCAGCACGGCCACGCTGGCCAGGGAAAGGGCAAGAACACGGCGGGTCAGCTTCATCGATGTCTCCTGTGGAATGCGGACTCGTATTAACTGTTTGGTGAATTATAGGCAGGCCTCGCGGGCCTGCGGCGTCAATCCCTCAGGACATACCCGAGGATCAGGTCGCACATGTGGCTCAGCCGTTCGTTGCGCGCCTTGGCCGTCATCAGGTCGCGGCCGAAGATCGCCGACAGCGTGTGGTTGTTGGACAGGTAGAAGTAGGGCAGGGCGGCGATCGAGATGTACAGCTGCAGCGGGTCCACCCCGCCGCGCAAGCTTCCTTCCCTGCGCCCGCGCTCCAGGATCTGCGCCAGCATCTCGATCAGCGGCGAGTTCAGCTCGCGCGCGCGCTGCGACTCCTGCAGGTGGCGCGCCTTGTGCAGGTTGGCGCTGTTGAGGAGGGTGAGGAACTCGGGGTGGTCGAGGTAGTAGTTCCAGGTGAACTCGACCAGCCGGCGCAGGGCCTCGGCCGGCTTGAGCTCCAGCAGGTTCAGGCGCTGCTCGGCCTCGCGGATGTCGCGGTAGGCCTGCTCCAGCACCGCCTGGAACAGGGCCTCCTTGTCGGTGAAGTAGTAGTAGATCAGGCGCTTGTTCAGGCCGGCCCGCTCGGCGATGCGGTCCATGCGGGCACCGCCCAGGCCGAACTCGGCGAACTCGCCCCTGGCCGCCGCTAAGATCGTTCCCTGCGAGCGGTCGGCGTCGCGCAGGCGCTCCTCGGTTACCGGCATGGCGTCTCGGGTCATGTCTCCATAATTCACCGGATGGTTAATAAAGTCAAGCTCATGCAAGCTGCTCCTACTTCGCAACTGGCCGGCCACCTGCTCGTCGAGTGCCTGGTGGCCCAGGGCGTGACACATGCCTTCGGCGTCCCGGGCGAAAGCTACCTGGCGGTGCTGGACGGTTTCCACGCGCACCGCGAGCGCATCCGTTTCGTCATCAACCGCCAGGAGGGCGGCGCCGCCTTCATGGCCGAGGCGGTGGGCAAGCTCACCGGCCGGCCGGGCGTGTGCTTCGTCACCCGGGGCCCGGGGGCGACCAACGCGTCCATCGGCATCCACACGGCCTTCCAGGATTCCACGCCCATGGTGGTGTTCGTGGGCGACGTGGCGGCCGACCAGCGCGACCGCGAGGCCTTCCAGGAGCTGGAGTACACCAGCTTCTTCGGCCCGTCCACCAAGGGCATGGCCAAGCGGGTGGAGCGCATCGACGAGCCCGACCGCATCCCCGAGTACGTGGCGCGCGCCTTCGCCACCGCGATGAACGGCCGGCCCGGCCCGGTGGTGCTGGTGCTGCCGGAGGACATGCTCACGCGCGCCACGGCCGCCCGGCCCCTGGCGCGCGTCGAGCCGGTGGAGGCCTGGAGCGATCCCGGCGCGCTGCGCCAGCTGCGCGAGATGCTGCTGCGCTCGCGCCAGCCGCTGGTCATCGCCGGCGGCGGCGGCTGGACGCCGCAGGCGGCCCAGGCGCTGCAGCGCTTCGCCGAGAACTGGCAGCTGCCGGTGGGCAACGCCTTCCGCTTCCAGGACTGCTTCGACAACCACCATCCGCTGTACGCCGGCGACGTGGGCATAGGCATCAACCCCAAGCTGGCCGCGCGGGTGCGCGAGAGCGACCTGATCCTGGCCATCGGCCCGCGCCTGGGCGAGATGACGACCAGCGGCTACACGCTGCTCAAGGCGCCGCGGCCCTCGCAGAAGCTGGTCCATATCCATGCCAGCGCCGAGGAGCTGAACCGCGTCTACCAGGCCGACCTGGCCATCAACGCCAGCATGAACGCGGCCGCCCGCTCGCTCGAGGTGCTCACCGCGCCGCCCGAGCTGCCCTGGGCCGCCTGGACCCGCGCCGCGCACGCCGACTACGAGGCCAACCTGCAGCCGCAGGCCATGCCCGGCGAGGTGGACATGCCGGCCATCGTCGCCACTTTGCAGCGGCTGCTGCCGCCCGATGCGGTGCTGACCAACGGCGCCGGCAACTTCGCCAGCTGGCTGCACCGCTTCTTCCGCTACCGCGGCCTGGCCCACGGCCTGAAGACGCAGCTGGCGCCCACCGTGGGCTCCATGGGCTACGGCGTGCCGGCGGGCATCGCCGCCCACCTGGTGAGCGGCCGCACCGCCTTCACCATCGCCGGCGACGGCGACTTCCTGATGAACGGGCAGGAGCTGGCCACGGCGGCGCAGTTCGGCGCCAGGAGCATCATCCTGCTGCTGAACAACGGCATGTACGGCACCATCCGCATGCACCAGGAGCGCGAATACCCGGGCCACGCGCACGGCAGCGAGCTGGCCAATCCCGACTTCGTGGGCCTGGCCCGCGCCTACGGCTACGAAGGACTGCGCATCACGCGCACCGCCGAGTTCGAGCCGGCGCTGGTGGCCGCGCTGGCGCGGCCCCGGGGCACGCTGATCGAGGTGATGCTCGATCCCGAGGTGATCACCACGCGCGCCACCCTCAGCGCGATCCGCGACGCCGCGCTCAAGCGCTGAGCACGGCGGTCCCGCGCAGCAAAAGAAAAGGGCCGCTTGCGCGGCCCTTCTTCATTGCCGGGGACTGGCTTACTTGACGTGCTTGCCGATCAGGCCGGCCATCTCGAACATGGAGACCTGCGACTTGCCGAAGATGTCCTTCAGCTTGGCGTCGGCGTTGACCATGCGCTTGTTGGCCGAGTCCTGCAGCTTGTTCTTCTTGATGTAGGCCCACAGCTTGGACACCACCTCGGTGCGGGGCAGGGGGTTGGAGCCCACCACGGCCGCCAGCTGGGGGCTGGGCGTCAGGGCCTTCATGAACGCGGCGTTGGGGGTGCGCTTCTTGGCGGGGGCCTTCTTCGCGGCGGCCTTCTTGGCAGGCGCCGCCTTCTTCGCAACGGCCTTCTTCGCCGGTGCGGCCTTCTTCGCCGGGGCCTTCTTGGCGACGGCCTTCTTGGCCGGTGCCGCCTTCTTCGCGGGGGCCTTCTTGGCGGGCGCTTTCTTCGCCGCAGCTTTCTTCGCAGTTGCCATTTGACTTTCCTTCTAGAAGTTGATTGAGCGCCAGCGGGATCGACGTCATCACCGTTGGCAGAGCGGATGCTACTGGAGAAAAAACGCGTTTCCAAGCGGAAAGTGGCGCTTTTCGCTGGAGCATGTTGTTTTTTGCTAGGGCGTTTTCAGTCCGCTTTCCCTCTGAAGATCAGCAGCACGCCGGCCAGGATCACCGCGCAGGCCACCCACTCGCCGCCGCTCACGGCCTCGCCCGCGACGGCGACGCCCAGCAGCAGCGCGATCAGCGGGTTCACCAGCGCGTAGCTGGTGGGCCACGGCGGGCGAGGCATGGGCCAGCAGGTACAGGTAGGCGCTGAAGGCGATGAGCGAGCCGAACACGACGAGGTAGAGCCACGCGGCCGCGGCCTGCGGCGCCACGGGCCACGCGGGCTGCTCACGCAGTACGAGAGATGTGGCCATCAACACCGCGCCGCCACACAACATTTCGCTGGCGAAGCCCGAGGGGCCGGGGGCCAGCGGCGCTCGCGTGGTGGACAGCACCGAGCCCAGCGACCAGGCCAGCGTGGCGGCCGTGATGGCGGCGATGCCGGCGGGCGCGGCCGAGAAACCGGCGCCACGCACCAGCAGCAGCACGCCGGCCAGGCCCACCGCCATGCCGGCGAGTTCCAGCCGGGCCGGGCGCCGGCCGAAGGCCAGCCCCCAGCCGCAGACCATCATGGGCACCACGGCGATAAAGGCGGCGATCAGGCCCGAGCCGACGTGCTGCTCGGCACTGGCCACCAGCCCCATGCCCACGCCCAGCATCAAGCCGCCGACGACCAGGGCGTTGCGCCATTGGGCGGCGCTGGGCCAGGGGCCGCCGCGCCAGCGCACCCAGGCCATGAGCAGCGCGCCGGCCACCAGGAAGCGCGTACCCATCTGGAAGAACGGCGGCAGGCTGACCAGCGCGATGCGGATGGCCAGGTAGGTGGAACCCCAGACGAGGTAGCAGGCCAGCAGGGCGGCGACGAGCAGGGGTGCCTTGCGCGCGGCGGCGGGCGGCAGCGGGGCGGTGGTGGTGTCCATGGCGGCGATCGTAGGTTGCCGCGGCCGGCCCTTCCATGGATCATTCAAGGTCATGGGCCGGACTGGCCTTGAAAATCATCGTTCAAACGCATGTCGACAGAAATCACCGAAACCGACGTCTACGACGCCCGCATCCTGGGCGAGCTGCAGCAGGACGCGCGCATCAGCATGGCGGAGCTGGGACGCCGGGTGCACCTGAGCCAGCCGGCGGTCACCGAGCGGGTGCGCAAGCTGGAGCTGCAAGGCGTCATCAAGGGCTACCGGGCCGTGGTCGACCACCAGCGGCTGGGCTACGGCATCCGCGCCCTGGTGCGCGTCGGCCGGGCCGAGTACGCCCGGGTGGTGCGCCTGATCGAGCAGACGCCGGAAGTGGTGAACGCCTGGAACGTGACCGGCGAGGACAGCTGGATCCTGGAGATCGCCGTGATCGACGTGGCCCACCTGGACGCGGTGGTCACCAAGTTCTGCATCCTGACCGAGACCTCGACCTGCATCGTGCTGAACGCGCCGCGCGAGAACGCGCCCCTGCTGCCGGCGCGGCGCGAGAACATCCGGCCCACCATCCGCAAGGTGACCGGCCGGTGAGCCGCGGCCGGGTGGCCGTCAGCGCCCGGCCGCCGCCCCCGCCGCCCTCACCGGCAGCGTCGCCAGCAGCACGCCCAGCAGGGCGATGCCCAGCGCCAGCAGCTGCAGCCCGGCCAGGCTTTCGCCCAGCGCGAGCACGCCCACCAGGGCGGCCGACACCGGCAGCATCACGGTGAAGACGCCGCTCTCGGCCGCCGGCACGTGCTTGAGGCCGGTCATCCACAGCCACACGGTCCAGACGCTGGCGGCCAGGGAATAGAACACCAGCAGCGCCCAGGTACCCGGGCGCACGGTACCGAAATCGAAGCTGGCGGCGGCGTACAGCCCGAAGGGCGTGACCAGCAGCAGGCCCCACAGGTTGATCAGCGAGCTGATGCGCTTGGGTCCCAGCGCGCCGGTGAGCTTCTTGCCGATCACGGCATAGGCGGCCTCGCACAGCACGGCGCCGAACACCAGCAGGTTGCCCAGCCAGAACCGCGCCGCGCCCGCGCCGGCACCGTCCTGCGCCGGCTTGGCCCAGGCCAGCAGGGCGATGCCCAGTGCGGCGCAGGCGACGGCGCCCCACACCCGCGGCGCGATGCGCTCGCGCAGGAAGGCCCAGCTCATCACCGCCACCGCCGCCGGGATGGCGGCCATGATCACGCCGGCCGACACCGCGCTGGTCAGGCTGACGCCGAACAGCATGCAGATGGAGAACAGGAAGTTGCCGAGGAACGATTCCAGGAACAGCAGCAGCCGCGTGCGGGCCGACAGCGGCGCCTCGTGGGCCGGCTTGGGCAGCCAGTGCAGCATGGCGAGCGCGCCGATGCCGAAGCGCAGCCAGGCCAGCAGGAACACGGGGATGGCGGCGGCCAGCGGCTTGGACAGCGCCACGTAGCTTCCCACCAGCGACATGCTGAGGGCAAGGCAGGCATAGGCGCCGAGCCGGCGCGTGGCGGGGGTCATGGCGGGGGAGCGGCGCAAGGCGCGCCATCATGCCCGAGCAGCCGCGCAAGGCCCAGGGCTGATTTCGGATCACGCAATGCACATTTCTCAATACGGAAAAAGCTCATGCTGCAGCGCCGCAAAATTTCTCAATACAAGAAAGAAAATTCCGCAATGCGGCATGAGCGATGCAAGTCATTGAAATCAAAGAATAATAAATTTCTCTTGTATAAGACATAAGAGCCGCCGTAAGTCTTCTACAAGACTTAAAGTCCAGCCATCGTTTCCCCAACTCACGGAGTGCACACATGACGAACTGGACCCACCTCTCCCGCGACCAGCAGATCGCCCAGCTCGAAAAGGACTGGGCCGAGAACCCGCGCTGGAAAGGCATCAAGCGCGGCTACAGCGCGGCCGACGTGGTGCGGCTGCGCGGCTCGCTGCAGGTCGAGCACACGCTGGCCAAGCGAGGCGCCGAGAAGCTGTGGAGCCTGATCAACACCGAGCCCTTCGTCAACTCGCTGGGCGCGCTCACCGGCAACCAGGCCATGCAGCAGGTCAAGGCCGGCCTGAAGGCCATCTACCTGTCGGGCTGGCAGGTGGCCGGCGACGCCAACAGCAACGGCGAGATGTACCCCGACCAGTCGCTGTACTCGGTGGACTCCGTGCCCAAGGTCGTCAAGAAGATCAACGCCACCTTCGCCCGCGCCGACCAGATCCAGTGGAGCGAAGGCAAGGGCCCCGGCGACCAGGGCTACGTCGACTACTTCGCGCCCATCGTGGCCGACGCCGAGGCCGGCTTCGGCGGCGTGCTCAACGCCTTCGAGCTGATGAAGGCCATGATCGAGGCCGGCGCCGCCGGCGTGCACTTCGAGGACCAGCTGGCCGCCGCCAAGAAGTGCGGCCACATGGGCGGCAAGGTGCTGGTGCCCACCCGCGAGGCCGTCTCCAAGCTGGTGGCCGCCCGCCTGGCGGCCGACGTGATGGGCACGCCCACCGTGCTGCTGGCCCGCACCGACGCCGAGGCCGCCGACCTGGTGACCAGCGACGTGGACGCCAACGACCAGCCCTTCTTCACCGGCGAGCGCACGGTGGAGGGCTTCTACCGCAGCAGGAACGGCATCGAGCAGGCCATCAGCCGCGGCCTGGCCTATGCCGAGTACGCCGACCTGATCTGGTGCGAGACCGGCACGCCCGACCTGGCCTTCGCCAAGCAGTTCGCCGACGCCATCCACGCCAGGTTCCCCGGCAAGCTGCTGGCCTACAACTGCTCGCCGTCCTTCAACTGGAAGAAGAACCTGGACGACGCCACTATCGCCAAGTTCCAGAAGGAGCTGGGCGCCATGGGCTACAAGTTCCAGTTCATCACGCTGGCCGGCTTCCACAGCCTGAACTACTCGATGTTCAACCTGGCCTACGGCTACGCGCGCAACAACATGAGCGCCTTCGTGGAGCTGCAGCAGGCCGAGTTCGCCGCCGCCGAGAAGGGCTTTACCGCGGTCAAGCACCAGCGCGAGGTCGGCACCGGCTACTTCGATGCGGTGACCACCACCATCGAGGCCAACGCGTCCACCGCGGCGCTCAAGGGCTCGACCGAGGACGCGCAGTTCTTCGACGAGAAGAAAGCCGCGTAACGCTGCGCGGATGTGGAAACCAGGCCTGGCGGCCTGGTCCGGAAATCCCGCAGGGACGACCTGCGGGGTTTGCCCGTCTACCACCGCCTCGTGACGGCCGTGTGTCAGCGCCGGCGCCGCCGCTGAGGTAGGCTGCGCCGCATCGCAGCGACGCACGCCGTGGCACACAAGCACCTTCCCGAGATCGAGCAGCTGGAACGCATCGTCGCGCTGGGTGGAGCCGCGCTCCGCTGCGAGACGCGGTGGCTGCCGGAAGGGCTGGGCGTGCCGGCACTGCCCCTGCACCTGGTGACGCTGGGCGCCACCGATCCCCAGGCGCCCGCGGTCGGCTACTTCGGCGGGGTGCACGGCCTGGAGCGCATAGGCACCGATGTCGTGCTGGCCTGGCTGCACAGCGTCGTGGCGCGGCTGTCCTGGGACACGGCGCTGCACCAGCAGCTGGAGCGCGTCCGCCTGGTGTTCGTGCCGGTGGTGAACCCCGGCGGCATGCTGCGCGGCACCCGCGCCAACCCGCGCGACGTGGACCTGATGCGCAACGCACCGGTGGACGCGCTGGAGCCGGTGCCCTGGCTGGCCGGCGGGCAGCGGCTGTCGCGCCGGCTGCCCTGGTACCGCGGCTCCGCCGGCGCGCCCATGGAGGCGGAGAGCGCCGCGCTGTGTGCCTGGGTGGAGCGCGAGCTGCACGGCCGGCCGTTCAGCCTGGCGCTGGACTGCCACTCGGGCTTCGGCATGCGCGACCGGGTGTGGTTCCCCTTCGCCTGCCGACGCGACCCCATGCCCCACCTGGCGCAGGTGCACGCGCTGCAGGCGATCTTCGAGGCCAGCAACAGCCACCACGCCTACGTGTTCGAGCCGCAGAGCCGCCAGTACCTGGCGCACGGCGACCTGTGGGACCACCTCTACCTGCGCGCCTGCGAGCGGCCGGGCACGGTGTTCCTGCCGCTGACGCTGGAGATGGGCTCCTGGCTGTGGGTCAAGAAGAACCCACGCCAGCTGTTCTCGCGCAGCGGCATCTTCAACCCGCAGATCGCGCACCGCCACCGGCGCGTGCTGCGGCGCCATCTGCCGCTGCTGGACTTCGCCATGCGCGCGGCGGCCGCGAGCCCGTCCTGGCTGCCGACCGGTGATGCGGCGGACCGGCACCGGCAGGCGGCGCTGGCACGCTGGTGGGGCGCGGGCGGCACCGAAGCATGAGCACCTGGCTGCTGCTGCGCGGACTGGCGCGCGAGTCCGGCCACTGGGGCGGGTTCCCCGGCCTGCTGCAGCAGCGGCTGGGGCCCGGCCACGAGGTGCGCACCATCGACCTGCCGGGCTGCGGCACGCGCTGGCAGGAGGCCAGCCCCACCCGGGTGGCGGCGATCGCGCGTGCCTGCCGGGCGGCCCACGCGGCGCAGGGCGGTGGCACGCCGGTGGTGCTGGTGGCGCTGTCGCTGGGCGGCATGGTGGCGCTGGAGTGGGCGCGCCAGGCACCCGCCGAGGTGGCCGGCGGTGTGCTGATCAACACCAGCCTGCGCGGGGTGAGCCCGTTCTGGCACCGCCTGCGGCCGGCCAACTACCCGCGGCTGCTGTCGCTGCTGCGCCCCGGCGTCGACGCGCTGGCACGCGAGCGCGCTATCCTGTCCATGACGAGCGCGCAGCCGCAACGCCAAGCCCAGGCGCCGTCGTGCTGGGCGGCGCTGGCCCGCGAGCGGCCCTTGTCGCCCGGCAACGCGGTGCGGCAGCTGCTGGCGGCCGTCCGCTTCACCGCCGCGCCGCATCCGCCACCCGCGCCCTGGTTGCTGCTTTGCTCCGCGGGCGACCGGCTGGTGTCGCCGCGGTGCTCGCACCAGCTGGCCACGCGCTGGCGTCTGCCCTTGCTCGAGCACCCCTGGGCCGGCCACGACCTGCCGCTGGACGATCCCGACTGGCTGCTGGAGCGGCTGACGGCATGGGCCGAGGACCTGCCCGCGGCGTCATGAAACTGCCACGGGACTGCCACGGCCGGGTCACAGCGGCTGAGCACACTGGCGCCACTGACTTCACAGGAGGCGCACGTGAACGAACTGCCCAACCCGACGCTGCCGCTGTCACCCGTGTCGCTGCCCCGGGGGTCGCTTCACCGGCCGGCTGCGGATGCTGCTGCGCCGGGGCCGGGCCCGGTGGCCGTGGCCTGGGCGCGGCACCAGGACGAGGTGAGGCAGGCACAGCGCCTCAGGTTCCAGGTGTTCGCCGGCGAGATGGGTGCCCGCCTGGACACCTGGCTGCCCGGCCACGACGTCGACCTGTTCGATGACTACTGCGAGCACCTGCTGGTGCGCGAGACCGGAACCGGCCAGGTGATCGGCACCTACCGCGTGCTCACGCCGGCGCAGGCGCGGCGCGTGGGAAGCTTCTACAGCGACACCGAGTTCGACCTCACGCGGCTGCGCCAGCTGCGCGGGCGCATGGTCGAGCTGGGGCGCAGCTGCGTGCACCCGCAGCACCGGCACGGCGGCGTGATCCTGGCGCTGTGGGGTGCGCTGTTCGAGTTCATGGTGCGCAACCGGCTGGACACCATGATCGGCTGCGCCAGCATCCCCATGCTGCACGAGGGCGCGGTGAGCGGCGACATGGCCGCCAGCATCTGGGCGCAGCTGCAGCGCACGCACCTGGCGCCCATCGAACTGCAGGTGCGGCCCCGGCTGCCGCTGCCGGTCGAGCGGCTCGACGCCAGCCTGCCGGTGGAGCCGCCCGCCCTGATCAAGGGCTACCTGCGGCTGGGCGCCAAGGTGCTGGGCGCGCCGGCCTGGGACCCGGACTTCAACACCGCCGACCTGCCGATGCTGATGCGCGTCGGCGACCTGCCGGCGCGCTACCACCGGCATTTCCTGGGCGGCTGACAACCGCCGGCGCGCGTCCTGTGGCAGGCTGTCACGTGCCTGTCACACAGGAGCCCAACACTTGTCACGTGACCGTCGCAAACGACACCGCCCCCTTACCCGCATGAGCCCCGCCGTGCCGTCCGAGGACAGCCCGGTCGCGTTACTCGACCGCGACCACAGCATCCTGGCCTTCAACGAGCGGGTGCTGGACTGGGCCCGGCGGTCCGACGTGCCCCTGCTGGAACGCCTGCGCTACCTGTGCATCGTCTCGTCCAACCTGGACGAGTTCTTCGAGGTGCGCGCAGCGCCGCACCTGGCGGCGCTGCAGGCCGGCGACCTCAAGGGCACCTACACGGTCGAGTCCTTCCGGGCGCTGGCCGCGGCGGCGCACCGGCTGGTGGAGCGCCAGTACGCGGTCTACAACGACGAGCTCACGCCGGCGTTCGCGCAGGAGGGCATCGAGATCGTGTCGCACGGCGACCGCGACGCGGCGCAGCGGCGCTGGGTGGACGAGTACTTCGACCGCGAGGTGCGGCCGCTGCTGGTGCCGGTGGGGCTGGACCCCGCGCACCCCTTCCCGCTGGTGGCCAACAAGTCGCTGAACTTCATCGTGCGCCTGTCCGGCCAGGACGCCTTCGGCCGCGAGAACGAGATCGCCATCGTCAAGGTGCCGCGCGTGCTGCCGCGGCTGATCCGGATGCCGGCCAAGGTCTCGGGCAAGAAGACGCTGCTCGTCTCGCTGTCCAGCGTGATCCGCGCGCACCTGCAGGACCTGTTCCCCGGGCGGGAGGTGGGCCACTTCTCGCAGTTCCGCGTCACCCGCCACTCCGACCTGGCGGTGGACGAGGACGAGGTGCGCAACCTGCGCACCGCGCTGCGGCTGGGCCTGCAGCAGCGCCACTACGGCGAAGCCGTGCGCCTGGAGGTGTCGGCCGGCTGCACCGACCACCTGGCCGAGTTCCTGCTGCGCCAATTCGAGCTGCCGCCCGGCGCGCTGTACCGGGTGGCCGGGCCGGTGAACCTGGTGCGCCTCGTGCAGCTGATCGACCTGGTGGACGCGCCGCGGCTGCTGTTCGCGCCCTACAAGGCGTCCTACCCGGCCCAGCTGGTGCAGGGCACCTCCATCTTCGAGCAGCTGCGCCAGCGCGACGTGCTGATCCACCAGCCGTTCGAGAGCTTCGACGGCGTGCTGGACTTCCTGCGCGAGGCGGTGGGCGACCCGCAGGTGCTGGCGATCCGCCAGACCATCTACCGCACCGGCGCCGACCCGGTGCTGATCGACCTGCTGCGCGAGGCGGTGCGGCGCGGCAAGGAGGTGATGGCGGTGGTCGAGCTGAAAGCGCGCTTCGACGAGGAGGCCAACATCAACTGGGCCGAGCAGCTCGAATCGGTCGGCGCGCAGGTGGTGTACGGCGTGGTCGGCCTGAAGACCCACGCCAAGATGCTGCTGGTCACGCGGCGCGAGGGACGGCAGCTGGCGCGCTACGCCCACCTGTCCACCGGCAACTACAACCCGCGCACCGCCCGGCTCTATACCGACCTCAGCCTGCTCACCGCCGACGGCCCGCTCACCCGCGACGTGGAGGCCCTTTTCGTGCACCTGGCTGGCCAGAGCCGGCTGCCCAAGCTGCACCGGGTCTGGGTCGCGCCGTTCCAGCTGCACCGCAAGCTGATCGAGAAGGTCGACGTGCTGGGCGCGGCGGCGGCGCGCGGCGTGGCCGCGCGCATCGTGCTGAAGATGAACGCGCTCACCGACGAGCCGCTGATGCTGGCGCTGGTGCGCGCCGGCCGGCAGGGGGCCAGGATCGACCTGATCGTGCGGGGCGCCTGCATGCTGCCGGCCCAGGTGGCCGGCCTGACCGACAACATCCGCGTGCGCTCGGTGATCGGGCGCTTCCTCGAGCACTCGCGCGTGTTCTACTTCCGCGCCGGCGAGGAGGAGGAGGTGTACCTGTCCAGCGCCGACTGGATGAACCGCAACATGCTGCGGCGCATCGAGCTGGCCTGGCCGGTGACCCAGCCGGCGCTGCGCCAGCGCGTCATCGACGAATGCCTGGTGCCCTACCTGCACGACGACCGCGACGCCTGGGACCTGCGGCCGGACGGCAGCTACCGCCGGGCGCCGCGCGCGGAGGACCCGGCCGCCCTGGGCGCGCAGGCCGCCCTGATGGCCCGCCATGCCGCCAGGCCCGGCATATAGGAGGAACCGCGATGGACCTGATCCTGTGGCGCCACGCCGAGGCCGAGGACGCGGCCGAAGGCACGGACGACCTGGCGCGCGCGCTCACGGCGCGCGGCAGCAAGCAGGCCGCACGCGTCGCGGGCTGGCTGGACCGCGTGCTGCCCGAGGGCGCGCGCATCCTGTGCAGTCCCGCCCGGCGCTGCGAGCAGACGGCGCTGGCGCTGGGCCGCAAGTACAAGCTGAGCCCGGAACTGGCGCCCGACACCACGCCGGCGCGGCTGCTGGAGGCGGCGCAATGGCCGCACGCCCGGCAGGCGGTGCTGGTGGTGGGCCACCAGCCGGTGCTGGGGCAGGCCATCGCCCAGCTGCTGGGCCTGCAGCAGGACAGCTGCGCGATCCGCAAGGGCGCCGTGTGGTGGATCCGCACCCGCGAGCGCGACGGGCACGAGCAGGCCGTCGTGGTGGCCGTGCAGGCGCCGGAACTGCTGTAAGGGGCGGCCGCCGCCGCGGTGCTCAGGCCTTGGCGGGCCGGCCGGTCTTGATCGTCGGCACGTCGGCCATGGCGGCCAGGAAGGCCGCGTCGTCGAGCCGGGCCAGCAGCTTGATGCCGGCGCGCAGCAGCTCGCTCTTCTTGGCGCCCGCGCCGGCCCGGGCCGCCCGCTGCTTCAGCTCGTCGATCACCAGGTACTCGCTCTTGGGGATGGTGAAGCTGTCGCGCACCAGCTTGGGCTTCTTCGGCTTGTCCGCCTTGCCGCGCCTGGCCGGTGCAGGGCCGGCAGGCGCCGCTTCCGCCGTTGCGGCTGCCGCTGCCTGGGCCACCGGTTTGCGCGCGGAGGCGGGTTTCGCGGCGGATGTGGCTGTCGAAGCGGGCATGCGGGCTCCTGTGTTGAAACGGTATATACAGTTTATACCGTTTTCAATCGACGGCGCCGCAAGCTCATGCGCGCGGCGCGCGCAAGGCGGCCAGCGCGGCGAAGCTGGCGGCTCCCAGCGCCATCGACAGCACCAGCGCCGGCATGCCCCAGGCATCCAGGGCCAGTCCGAAGGCGAACGGCGCCAGCGCCTGGGCGAAACGGGCGGGCATCATCAGCAGCCCCTGGCGCTCGCCGTACCCGTGCGGGCCGAACAGCAGCAGCGGCAGCGTGCCGTTGGCGATGGTCATGATCCCGTTGCCCGCGCCGTGCAGCAGGGCGAACGCGGCGCCGGCCGGTGCGCCCACCGCCAGGAAGGCGCAGGCGCCCACCAGGTGCCCCAGGGACGCCAGGCGCGCCGAGGCCAGCGGGCTCCAGCGGCGCAGCAGCCCGTATTCCAGCAGCCGGCCCGCCACCTGCGCCGGCCCGACCAGTGCGGCGAAGCCGACGGCCGCAGCCAGGGTGACACCGCCGGACTGCAGCACGCGGGGAAGGTGCGCCGCCATCGCGGTACTGACGAACCAGGAGGCGCCGAACACGAAGGCCAGCAGCCAGGCCGCCGATGCCGGCGCACGCGGCCTGGTGGCCGGGGTGTCGGCCGCAGCCGCGGGGATTGCGGCCGCGGCCGGGGCGGGGTCCCGGGGCAGCGACAGGTACAGGGGCAGGGCGATGCACAGGTGCAGCGCGGCCCAGGCCGCACACGCGCTTCGCCAGCCGCCCGCGGCCTGCAGCCAGGCGGTGAGCGGCCATCCCACCGTGCTGGCGAACCCGGCGATCAGCGTCACGCCGGTGATCGCCGGCCGCGCCTGGCTGCCATACAGCCGCACCAGGGTCGAGAACGCCGATTCGTAGAGGCCGGCGGCCATGGCCAGGCCGATCACCAGCCAGGCCGCGAACAGCCCCACCGGCCCCTGGGCCAGCGCCAGCCCCCCCAGGCCCGCGGCGAACACCAGGCTGTTGCCGGCCAGCACCCGGCGCCCGCCGCGGCGGTCCACCAGCCGGCCGGCCATCGGGCCCGCCAGTGCCGCCACCGTGAGCGCGGCCGAAAAGGCCAGGAACACCGTGGTGGTGGCCACGCCCGTGTCCGCGGCCATGGCCGGCGCCACGATGGCCGGCAGGTAGTAGGTGGAGGCGTAGGCGATCGTCACCGCGGTGCCGATCCTGGCGACCGTGGCGGTGCGCTCGTTCATGGCGGGGAGGTTCTCGGTTCGGTTATTATTTCAATGTTCCTTGTATTGTTGGATGATGAACGACGAACAAGCCCTGGCCGCCCTGGCCGCCTTGGCACAAGCCCAGCGGCTGCGTATTTTCCGCGCACTGGTGGTGGCCGGCCCCGACGGCCTCACGCCCGGCGCGATGGCCGAGCAGCTGGGGCTGGCGCCCAGCGCGCTGTCCTTCCATTTGAAGGAGCTGGCGCGCTCGGCGCTGGCCAGCGTGCAGCCGCAAGGCCGGCACCTGGTGTACCGGGCGGACTTCGACGCGATGTCCGGCCTGATGGCCTACCTGACCGAACACTGCTGCAAAGGCGCCGCCTGTGCCGTGGCGCCTGTGGCCTGCGCCCCCGTACCTTCGAGGAAGAAGCGATGACCGCCGACCAGCGACCCCTGAACGTCCTGTTCCTGTGCACGCACAACTCCGCGCGCAGCATCCTGGCCGAAGCCGTGCTGAACCACATCGGCCAGGGCCGCTTCAAGGCTTTCTCGGCCGGCAGCAGCCCGCGCGAGAACCAGCGGCCCAATCCATTGGCGCTGCAGGTGCTCGAGCGCGCCGGCATCTCCACTGCCGGACTGCGCAGCAAGAGCTGGGATGGGTTCGGCGGCGAAGGTGCCCCGCCCATGGATCTGGTGATCACCGTGTGCGACAACGCCGCAGGCGAGGCCTGCCCTTATTGGCCGGGCGCGCCCGCCACCGCGCACTGGGGCTACCCGGACCCTTCCGAGGTGCAGGGCACGCCCGAAGAGCGGCTGGAAGCGTTCCGCCGGACCCTGCACGCGGTCCGCCACCGGCTGGAGCTGCTGGTGAACCTGCCGCCCGAGCGGCTGGACCGCACGGTGCTGCAGCAGTCGGCCCGCGACCTGGCCCGCCCGTCCTGATGGCACCGCTGCGACGCGCCGCGGCCGCCGAGTTCGTCGGAACGGCCCTGCTGCTGTGCGCCGTGATCGGTTCGGGAATCATGGCCGAGCGCCTGGCCGGGGGCAACATGGCCGTGGCGCTGCTGGCCAACACCCTGGCCACCGTGTTCGCCCTGTTCGTGCTGATCGAGGTGCTGGGGCCGGTCAGCGGGGCGCATTTCAATCCGGTGGTCACCCTGGTGCTGGTCGGCCTGCGCCTGTGGCACGGCCCCTGGCGCGCGGCCATGCTGTACATCGCCTGCCAGCTCGCCGGCGCGGTGGCCGGCGCCTGGCTGGCCCATGCGATGTTCGAAGTCGACATCCTGCAGTTCAGCGCCAAGCTTCGCGGCGACTGGGACCTCGGCGGCCGCTTCACGGGCTGGGGCCAATGGCTGGCCGAGGCGGTGGCGGCGGCCGGCCTGGTCGTGGTCGTGCTGGGCGCGCCGCAGGGCAGGGCCGCGGGCCTGGTGGCCTGCTACATCGGCGCGGCCTACTGGTTCACCGCCAGCACCTCGTTCGCCAACCCGGCGGCGGTGCTGGGCCGCATGTTCAGCGACAGCTTCGCCGGCATCGCGCCGGCCAGCGCGCCCGGCTTCGTGCTGGCCCAGCTGGCGGGCGGCCTGACGGGCGCCGCGCTGGCCAGCCGGGTCCTGGGATTCAGGGCGCGGTAGGGCGCGGCGTGCCGGCCCCCGCCGACGATGGCGGCATGCTCAAGCCCACGCCAGGGCCCACGCGGTCTTCTGCCAGGCCAGCACCTCCTCGCGAAGCAGGTGCGCCGACTGCGGGAAGGCCTCGGGCCAGTCGGGCCGCACGGCCAGGACGAACCGCCGGCCGGCGGCGCGCAGCTCGAGGCCGCGCAGGTCCGGGTCACGCCGCGCGTGGCACAGGATGACCGCCAGCCGCAGGCACAGCAGCTGGTGCACGAACACCTCGTCGTCCAGCTCGCCTTCCAGCTTGCGCAGCTTGCCGCGGTGGCCCAGCACCAGCAGGCCCAGGCGGTGCAGCTCGGGCTGGGCGAAGCCCGGCGCGTCGGCGTTGTCCAGGATGTAGGCGCCGTGCTTGTGGCAGTCGCTGTGCGAGATGTGGCTGCCGATCTCGTGCAGCTGCGCGGCCCAGCCGAGCTTGCGCTGTAGCCGGTCCCGTGCTTCGGGGGCATCGGCCGCGCGCAGCTGCCCCAGCAGCTGCCCGGCGGCCTGGCCGACCCGCCGGGCCTGGTCCGCGTCGGCCCCGAACTTGGCGGCCAGGCGCTGCACCGTGAGCGAGCGCAGGTCGGTATCGCCATGCCCGCGGTCCACCAGGTCGTACAGCACGCCATGGCGCAGGGCGCCCTGCGCCGGCTGCATCCGGTCGATGCCCAGCAGGTCGAACACGGCGCGCAGCACGCTGACGCCGCCGCCGATCACCGGCCGCCGCTCGTCCTTCAGGCCGTCCAGCCGCAGCCGGTCGGCCCGGCGTGCCTCCAGCAACCGCTCCAGCAGCCAGTCCAGGCCTTCGCGCGTGACGCCGTGCTGGCCGCGGCCGGCCGCGGCCAGCACGTCCGCCACGGCGCCGATGGTGCCGGACGAGCCGTAGGCCTGGTCCCAGGCGCCGCGCGGGTACAGGCTCAGGGCCTCCTCCAGCACCGCCTGGGCCGCCACCTCGGCCCGGCGGAACGCTTGCGCCGTGAACTCCCCGTCGGCGAAGTAGCGCAGCGACCAGGCCACGCTGCCGACGCGGTAGCTCTCCGTGGTGCGGGTATCGAAGCGCTGGCCCAGGATCAGCTCGGTCGAGCGTCCGCCGATGTCCACCACCAGCCGGCGCTCGTCGGACTGCGGCAGCAGGTGGGCCACGCCCTGGTAGATCAGCCGCGCTTCCTCGCGGCCGGAGATGACGTCGATGGGAAAGCCCAGCACCTCTCGCGCGCGCGCCAGGAACTCGTCGCGGTTGCGCGCCTCGCGCAGGGTCTGCGTCGCCACCGCGCGTACCTGGGCCGGGCCGAAGCCGGCCAGCCGCTCGCCGAAGCGGGCCAGGCAGTCCCAGCCGCGGTGCATGGCCTCGGGCGTGAGGTTGCGGGCCTCGTCCAGCCCGCCGCCCTGGCGCACCGTTTCCTTGAGGTACTCGGTGCGGTGGATCTGCCCGTGCTCGTAGCGGCCGATCTCCAGGCGGAAGCTGTTGGAGCCGAGATCGACGGCGGCAAGAAGGGTTCCGTGGTGCATCGGCAGGCCCGCAGGGGTTCGGCCAGCATAGCAGCCGGTGCGGCCGCCGTGGCCGCATGCATGCCTCAGCCGATCACGCGGTCGTCCACGGTCAGCATGGACTGGGTGACGAAGGTCGCCCGGGCGGCCCCGGTGCCGCGCCCCGGCTGCGCCACGCCGGGCAGGGCGGCCACGGCCACGCCGGCCGCCACGGCCCGGGCGAAACCGCGCCGCTTCAACGCCGCACCGGCGGCATCAGCACGCGGTCCACCGTGTGCACCACGCCGTTGGTGGCGGCGATGTCGGCCTGCTGGACCATGGCGTCCTCCACGGTGACGAACTCGCCGGCCTTGCCCAGCGCCAGGTTGGCGCCCTGGGCCGACTTGGTGCTGCCGGTCTTGACATCGGCTGCCATGACCTTGGCCGGCACCACGTGGTAGCTCAGCACCTCGCGCAGGCGTGCCGGGTTCTGCGCCAGCTCGTCCAGGGTCTTGGCGGGCACGGCCTTGAAGGCCTCGTCGGTGGGTGCGAACACGGTGTAGGGCCCGCCCGACTTCAGCATGTCGGCCACGCCGGACTTCTGGACCAGGCTGCTGAGCACGCTCAGCTGCGGCTCGCGGGCGATGGTGTCGGCCACCGACACCGGCACGGGCTTGGTGGCGCAGGCGGCCAGCAGCACCAGCAGGGGAACGGCGGCAAGGGTGCGGCGGAAAGTCATGCAGGTCCTCCAGGGTTGGTATGGCCGGGCAGCGTAGCCAGCGTCCATGACGGCCTGGTGACGGATCCATGACGCGACCCTGCGATGCGGCCGGACTTGCGGGGACTGTCACGGAACTGTCACGCAAGCTTCCTACAGTCCGCCTGTCTTCCTTCCCAACCTTCGAGAGAGGATTCCGCATGAACACCACCCTCCGTATCGCCGCCTTCGGCTTGGCGTCCCTGGGCTTGGCCGGCGCGGCCCTGGCCCAGGAAGTGACCGGCGCGGGCGCCAGCTTCCCGGCGCCGCTGTACGCCAAGTGGGCCTCCGACTACAACAAGGCCACCGGCGTGCGCATCAACTACCAGTCGGTGGGCTCGGGCGCCGGCCTGCGGCAGATCGAGGCCAAGACGGTGGACTTCGGCGCCTCCGACGCCCCCTTGCAAGACGATGAACTGGCCAAGAAGGGCCTGGTGCAGTTCCCCACCGTGATCGGCGGCGTGGTGCCGGTGGTCAACATCAAGGGCATCAACCCCGGTCAGCTGCGCCTGAACGGCCAGGTGCTGGGCGACATCTACCTGGGCAAGATCACCAAGTGGAACGATGCAGCGATCAAGGCGCTCAACCCCTCGCTGAACCTGCCGGACGCGGCCATCGCGCCGGTGCGCCGCGCCGACGGTTCGGGCACCACCTTCATCTTCACCAACTACCTGTCCAAGGTGAACCCCGAGTGGAAGGCCAAGGTGGGCGAGGGCACGGCGGTCAACTGGCCGACCGGCGCCGGCGGCAAGGGCAACGAGGGCGTGGCCGCCTTCGTTGGCCGCCTGCCCAACTCCATCGGCTACGTGGAGTACGCCTACGTCAAGCAGAACAAGATGAACTTCGCCCAGCTGCAGAACGCGGCCGGCCAGTTCGTCAGCCCGGACGACACGGCCTTCAAGGCCGCCGCCGCGGGCGCCGACTGGTCCAAGAGCTTCTACCAGATCCTCACCCACCAGCTTGGCGCGCAGAGCTGGCCCATCACCGGCGCCACCTTCATCCTGATGCACAAGGCGCAGGACAAGCCGCAGCAGGCCGCGGCCACGCTGAAGTTCTTCGAATGGGCCTACAAGAGCGGCGACAAGACCGCCGAGGACCTGGACTACGTGCCCATGCCCGACAGCGTGACGGCCGCGGTCGAGAAGCTCTGGGCCGCCCAGATCAAGGACGGTTCCGGCAAGGCCGTCGCCTACCGCTGAGCTGCGCAAGGACCACGCGTTCGAGGGGCCATGGCGTCCACTACACTCCCGGCCGGTATGGCCCGCCCTGAACCCGACATCGTCGCACTGCCGGCGGCGGCTTCACGCCGCGCCCTCCCTCCGGGCCGCCGCGTGCGCGGCGGCACCTGGGCCGACCGGCTGTTCGGCTGGGCCGCCAAGGCCGCGGCCCTGCTGACGCTGGGGCTGCTGCTGGCCATCCTGGGTTCGCTGGTGGTGGGTGCCTGGCCCGCGATCGAGAAGTACGGCCTGGGCTTCCTCACCAGCAGCGTCTGGGACCCGGTGAGCAACGAGTACGGCGGCCTGGTGATGATCTACGGCACGCTGGCGACCTCGCTGATCGCGCTGGTCATCGCCGTGCCGGTGAGCTTCGGCATCGCGGTGTTCCTCACCGAGCTGTCGCCGGCATGGCTCAAGCGTCCCCTGGGGACGGCCGTCGAGCTGCTCGCCGCCGTGCCCTCCATCGTCTACGGCATGTGGGGCCTGCTGGTGTTCGGCCCCATCCTGGCGACCTGGGTGCAGCAGCCGCTGCAGGCGCTGTTCGCCGGCGTGCCCTACCTGGGCGCGCTGGTGTCGGGCCCGCCGGTGGGCATCGGCATCCTGGCGGCCGGGATCATCCTGGCCATCATGATCATCCCCTTCATCGCCGCCGTGATGCGCGACGTGTTCGAGGTGACGCCGCCCATGCTCAAGGAGTCCGCCTACGCGCTGGGCTCCACCACCTGGGAGGTGGTGTGGGGGGTGGTGCTGCCCTACACCAAGGGAGGCGTCATCGGGGGCATCATGCTGGGCCTGGGCCGCGCCCTGGGCGAGACCATGGCCGTGACCTTCGTCATCGGCAACTTCAACCAGCTCGACTCGCTCAGCCTGTTCGCGCCCGCCAACAGCATCACCTCGGCCCTGGCCAACGAGTTCGCCGAGGCGGCCAGCGGCCTGCACCAGTCGGCGCTGATCTACCTGGGCCTGGTGCTGTTCTTCATCACCTTCGTGGTGCTGGCGCTGTCCAAGCTGCTGCTGTCGCGCCTGCGCAGGAACGAGGGCGCCAAGTCATGAACACGGGCAACGCCACGACCTCGCAGGCGCTGATCCGCGCCGCCGACCAGGCCCGCGTGCGCGAGGCCATGTTCGCCCGCCGCAAGCGCGTCAACAGGATCGCGCTGACGCTGTCGCTCGCGGCCATGGTGTTCGGCGTGTTCTGGCTGATCTGGATCCTGATCGAGACCGTGCGCCTGGGCGTCGGCGGCCTGGCCTGGTCCACCCTGACCCAGATGACGCCTCCGCCCAACGAGGTGGGCGGCATCGCCAACGCCATCTTCGGCTCGGTGCTGATGGTGGCGCTGGCCACCTTCGTCGCCACGCCGGTCGGCATCCTGGCCGGCATCTACCTGGCCGAGTACGACGTCAAGGGCTGGCTGGGCCAGACCACCCGCTTCGTCAACGACATCCTGCTGTCGGCGCCGTCCATCGTGATCGGCCTGTTCGTCTACGCGGTCGTGGTGGCGCGCTTCAAGCAGTTCTCCGGCTGGGCGGGGGCCGCCGCGCTGGCGCTGATCGTGGTGCCGGTGGTGATCCGCACCACCGAGAACATGCTGATGCTGGTGCCGTCGGGCCTGCGCGAAGCGGCCTACGCCCTGGGCGCGCCCAAGTGGAAGGTGATCCTGAGCATCACCCTCAAGGCCGCGCGGGCCGGCGTGGTCACGGGCGTGCTGCTGGCCGTGGCGCGCATCTCCGGCGAGACGGCGCCGCTGCTGTTCACCGCCCTGAACAACCAGTTCTGGACGTCCAGCCTGTCCGAGCCCATGGCCAGCCTGCCGGTCACCATCTTCAAGTTCGCCATGAGCCCCTACGAGAACTGGCAGCAGCTGGCCTGGGCAGGCGTGTTCCTCATCACCGCCGCCGTGCTGGGCCTGAACATCCTGGCGCGCGTGCTTACGCGCAGCAAACTGTGAACGCCCCCATGACCACCCTCACCGCGCAGGACGCCGCGACCAAGATCTCGGTGCGCGACCTGAACTTCTACTACGGCAAATTCCACGCGCTCAAGGGCATCAACCTGGAGATCCCGGAGAAGAAGGTCACGGCCTTCATCGGGCCCTCGGGCTGCGGCAAGTCGACCCTGCTGCGCACCTTCAACCGCATGTTCGAGCTGTACCCCGAACAGCGCGCCGAGGGCGAGATCATCCTGGACGGCGAGAACCTGCTGACCAGCAAGCAGGACGTGGCGCTGATCCGCGCCAAGGTCGGCATGGTGTTCCAGAAGCCCACGCCGTTCCCCATGTCGATCTACGACAACATCGCCTTCGGCGTGCGGCTGTTCGAGAACCTCAGCGCCACCGACATGGACGAGCGGGTCGAGTGGGCGCTGCGCAAGGCGGCCCTGTGGGCCGAGGTGCGCGACAAGATGGGCCAGAGCGGCGCCAGCCTGTCGGGCGGGCAGCAGCAGCGCCTGTGCATCGCGCGCGGCATCGCCATCAAGCCCGAGGTGCTGCTGCTGGACGAGCCCTGCTCGGCGCTGGACCCGATCTCCACGGCCAAGATCGAGGAGCTGATCGCCGAGCTGAAGGCCGACTACACCGTGGTCATCGTCACCCACAACATGCAGCAGGCGGCGCGCTGCAGCGACTACACCGCCTACATGTACCTGGGCGACCTGGTCGAGGTGGGCGAGACCGAGCAGCTGTTCTTCAAGCCCAAGCGCAAGGAAACCGAGGACTACATCACAGGCCGCTTCGGCTGATGGAGTGAAACCATGCCCGACAAACACCTCTCCGCCCAGTTCGACAGCGAGCTCAACGGCGTCTCGTCCCGCGTCATGGAGCTGGGCGGGCTGGTCGAGTCGCAGATCCGCCAGGCCATCCACGCCCTGTCCCACCTCAGCGTGGAAGCCGCCGACCAGGTGGCCGAGATCGAGGTGCGCGTGAACGCGATGGAGGTGGAGACCGACCGCGAGCTGTCCTCCATCATCGCCCGGCGCCAGCCCACGGCGCGCGACCTGCGCCTGCTGATGGCCATCTCCAAGGCCACCGCCAACCTGGAGCGCGTGGGGGACGAGACCACCAAGATCGCCCGCATGGTCAAGTCCATCATCGCTAGCGGCTCGGCCCGCGCCCTGCCGTCGTCGGAGCTGCGCGTGGCGGCGGACATGGCCTCGGCGCTGCTGCGCAAGGCGCTGGACGCGTTCGCCCGGCTGGACGTCACCACGGCGGTGGCCATCCTCAAGGAGGACGATGCCATCGACCGGGAGTTCGACGGCTTCGTGCGAAAGCTCATCACCTACATGATGGAGGACCCGCGCACCATCTCGGCCAGCCTGGACCTGCTGTTCCTGGCCAAGGCCATCGAGCGCATCGGCGACCACGCCAAGAACATCGCCGAGCTGATCATCTACGTCGTCAAGGGGGCCGACGTGCGGCACACCTCGCTGGCGCAGATCGAGTCCGCGATCAAGTGAGCTGCAGGGCCCGGCCATGAAGAACCAGCCGCGCGTGCTCATCGTCGAGGACGAGCCGGCCATCGCCGAGCTGATCGCGGTCAACCTGCGGCACAACGGCTTCCAGCCGGTCTGGGCCGAGGACGGCGCGGCCGCCCAGCGCGAGATGGACGCCGCGCTGCCGGACGCCATCTTGCTGGACTGGATGCTGCCGGGCCAGAGCGGCCTGGCCCTGGCGCGCAAGTGGCGCGGCGATGCCCGCACCAAGGCCGTCCCCATCCTGATGCTCACCGCCCGCGGCGACGAGCCCGACAGGGTGGCGGGGCTGGATGCCGGGGCCGACGACTACATCACCAAGCCGTTCTCCACCCAGGAGCTGCTGGCCCGCATCCGCGCGGTGCTGCGCCGGCGCGCGCCCGAGCAGGCCAGCGAGACCGTCACCGTCGGCGCGCTGTCGCTGGACGTCGCCACGCACCGCGTGCACTGGCAGGGGCAGCCGCTCAAGGTCGGTCCCACCGAGTTCAAGCTGCTGGGCCACCTGATGAAGCATCCCGAGCGGGTGCACAGCCGCGCGCAGCTGCTGGACAAGGTCTGGGGCGACCACGTGTTCATCGAGGAGCGCACGGTGGACGTGCACGTCAAGCGGCTGCGCGAGGCGCTGGGCGCGGCGGGCGCCATGGTCGAGACGGTGCGCGGCGCGGGCTACCGGCTGACGGCGCAGCCGCAGCAGGCCTCGCGCGCCGCCTGACGCAGCCGTCCCGCACACCGGCCATGGCCTGGCGCCTCACGAGCTTCCTGCTGTGCCAGCTGGCGGCTGGCGTGCTGGGCTGGTGGCTGGCGCGCGCTGGCGGCGCCGCGGCCGGCGTCGCCGCCGGCGGCCTGGCCTGGCTCGTCCTCGACCTGGCGCGCGGCGAGCGCGTGCTGCGCTGGCTGCGACATCTCGACGCCGGGCAGGCGCCCACCCTGCACGGCCTGTGGGGCGAGGTCGCCGACCGCGCGCGCCGCGCGCTGCGCTCGCGCGAGCAGCAGGCCCAGGACGCGCAGCAGCGTTTGCAGGACATCCTGGCGGCGATCCAGGCCTCCCCCAACGGCGTGGTGCTGCTCGACGCGGCGGGGCGCATCGAATGGTGCAACCAGACCGCCGCCAGCCATTTCGGCATCGACGCCCAGCGCGACCTGATGCAGCTGGTGGGCAACCTGGTGCGCGAGCCCTCGTTCGTCGCCTATTACGCCGGCGGCGACTACCGGCACGAGATCGTGATCCCGGCGCGCAGCGGCACGGCGGGGCGCCCGGCCCGGGTGTCGGTGCAGCTGCATCCCTACGGGCAGGGCCGCAAGCTGCTGCTGTCCCGCGACGTCACCGCGGTGGAGCAGGCCGAGGCCATGCGGCGCGACTTCGTGGCCAATGTCTCGCACGAGATCCGCACGCCGTTGACGGTGCTGACCGGCTTCATCGAGACGCTGCAGACCCTGCCGCTGGAGCAGGCCGACAGGACCCGCTACCTCGGCCTGATGGGGCAGCAGGGGGCCCGCATGCAGACCCTGGTGAACGACCTGCTGACGCTGTCGCGGCTGGAAGGCAGTCCGGCGCCGGGCGCCGGCGAGTGGACGCCCGTGGGTGCACTGACGGCGCAGTGCGAGCAGGAGGGGCGGGCGCTGGCCCAGGTCCTGGGCAAGTCGCACGAGCTGCGCTTCGACCCGGCGCCCGAGGTGGAGGTGGCGGGTGCGCAGGCCGAGCTGCTCAGCGCCATGTCCAACCTGGTGAGCAATGCCGTGCGCTACACGCCCGCCGGCGGCGCCATCCACGTGCAGTGGCGCCTGCTGGCGGACGGCGGCGCCGAGTTCGCGGTGCGCGACACCGGCCCTGGCGTCGCGCCCGAGCACATCCCGCGGCTCACGGAGCGCTTCTACCGGGTGGACCGCAGCCGCTCGCGCGAGACCGGCGGCACCGGCCTGGGGCTGGCCATCGTCAAGCACGTGGTGCAGCGCCACGGCGGCGAGCTGCGCATAGCCAGCGCGCCGGGCGCCGGCTCGACCTTCGCCATCCAGCTGCCCGCCAGCCGCCTGCGCCCGGCGGTCAGGCCCCCGGCCGAGACCGCACGGCCCGCCACAGCAGGCCGGTAAAGGCCAGCGCGGTGAGGGCCAGGGCCGTGGCGCCCGCCGCCCAGAACGCCGCCGGCGAGGCCCAGGGCCGCAGCGGGCCCAGGCCGCGGTAGGCCAGCAGGTAGCCGCCGCCCAGGCCCACGCCCCACAGCAGCAGGCAGTACACCACCAGCGGCGACACGGCCACGCCGTAGCTGCGCAGGATGAACACGCTCACTGCCTGCACCGCGTCGGCCGCGTGGTAGGCCGCCACCCACAGCAGCAGGCCGGCGGCCAGCGCCACCACCGGCGGGTTGGGGCCGGCGTACAGGCGGGCCAGGGGCTGCTGCGCCAGCGCCACGGCGGTGGCGCTGAGCGCCGCCAGGCCCAGGGCCAGCCCGAAGCCCAGGCGCAGCGCCTGGCGCGCCCGCCGGGCCTCGCCGGCGCCCAGCCAGAAGCTCACCCGCGCGCTGGCGGCGATGCCCAGGGACAAGGGCATCATGTACAGCAGGGCCGTCAGGCTGGCCGCGATCTGGTGGCTGGCCGAAGCCACCGTGCCCATGCGGGCGATGAACAAGGCCATCAGCGTGAACGAGGTCACCTCCACCATGATGGCCAGCCCCGTGGGGATGCCCAGGCGCGCGAAGCCGCGGATGGCGCGCCAGTCCGGCCGCTCGACCGGCTGCCAGATGCGGTAGGGCCGGTACATGGGCTGGTGCCGCAGCATCCACACGGCCAGGGCCAGCATCAGGTAGTTGACCACCAGCGTGGCCCAGGCGCAGCCGGCCAGCCCCAGCGGCGGCAGGCCCAGGCCGCCGAACACCAGCCAGACCGACAGCGGCACCTTCACGCCCAGCGAGCCGATCTGCAGCCAGGTCACCAGCAGCGGCTTGCCCAGGCTCTGGTTCAGGGTGGAGTACATGCGGAACAGCAGGGCCGGCGGCAGCGCGGCGGCCAGGATCGCCAGGTAGCGCCGGACCTCGCCCTGGAGCGCCGGCGGCACCTCCACCACCCGCAGCAGCGCGGCCGGTGAGGTCAGCGCCAGTACCCCCAGCGCCATGGCGACCGCGGCCAGGTACAGCGCCTGCCGCACCGAGCGGCCGACCTCCGCCTGGCGGCCGGCGCCGCGCAGCTCCGCCCACACCGGCAGCTGGGCCTGGATCACGCCCATCAGCGCCACGAAGACGCTGATGTACACCGCCGATCCGACCGACAGCGCCGCCAGCGCCTCGCTGGAGAAGCGCCCGGCCACCAGCGTGTCGGTGACGCCGAAGGCCATCACCGCCACCTGGCCGACGAACACCGTGCCGGCATGCTGCGCGATGACGCGCAGCTCGGGCGCGGCGCGGCGCCCGGGCTCGGGGACTTCCATGCTCAGGGCGCTTTCCGGTAGAGCAGCAGGTTGTCGTTGGCGTCGGTCGGGCGGCGCACCTTGGCCACCGGCTTCCACTGCTTCATCTGCATGGCGACCGCGGCGGAGGCCTCGACGCCGGGCGCCACCACCAGCCAGCCGCACTGCGGCCGCGTGCCCGCGCTGTGCAGGTCCAGACCGGCGTGGTAGCGCAGCGCCGCGGCCTGGCCGCGGGTCAGCCCGAACACCTCGACACAGCCGGGGTGCGGGCCCATGGCCTGCGTCAGCCCGCGCACCACCGGGGTGTAGCTGCGCGCGTAGTCCAGCACCGGCAGCCACAGCGTCATCATCAGCAGCCAGCACAGCGCGGCGCCGCCGGCCGGCAGCACCAGGCTCCTCCAGATCGGCTGCTGGTGGCGCCGGGTGCGCCAGCGCACCAGCCAGGCCCAGGCCACGGTGCCGCCCAGCGCCAGCAGCAGGGCCCCCAGCGAAAAGCTCGGCTCGAAACCCGGGGCCAGCTTGTAGACGTTGGAGGCGGGCTTGGCCGGGAAACCGGTCTGCAGCGAGATCCACACCACCCAGATCACGATCGCGCAGCTGCTGAAGAACAGCAGGGTGAACCAGTCGATCAGCGCCGCGACGCCGCGCTTGAGCGTCGGCAGGGCGAACGCGGCCAGCGCGGCCAGCGCCGGCAGGCCCAGCAGCAGGGAGCGGTCGGCGTTGGTGGTGGACAGCGTGCTGGCCAGCGACACCAGCGCGAACCACAGGGGCAGGGCGACATGGCGGTCGGC
The DNA here is from genome assembly GCF_000215705.1 of Ramlibacter tataouinensis TTB310. NCBI lineage: Bacteria > Pseudomonadati > Pseudomonadota > Betaproteobacteria > Burkholderiales > Comamonadaceae > Ramlibacter > Ramlibacter tataouinensis. Next base: position 2,498,062 of record NC_015677.1, on the reverse strand, counting down.
CAGCCGCCGCCGCCAGCGCCACACGGTCCACAGCGCCAAGGGCCAGGTGGGCCAGGTGAACCACAACAGGAGCCGGCCGATGCTGCGCCAGTCGCGCGAGCTCTCCAGCCGCCAGTGCCACAGCTCGAGTTCACGCGCCAGCAGGGCCACGCCCAGCACCATGGCCAGCAGCGCGACGGTCCAGCCCCAGGAGCGCTCGGACGACGGGGCATCGGCCGGCGGGTCCAGCACCAGCACCGCCGCGCCGCCCACCGCGAAGGCCAGGGCCAGCGTCGGTGCGCCGCTGAGCGCCAGGCCCGCCAAGCCCGTCGCCAGGGAGAGGCCCGGCAGCCAGCGATGGTACGGCGCCGCAGCCAGGCCATAGAAGGTGAGCGCGGTGAAGCCCAGCTGGGCCAGGGCCGGCGTGGTCTCGTGCGACAGCTGGGCCAGGCCGAGCGAGGCGACCAGCCCCAGCAGTGCGCCGTCGGCGATGGCCCGGGCGTAATCGGTGGGGTGGGCCTCGCCGCCGAAGGCGAAGGGCACGGGCTGGGCGCCGGGCCCGCGCGCCAGGTGGTACACGGCGTACCAGGTGGCCAGCAGCGTCAGCACCAGCAGGCCGGCGTAGACCACGCGCACCGCCAGGTCGGCCGGCAGCCAGGCCGGCGCCCAGTTGATGGCCCAGGCGCCCAGCCAGTAGGGCAGCAGCGCGTTGAAGTCCGGGGGTTGGCCCAGCAGCGTGGGCGAGAGCCAGTCCGCGCCGCCGCGGGCCAGCTCGAACATGTAGCCGAAGGCCGTCATATCCGCGCTCTTCCAGGGCTCGCGGAAGACGAAGCCCGGGATCACGTAGGCGGCGCAGAACAGCAGCAGCGCCAGCCGGGGCAGGCGGCGCACGGCGCTCTGGGCAACGATGGCGGGGGTGGGCGAGTTCACGCGGGCTGATTGTCCGCCCAACAAAAAAGGCAGCACGGTCGCCCGGCTGCCTTCTTCCTCGAAGCGGTGCGCTTGCGCGGCGCCTTACTTGGCGGCGGTCTTGCCGAAGCGGTTGCGGAACTTCTCGACGCGGCCGCCCATGTTGTCCACCGACTTCTGGGTGCCGGTGTAGAACGGGTGCGACTCGCTGGAGGTGTCCAGCTTGAACAGCGGCAGCTCGCGGCCGTCGTCGGTCTTGCCCATCTCGCGGGTGGCCACGCAGGAGCGGGTGACGAACTTGAAACCGTTGGACAGGTCCACGAAGAGCACTTCGCGGTAGTTGGGGTGGATGCCTTGTTTCATGGGTTCCTCTGGGGTGGAGCGGCAGCCGGTCCGGGCGCGGCGCCTGGGAGGGGCGCCCCGGGCTACTTACCGCAGGAAAGCCCAAGATTGTACATCGGGAGGGCAGCGGCCTTGTCCTACAGCCGTTCAGGGTGTCGACGCGGCCGTGCAGGGCGCCGGCGCTGCCCACAATGCCGGTTCGCCCGGCCCGTGCCGCACCCTCCGTGGTTGCCCGCCGCGCCGGTCTTCTTCCCCCACTCGGAGCATCCCATGGCCAAGGAAAAACAAATCCCGAACACCCCCACCGCGACCGCCGAGCCTACCGAAACCACCCTGGTCAACGCCGACCAGACGGCGGTGGTGCCCAACATGAACCAGCCCGGCCACGAGACGCAGAAGCTGGGCGAGATCGTGCGCATGCCCAACGGCCTGTCCGAGGACGCCTGCCGCCGCAGCGTGGAGCTGCTGAACCAGGTGCTGGTCGACACCATGACCCTGCGCGACTTGTACAAGAAGCACCACTGGCAGGTGGTGGGCCCGACCTTCAACCAGCTGCACGAGCTGTTCGACACGCACTACGAGCAGCAGGCCGAGCTGGTGGACATCGTCGCCGAGCGCATCCAGCTGCTGGGCGGCATCGCGCTGGCCATGGCCCACGACATCGCCGAGAAGACCCGCGTCAAGCGCCCGCCCCCCGGCCGCGAGCCCGCCGCCGTGCAGATCCGCCGCCTGGCCGAGGCGCACGAGCAGATCATCGTGTTCGCCCGCGAGGCCGCCGAGAAGGTGGAGGAGTGGAAGGACTCCGGCAGCAACGACGTGCTGGTGAGCAACGTGCTGCGCACCAACGAGCTGCAGGTGTGGTTCCTGACGGAGCACCTGGTGGCGGCCTCGCCAGTGACGGCCTAAACATCACCTCGAAGGACAAGGCCCGCAATTGCGGGCCTTGTTTTCGCCTCCGCCCGAAGGGCGTTCTGGCCTTGTTTCCTGTTGGAGCGGAGCGGTCTATCCCCCGCGCCGCATCATGTCGAAGAACTCGACGTTGGTCTTGGTCGCCTTCATGGACTTGAGCACCATCTCCATGGCCTCGATCTCGTCCATGTTGTACATGAACTGGCGCAGGATGCGCGTCTTCTGCAGGATCTCGGGCGCCAGCAGCAGCTCCTCGCGGCGCGTGCCGGAGCGGTTGAGCTGGATCGAGGGGAACACGCGCTTCTCGTAGAGGCGGCGGTCCAGGTGGATCTCGCAGTTGCCGGTGCCCTTGAACTCCTCGAAGATCACCTCGTCCATGCGGGAGCCGGTGTCGACCAGCGCGGTGGCGATGATGGTCAGCGAGCCGCCTTCCTCGACGTTGCGCGCCGCGCCCAGGAAGCGCTTGGGCCGCTGCAGCGCGTTGGCGTCCACGCCGCCGGTCAGCACCTTGCCGGAGGAGGGGACCACGTTGTTGTAGGCGCGGGCCAGGCGGGTGATGGAGTCCAGCAGGATCACCACGTCCTTCTTCAGCTCGACCAGGCGCTTGGCCCGCTCGATCACCATCTCGGCCACGTGCACGTGGCGCGCCGCGGGCTCGTCGAAGGTGGAGGCGATCACCTCGGCCTTGACCGAGCGCTGCATCTCGGTCACTTCCTCGGGCCGCTCGTCGACCAGCAGCACCATCATGTGGCTGTCGGGGTAGTTGGCGGCAATGGCGTGGGCGATGTGCTGCATCATCACCGTCTTGCCGCTCTTGGGTGGCGCCACCAGCAGCGCGCGCTGGCCCTTGCCGATGGGCGCGATGATGTCGATCACGCGGGCGGTGATGTTCTCGTCGCCTTTGAAGTTGTCGCGCTCGAGCTTCATCTGCTCCTTGGGGAACAGCGGGGTGAGGTTCTCGAACATCACCTTGTGCTTGTTCTGCTCGGGCGGCCCGCCGTTGACCATGTCCAGCTTGGTCAGCGCGAAGTAGCGCTCGCCGTCCTTGGGCGTCCTGACCTCGCCCTCGATCATGTCGCCGGTGTGCAGGTTGAAGCGCCGCACCTGGCTGGGCGAGATGTAGATGTCGTCGGTGCTGGCGGTGAAGCTGGTGTCCGGGCTGCGCAGGAAGCCGAAGCCGTCCGGCAGGATCTCGAGCACCCCGTCGGCGAACACCTGTTCGCCCGCGCGGGCGCGCTTCTTGATGATGGCGAACATCAGCTCCTGCTTGCGCATGCGGCCGGTGTTCTCGATCTCAAGCTCTTCGGCCTGCTTGAGGACTTCTGAAACGTGCAGCGCCTTGAGTTCGTTTAAGTGCATGGCTTTGAGCTCGGGATGCACCCCTTGCGGAGTTCTTGTTGGGGACCTTGGGAGAGGTTCCGACGGGAGGCGAGGGGCCTCGGGAACCGGAGGGGCTCGATGCGGCCGCCGCGCTGGCGACCGATGAGTGGGGGGATTATAGGGACAAGTACAAGGCCGCCAGGCCTTGTTTTCTCCTCAGGTGCTGATCTGCTGGTCGATGAAGGCGGTGAGCTGCGCCTTGCTCATCGCGCCGACCTTGGTGGCGGCCAGCTGGCCGCCCTTGAACAGCATCAAAGTGGGGATGCCGCGGATGCCGAACTTGGCGGGGATGTCGCGGTTCTCGTCCACGTTCATCTTGGCGACCTGCAGCTTGTCGCGGTAGCTGGCCGACACCTCGTCGAGGATGGGCGCGATCATCTTGCAGGGACCGCACCACTCGGCCCAGTAGTCCACCAGCACCGGCTTGTCGGACTGCAGGACGTCGGCTTCGAAGGAGCTGTCGGAAACGTGCTTGATCAGGTCGCTGGCCATGGGTCTTCCTTTGCGAGGGGGCCTCGGGGTACGGGGTAAAGTGGCGGTCATTGTGACAGAAACCAAGCCCCTCCCAAGGCAGTGGCCGGGCCCCCGCATGCTATGGATGCGATAGCAACAACCCATCACGCGCTGCGGCTCTGGGACGGATTGCTGAGCCAGATCGAGGAGCTGATGGCGCGCCGCGGCGCGCATGCGTCGCGCACGGTCGTGCTGGTGCCCTACGCGCAGCTGATGCCGCTGGCGCGCCGGTTGTGGGCGCGGCGCCGGCCCGACGGCTTCTCGCCGCGTTTCGATACCACCATGAACTGGGCCGCCCGACTGGGCTTCGCGCCCGCCGACGAGGACCTAGCCTTCGACATGGGGCGCGACCTGCTCACCGCCCGCGCCTGGCTGGAGCGGGCCGGGCTGGGCGCGCGCGCCGGCGTGCTGGCCGGCCGGCTGGTCGAGGCCGCCTGGCAGCTGGGCGCCGCGGCGGCCGCGGTGGCGCCGCAGCGGCGGGCCGAGTGGGCCGGCCGCGCGCGCGAAGCGGCCGTGCGCGGCCTGGGCGATGCGTCCTCGCTGCTGGCGCTGGAGGCCGCCGTGGCCCGCATCGCGGTCGAATGGGCGGCCGCCTCGTCCTACGCCAGCGACACCTTGTGGCGGGCCGAGGCCGCCGACGGCCTGGACCTGCTGGTGCTGCTGCAGGGCCTGGAGGCCGACCCGCTGGCGCAGGGGCTGGCCGGGCTGCTGGGCGACAAGGCGGTGGTGCTGCCGCTGGATGCGCCCGGGCCGGCCGGCGAGGTGGTGCTGCACGAGGCGGCCGACCCCTCGCACGAGGCCGAGGCGGCGGCGGCCTGCGTGGTGCGCCACCTGCAGGCCGGCCGCGTGCCGGTGGCGCTGGCCGCGGTGGACCGGGAGCTGACGCGCCGCATCCGCGCCATGCTGGGTGCGAGGCGCATCGCCATCCGCGACGAGACCGGCTGGAAGCTCTCGACCACGCGTGCCGCGGCCACCGTCATGGCCGGCCTGCGCGCCTGCGCCTTCCTCGCCAGCAGCGACGAGGTGCTGGACTGGCTCAAGCATCTGCCGGCGGCCGCACCCGCCACGGTGTCCGCCCTGGAGCGCCGCGTGCGCCGGACCGGGCTGCGCGACTGGGGCGCGGTCCACGCCGGGCGCATCGAAGGCGAGCCCGCCGGCTGGGCCCGGTTGATCGAGCAGGCCAATGCCTGGCGCGAGCGGCTGCAGGCGCCGCGTCCGCTGAGGCAGTGGCAGCGGGCCCTGCGCGAGCTGCTGCAGGCCACCCGCCAATGGGATGCGCTGGAAGCGGACGCCGCCGGCGTCCAGGTGCTGGAGGTGCTCGGCCTGGCCGGCAGCGACGAGGGGCGCTGGGGCCTCGCGCAGGCGGCGCGGCGGATGACGCTGGCCGACTTCACGGCCTGGGCCAGCGACGCGCTGGAAGCCGAGAGCTTCGTGCCCGAGGTGCCGGCGCTGGAGCAGGTGGTGATCCTGCCGTTCAACCAGCTGCTGGCCCGGCCCTTCGCCGCGCTGGTGCTGCCAGGATGCGACGAGCTGCGCCTGGCGCCCTCGCCGGAGCCGCCCGGCCCCTGGACGGCGGCGCAGCGGGAGGCCCTGGGCCTGCCGGCGCGCGACGCGCTGGAGCGGGCGCTGCGCGCCGGCTGGGCGCAGGCGCTGCGCACGCCGCATTGCGACGTGCTCTGGCGCCGCAGCGACGACAGCGGCGAACCGGTGCTGCCCAGCCCGCTGGTGCAGCAGCTGCGGCTGGCCGGCGCGGTGCCGGCGCCCGGGGACCCGCGCGAGCCCCGCTCGCTGCGGCCCCAGCCCGTGAGCCGCCCCCGGCCGGTCGCGGCGACACTCACGGTGGAGACCCTGTCGGCCAGCGGCTACGAGGACCTGCGGCGCTGCCCCTACCGGTTCTTCGCCCTGCGCCAGCTGGGCCTGCAGGAGGCGGCCGAGATCGACGCCGACCTGGACAAGCGCGATTTCGGCAACTGGCTGCACGAGGTGCTGGGCGCCTTCCACCTGGCGCTGCTGGAGTCCGCCGGCGCGCCCCAGTCGCGCGCCGCGCTGCTGGACCGGGTGGCGGCCGAGGTCACGCGCTCGCAGGGCCTGGCCGACGGCGAATTCCTGCCGTTTGCGGCCGCCTGGCCGCAGGTGCGCGACGGCTACCTGGACTGGCTGGGCCGCCACGAGGCCGAGGGCGGGGCGCGCTTCGACAGCGCCGAGCGCGAGCTGCAGATGCCGCTGGGGACGGTGCGCCTGGTCGGCCGCATCGACCGCATCGACCGCCTGCCGGACGGGCGCGTGCTGGTGATGGACTACAAGACCGAGTCGCGCTCGGTCACCGCCGAGCGGGTGCGCGGCGCCGGCGAGGACACGCAGCTGGCCTTCTACGCCGCGCTGCTGGAGGACGACTCGCTGCGCGCCGCCTACGTGAACGTGGGCGAGCGCGGCAAGACCGAGATCCTGGAGCAGCCGGCGGTGGTGCAGGCGCGCGACGCCCTGGTCGAAGGCATCCTGCACGACCTGCGGCGCATCGCCGAAGGCGCCGCGCTGCCGGCGCTGGGCGAGGGCCGGGCCTGCGAGTTCTGCGCCGCGCGCGGCCTGTGCCGGCGCGACTTCTGGAGCCTATGAGCGCCCCGGACCTCGCCTACGAGCACAACGGCCGGCGCGTCACGCGCGAGGCGTTCTACGCCATCGCCTGCGACCCGCGCCGCAGCGTGGCGGTGGAGGCCTGCGCCGGTGCCGGCAAGACCTGGATGCTGGTCTCGCGCATTGTGCGCGCGCTGCTGGACGGCGCCCAGCCTCACGAGATCCTGGCCATCACCTTCACCAAGAAGGCGGCCGGCGAGATGCGCCAGCGGCTGCAGGACGGCCTGGCCGACTTCGCCCAGGCCCCGCCCGAGCGATTGCGCCAAGCCCTGGTCGAGCGGGGCGTGGGCCCGCAGTCCGCGGCGGCGCTGGCCGAACCCCTGCGCAACCTCTACCGGCAGTTGCTGGCGGCGGGTCGGCCGGTGCAGGTGCGCACCTTCCACAGCTGGTTCGCGGCCCTGCTGCGCACCGCGCCGCTGGCGGTGCTGGAACGCCTGGGCCTGCCGGCGCGCTACGAGCTGCTGGAGGACGATGCCGAGGCGGTGCGGCGGGTGTGGCGCCGCTTTTTCACGGCGGTGGCGGCGCAGCCCGAGGCACGGCGCGACTACGAGGAGTCGGTGGCCGCCCATGGCCGCTTCAACACCCAGAAGGCGCTGGAGGCGGCGCTGGCCAAGCGGGTGGAGTTCGCGCTGGCGGACCCGCAAGGCGTGGTGGAGCGCTCGGTGCGGCCTTTCGGCGAGCTGTTCCCGGCGCTGGCCGGCCCTGCGGCGCCGCAGGACGCGCTGCTGGCACCCGCCGCGCGCGAGCGCTGGCTGGCGCGCGCCCGGGTGCTGGGCGCCGAGCGCAACAAGACGCCGCAGAAAGCGGCCCAGGCCATCGTCGAGGCGTTCGAGGCTGAAGATCCCACGCAGCGCCTGGCGCTGCTGCGCAAGGGATTCTTCGTCGCGACCGAAGACCGCCTGAGCCAGCACCTGGCCAAGCTGCCCGCCGCCCAGGAGGCCGAGCCGGAGCTGCAGGCCCTGTGCGCGGCGGCCGACCAGCACGAGGCCTGGCTGCACCACCAGCGCCTGACGCGCCTGACGCGCCTGCTGCTGCAGGAGTTCGCCGCGCTCAAGCGCGACCAGGGCTGGGTCGACATGAACGACGTGGAGCAGGCCGCGCTGGCCCTGCTGTCCGACCCGGTGCTCTCCGGCTGGGTGCAGGAGCGGCTGGACGCGCGCATCGCCCACCTGCTGATCGACGAGTTCCAGGACACCAACCCGCTGCAGTGGCAGGCGCTGCACGGCTGGCTGAGCGCCTATGCCGGCGCGGGCGGCGGCTCGGCGCCCAGTGTGTTCATGGTCGGCGATCCCAAGCAGAGCATCTACCGCTTCCGCCGCGCCGAGCCGCAGGTGTTCCGGGCGGCGCAGGCCTTCGTGCGCGAGGGGCTGCAGGGCGAGTTGCTCGCCTGCGACCACACGCACCGCAACGCGCCTGCCGTGATGGAGGTGGTCAACCGAGTGATGGGCGCCGCACAGGACGCGGGCGAGTACGAGGGCTTCCGCTCCCACACCACGCAGTCGCAGGCGCCCGGCTCGGTCGGCTGGCTGCCGCCGGTCCCGCGCGCCGCGATCGACGCCGCGCCCGCCCAGGAGGCCTTCGGGCCCGCGGCCTGGCGCGACAGCCTCACCGTGCCGCGCGAGCTGCCCGAGGAGAAGCTGGTCACGCTGGAATGCCGCCAGGCCGCGCGCTGGATCGCCGGCCGCTTGGCCGGCGGCGCCCTGCCGCAGGACGTGATGGTGCTGGCGCGCCGGCGCGACCGGCTGGTGGCGATGGAAGCCGAACTGCGCGCCCTGGGCATTCCGGCCCAGCAGCCGGAAAAGACCGAGCTGGGCGAGGCGCCCGAGGTGCAGGATGTGGTGGCGCTGCTGGACGTGCTGGTGTCCCCCGCGCACGACCTGTCGCTGGCGCGCGCGCTGAGGTCGCCCCTCTTCTCGGTACCGGACGAGGCGCTGGTGGAGCTGGCGTTGCGCGCCCGCCGCCGGCAGGCCGAGGGCCCGCCCGTGCCCTGGCTCGAACTGCTGCAGCAGGAATCCTTCGACGCGGGGCCCCTGCGCGGGCTGGGGGCCGTGCTGACCCGCTGGAAGGGCTGGGTGGACCGGCTGCCGCCGCACGACGCGCTGGACGCGATCTACCACGAGGGCGACCTGCTGGCCCGCTACGCCCAGGCGGCGCCGCCGGCACTGCGCGAGGCGGTGCTGTCCCACCTGCGCGCGCTGCTGGGCGCGGCGCTGCAGGTGGGCGGCGGCCGCTACGCCACGCCCTATGCCCTGGTGCGCGCGCTCAAGGCCGGCGGCGTGCCGGGCCCGGCCATCGCCACGGCGGCGGCGGTGCGGCTGCTGACGGTGCACGGCGCCAAGGGCCTGGAGGCGCCGCTGGTGCTGCTGCTGGACACCGACGCGCCCTCGGCCCGCGCCGAAACCATGGGCGTGATCATCGACTGGCCGGGCGAGGCGCCCGGGCCCCGGCGCTTCGCTTTCCTGGCCAGCCAGAGCCGGCCGCCGGCCTGCTGCGCGCAGGTGCTGGAGGCGGAGCTGGCGGCGCGCCGGCGCGAGGAGCTCAACGCGCTGTACGTGGCCATGACCCGGGCCCGGCAGGAACTGGTCGTCTCCTCGGTGCAGCCGCATGCGCCGGCCGCGGGCAGCTGGTGGCAGCGGCTGCAGCCGCTGGCCGCGCCGCTCGAGGCGCCTGCGCCGTTCGCCGCCGGACCCTCCGCGGCGCAGGAAGCTTTCGACATCCCCGTCGTGCCTGACCTGGACCTGCAGGACACCCCGGCCGCCGGGGGAACCAGGGCCTGGCGCGCCGCCGCCAGCACCGCCTCGCTGTTCGGCCAGGCCCTGCACCGGCTGCTGGAGCTGCCCCCGCCGCCGGACGGCGCCTGGCCGCCGGCCGTGTTGCAGCGGGTGGGGCGCGAGTGCGCGCTGGCGCCGCAGGAGCTGCAGGACGCGGCCGCCATGGCCTGGCGCATCCTGGCAGGCGAGGGCGCCTGGGCCTGGGACGCTTCGGTCGTGTCCTGGCACGGCAACGAGATCGAGCTGCACCACCAGGGCGAGCTGCTGCGCCTGGACCGGCTGGTGCGGCGGCACGACGGCGTGTGGTGGGTGCTGGACTACAAGTCGGGCGCGCGGCCCGAGCATGACGAGGCGCTGCTGGCGCAGCTGCGGCGCTACCGGCAGGCGGTGCAGGCCTGCTCGCCCGGCGCCACGGTGCACGCCGCCTTCCTCACCGGCCAGGGCCGGCTGGTGCGCGTCGAATGACGATGGTGGTGGCCGTGGTCGGCGCCGGGCCGGCCGGCCTGATGGCGGCCGAGGTCCTGTCGGCGGCCGGCCTGCCGGTGGAGGTGTTCGATGCCATGCCCTCGGCCGGCCGCAAGTTCCTGCTGGCCGGGCGCGGCGGCCTCAACCTCACGCACGGCGAGGCGCTGGAGGCCTTTCTCGGGCGCTACGGCGAGCGGCGGCCGCAGCTGGAGGCCCTGGTGCGCGCGTGGGGCCCGCAGCAGCTGCGCGACTGGGCGCAGGGCCTGGGCGTGGAGACCTTCGTCGGCAGCTCGGGACGCGTCTTTCCCACGGACATGAAGGCGGCGCCGCTGCTGCGCGCCTGGCTGCACCGGCTGCGCGCGGCCGGGGTGCGCTTCCACATGCGGCACCGCTGGACCGGCTGGGACGATGCGGGCGCCCTGCGCCTCGCCACGCCGGAGGGCGAGCTCCTCCTGCAGCCCCGGGCCACGGTGCTGGCCCTGGGCGGCGCCAGCTGGCCGCGCCTGGGATCGGACGGCGCCTGGTTGCCCCTGCTGCGCCAGCGCGGCGTGGACGTTGCGCCGCTGGTGCCGGCCAACTGCGGCTTCGATCGCGCCGGCGGCTGGAGCGCCTACTTCGGCGAGCGCTTCGCGGGCCAGCCCTTCAAGTCGGTCGCCGTGGCCCTGGACCCCGCCGGCCCCTGGAAGAAGGGCGAATTCGTGGCCACCGCCACCGGCATCGAAGGCAGCTTGGTCTATGCCGTGTCGGCGGCCTTGCGCGACGCGATCGCGGCGCAGGGCGGCGCCCGCCTGTGGCTGGACCTGCTGCCGGGCCGCAGCGCCGCCCAGGTGCAGGCCGAGGTGACGCACCCGCGCGGCTCGCGCTCGCTGGCCAGCCACCTCAAAAGTCGGCTCGGCCTGGACGGCATCAAGCTGGCCCTGCTGCACGAGAGCCTGCCGGGCGAGGCGATGCGCGATGCGCCACGGCTGGCCGCCGCGATCAAGGCGCTGCCCCTCGAGCTGTCGGCACCGCGGCCCGTCGCCGAGGCCATCAGCAGCGCCGGCGGCGTGCGCTTCGAGGGCCTGGATGCCGGGCTGATGCTGCGGGCGCTGCCGGGCGTGTTCTGCGCCGGCGAGATGCTGGACTGGGAGGCGCCCACCGGGGGCTACCTGCTGACCGCCTGCCTGGCCAGCGGCCGCCGCGCGGCGCAGGGCGTGCGCGGCCATCTCACCGGTTGACGGGGTCTCAGGCCAGGCCCAGGAACTCGCTCGCCGTCAGCCCGCCGTCGGGCCCACCTTCCAGCTCGTGCGAGGCCAAGGTGGTCCGGTCGCCCAGGGTCGCGGCCGCACCCAGCTCCTGCAGCATGGCCTGCGAGCAGGCCATGCGCCAGCCCTGGGTGCGGCACAGGTCCAGCAGCATGTCAGCTTCGGCCAGCGCGGGGCCGGACAGCAGCACGTCGTCGGCGCCGGCATGCAGCGGGTCGCCCAGCTGCAGCGCCGTGATGGGCCCGCTGTGCAGCACCACCGCCGCGGTGTGGGTCAGCTCGGCCGGAGCGGACGAGCCGGCGGCGACGGCCACCGGACGCGTGCCGGCCAGGGCCAGGGCGGCACGCGCGGCGCGCAGCGCGGCATCGTGCACCGGCCGGCTTTCGTCGTCGGCGAACACCGCCATCAGCCGCTCGCCCTGCAGCGTCAGATGCTTGGCGCCGAACACGTACTGCACGTCGCGGGCATGCTGCAGCGCCTGGCGCACCGCGGAAAAACCCAGGCGCGAGGCCAGCTCGGCGACCCCGGTTCCCAGCACGTCGATCAGGGCCACGGTGGCCATGGGGTAGTGGCGCTCGCCCGCCGACGCCTCGGCGGCGTTCCAGCGCAGATTGAGTTCGGCGGCGAGCTGGTGCTCGTAGCGGGTGGACAGGTTGTGCTTCTGCGCGTCCATGGCCGCCACCAGCTTGGGCACCAGCGTCTGCTGCGCGTGGGTCTGGTGCACCTCGCTCTTGGCCAGCAGCGCGGCCACGGCCTCGCGCAGTTCGGCGAAGCTGAACGGCTTGGTCAGGTAGTCGTCGGCGCCGGCATTCATGCCCTGGCGCACCTGGGTGCGCTCGGCCAGCGAGGTCAGCAGGATCACCGGCGTGCCGGCGATGGTCGGGTCGCTGCGCAGCGCCGCCAGCACCTGGTAGCCGTCCAGGCCGGGCATCATCACGTCGCACACCAGCAGGTCGGGATGGTGCGATTGGGCCATCGCCAGGCCGGTCTGGCCATCGGTGGCCTCCAGCACCTGGTGTCCGGCCTTGCTGAGGGCCTGCACCGCCGCGAACCGCTGGAGGCGGTCGTCTTCGACCACGAGTATGAGCGCCATGGGGCGTGATTGTGCCCGCCCGGGCTAGGCTTGCGGATGAGCAACGGGCACAATCGGCACCGCATGACTCTCGCTCCCGCTCCATGACCGCCGCCCGCGCGCCGGCACGCCACGGGCTGACGTCCTACCTGGCCTTCGCCTTCTCGGTGATGTCGGTGCTGCTGGCCGTCACCCTGAGCGTGGTGGGCGAGCGCGCCGGGGGCGAGCAGGTCCGCTCCGATATCGGCGCCAACCTGGCCGAACTGGCCAACCAGACCACCAGCCGGCTGGACCGGTCCATGTTCGAGCGCTACCGCGAGGTTGGCCTGATGGCCCGGCGCCTGGGCGAGCTGCCGCCGGACGAACTGCAGGCCGAGGTGGACGAGCTGCAGGCCAGTTACCGCTATTACGCCTGGATAGGCGCCACCGACCAGTTCGGCCTGGTACGCGCCGCCAGCCAGGGGATGCTGCGCGGGGTCGACGTGTCGGCGCGGCCCTGGTTCAGGAACGCCCTGGCCGGCGTGCACCTGGGCGACGTGCACGACGCGCTGCTGCTGTCCAAGCTGCTCGGCCGCACGGACGGCGAGCCGCTGCGCTTCTTCGACGTGGCGTTCCCCATGCGCGACGCCCAGGGCCGCATCACCGGCGTGCTGGGCGCGCACGTGTTCTGGGACTGGGCGGCGGATGCGCGCCAGGCCATCTTCCGTCCTGACGGCCGGGCCGATTCGATCCAGCCACTGATCGTGTCCGCCGCCGGCCTGGTCCTGCTGGGCCCCAAGGACCTGGAGGGCCAGCGCCTGGAACTGCCCAGCCTGAAGCACGCGGCGTCGGGCTCGAACGGCTACGACGTCGAGACCTGGCCGGATGGCCGCCGTTACCTGGTGGGCTATGCGAAGACCCAGGGCTACGAGACCTCTCCCGGCCTGGGCTGGACGGTGCTGGTCCGCCAGGACCTGGCCGAGGCCTACCAGCCGGCCCGCGACCTGCAGGAGCAGCTGCTGGGATGGGGCCTGGCCATGGCGGTGCTGTTCAGCCTGATGGGATGGGCGCTGGCGCGGGCGCTATCGCGGCCGCTGCTGGGCCTGGCCGGGGCGGTGCGCGACCTGGAGGCCGGCGTGGCCCACCGGGTGCAGCCGTCCAACGCCTTCCGCGAGGTGGAGGTGCTGGGGACCGCCTTCAACTCGATGGTGGACAAGCTGCAGCGCAACCAGGCCGAGATGCGCGAGCTCAACACCTTCCTGGAGCGCCGAGTGACCGAGCGCACCGCCGAGCTGTCCAGCGCCTTCGAACGGGTGCGCGCCAACGAGAAGCGCATCCAGGTGATCCTGGAAAGCGCGCAGGACCCGTTCGTGGCGGCGGACCTGGACGGGCGCGTCATCGAATGGAACACCCGGGCCGAGGCGCTGTTCGGCTGGGGCCGCGAGGAGGTGCTGGGCCGCTCGCTGGACCGGGTGCTGCAGCCCGCGCGCTATGCCGGCTTGCTGGACGCGTTCCTCAAGCGGTTCCGCGAGACCGGACGCGGCATCGCTGCCGACCGGCCGCTGGAACGCGTGGTGGTGGACCGGCGCGGCCGCGAGATCACCGTGGAGGTGCGGCTGGGCCTGGTGGACACCGGCGGCGAGCGTTTCTTCAGCGCCTTCCTGCACGACATCTCGGCGCGCAAGGAGGTCGAGCGGCTGAAGAACGAGCTGATCTCCACCATCTCGCACGAGCTGCGCACGCCGCTCACGGCCATCCATGGCTCGCTCAGCCTGCTGCAATCGGGCATGGGCGGCGAGCTGCCGCCCGACGCCCGGGAGCTGGTGGACATCTCCACCCAGAGCTCGGACCGCCTGATCCGGCTGGTGAACGACGTGCTGGACGTGGAGAAGATCGCCTCGGGCCGCATGAACTACGACATGAGGCCCTGCCAGGTGGCGACCGTCGTGATGCAGGCTATCCGCGACGTGCAGCCCTATGCCGACGAGTTCGGCGTGAAGGTGCTGCTGGAGCGGGCCGAGGATGCCACGGTGCTGGGCGACCCGGACCGGCTGATGCAGGTGGTGATCAACCTGCTGTCCAATGCCACCAAGTTCTCGCCGCGGGGCGGCTCGGTGACGGTGTCGGTCACCGCGGCCGGGGCCGCCGTGCGGGTGGGGGTGGCGGACCACGGCCCCGGCATCCCCGAGGAGTTCCGCGGCCGCATCTTCGAGCGCTTCACCCAGGCCGACTCGTCGGACCGCCGGCAGAAGGGCGGCACCGGCCTGGGCCTGAACATCTGCCGCAGCATCATCCAGGCGCACCACGGCCGCATCGACTTCGACAGCGAGCCGGGCGTGCGCACCGAGTTCTGGTTCGAGCTGCCGCAGGCGCCCGCCGGCGGCTGAACTTCAAACGCCTGCCGCGGCCATCGCCTTCAGTGTCTCCTGGACGGCGGACCGGACCGTTTCGGCGGCGCCGGGGTCGCCGGCGGCTGGCGCCTCCAGGAACGCGGCCTCCGCGGCGGCCGCGGCATCCGACAGCCGCTGCGCCCCCATCATCGCCGCGGAGCTCTTGAGCGTGTGGAAGAGGCGGACGACCTCGCTGCGGGGCATGTCCGCCACCCGGAGCAGGTTCACGCCGGCGTTCTCGAGGCTGCGCCGGAACGTCGGCACGGTGGCGCGGTACAGCTCCACGTCGCCGTCCAGCCGTGCCAGGGCCGCGTCCGCGTCGAAGAAAGGAAGTTCGAATGCAGCCGGTGTCGCCCCGCGGCGCGTGTGCGTCTGCAGCAATGCCACCAGTTCCGGCAGCTCGAAGGGCTTGCCGATGTGCGCGTCCATGCCGGCATCGACGCACTCCTGCACCTGCGCGGGCAACGCGTTGGCGGTCATGGCGATGATGGGCAGCCGCGTCATGCGCAGGCGGGTCCGGATCTCGCGGGTGGCGGTATAGCCGTCCATCACCGGCATCTGGATGTCCATCAGCACGGCGTCGTAGGCGGGCCGCGCGCGCTGCACCATGTGGACGGCTTCGGCGCCGTGCTGGGCCAGCGCGACCTCGGCCCCCTGGCTCACCAGGAGTTCGCGCGCCACCTGCTGGTTGACATCGTTGTCCTCGACCAGCAGCAGCCGCAGGCCCAGCAGCGGGCCGCGCCGCTCGGCCGCCGGGGGCGGGGCGGCTGGCGTGTCCGCGGCCTGGGCGTCGCGCAGGGCGTCCGCCAGCATCGATGCGGTCAGCGGCTTGACCACGAAGCCGTCCAGCAGTGCCTGCTCGTGCGCCGGACGCCGTGCCAGCAGCCCGCGTCCGTGCGCGGTGGCCATGACGATCAGCGGCGGCCGCTCGCCCCGGTCCATGAGGGGGTGGAGGGCGCCGATCATCTTCCAGCCGACGAAGACCGCGTCGTAGCCGGTGCGGCTGTCCTGGCGTGCCGTCATGGCGGCGAGCGCCTGCGCGCCGCCGTCCGCCACGTCGGCCTGCCAGCCCAGCGTCCGTGCCAAGCCTGCCAGCGTCTCGCGCGCGCCGCGATGGTCCTCGACGAACAGCACGCGCGTGGGGCGCTGCACGGTGCCTGGCATGGCCGGCATGGGCGCGGCGGCATCCTCCGCCGGCAGGAGCAGATCGAAGCCGAAGCGGCTGCCGCGCCCGGCGGCGCTGTCCACCTGGAGCTCGCCGCCCATCAGGGCCACCAGCTTGCGGCAGATCGCCAGCCCCAGGCCGGTGCCGCCAAAGCGGCGGGTGGTCGAGCTCTCGGCCTGGCTGAAGAGCGCGAACAGGCGCTCCTGCTGCTTGGGCGAGATGCCGATCCCCGTGTCCTCCACCTGGATGCGCAGCCGCACTGCGTGGGGCAGGCGTTCGACTACCCGCAGGCGCACCACGACCTGGCCCCGGTCGGTGAACTTGATGGCGTTGCCCGCCAGGTTGATCAGGACCTGGCGAAGCCGCATGTCGTCGCCAGTCAGGCGCGACGGCAGCTGCGGGTCGACGTCGAACAGCAGCTCGACGTCCTTCTCGCCCACGTTGGCCGCCAGGATGATGGACAGGTCGCGCAGCAGGGCGTCCACGCTGAACGGCCGCGGGTCGAGCGCCAGCTTGCCGGCTTCGATCTTGGAGAAGTCCAGCACGTCGTCCAGCAGGCTCAGCAGGGCCCGCGCGGCCGACTGGGCCTTGGTGGCGTAGTCGCGCTGGCGCGTGTCCAGCGCCGTGGTGTGCAGCAGGGCCAGCATGCCCAGCACCGCGTTCATCGGGGTGCGGATCTCGTGGCTCATGTTCGCCACGAACTGGCTCTTGGCCTGGCTGGCCTGCAGTGCCTCGTCGCGGGCTTGCTTCAGCTCGGTGACGTCGAAGGCCAGCACGAAGAACCCGCGCGTGCGCATGCCATCCATGTCCGGGATGTAATGCACCAGCCGGGTGACCGGCTGGCCCGACGGATCGCGCTCCTCCTCCTGGAACTGCTGCGGCTGGCCGGCCAGCACCTGCTCGATTTTCGGGGTGCGCATCACCAGGCGGTCGGCGCCGATGATCTCGGCCAGGTGGCGGCCGATGACGTCGTTCCTCTCCCAGCCGAAGCTTTCGCAGAAGAAGCGGTTGGCGAACCGCACGCTCAACTCGCGGTCGCAGTACGAAACGCGGGCCGGCAGGTTGTCGGTCACCACGCGCAGCATGGTCTCGCTGGCCTGCAGCGCGGACTGGGCGCGGCGGCTCTCGGTCACGTCCTGCACGGCGCCCAGCAGGCGCACCGAGCGGCCGTCCCGCCGCTCGACGTGGCCCAGGTTGCGCACCCAGCGGCGCCCGCCCGCCAGCGTGAGCGGCAGCTCGATGTCCCAGGGCTCGCCCGTGGTGATGCAGTGGCGCGCCAGCTCCTCGATGCGCCTGCGCTCGGGCGCGTCGAACAGCGCGACGATGTCGGCGGGGCCGGCCGCCTGCGCCTCGCCCAGCGCCAGGATGCGGCGGACCTGCCGCGACAGCCGCAGGGCGCCGGTGCGCAGGTCCAGCTGCCAGCCGCCGACGCCGCCGATCTGCTCGGCCTGCTCCAGGAAGGCCTCGTTCTCCTGCAGGCGGCGCTCGGCCAGCTTGCGTTCGGTCACGTCCAGCGCCAGCTCCAGGAAGCCGGTGAGCTGGCCGCCCGCGTCGTGGGTGGGCTGGAGTTCCGTCGCCGACCAGTAGGCGCCGCCGTCCTTGCGGCGGTTCAGGATCTCCACGCTGGCCGCCCGGCCCTGGAGGACGGCGCCATGCAGGACGGCCCGGGCCCGCGCATCGGCATCCGGATGGGCCAGCAGCTCGCTCGGCCTGCGACCCAGCGCCTCGCGCGCCGAGTAGCCGGTGATCCGCGTGAAGCCGTCGTTGATCCACTGGATGCGCTGCTGCGCATCCATGCCGAACGCCGCATTGGAGGTGCGCTCGACCACGCGCGCCATGCGCTCCAAGTCCGCCGTGATCCTGCGGGCCAGCGCCAGGGCGCGCGCCCGGCCCTGCATGAGCAGCCAGGCGAGCAGCGCCAGCAGCAGGCTGGCCGCTGCCCCCGCGGCGGCGATGGTCGGCGCCCCGCTGCCGCTTGCGGTGCGTTCCAGCTCGGGCGTGCTGGCGATGCGCAGGGTCAAGGCGCGGCCGCCCACCACCAGGGCACGATCGGTGGCGAACAGCGCGCCACCGGGCTGCGCCGCTGCGCCGGTGCCGCGCGCATCCGAGTCGAACAGCAGCAGCCCGTCCTCGGGTTGGCCGTCATACAGCCGGAAGCCGAGCTGGAACTCGACGAAATCGGTGGTCCCGCGCAGCACCTCCGCGGCAACGATGGGCGCGTAGACCAGGCCCACCAGGTCGGCGCTGCGGTGCGAAGCCGAGGTGTGCTCCGGGCTGCGGTAGACGGGGACGAACAGCAGCCACCCCGGGCTGCGCTGCTCGTCCTGCACCAGGGTGATCGGGCCGGTGATCGCGCTGGCGCCGGTGGCGATGGCCCGCTCGGCGGCCTCGCGCCGCACCGGGTCGGCGCCGACGTCGTAGCCCCAGGCCGGCCGGTTGGCGGCCAGCGGCTCCACGTACTTGATGACCAGCAGGTCGGCGCTGCCGCTGGTGTGCACCTGGAACCGCGGCGCGGCGTCGGCGCGCTCGCGCGCGATGAAGCGGTCCAGCTGCGCGCGGGGGACCCGCTCGATGAAGCCGAAGCCGCGGATGCCGGGGAACTCCCCCGGAAGGTCGCGTGCCGCCACGTAGCGGCGGAATTCCGCGCGGCCGAGCGGGCCGTCGCGCACCGCGAAGGCAGCCCGCGCCCCCTTCAGCCCGTACTCGGGCAGGACGATGCGGCGCGCCACCTCGGCCTGCAGGCGCTCGACGTGGCCGTCGAAATGGGCGCGCGCCTCGGCCAGCGCGGCGCGGCGGGACGCCTGCACGGCCGAGTAGGTGACGGCCAGCCCCGCCAGCAGGATGGCGGCCGGCGCCAGCCACGCCAGGGAGCGGTGCTGCGGCCGCGGGCTGCTCGCGGTGTCTTCCCGGTCCCTCATTTCGTCTCCACCTGCGCCTGCAGGCCCTTGCGCTTCATCTCACCCCACTTGGCCTCGCGCTGCGTGGCCCAGCGCCACAGGCCGACCAGGCGCCACCAAGCGTTGAGCTGGCGGTAGCCGAAGTTCTCGGCGACCACCACCAGGGCCAGCAGGCTCAGCTGGCGCATGCGCGGGTAGATGTGGAAGGCCATCTCCTCCAGCAGCAGGCCGGAGGCGGACAGCAGGATGCCCAGGCCGATGGCCACGAACAGGAAGACGGCGAAGGCGTCCCAGGACACCAGGCCGAAGGCATAGGCGAACGCCATGAAGATGTAGCCTCCCAGTTCCACCACCGGGCCCAGCCACTCGAACAGCACCATGAAGGGGAAGGCGATCCAGCCCGGCGCGCCGCCGTGCCGGCTGAACATCAGCCGCCAATGCGGCGCCAGGCTCTCGGACAGCCCGCGCTGCCAGCGGATGCGCTGGTTGGCCAGGGTGGCGCGGTCCTCCGGCACCTCGGTCCAGCACACCGGGTCGGCCACGAACTCGATGCGGTAGGGGCGGCCGCGCTCGCGCAGCATGCGGTGGATGCGCACCACCAGCTCCATGTCCTCGCCGATGGTCTTGCGGCGGTAGCCGCCGGCGGCCACCACCACGTCGGTGCGGAACAGGCCGAAGGCGCCCGAGATGATCAGCATGGCGCCCAGCTGCGACCAGCCCAGGCGGCCGAACAGGAAGGCGCGCAGGTACTCCACCACCTGGAACAGCGCCCAGGGGTTGGACGGCAGGCCCACCTGCGTCAGGAAACCGGCCTCCACCTTGCAGCCGTTGGCCGGCCGCACCGTGCCGCCGGTGGCCACCACCCGCGGGTCGCGCAGGAAGGGGCGGGCTACGCGCTGCAGGCTGTCGCGCGCCAGCAGGGAGTCGGCGTCCACGCCGCAGAACAGCGGGTGCCGCGCCAGGTTGATGCCGGCGTTGAGCGAATCGGCCTTGCCGCCGTTGTCCTTGTCGATCACGCGCAGGTTGGCATGCAGGCGCGAGCGGTACACCTGGCGCACCGGCTGGGTCTGCAGGCGCGGGTTGACCGCCTCGGGAAAGGGGTAGAGGTCGAACTCGCGCCGCAGCACGTCCAGCGTGCCGTCCTTGGAGCCGTCGTTGACGACGATGATCTCGAACTCGGAATACTCCAGCTGCAGCATGGAGCGCAGCGAAGCGGCGATGTTGGCCTCCTCGTTGTAGGCCGGCACCAGCAGGCTGATGGCCGGCTCCAGGCCGGTGAACACCTGCGGCAGCTCGTCCAGCACGCGCTCCTGCTGGCTGTGCCACAGGCTGACCATCGACAGCAGGTTCAGCAGCAGGTAGCCGGTGTTGAGCAGCACGAAGTAGCCCAGCACGAACCAGGTCGCGAAATCGACGACCAGGCGCGAGCTCATCATGCCGCGGCCTCCAGGTCGGCCAGCACGTGCCGCACCACGTCGCGCCCGCCGGGGCGCTGCAGCTGCAGCTGCCGCAGGTCGTCGGGCCGCAGGAAGGGCAGGGCCGCCAGGCCGCGGGCGGCCGCCAGCCGGACCTCGAAGCGGCCGTCCTCCAGCAGGGCGGCCAGCGCCGGCACGTCGTCCGGGCCGGCCAGGCGGGCCAGGGTGGTGGTGGCCTGCTGCCGCACCTGCCAGGTGGGGTGGGCCAGCAGCGGCCGCACCGCCTGCAGGGCCTGGTCGTCATGGGCCAGCGGCAGCGCGGCCCAGATCACTTCGGGCCGGCGCCTGGGATCCAGCAGGGTCCGCAGCACCCGCGGCGGCAGCTGCAGCCGCAGCGCCTCGGCCAGGCGCAGGCCGCGCAGCGCCTCCGGCGGCGGCAGCGAGGGCAGCACCTTGACCAGCAGCAGCCAGAAGGCCTGGCGCCCGCCGGCCAGGAACGAGGCGACCCGGCTGGTGTCCCAGTCGTGGCGCGAGAGGATCAGCGGCATCAGCTGCTGGGCGGCGGCCAGGGGGTCGATCTGCACCAGGGCGCGCGCCGCGTTCACCGACAGCAGCGGCAGGGGCCGGCCGGCGGTGCGCAGCAGCGCCTCCCAGGCCGGGCGATGCCGCAGGCTGCCCAGCGCCAGCGTGGCCAGCAGCTGCCCCGGCCGCGAGCCGCGCGAGAGCATGCGCTGCGCCATGTCGGGCACCTGCAGGCGCAGCGCCACTTCATTGAGCTGGTCGGCGGCGCCGCCGCGCAGCGACTCCTGCAGGTACAGCCACAGGCGCAGGAAATGTTCCCCATCGCGCCGCCGCAGCGGCGGCAGCGGCAGGCCGGCATCCTCGGCCGCCACCACCGACAGCAGGGCCGGCCGCCACAGCGCCACGAAGCGCTGCCAGCGCGCCTCGCGCCGGCGCGAGGCCAGGCGCAGGCCGACGATCAGCAGGCAGACCAGCAGCACCAGCGCGGTGGCGACGACGCCGGCCCAGAAGGCCGCGATCAGGTACGGGTCAGAAAGCGAACTGGAGCCCAAGCGACGCACCCGTGCGGGTGTAGAAGCTGCCCTGCCGGGTGCGGCCCAGGCTCCACAGCAGGGCGGCCTGGGGCGACAGGCGGTGCCGCCCCAGCAGCGCCAGCGAGCGCACCTCGGCCAGGACGATGCGGTCTTCGCCCAGCTGCGTCGCCTCGTCGCCGCGCGCCGCGATGACGCCCACCGAGCTGTCCGGCGCGTAGTACCAGCTGCCGCGCAGCTCGAAAGCGTGGGTGTCCTGCCCCAGCGCGCGCGCCGGCGTCCAGCCGGCCAGCAGGCTGTAGTCGCCGAAATAGCGCTCCAGCGCCAGCCGGCCTTCGTCGACGTCGGTGGCGTCGTAGCGGGTGTGGCGGGCGCCGCCGTGCAGCAGCCAGCCGGGCGAGAACTCGTACTGCAGCGCCCCGCCCAGGCTGCCTTTGGGCAGCACGCGGTGCGTGGGGCTGGCGCTGGCCTGCAGGCTGCCCGTGAGGCGCTGCGACAGCGGGCGGCTGTAGCCCAGGCGCAGCTGGGTGTCGTCCAGGCCGAAGCGCCGCGTCTGCGCCAGCCCCAGCTCGGCCGCCTCGCGTGGCTGCCATTGGCGGCTGAGCTGCAGCGTGAGCTCGCGCCAGTCGGTGTTGCCCTTGTCCAGCTCGCTGTGCTCGGCCTGCAGCGTGACGCGGTCGACCGGGACCGCGACCGGCGGCGTGTTCTGCGCCTGGGCCAGCCCGGCCAGCCCGGCTAGCAGCGCGGCGGCGCGAATCTTCATGCCGGGTTGCGCACGAAGCGCTTGACCCGGGCCAGCAGCTCGTTGGGCTGGAAGGGCTTGAGCACGTAGTCGTTGGCGCCGGCCTCCAGCGCGCGGACGATGTCGCGCTCCTGGGTCTTGGCGGTCAGCATGATCACCGGCACCGCCTGCCAGCCGGGCTGGGCCCGCAGCAGCGTCACCAGCTGGAAGCCGTCGTAGAACGGCATCATCACGTCCAGCAGGGCGAAGGCCGGCGGGGGCAGCGTCTCGATGAGTTCCTTGCCGTGGCGGCCGTCGCGCGCCAGGTGCACCTGGTAGCCCTGGCGCTCCAGCATGAACTGCAGCAGGTGGGCGATGTGCTCGTCGTCTTCGACCACCAGGGCCGACGGGGAGGGGGACTGGTTCTCGGTCATGGCCGCTTACTTGCAGCCCCGACTCTACCAGCCGCACGTGCCAACACAACAGCAACAAGCCCGCGCCGGGCCTGGCTGTGGCTTAAAGCGCGTAGAACTGGACGCGGTAGTAGATCCGGGGGCGGCCTTCGGTGCGGCGGATGGTGATGCGGGCGCCGCTTTGCAGCTGCAGTCCGAAGAATTGGTAGTCGGCGACCAGGCCGCCGGCGCGGGCCGGCTTGAGCCGCATCTCGACCCGTGCGCCATAGGCGGGCTGCCGGGACTGCACCAGCGTCCAGGCATCCGGATCGGGCGCGAGGGTCTGCCAGGCCTGCACCTGCAGGCCACGCCGGCCGTGCCCAGCCGACCGCCAGTGCAGGCCCAGGTCCAGCCCCGGACGCTGCAGGCCCGGCCGGTCGGGTGTGCCGGCGGCGGCGGGCCGCACGGCGGCCATGAAGCCGAGCGGGGAACGAGGGGTCGGGAACCAGCTGGCGGCCACCTGCTGCGACGTCATGGCCAGCCCGTCCACCGGGTCGGGCCGGGACTCCTGGGTGACCACCAGGGACGGCAAGGCCGCCTGCGCCACCGTGACGGCTTCGTCGGGCCGTTCGGATGATTCGGATGCGAATGCCTGGCTGCCCGGCGCCATGGCCAGGCAAGCCCACAAGGGCCACCACCCCGTGACCCATCCCTTCCCATTTGCACCTGCCGCAACCGTGTTCATTGAACACCTCCCTCGCGGATGCAAATCTAGGGCTGCGGCTCAAGCTGGGCTGTGGGAATTCGCCGACCCAGGGCGTGGGACCGTGGCTGAGGTTGAAAGGGGTGGCGCGGGGGTGGGAAGGAAGTAGCCTGAGCGTTGGCCCTTTGAGCAGGCCTACAGCGCAGGGCTTGACCTGTTATTCGAAGCTGTCAGGCGAGCGCACTTCCCGGACAGGCCCTCGCGATACACATCACTCTTTGCTAGCGAGTCAGTCTCCGGGGCTGTCGCTTTTCGGGCCGCGTACTGCTCCGGCATCGGTTCCATTGCGGGGATCATTCGAGCCCACAAAGGTGAGTGGCCGTCTGTCGAGCGGACCGCCTGCGAACTTCGAGAGAAAGAGAGGAGGGGTTGACGAGCCTTACCCCCGGCACTGGCTCCACAGTTAGGGCTGCTTGGTTCCCCACCTGACCCGGTTGGCCGCTTCACCATGCGGGGAGGCCCGTCGGTACCGATTGTAGGCGAGGGCGGTGGCCCCGGATGCGGCGGGGTTCATCGTGCAACGCCGAGCAGCAGGCGCGGCAGGCGCAGGAGGGCACGAGGGCGCCCCGTAGAATCGACCCGATGTCCTACCTCGTGCTCGCCCGCAAGTACCGGCCCAAGACCTTCAGCGAGATGGTGGGCCAGGAGCATGTGGTGCAGGCCCTGTCCAACGCGCTGGGCCAGCAGCGGCTGCACCACGCCTACCTGTTCACCGGCACCCGCGGCGTGGGCAAGACCACGGTGTCGCGCGTGCTGGCCAAGTCGCTGAACTGCCAGGGCCCTCATGGCCTGGGCGGCATCACCGCCCAGCCCTGCGGCGCCTGCCAGGCCTGCACCGAGATCGACGCCGGCCGCTTCGTCGACTACACGGAGCTGGACGCCGCCTCCAACCGCGGCGTGGACGAGGTGCAGGCGCTGCTGGAGCAGGCCGTGTACAAGCCGGTGCAGGGCCGCTTCAAGGTCTTCATGATCGACGAGGTGCACATGCTCACCGGGCATGCGTTCAACGCCATGCTCAAGACGCTGGAGGAGCCGCCCGAGTACCTCAAGTTCGTGCTGGCCACCACCGACCCGCAGAAGGTGCCGGTGACGGTGCTCTCGCGCTGCCTGCAGTTCAACCTGCGGCCGATGGCGCCCCAGACCGTGCAGGAGCACCTGGCCCGGGTACTCGAAGCCGAGGGCGTGCCTGCCGACGAGCCCGCGCTGCGCCTGCTGGCGCGGGCGGCGCGCGGCTCCATGCGCGACGCGCTGTCGCTGACCGACCAGGCCATCGCCTTCGGCGGCGGCCGCGTGGAGGAGGCGGCGGTGCGCCAGATGCTGGGCAGCGTGGACCGCAGCCACGTGTTCCGCCTGATCGCCGCGCTGGCCGGGGGCGACGGCCGCACCGTGGTGGAGACCGCCGAGGCGCTGCGGCTGCACGGCCTGAGCGCGGCCTCCACGCTGGAGGAGATGACGGCCGTGCTGCAGCGCATGGCGGTGCTGCAGGCGGTGCCGCAGGCCGAAGACCCGTCCGACCCCGAGGCCGCCGAGACCGCGCGCCTGGCGGCGGCGATGCCGGCCGACGAGACCCAGCTGCTGTACAGCCTGTGCCTTCATGGCCGCGCCGAGCTGGGCCTGGCGCCCGACGAATACGCCGCGCTGACCATGGTGCTGCTGCGCCTGCTGGCCTTCAAGCCGGGCGCACAGGCGCCGGCCCCGGCCCCCGCCGCGGCCCCGGCGGAAAAAAAAACTCTAGCTGAAGCGCGGCCCGCGCCCGCCCCCGCGCGGACCCTGGCGCCCGCCGCCGCGCCGCTGCAGGCGCCCGCCCCCGCGCGCACCGCGGTGCCGGCGGTCGGCGCGCCGCCCGGGCAGGTGCTGCCGGTGGTGGTGCCGGCCGCCCGGCCGGTGCCGCCGCGGCCCCTGGGCCGGCCCGACGGCCGCCCGGCCAGCGAGGTGGTGGGCGTGCCGGTGCGCGTGCAGTCCGAGTCGCCGCGCGAGGCCGCGGCCCAGCGCGCGCCGGCGCCCCTGGTGCCCACCGAGGAGGGCGACTTCTGGCATGCCACCGTGCAGCAGCTGGTCGCCTCCGAGGCGGTGACGGCCCTGGTGCGCGAGCTGGCGCTGCAGTCGCAGCTGGTGGCGCGCGACACCGACCACTGGCTGCTGCGCGTGGAGCGCGAGTCGCTCAACCAGCCGGCCAGCCGCGACAGGCTGCAGGCCGCGCTGCGCGCCGCCGGCCATGCCGTCAGCCTGGGCGTGGAGGTCGGCGCCGTGACCGACAGCCCGGCGCGGCGCAACGCGCAGGCCGCCGCCGAGCGCCAGCGCGCGGCCGAGGAGATCATCCACGGCGACCCGTTCGTGCAGCAGATGATGCGTGACTTTGGCGCGAGAATCGTGCCCGGAAGCATCAAGCCCCTCACCAACGGCTGACCCCCTCAGCCTCAGCAAAGGATTTCGCACATGTTCAACAAGGGACAGCTGGCCGGTCTGATGAAGCAGGCCCAGGCCATGCAGGACAACCTGAAGAAGGCCCAGGACGAGCTCGCCACCATCGAGGTGACCGGCGAGTCCGGCGCCGGCCTGGTCAAGGTGACCATGACCTGCAAGCACGACGTCAAGCGCGTCGCCATCGACCCCAGCCTGCTGGCCGACGACAAGGACATGCTGGAGGACCTGGTGGCCGCCGCCTTCAACGCCGCGGTGCGCAAGGCCGAGGAGACCTCGCAGGAGAAGATGGGCAAGATCACGGCCGGCATGCCGGGCCTGCCCGGCGGCATGAAATTCCCCTTTTAGTGTCCGGCAGCCTCCAAGCCCTGGTCGAGGCCTTGCGGCGCCTGCCCGGCGTGGGCGCCAAGTCGGCCTCGCGCATGGCTTTCCACCTGCTGCAGCACGACCGCCAGGGCGCCCAGCTGATGGCCCAGGCGCTGCAGCAGGCCGTGGCCAGCGTGCGCCACTGCAGCCGCTGCCACACCTTCACCGAGGACGAGGTCTGCGAGGTCTGCCGCAATCCGCAGCGCGACGCGTCCAAGCTGTGCGTGGTGGAGACGCCGGCCGACCAGGCCGCAGTGGAGCGCACCGCGGCCTACAGGGGCCTGTACTTCGTGCTCATGGGCAAGCTCAGCCCGCTGGACGGCATCGGCCCCAAGGACATCGGACTGGCCAAGCTGTTCGAGCGCGCCGCCGACGGCCAGGTGCAGGAGGTGATCCTGGCCACCAACTTCACGGCCGAGGGGGAGGCCACGGCGCACGTGATCGGCGAGGCGCTCAAGGCGCGCGGCCTGAGGGTGACGCGCCTGGCGCGCGGCGTGCCGGCCGGCAGCGAGCTGGAGTACGTGGACCTGGGCACGATCGCGCACGCGCTGGTGGACCGGCGCTAGAAAAAATCACAAGAGGAGAAGAAGAGGATGGGGTTCGCAAGATTCACCGTGGCCTACTGGTGCGTGCTGATCGCCGCACTGCTGCCCATCGCGTGCGCCGGCCTGGCCAAGTGGCGGGGCTTCGGCAGGCCGCGCCGGGAGGGGGGCTACGACAACCATGAGCCGCGCGCCTGGCTGGCCAGGCAGACCGACTGGCCGGCGCGCGCCAATGCGGCCCAGGCCAACAGCTTCGAGGCGCTGCCGTTCTTCATCGGCGCGGTCATCATCGCCCACCAGCTGAGGGCGTCCCAGACGCTGCTGGACATCCTGGCGCTGCTGTTCATCACGCTGCGCGTCATCTACATCGCCATGTACGTGGCCGGGCTGCCCAGCGTGCGCAGCGCGGTCTGGCTGGCGGCGCTGGGCGTGAACGTGGCCATCCTGTTCGTGGGCTACCGCTAGGCCCAGAAGTCGTTACGTGGAAACCCGCACGGGATGTTCCCGATGCGGGTCGCAGCCACGCTGCTAACCTCGTCCGGCAGAACGAACAACAGGAGAGGTCGCCATGGACGAGACACGCGCGCATGCATGCACCACGCGCCGCCGGTTCGCGGCGGTGGCCGCGGCGGCTGCGGCGGCCGTGGCGGCGCCCGCGCTGCGCGCGCAGGGCAAGCCCGAGAAGACCCGGGTCACCATCGCCGTGGGCGGCAAGGCGGCCTTCCGCTGCCTGCCGCTGACCATCTCCGAGCAGCTCGGGTATTTCCAGGCGGAGGGGCTGGACGTCGAGGTCATCGACGTTCCCGCCGGCGCGGCGCCGGTGCAGGCGATCGCCGCGGGTGCCGCCGACGTGGTCAGCGGCGCCTACGAGCACACCATCCAGCTGCAAAGCAGGAACCAGTTCTTCCAGGCTTTCGTGCTGCAGGGCCGCGCGCCGCAGGTGGCCGTGGGCGTGTCCACGCGCACCTTCCCCAGCCTGCGCAGCGCGGCCGACCTGCGCGGCCGGCGCATCGGCGTGTCGGCGCCCGGCTCGTCCGCCAACATGGTGGCCCATGCGGTGCTCGCGCGCGCCGGCGTGAAGGCCGGCGAGGTCAGCTACGTCGGCGTGGGCACCTCGGCCGACGCGCTGGCGGCCCTGCGCTCGGGCCAGATCGACGCCATGAGCAACACCGACCCGGTGATGACCATGCTGGAGCACCGGGGCGAGGTCAGGATCATCGGCGACACCCGCACGCTCAAGGGCACGCGCGAGGTGTTCGGCGGCCCCATGCCGGCCGGCTGCCTGTACGCGCCGCAGGAGTTCGTGCAGAAGAACCCCAACACCTGCCAGGCCCTGGCCAACGCCATCGTGCGTGCCCTCAAGTGGCTGCAGACGGCGGGGCCCAGCGACATCATCAAGACCGTGCCCGAGGCCTACCTGCTGGGCGACCGGGCGCTGTACCTGGCCGCCTTCGACAAGGTGCGCGAGGCGATCTCGCCGGACGGCGTGCTGGCCGACGACGGTGCCCGCACGGCGGTCAAGGCCCTGGCCAGCTTCGAGCCCACGGTCAAGGCCGACAAGATCGAGCTCGCGCGCACCTACACCAACGATTTCGCCCGGCGCGCCAAGGACAAGTTCAAGGCCTGAGGATCAGCCAACCGCCTCGGTCGGCCGCGTCGCCAGGTACAGCGGCTCGCGCACGCCCGGCCGCAGCAGCTGCAGCACGCCGTCGCGGCCGATGCGCTCGGCGCCCAGCACCCGCACCGCGTGCTGCTGCTGCAGGCCCAGCGCGACCACGATGCGTCGGTCCAGCGCGGTGGTGCTGCCGGCCACCCCCAGGTAGCCGCGGCGCACCCGCCCATGGCGCATCAGCTGCGGGATCACCCAGGCGGCCGTGTCGATGGCGACGGCGAAGCAGATGGCCTGGGCGCCCGCGATGATGGCGGTGTTGACGCCGATCACCTCGGCCCTGGAGTTGAGCAGCGGCCCGCCCGAGTTGCCCGGGTTGAGCGCCGCGTCGGTCTGGATCACGTCGGGGATGAGGCGGCCGGTGCTGGCGCGCATGCTGCGGCCCATGGCGCTGACGATGCCGGCGGTCACGGTGTGTTCGTAGCCCAGCGGGTTGCCGATGGCCACGGCGATCTCGCCGCGGCGGACCGTGGCCGACGATCCCAGCGCCGCCGGCGACAGCGCGCCTTGCGACAGGCCGTCGATGTGCAGCAGGGCCAGGTCGGTGTGCGGGTCGTCGCCCACCCAGCGGGCGGCGAACTCGCGGCCGTCGCTGAAGGACGCGCTGGCCCGGCGCCCGGGACCGGGGGGCTCGGGACGGCCGGCGCGCACGACGTGCGAGTTGGTCAGCAGGTAACCGTCCTGGGTGAAGACGAAGCCCGAGCCGGCGCCCTGCGCGCGGCCTGCGGCGTCCTGCAGGCGGACCGCGGCCACGCTGGGCGCGTTGGCCGCGCTGCGGGCGCCGGTGATGGATCTGTCGCAGCGGCCCGCCGGGTCCGCGGACGGCGGCGACTAGCGTCAGGCCTTCACGGCAGGCGCGGCCTCAGCGGCGGCGCGTGGCGGCCGCCGGCCGCCGCGGCGCAGCCTTGATGGCCGTGCGCGGCTTCGATGCGGCCGCGCGTACCGGCAGGTACAGGACCACCTGCTGGCCGGTGCGGAACAGCGCCGTCGAGCCCACCTTGTTCCAGTCGGCCACCTGCGTGGCGCTGAGCCGGTAGCGCCGGGCGATGCTGGCGACCGATTCATTCGCGCCGGCGCGCACCACGGTGCGGCGGGTCACCACCTCCGGAGACAGGTTGAGCTGCCCGTTGTCCGCGACATGGCCGGTCACGTCGCGGTCCAGCTTGCCTTCGCGCGGCGCCAGCACCACCGACCCGGCCCGGATCCGCATGCGTGGCGGGATGTTGTTGATGGCGCGGAAGTCCGCCTCGCTCATGCCGACCCGGCGCGCGGCCTCGGTGACGCTCATGGTGGCCGGCGCGGTCCAGGCCGCCCAGCTGGCATAGCGCCCGGCGGTGTAGCCCTCGAAGTTGCGCCGGAACACCGTCGCGTTGTCCCAGGGCAGCAGGATCTGCGGCGTGCCGGCCGCGAAGATGACCGGGCGGCTGAGCGAGGGGTTGAGCGCCTTGAAATCCTCCAGCGCCACGTCGGCCAGCTTGGCGGCCAGCGCCACGTCGATGTCGCGCGTGATGGTCACGCTCTGGAAGTAGGGGTGGTTCTCGATCAGCGGCAGCTCGGTGCGGAACTGTTCGGGCCGCGCCACGATGTTCTTGACCGCCTGCAGCTTGGGCACGTAGTTGCGCGTCTCGTGCGGCATGTCCAGGTCGGTGTAGCCGGCGGGCCGGCCCCTCTTCTGGTTGCGCGCGATGGCCCGGCCCACGCTGCCCTCGCCCCAGTTGTAGGCGGCCAGCGCCAGGTGCCAGTCGCCGAACATGCCATGGAGCTTCTGCAGGTAGTCCAGCGCGGCGCGGGTGGAGGCCAGCACGTCGCGCCGGTCGTCGCGGAACACGTTCTGCTTGAGTTCGAAGTAGGTGCCGGTGGCCGGCATGAACTGCCACATGCCGGCGGCGCGCGCGCTGGAGACGGCCTCGGGGTTGAAGGCGCTCTCGACGAAGGGCAGCAGCGCCAGCTCGGACGGCATGCCGCGGCGCTCCAGCTCCTCGACGATGTGGAACAGGTACTTGCGCGAGCGCTCCGTCATGCGCTGGATGTAGTCGGGCCGTGACGAGTACCACTGTTCCTGCTGGCGCACTAGCTGCGAGTCCAGCGCCGGCATGGCGAAGCCGCGGCGGATGCGGTCCCACAGGTCGGCCGGCGGCAGCAGCGAGGCGACCTCCTGCGAGGCGGCTTCGGCCGCGGTGATGGGCTGCAGCGGCCCGCTGGGGATGACCGGCGGCAGCGGCAGGGGCGGCGCCGGCGTCGCGGCCGGCGCCTCGGCGACGGGTGCAGGGTCGGCAGGAGGGAGGGGGGAGGTGACGGGGGTGTTGGCGCAGCCGGCCAGCCAGAGCAGCAGGCTCGCCAGGCCGGCAAAGTGGAATCTTTTTGTCATCGGTACTCGTTTTTCCATTGGCGGATCGCGGCAAACACGCCGACATCATCCCCGGGCCGGGTGCCGTTGAAGGCCTCGGCCGCGTGCCGCACCCCGCTCTCGCGCGTGCGCAGGAACGGGTTGATGCGCTTTTCCTGGGCCACCGTGGTGGGCAGGGTGGGCTGCCCCTGGCTGCGCAGCGCTTCGCAGTGCTGCGTGTAATCGACCAGCTCGGCATTGCCGGGTTCCACCGCCCGCGCGAATTTCAGGTTGGCCAGCGTGTATTCGTGGGCGCAGCACACGCGCGTGTCGCCCGGCAACGCCGCCAGCGCATCCAGCGAGGCCAGCATCTGCGCCGGCGTGCCCTCGAACAGCCGCCCGCAGCCGCCCGAGAACAGCGTGTCGCCGCAGAACAGCAGCGGCGTGCCGTCCACGTCGGGACCAGCCGCCGCTGGGCCGCCCCGAGGCGGCTGCGCCCCCCCGGGGGGCAGCGACGAAGGAGCGTGGGGGTCATGAAAGTAGGCGATGTGCCCGGCCGTGTGGCCGGGCACGTCCAGCACCTGGAATGACAGGCCCAGCGCCCGCACCACGTCGCCCTGCGCCACCCGGGTGAGCGGCTCCGGGATGGTCTCGCGCGCGGGGCCGTACACCGTGGCGCCGGTCGCCCGGCGCACCTCCTCCAGGCCGCCGATGTGATCGGGGTGGTGGTGCGTGACTAGAATCGCCTCCAGTTGCAAACCGGCCTGCCGCAGCGCGGCCAGCACGGGCTGTGCGTCGCCCGGGTCCACCACCAGAGCCCGATGCCCGTCGTGCAGCAGCCAGAGATAGTTGTCCTGGAACGCGGGCAGGGGGAGTAACTTCATGAGCGAGCCGATTATAGGAATGCACCAGTGGTTCGAGACGCCGCCCGGCCGCTACCTGCTGGCCTGGGAGCAGGCCGAATTCGACCGGGCCGTGGGCGACATCTTCGGCTATCACGCGCTGCAACTGGGCCTGCCCGAGCTCGAGACGCTGCGCGCCAACCGCATGCCGCGCCGGTGGCTGGGTGTGGCGCGCGCCCAGGGCCCGCACGCCCGCATGCCCGATCTGGTGACCGATTTCGCGGCGCTGCCGTTCGAAGCCAACAGCCTGGACCTGGTGGTGCTGCCGCACTCGCTGGAATTGAGCGACGATCCGCATGCCACGCTGCGCGAGGTCGAGCGCGTGCTGGTGCCCGAGGGCAAGGTGGTGATCTGCTGCCTCAACCCGGCCAGCCTGTGGGGCCTGCGCCAGCGCCGCGCCCACCTGTACCGGCGCCTGGGGTTCGGCCAGCTGTACCTGCCCGATGCCGGCGAGTTCATCGGCTACCGGCGGCTGCGCGACTGGCTGCGCCTGCTCAGCTTCGAGGTAGAAACCGGCAGCTTCGGCTGCTGGCGTCCGGCCATGGCCACCGAGAAATGGCTGAATCGCTACGAGTGGGTGGACCGCATCGGCGCGCGCTGGTGGCCGATTTTCGGCGCCGTGTACTTCATCGTGGCGGTCAAGCGCGTGCGCGGCGTCAAGCTGATGCGCGCGTGGAAGCGGCGCGCCAGCATGAGCGCCGCGCCCGTGCCCCTGGCCAACCGCAGCCACCGCACCCCCGCCTCCGAGGAAGCCTGAGAACCGCGTGAACCACATCGAGATCTACACCGACGGCGCCTGCAAGGGCAACCCGGGACCCGGCGGCTGGGGCGTGCTGCTCAAGTCCGCAGGCACCGAGAAGGAAATGTTCGGCGGCGAGCTGGGCACCACCAACAACCGCATGGAGCTGACGGCGGTGATCCAGGCGCTGGGCGCGCTCAAGCGGCCTTGCAACGTCACCCTCTACCTGGACAGCCAGTACGTCCTCAAGGGCATGACCGAGTGGCTGCCCGGCTGGAAGGCCAAGGGCTGGCGCACGGCTGGCAAGACGCCGGTGAAGAACGTCGAGCTGTGGCAGCAGCTGGACAAGCTGGTGCGCGAGGGCGGCCACACCATCGACTGGCGCTGGGTGCGTGGCCACAACGGCGACCCCGGCAACGAGCGTGCGGACGCGCTGGCCAATCGCGGCGTGGCGCAGGCGCTGGGCCGCTGAGACCGCGCGGGCCGAACTTTTCACGCCTGAGCCGCTCATTCCTCGCGGGGCGGTCGTGTAAAGCGCGGGTAAAGGCCTGCGGGCAGTCGCGCTGCTACATTGGCGGGTGGTTACCAACCATCACAATCCACGAGGACGTTCTCCCCTTCATGGCATCGAAACCCCTCTACATCGTGGTGGCTGCGGTGGGCATCGCCGCCGCGTCCGGCGCGGCCTGGTGGTACCAGAACAAGCCGGCCGCACGCCCTGATGCGGTGGCCGCCGGCAATGGCGGGGCGGCGGTGCCGGCTTCCAGCGCCGGCCCGGCGCGGCCGCCGGCTGTGGAGGTGGCCCGGGTGGAGGTGGTGCGCCTGTCCGACGAAGCGCAGGCGGTGGGCACCCTGCGCTCGCGCCAGAGCGTGGTGCTGCGCCCCGAAGTCAGCGGCCGCGTGGTGCGCCTGAACTTCCGCGACGGCGACCGGGTGCGGCGCGGGCAGCTGCTGGTGCAGCTGGACGACAACCTGCCGCGCGCCCAGGTGCAGCAGGCCCAGGCCGAGCTGTCCATCGCCCAGGCCAACCACAAGCGCAACCAGGAGCTGGTGGCGCAGAACTTCATCAGCCAGCGCTCGGTCGACGAGAGCGGGGCCGCCCTGCAGGTGGCCCAGGCCAAGCTGGCCCTGGCCCGGGCCACGGCCGACCGCCTGCGCATCGTCGCGCCGTTCGACGGCATCGCCGGCATCCGCAGCGTCAACGTGGGCGACTACCTGCGCGACGGCACCGATATCGTCAACATCGAGGACCTGGACACCCTCTACGTGGACTTCCGCCTGCCCGAGCGCTTCCAGACCAAGGTGCGGCGCGGCCAGACGGCGCTGGTGGCCATGGACGCGCTGCCCGACCGCCAGTACAGCGCCGTGGTGCAGGCCATCGACCCGCTGGTGGATGCCAACGGCCGCTCGGTGGGCATCCGCGGCTGCATCGACAACCGGCACCTGCAGCTGCGCCCGGGCATGTTCGCCCGCATCACGGCGGTGTTCGGCGAGCGCGACAACGCGCGCCTCGTGCCGGAGGAGGCGCTGGTGCCGCAGGGCACGCGCCAGTTCGTCTACAAGCTGGTCGACGGGCCGGACCAGGACACCCGCATCGCGCGGCGTGTCGAGGTCAAGGTCGGCCTGCGCCAGCCCGGCCGGGTGGAGATCACCGAGGGCCTGCAGCCCGGCGAGGTGGTGGTGGTCGCCGGCCAGCAGCGCATCCAGCGTGACGGCATGCCGGTGCGCGTGGCCGAGATGCCGCGCAACGGCGGCGCCACGCCCGTTGCGGCCGTCCTGCCGTCACGCGCCGCCGGGGCCCAGGCCGAGGTGCCGCGTCCGGCGGGGCCCAATCCCTGCGCCCAGGCTCCGTCCCGCTGACCCTCTTCCCCACCGGAGCGCGCCATGCAGCTGCCCGAGATATCGATCCGCCGCCCGGTGTTCGCCACCGTGCTGTCCCTGCTGGTCGTGCTGGTCGGCCTGGTCAGCTTCAACCGCCTGCAGGTGCGCGAGTACCCGCGCATCGACGAGCCGGTGGTCACCGTCAGCGTGCGCTACCCCGGCGCTTCGGCCGAGGTGATCGAGTCGCAGGTCACCAAGCCGCTGGAGGACTCCATCGCGGGCATCGACGCCGTGGACGTGATCACCTCCATCAGCCGGGCCGAGCAGAGCCAGATCTCGGTGCGTTTCCGCCTGGAGAAGGACCCCGACGCCGCGGCCGCCGAGGTGCGCGACCGCACCTCGCGCGTGCGCAACCGCCTGCCGCAGGCCATCGACGAGCCCGTGATCGCCAAGGTCGAGGCCGACGCCTTCCCGGTGATCTGGCTGGCCTTCACCAGCGAGACGCTGGGGCCGCTGCAGATCAATGACCTGCTCAACCGCATCGCCAAGCCGCGGCTGCAGACCGTCAGCGGCGTGGCCGACGTGCGCATCTACGGCGAGCGCAAGTACGCCATGCGCATCTGGCTGGACCCGGACAAGCTGGCCGGCCTGCGCCTGACCACGCAGGACGTGGAGGACGCGGTGCGGCGCAGCAACCTGGAGCTGCCGGCCGGGCGCATCGAGTCGCGGCAGCGCGAGTTCAGCGTGACCTCCCAGACCGACCTGTTCCGTCCGGCACAGTTCGAGGAGATCGTCATCCGCAACGTCAACGGCTTCCCGGTGAAGATGCGCGACGTGGCCCGGGTGCAGGAGGCCGCGGCGGACGAGCGCACCGCGGTGCGGCTCAACGGGCGGCCCGCCATCTCCGCCGGCGTGATCCGCCAGGCCACGGCCAACCCGCTGACGCTGGCGCAGGGCGTGCGCGAGATGATCCCGCAGCTCAAGGCCGACCTGCCGGCCGACATCTCCATCGAGGTGGCGAACGACAACTCGCTGTTCATCGACCGCTCGGTGCGCAACGTCTACACCACCATCGCCGAGGCGGTGGTGCTGGTGGCGCTGGTGATCTTCGTGTTCCTGCGCACTTTCCGCGCCTCCATCATCCCCATCGTCACCATCCCGGTCAGCCTGATCGGCACCTTCGCGATGATGGCGCTGGCCGGCTTCACCATCAACACGCTCACCCTGCTGGCCCTGGTGCTGGCCATCGGCCTGGTGGTGGACGATGCCATCGTGATGCTGGAGAACATCTACCGCCACATCGAGGAAGGGCTGGACCCGTTCTCGGCGTCGATCAAGGGCGCGCGCGAGATCGCCTTCGCGGTGGTCTCGATGACGATGACGCTGGTGGCGGTCTATGCGCCGCTGGCCTTCACGCCCGGCCGCACCGGCCGGCTGTTCGTCGAGTTCGCGCTGGCGCTGGCGGGCGCGGTGCTGGTGTCGGGCTTCGTGGCGCTGACGCTGACGCCCATGATGTGCTCCAAGCTGCTGCGCCACAATCCCAGGCCCAACTGGTTCGACCGCACCATGGAGCGCCGGCTCACCGCGCTGTCCGACGGCTACGGCCGGCTGCTGCGCTGGCTCCTGGTGGCGCGCTGGCAGCCGGCCGGCCCCGGCCCTGCCGTGCGGGGCGGCTGGCAGGCGCGGCTGCTGCAGGCGCGCTGGATCGTGGTGGGGCTGATGCTGGCCAGCGGCCTGGCCATCGCCCTGGTGTGGCCCAGCATGAAGTCCGAGCTGTCGCCGCTGGAGGACCGCGGCACCATCCTGGCCAACATCAGCGCGCCCGACGGCGCCACGCTGGAGTACACCGACCGCTACGCCCGTGCGCTCGAGCAGCTGGGCCAGCAGTACCCCGAGTTCGACCGCGTCTTCGCCAACATCGGCAACCCGACCGTCTCGCAGGGCAGCGTGGTCTACCGCACGGTGGACTGGGAGGCGCGCGAGCGCACCACCCTGCAGATCGCGCGCGAGCTGGGCCCCAAATTCAACGCGTTGCCGGGGGTGAGCGCTTTCGCGATCACCCCGCCCTCGCTGGGGCAGGGTTTCCGCGAGCGGCCGCTGAATTTCGTGATCCAGACTTCCGACAGCTACGAGAACCTGAGCGCGCTGACGCGGACCATGCTGGACGAGATCGCCAAGAACCCCGGCATCGTCTCTGCCGACGTGGACCTGCGGCTGAACAAGCCGGAGCTGCGCATCGAGGTCGACCGCGACAAGGCGGCCGACATGGGCGTGAGCGTGGAGGTGGTGGCCCGCGCGCTGGAAACCACGCTGGGCGGCCGCCAGGTCACGCGCTACAAGCGCGACGCCGAGCAGTACGACGTGATCATCCAGAACCGCGCCAGCGGCCGCACCACGCCGGAGGACATCGACAGCATCTACGTTCGCGGCCGCAACGACACCATGATCCCGCTGTCGGCGCTGGTGAAGGTGAGCGAGAGCGTCAGCCCGCGCGAACTCAACCATTTCGGCCAGCGCCGCTCGGTCTCCATCACCGCCAACCTCGCGCCCGACTACTCGCTGGGCCAGGCCCTGGCCTTCATGGACCAGACCGCCGCCAGGGTCCTGAAGCCGGGCTACACCACCGACCTCAACGGCACCTCGCGCGAGTTCCGCGCCTCGCAGGGCGCGCTGGCGGTGGTGTTCGTGCTGGCGCTGCTGTTCATCTTCCTGGTGCTGGCGGCCCAGTTCGAGAGCTTCGTCGACCCGCTGATCATCATGCTGTCGGTCCCGCTGTCCATGATAGGCGCGCTGCTGGCGCTCAAGTGGAGCGGCGGCTCGCTCAACGTGTACTCGCAGATCGGCCTGATCACCCTGGTGGGTCTGATCACCAAGCACGGCATCCTGATCGTCGAGTTCGCCAACCAGCTGCGCGAGCAGGGGATGGAGATGGTCGATGCCGTGGTCAAGGCCTCGGCGCAGCGGCTGCGCCCCATCCTCATGACCACCGGCGCCATGGTGCTGGGCGCGGTGCCGCTGGCCATCGCCAGCGGCGCCGGCGCCGAGAGCCGCCAGCAGATCGGTTGGGTGATCGTGGGCGGCATGTCGCTGGGCACGCTGCTGACCATCTTCGTGGTGCCCACCATGTACACGGTGTTCGCCCGCCGCGAGGTGCCGGGCGCCAACAAGGCGCAGGCCCGCGACAAGCCGGCGGGGCCTGCGCACCACGGCGACCTGGTGGCCAAGTGAGCTCCTCCCCGTCCGGCGCGCGCTGCGTGCCGGACGAGGCACTCTTCAGTAGATTGCTCCTGCCCGCCCTTCGGCGGGCGCCGCGGCCGGCGGTCGCGGCCTTTTCAAAAAAGGAGTCTTCCATGCTGTCCCACCCCGCTGCCACCCTGCATGTTCCCGTGCCAGGAGCGACCCTGGATCCCGCTGAGGCCGCCGTGCCCCGGCGCACCTTCCGGCACACCATCGACATCTACCTCAAGGATTCGAACGCCTACGCCAACACCTACTTCTCGCGCTACTTCGAGTGGCAGGGCGTGTGCCGCGAGCGCTGGTTCCACCAGTGCGTGTCAGCCGACATGCTGCAGTCCCAGGGCGTCTTCATCACCAAGCGCGCCCACCAGGAGTACCTGCACGAGACCTTCCCCTTCGAGTCCGTGCGCTGCGAGCTCAACACCTGGGAGGTGCGGCAGTGCTCGTTCTACCTGGTGTTCCAGTTCCATGTGGGGACCCGGCTGGTGGCCAACGGCTACCAGCAGATCGTGTTCGCCAGCCATGACAAGCGCATCCAGCGCCTGCCCGAGGAAGTGCTGGCGCGGGTGCGCGAGTACGAGCTGGCGGTCGCCCCGACGCTGAACTGAGGGCCGGCCTCAGGCCGGGCGCGGCACCGGGGTGCCGTGCCCGGCAGCCGGCGCCGGCGGCAGCGGCCGGAATTCCAGGGTGAAG
This sequence comes from Ramlibacter tataouinensis TTB310, assembly GCF_000215705.1. Taxonomy (NCBI): domain Bacteria; kingdom Pseudomonadati; phylum Pseudomonadota; class Betaproteobacteria; order Burkholderiales; family Comamonadaceae; genus Ramlibacter; species Ramlibacter tataouinensis. The sequence continues at coordinate 2,460,357 of NC_015677.1, read as the reverse complement.
GTGGTGTAGCGCCCCTCCTCGGATTCACAGCGCATCCGCCCGCCGAACGACTCGACCACGCGCCGGCAGAAGGCCAGCCCGATGCCGGCGCCCTGGTTGCGCTTGGTCGTGAAGAAGGTGTCGAAGATGCGCGGCAGCGCCGGCGCCGGGATGCCGCAGCCGGTGTCGGTGAAGGCCAGCGCCGGTCCGGCGCCACCCGTGGCCAGCTCGATCGAGATCGTGCCCTTGCCCGCGGCCCGGATCGCATAGAGCGAGTTCTTGATCAGGTTGAACAGCACGAACACCATCAGCGAGTCCGAGCCGTGGAACTCGAAATCCCGCCGCGTGTCGACGCTGACGAGCAGCTGCTCCGCGCGGGTGAACGGGTAGCTGGCCAGCGCCTCCTCCACGCAGGCGCGCATGGAGTGGCGCGCGAACGAAGCGGTGTCGATCTGCTCCATGCGCGAGGACGCGAGCATCATCTCGATCACGGTGTTGGAGCGGTCCACCTGCTGGGAGATGCCGCGCGACAGGTCGAGCAGCCGCCCGGGGTCGGGCGACGCCGCGGTGCGCTCCACCAGGCCGTGCCGCAGCGCCAGCTCGTAGCCTTCCCTGATCTCCGGCAGCATCTGCGACAGCGCGTCGGCCTGCATGCGGATGCTGGCCAGCGGCGTGCGCATCTCGTGCGCCACCGTGGCCGCCACCACCGCCGGCTTCATCAGGTGGTGGCGCGTGACCGCCACCGCGATCAGCCCCAGGCTGATGGCGACGAACACCACCCCGGGCGGGTAGAAGTCGAAGCCGTAGTTGCACAGGTAGTCCACCGCCGCGAAGAAGTAGACCAGCAGGCTGGCCACGCACAGCCTGAGCTGGACGCGCTGCAGGCCGGTGGCCACCCGCAGCTTCCGGAAGGTGATGTACAGCCCCCGGCCCACCACCACCACGGTCTGCAGCACGTGCAGCGGGTGCAGGGGACCGGCTCTGGGGTAGAAGCCCCATTCGTAGCGGTGGTGGCCGGCGATGAACAGGTCGCCGGCCAGGTTGAACACCGCCAGCACCGCCGCCACGGCGGACGACAGCGCCACCCACCACCGGTCCTGCCGGCGACCGGAGATCTCGACCAGGAACAGGTACAGGCTGGTGGGCAGGAACAGGATCAGCAGGTAGCCGAAACGCGCCAGCCGGTCGGCCCAGACCGGGTCCTGCACCTGGAACAGCACGGCCCAGGTGGCCTGCCAGAAGAAGGTGGTGATGCACAGGGCGAAGAAGCTGGTGCTGACGCGGTTGAAACCCTTGCGGGCCACCACGTACAGGCCGTAGCCGAGGAAGAGCGCCGACACCAGGGCCGGCAGGACCGAATACATCTGACGTTTCCCTGAGGGGCCGGTCGTTGCCGCCCGTTGTGATGGCGGCAGTGTACTGCCGTGTTTCGCGCATTTGCGCGTCATGCCGCGTCGGCTGCGCCTGACAGCGGCATCAGACGGCGATGCGGCCCGATGCATGGTCGCACTGACAGCGGTGCATCGGTCCTGTGCCTACCTTGGACGCATCCAAGGAGATGGCGATGCGCAAACTACCTCGGGCGATCCCCGAACTCGACGGCGGACTGTTCGTGCCACGGCAGGTGGCCGAGCTGCTGGAGACCGTGCTGACGGACTACGAACAGGGCCTGGGCGGGCAGCCCGGCAGCGGCGAAGCCCGCCTGGTGCTCTCGGAACTGCGCGACCTGCTGCGCATGACCGGGTCGCGCCCGGCGCTCGCGCCGGCGCGCGAGCAGCTCGCGCTGCCCGACCCGCAGCAGGAGCTGATCGGCCGCAACCTGCTGCGCGGCGGCTGACGGCGGCATCGGCGCGGAACTCGGCCGCCGTGCCGCGGTCCCACGGGCTCGGTTGCCGCCGGTGCGGCGCCACGAGCTGGAGGTCGGGATGAGGCTGTTGATCTGGGCAGTGACGGTCCTGGTGCTGTTGTTCGGTACCCTGATGGTGGGGCTGGCGGCCGCCGCGGCCGGCTGGCTGGCCGGTGCCGGCGAGCAGGTGGCGCAGAGCGCGCAGGCAGCGGCACAGATGCCGCTGCCCGAGTGGCTGGCCTGGATCGACCCGGCCCTGGTGCCGGCGCTGCGCGGGCTGATGCAGTGGTCGGCCGGGATGCTGGCCGGTTCCGCGCCCTGGCTGGGGCCCCTGCTGGGCTTGGTGCCGCCGGTGCTGTGGACAGCCTGGGTAGTGGCCGCGGCGCTGATCCTGATGCTGGCGGTCGGGCTGCATCTGCTGGCCGGCCGCTGGGGTCGCGGCGGCGCGGGCGGGCCGCGCGGCGGGTTCGTCGCGCCGCGCTAGACCGCGCCGTCGAACATCATCACGTCCACCGGGTCGCCCACGGCCACGCTGCCCTGGCCGTGGTGCAGCACGATCAGGCCGTTGGCCTGCACCATGGAGCTGAGCACGCCCGAGCCCTGATTGCCGGTGGTGCGCACCTGCAGCGAGCCGTCGGCCGCGCTGCTCACGATGCCGCGCTGGTACTCGGTGCGGCCGGGCTTCTTGCGCATGGCTTCCTGGCTGCATGCCTTGAGCAGCACCGGGGGCTGCAGGCGCGCGCCCATCATGCGCAGCAGCGCGGGGCGCACGAAGGCCAGGAAGGTGACCATCACCGCCACCGGGTTGCCGGGCAGACCGAACAGGATGGACGAGCCGATCCGCCCCACGGCCATCGGCCGCCCCGGTCGCATCGCGATCCTCCAGAAGGCCACGTCGCCCAGCTGCTTCATCATGGCCTTGGTGAAGTCGGCCTCGCCCACGCTGACGCCGCCGCTGGTGATGATGGCGTCGGCCCGGGCGTCGGCCCGGGCGGCGGCCGTGGTGAAGGCGCGCTCCAGCAGGGCCGGCTGGTCGCGCACCACCCCCAGGTCGATCACCTCGCAGCCCAGGCGCGCGAGCAGGCCACGCACCGTGTAGCGGTTGCTGTCGTACACCGCGCCCTCGCGCGGCGCCTCGCCCAGGCTCAGGATCTCGTCACCGGTGGAGAAATAGGCCACCCGCAGGCGGCGCGTCACCGGCAGTGTCGCCAGGCCCAGGCTGGCGGCCAGCCCGCAGGCCGCAGGCCCCAGCCGCTCGCCCCGGTGCAGGGCCGGGCGGCCCTGGGCCAGGTCCTCGCCGGCCAGCCGCCGGTTGTCGCCGCGCCTCAGCGCGCCTGGCGGGATGGCGACGCGGCCCTCGCCGGCGGGCTGGGTGAACTCCTGCGGCACCACGGTGTCCAGGCCCGCGGGCATGATGGCGCCGGTCATGATCTTGACGCACTGGCCGGCGTCCACCTTGCCCTGCCAGGCCTTGCCGGCCAGCGCCGTGCCCACCACCTGCAGCGCCAGCGGCGCCTCCGGCCGCAGCTGCGCGCCGTCGAAGGCATAGCCGTCCATCGCCGAGTTATCGTGCGGCGGCACGCTGATGGGCGACACCAGGTCCTCGGCCAGCACGCGGCCCAGCGCGTCGGTGAGCGGCACCCGCTCCACCTCGGCCACCGGCTCCACCAGCCGCGACAGGAACTCGCCCACCGCCTGCGCGCTCAGCGCCTGCGGGTCGTAGCCCTGCAGCTCGCTGGCGATATGCTCCAAGGTCTTCAACGCTGCTCCAGCTGGCGCAGTTCGGCCAATGTGTTGGCGTTGAAGAAGGCCTGCGGGTCGTCGCCCGGCGCGTCGAAGGGCACCAGGGCCGTGCGGTGCTGCGCGGTCCAGGCGTCGATCTTGCGGCCGCCGCCATGGGTGAAGCGCACCAGGCTCTCCAGCAGCTCGCGCCGCAGCAGGCAGAACACCGGCTGCGGCCGCAGCTGGCCGTCTTCCTCCGGCGCCGCGGCCATGGCGATCTCGGCGTCCTGGTCCTGCAGCGCCGAGGACAGGCGGGCCACCAGGTCCGGCGGAAAGCGCGGCGTGTCGCAGGGCACGGTGACCAGGAAGGGCGTGTCGCACTGCTCCAGCCCGGTGAGGAAGCCGGCCAGCGGCCCGGCGAAATCGGGCAGGGCGTCGGGCCAGACCGGCGCGCCGAAGGCCTCGTAGGCCGACAGGTTGCGGTTGGCGTTGATCAGCACCTCGCCCACCTGCGGCGCCAGGCGCATCAGCGTGTGCAGCGCCAGCGGGATGCCATTGAAGTTCTGCAGGCCCTTGTCGCTGCCGCCCATGCGGCTGCCGCGGCCGCCGGCGAGGATCACGCCGGTGATGTCCTCCGCGTTCACGCGTCAGCCTCCGCCGGGCCGCCCCAAGGAGGCTGGGCCCCCTCGGGGGGCAGCGCAGTACACGCAGTGACAAGCGTGGGGGCACACATGCTTAGCCGCCGATGTAGCTCATCTCGACGCGCTTGCGGCCGCCCGGGTTCGTGTCCGGCGGCAGCTGGCTGCGCAGCTGCGAGTAGCGGTCGGCCCGGCCCTGCCAGATGTGGCCGATGGCCGAGGCCAGCTGTTCGTCGGTGGCGTTGCCCCGGATCAGCGAGCGCAGGTCGTGCCCCTGGGTGGCGAACAGGCACAGGTACAGCTGGCCTTCGGTGGACAGGCGCGCGCGGTTGCAGTCGCCGCAGAAGGCCTGGGTCACGCTGCTGATGACGCCGATCTCGCCCGAGCCGTCCTGGTAGGCCCAGCGCTCGGCCGTCTCGCCCGGCGCGGCCGGCTCGAGCGCGCGCAGCGGCATCTGGGCGTGGACCAGGCTCACGACGTCGGCCGAGGGCAGCACCTCGTTCATGCGCCAGCCGTTGGTGGCGCCCACGTCCATGTACTCGATGAAGCGCAGCACGTGGCCGCTGCCGCGGAAGTGGCGCGCCATCGGCAGGATCTCGTGCTCGTTGGTGCCGCGCTTGACCACCATGTTGATCTTGATCGGGCCCAGGCCCGCGTCCTTGGCCGCCTCGATGCCGGCCAGCACCTCGGCCACCGGGAAGTCCACGTCGTTCATGCGGCGGAACACCGCGTCGTCCAGGCCGTCCAGGCTGACGGTGACGCGCTGCAGGCCGGCGGCCTTGAGCGCGCGGGCCTTGCGCGCCAGCAGCGAGCCGTTGGTGGTGAGCGTCAGGTCCAGCGGCTGGCCGTCCAGGGTGCGCAGCTGAGCCAGCTGCTCGACCAGCACCTCGATGTTCTTGCGCAGCAGCGGCTCGCCGCCGGTCAGGCGGATCTTGCGCACACCGTGGGCGACGAACTGGCGCGCCAGGCGCGTGATCTCCTCGAAGCTCAGCAAGGAAGCATGCGGCAGGTAGGGGTAGTTCTTGTCGAACACCTCCTTGGGCATGCAGTAGCTGCAGCGGAAGTTGCAGCGGTCCGTCACGCTGATGCGCAGGTCGCGCAAGGGCCGGCCCAGCCGGTCGGCCAGGCGGCCGTCGGCCGGCACCGCCTGCGCGGGCACGACCGCCCGCGCCGCGTCGCGGTGGTCGACCAGGGGGATGACGCGCTCTGCCATGGACGCGATTGTGGCCTTCAGACGCAGCGCGCGCCATCCACCTCGATGCAAACCCCCGAGATGAATGCCGCTTCGTCGCTGGCCAGGTACAGCGCGGCGTTGGCTACGTCCAACGCCGTGGAGAAGCGCCCCAGCGGGATGGTGGCCAGGAACTTGGCCCGGCGCGCCTCGTCCACCGGGCCCCCGGCGAACTCGGCCGACAGCCCGGTGTCGGGGTTGAACACGGGGTTGATGCAGTTGACGCGGATGTTGTCGGGCCCGAACTCGGCGGCCAGGGACTTGCTGGTGGTGATGACGGCGCCCTTGGAGCCGTTGTACCAGGTCAGCCCGGGGCGCGGCCGCACGCCGGCCGTTGAAGCGATGTTGATGAACACGCCGCCCTTGTTGGCGCGCAAGGCTGGCACGGCGTGGATGGTCGACAGGTAGATGCTCTTCATGTTGACCGCATAGCACTTGTCGAACTCGTCCTCGCCCACCTCCAGCGCCGGGCGGTTGCGGTGCGTCCAGCCGGCGTTGTTGACCATCACGTCCAGCTTGCCGTGGCGCTGCACCGCGGCCTGGACCAGCGCCTTCATGTCGGCGGACCGGGTGACGTCGGCGGCGAAGAATGAGGCCCGTCCGCCAGCGGCGTTGATGGAGGCCACCACCTTCTCGCCCAGCGAGCTGTTGATGTCGTTGACGATGACCTGTGCGCCTTCCTCGGCCAGGCGGCGCGCGATGCCCTCGCCGATGCCGCCGCCCGCGCCGGTGACGATGATGGACTTGTTCTGGACTCGCATGGGTGTCTCCTGGATGCTACTGGAATGGATGCGGGTGTCGGCGACTGCGAGATCGGCGCAACAGCAGCCAGCCGAAAAGAGCGCCGTCCCAGCTCCGCCGTCTATCATCCGGCCTGCCAGGGAGACTAACGCAAGGAGGCTGGCGATGGGCATTCTGACGGGCTTGGTGGACCGGGCGGTGCTGGTGGCCGCCTTCATCGGTGGGGCGACCGTGCCCAGCTTCGTGGCGCAGTACCGCCAGCGGGTGGGCGGCGCATTGGAACAGGCCAAGAGGGACCTGGCGCCTTTCCAGGACATTGCCGACCGCATGTTCAAGGGCGACATCCGGGCCTTGATCGACCACCATTGGCAAAGCACCGATCCCGTGTTCCGGGCCGAATCGCAGGCCATCAGCAACCTGGTCGATTCGGTGAACCGCCTGACCCAGGCCAGCACGGCCTTGCAGGACGACCTCTACCACCAGCTGGCGTACCTGGCCCGCTCCGCCGACATCGGCATGCTGCGCGCCACCTGGTCCCAGTTCGAGCCGGCCGTCTCCTTCGCGCCGCAAACGCTGCTGGCCGGTGTCTGCATCGGCGCGGCGGTGTGGCTGGTGTTCTTCGTGCTGATGCACGCCGTGCTCGCGCTCACGCGGCGCAGCCTGCCGCCGCTGCAGTTCTGGCCCAAGGCCAAACCCAAGATCGAGTCCCCCGCCGACGCCAAACCGTCCGGCGGCCGCGGACGGTCCCGCGCCGCCGGCTGAGGCGCGCTGCGGCGCCTGGTCGCCTGGCGTTCAGCCGTGGCGGATGGCCACGGTCTTGAGCGTGGTGAAGCCGTACAGCGCCTCGAAGCCTTTCTCTCGGCCGTAGCCGGAGGACTTGACGCCGCCGAACGGCAGCTCGACGCCGCCGCCGGCGCCGTAGTTGTTGATGAAGACCTGGCCGCTCCTCACGCGCCGGGCCATGCGCAGCTGGCGCCCGCCATCACGCGTCCAGATGCCGGCCACGAGGCCGAACTGCGTCGCGTTGGCCAGCGCCACGGCATGGTCCTCGTTGCGGAAGCTCATGGCGGCCAGCACCGGGCCGAACACTTCCTCCTGCGCCAGCCGATGCTCGGCCGGCACGTCGCGCAGCAGGGTGGGCGCCTGGTAGAAGCCGGTGTCGGGCGCGTCTTCCACGACTTCGCCCTGGGCCACCATGGGGATGCCGGCGTGCTGCGCGTCGGACAGGAAGTCCCACACGCGCTGCTGCTGGCTGGCGCGGATCAGCGGGCCGACGTCCAGGTCCATGGCGGCGGGCCCCACCCGCAGGTTCTCGAAGGCCTGGCCGAGGCGCTCGAGCAGGGGTTCGTAGATCGTCTGCTCGACCAGCAGCCGCGAGCCGGCCGAGCAGGTCTGGCCGGCGTTCTGCACGATGGCGTTGATCACCGTGGGCAGGGCGGCGTCCAGGTCGGCGTCGGCGAAGACGATCTGCGGGCTCTTGCCGCCCAGCTCCAGCGTGACCGGGCAGTGCCGCTCGGCCGCCACCTGCTGGATCAGGGTGCCCACGCGCGGGCTGCCGGTGAAGCTGATGTGGTCGATGCCGGGATGGCGGGCGAGGGCGTCGCCGACCTCGTGGCCGTAGCCGGTGACGATGTTGATGGCGCCGGCCGGGAAGTCGCACTCCGCCGCGAGCTGGGCCACGCGCAGCAGCGACAGGCAGGCGTCCTCGGACGGCTTGACCACGCACACGTTGCCCGCCGCCAGCGCGCCGCCCACGCTGCGCCCGAAGATCTGCATCGGGTAGTTCCACGGGATGATGTGCCCGGTGACGCCGTGCGGCTCGCGCCAGGTCAGGACGCTGTAGCCTTCCAGGTAGGGGATGGTGTGGCCGTGCAGCTTGTCGCAGGCGCCGGCATAGAACTCGAAGTAGCGCACCAGGGCCGCCACGTCGGCGCGCGCCTGTTTCGTGGGTTTGCCGCAGTCGCGCTGCTCGATGGCCGCCAGCTCGTCGGCATGGTCGGCGATCATCTCGGCCAGGCGCATCATCAGGCGCCCCCGTTCGGGGGCGCTGAGCTTGCTCCACACCGCCTCCTGGCACTGGCGGGCAGCGCGCACCGCCTGGTCGATGTCATCGGCCGTGCCGCGCTGGATCTCGTCGAACGGCTGGCCGTCGGACGGATCGATGACCGGGAGGGTGCGGCGCGACGAGGCGGGCTGCGCTGCGTTGCCGATGAAGTGGTGCTGCATGAGCGCGATTTTGCGGCATGCAGCGCGATAAAGGCCTACCGTCCGACCGGCGCAAACTGGTCCGAGTGTTCCACCAGCCAGCGCCGCGACGCGCTGCTGTCCTGCTGGTTGGGATGGAAGTCCCGCTGCAGGTACTCGCGCCAGGGCTTGAAGGTCTGGCGGATCAGACCGCGGCGGCCGAACAGGTAGCTGGCGGCGCTCTTCCAGGTGCTCCATCTCCACAGCGTGCCGTCCTGACGCAGGTTGCTCACGGTCTGACGCAGCGTGTCGGTCAGGAAGATCAGCGTGACGCGCCGGAACCAGGTGACGCGCCACTCGTGGCTGCCGCCCAGCGCCTGGTACAGGTCGAAGGCCGTGCTCTTGTGCTCGGACTCCTCGGCGCTGTGCCACAGCCACAGGGTCTTCAGGCGCGGATCGCGGTCGCCCAGCAGGTCGGCGTTGTGCAGCATCCAGTCGGCGAAGATGGCGGTGAAGTGCTCGTTCGCGGCGGTGATGGCCAGCCAGTGGCGCACGTCCACGCCTTCCATCATCTTCAGCCGCTCGCGCGCCCGCGGCTCCCAGTCGTTTGCCAGGCCCAGCTTGTCGAGGTGGGCGTTGTACAGGCCGTGCAGCCGCCGGTGCGTGGCCTCCTGGCCGACGAAGCCCTGCACCTCGGCGCGGAAGCGCTCCTGCGTTTCGGGCGGCAAGGCCTTGAAGCCGTCGCGCACCGAATCGATGAAGAACTGCTCGCCGACCGGGAAACTCATCGACAAGGCATTGAACAGCGCGGTGCGGAAGGCATCGCCCGCGCACCAGTGGCGGGCGATCGGTGCTTCCATGTCCACCAGCAGGCGGCGAACGACAAGGTCGGTCATGGCGGTTTCTCGGTGATTGGTACGAAGTGGTACCGACGGGTGCCAATAATGGTGGCGACTTTTGGTACTGTCAAGTACCAAAACGCGGAACATTCAGAATTCGCCCCATGGCCGAGACTTCAAGCCCATCCGCTTTCGAGCATCGCAGCCGTTTGCTCGACGGCATGGCGCGCGCGGTGGCGGCCAAGGGTTATGCCGACACCACCATTGCCGATGTCGTGCGCGAAGCCAGCGTGTCGCGCCGCACCTTCTACGAGCATTTCTCGACCAAGGCCGAGTGCCTGATCGCGCTGTACGAGGCCGCCAGCCACAACGCGCTGCAGGTGCTCAAGGACGCCCTCGACCCGACCCACGAATGGCAGACCCAGATCGAACGGGCGCTGGCCGCCTACCTGGGCGGCATGGCCGACAACCCGGTGCTCATGCGCACCCTCTTTGTCGAGATCCTAGGCATCGGTCCCGAGGGCCTGGCCGCGCGCCGCCGGGTCAACCGGGAGATCGCGGGCTTCATGCTGGGCGTGGTGAACGCCGGCGGGCGGCAGGCACCGCTGTCGCCCGGCATGGCCATGGCCGTGGTCGGCGGCATCAACGAGCTGGTGCTGGAGTACATCGAGCAGGACCGGCTGCACCGCCTGCAGGAACTGGTGGGCCCGGCCAGCCAGCTGGTACGGGCGGTCACGCGCGCACCGTAGCGGCAAATGGAAAAGGCCCGCCGAAGCGGGCCTGGGATCGCGCAAAGCGGCCGGCTTACTTCTTGGCGGCCGCCGCCTGAGCCGTCACCGCCGCCGGGGCCGTCTCGGCCTTGGCCGGCGCCGTGTTGCCGCCATGGAACTTCACCACCAGCGGCACGATGAGCAGGGCCACGATGTTGATGATCTTGATCAGCGGGTTCACTGCCGGGCCGGCCGTGTCCTTGTAAGGATCGCCCACGGTGTCGCCGGTGACGGCGGCCTTGTGCGCCTCCGAGCCCTTGCCGCCGTGGTGGCCGTCCTCGATGTACTTCTTGGCGTTGTCCCAGGCACCGCCACCGGTGCACATGGAGATGGCGACGAACAGGCCGGTGACGATGGTGCCCATCAGCAGGCCGCCCAGGGCCTTCGGACCCAGCAGCAGACCCACCAGGATGGGCACGACCACCGGCAGCAGCGAGGGGATGATCATCTCCTTGATGGCGGCGGTGGTCAGCATGTCCACGGCCTTGCCGTACTCGGGCTTGCCGCTGCCGTCCATGATGCCCTTGATGGTGCTGAACTGGCGGCGCACCTCGACCACCACGGCGCCGGCGGCGCGGCCCACGGCCTCCATGGCCATGGCGCCGAACAGGTAGGGGATCAGGCCGCCGATGAACAGGCCCACGATCACCATCGGGTCGGACAGGTCGAAGCTCACGGGGCGGCCATAGCCCTCGAGCTTGTGGGTGTAGTCGGCGAACAGTACCAGGGCGGCCAGGCCGGCCGAGCCGATGGCGTAGCCCTTGGTCACGGCCTTGGTGGTGTTGCCCACCGCGTCCAGCGGGTCGGTGACCGCACGCACCGAGGCGGGCAGGTCGCTCATCTCGGCGATGCCGCCGGCGTTGTCGGTGATGGGGCCGTAGGCGTCCAGCGCGACCACGATGCCGGCCATGCTCAGCATGGCGGTGGCGGCCACGGCCACGCCGTACAGGCCGGCCAGCCAGTAGGACGCGATGATGGCGGCGCAGACGAACAGCACCGGCCAGGCGGTGGACCGCATGGACACGCCCAGGCCGGCGATGATGTTGGTGCCGTGGCCGGTGGTCGAGGCCTGGGCGATGTGGCGCACGGGCTTGTACTGCGTGCCGGTGTAGAACTCGGTGATCCAGACCAGCGCGCCGGTGAGGACCAGGCCGACCGCGCAGGCGCCGAACAGGCGGAGCTGCGAGCCGGTGGCGGTGATGCTGTTGTCGGGCATCAGCCACGCCGTCACGGCGTAGAAGGCGATCAGCGACAGCACGCCGGCCACGGCCAGGCCTTTGTACAGCGCGGGCATCACGTTGGTCATGCCGGGCCTGGCCTTGACGAAGAAGCAGCCGATGATGGAGGCGATGATGGACACGCCGCCCAGCGCCAGCGGGTACAGCACGGCCTGCTGGGCCGCGGCGCCCATCAGCAGGGCGCCCAGCACCATGGTGGCGATCAGCGTCACCGCATAGGTTTCGAACAGGTCGGCCGCCATGCCGGCGCAGTCACCCACGTTGTCGCCCACGTTGTCGGCGATCACGGCCGGGTTGCGCGGGTCGTCCTCGGGGATGCCGGCTTCCACCTTGCCCACCAGGTCGGCGCCCACGTCGGCGCCCTTGGTGAAGATGCCGCCGCCCAGGCGCGCGAAGATGGAGATCAGCGAGGAGCCGAAGGCGAAGCCGATCAGCGGGTTGAGCAGGTTGGCCAGGTTGCTGGCCGGCGTCAGCCGCCCGTTGCCCACCAGGAACCAGTAGAAGGCCGTCACGCCCAGCAGGCCCAGGCCCACCACCAGCATGCCGGTGATGGCGCCGCCGCGGAAGGCGACCTGCAGCGCCGGGCCGATGCCATGGGTGGCGGCCTGCGCCGTGCGCACGTTGGCGCGCACCGAGACGTTCATGCCGATGAAGCCGCAGGCGCCCGACAGCACCGCGCCCACGACGAAGCCGACGGCGGTCTGCCCATCCAGGAAGACCGCGATGAGGATGGCCAGCACCACGCCCACGATAGCGATGGTCTTGTACTGCCGCGCGAGATAGGCTGCGGCGCCGGCCTGGATGGCCGCCGCGATCTCCTGCATGCGGGGGTTGCCGGGGTCCTTGGCCAGGATCCAGCCGCGGGCCCAGAAGCCGTACGCCACGGCCGCGAGGCCGCAGATGAGCGCCAGTATCAGCGCCGAGTTGCCTGTCATCTCACTTCTCCTGTCGTCCTTGTTGAGCGTGGAGGAGGCGCCAACGCGAGCGGTGCCTCCGCTGCGTTGCTTCCTCGTGGCTCCCCAATCCGATGACGGGAGACGATTGGCCAACCGGCGCAATATAAGCGCAAACCTACGGCGGGCCCATGACGGCCGGCCCGCCAACGCTGGCCTAAACCTAGAATCAGGGTTTTTCCCGAGCCCTGTTTCCCTTACTTACCACGCGAAGCAACCAGCATGTCCCTCGACAAAGTCACCCCCGGCAAGCACGTCCCCGACGCGTTCAACGTGATCATCGAGATCCCGATGAACGCCGATCCCGTCAAGTACGAGGTGGACAAGGAATCGGGCGCCATCTTCGTGGACCGGTTCATGAGCACGTCCATGCACTACCCCACCAACTACGGCTACGTGCCCAAGACGCTCAGCGGCGACGGCGACCCGGTGGACGTGCTGGTGATCACGCCGGTGCCGCTGATCCCCGGCGTGGTCGTGACCTGCCGCGCCATCGGCATCCTGAAGATGCAGGACGAGGCCGGCGAGGACAGCAAGCTGCTGGCCGTGCCGGTCGACAAGAAGTGCTCGCTCTACACCCAGTGGCAAAAGCCCGAGGACCTGAACCCGCTGCGCCTGAAGACCATCTCGCACTTCTTCGAGCACTACAAGGACCTGGAGCCCGGCAAGTGGGTCAAGGTGCTGGGCTGGGAAGGCCCGGAATCGGCCAAGAAGGAAGTCCTGGACGGGATCGAGAACTACAAGAAGCAGAGCGGCTGAGCTTTCGCTACTTCGGCAGGTCCTGATCCGCCTCTGCCTGCCGGAACGGGTTGCGCTGCTCCAGGTGCTCCAGGTACCGGGCCACGCCCTGGCCCTCGCGCTCCAGGAAGCGCTCCACCGCATCGGCAAAGGCGGGATGGGCCAGCCAATGCGCGCTGTGCGTCATCACCGGCATCAGCGCCCGGGCCATCTTGTGCTCGCCCTGGGCGCCGCCCTCGAAGCGGGTCAGCCCGTGGGCGATGCACCACTCCAGCGGCTGGTAGTAGCAGGCCTCGAAGTGCAGGCAATCCACCCGCTCCAGGGCGCCCCAGTAGCGGCCGTAGGCGGCCTCGGAAGGCTTGTCCATGGCACCCTGGGCCGCCGGGGCATCGGGGCCCACCGCGATCAGGCTGCTGGCGATGGGCTTGCCGGCGCGCTCGGCGACGAACAGCACCCAGTTCCCGGGCATGTCGGACGCCATGCGGCGGAAGAAGCCGCGCGTGAGGTAGGGCGGGTTGCCGTGCTCGCGGTAGGTGCGCTCGTAGCAGCGGTAGAAGAAGTCCCAGTCGGCCGTGGTGATCTCGGCGCCGCGCCGCACGCGGAAGGCCACGCCGGCCTCCTGCACCTTGCGCCGCTCCTGGCGGATCTTCTTGCGCTTGTCCTGGGCCAGGCCCGCCAGGAAATCGTCGAAGCTGGCGTAGCCGGCGTTGGTCCAGTGGAACTGCACGGTGTGCCGGGCCATCAGGCCGGCGCCTTCGCAGGCCCGGGCGTCGTCCTCCGACAGGAACAGCAGGTGCAGCGACGACAGCTGCTCCTGGCGGCACAGCTTCAGCAGCGCCTCGACCAGCGCGCGCCGCGCCTTCGCATCGCACGCCAGCAGGCGAGCGCCGGGCACGGGGGTGAAGGGCACGGCCACCAGGGCCTTGGGGTAGTACGACAGCCCGTGCTGCTCGTAGGCGTTGGCCCAGGCCCAGTCGAACACGTACTCGCCGTAGGAATGGTCCTTGAGGTACAGCGCGCAGGCCCCATGCAGCTCGTCGCCGCGCCAGAGCGTGACGAAGCGGGGCGTCCAGCCGCTGGCCGGCACCGCGCTGCCGCTGCCGTGCAGGGCGGCGAGGTACTCGTGGCGCATGAAGGGGGTGGCGTCCCGCTGGGCGGCCAGCAGCCGGTTCCAGGCGTCCTGTCCTACACCGAGCGGCGAGTCCAGGACCCGGGTGACATAATCGATCGGGTCTTTTTTCACTGTTGCCGCAACGTTGGTCATGGCCCTCAACATCTGTACCGCCCAGCTGAACTTCGTGGTCGGCGACATGCCTGGCAATGCGCGCAGAATCATCGACGCGGCGCGCCGCGCTTACGAGCAAGGCGCGCGCCTGGTGCTCACGCCTGAGCTGTCGATCTGCGGCTACGCGGCCGAGGACCTGTTCCTGCGGCCCGCCTTCATCGCCGCCTGCGATGATGCCGTCAAAACGGTGGCCCGCGAGCTCGCGGGGTTGAAGGGGCTGCATGTGGTGATCGGGCATCCCACCGGCGGCGACGTCCGCAGCAAGTCGGTGCGCGTGCAGCGCCGGCTCAATGCCGCCAGCGTGGTCACCGAGGGCCGCGTGATCGAAACCTACGCCAAGCGCGAGCTGCCCAACTACCAGGTGTTCGACGAACGGCGCTACTTCACGCCGGGGCAGGGCAGCTGCGTGTTCCAGGTCGAAGGCGTGAGCGTGGGCCTGCTCATCTGCGAGGACGCCTGGTTCGAGGAGCCGGCCCTGCTGGCCAAGGAGTCCGGCGCCGAGCTGCTGGCCGTGATCAATGCCTCGCCCTTCCACATCGGCAAGGACGCCGAGCGCTACGCCCGGATGGCCGACCGCGCCCGCGTCATGGGCCTGCCGCTGGTGTACGCGGCGCTGGTGGGAGGCCAGGACGAGGTGGTGTTCGACGGCGGCTCGTTCGCCGTCGACGCCGAAGGCGCGCTGGTGGCGCGCGCGCCGGGCTTTCGCGAAGGGCTGTTCAGCGTGCAATGCGAGCGGCAGGGGGAGGCGCTGGCGCTGTCCGGCCAGCTCGTGCCGCCCGCCGACGCCGAGGCCGACCTGTGGGACGCGCTGGTCATGGGCGTGCGCGACTACGTGGGCAAGAACGGTTTTCCGGGCGTGCTGCTGGGACTGTCGGGCGGCATCGACTCGGCCCTGGTGCTGGCCATCGCCGTCGACGCGCTGGGCAAGGACAAGGTGCGGGCGGTGATGATGCCCTCGCCCTACACCGCGGACATCTCGTGGATCGACGCGCGCGACATGGCCGCCCGCCTGGGCGTGCGCTACGACGAGATCTCCATCGCGCCGCAGTTCGAGGCCTTCAAGGCCGCGCTGGCCAAGGAATTCCAGGGCCTGGCCGAGGACACGACCGAGGAGAACATCCAGGCCCGCATCCGCGGCGTGCTGCTGATGGCGCTGTCGAACAAGTTCGGCAGCATCGTGCTGACCACCGGCAACAAGAGCGAGATGGCCACCGGCTACTGCACGCTGTACGGCGACATGGCCGGCGGCTTCGCCGTCATCAAGGACGTGCTCAAGACCACGGTGTTCCGCCTGGCCCGCTGGCGCAACCAGCACGATCCGTACGGCGCCGGCGCCGGCCCCATCCCCGAACGCATCATCACGCGGCCGCCCAGCGCCGAGCTGCGGGCCGGCCAGGTCGACCAGGACAGCCTGCCGCCCTACGAGGTGCTGGACGCCATCCTGCAGCGCTACATGGAGGACGACCAGGGGGTGGAGCAGATCGTGGCCGACGGCTTCGACCGGGCGGTGGTGGAGCGGGTGGCGCGCATGATCCGCGTCAACGAGTACAAGCGGCGCCAGGCGCCGGTGGGCATCCGGGTCACCCATCGCAGCTTCGGCAAGGACTGGCGCTATCCTATTACCGGGCACTTCCGTGCCTGACACCACAAGAGTAAGAGCACCGGAGCCGACGCCATGACCATGAAACAGATCACCGCCATCGTCAAACCCTTCAAGCTCGAGGAGGTGCGCGAGGCCCTGGCCGAGTGCGGCGTCACCGGGCTGACGGTCACCGAGGTCAAGGGCTTCGGCCGCCAGAAGGGCCACACCGAGCTGTACCGCGGCGCCGAGTACGTGGTCGATTTCCTGCCCAAGGTGAAGGTCGAGGTGGTGGTGCGCGAGGACGACGTGGAGCGCTGCGTGGACGCCATCGTCAAGGCCGCGCGCACCGGCAAGATCGGCGATGGCAAGATCTTCATCACCAGCGTCGAGCGGGTGGTGCGCATCCGCACCGGCGAGACGGACGAATCGGCGGTCTGAAGCCCGCTGCGGCCCTCAGATCCGTGACAGGTCGGTGGTGCCGGCGTTCATCCCGGCGTCCTGCACCAGCGACTGCAGCAGCGCCGGGGCGTCGCTGCCCACGCGGATGAGGTCCATCTGCCAGTCGTTCATGAAGCCGTGCCGCACCGCCGATTGCAGGAAGGCCAGCAGGGGCTGGTAGTAGCCGTCCACGTCGAGCAACCCCACCGGCTTGTCGTGGTAGCCCAGCTGGCGCCAGGTCCAGACCTCGAAGAATTCCTCGAAAGTGCCGATGCCGCCGGGCAGCGCGATGAAGGCGTCGGCCCGCTCGGCCATCATCCGCTTGCGGTCGTGCATGCTGTCCACGATGTGCAGCTCGGTGCAGTCGCGCTTGGCCCATTCCTTGTCGACCAGGGCCTGCGGGATGATGCCCACCACGCGCCCGCCGGCGGCCAGCGCGGCATCGGCCGCCAGGCCCATCAGGCCGTTGTTGCCGCCTCCGTAGACCAGCTGGCCGCCACGTTCGCCGATCCAGCGGCCCACCGTCTGGGCGGCCTGGACGAAGGGCGCGGCCATGCCGTTGCGGGAGCCGCAGTAGACGCAGACGGAAAAGCTGGGGCTTGATTGATGGAGGGCGAGTTCGGTGGGGGACGCGGCGGGTAGGGCGGACATGGCAGGCATTTTCGCGCACCGCCAAGGCCGAGTCGGCTCAGCGCGGCGGTTCGCTCACCAGCCGCGTGCCGGCAAAGGCGTCGTGCCAGAACTGGCGCTGCGGGTGGAAGCGGCTGAGCAGCGCCCACAGGGCCACCCAGGCGATGAACAGCACCAGCACCTCGGCCACCGAGAACCGTCGGGCCTGGAACATCGCCAGCGGCGGCAGGATCCAGATCCAGCTGAAGACATAGCGCACGGCTGCCCGCAGCGGCGTCAGGCGCCGGCCGTGCCGGTCGAGCACGCGGATGCGCCAGGTCTTCATGGCCAGGGTCTGTCCCTTCCACCAGAAGAAGCTGCAGTAAGCGCCCAGCACCAGGAACAGGAAGCCGACGAACAGCGAGCGCTGCTCCAGTGCGTGGCGCATGTCGGTGAGCACGCTGAAGACCAGGCCGGCCGGCACGACGACGCCGAACAGCAGCACGCCCTCGTACAGCCAGCTGGCCATGCGGCGGCGCAGGCTGGGAGCTTGCAGGGGGTGCGGGCCAGCAGGCGCGGCGGACGGCGGGCCGCCTGGCCCGGGGGACAACGTCACCGCACCAACCTCAGCGGGCCGGCGCCGGGGTGGCCGGCTGCGGCTCGGCCGCGATGCGCGGCGGCCTGGCGTTGTCCTGGCGCTGCGGCACGCGGGCCAGCTTCTGCGGCGGCACCGGCTTGACAGCCGCCGCCGTGGCCGGTGTCTTGGGCGCCGCGCGGGCCGCCAGCTTGCGCTTCTCCTCGGTCGGCAAGGCCTGGTAAGCCTCCCACTTGGCCCGCCTGTCGTCAGGCGAGAGCTGGCGCGTCTCGCCGAAGTTGAGGCGGGCCTGGGTGCGCTGCTGCGGGCTCAGCGCCACCCAGTCGGTCATGCGGCTGTGCAGCTTGGCCTGTTCCGGTGGCGGCAGGCTGTCGAAATTGCGCGACAAGGCCAGCCATTTGCGCTTTTGCGCCGTGCTGATGCCGCTCCAGTGGGGCGCCAGCGGCGCGAGGGCCTGCTGTTGCGCAGGGGTCAACTCCGCCCAGTCGGAAGCGCGTGCCGCCTTGGCGCCGGAGGCCGCCCCGCGTGCCCCGGCGGGAGGCGCCGTCTGCGCCGGCGCCGGGACGGCCACGGCGCAGGCTGCCGTCAGGGCCAGCGCGAAGGACAGAAGGGCGCGGCGCGGCGGCATGGCGGGGCTTACTGGTCGTTCTTGAGGAACTGCACGAAGCCGGGGTCGGTATAGGCCGACGGCGGCAGATCGTCGGTGAGCAGGGCCGCGTCGACTTCGGCCAGTTCGCGGGCGCGGCGCTCGTTCTGCAGGACGTGGATGGCGATCAGCCCGGCGGCCAGCGCCAGCAGCGGCAGGACCGCGGCGATGCGGGCCCACAGGCTGGGCCGGGAATTGCCGAGGTCGGGTGACGGCCCGGCGGCGGCCAGCGCCCCGGCCGCCTGCGGCACGGCGATCTTGCGCCGGGTAACGGCCTGGGCCCGGGCGGCACGCAGCCGCTCGGTGATGTCGCGCGGCAGCTCGGCGGCGCCGGCATCCAGGCGGGCAGCCAGGCGTCGGCCGAAGCGGTCCTGCGCGAGCCGCAGCGATGCGGCAGGGGCGATGTGGGGCGTCATGCTTGTATTCCCTTTGCCTTCAGAGCTCTGCTGAGGGCCTGGACCGCGCGCGAGCAGTGGGTTTTGACACTGCCTTCCGAGCAGCCCATGGCCGCTGCCGTTTCGGCCACGTCCATATCCTCCCAGTAACGCATTAGGAACGCCTCCCGTTGACGAGCCGGCAATTCCTGGATCTGGGCCTCGATCTCCCGCAGCACCTGGGCCCGGCGGGTGGCGTCCTCGGCGCTCTCCACCTGCTGGGAGCTGTCCTGCGCCAGGTAAGTTTCCAGCAGGTCGAACTCGCCGTCGTCCTCGGGCGACTCGAAGTCGCTCATGTTGGAGAACAGCGCCTTGCGCGTCTTCTGCCGGCGGAACCAGTCCAGGGTGCAGTTGGACAGGATGCGCTGGTAGAGCATGGGCAGCTCGGCTGGCGGCTTGTCGCCGTAGTGCTCGGCCAGCTTCATCATGCTGTCCTGCACGATGTCCAGCGCGGCCTCCTCGTCGCGCACGTGGTAGAGCGAGCGCTTGAACGCCCGCTTCTCCACGCTCTTGAGGAAATCGGAGAGTTCTCGTTCGGTGGCCAAGGCGCGGATCGCAGGGACGGCGGCGTTTGTCTCTTCGGTGCGCCGCCCGGCTGGACGGTGCGCGGCTCGGCATTATCGCACCGCGCCCGGCGCGCGCCAGGCGCTGATGTGCAGCAATGCCATAATCGCGCTGCAAGTCAAAAGGCAAACGAGCCTTGGCCCGGCGGCCCGATCGGCACGCCCATGGCCCGGTGCTCTAAGTCCCGACACGGCTCCACAAGAGCGCGCGAAGGGGCACCCCACGTTTTTCGTCAGAGAAAAATCGAAAGGTTGATCGACATGGAAATCTCCAAGGCCGAGCTCGCCTCGGCGGCCGCCGCCGCCCAGTCCGCGCACCCGCAGGAGCTGCGCGGCGCCGAAATCCTGATCAAGTCGCTGCAGGCCGAAGGCGTCAAGTACGTCTGGGGTTACCCGGGCGGCGCGGTTCTGCACATCTACGACGCCTTCTACAAGCAGGACACCATCCAGCACGTGCTGGTGCGCCACGAGCAGGCGGCCGTGCATGCCGCCGACGGCTACGCGCGCGCCACTGGCGACGTCGGCGTGGCGCTGGTGACCTCGGGCCCCGGCGTGACCAACGCGGTCACCGGCATCGCCACGGCCTACATGGATAGCATCCCGATGGTGATCGTCACCGGCCAGGTGCCCACCCACGCGATCGGCCTGGATGCCTTCCAGGAGTGCGACACCGTGGGCATCACCCGGCCCATCGTCAAGCACAATTTCCTGGTCAAGGACGTGCGCAGCCTCGCCGAGGTGATGCGCAAGGCATTCCACATCGCCCGCAGCGGCCGCCCGGGCCCGGTGGTGGTGGACATCCCCAAGGACGTGTCGTTCAACAAGACCGCCTGGACCGGCTATCCGGACAGGGTGGAGATGCGTTCGTACAAGCCGGCGCACAAGGGCCACGGCGGGCAGATCCGCAAGGCGCTGCAGCTGCTGCTGGCGGCCAAGCGGCCCTACGTCTACACCGGTGGCGGCGTGATCCTGGGCAATGCCACGGCCGAGCTGCGCGAGCTGGTGGACATGCTGGGCTATCCCTGCACCAACACGCTGATGGGCCTGGGCGCCTACCCGGCCTCTTCCGCCAGGTTCCTGGGCATGCTGGGCATGCACGGCACCATCGAGGCCAACAACGCCATGCAGAACTGCGACGTGCTGCTCGCGGTGGGCGCGCGCTTCGACGACCGGGTGATCGGCAATCCCAAGCACTTCGCGCAGAACGAGCGCAAGATCATCCACATCGACGTCGACCCTTCCAGCATCTCCAAGCGGGTGAAGGTGGACATCCCCATCGTGGGCGACGTCAAGGAGGTGCTGGCCGAGCTGATCGCCATGGTCAAGGAGTCCGCCGCCAAGCCCGACGCCCAGGCCCTGGGCGCCTGGTGGAGCACCATCGAGGACTGGCGCAAGCGCGACTGCCTGAGGTACGACCGCAAGAACAAGGACGTGATCAAGCCGCAGTACGTGGTGGAAACGCTGTCCAACATGACGCGCGGCGTGGACACCTACATCACCTCCGACGTGGGACAGCACCAGATGTGGGCGGCCCAGTACTACAAGTTCGACGAGCCGCGCCGCTGGATCAACTCCGGCGGCCTGGGCACCATGGGCGTAGGCATCCCCTACGCCATGGGCATCAAGCTGGCCAAGCCCGACAGCGAGGTCTACTGCATCACCGGCGAGGGCTCGGTGCAGATGTGCATCCAGGAGCTGTCGACCTGCCTGCAGTACAAGACCCCGATCAAGGTGGTGTCGCTGAACAACCGCTACCTGGGCATGGTGCGCCAGTGGCAGGAGCTGGACTACGAGGGCCGCTACAGCCACAGCTACATGGACGCGCTGCCCGACTTCGTGAAGCTGGCAGAGGCCTATGGCCACGTCGGCATGCTGATCGAGCATCCGCGCGACGTGGAGCCGGCGCTGCGCGAGGCGCGCAAGCTCAAGGACCGCACGGTGTTCATGGACTTCCGCACCGACCCCACCGAGAACGTGTTCCCGATGGTGCAGGCCGGCAAGGGCATCACCGAGATGCTCCTTGGGAGCGAAGACCTGTAACGGACGACAAGCCGGTCCGCTGGCGCGGACACGGCTCCTTGACGAATCTATTGGCTGCCAAGCCTGCCGCTTACCGGCGGCGGGGGAGGGCACCGAAAAGAGGAATCGGAAGAATGAAACACATTATCGCCGTGCTGCTGGAGAACGAACCCGGCGCACTGTCCCGCGTAGTGGGCCTGTTCTCGGCCCGCGGCTACAACATCGAATCGCTGACCGTGGCGCCGACGGAAGACGCCTCGCTGTCGCGCATGACCATCCAGACCACGGGTTCGGACGACGTGATCGAGCAGATCACCAAGCACCTCAACCGCCTGATCGAGGTGGTGAAGGTGGTCGACCTGACCGAGGGCGCCTACACCGAGCGCGAGCTCATGATGGTGAAGGTGCGCGCCGTGGGCAAGGAGCGCGAGGAAATGAAGCGCATGGCCGACATCTTCCGCGGCCGCATCATCGACGTCACCGAGAAGAGCTACACCATCGAGCTCACCGGCGACCAGTCCAAGAACGACGCCTTCTTGGAAGCCATCGACCGCACAGCCATCCTGGAAACCGTGCGCACCGGCGCCAGCGGCATCGGCCGCGGCGAGCGCGTGCTGCGGGTATGACCCACCCCGAAGCGCCGAAAAACCATTTTTATAGGAGAGCAACATGAAGGTCTATTACGACAAGGACTGCGACCTGAGCCTGATCAAGGGCAAGCAGGTGGCCATCATCGGCTATGGATCGCAGGGCCATGCCCACGCGCAGAACCTCAACGACAGCGGTGTCAAGGTGGTCGTCGGCCTGCGCAAGGGCGGCACCAGCTGGCCCAAGGTCGAGAAGGCCGGCCTGAAGGTGGCCGAGGTGGCCGATGCCGCGAAGTCGGCCGATGTCGTGATGATCCTGCTGCCCGACGAGCAGATCGCGAGCGTCTACAAGAACGATGTCGAGCCCCACATCAAGCAGGGCGCCTCGCTGGCCTTCGCGCACGGCTTCAACGTGCACTACGGCCAGGTGCAGCCGCGCGCCGACCTCGACGTGTGGATGGTCGCGCCCAAGGCGCCGGGCCATACCGTGCGCAGCACCTACACCCAGGGCGGCGGCGTGCCGCACCTGGTGGCCGTGCACCAGGACAAGACCGGCCGCGCGCGCGACCTGGCGCTGTCGTACGCCATGGCCAACGGCGGCGGCAAGGCCGGCATCATCGAGACCAACTTCCGGGAGGAGACCGAGACCGACCTGTTCGGCGAGCAGGCCGTGCTGTGCGGCGGCACGGTGGAGCTGATCAAGGCCGGCTTCGAGACGCTGGTGGAAGCCGGCTATGCGCCGGAGATGGCCTATTTCGAGTGCCTGCACGAGCTCAAGCTGATCGTGGATCTGATCTACGAGGGCGGCATCGCCAACATGAACTACTCGATCTCCAACAACGCGGAGTACGGCGAGTACGTCACGGGTCCGCGCATCATCACCGAGGAGACCAAGCAGGTGATGAAGCAGGTGCTCAAGGACATCCAGACCGGCGAGTACGCCAAGAGCTTCATCCTGGAGAACCGCGCCAACGCGCCGACGCTGCTGTCGCGCCGGCGCCTGAACGCCGAGCACCAGATCGAGGTGGTGGGCGAGCAGCTGCGCGCCATGATGCCCTGGATCAAGAAGAACAAGCTGGTCGACCAGAGCCGGAACTAAGCTCCCCCCGAAGCGGCCTGCGGCTGCCTCCCTCCAAAGGGGGGCGCCGCCAGCGGCCCGGCCTTACACTCGCACACATGCACCACGGTCACGAATCCGATCTCTCGCCAGTGGAAGGCGTCGTGGTGCGCAAGCGCCGCAAGGGCATCTACATCCTGCCCAACCTGTTCACGCTGGCGGCGTTGTTCGGCGGCTTCTATGCCGTGGTGATGGCCATGAACGACCGCTTCGACCTGGCGGCGGTGGGTGTCTTCTGCGCCATGGTGCTGGACAGCCTGGACGGCCGGGTGGCCCGCATGACCAACACCCAGAGCGCCTTTGGCGAGCAGATGGACTCGCTGTCGGACATGGTGTCCTTCGGCGCGGCGCCCGCGCTGATCGCTTACGAATGGGCGCTCAAGGGCCTGGGCCGCTGGGGCTGGATCGCGGCCTTCGTCTACTGCGCCTGCGGCGCGCTGCGGCTGGCGCGCTTCAACGTCAACACCCAGGTGGTGGACAAGCGGTACTTCCAGGGCCTGCCGTCCCCTGCGGCGGCGGCGCTGGTGGCTGGCTTCATCTGGCTGATGACCGAGGCTGGCATCGCCGGAGCGGACGTGCGCTGGGTGATGTTCTTCGTCGCGCTGTACGCCGGCCTGACGATGGTGACCAACGTGCCGTTCTACAGCTTCAAGGACGTGCAGATGAAAAAGAGCGTGCCCTTCGTGGTGATCGTGCTGATCGCGCTGGGCATCGCCGTGATCAACATCCATCCGCCGGTCGTGCTGTTCGCCCTGTTCGTGGTCTACGGCCTGTCCGGCTACGTGGTCTACGGCTGGCGCAAGGCCAAGGGCCAGCGCGCCAGCGTCATCAGCACCTCCACCGACGAGCCGGAGGAAAGCGGCCTGCACAAGTGAGCCGCCGGGCTGTGCTACATTTCGCGCCATGAACGGAATCGCGCTGGCTCTACTGCTATCCCCCTACGGGCGGAGACGGTAGCGCACGCGCATTTCCCGAACCACGGCCCGTATGCACCAGCAGCGGGCCGTTTTTCATTCCGGGGCTGCCGGTTCACCTGCAAGCAAGAGGATCGCCATGTTGAAGAACCCCGCCAGCAAGTACCGGCCTTTCGCTCCGGTGCGCCTTTCCGACCGGACCTGGCCCGACGTGGTGCTGACGCGGCCCCCGCAGTGGTGCAGCGTCGACCTGCGCGACGGCAACCAGGCGCTGATCGAACCCATGGACCTGGCGCGCAAGCTGCGCATGTTCCAGGCGCTGGTGAAGATCGGCTTCAAGGAGATCGAGATCGGCTTTCCTTCGGCGTCGCAGGTGGAGTTCGACTTCGTGCGCAAGCTGATCGATGAAGACCTGGTGCCGGCCGACGTGACCATCCAGGTGCTGACCCAGGCGCGCGAGCCGCTGATCCGCCGCACCTTCGAGGCCCTGCAGGGCGCGCGCCGCGCCATCGTGCACCTGTACAACGCCACGGCGCCGGTGATGCGCAAGGTGGTGCTGGGGCTGGATGAAGATGGCATCGTCGAGCTGGCCACCTCGCAGGCGCGCCTGTTCAATGAGCTGGCGGCCCGGCAGCCGGGCACGGACTGGGTGTTCCAGTACTCGCCCGAGATGTTCTCGGGCACCGAGCTGGCCTTCTCCAAGCGGGTGGTCGACGCGGTGACCGAAGTCTGGCAGCCCACGCCCGGGCGCAAGTGCATCGTCAACCTGCCCTCCACGGTGGAGCATTCCATGCCCAACATCTTCGCCGACATGGTGGAGTGGATGCACCGGCACCTGGCCCGGCGCGAGGCGATCGTGCTGTCGGTGCATCCGCACAACGACCGGGGTACGGGCACGGCGGCGGGCGAATTCGCCGTGATGGCCGGCGCCGACCGGCTGGAAGGCTGTTTGTTCGGCAACGGGGAGCGCACCGGCAACCTGGACCTGGTGAACGTGGCGCTGAACCTCTATACCCAGGGCGTGGACCCGGGGCTGGACTTCTCCGACATCGACGACATCCGCCGCACGGTGGAATGGTGCAACCAGCTGCCGGTGCACCCGCGTCATCCCTATGTGGGCGAGCTGGTCTACACCTCGTTCTCGGGATCGCACCAGGACGCCATCAAGAAGGCATTTGCCGCCCGCAAGGACGGGGAGGCCTGGGACATGCCCTACCTGCCGATCGACCCCAAGGACCTGGGCCGCAGCTACGAGGCCGTGATCCGCGTGAACAGCCAGTCGGGCAAGGGCGGCATCTCCTACCTGCTGGAGAGCGAGTACGACCTGGAGCTGCCGCGCCGGCTGCAGATCGAGTTCAGCCAGGTGGTGCAGGCCGTGATGGACGCGTCGGGCAAGGAGCTCAGCGCCCAGCAGCTGTTCGAGCTGTTCGAGCGCGAGTACGGGGTGCGCAGCGTGGTCGCGCCGCAGCACCCGGTGCTGCAGGAGCGCGACACCGCGCAAGGCCGCGAGGTCAGCCTGAAGGCCGAGGTGAGCGTCGCCGGCCGGCGGATGAAGGTCGAAGGCCGCGGCACCGGGCCGATCGACGCCTTCGTCGACGGGCTGGGGCGCGCCACCGGGCAGCCGCTGCGCGTGCTGGACTACCACGAGCACGCCATTGGCGAGGGCGCCAATGCCCAGGCGGTGGCCTATCTGGAACTGCGCGTGGGCAACCGGACGCTGTTCGGTGTCGGCATGGACGCCAATATCGTCTCGGCGTCGCTCAAGGCCATCGTCTCGGGCCTGGAGCGCGCCCAACCCCAGAAGAAACCGCAGGAGCGCACATGGCAGAGCAGCTGATCATCTTCGACACCACCTTGCGCGACGGCGAGCAGTCGCCGGGCGCTTCCATGACCAAGGATGAGAAGCTGCGCATCGCCCGCCAGCTCGAGCGCCTGCGGGTGGACGTGATCGAGGCCGGCTTCGCCGCCAGCTCCCCCGGCGATTTCGAGGCGGTCCAGGCCATCGCCAACGCGGTCAAGGACTCGACCGTGTGCTCGCTCTCGCGCGCCAACGACCGCGACATATCGCGCGCCGCCGAGGCCCTGCGCGGCGCCGCCCGCGCCCGCATCCACACCTTCATCGCCACCTCGCCGCTGCACATGGAGAAGAAGCTGCGGATGACGCCCGAGCAGGTGCTGGAGCAGGCGAGGCAGTCGGTGCGCTTCGCGCGCAACCTGTGCGCCGACGTCGAGTTCTCGCCCGAGGACGGCTACCGCAGCGAGCCTGACTTCCTCTGCCGCGTGCTGGAAGCCGTGATTGCCGAGGGCGCGACCACCATCAATGTGCCGGACACCGTCGGCTATGCAGTGCCCGAGCTCTACGGCAACTTCATCAAGACCCTGCGCGAACGGATCCCGAACTCCGGCAAGGCCATCTGGTCGGTCCACTGCCACAACGACCTGGGCATGGCGGTCGCCAATTCGCTGGCGGGCGTCAAGATCGGCGGCGCCCGCCAGGTCGAGTGCACCGTCAACGGGCTGGGCGAGCGTGCCGGCAACTGCTCCCTGGAAGAGGTGGTGATGGCGGTGAAGACGCGCCGCGACTACTTCGGCCTGGAGCTGGGCATAGACACCCAGCACATCGTGGCCGCCAGCCGCATGGTCAGCCAGACCACGGGCTTCGTCGTACAGCCCAACAAGGCCGTGGTGGGCGCCAACGCCTTTGCCCATGCCAGCGGCATCCACCAGGACGGGGTGCTCAAGGCGCGCGATACCTATGAGATCATGCGCGCCGAAGACGTGGGCTGGGCGGCCAACAAGATCGTGCTGGGCAAGCTGTCCGGCCGCAACGCGTTCAAGCAGCGCCTGCAGGAGCTGGGGGTGCAGCTGGACAGCGAGGTGGAGGTGAACGCGGCCTTCGCCCGATTCAAGGAGCTGGCCGACCGCAAGAGCGAGATCTTCGACGAGGACATCCTGGCGCTGGTGAGCGACGAGAGCGTGACGCAGGAGCAGGATCAGTACGGCTTCGTTTCGCTGTCCCAACGCAGCGAGACCGGTGAGCGGCCCCATGCCAGCGTCGTGTTCACGGTGGGCGGACGCGAGGTGCGCGGCGAGTCGCATGGCAACGGACCGGTCGATGCCTCGCTCAAGGCCATCGAAAGCCATGTCCGCAGCGGGGCCGAGATGGTGCTGTATTCGGTCAATGCCATCAGCGGCTCGACCGAGAGCCAGGGCGAGGTGACGGTGCGGCTGCAGAATTCCGGCCGCATCGTGAACGGCGTGGGCGCAGACCCGGATATCGTGGTGGCGTCTGCAAAGGCATATCTCAGTGCTCTCAACAAGTTACAAAGTAAAGCTGATCGGGTGGCTGCACAAGGTTGAGGGCCTTTCCTATAATTCGGGCACCGGCTTAGGAGGTTTACCTAAGTCGTTGATATTGCGTCTATTTTCAGGATGAGTAGACTCAAGCGCTCAGGAATGGGCCTTGGATGTCGTTCTTGAACTGTTGTGCTCGTATTTCAGAGAGACAAACCTTGAACCGACTGCTACATATAGTTGCTACCCTGGCCCTGGTAGTGGGCCTGGCGCCGACGGTTGCAGACGCTGCGCCGCGCAAGGGCAATGTTGTGAAGAAGCAGCATGCCTCGTCCGGCAAGCGGGTGTCCCGCGACTTCGTGGTCGCCAAGAAGCGCCGCTCCGTCATTCGTGCGGTGCCGGTCCGGCCGTCGTTCGGCCGCCTGGCCGGGCTGCATTCCGCCGATGATGAGCTGGACCTCAAGTCCAGCGTGGCCCTGGTGATCGATCAGGACACGAACGAGGTCCTGCTGTCCAAGAACGATTCGGCCGTGCTGCCCATCGCATCCCTGACCAAGCTGATGACCGCCCTGGTGGTCAGCGAGGCCAAGCTGCCGATGGACGAGATGATAACCATCACCCAGGACGACGTGGACACCGAGAAGGGCAGCGGCTCGCGCCTGCGCGTGGGCACCCGGCTGACCCGTGCGGAAGCCATGCACCTGGCCCTGATGTCCAGCGAGAACCGGGCCGCCAACGCCCTGGGCCGCACCTTTCCCGGCGGCATGTCGGCATTCGTCGGGCTGATGAACGCCAAGGCCCGGATGCTGGGCATGAACGCGACCACCTATGTGGAGCCCACCGGCCTGTCCAGCCGCAACCAGTCCAGCGCCCACGACCTCGCCTTGCTGGTGAGCACCGCCTACAGCGATTCCATGCTGCGCGAGTACTCCACCTCCACCGGCTACCAGGTGGCCGTGGGCAAGCGCACGCTGCACTACAACAACACCAACCGTCTGGTGAAGAGCCCCCAGTGGGAGATCGGCCTGCAGAAGACCGGCTACATCTCCGAAGCGGGCCAGTGCCTGGTGATGCAGGCCCGCGTGGCCGGCCGCAAGCTGATCATGGTGTTCCTGGATTCGGCGGGCAAGTTCAGCCGCCTGGGCGATGCCGAGCGGGTGCGCCGCTGGGTGGAGGCCAACCCGCCTGCCGCGGCCGTCCCGGCCGCACCCAGTGCCGCCGCGGTCGAGCAGATCAACGGGTAACGCGCTTCGCGCGAAGGTGAAAACACGGCCCCTCGGGGCCGTGTCCTTTTCAGGTCAGGCGGCCTTGGCCGATGACTGGCGATGACCCAGTGCCGCCGAGATTTCCATGGCCGTCGCCTGCAGCTTGGTGAGCCAGCCTTCGTCCAGCCGGTCGGCGGGGGCCGAGATCGACAGCCCTGCCACCAGCCGGCTCTGGTCGTCGTAGATGCCGGCCGCCATGCACCGCACCCCCAACTCCAGCTCCTCGTTGTCTCGCGCGATGCCGTACTGCCGCGCCTTCGCCAGTTCCCGCTCAAGAGCGGCCAACTGCGTGATGCTGTTGCGGGTGTGGCCGGCCAGGCCGGTGCGGGTGGCATAGGCGCGCACGCGCGGCGGATCGTCCGCCGCCAGGAACAGCTTGCCGGTGGAAGTCAGGTGCAACGGCGCACGGCCGCCAATGGCCCGGACCACCTGCATGCCCGAGCGTTCGCTGTAGGCGCGCTCGATGTAGACGATCTCGTCCCCCTGGCGCATGCTGAGGTTGACGGGCTGCTGGATCAGTTTGTGGAGCTCGCGCATGGGCACCAGCGCGGCGTCGCGGACGTTCAGCCGGCCCTTGACCAGGTTTCCCAGCTCCAGCAGGCGCATGCCCAGGCGGTAGCAGCCGGGCTCCGGCCGGTCGACGAAGCGACCGGCGGCCAGGTCGTTGAGGATGCGGTGCGTGGTGGAGGGATGCAGGCCGGTGCGCTCGCTGATCTCCTTGAGCGCGACCGGCTCCTCTCGTGACGCCAGCACGTCGATCAGCGCGAACATGCGCTCGATGACCTGGATGGTCGGCGTGGCAGGGGCGGAAGACTTTCTCATGGGCAATCGGCGGAATTGCCCGATTTTATCTTGTGAAACGTCAGCGGGGCCCGGAGCCCGCGGTCCAGATGCCGTCGAGCAACACCTCGTGCGGCTGGAAGCGCGCCTTGTAGCTCATCTTCGGGCTCTGGCCTATCCAGTAGCCCAGGTACACGTGGGGCAGCTTGAGCTGACGCGCCTGCTCGATCTGCCACAGCACGCTGTAGGTGCCGTAGCTGGCGGTGGGGTCCGGTTCGTAGAAGGTGTAGACCGCCGACAGGCCGTCGCCCAGGACATCCAGGATGGACACCATGCGCAGCGGCCCGGGCGAGCCATCGGGCCGGCTCTCGCGGAACTCCACCAGCCGCGAGTTGACCCGGCTTTGCAGCAGGAACTGCGTGTACTGGTCGATGCTGTCGTGGTCCATGCCGCCGCCGGCGTGGCGGCCGTTCTGGTAGCGCAAGTACAGGTGGTAGTGCTCGGGCACGAAGCACAGCTTGAGTACGCGGGCCTGCAGGTTCCCATGGCGGGCCCAGGCGCGTCGCTGGCTGCGGTCGGGCTTGAAGCGGTCGGCCAGCACGCGCAAGGGGACGCAGGCGCGGCAACCGTCGCAGTAGGGCCGGTAGGTGAACATGCCGCTGCGGCGGAAGCCGCTGGTCACCAGGTCGGAGTACGCGTCGTTGTGGATCAGGTGGCTGGGCGTGGCCACCTGCGATCGCGCCTGCTTGCCGGGCAGGTAGCTGCACGGGTAGGGCGCAGTCGCGTAGAACTGCAGTGTCTGGAGCGGAAGGTCCTTGAGGTGCGTCACGCGGAGGGCCTCGGCAGCAGGAGGTCGTGCCAGTATACGGGGTCGAATCGCCAGCGAAGGGCCGGTTTCAACCTGTTGTGGGCCACCTGCGCCACGAAGTCCGACCGCGGGATTTCGCGTGCTCCCATCGATGCCAGGTGCCGGGTGTTCTGCTGGCAGTCGATCAGGCGCACGCCGTGGTGGCGGCAAAACGCCACCAGCCCGGCCAGCGCGATCTTGGAGGCATCGGTGCGCCGCGTGAACATGGACTCGCCGAACACCGCCTGTCCCATCGCCACGCAGTACAGCCCGCCCGCCAGCTCGCCGTCGATCCAGGTCTCGACGCTGTGCGCGTGGCCGGCCCGGTGCAGAGCCGTGTAGGCTTTCACCATGTCCGGCACGATCCAGGTGCCTGCCTGGCCTTCGCGCGGACTGCCGGCGCAGGCGCGGATCACCGCGTCGAAGACGGTGTCGATGCGCAGCTCGCAACCGGAGGTTTCGATGAAGCGGGACAGCGTCTTGCGCAGCGAGCGGTGCAGCCTGAACTCGTCGGTGAAAAGCACCATGCGCGGATCGGTGCTCCACCACAGGATGGGCTGGCCCTCGCTGAACCAGGGGAAGATGCCGCCAGCATAGGCTCGGCACAGGCTGTCCACGTCCAGTGCGCCGCCGGCGGCCAGCAGCCCGGGCGCAGCCTGCTCAGGCCCCCAGGCCTGCGAGGGATTGGGAAAGGGATCGCCTGGATCCAGCCACGGAAGCCGCATGAAGGCCAAGCATAGCCGCGCGATCCGGCCCGCCTCAAGCGGGCAACTGATGGAAAACCCCGCTTTTCGAAGAGATGGCTCATCCGCAAGATGGTCTTCTCTCGCCTCTCTTGCCTCGACGTCCTGCCGGAGGTCTCCATGATGATGTCCCGTTGGTTCCGTTTTGCTCCCGTGGCTTTCGCCTTGGTCGCCCCCCTGATGGCGGCCTCCCAGGGCGGGCCCAAGCCGATCCGCATCGGGCTGGTGTTCCCGCTGACCAGCGGCTCGTCCGACATGGGCAACAGTGCGCGCGTCGGCGCCCAGGTGGCGGTCAACGAGATCAACCAGGTCGGCGGCTACCTGGGCCGCCCGCTGGAACTGGTGGTGCGCGACGACGCGGCCAACAACGACCAGGGCCTCAAGCACGCGGAAGAGCTGGTGCTCAAGGAGAAAGTCACGGCCACGATAGGCTTTTGCAACACCGGGTGGCCATGAAGGCGCTGGACGTGTTCCAGGCCAACAGGCACGTGCTGATCGTGCCTTGCGCCACCGGCACGGCCATCACGGCCAAGTACCCGCCGGCCGAAAGCTACG
This sequence comes from Ramlibacter tataouinensis TTB310, assembly GCF_000215705.1. Classification (NCBI taxonomy): domain Bacteria; kingdom Pseudomonadati; phylum Pseudomonadota; class Betaproteobacteria; order Burkholderiales; family Comamonadaceae; genus Ramlibacter; species Ramlibacter tataouinensis. The sequence goes on along the minus strand of NC_015677.1, from coordinate 2,429,205 downwards.
TCTTCCGCACCTCGGCGCGCGACCAGCTGCAGACCCAGTTCCTGGTGGACGAGATCGTCAAGCGCGGCTTGAACAAGGTGGCACTGCTGGTGGACTCCACCGGCTACGGCGATGCCGGCCTCAAGGACCTGGAAGCCGCCTTGGGCCGCGCCAACCTCAAGCCACAGGCGGTGGTGCGCTTCAAGGTGGGGGTGACCAGCCTGGAGGAGGAAATGCGCCAGCTCAAGGCGTCCGGCGCCGACTCGCTGATCGGGTGGACTGTCGGACCCGAGTCCGGCGTGATCTCGGCCAGCCGTGCGGCGGTCGGCTGGAAGGTGCCGCAGTTCGGCCCCTGGGGGCTGTCGCACGCCTCGGCCTTCGACAAGTCGGCCGGCAAGGTGGAAGGTGCGCTGATGGTGCAAACCGTGCTGCCCAATCCCTTCCTCGAGCGCAACAGCACCTTTCTGCGCTCGTATGGCAAGCTGGGCAAGGAGCAGCCCATCGGCTCCATGATGTCCGCCGCCCAGACCTACGACAGCGTCCACCTGCTGCTGCGCGCCATGTTCGACTCCAAGGGCGACCTGTCCGGCGCCGGCCTCAAGAAGGCGCTGGAAAACCCGAGCAACACCTACCGTGGCGTGGTGACGACGTACGAGCGGGCGTTCTCGCCGACGGACCACGACGCCATCTCGGCGAACATGCTGTGGCTGGGCACCTGGCGGAACCAGGAGCGGGGCTACTTCTACAAGGAGGACGAGCGCCGGGCCGGTGTCATCCGCCGCAAGCAGGAGGGCACCGCTGACGCCACTAAATAAAAAGTGCTCGAAAGTAAAGCCCCGCAAGCCAATTGCGGGGCTCTTTTTTTCCTACCCTGTGACTCATCAGTTTTCCGATAATCCCGCCGCGGATAGGGAGTGCACCGTTGCGTGTGCCGCCTGAACGGCGACGTAAGGTGCTGGAGTCCGAAGAAGAGTCGCCCAGCGGCCAAACGCTTCAGCCGTCACGTCGCCTCTGGTACCTCGTCGTACCGGTTGAAGCGGCACCCGACACCGGCACGAAATTGAAGCCGTCGTGCATCTGTTGTTCAGTTGCGCCCGTAGTCCCTGCGTAACGGAAGCACGGAAATGCGTAAAAGTCGGAGTCTCCCCAAGGTTCACCGGGCCGCGGCCCAGCGTCTGGCGCTCGAGCCGCGCATCGTCTTCGACGCTGCCGCCGCCGCCATGACGGCCGATACGCTGGAAAAGTCCACCGACCAGGGCGCCCCTGCGGCGCAGGCGGCCGAAACCGAGCCGGTTGCGGACGTACCCGCCTTCCATCCGGCACAGGGCCAGCAGGATGCGCAGGATCCGGACGCCGGACCTTCGGTCGAACCGGCGCCTGCTCCCAGCGGCACGTCGCGCGAGATCATCTTCGTGGACGCCGCGGTGCAGGACGTGCAACCCTACCTGCACGGGCGCACGGCCGAGGTCGTGGTGCTGGACGCCAGCCGGGACGGCATGGAGCAGATCGCCGAGGCCTTGGAGGGCCGCAGCGACATCACGGCCATCCACATCCTCAGCCACGGCAGCGAAGGCCAGCTTCGCCTGGGCACGGCGGTGCTGGACACGGGCAGCATGGACCGGTACGCGGACGAGCTGCAGGCCATCCAGGGGGCGTTGGCCGAAGGCGGCGATCTGCTGGTGTATGGCTGCGACGTGGGAGCCGGGCAGGCGGGCCAGGCCTTCGTCGAAGCGCTGTCGCAGGCCACCGGCGCCGATGTTTCCGCTTCCGTGGACGACACGGGCGCGCAGGCGCTGGGGGGCAACTGGGTCCTCGAGAACTCCCTGGGAACCGTCGAGACGCTGTCGGTCAGCGCCTCCGACTGGAACGGCTTGCTGGATGCGACGGCGGCCAATGGCAGCGGCGCGCTGCTGGGCGTGTCGGGCCGCAACATCTACAGCATCGACATCACCACGGGCAAGGCGACGCTGATCACCACGGTGCCGGCCACCGTGGGCGGCATCACGGTGTCGGCGACCATCAACTCGCTGGCCGTCGACCAGGCCAACGGGCTGATCTACTACATGGACAGCAACGCGGTCAACACCAACGTTGCCTTGTTCGCGTACGACTACGCCACCGCCGGCCTGACCGACGCGCAGCGGCACATCGTCATCGACTCGAACCTGACCAACAACGGCGCCGGCGCCAGCATCGCGGTCGGCGCCACGGGCGTGGGCAGCGGCGCGGCCACCTTCGCCAACGGCACGCTGTACCTGGGCATCGAGAACAACGGCGTGCAGGCGGGCACCGGCGTCACCAGCGACGACACCATCTACCGCATCACCTTCAGCGGCGGCGGGCGGACCGTGAGTTCGGTCGCCACCTTCCTCTCACCCGTCACGGGCACCAACGACTGGGGCGACCTGGGCTACCACAGCGCCACGAACACCCTGGTGAGCATCACGACCGCCGCCGTCACCCGCTACAACGCGACCACCGGCGCGGTGCTGGGCACGCTGGCCGTGAACAACACCAACTCCCAGGCGGGCGAGAGCGCCGGCGGCGCCACCTACCGCCTGGCCGACACCATCCAGCAGTACAACCCATCGACGGGTGCGGTGACCGGATCGGCGATCCAGATCACCACCAACGGCACGACCGCACTGGCGACCTTGTCCGACGCGGCCGGCTGGGTGCCGGCCACCGGCACGATCGGCGACAAGGTCTTCGACGACAACAACACCAACGGCGTGTTCGACGCGGGCGACACCGGTGTCGCGGGCGTCACCGTGCAGCTGATCGACGACGTCGACAACGACGGCGTGGTCGATGCCGGCGAGCGCGTGCTGGCCACGGACACCACCAACGCGAACGGCGATTACCTGTTCACCAACGTCCTGCCGGGGAACTACATCGTCCGGGTGACGGACACCGGCAATGTCCTGGGCAGCGCCGCCTCCACGACCGGCGGCGCCACCAACGGCTCGGCCGACATCACGCGCATCGGCGGCAGCGCGCTGGGCATCGACTTCGGCGTGAACAACCGCGCGCCCAACAGCGCGTTCGGCCTGCAGCTCGGCACGGTGGAGGACACCAACCTGGTCATCACCGGCAGCTCGGTGAGCGACGCGGACGGCAACCTGGCGACGGTGCAGCTGAGCGTGACCAATGGCGGCGTCAGCGTCTCGCTGGGGGGCGGCGCCACCATCAGCGCTGGCGCGAACGGCTCGTCGACGCTGACCCTGTCCGGCACCTCCGCTCAGATCAACGCCGCCCTGGGAAGCATCACCTACACGCCGACGGCCGATTTCAACGGCGTGGCGGTGCTGACCCTCGTGGCCACGGACAAGGCGGGCGTGTCCGACACCAACACGCTGAATCTCGGCGTCTCGGCTGTCAACGACACCAACAACGACAACGGCACCACGGCCGAGGACACGCCGGTCACACTGGACGTGCTGGCCAACGACAATTTCGAGAACCCCGGGCGCGCCGTCACCGCGGTGAACGGGCAGGCCCTGGTGGCCGGCGGCCCCGCCGTGGCGGTGAACGACGGCACCGTCGCCCTGGACACCTCGGGCCGGCTGGTGTTCACGCCGGCGGCCAACTCCACCGGAACGGCGGCCTTCACCTACACGGTGACCTCCGGCGGCGCGACCGAGAACGGCAACGTCTTCGTCAACGTGACGGCGGTGAACGACGCGCCGGCCAACAGCGTGCCGCCCAGCGTCAGCGGCAGCGAGGACACGCCGCTCGCGATCGGCTCCGTGAGCGTGGGCGACGTGGACAGCATGATGCTTACCACCACGGTGAGCGTCACGAACGGAACCCTGACGGTGGCCACCATCCTCCTGGGCGCCTCCGTCTCCGGCAACGGCACTTCCGGCGTCACGCTCAGCGGCACGGCCGGCCAGATCAACGCGGCGCTGGCGGGCCTGACCTACACCGGCACGACCGACTACAACGGCCCGGCCACCCTGACGGTGGTCACCATCGATGGCGCGGGCGGCAGCGACACGGACACCGTGGCCATCACCGTGGCGCCGGTGGCCGACATCCAGGACGACAGCGCGACCACGGCCGAAGACACGCCCGTGACGATAGCCGTGCTGGCCAACGACAGCTTCGAGAGCGCCGGGCGCGCGATCACCGCCGTCAACGGCCAGGCGATCACGGCCAGCGGCGCGGCGGTGGCAGTGGCCAACGGCATGGTAAGCCTCAATGCGGGCGGCCAGCTGGTGTTCACCCCAGCCGCCAACTACAACGGTCCGGCGACCTTCACCTACACGGTCACCTCCGGCGGGGTCACGGAAACGGCCAACGTCAACGTCACCGTCACGGCGGTCAACGACGCGCCGGTCAACACCGTGCCCGGCTCCCAGACGGCCAACGAAGACACAGCCTTGGCCATCGCTGGCCTCAGCGTGGCCGACGTGGACGGTGCGGGCGTCAACCTCACCACCACCGTGAGCGTGAGCAACGGCACCGTGAGCGTGGCCAACGCCAACGGCGCGAGCATTAACGGCAACGGCACGGGCAGCCTCATCCTGAGCGGCACGGCCGCGCAGATCAATGCCGCCTTGGCCGGCCTGAGTTACACCAACGCGCCCGACTACAACGGCTCGGCCACCCTGACGGTGGTCACCAGCGACGGCGCCGGCAGCGACACGGACACGGTGGCCATCACCGTGGCACCGGTGGCCGACATCCAGGACGACAGCGCGACCACGGCCGAAGACACGGCCGTGACCATAGCCGTGCTGGCCAACGACAGCTTCGAGGACGCCGGACGCACGATCACGGCCGTCAACGGCCAGGCGATCACGGCCGGCGGCGCGGCGGTGGCGGTGGTCAACGGCACGGTAAGTCTCAACACCAGCGGCCAACTGGTGTTCACCCCCGCTGCCAACTACAACGGCCCGGCAGCTTTTACCTACACGGTTACTTCCGGCGGCGTCACGGAAACGGCCGACGTCAACGTCACGGTCACGGCAGTGAACGACGTGCCGGTCAACACGGTGCCGGGGGCACAGACGGCCAGCGAAGACACGGCTAAGGCCATCAGCGGCGTCAGCGTGGCAGACGTGGACGGCGCAGGCGTCAACCTGACCACCACGGTGAGCGTGAGCCATGGCACGGTGAGCGTGGCCAGCGCGAACGGTGCAAGCCTCAGTGGCAACGGCACGGCCAGCCTGACCCTGAGCGGCACGTCCGCGCAGATCAATGCCGCTCTGGCGGGCCTGAGCTACCTCAACACCGCCGATTACAACGGCCCGGCCACCCTGACGGTGGTCACCAGCGACGGCGCCGGCAGCGACACGGACACGGTGGCCATCACGGTGGCGCCGGTGGCTGACATCCGGGATGACAGCGCGACCACGGCCGAGGACACGGCCGTGACGATCGGCGCGCTGGGCAACGACAGCTTCGAGAACGCCGGGCGCACCATCACGGCCGTCAACGGCCAGGCGATCACGGCCGGCGGTGCGGCGGTGAACGTCACCAACGGCAGCGTGACCCTGAACGCCGGTGGGCAGCTGGTCTTCACCCCGGCTCTGAACTACAACGGGCCGGCCAGCTTCAGCTACACGGTCACCTCCGGCGGGGTCACGGAGACGGCCAACGTCAACATCACCGTCACGGCCCGCAACGACGCGCCGGTCAACACGGTGCCTGGGGGGCAAACGGCCACTGAAGATACGCCGCTGGCCATCGCCGGCATCAGCGTGGCCGACGTGGACGGCGCGGGCGTGAACCTGACCACCACCGTGAGCGTGAGCAACGGCGCCGTGAGCGTGGCCAACGCGAACGGCGCGAGCCTCACGGGCAACGGTACGGGTAGCCTCATCCTGAGCGGCACGGCCGCGCAGATCAACGCGGCGCTGGCCGGTCTGAGCTACACCAACACCGCTGACTACCACGGCGCGGCCACCTTGACGGTGGTCACCAATGACGGCGCGGGTGGCAGCGACACCGACACGGTGGCGATCACGGTGGCGCCGGTGGCCGACATCGCGGACGACAGCGCGACCACGGCCGAAGACACGGCCGTGACGATCAGCGTGCTGGCCAACGACAGCTTCGAGAGCGCCGGGCGCGCGATCACGGCGGTCAATGGCCAGGCCATCACCGCCGGCGGCACTGCGGTGAATGTCACCGACGGCGCGGTCAGCCTGACGGCGGGCGGACAGCTCGTGTTCACCCCCGCTGCCAACTACAACGGCACAGCCAGCTTCAGCTACACCGTCAGCTCGGGCGGTGTTATCGAGACGGCCTCCGTCACCGTCACCGTCACCGCCGTCAACGACGCGCCGGCCAACACCGTTCCGGGCGCGCAGAGCATGAACGAGGACGCGCCGCTGGCCATCGCCGGCATCAGCGTGGCCGACGTGGACGGCGCGGGCGTGAACCTGACCACCACCGTGAGCGTGAGCAACGGCACCGTGAGCGTGGCCAATGCGAACGGCGCGAGCCTCACGGGCAACGGTACGGGCAGCCTCATCCTGAGCGGCACGGCCGCGCAGATCAACGCGGCGCTGGCCGGTCTGAGCTACACCAACACCGCTGACTACCACGGCGCGGCCACCTTGACAGTGGTCACCAATGACGGCGCGGGTGGCAGCGACACCGACACGGTGGCCGTCACCGTGGCTCCGGTGGCCGACATCGCCGACGACAGCGCGAGCACGGCCGAGGACACGGCCGTGACGATCGGCGTGCTGGCCAACGACAGCTTCGAGAACGCCGGGCGCGCGATCACGGCCGTCAATGGCCAGGCGATCACGGCCGGCGGCGCCGCGGTGGCGGTCACCAACGGCACGGTCAGCCTCAACGCCGGTGGCCAGCTGGTGTTCACCCCGGCCCTCAACTACACCGGCCCGGCAACCTTCACCTACACCGTCACATCGGGGGGCGTGACCGAGACGGCCAACGTCAACGTCACGGTCACGGCGGTCAACGATGCGCCGGTCAACACGGTGCCCGGTGCGCAGAGCACCAACGAGGACACACCGCTGGCCATCGCCGGCATCAGCGTGGCCGACGTGGACGGCGCGGGCGTGAACCTGACCACCACGGTGAGCGTGAGCAACGGCACGGTGAGCGTCAGCGCCGGAGGCGGGGCGGTCATCGCCGACAATGGCACGGCGAGCGTCACCTTGAGCGGCACGGCTGCGCAGATCAATGCTGCTCTGGCGGGTCTGAGCTACGCCAACAGCGTTGACTACAACGGCGTGGCCACCCTGACGGTGGTCACCAGCGATGGCGCCGGCGGCAGCGACACCGACACGGTGGCCATCACGGTGGCTCCGGTGGCCGACATCCAGGACGACAGCGCGAGCACGACCGAGGACACGGCCGTGACGATCGGCGTGCTGGCCAACGACAGCTTCGAGAACACCGGGCGCACGATCACGGCCGTCAACGGCCAGGCCATCACCGTCGGCGGCCCTGCGGTGAACGTCGGCAACGGCAGCGTGAGCCTGAACGCCGGTGGGCAACTGATCTTCACCCCGGCACTGAACTACAACGGGCCGGCCAGCTTCAGCTACACCGTCAGCTCCGCCGGCACCATCGAGACGGCCAACGTCAACGTGACGGTTACCGCGGTCAACGACGCGCCGGTCAACACCGTGCCCGGTGCGCAGAGCACCAACGAGGACACGCCGGTGGCCATTGCCGGCATCAGCGTGGCCGACGTGGATGGCGCGGGCGTGAACCTGACCACCACGGTCAGCGTAAGCAACGGCGCCGTGAGCGTGACCAACGCCGGCGGCGCGAGCCTCACGGGCAACGGCACGGGCAGCCTCATCCTGAGCGGCACGGCCGCGCAGATCAACGCTGCTCTGGCGGGCCTGAGCTACACCAACACGGCCGACTACAACGGCGCGGCCACGCTGACGGTGGTCACCAGCGATGACGCTGGCGGCGGCGACACCGACACGGTGGCCATCACGGTGGCCCCCGTGACTGACATCGCAGACGACAGCGCGACCACGGCCGAAGACACGCCGGTCACCATCGCCGTGCTGGCCAACGACAGCTTCGAGAACGCCGGGCGCACGATCACGGCCGTCAACGGCCAGGCGATCACGGCCGGCGGTGCGGCGGTGGCCGTGGCCAACGGCACGGTGAGCCTCAATGCGGGCGGCCAGCTGGTGTTCACCCCGGCGGCCAACTACACCGGCCCGGCGGCTTTCACCTACACCGTCACGTCTGGCGGGGTCACGGAAACGGCCAACGTCGACGTCACCGTCACGGCAGTCAACGATGCGCCGACGGGCACTGACAGCACGGTCACCATCAGCGAAGACACGTCCTACACGCTGACCGTCGCCGATTTCGGTTTCGCCGATCCGGCCGATGCTCCGGCGGCAGACGCCTTCGCCGGTATCTGGATCAGCGACCTGCCTGCTGCCAGCCAAGGTGTTTACACCCTGAACGGCGCCCCGGTGCGCGTGGGCGACTTCGTATCGGCCGCTGCCATCAACGGCGGCCAGCTGGTCTACACACCCGCCGTCAACGCCAACGGCAACGCCCTCGGCAGGCTGGGGTTCCAGGTGCGCGACGATGGCGGGACGGCCGCCGGCGGCCAGGAAAACGACCCGACGGCCAACTACCTGACCTTCAGCATCACGCCCGCCGATGACACTTTGACCATCGGCGGCCTGGCTGACGGCCCGGCCGGTGCCGACGCCCAGGTGCGGGAGAGCGACCTCGCCACCGGCAGCACCCCCGGCGGTACCGGCGAGCGGGCCTCGGGCAGCTTCGTCCTGGGCCCGGCCGATAAGCTGGGCTCTCTGACCCTCAACGGCACAACCATCAGCGTCGCCCAGCTCTCGGCGAGTGCCGGCGCGCCCATCACGGTCAGCGGCAGCAACGGCACGCTGACCCTGTGCGGGTACGACGGCGCCACCGGCCGCGTCAGCTATTCCTATACCCTGACCACGGCCGCCGATCACAGCGGCAATGCCACCGCGCGCGACACATTCACCATAGTAGCCACTGACGTGGACGGCGACGTGTACGCGCCGGCCACGCTGGGCATCGACATCGTGGACGATGCACCTGCTCCGGTGGCGGATGTGGACGACGTCACCAACACGGCCGGCAACCCGAGCAGCGTGGCGTCGGGTAACGTGGTCACGGGCACGGGTGGCACCGATCCGAACACCACTGACGGCAACCGCGACACCCTCGGCGCGGATGGCGCACCCGTGGCGGTCGTCACGGGTGTGGCGGCCGGCACGGGCGCAGTAAGCGCTGGCGGTGTCGGCGGCTCGGTACCAGGCGCCTACGGCGCACTGGTGCTGCAGGCCGACGGCAGCTATACGTACACGCCGGATTACAACAACACAGCCGTCCAAGCCTTGGTGGGCGGACGTAGCCTGAGTGACACCTTTACCTACGAGGTGACGGACGGCGACGGCGACCGTGCCACGACTACGCTGACCGTCAACATCGTGGGCGTACCGGCCGTGGTCGGCCTGGGCGACGGCGCCGTGGCCGGCTCAGACGGCAGCGTGCTGGAGTCCGACCTCAACCTGGGTGGCACAAATGCCGCGGGTAATGGCGAGGTTTTCACCGGCAACTTTCAGATTCTGACCATCGCAGGCACCTCTATCGACGAGCTGCGCGTGGGAGGATCCACCGTTTCCGGTGCCCAGCTGGCCACACTGAACACCACGCCGGTAACCGTCGTTGGTGGCGGCGTGGGCGCCGCCGGCACCCTTCAGCTGATCAGCTTCGACGCCTCGACCGGCGTGGTCGGCTACCGGTACGAGCTGAACACCGCCGTCGCGAGCGCGGCCGACGTGACCGCGAGCTTCGCAGTGTCCGTTAAGGACAGCCTAGGCAACGATACGGCTACTGCCAGTCCCAGGAACCTCAACATCGCCATCGTGGACGATCGCCCCGAAGCGGTCGCTGACACGGCAAGTGCTGTCGAGGACGGGATCAACCCGGTGACCGGCAACGTCCTGCCCAACGACCTGCTCGGTGCCGACGGCGCGGCGGCAGCCGGCGCCGTGACGGCCGTGGCCGCCGGATCCGCCGTACTCGCGGGCGGCGTGGGCGCGCCGGTGGCGGGCAGCTACGGCCGCCTGACGCTCCAGGCGGATGGCAACTACAGCTACGAGCTCGACAACACACTGGACGCGGTGAACCGGCTGCAGGCCGGCCAGACGCTGACCGAGACCTTCACCTACACCATCACGGACGGGGATGGCGACACCAGCACCGTCACCCTGACCATCACCATCGACGGCAGCAACGATGCGCCGGTCGCGGGTGCCGACAGTGTCACGACCACGGAGGACACCTCCCTGGAGCTGGACGCGGCGACGCTGCTGGCCAACGACACCGATGCGGAGGGCGGGCTGTCCATCCTCAGCGTGCAGGATGCCGTTGGCGGCAGCGTGAGCCTGGTGGGCGGCATGGCGGTGTTCGTCCCCGCCGCCGACTTCAGCGGCACGGGCAGCTTCAGCTATACCGTGAAGGACGGGCAGGGCCTCACTTCCACTGCCAATGTCGCCGTCACGGTCATTGCCGTGAACGACGCGCCGGTCAACACGGTGCCGGGCGCACAGAGCACGAACGAGGACACGCCGCTGGCCATCGCCGGCATCAGCGTGGCCGACGTGGACGGCGCGGGCGTGAGCCTGACCACCACGGTGAGCGTGAGCAACGGCACGGTGAGCGTCGGCGCCGGGGGCGGGGCGGTCATCACCGACAACGGCACGGCGAGCGTCACCTTGAGCGGCACGGCCGCGCAGATCAATGCTGCTCTGGCAGGTCTGAGCTATAGCAACAACGCCGACTACAACGGCGCGGCCACCCTGACGGTGGTGACCAGTGACGGCGCCGGCGGCAGCGACACGGACACGGTGGCCATCACGGTGGCTCCGGTGGCCGACATCCAGGACGACAGCGCGAGCACGGCCGAGGACACGGCCGTGGCGATCAGCGTGCTGGCCAACGACAGCTTCGAGAATGCCGGGCGCACCATCACGGCCGTCAACGGCCAGGCGATCACCGTCGGCGGCCCGGCGGTGAACGTCGGCAACGGCAGCGTGAGCTTGAATGCTGACGGCGAACTGCTATTCACCCCAGCCGCCAACTACAACGGTCCGGCCAGCTTCAACTACACCGTCAGCTCGGGCGGCACGGCCGAGACAGCCAACGTCAGCGTCACTGTCACCGCCGTCAACGATGCGCCGGCCAACACGGTGCCGGGCGCGCAGAGCACGAGCGAGGACACGCCGCTGGCCATCCCTGGCATCAGCGTGGCCGATGCGGACGGCGCGGGCGTGAACCTGACCACCACGGTGAGCGTGAGCAATGGCGTCGTGAGCGTCAGCGCCGGGGGCGGGGCGGTCATCACCAACAACGGCACGGCCAGCATCACGCTTACCGGCACGGCCGGCCAGATCAACGCTGCTCTGGCGAGCCTGAGCTACACCAACACGGCCGACTACAACGGCGCAGCCACGCTAACAGTGGTTACCAGCGACGGTGCCGGCGGCAGCGACACCGACACGGTGGCGATCACGGTGGCGCCGGTGGCCGACATCGCGGACGACAGCGCGACCATGGCCGAGGACACGGCCGTGACGATCAGCGTGCTGGCCAACGACAGCTTCGAGAACGCCGGGCGCGCCATCACCGCCGTCAATGGCCAGGCGATCACGGCCGGCGGCGCCGCGGTGGCGGTCACCAACGGCACGGTCAACCTCAACGCCGGTGGCCAGCTGGTGTTCACCCCGGCCCTCAACTACACCGGCCCGGCAACCTTCACCTACACCGTCACATCGGGGGGCGTGACCGAGACAGCCAACGTCAACGTCACGGTCACGGCGGTCAACGATGCGCCGGTCAACACGGTGCCCGGTGCGCAGAGCACCAACGAGGACACACCGCTGGCCATCGCCGGCATCAGCGTGGCCGACGTGGACGGCGCGGGCGTGAACCTGACCACCACGGTGAGCGTGAGCAACGGCGCCGTGAGCGTGGCCAACGCCAACGGCGCGAGCCTCACGGGCAACGGCACGGGCAGCCTCGTCCTGAGCGGCACGGCCGCGCAGATCAACGCCGCTCTGGCCGGTCTGAGCTACACCAACGCTGCCGACTACAACGGCGCGGCCACCCTAACGGTGGTCACCAGCGACGGCGTGGGCGGCAGCGACACCGACACGGTGGCGATCACCGTGGCCCCAGTGGTCGACATTCAGGACGACAGCGCGACCACGGCCGAGGACACGGCCGTGACGATCAGCGTGCTGGCCAACGACAGCTTCGAGAGCGCCGGGCGCGCGATCACCGCCGTCAACGGCCAGGCGATCACGGCCGGCGGTGCGGCGGTGGCGGTGGCCAACGGCGCGGTAAGCCTCAACACCAGTGGCCAGCTGGTATTCACGCCTGGCGCCAACTACAACGGCCCGGCGGCTTTTACCTACACGGTCACGTCCGGTGATGTCACCGAGACAGCCAACGTCAACCTGACGGTCACCGCCGTCAACGATGCTCCGGTCAACACCGTGCCCGGCTCCCAGACGGCCAACGAAGACACAGCCTTGGCCATCGCCGGCATCAGCGTGGCCGACGTGGACGGTGCGGGCGTCAACCTCACCACCACGGTCAGCGTGAGCAACGGCACCGTGAGCGTGGCCAATGCCGGTGATGCGAGCCTCAGTGGCAACGGCACGGCCAGCCTCATCCTGAGCGGCACGGCCGCGCAGATCAACGCGGCGCTGGCAGGTCTGAGCTATACCAATGCGCCGGACTACAACGGCCCGGCCACCTTGACGTTAGTCACCAACGACGGCACCGGCGGCGGCGACACCGACACGGTGGCCATTACGGTTGCTCCGGTGGCCGACATCGCCGACGACAGCGCGACCACGGCCGAGGACACGCCCGTGACGATCAGCGTGCTGGCCAACGACAGCTTCGAGGACACCGGGCGCACGATCACGGCGATCAACGGCCAGGCCGTCACGGCCGGAGCTGCGGCGGTGGCGGTGAGCAACGGCACCGTGAGCCTGAACGCGCAAGGCCAGCTGGTGTTCACGCCGGCGGCAAACTACAGCGGCCCGGCGGCTTTCACCTACACCGTCACGTCCGGTGGAGTCACGGAAACGGCCAACGTCAATGTCACTGTCACGGCGGTGAATGACGCGCCGGTGAATACGGTGCCGGGCGCGCAGAGCACGAACGAGGACACGCCGTTGGCCATCCCTGGCATCAGCGTGGCCGACATGGACGGTGCTGGCGTCAACCTGACCACCACGGTGAGCGTGAGCAACGGCGTCGTGAGCGTGGCCAGTGCTGGTGGCGCAACCCTCAGCGGCAACGGCACAGGCAGCCTCATCCTGAGCGGCACGGCCGCGCAGATCAATGCCGCTCTGGCGGGTCTGAGCTACACCAATGCTGCCGACTACAACGGCGTGGCCACCCTGACGGTGGTGACCAGCGACGGCACCGGCGGCAGCGACACGGACACGGTGGCCATCACGGTGGCCCCCGTGGCCGACATCGCGGACGACAGCGCGACCACGGCCGAAGACACGGCCGTGACGATCAGCGTGCTGGCCAACGACAGCTTCGAGGATGCGGGGCGCACGATCACAGCCGTCAACGGCCAGGCTCTCACGGCTGGTGGGCCGGCGGTGAACGTCGGCAACGGCAGCGTGAGCTTGAATGCTGACGGCGAACTGCTATTCACCCCAGCGGCCAACTACAACGGCCCGGCGACCTTCACCTACACCGTCACGTCCGGCGGTGTCACCGAAACAGCCAACGTCAACGTGACGGTCACCGCCGTCAACGATGCTCCGGTCAACACGGTGCCGGGCGCGCAGAGCACGAGCGAGGACACGCCGCTGGCCATTGCCGGCATCAGCGTGGCCGACGTGGACGGCGCGGGCGTGAACCTGACCACCACGGTGAGCGTGAGCAACGGCACCGTGAGCGTGGCCAACGCCAACGGCGCGAGCCTCACGGGCAACGGCACGGGCAGCCTCATCCTGAGCGGCACGGCCGCGCAGATCAACGCCGCCTTGGCCGGCCTGAGCTACACCAACGCGCCGGACTACAACGGCCCGGCCACCTTGACGGTGGTCACCAACGACGGCGCGGGTGGCAGCGACACCGACACGGTGGCGATCACGGTGGCTCCCGTGGCCGACATCGTCGACGACAGCGCGAGCACGGCCGAAGACACGCCGGTCGCCATCGACGTGCTGGCCAACGACAGCTTCGAGAACGCCGGGCACACCATCACCGCTGTCAACGGCCAGGCCCTCACGGCCGGCGGCGCGGCGGTCAGCGTCACCAACGGCAGCGTCAGCCTGAGCGCTGGCGGGCAGCTGGTGTTCACCCCCGCTGCCAACTACAACGGCCTGGTGGCTTTCACCTACACCGTCACCTCCGGAGGCACCACCGAGACAGCCACGGTCAACGTGACGGTCACCGCGATCAACGACGCACCGGTCAATACAGTTCCGGGCGCCCAGAGCACGGACGAGGACACGCCGCTGGCCATCGCCGGCATCAGCGTGGCCGACGTGGACGGCGCGGGCGTGAACCTGACCACCACCGTGAGCGTGAGCAACGGCGCCGTGAGCGTGGCCAATGCCAACGGCGCGAGCCTCACGGGCAACGGCACGACCAGCCTCATCTTGAGCGGCACGGCCGCGCAGATCAACGCAGCGCTGGCAGGTCTGAGCTATACCAACGCGCCGGACTACAACGGCCCGGCCACCTTGACGGTGGTCACCAGTGACGGCGCGGGCGGCAGCGACACGGACACGGTGGCGATCCCCGTGGCTCCGGTGGCCGACATCGCCGACGACAGCGCGACCACGGCCGAAGACACGGCCGTGACCATAGCCGTGCTGGCCAACGACAGCTTCGAGAACGCCGGGCGCACCATCACGGCCGTCAACGGCCAGGCCATCACGGCCGGCGGTCCCGCGGTGGGCGTCACCAACGGCAGCGTGAGCCTCGGTGCGGATGGTCGGCTGGTGTTCACGCCGGCAACCCACTACAACGGCCCGGCCGCCTTCAGCTACACCGTCACATCCGGCGGAGTGACCGAAACGGCCACGGTCAGCGTCACCGTCACCGCCGTCAACGACGCGCCGGTCAACACCGTGCCGGGCGCGCAGAGCACGAACGAGGACACGCCGCTGGCCATCGGTGGCATCAGCGTGTCGGACGTGGACGGCGCGGGCGTCAACCTGACCACCACGGTGAGCGTGAGCAACGGCACGGTGAGCGTCAGCGCAGGGGGTGGGGCGCTCATCACCCACAATGGCACGGCCAGCGTCACGCTCACCGGCACGGCCGGCCAGATCAATGCCGCCCTGGCGGGGCTGAGCTACATCAACGCGCCCGACTACAACGGCGCGGCCACGCTGACGGTGGTTACCAGCGATGACGCTGGCGGCAGCGACACCGACACGGTGGCCATCACCGTGGCCCCGGTGGCCGACATCGCCGATGACAGCGCGACCACGGCCGAAGACACGCCGGTCACGATCGACGTGCTGGCCGACGACAGCTTCGAGGATGCCGGGCGCACGATCACGGCCGTCAACGGCCAAGCCCTCACGGCGGGCGGCCCGGCGGTGGCCGTCGCCAACGGCGCGGTAAGCCTGAATGCGGGCGGCCAGCTGGTGTTCACCCCGGCGGCCAACTACACCGGCTCGGCGGCCTTCACCTACACCGTCACTGCGGGTGGCGTTAACGAGACGGCCAACGTCAACCTCATCGTCACGTCGGTCAATGACATCCCGGTCGCCGGCAACGATTCCGCGGTGGCCACGACGCCCGAGGACCAGCCCGTCACGATCCCGGCGGCAACCCTGCTCGCCAACGACAGCGACGCGGATGCCGACATGCTGGTCATCGCCAGCGTGCAGGATGCGGTCGGGGGGACGGTGGAGCTGGTGGGCGGCAACGTGGTGTTCACGCCCGCGCCCAACTACAACGGCCCGGCCAGCTTCACCTACACGGTGATCGATGGACGGGGCGGCAGCGTCACGGCGGCCGCCACGCTGACGGTCACGGCAGTCAACGACGCGCCCCAGGTCGGCAACGACCTCGCGTCGACACCCCTGAACACGCCGTTGGCGAACATCCAGGTGCTGGCCAACGACAGCGATGCCGACCGCGATACGCTGACCGTGACCAGTGCGGTCCTGCAGGACCCGGCGCAAGGCACCGTGGTCGTCAACCTCAACGGCAGCCTGGACTTCACGCCTGCCCTCAACGTCAGCGGGCCCGTGCTCATCAACTACGTCGTCAGTGACGGCAAGGGCGGCAGCACGGCCGGCACCCTGACGGTGAACGTGGGCGCGAATACGCCTCCCTCCGGGCAGGACAGGACGCTCACGCTGGCCGAGGATGCGACGCTGACCCTGACGGCCGCCGACTTCGGCTTCTCCGACGCCGACGCGGGGCAGGAGGTCCTGGCCAACGTGCGCATCGACAGCACGCCCGCGGCGGGCCGCCTGACCCTGGGCGGCGTGAACGTGGTCCAGGGCCAGCTGGTCAGCGCCGATGACATCAATGCGGGCCGGCTGGTCTTCGTGCCGGCGGCCGACGGCAACGGCACGCCCTACACGACCTTCAGCTTCAGCGTGCAGGACGCAGCCGGCGCCTTCGATCCCGCGAGCAACCAGCTGGAGCTGAACGTTACGCCGGTCAACGATGCGCCCGTGGCCGTGGCAGGCGATCCGGTCGGCCCCATCAATGAGGACCAGGCCGTCACGATCGCGGCGTCTGTGCTGCTGGCCAACGACCGCGATGCGGATGGCGACACGCTGAGCATCGCCAGCGTGCAGGACGCGGTGGGCGGCACGGTGAACCTGGTGAACGGAAACGTGGTGTTCACGCCGGCGGCCGACTTCAACGGCCCGGCCAGCTTCAGCTACACGGTGATCGACGGCAAAGGCGGCAGCGCCACGGCGACGGTGAACCTGCAGGTCAATGCGGTCAACGACGCGCCGCGGGTGGCCAATGACCTGGCCTCGACCCCGGTGAACACGCCGCTGGCGGGCATCGACGTGCTGGCCAACGACAGCGACGCGGACGGCGACGCACTGATCGTCACCGCCGCCTTGGTGGACCCCGTGCAAGGCACGGTGAGCATCAACGCCGACGGCAGCCTGAACTTCACGCCGGCTGCCAACTTCAGCGGCATGGCGACCATCCGCTACACGGTCAGCGACGGCACGGCCAGCACCGACGGCACGCTGACGGTAAGCGTGGGCGCCAACAACGCGCCCACCGGCGCCAATGCCGCGCTGAGCCTGCCCGAGGACGGTACGCGCGCCCTGGCCGTGGCCGACTTCGGCTTCAGCGACCCGGACAGGGGCCAGAGCCTGGCCAACGTGCGCATCGACACCGTACCGGCGGCCGGCCAGCTGCTGCTCAACGGCACGGCCGTGATGGCGGGCAAGGTGGTCAGCGCGGCGGACATCGCGGACGGGCGGCTGGTGTTCGTGCCGGCGGCCGAGGGCAACGGCGCGCCCTATGCCAGTTTCGAGTTCAGTGTGCAGGACACGGCTGGCGCCTACGCCAGTGCGCCCGCACGCATCAGCTTCGTCGTCGCGGCGGCGGAGGACGCACCCGTGGCGACCGACGACATCCTGGCAGCCACTCCCGAGGATCAGGCCGCCACGGTGTCGGCGGACAGCCTGCTGGTCAACGACAGCGACGTGGATGGCGACACGCTGACCCTGGCCAGCGTGCAGGGCGCGGTGGGCGGCACGGTGGCGCTGGTGGACGGCAACGTGGTGTTCACGCCCGCGGCCAACTACCACGGCGACGCGAGCTTCACCTACACCGTGATCGACGGCCAGGGCGGCAGCGCCACCGCGACCGTGCGCCTGCAGGTCAGCCCGGTGAACGACCTGCCCGAGGTCGAAGACGACGTGGCGTCGACGCCGCAGAACCAGCCGCTCACCATCGACGTGCTGGCCAACGACATTGACATCGATGGCGACATGCTGCGCGTGACCACGGCGACGGTCGTGGATCCGACCCGGGCCAGCGTCAGCATCAACGCGGACGGCAGCTTGCGCTTCACGCCGGCCAGCAACGTCAGCGGGCCGGTGCTGATCGACTACACGGTCAGCGACGGGCAGGGCGGCAGCGCCACCGGCCGGCTCACGGTGTACGTCGGCGACAACATCGCGCCCAGCGGCACCAGCAACACGCTGAGCCTGCCCGAGGACTCGGCTCGTACCCTGACGGTGGCCGATTTCGGTTTCACCGATCCCGACCCCACCCAGGCGCTGGCCGCGGTGCGCATCGACGTCGCCCCCGAGGCCGGCCAGCTGCTGCTGCTGGACGGCTTGCCGGTGGTGGCCGGCCAGGTGGTCAACGCCGCCGACATCGCCGCCGGCCGCCTGGTCTTCGTGCCCGCGCCCGACGGCAACGGTGCCCCCTACGCCAGCTTCCAGTTCACGGTGCAGGATTCGGGTGGCGCCTTCGCCACCGGGCGCAGCACCATGAGCCTGAACGTCACCGCGGTGCAGGATGCGCCGCTGGCGGTTGACGACACGGTGGGCTCGACCCGCGAGGACCAAGCCGTCACGATCGCGGCGTCTGTGCTGCTGGCCAACGACCGCGATGCGGATGGCGACACGCTGAGCATCGCCAGCGTGCAGGACGCGGTGGGCGGCACGGTGAACCTGGTGAACGGAAACGTGGTGTTCACGCCGGCGGCCGACTTCAACGGCCCGGCCAGCTTCAGCTACACGGTGATCGACGGCAAAGGCGGCAGCGCCACGGCGACGGTGAACCTGCAGGTCAATGCGGTCAACGACGCGCCGCGGGTGGCCAATGACCTGGCCTCGACCCCGGTGAACACGCCGTTGCTCAACATCGACGTCCTGGCCAACGACAGCGATGTGGACGAGGACACGCTGACCGTCACGGTCACGCCGCTGGATCCCGTGACCCAGGGCACCGTCAGCGTCAACGCGGACGGCAGCCTGAATTTCACGCCGGCCAACAACGTCAGTGGGCCGGTGGTGATCCGTTACACGGTGAGCGACGGCCAGGGTGGCAGCACCAACGGCACGCTCACCGTGAGCGTCGGTGCCAACACCGCGCCCACCGGCGCCGGCGCGACGCTGAGCCTGCCCGAGGACGGCACGCGCGCATTGGCGGTGGCCGACTTCGGCTTCAGCGACCCGGACTCGGGCCAGAGCCTGGCCAACGTGCGCATCGACACCATACCGGCGGCCGGCCAGCTGCTGCTGGACGGCATCGCCATCACCGGCGGCCAGGTGGTCAGCGCGGCGGACATCGCGGACGGGCGGCTGGTGTTCGTGCCGGCGGCCGAGGGCAACGGCGCGCCCTACGCCGGCTTCGACTTCAGCGTGCAGGACACGGCCGGCGCCTATTCCAGCGCGCCCGCCCGGATCAGCTTCGCCGTGGCCGCGGTGCAGGATGGCCCGGTGGCCGCGGACGACACGCTGCCGGCGATCCAGGAAGACCAGGCGGCGACGATCGCCGGCGCCGCACTGCTGGCCAACGATGACGATGCCGACGGCGACACGCTGACCCTGGCCAGCGTGCAGGGCGCGGTGGGCGGCACGGTGGCGCTGGTGGATGGCAACGTGGTGTTCACGCCCGCGGCCAACTACCACGGCGACGCGAGCTTCACCTACACCCTGATCGACGGCCAGGGCGGCAGCGCCACCGCGACCGTGCGCCTGCAGGTCAGCCCGGTGAACGACGCGCCCGTGGCCGGCGACAACGTGGCGTCCACCCCCATCAACACGCCCATCGACGTCGACGTTCTGGCGGACGACACGGACATCGACGGCGACACGCTGCGCGTGACCGAGGCGACGCTGCAGGACCCTGCGCAGGGCAGCGTCAGCATCAACGCCGACGGCACGCTGCGCTTCACGCCGGCGCTCGACGTCAGCGGGCCGGTGGTGATCCAGTACGTCGCGGACGATGGGCAAGGCGGCAGCACCGGCGGCACGCTGACGGTGAACGTGGGCGCCAACGCTGCGCCCACCGGCGGCGCCAACACGCTCAGCCTGCCCGAAGACGGCGTGCTGACGCTGGCTGTGCGCGACTTCCCCTTCATCGACCCGGACCTGGGCCAGACCCTGGGCGCCGTGCGCTTCGACGTGGTGCCCCGGCAGGGCGAGCTGCTGCTGCTGGACGGCCTGCCGGTGGTCGCCGGACAGGTCGTCAGCGCCGCGGACATCGCCGCCGGCCGGCTGGTCTTCGTGCCGGCCGCCGACGGCAACGGCATGCCGTACGACAGCTTCGAGTTCACGGTGCAGGACTCGGCCGGCGCCTTTGCCGCGACGCGCAGCACCATGACCTTCGAGGTCACCCGGGTGCAGGATGCGCCGGTGGCGGCCGACGACACGGTGGGTTCGACCGACGAGGACACGCCGGCCACCATCGCTGCCAGCCTGCTGGTCGCCAACGACAGGGATGCCGACGGCGACGTGCTGACCCTCACCAGCGTGCAGGATGCGGTGGGCGGCACGGTGGTGCTGTCGGGCGGCAACGTGGTGTTCACCCCCGCGGCCCATTACCAGGGGCCGGCCAGCTTCACCTACACGGTGAGCGACGGGCAGGGCGGCAGCGCCACCGCGACCGTGCGCCTGCAGGTCAGCTCCGTCAACGACGTGCCGCAAACCGGGGCCGACCTGGCTTCCACGCCGGTCAACACGCCCCTGAACAACATCGACGTGCTGGCCAACGACGGTGATGCGGACGGCGACACGCTGAGCGTGACGGCCGCGACCGTCGATCCGGCGCAGGGCACGGTCACCCGCAACGCCGACGGCAGCCTGAACTTCACGCCCGCCCTCAACTTCAGCGGAACGGCGATCATCGGCTACACGGTGAACGACGGCACGACCAGCGCCACCGGCACCCTGACGGTGAACGTCGGCGCCAATACCGCCCCGAGTGGCACCGGCACGACGCTGAACCTGCCGGAGGACGGCACGCGCGCACTGGCGATCGCCGACTTCGGCTTCAGCGACCCGGACCTGGGCCAGGGCCTGGCCAACGTGCGCATCGACACGGCACCGGCCGCCGGCCAGCTGCTGCTGGACGGCGTCGCCGTCACCGCAGGCCAGGTGGTCAGCGCGGCGGACATCGCCGCCGGCCGGCTGGTGTTCGTGCCGGGCGCCGACGGCAATGGCGCCCCGTACGCCGGCTTCGACTTCAGCGTGCAGGACACGGCCGGCGCCTTCGCCGGCGCGCCCGCGCGCATCAGCTTCAACGTCAGCGCCGTCAACGACACCCCCGTGGCGGGCGCCGACCTGCTGGCGCCCACGCAGGAAGACCAGGCCGTCACCATCCCGGCGGCCACGCTGCTGGCCAACGACAGCGATGCGGACGGCCAGGCGCTGACCCTGACCAGCGTGCAGAACGCTGTCGGCGGAACGGTCGCCCTGGTCGGTGGCAACGTGGTGTTCACACCCACTGCCGACTACCACGGCCCGGCCAGCTTCACCTACACGGTCAGCGACGGGCAGGGCGGCAGCACCACGGCCACCGTCAGCCTGGCGGTGACGGCCGTCGACGACGCGCCGGTCCAGGCCGTGCCCGGCGCGCAGGGCGTGACGGAAGACGCGCCGCGGGCCATCGCGGGGCTGCGTGTCGCCGATGCGGACGGCGGCAACCTCACCACCACCGTCAGCGTCGACAGTGGCAGCGTCAACGTCCCCCTGGGCGGCGGCGCGGCCGTCAGCGGCAACGGGACGGCGCTGCTCACCCTGAGCGGCAGCGCGGCCCAGATCAACGCGGCGCTGGCTGGCCTGGTCTACAGCCCCGTGGTCGACCGCGCCGGCGCCGCCACGCTGACCCTGAGCACCACGGACTCGACCGGGCTGGTGGACACCGACGCGGTGGCGCTGAACATCGCCGCCGTCGCCGACATCCGGGCCGACAGCGTGGGCGCCGTGGAGGACACGCCGGTCGTCATCGATGTCCTGGCCAACGACAGCTTCGAGGACGGCGGACGCGCAATCACGGCCGTGAACGGGCAGGCCATCACGGCCGGCGGCGCGCCGGTCGCGGTGGCCAACGGCAGTGTCAGCCTCACGGCCGGCGGCCAGCTGGTCTTCGCGCCCGCCGCCAACTACAGCGGCAGCACCAGCTTCAGCTACACGGTGGGCACGGGCAGCGCCAGCGAGACCGCGAGCGTGACCGTTTCCGTGGCCAGCGCCAATTTCGTGCCGCAGGTCCAGGGCGAGGTGCTGGGCGCCATCCCCGAAGACGGTTCGCTCACGGTCTCCAGCAGCGACCTGCTGGCCAACGACAGCGACGGCGACGGCGATGCGCTGAGCATCGTCAGCGTGCAGGACGCGATGGGCGGCAGCGTGCGCCTGGTCGGCGGCGCCGTGGTGTTCACGCCGGCTCCCGACTACAACGGGCCGGCCGGCTTCCGCTACACCGTGACCGACGGCCGGGGCGGCAGCGCCACCGCCACCGTCAGCTTCCAGGTGAGCGCCGTCAACGACGCGCCGCGGGTGGCGGGCGAGGTGGCGACCACCGGCGTCAACCAGCCGCTGGGCGGCATCGCGGTGCTGGCCAACGACAGCGATGCGGACGGCGACGCGCTGAGCGTGACCAGCGCCGTCCTGGACGATCCCGCGCTGGGCAGCGTCACCGTCAGTCCCGACGGCACCCTGAGCTTCACGCCCGCGCTCAACGCCAGCGGGGTGGTGACGATCCGCTACGTGGTCAGCGACGGCCAGGGCGGCAGCAGCACCGGCACGCTGACGCTGGTGGTGGCCGACGACCTGCCCGAACCCGGCGACGACAGCCCGCCGGCAGTCCTGCACCAGCGCCCGGGCTTCGACAGGGTGGCCGTTCCCGCGCTGCACGTGCTGTTCAGCGTGGGCGAGTCGCGCAGCGAAATGGAGCTGAGCGCCGGGCTGCGCGCCGTGCAGGCCGACAGCGCGACCCAGGCCGAGCTGCTGCAGGGGCTGGGCACCGACCTCGGGTTCGCGCAGGGCCTGCAGTTCGGCTCCAGGGGCCTGGCGGCACGCGAGCTGGCAGAAGCGTCGTCCAGCCTGTTCGTGCAGCGTGCGGTGCGCCACCAGTCGCTCACGCCCGAGCACAGCGTGTTCGTGCAGGAGGTCGTGCGGGCCTCCCGCCTCGAATCGCTGGCGCGCGGCCTGCGCGCGGACTCGCTCAACTCGGCCGCGGTGGGCGCGACCACGCTGTTCGATCCGTTCGCGCTGGGAACCCCCGCCGCCAAACCCGCCGCGCCGGCCAGGGGCGCGTCCGAACCGCGGTCGGCGGCTGCGCAGGACAGGGAAGCCGTGCGCGTCGCGCAGCCGGAGCGCGGCGTCGATACCGCTGCCGTTGCCGCGCAGGCCGTCGCACCGGAACGCCAGCCGCTGCCGGTGCGCCGTGCCGCCGAGGGCTTCGCATCCCAGCTGAGCCGCAATGCCCAGGACTTCCGCGCGCGGCTGCCGCGCGCCGCCGCGGCCGATGCGCCGCCCGTCCCCGCCCAACGCCAGTGAGGGTGTCCATGCGCCTTTTTCCCGTCCTCCATCCTTCCCACGAGTCGGTGACTTCTTCCTTCGCCATGCATCAGTCCCCCATCCGAATCCCCTCCCTTGCGGCCAAGCTGTCCTTGCTGGCGGTGGCCGCCATCGTCGCGGGTTGCTCCGTCACGCCCCGGCAGGCCACCCAGGACGAGGTGCGCCAGCGCGTCAAGGCCGACACCCAGGGCATGCACGTGGGCCAGGCGCCCATCGCCGGCCCGGTGACGCTGGAAGAAGCCATCGCCCGCACCCTCAAGTACAACCTGGACTACCGGCTCAAGAAGATGGAGTCGGCTCTGGCGCTGGGCTTGAACGACTACGCCGGCTACGACATGCTGCCCAAGCTGCTGGCCTCGGCCGGCTACCGCGACCGCAGCAATGACTCGGGCGGCACCAGCATCGGCATCGTCGACCGCGTCCAGTCGCTGCGCCCGTCCACCTCGGAGGAGCGCAACTACGCCACGGCCAGCGCCGAGTTCTCCTGGAACGTGCTGGACTTCGGCGTGTCGTACTACCGCGCGCGCCAGCAGGCCGACCAGTACCTGGTCGCCGAGGAACGCCGCCGCAAGGTGGTGCAGAACATGGTGCAGGACGTGCGCGCCGCGTACTGGCGCGCCCTGGGCGCGCAGCGGCTGGCGGCGCAGACGCAGGAGGTGCTGGAGCGCGCCCACCTGGCGCTGGCCCGCTCGCGCGAGGCCGAGACCCAGCGCGTCATCTCGCCCGCCCAGGCCCTGAACTACCAGCGCGCGCTGCTGGACGCGATCTCCCTGCTGAACCAGCGCCGCCAGGACCTGGAGTTCGCCAACCGCGAGCTGGCCGCGCTGATGAACGTCGAGCCCGGCGTGCCCTTCACCGTCGCCGACACGGCCGAGGCACGCCTGCCGGCCGTTCCCGGCAACGTGCGCCAGCTGGAGGAGCTGGCCCTGCTGCAGCGCCCCGAGCTGCGCGAGGAGGACTTCAAGAAGCGCATCACCGCCGACGAGGCGCGGCGGCAGCTGCTGGGCATGCTGCCGGGCATCAGCCTGGAAGCGGGGCGGCAGTACAGCTCCAACGACCTGCTGTTCAACAGCGCCTGGACGCAGGGCAGTGCCCGCATCTCCTGGAACCTGCTGCAGCTGCTGGCCCTGCCGTCCCTGCGCTCGGCGCAGGACCAGCAGGTGCGCACCGACGAGGCCCGGCGCATGGCCTTGTCCATGGCGGTGATGACCCAGCTGCGCATCAGCGTGGAGCGCTACCGCTTGGCGGTGGAGGATTTCAAGCTGGCCGACACCGCCGCCCAGGTCGACAAGCGCTTGGCCGACTATGCGCGGGCGTCCGTCGCCGCGCGCCTGGACAGCGAACTGGAAGTCATCCGCACCCAGGCGCGGTCCGTGCTGGGCAGCTACCAGCGGGCCAACGCCTACGCCGGCGCCCAGATCGCCTTCGGCCGGCTGTACAACTCGCTGGGTTTCGATCCGCTGCCCGACAACTTCCACCAGGACGACATCCCCCGGCTGGCCGAGCGCGTGCGCGCCCACCTGAGGGCCACCGAGCAGGACACGCTCAAGATGACGTCCAACCTGTTCGGCCATCCGCCGGCCGTCTCGGTGCGGCTGGTCGGCGTGGACGACCCCGTGCTGCAGGCGCGCATGCGGGCGCAGATCGGCGAGGTGTTCAGGCGCAACGAGATGGAGGTGGACGCCGCCCGCGGCGTGCCGCTGACGTTCACCCTGCAGCGCGAATTCCGCGATGGCCTGGAGCGGGCGCGCTGGGTCATCGCCATGGCCAATGGCCGCGGCGAGGTCAAGGGGGAGGCGCAGTACGCCAGCACCTTGCCGCCCCAGGCGCGCGGCTCGGTCTACGAGGCCACGCTGGCCGCCGCCCTGACCTCCAAGCTGCCCGAGCTGCGGACCTGGCTGGCCGCGGCGGCGCGCGAGGCGCAGCCATGAGCGACAGAATCAGGATCGACGCCCGTCGCTGGTGGGCGGGACTGGTCCTGCTGGCTGCCGCCGCGGCCGCGCAGGCGGAGGTGCGGCCAGCCGCTGTGCCGGCCCGCCAGGACGAGGTGGGCTTCAGCGCCATGCCCTCCGCCGCCTCGACGGCCTCCATGACCGCCGCCGGGGCCGACATCGTGCGCGTGCTCCTGGTGGCCGACCGCGAAACCACGCTGTCCAGCCCGGTGACGGCCCGCATCGAGCAGCTGCAGTTGTCGCTGGGCGCGACCTTCAGCGCCGGCCAGATCCTGGTCGGCTTCGATTGCCAGGAGGCCAGGGCGCGGCTGACCATGGCCAGGGCCGAGCTGGCCGGCGCGGTGGAGGCGCACGAGGGCAAGATCCGCATGCAGGGCCTGGAGCAGGCCAGCGAGGTGGAGGTGGCGTTGGCGGCCAGCGCGGCGGCCAAGGCGCGCGGCCAGGTCGAGCTGCAGAAGGCCCAGGTGGCGCAATGCACGATCAAGGCGCCCTGGGCCGGCCGCGTCGCCAAGGTGCACGTGCGCCCGCACATGAGCGTCACCCCGGGCCAGCCCATGGTGGACCTGGTCAAGAGCGGCCCGCTGCGGCTGCGGCTGAACGCGCCCTCGCGCATGCTCGTGCGGCTGCGCGTGGGCAGCGCGTTCAACGTCGCCATCGACGAGACCGGCCGCAGCTACGAAGCCCGGGTGATGGCGGTGAACAGCCGGGTCGACCCGGTGAGCCAGACCATCGAGCTGGAGGCGGCCGTGAGCAAGGAGCATGCGGAGTTGCTGCCCGGCATGAGCGGCGTCGCCGACCTGGGCTCGCTGCGCTGAGGAGCCGTGCCCATGGATGACGCGCTGGAGCAGGCCGCGCCCGCGGTGCTGGCCGCCTTGCTGCACCTGGAGCAGCGGGCGCTGGAGGCCGCCACGCCCCAGGCCCTGGGGTTCACGATGGTCAACGAGACCCTGCGGCTGGTGGCCTTCCGGCAGGCGGCCCTGTTCACCAGCGGCGCCGGCGGGCGGCTGAAGCTCACCACGGCCTCCGGCCTGGCCAGCGTGGCGGAGGATTCGCCCTTCGCCGTCTGGCTGGCCAGCTTCGTGCCGGCCGTGCGGCCCGCCGGCGGCGGCTGCGTGCGGCTGGACTTTCCCGACGCGCCGGCCGGCCTGGTGGAAGGCTGGGAAGAGTGGCTGCCCGAGCACCTGCTGCTGGCCGTCTTGCTGGGACCGGGCGGCGAGGAGGGCGTGGTCCTGTACGCGCGCGAGACGCCCTGGCAGGACGGGGAGGTGGCCGCGCTGGACCGGCTGCACCGGACCTACGGCTACTGCCTGCATGCGCTTGCGCAAAAGCCCCTGCGCGTGCGGGCCGGGCTGCGCCGGCTGGTGAGCCGCCGCGCCGCGGGCTGGGTGGCGCTGGCCGTGCTGGCGGCGCTGCTGATCCCGGTGCGCCTGTCGGCGCTGGCGCCGGCCGAGGTGGTGGCGCTCAGCGCCATGGCCGTCGCGTCGCCGCAGGACGGCGTGATCAGCGCCTTCCATGTCGCGCCCAATGCGCCGGTGAAGGCCGGCGACCGGCTGTTCTCGCTGGACGACGGCGCCCTGGGCAGCCGGCGCGAGGTGGCTCGCGGCGCACTGTCGGTGGCGCGCGCGGACCTGCTGACCGCGCAGCAGCGCGCTTTCGACGATCTCAAGAGCAAGGGCGAGCTGGCGGCCGCCATGGGCCGCGTCCGGGAGAAGGAAGCCGAGCTCGCCCTGGTCGAGCAATCGCTGGAGCGCGTGGTGGTGCGCGCCGAGCGCGACGGCGTGGCCATCTACGGCGACCCGAACGACTGGCTGGGCCGGCCGGTGCAGACCGGCGAGCGCGTGATGCAGCTGGCCGACCCGCGCGATGCGGGGGTGCTGGTGTGGCTGCCGGTCACCGACGCGCTCAACCTGGAGCCCGGCGCGCCGATCCGGCTGTTCCTGCACGTCAAGCCGCTGGACCCGTTGGCGGCCACACTGCTGCAGACCAGCTACCAGGCCGTGCCTGGCCCCGACGGCATCTCCTCCTACCGGTTGCGCGGCCGCTTCGGCGAAGGCGAGCCGGCGGCCCGCATCGGCCTGCGCGGCACCGCCCGCATCGCGGGCGACTGGGCCGTGCTGGGCTACTTCCTGCTGCGCCGGCCGATCGCGGCCCTGCGCGAATGGACCGGCCTGTGAGCACGGCGATGGCCATCGCCACCGCGGGATCGCCGCGGCTGCCCACCCTGCGGGAGGAACTGCGCCTGCTGCCCGCCGCCGCCAACCGCGACGGCTCGCCGGCCTGGACCGTGCAGGACCCGCTCACCAACCGCTTCTTCCGCATCGGCTGGCTGGACTTCGAAGTGCTGCTGCGCTGGTCGCTGGGCTCCGCGCGGGACATCGCGGACTCGGTCAACGAGGAAACCACGCTCAGCATCGACGAGGACGACGTCCACGAGCTGGCCGGCTTCCTGGAGCAGAACAGCCTGGTGCGCGCCGACACGGCGCAGGCCGTGGACCGGCTGCGCGATCGCGCGGCCCGGATGCAAACCTCGCCGCTGCAATGGCTGCTGCACCACTACCTGTTCTTCCGCATCCCGCTGGTGCGGCCCCAGGTCTGGCTGGCCGGCCTGCTGCCGTATGTGGACTGGGTCTTCAGCCGGACCACGGCCTGGGCGCTGGCCGCCCTGACGCTCACCGGCCTGGTGCTGGCCGGCCGGCAGTGGGAGACCTTCGCCGGCACGGTGGTGGAGCAGCTCACCTGGTCGGGCATGCTGGGCTACACGGTGGCACTGGTGTTCGCCAAGGCGCTGCACGAGATGGGGCATGCGCTGACCGCCACGCGCTACGGCGTGCGCGTCGCCCACATGGGCGTGGCCCTGCTGGTGCTGTTCCCCATGCTCTACACCGACACCGGCGAGAGCTGGAAGCTGCACCGCTCGCGCCAGCGGCTGGCCATCGCCAGCGCCGGCATGGTGACCGAGCTGGCGCTGGCCGGCCTGGCGACGCTGGCCTGGAGCTTGGCGCCCGACGGCGCCGTGCGCAACGCCCTGTTCTTTCTCGCCACCACCAGCTGGGTGCTGACGCTGCTGGTCAACGCCAGCCCGTTCATGCGCTTCGACGGCTACTTCATCCTCAGCGACCTGCTGGACCTGCCCAACCTGCACGAGCGCAGCGGCGCCCTGGCCCGGACCTGGATGCGCCGCACGCTGCTGGGTTTCGACGAGCCCTGGCCCGAGCGCCTGCCCGGCCGCGGCAACGCGATGCTGATCGCGTTCGCGCTGGTGACCTGGGCCTACCGCCTGACCGTGTTCCTGGGCATCGCTCTGCTGGTCTACCACTTCGCCTTCAAGCTGCTGGGGCTCTTCCTGATGGCGGTGGAGCTGGTCTGGTTCATCGGCCGGCCGGTGTGGGCCGAGCTGTGCGTCTGGCGCGAGCGCAAGGGCGAGATCCGGCGCTCGCGCAAGCGTTGGGCGGGGGCGCTGCTGGCGGCGCTGTTGCTGGTGGTGCTGCTGCCCTGGCAGACCGGCGTTCGGGCCAGCGGCTGGGTGCACGCCGAGCGCCAGCAGGTGATCCACTCGCCGCTGGCCGCGCGCCTGGCCGTGGTGCCCCAGGAAGGCGCGGTGACCCAGGGCCAGCCGCTGTTCGCGCTGCAGTCGCCCGAGCTGGCGCTGTCGGCGCAGCGGGCCCTGAGCCTGGCCGATGCCCGCGCCCGCGAACTGATCGGCCTGAGCGGCTTCGCCGACGGCGAGGAGCGGCGCCAGCAGCTGCAACACCAGCAGGACCGCTACCTGGCCGAGGCCAGCTTGTTCCAGGGCGAGCAGCAGCGGCTGCAGCTGGTGGCGCCGTTCGCCGGCGTGCTGACCGACCTGGACCCGCAGCTGGCGGGCGGCGTGTGGGTGCAGCCGCGGCAGCCGCTGGCCATCCTGGTGGACCCCTCGCGCTGGACCGTGGAGGCCTTCGTCGCTGAGGAGGACATGGCCCGGGTGCGGGTGGGCGATGCGGCCCGGGTGTACCTGCAGACCCGCTCGCGCGAGGCGCTGGTCGGGCGCGTGGTCGAGGTCGATGCCACGCGCACGACCATGCTGCCGCATGCCATGCTGGACGCCAACAAGGGAGGCTCCATCGTGGTGGTGCCGCGCGAAGGCAGCGCCGCTGCAGCCGGCAGTGCCAGCGCGGCCGAGCACGCGCCGCGGGACGCGCTGTACCGGGTGCGCATCGCCCTGGACGGCCGCCCGGCCAGCCTGCGCATGGCGCTGTCCGAGGTGGTGATCACCGGCCAGGCGCATGCCTGGCTGCCGGGGCTGCTCGAGCGGCTGGCCGTGGTGCTGGTGCGCGAGAGCGGCTTCTGAGCGGCCGACCGCCCGCGCCGACCCGAGGAGCCACGCGCGTCCTACAGGCGGCGCCGGCATGCGGTGCGACATTGCGCTGCAGAAGCTGTCCCGTCTTCAGGAGTCAAACGATGTTCGGAATGGGTGGCCGCGCCAAGCCGCCGGCACCAGCGCCGGCGAAGAAGCCCAAGGCGGCCCGGAAGCCCGCCCTGGTCCCGGTCACCGTGAAGCTGGAACCCGCCCAGCATGCCAAGTTCCAGCTGCTCGGCGGAGAAGCCTGGCTGCGCGGGCAGCTGGACGCCGCCGCGGTGGAAGTCGTGTTCAAGGCCTGAGGGCGCGAGGCGCGCTCAGAGCCAACGCTGCACCGCCTCGGCGGTATCGCCCGGTTGGGTGTTGAAGCACATCCTGGCCTGGGGCGCGTTTTCATGCACCACGTTCACCAGTTTCTCGAAGAGCAGGAACGTGCTGGGCATCGTCCGGATCCCCGCTCCGATCACGACGCAGCCGAATGGCCTGCGCCGGAGTTGGTCCCGAACCACCCGCTCTGCGGTCTCGCCGAAATCGGTCAGGCACATTTGCACGCCGTAGCCCAGGCGGGTCAAGGCGTCGGCAGAGGATTGGAGCCCGGCCCGTACCTTGGCGGCATCCATGCCGGTACCCGCGAACTCGGGGGCGGAGAAATCGATCAGCGTGGGTTCCAGGCCGATCACGAGTACGGATTTGTCGTCGGGCACAGCTCACCTCGCGCGGGTAGCGCCGGCGGAATGCCGGCATGACTTGGAGATTCTGTACCTTAGGCCCTGGGGAGGTCGTCGCTTGTGGCCGGCGCGCATGCGCACGCCGCAGCCATGGCCTCTAGCTGGGCTGTAGGACGCCCGGCGAGCGACTTGCCAGACGTTTCTCACAGGAACTGTGGACAAATCTGTGCGAAAGGCCCATGGCCTCGGCGCAAGAGCCCGTGGATACTGACGCGCTGCGGATTGCTCAAAAAACAGGCAGCGCTTGGGTTCGCACAAAGAAAAAGGAGCTGCGTTTGCACGCAGCTCCTTTGACCCTTGTCTGGCTCCCCGACCTGGGCTCGAACCAGGGACCTACGGATTAACAGTCCGGCGCTCTACCGACTGAGCTATCGGGGAATGAGCCCACGATTATAGCCCCATCTTCCGGGCCCCCAGCCCGTCCATGACCAAAGTTCCATTGCGGTCCTCCAGACCGGGCCGACGGACCGGTGTGCCACAATGCCCGTGCTCCGGGGTGTACGCGCCAGCGTGCTGAGATCCAGACCCGTGAACTTGAACCGGTTCAAACCGGCGTAAGGAGAGCACCTGCCGCAGCCCGCCCAGGGCCGCGGCGGACCGTTCCTTCGGAGCACGCACATGCCCGAAGGACGTCCATGGCTCCCACCGCTACCGCTCCTGTTGCTGCCGCCTCGCGCTACCCGCGCGTGCTGGCCATCGCCGGCTCCGATTCCGGCGGTGGCGCCGGGATCCAGGCCGACCTCAAGGCCATCGCCGCCCTGGGCTGCTTCGGCATGACGGCGATCACCGCGCTGACCGCGCAGAACACGGTGGGCGTGCGCTCCATCCATGCGGTGCCGCTGGACGTGCTGGCCGACCAGATCGACGCCGTGGTCGAGGACATCGGCGTGGACGCGGTCAAGATCGGCATGCTGCATTCCGCGGCGACGATCGGGGCGGTGGCCGCCGCGGTCGACCGCCACCGCCTGCGGCCGGTGGTGCTCGATCCGGTCATGGTGGCCACCAGCGGCGCCAGGCTGATCGACCCGGCGGCGGTGGCCTCGCTGGTGCGCGAACTGTTCCCCCGCGCCGTGCTGGTCACGCCCAACCTGGACGAGGCGGCGCTGCTGGCCGGGCACCCCGTGCGCGACGAGGACGAGATGGAAGCCGCCGCCCGCCGGATGATCGCCATGGGCGCGCAGGCCGTGCTGCTCAAGGGCGGCCACCTGGCCGGCGACAGCGTCAGCGACCTGCTGCTGGACCAGGCCATGCAGCCGCTGTGGCTGCGTGGCGCGCGCATCGCCACGGCCAATACCCACGGCACCGGCTGCACCCTGTCCAGCGCCATCGCGGCCCAGCTCGCACTCGGCCACGCGCTGCCCGACGCCGTGCAGCAGGCCCGCGACTACGTCCGCGGGGCGCTGCGGGCCGGCGCTGCGGTGCGCACCGGCGCGGGCAGCGGGCCGCTGAACCATTCCTATGCGCCGCAGCCCATGCGGCTGCTCCCATTGCCATGACGGGTTCCGCACTCCCCGAGCTGCAGCAAGCCATCGAGCGGCTGCTGGCCTTCCTGGCCCAGGACGGCTGCACCGACGCCGAGTTCGACGAGGTGGCGGCGCAGCTGTTCACGCTGCAGTACACCCACGACGAGCCGTACCGGCGCTTCTGCCAGCGCCGCGGCCTCACGCCGCGCCGGCTGGCGGGCTGGCGCGACATCCCGCCGGTACCGATCAGCGCCTTCAAGGACTCCACGCTCAGCTGCGTGCCGCCCGACGAGTGCGAGCGCGTCTTCATGACCAGCGGGACCACGCGCGGCGAGGTGCGGGGCCGCAACCACCATCCCGTCATCGCCGTGTGGGACCTGTCCATGCGCCGCAACTTCGCGCGCCGCTTCATGCAGGGGGCGCCGCGCATGCGCATGGCGACGCTGTTCCCCGACGAAGGCGAACTGCCCAATTCCTCGCTGGCGCGCTACCTGTCGCTGGCCAGCCGCAGCTTCGGCGCGCCCGGTAGCCGCGCCTACGTGAGCGCCGCGGGCGGGCTGGACGTCGAAGGCGTGTGCCGGGCGCTGGGGGACGCCGTCGCCGCCGGCGAAGCCATCGCGCTCATGGGCGCCAGCTTCAGCTTCGTGCACCTGCTGGACGCGCTGCGCGAGCGCGGTATCGCGTTCACGCTGCCGGCCGGCAGCCGCATCCTGGACACCGGCGGCTACAAGCAGCAGGCGCGCGAGGTGCCGCTGGACGAGTTCTACGACGGCCTGGCGCAGGCGTTCGGCGTGCCGCGGGCGCGCTGCATCAACATGTACGGCATGACCGAGCTCAGCTCGCAGCTGTACGACGATGGCAATGCGGCGGTCCCTTCGGTCAAGTCGGGGCCGCACTGGATCCGCACCCGGGTGCTGGACCCGCTCACCGGCCGCGAGGTCGCGCCGGGCGAGCGCGGCGTGCTGGCCCACTGCGACCTGGCCAATTTCAACTCGGCCACCACGATCCTGACCGAGGACGTGGGCGTCGCCGTGCCGGGCGGCTTCCTGCTCCTCGGCCGGGCCGAGGGGGCCGAGGCCAAGGGCTGCTCGCTGGCGGTGCAGGCCTTCCTGGAGGCGGCCCGGCCATGAACGGCGCGCGCCTGCGGGCCGGCTACCTGCCGCCAGGAGCGGCCGATGCGGTGCAGTGGCAGCTGCTGCCGTTCGAGGCGCACGGCCGCCGGCTCGAGGTCGAGGTGCCGCTGCTCACCGAGGCGCAGATGCGCGCGCTGGCCCGGCAGGTGCGCCAGGCGGCGCGCGAGCGCCTGCGCCCGCTGCCCGTGACGCAGATCGTGGAGGTGCTGGATCGCGTCGTCGCCCGCCTGCTCGATGCCGCCGACCCCGTGCGCCGGCAGCTGGACGATCTGCTGCCGGTGGTCACCGGCGACGACCCCGAGCTGCTGCGGCTGGGATTGTCCAGCTACCTGCAGACCTTCCGCGCGCCGCAGCTGCATCGCTTCGTGGCGCAGGACTTCGCCAACCCCAAGGTGCTGGACGGCTTCCAGCCGGCGGTCAAGGGCGGCGCGATCCGGGCCTTCGGCCCTTCGCTGCTGGCGCACCATTGGGCCGGCAACGTGCCCGGCCTGCCGCTGTGGAGCCTGGCCTGCGGCCTGCTGGTCAAGGCGGGCAACATCGGCAAGCTGCCCAGCGCCGAACCGGTGTTCGCCAGCCTGTTCGCGCAACTGCTGGCCGAGGTGGCGCCCGCCCTGGCCGACTGCCTGGCCATCGTGTGGTGGAAGGGGGGCGACGGCGGGGCGGGCACGGTGCTGGCCCAGGAGGCCGACACGGTGCTCGCCTACGGCGGCAACGACACCCTGGTGCAGCTGCGCAACCAGCTGCCGGCCAGCACGCGCTTCCTGGGCTATGGCCACAAGCTGGGCTTGGCCCTGGTCGGGCGCGAGGCACTGGACAGCCAGCGCGGGCCGGCCGCCGCGCGCCGCGCCGCGCGGGACCTGGTGCGCCACGAGCAGCAGGGCTGCTACTCGCCGCACCGGCTGTACGTGGAGCGGGGCGGCGCCATCAAGCCGCGCGCCTTCGCGCGTTACCTGTCGGGCGAGCTGTCCCAGCTGCAGCGGCGCCATCCGCGCCGCCGGCTGACGCTGGAGGAGTCGGCGTCCGTCGCCGCCTGGCGCCAGTCCGCCGAGTGGCAGCTGCTGGGTCCCGCCGGCGAGCTGCTGGGGGACGATGCTTCGCAGTGGTCGGTGGCTTTCAGCGACGAGATGCGGCCCGTCGCCCCCACGGCCGGCCACCGCTGCGTGCTGGTGTGCGCCGTGGACGCCCTGGAGGACGTGGCGCCGCTGCTGGAGCCGCAATCGCCTTTCCTGCAGACCGTGGGCCTGGCCACCACGCCCGAGCGCCTGTACCGCCTGGCGGAGCTGCTGGGCGGCGTGGGCGTCACGCGCATCGCGCCCCTGGGGGCCATGACGCGGCCCGAGGCCGGCTGGCACCACGATGGCCGCTTCAACCTGGCGGACCTGGTGCACGTGGTCGAGATCGAGCAGGCCGCCGAGCAGGCCGCCGACCGGCTGGCGCCGTATGCCCAGGAGGGCGGGGAATGACTTTCCTGCGCCTGGCCGGCGTGTCGTTCGCCCATCCCGGCCGGCCGGTGCTGGAGGGTGTGGAGCTGGCGCTGGCGGCGGGAGACATCCATTGCCTGGTGGGCCGCAGCGGCTGCGGCAAGACCACGCTGCTGAAGCTGGCCGCCGGGCTGCTCGCGCCCACGCGCGGCCAGGTGCTGTGGGGCGGGCCGGCGACCGCGGCCCACGAACGCACCGGCTTCGTGTTCCAGGCGCCGACGTTGCTGGACTGGTTGAGCGCACGCGACAACGTGCTGCTGCCGGTGTCCCTGAAGCGCCGTCCCACGGCCCAGGACATGGCGCGCGCCGATGCGCTGCTGGCCCGGCTCGGGCTCGCGGACCGCGCCATGCACCGCCCGGGCCAGCTCTCGGGTGGCCAGCAGAGCCGGGTGGCGCTGGCGCGGGCCCTGCTGCCGCAACCGCCGCTGCTGCTGCTGGACGAGCCCTTCGCCGCCCTGGACGCGATCACGCGCGAGGAGCTGCAGCGCGACCTGCTGGGCCTGGCGCGCGAGCACGGCACGACGGTGCTGTTCGTGACGCACGACATCGCCGAGGCGGTGTTCCTGGGCGACCGGGTGTCGGTGATGGCGGGCGGGCGCCTGTCGCATTCGTTCACGGTGCCGCCGGCGGCCCGCACCCGCGACACGCCCGCGTTCGGTGCCGGCTGCGCCCAGGTGCGCGAGGCGCTCGGCCTGGAGGTGAGCGCATGACGTCCTGGCGCGCCGCGGCCGGCAGCCTGGCGCTGCTGCTGTCACTGTTGGCTCTCTGGCAGGCCTGCGCCGTCGGCCTCGGGCTGTCGGCCCTGGTGCTGCCAGCGCCGGGTGCGGTCGCCGCATCGCTGTGGAAGGGCCTGGCCAGCGGCTTCTTCTGGCCGCACATCCGCGCCACCGGCGCCGAGCTGCTGCTGGGGCTGGCCCTGGGCGGCGCCTTCGGCTTCGCCGCGGGCGCGCTGCTGGCCGAGGTGGCGCCGCTGCGCCGGCTGCTCATGCCCTACCTGGTGGTCAGCCAGGTGGTCCCCAAGCTCGCGCTGATGCCGCTGTTCATCGTCTGGTTCGGCTTCGGCCTGGTCCCCACGGTGGTCATCACCGCGCTGATCTGCTTCTTCCCGCTGATGGAGAACACGCTGACCGGCCTGTCGCAGGTGCGTCCCGAGCGGCTGGAGCTGTTCCGCATGCTGGGCGCCAGCCGGGTCCAGACCCTGTGGCGGCTCAAGCTCCCCAGCGGTCTGCCGGCCATCCTGGCGGGCCTGCGCATCGCGGTCGTGCTGGCCCTGGTGGGCGCGGTGGTCGGCGAGTTCATCGGCGCCAGCCAGGGCCTGGGCGCGCTGATCATCGCGGCCCAGGGCAGCATGGACACGCCGCTGATGTTCGCCGTGCTGGTGCTGGTCGCGCTGCTGGGGCTGCTGGCCTACCAGCTCACCCTGTGGCTGGAGCGCCGCCTGCTGCGCGCCTACGCATCGTTTTGAGCCAGAGAAGAAGGATCCTCCCATGACCTTGCGCCGCCACCTCCTGCTTGCCGCCGCCATGGCGGGCCTGTCCTCGCCGGTGCGCGCGCAGGCGCCGGCTCGCCTCGACAGGCTGGTGGTGGCCGGCTGGAGCAAGCCCATCACCGAAGTCGTTCCGCTGCTGGTGGATGCGGACAAGGGCTTCTACCGCGCCCAGGGCATCACGCTGGAGTACGTGCCGGGCGCCGGCGGCGGCGATGCGGTGCGCAACCTCCTCGGCGGCCAGGCCGACGTGGCCTTCACCGACCCCGGCTCGTTCTTCGCCGCGCTGGACAAGGGCGAGAAGCTGCGCGCCATCTACGACATCTACCCGCAGAACGTGTTCAACGTGGTCTCGCTGCGGCGCAGCGGCATCCGCCAGCCCGCCGACCTCAAGGGCAAGCGCATCGGCGTCTACAGCCTGGCCAGCGGCACGCGCCAGAACCTGCAGGTGCTGCTGCACCAGGTGGGCCTGAGCGAGGCCGACGTGACCGTGGTGGTCACCGGCCTGCTCAACTTCGCGCCGCTGCTGCAGGGCCAGGTGGATGCGACCGCGGCCACCGACACCGGCTTGGCGATCGGCCGCCGGCGCGGCATCGGCGAGGTGGACGTGATGGAGGTGGGCCGCTTCCTCAACGTGTCCAGCGACCTGTATGTGGTGCGCGAGGAGACCTACCAGCGCCGCAAGGACCTGCTGCGCCGCTTCCTGCGGGCCTACCGCGACAGCGCGGCCTGGATGATCGCGCAGCCGGCCGAGGCCGCCCGGCTGGCCGCGCTGCGCGCCATCGACGCCAGCGACCCGGCGCTGGCGCTGGAGATCATCCAGCTGCGCAACGCCGCGACGGTGTCGGACCGCACCCGACGGGAAGGCCTGGGCGCGCTGGACGTGGCCACCCTGCAGCGGGCCGCCGACGTGTACCGCCAGCTCGGGCTGGTGCAGCGGCCCATCGATATTTCCCAGGTCGTCGCCGGCGACCTGCTGCCGGGGCATTGACCATGGGCACGCACGGCATGGATTTCGCGGGCCAGGTGGTGCTGGTCACCGGCGCCTCGCGTGGCATCGGGGCTGCCATCGCGCGCGCCTTCGCGCGGCAGGGCGCCACGGTGGCGGTGAACTACCTGCGCAGCCACGAGGCCGCGCAGGCCGTGGTGCGGGCTTGCCGGGAGGAGGGCGGCGACGCCCTGGCCCTGCAGGCCGACGTCACCTCGCCACCCCAGGCGGAGGCGCTGGTGGCGCAGGTGGTGCAGGAATGCGGCCGCCTGGACGTGCTGGTCAACAACGCGTTCGCGCCCTACAGCTTCGACCCGGAGCGGCGCGTGCCCTTCGAGCGCCTGGCCTGGCCCGACTACCTGCGGCAGTACGAGGGCTCGGTGGGCGCGGCCTTCCACCTGTGCCGCGCGGCGCTGCCGCACCTGCAGGCGCGGGCCCAGGGCGCCATCGTCAACCTGGTGAGCGACCTGGTGGAGGACCCGGTGGTGCCCTACCACGACTACGGCACGGCCAAGGCGGCGCTGGTGGGCTTCAGCCGGCACCTGGCGGCCGAGGTCGGCCCGCTGGGCGTGCGCGTCAACTGCGTCGCGCCCGGCCTGGTGCATCCCACGCAGGGCAGCTCGGCGACGCGCGCCTCGTTCCGCGAGGCCCTCATGGCGGCCACGCCGCTGCGGCGCCTGGCCCGGCCCGAGGACGTGGCCGGGCCGGTGCTGTTCCTGGCCTCGAGCTGGGGCGCTTTCATCACCGGCCAGGTGCTGCTGGTCGACGGCGGGAGGGTGATGCGATGAGCAACACGATGCGAAGGCAGGAATGCCGGGTCGAGCTGGCGGGCCAGGCCAACCAGGACACGTGGCCGGCAACGTCGCGCGGCCTGCGGGAGCGTGGCGCAGCGGCCGTGCTGATGTACGGCGGTCCCGGGCAGGACCTGCACTGGCTGGACAGCGTGCATGCCACCGGCTGGGTGCGGGGCCGCTCCAACCTTGCGGCCGGCGAACTCGCGGCCGCGTGGGACGGCGCCCGGGGGCAGGGCTTCGTCGCGGCCGACGCGGTGCTGCTGGCCCTGGCGGGCAGCGATCCGCTGCGGTTGCCGCTGTTGTCCTGGGATGCATGGCCACCTGCGGCTGTCGCGCCGCCCGCCGCGGTCCCTGCGCCGCTCGGGCTCTACGCCATCGTGGACAGCGTGCCTGCCTTGCGCCAGGTCCTGGCGGCGGGCATAGCTACCGTGCAGCTGCGCATCAAGCAGCCCGGCGATGCCGACGCGGCCTGGCAGGCCGGCCTGCGCGCGCAGCTGCGCGAGGGCATCGCCGCCACGCGGGCCGCGGGCGCGACGCTGTTCGTCAATGACCACTGGCGCCTGGCCGCCGAGCTGGGGGCGCAGGCGGTGCACCTCGGCCAGGAGGACCTGGCCGCGCTGAGTGACGAGGGCCGCGCCGCCTTGCGCGCCACCGGCCTGCAGCTGGGCGTGAGCTCGCATGCCGTGTGGGAGCTGTGCTGCGCCATCGGCCTGGCGCCGCGCTACGTGGCCTGCGGACCGGTCTGGCCCACCGTCACCAAGGACATGCCCTGGCGCCCGCAGGGCCTGGACAACCTGGCCTGGTGGTGCCGGGCCGCCGGCCGGCCAGTGGTGGCCATCGGCGGCATCCTTACGCCCAGGCAGGTGCGCTCGGCTGCGCGCAGCGGCGCCGACGGCGTGTGCGTGCTGCGCGGGCTGTGGCCCGACCCCCGCCAAACCGTGCCGGCGCTGAAGGAGGCCTTCGAGCTCGGCCGCCAGGAGCGTGATGGCCTGGCGCCGGCCTGGCCGCACCCGACCCTGGAGCCCGCCGCATGACCAAGTCCGCGCGTCTTCGCATCGGCATCGCCGGCGCGGGGCTGCTGGGCCGCCTGCTGGCCGTGCGCCTGCTGCGCGAAGGCCACGAGGTCCACGTCCACGACCCGGCGCGCTCGGCGCAGGCACGCGGCGCCGCCGGCTGGACCGCGGCCGGCATGCTCAGCCCGCTGGCCGAGCTGGAGACCGCCGACGAGCGCGTGCTGCGGTGGGGCCTGCGCTCCTTGCAGCTGTGGCCGCAGATCATCGGCGAGCTGCCGCTGCCGGTGGAATTCCGCCAGCAGGGCAGCCTGCTGGTGGCGCACCGGGAAGACACGGGCGCCGCGCGTCGCCTGCTGGACCTGCTGGCGCGCAAGGCGCCGGCGGGCCAGGCGCCGCAGCCGCTCAGTGCGGCGCAGCTGGCCGGCCTGGAGCCGGCGCTGCGCCCGGGCGTGCAGGCCTGGCTGCTGCCCCAGGAGGGCCAGATCCACGCCGTGCAGGCCATGGAGGCGCTGGCGGCAGGCGCTGCGGACGCTCATTGGCACTGGGACACCCCGGTCGAGGCGGTGGAGCCGGGCCGGCTGCGCATCGCCGGGCAGTGGCGCTCCTTCGACTGCGCCATCGACGTGCGCGGCCTGGGCGCGCGGCCGCAGCTGCCGGTGCGCGGCGTGCGCGGCGAGATCTTCTGGCTGCAGGCCCCGGGCGTGGGGCTGGGCCGGCCGGTGCGGCTGCTGCACGCGCGGCACCGCGTCTACCTGGTGCCGCGCGCGCCCGACCTGGTGGTGGTGGGCGCCAGCGAGATCGAGAGCGAGGACCGCTCACCGGTGTCGCTGCGCTCCACCGTCGAGCTGCTGGCCGCCGCCCACAGCATCGTGCCCGCGCTGGCCGAGGCCCGCATCGTGCACACCGAGAGTAACCTTCGTCCTGCCTTGCCCGACAACCAGCCCGGCCTGGAGCTGGCGCCCGGCCTGGTGCGCATCAACGGCCTGTTCCGCCACGGCTGGCTGATCGCGCCGGGCCTGGTGGAGACCGCCATGGAGTCCTTCGCTTGATCGCCATCACCCTGAACCACGAACGCGTCCCGCTGGAGGACGGCGCGACGCTGGCGAGCCTGATCGCCTCGCTGCCCGAGGCGCCGGCCGCGCTGGCCACTGCCGTCAACGGCGACTTCGTGCCGCGCGCGCGCCGGCCCGAGGTCGTGCTGCGCGACGGCGACGCCGTCATGACCTTCGAACCCATCACCGGAGGATGAACACCATGGGCTTCCACATCGGCGGCGTCGAGCTGCAAAGCCGCTTCTTCCTGGGCACCGCCAGCTATCCCTCTCCGCAGGTGCTGCGCGAGGCGGTGCAGGCCTCCGGCACCCAGGTCATCACCGTCGGCCTGCGGCGCCAGCTCTCGGCCGGCAGCACGGGCGGCGACGCCTTCTACGGCTTCATCCGCGAGACCGGTGCACGCCTGCTGCCCAACACCGCCGGCTGCACCACGGCGCGCGAGGCGGTCACTCTGGCGCAGATGGCGCGCGAGGTGTTCGGCACCCACTGGATCAAGCTGGAGGTGGTGGGCGACGAGTACACGCTGCAGCCCGACCCCTGGGAACTGGTGGAGGCGGCCCGGGAGCTGACCCGGGACGGCTTCGAGGTGTTCCCCTACTGCACCGACGACCTGGTCACCTGCCAGCGGCTGCTGGATGCCGGCTGCCGCATCCTCATGCCCTGGGGCGCGCCCATCGGCTCGGGCCAGGGGCTGCTCAATCCCACGGCGCTGCGCACCCTGCGCGCGCGCCTGCCCGACGTGCCGCTGGTGGTGGACGCGGGCATCGGCTCGCCGCGCGACGCGGTGCAGGCCATGGAGCTGGGCTTCGACGCGGTGCTGGTCAATTCCGCCGTGGCGCTGGCGCACGACCCGGTGACCATGGCACGCGCGTTCAAGCTGGGCATCGAAAGCGGCCGCCTGGCCTGGGAGGCCGGCATCATGGCCAAGCAGGAGATGGCGGTGGCCACCACGCCGGTCACCGGCCGGCCGTTCGTTCTCTAATCGAACACCGGCGACTCCACCCCCAGCACCTTGTGCAGCCTGGTCGAGGTGGTGGTGTACTGCAGCGGGATCTTGCCCTTCTCGGGGAAGATGATGGGCGCGGCGCCGAAGGCGGCCAGGGCGCACTCGTGGAAGCCCGACAGGATCAGTTTCTTCTTGCCGGGATAGGTGTTGATGTCCCCCACGGCGAAGATGCCGGGGATGCTGGTGGAGAACTTTTCCGTGTCCACCACCAGCTGCTTGCGCTCGATCTCCAGGCTCCAGTCGGCGATGAGGCCCAGCTTGGGCGACAGGCCGAAGAACACCAGCAGCATGTCCAGCGGCACCACGCGCGTCACGCCGTCCGGGCCGGTGACCTTGGCGCCGGTCAGGCGGCCGTCCTTCTCCTCGTAGCCGGTGACCTGGCCCACGATGAACCGCATCTCGCGGGCGTCGCACAGCTCCCGCATCCTGGCCACCGAGGCCGGCGCCGCCTGGAGGACGTCGCGGCGGTGGATGAGGGTCACGCTCGCGGCCCGGTTCGAGCCTTCCGCGGCGAAGTTCAGCGCCCAGTCCAGCGCCGAGTCGCCGCCGCCCACGATCACCAGGTGCCTGCCGGCGAAGTCGGCCGGGTTCCCGACCCGGTAGAACAGCTGCGTGCCGTCGAACCTGTCCAGGCCGTCCACCTTGAGCGTGCGCGGCTCGAAGGCGCCCACGCCGGCAGCGATGAAGATCGTCTTGGCCAGGAACTGTGTGCCCTTGCCGGTCTCGACGAAGAAACGGCCGTCGTCCTGCCGGCGCACCGTGGTCACGGTCTGGCCCAGGTGGAAGGTGGCGCCGAAGGGCTTGATCTGCTTGAGCAGCGCGTCGGTGAGCTGCCGGCCGGTGCACACCGGAATGGCCGGGATGTCGTAGATCGGCTTGTCGGGATAGAGCTCGACGGGCTGGCCGCCGGGGTAGGCCAGCGAGTCGATCACATGGGCCTTGATTTCCAGCAGGCCCAGCTCGAAGACCTGGAACAGGCCGACCGGGCCCGCGCCCACGATGACGGCATCGGTCTCGATGGGAGCAGGGGCCATCAGCGGGCCAGCTCGGCGATCTTGCCCGGCTTGTCCTTCCATTCCTCGGCGTCCGGCAGCGCCGGCTTGCGCTTGGTGATGCTCTTCCAGCCCTGTGCCTGGGCCAGCTCGGCATTGAGCTTGATGAAGGCGATCTGGTCGGAGGGCACGTCCTCCTCGGCGTAGATGGCGTTCACCGGGCACTCGGGGATGCACACGGCGCAGTCGATGCACTCGTCGGGGTCGATCACCAGCATGTTGGGCCCTTCGCGGAAGCAGTCCACGGGGCAGACGTCCACACAATCGGTGTACTTGCAACGGATGCACTGTTCGGTGACGACGTGGGTCATGTTGTGATCTTGTAGCAGGGGGAAACCCTCGATTCTATCGGCCGTGCCCCCGGGGCGCGACCGGGTTCAGCGCACCAGCACCGCCCCCGAGGTCTTGTGGCTGGCCGTGTCCACCAGCACCAGCGCGCCCAGCGTGCGCGAGCGCGCGTAGGGCAGGGCAGCCACCGGCTCCTGCAGTGCCAGCTCGACATGGCCGATGGCGTTGGGCTCGAGCTGGTCCGCCTCGGCCTCGGCCAGGGTGTTGACGTCCAGCCGGTGGACGATGCGCCTGACCTTGGCCTTGACCCAGCGGTGGCCATGCAGGGCCCAGTACACCCGGCCGGCGACCAGCGGTTCCTCGTCCAGCCAGGCCACCGTGGCCGACAGCTCGCGCCGCGGCTCGA
Source organism: Ramlibacter tataouinensis TTB310 (assembly GCF_000215705.1). Classification (NCBI taxonomy): domain Bacteria; kingdom Pseudomonadati; phylum Pseudomonadota; class Betaproteobacteria; order Burkholderiales; family Comamonadaceae; genus Ramlibacter; species Ramlibacter tataouinensis. The sequence continues at coordinate 2,386,517 of NC_015677.1, read as the reverse complement.
AGGCGCCGGGGGCCAGCAGCCAGTCGCCGCGCGACACGTCGACCTCACGGTCCAGCACGATGCCGGCGCTGTGGCCGGCAACGCCGGGCCGCGGCTGCCGGACGTGGTCCAGCACCTGCGCCACGGTGGCCAGCTGTCCGCTCGGCAGCACGGTCACGGCCTGGCCCGGCTGCACGGTGCCGGCGGCCACACGGCCCCAGAATACGCGCCGGCCCTGCGAGGTGTCGGACGAGGAGGAGAACTTCTCCACCCACTGCACCGGGAAGGCGAAGGCCGCGCCGGCCTCGGCAGCCGTCACGTCCAGCTGCTCCAGCAGCTGCAGCAGGGAGGGGCCTTCGTAGCCGCACCAGCCCGGCGCGGCCTCGACCACGTTCTGGCCCTTGAGCGCCGCGATCGGCACGGTGGCCCGCACCGCCACGCCGGCGGCGGTGGCAAAGCGCTCCAGCGCGGCGCGGATGTGGCCGAAGGCCAGCCGCGGGTCGGCCACGGCGTCGAGCTTGTTGACCGCGAACACGATGGAGGGCACGCGCAGCAGGTTGACCAGCAGGGTGTGGCGCCGCGTCTGGGGCAGCAGCTCCGGGCCGGCGTCCTGCCATTTCAGCTTGGTGGCATCGACCAGCACCACGGCCGCGTCGGCGCCGGAGGCGGCCGTGACCATGTTGCGGGTGTACTGCTCGTGGCCGGGCGAGTCGCCGATGATGAACTTGCGCGCGGGCGTGGCGAAGTAGCGCCAGGCCACGTCGATGGTGATGCCCTGCTCGCGCTCGGCCGACAGGCCGTCGGTCAGGAGGGCCAGGTCCGTCTCGCCCGAGCGCTGCACGCCGGCCAGCTGGTCGGCCAGCACGGCCTTGCTGTCCACCAGCAGGCGGCCGATCAGCGTGCTCTTGCCGTCGTCCACGCTGCCGCAGGTGATGAATTTCAGTGCGTCCATGGGGTCAGAAGTAGCCGTCTTTCTTGCGCTTTTCCATCGAGGCCTCGGAGGTCTTGTCGTCCATGCGCGTGGCGCCGCGTTCGCTCACCTCGACCGACAGGGTTTCGAGCACCACCTGGGCGGCGTTGGCCGCGGGGCTTTCCACGGGGCAGGTGCAGGTGATGTCGCCCACGGTGCGAAAGCGCACCGTGCGCGTGATCACCTCTTCGCCCTCGCGCGGCGGGGTGAGCTCGGTCACCGGCACCAGCAGGCCGCGGCGCTCGACCACCGGGCGCTGGTGCGCGTAGTAGATCGAGGGCAGCTCGATCGCTTCGCGCTCGATGTACTGCCACACGTCCAGCTCGGTCCAGTTGGAGATGGGGAACACGCGGAAATGCTCGCCGGGCGCCAGGCGCGTGTTGAACAGCGTCCACAGCTCGGGCCGCTGAGCCTTGGGCTGCCACTGGCCGAAGCCGTCGCGGTGCGAGAAGATGCGCTCCTTGGCGCGCGCCTTCTCCTCGTCGCGCCGGGCGCCGCCGATCAGTGCGTCGAAGCGGAACTCCTCGATCGCCTCCAGCAGCGTCACCGACTGGTGCACGTTGCGCGACTCGCCCGGGTGCGCCAGGCGCACCGTGCCGCGCTTCATCGAGTCTTCCACGCTGCGCACGATCAGCTCGGCGCCCAGCTCCCTGGCGCGCTGGTCGCGGAACTGCGTGACCTCGGGGAAGTTGTGGCCGGTGTCGATCATCAGCAGCGGGTAGGGGATACGGCCGGCGCCGAAGGCCTTTTCCGCGCACCGCAGCAGCACCAGCGAGTCCTTGCCGCCGGAGAACAGCAGGGTGGGCCGCTCGAAGGCGGCCGCCACTTCGCGCAGCACGAAGATGGCCTCCTCCTCCAGCGCGTCCAGGTGGCGGTTGCTCAGCTGGCCCAGCAGCTGCGGTTCGGCTCTTGCGTTCATGCCGTGGTGACCTCGTCCTTCTTCTTCACGTGCAGGCCGCATTCCTTGGCGGCTCCCCCTTCCTGGTCCGCTTCCCACCACCAGCGGCCGGCGCGGAAGTCTTCGCCCAGGCTGATGGCCCGGGTGCAGGGCGCGCAGCCTATGCTGGGGTAGAACCGGTCGTGCAGCGGGTGGTAGTCCACGCCGTGGGCGGCGATGTAGTGCCAGACGTCGCCCCAGGTCCAGTTGGCCAGGGGGTTGAACTTGACGCGGGCCTCGCCGGCGTCGACCAGCGGCACCTCGGCGCGCGCGGCCGACTGCTCGCGGCGCAGGCCGGTGATCCAGGCCTTCTGGCCGGCCAGGGCGCGCTCCAGCGGCTCGACCTTGCGGATCTGGCAGCAGGCCTTGCGCAGCTCGATGCTGCGGTACATGGCTTCCTGGCCTTCGCGGCCGACGAACTGCACCACGGACTCCTGCACCGGCTGGTAGACGGTGACCGGCGCGCGGGAAATCGCCTTCGTGCGTTCCAGCAGCGCCAGCGTCTCGGCATGCAGCAGACCGGTGTCCAATACGAACACCGGGATGTCCAGTGCCAGCCGGTGGATCAGGTGGGTGATCACCACGTCCTCCGCGCCCAGGCTGGAGGCCTGGGTCAGCGGTCGGTATCCGGCCGCCGCCTGGACCAGCAGCGCCTGGGTCTCGGCCAGCCTGGCGTCGAAATCCTTGGACGCCCGCGCGTGCAGGTCGATGGCGCCCATGCGGTCAGCCCCGCGCGAACCGCGGCTGCGGCACCACGGCGTCGCCTTGGTAGAAGGCGGCGTAGCGGGCGAACTGGCGTTCGGCGTCGGCCGGGTCCTTGCCTTCCTTGAGCACTGCGCTGGAGAAGCCGGTGCGCCACATCTGCACCAGCTGGTCGATCAGCACGTCGCCGGTGGCGCGGATGTCGCCGGTGAAGCCGCGCCGCTGGCGCAGCAGGCGGGCCTGGGTGAAGGCGCGGCCGTCGGTGAACTTAGGGAAGTTCAGCTCGACGCAGTCCACGCCGTCCAGCGGCGCGGCCAGCGGGTCGGCGTCGTTGGCCAGCACCAGGACGTTCAGCTTGTCGTCTTGCGGCGCGGCGGCGCCGGCGGCGATGATCTTGATCATGCGGTCTCCCGTTCCACGAAGCGGGCGCCGTTGGCGGCGGCCTTGAACGGCTCGATGCCCACGCGCTTGAGCGTGGCGGTGAAGGTTTCGGACCTGCCGTCGCCGCCGGCCTGGCGCTCGCGGCGGTAGGTGTCGAGCACGGCTTCGATCACCACCGGCACCTCGGCGGCGGAGAAGGACGGGCCCACCACCTTGCCCGGCGTCGCAGGGCCGGAGAGGTCGGTGCCGTCGCTGCCGCCCAGGGTGACCTGGTACCACTCCTTGCCGTCCTTGTCGACGCCCAGGATGCCGATGTGGCCGGCGTGGTGGTGGCCGCAGGAGTTGATGCAGCCCGAGATGTTCAGGCGGATGTCGCCCAGGTCGAACTCCTCGTCCAGGTCCTGGTAGCGCTGGGTGATGGCCTCGGCGATCGGCAGCGAGCGCGCGTTGGCCAGCGAGCAGAAGTCCCCGCCCGGGCAGGCGATCATGTCGGTCAGCAGGCCGATGTTGGGCTTGGCCAGGCCGGCCTTGCGGGCGGCCGCCCACAGCTGCGGCAGGTCGTCCTGGTGCACCCAGGGCAGCAGCAGGTTCTGCTCGTGGGTCAGGCGCGCCTCGCCGGCCGAGAAGCGCTCGGCCAGGTCGGCGGCGAACTCCATCTGCTCGGCGGTGGCGTCGCCGGGCGCGTAGCCCAGGCGCTTGAACGACAGCGTCACCGCACGCAGCTGCGGGTTCTTGTGCGCTCGCACGTTGCGCTCCAGCCAGCGGCGGTACAGCGGGTCGGCCTCGGCGTCGGCACGCACGATCTGGTGCACCTGCGCGTCGGCGCCCTTGCGCGCCACCGCCTTCAGGGCCGGCGCCACGATGGACGCGGCCACCCGGTCGTACTCGGCCTGGGTCAGGGTGTGCGGCGCGCCGTCGCGCTCGACGATGGCGCGGAATTCCTCCTCAACCTTGTCGATGTAGCGCTGGCCCTCGGCCTTCACCAGGATCTTGATGCGTGCCTTCCACAGGTTGTCGCGGCGGCCGTACTCGTTGTAGACCCGGATGCAGGCCTCCACATAGTTCAGCAGGTGCTGCCACGGCAGGAAGGCGCGCACCACGGTGCCGATGATGGGCGTGCGGCCCATTCCGCCGCCCACCAGCACCTTGAAGCCCAGCTCGCCGGCCTCGTTCCTCACCAGCTGCAGGCCGATGTCGTACCAGCCCAGCGCGGCCCGGTCTTCCTTCGTGCCGTTGAGTGCCACCTTGAACTTGCGCGGCAGGAAGGCGAATTCCGGGTGCAGGGTGCTCCACTGGCGCAGGATCTCGGCAAAGGGCCGCGGGTCGGCCACCTCGTCGACCGCGATGCCGGCCAGCTCGTCGGTGGTGATGTTGCGGATGGTGTTGCCGCTGGTCTGGATGCCGTGCATGTCCACGCCGGCCAGCAGCTCCATCACCTCGGCGGACTTGTCGATCGGGATCCAGTTGAACTGGACGTTGGTGCGGGTGGTGAAGTGGCCGTAGCCGTGCTTGAGCCGCGTCGCCACCGGCGTGCCGCCGGGCACCGGCACCTCGCCCAGGGCCAGCTGCTTGTCCTGCGCCTGGCGCAGCAGCTCGGCATCGGGCTGGTCGTACTCGCGGGCGATCTTCGCCAGCGTGCGCAGCTGGGTGCTGGAGATGTCGCCATAGGGCACGGCGATGCGCAGCATGGGCGCATAGCGCTGGATGTACCAGCCGTTCTGCAGGCGCAGCGGCCGGAACTCGTCGTCCGTGAGCCTGCCAGCCTGCCAGCGCTCCAGCTGGTCGCGGTACTGGGCCGCACGGGCGCGCACGAAGTGCTTGTCGAACTCGGTGTAGTGGTACATGAGGGGTGGGACTCTAAGGAGGGTCTTTATGGAAACAAACGATTTTTTTATTCGCGCTTTATTCGGATAAGCATATACGCCAAGGCTGGCGCGGCCCTGCGGCCGGTCATGAGCTGATGCCGGATAAGGGCGCGGGCGCCTGCTGCCGGGCCACGTCCAGCCCGGCTGCCAGGCCCTGGGCCAGCGGCAGCGGCTCGGCATGCAGGCGCGCGGCCAGCAGCTCGCCGCTCAGGGCGGCGAAGGTCAGCCCGCGCGAGCCCATGGCGGTGCTGACCCACAGGCCGGGCGCCAGCTCGCCCACCAGCGGGCGCCGGTCGTGGCTGGCGCAGCGCACGCCGGTCCAGGCGCGCACGCGGCCGGCGGCAAAGGCCGGCGCCAGGGCCAGGCCCAGCGCCGGCGACAGCGCCTGCAGCCGGTCGAGATTGAGCCCGTGGTCGGCCGGGCGCGGCTGCAGGTCGGTGTCGCCCCGGCCATAGGTCGAGCCGGTCATCCAGGCGGGACCTTCGGGCGTGGGCACGGCTGGCAGGAAATGGCCGTTGCCGTTGAGCGCAAAGGGCGGCAGCGGCAGGCCGGGCGCCTGCGGCGCCCAGGACACCTGGCCGCGCACCGGCTGCAGCCACAGCCGGCCACTCGCCAGAGCCGCACTGCCCAGGGCAGCCGCCAGCACGGCCACGGCGCCTTCGGCGAGCACGCCGCCCTGCGCGTCCTGCGCCTGCCAGCCCTGCGCCGTCCGGTGCAGGCCGGCCACCCGGTGGCCGCCGCGCCAGCGGATGCCGGGCTGGGCCAGCCAGGCCCGCACCAGGGCCGCCGGCTGGATCCAGGCGGCGCGCGCATGCCAGACCGCCGGCACGCTCTCGGCCAGCAGGCCCTCGCGCTTGCGCGCCGGCTCGGCCGCGTGGCTCCAGTCGTGGGCGAAGTCCTGGACCGAGGCGTGCGCGGCCCAGGGCTTGGCGCGCCGCTCCAGCGCGCCGCTGGGTGCCCAGTCCTGGCCTTCGCGCAGCAGGGCCCGCGCCTGCTGCAGGCTGATGCGCACGCCGCAGCGCGACAGGCGCGACAGCAGGTTGTCGTCGGCCGACACATGGGGCGCCATCAGCCCGGCGGGCAGGGACGAGGCGCCGGCCGCCGGCTCCGGCGCCGCATCCAGCACCTGCACCTGCCAGCCGCGGCGGGCCAGCGAGGCCGCGGCCGCCGCGCCGGCCAGGCCGCCGCCCACGACGATGCAGCTGCCGGGGCCGGGAATGTCCGGGCCGGATCCATCGCCATCGCCCGGGCGGTAGCGGGCTTCCAACCGGTGCCGCTTGGGCGGCAGGCCTTCGGCGCGCGTCACCTCGAAGCCGCAGGCCGCCAGGTCCTGCCGCACCTGGCCGGCCGCCGTCCAGGTCGCCAGGCGGGTGCCGGGCCGGCACAGCCGTGCCACCGCCTGCAGGGTGGGCGGGGCCCACATAGCGGGGTTGCGCGCCGGGCTGAAGCCGTCCAGGAACACCGAATCGGCGGCGAAGGCCAGCTCGCGCAGCATCTGGCCGACGTCGCCCACGCACAGGGTGAGCGTGACGCGGCCGCCCTCGAACACCAGCCGGTGCACGCCGGGCACTAAGCCCCACCACTGGGCCGCCAGTTCATCGGCCAGCGGCTGCAGGTCCCGGTGGGCCCGGGCGCTGCGCAGCAGGTCGGCGGCCGCGACCGGGAAGCCCTCGATGGAGGCGAAGTGCAGCAGGCCCGGCCGCCGCGCGTCGTCGCGCCAGGCCTGCCAGGCCGCCAGGAAATTCAGGCCCAGGCCGAAGCCGGTCTCCAGGATGCGCCACTGGCGCTGGCCGGCCCAGGCGGCCGGCAGGCCGCAGCCGCCCAGGAACACCTGCAGTGCCTGCTCCAGGCCGCCGGAGGCGCTGCGGTAGACGTCGGCCCAGCGGCTGCTGCGCGGCGTGCCGTCCACCCACTCGACCGGCTCGGCCATGCGTGCGCTAGGCGCTGGGCGGCACGTAGCCCGCCGCGGTGTCGGCGCCGCTGCCGAAGAAATGGTTTTCCATCTGGCGCTTGAGGTACTCGCGGGCGCGCTGGTCCGCCAGGTTCAGGCGGTTCTCGTTGACCAGCATGGTCTGCTGCTTGAGCCAGGCGGCCCAGGCTTCCTTGCTCACGCTGTTGTAGATGCGCTTGCCCAGCTCGCCAGGGTAGGGCGGGAAATCCAGGCCCTCGGCTTCGCGGCCGAGCTTGATGCATTGGACGGTACGGGCCACGGCGGCTCCTGTGGTAGGTGTCTGATTAGCTTATGCGGATAAACAACTGACAACTCGATCGTTCCAGTTGCGGAGAGTGGCTTCCAGAATCCGCCGCATCGACCCCAACAGCACCGAGTGCGGATCCCCCATGAGCCTGCGTCGCGACTTTATCAAGATTCCCCTGGCCGCCGCCCTGGGCAGCGCCTTGTCCCTGAAGGCCGGGGCCCAGCCGGCCGTGGCCCTGCTCAACGTCTCCTACGATCCCACGCGCGAGCTCTACGTGGACATCAACCGCGCCTTCGCGCGGCACTGGAAGGCCGGCACCGGCCAGGACGTGGCCATCAAGCAGTCGCACGGCGGCTCGGGCAAGCAGGCGCGCTCGGTGATCGACGGGCTGGAGGCCGACGTGGTGACGCTGGGCCTGGCCGGCGACATCGACGCCCTGCACGCCAACGGCAACTGGCTGGCCAGGGACTGGCAGAAGCGCCTGCCGAACAATGCCTCGCCCTACACATCCACCATCGTGCTGGTGGTGCGTCAGGGCAACCCCAAGGCAATCCGCGACTGGGACGACCTGGTCAAGCCCGGCATCGGCGTGATCACGCCCAACCCCAAGACCTCGGGCGGCGCGCGCTGGAACTACCTGGCGGCCTGGGAATGGGCCCGGCGCAAGTACGGCGGCGAGGCCCAGGCCCGGGACTTCGTCGCCCGGCTGTACGGCAACGTGCCGGTGCTGGACACCGGGGCGCGCGGCTCCTCGGTCACCTTCGCCCAGCGCAACCAGGGCGACGTGTTCGTCTCCTGGGAGAACGAGGCCTACCTGCTGGAAAAGGAATTCGGCTCCAGGGTGGACGTGGTCTATCCCTCGGCCTCCATCCTGGCCGAGCCCCCGGTGGCGGTGGTGGACCGCAACGTGGACCGCAAGGGCACGCGGGCCGTGGCCGAGGCCTACCTCAAGTACCTGTACACCGAGGAGGCGCAGGACCTCATCGGCAAGCACTTCTACCGTCCGGTGTCGACCCAGGCCCAGGCCAGGTACTCGTCCCGGTTCCCCAAGCTGCCGCTGTTCACCATCGCCCAGGCCTTCGGCGGCTGGGACAAGGTGGCCAGGGAGCACTTCGCCGACGGCGGCGTGTTCGACCAGATCTACACGCGCAAGTAGTCTCGTTGGTATTCGCGCTCTGGCTTGGTTGGCGAGATTCGGCGGCCGGGGCGCCCTGCTCCGCTCATGTCCCCCGGTCAGGGCGATGCCCTGACCTCCTCCTTTACTTCGCTACGCAGGGCACCCCAGCCACCGAATCCTGCGGTGCGAGCGGGCGTTCCGCGGTCGCGCGCCGTCAGCCGTAGCGGGTGGGCGGTGCGGGGTGCCCGCCGCAGCGAAGTAAAGGAGGAGGGGCGGCGCAGCCGCCCCGGGGGACATGAGCGGAGGAGGGCGCCCCGTGCCGCCCACCCGCGAAGCGCAAGAAGAGAACACTATCTAACGCAGATCCTTCCACCACCGATGGTTGGTCCGCGGCCTGCCCAGAGTCAGCACCTCCCCGATCTCCGGCGTGGCCAGGGCCAGGCCCTCGCGTTCGGCGATGTCCGCTACCCGGTCCAGCGGCTCGCGCCAGGGATGGAAGGCCAGGTCGAAGGTGCTGTTGTGCACCAGGTACAGCGTTCGCGCGCCCAGGTCCTTGAAGGCCCGCACCGTCTCCTCGGGCACCATGTGCGACGAGGGCCAGTCGCGCGGGTTGTAGGCGCCGTTCTCCATCAGCGCGATGGCAAAGGGGCCGAGCCGCCGGCCGATCTCGCCGAACGCGGGGTGGTAGCCGGTGTCGCCGCTGTAGAAGATGCGCTCGCCGCCGCTGTCGAGGGCCCACGAGGCCCACAGCGTGCTGTCGCGGTCCCACAGCGTGCGGCCGGAGAAGTGGTGCGCCGGCGCGGCCGTCAGCGTCACCTCGCCGGCGCGCGCCTGCTGCCACCAGTCCATCTCCTGGATGCGCTCGGCCGGGATGCCCCAGCGGCGCAGCCGCTCGCCCACGCCCAGCGGCACGTAGTAGCGCTGCACGCGCTCCTTCAGCGCCTCGATGGTCACCACGTCCAGGTGGTCGTAGTGGTCGTGAGAGAGCACCAGGCCGTCGATGGGCGGCACGTCGGCCAGCGCCAGCGGCGGCGGATGGAAGCGCAGCGGGCCGGCGAACGAGAACGGCGAGGCGCGCTCGCCGAACACCGGGTCGATCAGCCACCACCGCCCGCGCAGCTTCAGCAGGTGCGACGAGTGCCCGAGCCGGACGATGTGGCTGGCGCCCGCATCCAGCGCGTCCAGCGCGGCGCGGTCGAGCCGCCGCACCGGGATGGGGTCGACCGGCACCGTGCCCTGCTTCTTCTCCAGCAGGATGCGCGTCCAGATCTGCCAGCCGCTGCTGTGGGGGCGCGCATGCGGGTTGGGCGGGTTGCGGAAGCGGCAGCTGTCGGCGTCGAACTGCGGCGAGGCGGCGAATGGCGCGTCGCAAGCGCCGGCTGCACTGGCGCAGCCGCTGCCGAGCACGGCGGCCAGGAGCATGGCGGCCGCGAGGCGCGCGTCCCGGGCCGGGGCGGGTGGTGGTGCGTTGGCAGCTGCGCTCAAGAGATTCCTCAGCAGGTCGATGGTGGCGGCATTGTGAACGCGGATGGAAGAGGCTGGGGCTGCCATCAAAACGTCACATTGAGTGCCCAGCATCCGCCGGAACTCGAAAGGAGCTCCCATGGATGCTGCGATCCGGGTGCGTGCACTCGACAAGACTTTCGCCAACGGCCGCAAGGCGCTGCAAGGCATAGACCTCGACATCCACCCCGGCGAGATGGTGGCGCTCATCGGTGCCTCGGGTTCGGGCAAGTCCACCCTGCTGAGGCATCTGGCCGGCCTGATGGCGGCCGACGGCGGCACGGGCCGCGTCGAGCTGGGCGGCCGCGTGGTGCAGGAGGACGGCCGCATCACCCGCGACATCCGGCGCGTGCGCGCCGGCGTCGGTTTCGTGTTCCAGCAGTTCAACCTGGTGGACCGGCTGCCGGTGCTGGTGAACGTGCTGGCCGGCGCGCTGCACCGCATGCCCGCGTGGCGCAGCCTGCTGCGCCGCTTCAGTCGCGAGGAGCGGCAGCGCGCCACCGAGGCGCTGCGCCGGGTGGGCATCGCCGACTGCTGCCACCAGCGTGCCTCCACCCTGTCGGGCGGCCAGCAGCAGCGCGCCGCCATCGCCCGCGCCATGGTGCAGGGCGCGCGCGTCATCCTGGCCGACGAGCCCATCGCCTCGCTGGACCCGGAATCCTCGCGCCGCGTGATGGACATCCTCAGGCGCCTGAACCAGGAGGACGGCTGCACCGTCGTCGTCTCGCTGCACCAGGTGAACGTGGCCATGAAGTACTGCCCGCGCACCGTGGCGCTGCACCAGGGCCGCGTCGTCTACGACGGGCCGTCCGCCGCGCTCACGCCCGCGCTGCTGCGCGAGCTGTACGGCGCCGAGGCCGACGAAATCCTGTCGCTGGGCGACTCCATCAGCTCGCTGCAGGAGCGGCGCGAGCCGGCCGCCACCCCGTCCTGGGCCGATCCGCTGCCCCGGGCGGCCTGACCTCTTTCCCTTACACCGTCACAAGGAGCCAAACCATGTTCAAGCACATCGCCACCGGCCTGCTGGCCGCTGCGCTGGCCTCCACGGCCGTTGCCCAGGAGCCCAAGGAGATCGCCTTCGGCATCATCTCCACCGAGTCCAGCCAGAACCTCAAGTCGCAGTGGCAGCCGCTGCTGGACGACATGGCGCGCAAGACCGGCTACAAGGTCAACGCGTTCTTCGCGCCCGACTACGCCGGCATCATCGAGGGCATGCGCTTCGGCAAGGTGCACCTGGCCTGGATGGGCAACAAGTCGGCCATGGAGGCGGTGGACCGCGCCGGCGGCGAAGTCTTTGCGCAGATGGTCAACGCCGACGGCACCCAGGGCTACTACTCGCACCTGCTGGTGCACAGGGACAGCCCGCTCAAGAGCCTGGACGATGTGCTCAGGAACGCCAAGAGCCTGAGCTTCGGCAACGGTGATCCCAATTCCACCTCGGGCTTCCTGGTGCCGGGCTACTACGTGTTCGCCCAGAACAAGGTGGACCCCAAGACGGCCTTCAAGCTGGTGCGCAGCGCCAACCACGAGACCAACGCCCTGGCGGTGGCCAACAGGCAGGTGGACGTGGCCACCTGCAACAGCGAGGCCATGGACAAGCTCAAGGCGAACATGGCCGACAAGCACGGCCAGCTGCGCGTCGTCTGGACTTCGCCGCTGATCCCGCTGGACCCGCTGGTGATGCGCAAGGACCTGCCCGAGCCGGACAAGCGCAAGCTCAAGGATTTCTTCTACGGCTATGGCCAGGGAGGCGCGCAGGAGAAGGACACGCTGATGAAGATCTCCAAGCTGTCCGGCTTCAAGCCCTCGACCAACGCGCAGCTGGTCCCCATCCGGCAGCTCGAACTGTTCAGGGACCGCAACAAGCTGGAGGCCGACGCCGGCCTGCCCGCGGCCGAGAAGCAGGCCAGGCTGGCCGAGATCGACAAGAAGCTGGCCGACCTGGGCAAGCAGCTCTGAGGCGCGCAGGACCGTGACCGCCCAGGCCCACCTTTCCGTCGTGCAGCCGGCCGTGCCCGCGCCGCCGCGCGCCAACCTGGCGGCCCTGCTGGGCTGGGGTGTCCTGCTGGCGCTGCTGGCGGCCAGCTGGAAGGGCGCCGACATGAGGCCGCTGGACCTGCTGCGCGACTCGGCCAACATGGCCGAGTACGCCTCCAGCTTCTTCCCGCCCGATTTCCGCGAGTGGCGCATGTACCTGCAGGAGATGCTGGTGACGGTGCAGATCGCGCTGTGGGGCACCTTCCTGGCGGTGGTCTGCGCGGTGCCGCTGGGTCTGCTGTCCTCGGCCAACATCGCGCCGGCCTGGATCCACCAGCCGGTGCGGCGCCTGATGGACGCGGCGCGCGCCATCAACGAGATGGTGTTCGCCATGCTGTTCATCGTGGCCGTGGGGCTGGGGCCGTTCGCCGGGGTGCTGGCGCTGTTCGTGCACACCACCGGCATCCTGGCCAAGCTGTTCTCCGAGGTGGTGGAGGCCATCGACCCGCAGCCGGTCGAGGGCATCCGCGCCACCGGCGCCAACGTGCTGGAGGAGATCCTCTACGGCGTCATCCCGCAGGTGCTGCCGCTGTGGATCTCCTACTCGCTCTACCGCTTCGAGTCCAACGTGCGCTCGGCCTCGGTGGTCGGCATGGTGGGCGCGGGCGGCATCGGCGTGGTGCTGTGGGAGATCATCCGCGGCTTCCAGTACGCCCAGACCTGCGCCGTGATGATCATCATCGTTCTCACCGTGACCGCGATCGACCTGGTCTCGGCGCGCATCCGCAAGGCATTGATCTAGGGAACGGCCATGGCCTTGAACATCGAGCAGATCGTGTACCTCTACCGCACCGCGGGCGCGGCCCGCTACGGCAGGGAAGCCATCAACCAGGAGCAGCACGCCCTGCAGTGCGCGCTGCTGGCGCAGCAGGCCGGCGCGGGCGACGCGCTGGTCGCCGCGGCGCTGCTGCACGACCTGGGCCACCTGCTGGCCGACCACCTGCCCGGATCGGCCGCGGGCAAGGACGACCTGCACGAGTGGCGGGCCCTGCCGTTCCTGCGCGGCTACTTCCCGGACGCGGTGCTGGAGCCGATCCGCCTGCACGTGGCGGCCAAGCGCTACCTGTGCGCCGTCGAGCCGGGCTATGGGGATGCCTTGTCGCCGGCCTCCCGGCGCAGCCTGCAGCTGCAGGGCGGCGCCTTCACCGGACCGGAGGCCGCGCACTTCATCGGACAGCCTTTCGCCCGCGACGCAGTGCAGCTGCGGCGCTGGGACGACCAGGCCAAGAGCCCGACGCGCGAGACGCCCGGCTGGCATCACTGGCAGCCAGTGCTGGAGCGGGCGCGGGCGCGGCTGGGCTTTTCGGCTACAGCGTCTTGAGCAGGTACTTGGGCGACTCCCGGTAGCCCTGCCGCGCATAGAAGCGGTGCGCATCCACCCGGCGCTGGTGGCTGTGCAGCTCGATGCGGTCGCAGCCGCGGCGGCGCGCCTGCTCCACCGCATGCGCCTCCAGCACCGCGCCCAGCCCCAGGCTGCGCGCCCGCTCGTGCACGCACAGGTAGCTGATGCGGCAGAAGTCGCCGGGCAGCGCCAGCTGCGGGATGAAGTGCAGCGAGATCAGGCCCAGCACCTCGCCGCCGGCCTCGGCCAGCAGCAGCAGCGCGTCCGGGTGGGCCGCCAGCTCGGCGAGCCGGCGCGGCACGAAGGCCTCGCCGCCGGGATAGCCGAGCTGGGCGAGCAGGGCGATGACGGCCGGCGCGTCGCCGGGCCCAGCCGGGCGGACCGCGGGCGTCATGCGGCCAGCTCCCGCAGCCAGTCGCGCAGCGCGCCGGCGGCACGTTCCAGCGGTCCGTCGTTGACCAGGACCAGGTCGGCCGCCAGGGCGGGCAGCGCCGCATTGCGGTGCAGGCGGCCGGCCACCGCCTGGGCCGGCTCGCGGCCTCGCGCCAGCAGCCGCTGCCGCAGCGCCTCGGCCGGCGCGGTGATGAGCACGCTGCGCACGTCGGCGCGGCCGGCCAGGCCGGCCACGTGCTCGCGCGAGCCGTTGACCACGACGATGCGGCCCTGCGCCACCAGGTCGGCGTAGGCCGCGCGCACCCCGTACTGGTGGCCGTGCGCCTCCCAGTGCCAGGCCAGGCCGCCGGACTCGCCCAGCGCCCGCATGGCCGCGGGCGAGACCTCGTCGTGGTCCGAACCGGGGTGCGTGGCGCGCGTGACCAGCCGGCGCGCGAACACGATGCGCGGCTCGCGCGCCAGCGCGGCCTCGGCCCAGGCCAGCAGGCTGTCCTTGCCGGCGCCCGAGGGGCCGCAGGCCATGACCCAGCAGCCGGAGGGGGCCCGTCCTTGCTTCATGGCGCCAGCTCCTCCTCGTGCAACCGCACGAAGGCCGCGCCGGGCCGTGGCTCGCCGAACAGGCACAGGCGGTCCAGCAGCAGCGGGTGCCCGGTGTCCAGGCGGTCCAGCGCCGGCGGCAGGTGCACCATCAGCCGGGCGGCCGTGGCCGCATCGACCAGACCGCTGAGCGTCATGTGGAAGCGGAAGCGTTCCAGCACGTGCGGGTAGCCGTGCGCGGCCAGCAGCTCGCGGCCGCGCGCGTCCAGCCGCCGGGGCTGGCGGCGCGCGATCTCGGCTTCGGTCAGCGGGGCGCGCAGGCCGTCCAGGTCCGTGACGCACTGCGCGGCCAGCGCATCCAGCCCCGGTGGGGCACGGGCCGGCACCAGCGCGACAAAGCCTTCCATGTGCCGCGGCACCAGCCCGCCCAGCGGCAGGCGGCGCAGGCGACCGGCCAGCAGGCGCAGGCGGTCGCGCAGCTGCGTCTCGGTGGCGCCCTCGCGCAGCCGGAACGGCGCCTTGAGCGTCGCATGGAAACCGTAGCGTCGCGGTTCCCCGGTCAGTTGCGCGAGTTGGCCGGCGTCGAAGCCGGGCACGGCAGGCTGGGCCAGCGGCGCGTCGCGCAGCTCGTCGCGCCCCAGCCAGCCGGCGCCGAAGTCCCACCAGGGCGAGCCCACGGCCGGGGCGAAGTAGACGGCGTACCGGTTCATGGGGCCGTCTGGTCCATGCACACGCACAGCTGCACCCGGTCGCCGCAGAACACGGTCTCCCCGAACTTGATCGGCACCCCCTGCAGGTCCACGTCCAGGCTTTCCACGCACAGCAGCGGCCGGGTGACGGGCTGGCGCAGCAGCCGCGCCGTCTCTTCGCTGGGCATCTGGGTGGTGATGCGGCTCTCGGCGCGCAGGTAGTCCTCCACCCCCAGGCGGCGCAGGACCTCGGTGGTGCTGGTGCCCTCGCCCAGCATCTCCAGCATGGCGCCGAAGCGCGCCGCGGGGTAGTAGGCCGTCATCAGGCTGAGGGGCTGGCCGTTGGCCTCGCTGAGGTTCTCGACCATGAGCACGGGCTCCTTGGGCGCGAGCCGCAGCTCGCGCGCCACCCGCTCGCCGGCCGGCTGGCTGCGCGCGGTCAGCCACTGCTTGGCCGGCAGCAGGCCCTGCCGCTGCAGGTTCTCGGAGAAGCGCGTGCGGCGCGACAGCGGATAGCTCACCAGCGCCTGCTGCACGAACATGCCGCGTCCCTGCTCCACGCGCAGCAGACCCTCCGACTGGAGGGCGTTGACCGCCTGGCGCAGCGTGTGGCGGTTGACGCCGAAGCGGGCCGACAGCTCGGTTTCGCTGGGCAGGCGGCCGGTGTCGCTGTAGCGGCGGTTGCGGATGTCCTCGGCCAGGGTGTCGGCGATCTGGCGCCATACCGACACGCCACTGCGGCGCGCGGGCGGTGCGAAGTGGAGGTGGTCTGTCATCAGTCGGTCATGTTGCGGGGTTGAAGTGGCGGTCGCGGCGGGCATGCCCGCGACTCTACGAACCCATCTAGACATCCGTATGACAGCTTGTGAACGCCCTGAAACACGCCGCCGGCGCTGGCTGGCGGTGCTGGCGCGGGCCGGCCGCGACCAGCTCGACCAGGCCGCCGCCCGCTGCGCGCCCTGGCCCGCGCACGAGTGGCTGCGCGGCGCCGAGACCGGCATGGTGATGCTGCGCGGCCGGGTCGGGGGCACCGGCGACGCCTTCAACCTGGGCGAGGCCACGGTGACGCGCTGCGCGGTGCGCATGGGCACGCGCCTGGGCGTGGGTTACACCCTGGGCCGCGACCGGCGCAAGGCCGAGCTGATCGCGCTGTTCGACGCCTTGCTGCAGGACGAAGCGCTGGCACCGGCGCTGATGGACGAGGTGGTGGAGCCGCTCGCCCGCGCCCAGGCGCAGGCCCGCGAGGCGCGCAGCCGCGAGGCGGCGGCCTCGCGCGTGGAGTTCTTCACCATGGTGCGCGGGGAGGCGGCATGAGCGTGGAAGCCGCCGCGCCCCTCCCTGGCCTCGCCGATCCCGTGCGCGACGCCCAGCGGGCCTTCCGCGCCGCGCTGGAGGCGCTGTCGCGCCCCGGTCGCGTGCACGCGGTGGGCGCACCCATCGCCGGCCTGGCGCTGGGGCCCGCGCTGTCCCACCTGCTGCTGGCCCTGGCCGACGAGGACACGCCCGTGTGGTGGCAGCAGCCCGATGCCGCGCTGCAGCAGTGGCTGCGCTTCCACACCGGCGCGCGCGTCGCCGCCTCGCCGCGGGAGGCCGCCTTCGCCGTGGTGCGGGATGCGCAGCGCCTGGCCGCGCTGGACGGCTTCACGGCCGGCAGCCTGGCGTCGCCGGAGGGGTCCTGCACCCTGATCGTCGAACTGCCTTCGCTGGCCGGCGGGCCGGTGCTGCAGGCGCACGGGCCGGGCATCCGCGAACGCCAGGCCATCGCCCCGGCCGGCCTGCCCGAGCGCTTCTGGGCCCAGTGGCAGGCCAACCATGCCGCCTTTCCCCAGGGCGTGGATGTGTTCTTCACCTGCGGCGACCAGGTCATGGGCCTGCCGCGCACCACCCGCATCAGCCGCCTGGAAGGAGTCTGAGATGTACGTTGCGGTCAAGGGCGGCGCCGCCGCCATCGAGAACTCCTGGCGCCTGCTGGCGCAGCAGCGCCGCGGCGACGCGGCGGTGGCCGAGCTGCAGGTGGCGCAGGTGCGCGAGCAGCTGCCCCTGGCCGTGGACCGGGTCATGGCCGAGGGCTCGCTGTACGACCCCGGGCTGGCGGCCCTGGCCATCAAGCAGGCGGCCGGCGACCTGGTGGAGGCGATCTTCCTGCTGCGCGCCTACCGCACCACGCTGCCGCGCTTCGGCTACGCCCAGCCGCTGGACACCGCGCGCATGCACCTGGCGCGCCGCATCTCGGCCACCTTCAAAGACGTGCCGGGCGGGCAGGTGCTGGGGCCGACCTACGACTACACGCAGCGCCTGCTGGACTTCGCGCTGCTGGCCGACGGCGCGCCGGACGGCGCCGCGCCCGCCCTGACCCCCGCCGCCGAGCCCCTGCCCCAGGCCATGCCCCGGGTGCAGGCGCTGATGGCGCGCGAAGGCCTGATCGAGACGCCGCAGCCGCGGGCGGACGCCGAACCGGGCGACCTGACGCGCGAGCCGCTGATTTTCCCTGCCGACCGGCCGCTGCGCCTGCAGGCGCTGGCGCGCGGCGACGAGGGCTGGCTGCTGGCCATGGGCTACTCGACGCAGCGCGGCTACGCCAACGGCCATCCCTTCGCCGGCGAGATCCGGCGCGGCGAGGTGGCGGTGGAGCTGGTGGCCGACGAGCTGGGTTTCGCGCTGGACATCGGCGACGTCGAGGTCACCGAATGCCAGATGGTCAACCAGTTCGCCGGCAGCCGCGACGTGGCGCCGCAGTTCACGCAGGGCTACGGCCTGGCCTTCGGCGGCAGCGAGCGCAAGGCCATGGCCATGGCGCTGGTGGACCGGGCGCTGCGCGCGGGCGAGCTGGGCGAGCCGGTGGTGGCGCCGGCGCAGGACGAGGAGTTCGTGCTTTCGCACGCCGACGTGCTGGAGGCCTCGGGCTTCGTGCAGCACCTGAAGCTGCCGCACTACGTGGACTTCCAGTCCGAGCTGGAGCTGGTGCGCAGGCTGCGCGCCGAGCATGCGCGCCAGCGTGCCGACGACAAAAAGGTGGCCTGACCATGGACTCGCACTACAACTTCGCCTTCCTGGACGAGCGCACCAAGAAGATGATCCGCCGGGCCATGCTCAAGGCGGTGGCGGTGCCGGGCTGCCAGGTGCCCTTCGGCTCGCGCGAGATGCCCTTCGCCTACGGCTGGGGCACCGGCGGCATCCAGGTCACGGCCAGCCTGATCGGGCGGCAGGACGTGCTCAAGGTGATCGACCAGGGGGCCGACGACACCACCAACGCGGTGAACATCCGCCGCTTCTTCGAGCGCACCACCGGCGTGGCCACGACGGAGCGCACGATGCAGGCCACGGTGATCCAGACGCGGCACCGCATCCCCGAGGCGCCGCTGACCGAGCGGCAGGTGCTGGTCTACCAGGTGCCCATGCCCGAGCCGCTGTTCCGCCTGGAGCCGCGCCGCACCGAGGCGGTCAGGATGCACGCGCTGGCCGAGTACGGGCTGATGAACGTCAAGCTGTACGAGGACATCGCCCAGCTCGGCGCCATCTCGCGCACCTACGACTACCCGGTGGTGGTGGGCGGCCGCTATCTCGCCTCGCCGTCGCCCATCCCCAAGTTCGACAACCCCAAGATGCACATGAGCCCGGCGCTGCAGCTGTTCGGCGCTGGCCGCGAGAAGCGGATCTACGCCATCCCGCCCTACACCGAGGTGCGCAGCCTGGACTTCGAGGACCATCCCTTCGAGGTGCAGCGCTGGGAGCATGCCTGCGCGCTGTGCGGCTCGCGCGAGAGCTTCCTGGACGAGATGATCGTGGACGACGCCGGGCGCCGCCTGTTCGTCTGCTCCGACAGCGACTTCTGCGGCGGGCGCCGGGCGGCCGGGCATGCAGGCGCGCAGGAAGCCGTCCTCCCGCGGGAGAGGCGGGAAGACCGCCAGGAGCAGCCATGAGCGACCAGGTGCTTCTGCGCGCCGACGGCGCCGGCAAGCAGTTCGTCCAGGCCGGGCGGCCCCGCTGGGCCTGCCGCGGCGTCTCGTTCGACCTGCACGGCGGCGAGGTGCTGGCGGTGGTGGGCGAATCGGGTTCGGGCAAGAGCACGCTGCTCAAGCTGCTGGCTGCCCGGCTGGCCTGCGACGAGGGCGCGGTGTCCTATGACGTGCGCACCGGGGAAGCGGGCGGGGGCGGCGGCCTGGTGGACCTGGCGCGGCTTTCCGAGGCGCGCCTGCGCTGGCTGGCGCGCACCGACTGGGGCTTCGTGGAGCAGCAGGCGCGCGAGGGCCTGCGCATGAACGTCTCCGGCGGCGCCAACATCGGCGAGCGGCTGATGGCGCTGGGCGCGCGCCACTATGGCCGGCTGCGCGGCGAGGCGCTGCACTGGATGGAGCGCGTGGAGCTGGACGCCGGCCGCATCGACGACCTGCCGGGCACCTACTCGGGCGGCATGCAGCAGCGGCTGCAGATCGCCCGCAACCTGGTCACGCGGCCGCGGCTGGTGTTCATGGACGAGCCCACCACCGGGCTGGACGTCTCGGTGCAGGCGCGCCTGCTGGACCTGCTGCGCGAGTTGGTCGACGAACTGCGGCTGGCCGCCGTGATCGTCACGCACGACCTGGCCGTGGCACGGCTGCTGGCGCACCGCCTGCTGGTGATGAAGGACGGCCAGGTGGTCGAGCAGGGACTGACCGACCGCGTGCTGGACGACCCCCAGCATCCCTACACCCAACTGTTGGTCTCTTCCATCCTGACCTGATGAACGCACTGCTCGAGGCCCAGGGCCTGTCCAAGACCTTCACCCTGCACGGCCGCGGCGGCGTGCAGCTGCCGGTATTCACCGGCGTGAGCCTGCAGGTCGCCGCCGGCGAATGCCTGGCCCTCACGGGGCGCTCCGGCAGCGGCAAGAGTTCGCTGCTGCGCTGCCTGTATGGCAACTACGGCGCGACCCAGGGCGAGATCGACCTGCTGCACCGCGGCCGGCGGCTGCGGCTCACGCAGGCCGCGCCGCGCGAAGTGATCGAGGCGCGCCGCGACACGCTGGGCTACGTGTCGCAGTTCCTGCGCGTCATCCCGCGCGTGCCGGCGCTGGACGTGGTGGCGCAGCCGCTGCGCCAGCGGGGCGTGGGGCCCGGCGAGGCCCGCGCCCGCGCCGGCGAGTGGTTGGCCCGGCTGAACCTGGGCGAACGGCTGTGGCAGCTGCCGCCGGCCACCTTCTCGGGCGGCGAGCAGCAGCGCGTCAACATCGCCCACGGCCTGATCGCCGGCCATCCCATCCTGCTGTTGGACGAGCCCACGGCCTCGCTGGACGCCGCCAACCGCCGGGTGGTGGTGCAGCTGATCCGCGAGGCCTGCGCGCGTGGCGCGGCGGTGGTCGGCATCTTCCACGACGAGGAGGTGCGCGAGGCGGTGGCCACGCGCTGCCTGGACGTCGAAGCCTTCAGGTAATGGCCCCCCAACTTCAGGAGCATTCATGAACCAGCGCATCATCCGCAACGCGCGCATCGTCACCGCCAGCGACACCTTCCTCGGTTGCGCGGTGGTCGAGGGCGGCAGCTTCCGCGCCATCGACTGGGGCGGAAGCTCGTCGCCCGCCGCCGAGGACTGGGAGGGCGACTGGCTGCTGCCCGGCCTGGTGGAGATGCACACCGACAACCTGGAGAAGCACCTGGTGCCGCGGCCCGGCGTGATCTGGAACGCGACCTCGGCCACGGTGACGCACGATGCGCAGTGCGCGGCCGCCGGCATCACCACGGTGCTGGACTCCATCGTGATCGGCGACATGGACCAGGGCGGCACGCGCAGCCAGACCTACCAGACCTCGATCGATGCGCTGCATGCCTGCCGCGAGGCGGGCCTGATGCGGGTGGAGCACCTGCTGCACCTGCGCTGCGAGGTGTCGGCGCCGGACATCGTGGAGAACTTCGAGCGTTACGCCGACGACCCGCTGGTCGAGCTGGTCAGCGTGATGGACCACACGCCCGGCCAGCGCCAGTGGCGCGACCTGGCCAAGTACCGCCGCTACAGCGAGCGCAACGGCAGCCTGCGCGACGAGGAGTACGAGCGGATGGTGCGCGAGCGCACCGAGCAGCAGGCGCGGTTCGCCGCCCGGCACCGGGCGCAGGTGGTGGCCGGCTGCCACGCGCGCGGCATCCCGCTGGCCAGCCACGACGACACGGAGATCGAGCACGTGGCGCTGGCGCGCGAGGAGAAGGTGGCGATGTCGGAGTTCCCGACCACGGTGCGCGCGGCCGAGGCGGCACGGGCGGCCGGCATGGCCATCGTCATGGGCGGACCTAACCTGGTCAAGGGGGGTTCGCACTCGGGCAACGTGGCGGCCGCCGAGCTGGCCGCGCGCGACCTGCTGGACATCCTGTCCTCCGACTACGTGCCGTCCAGCCTGCTGCAGTCGGCCTTCCTGCTGCGCGACCAGCTGGGCTGGACGCCGCCGCGCGCGGTGGCCACCGTCAGCCTCAACCCTGCCCAGGCACTGGGTCTGCCGGACCGTGGAGAGATCGCCCCCGGCCGCCGCGCCGACTTCATCCGCGTGCGCGAGGTCGGCGGCATGCCGGTGGTGCGCGGCGCCTGGTGCCGCGGTGAGCGGGCCTTCTGAGCGCAGCCCCAACCGAATTCAGTTGCTTGCTGAGCGCACGGCTGCGGTGCCGGCGCGAATAATGGGGCGGCCACCAAGGGGGGTCTCCATGGACAGCTTCCGCATCGCCGTTTTCGTCGGCAGCCTGCGCCGTGAGTCGTACAACCACCAGCTGGCGCTCGCGCTGGCAGGCATGGGCGCGCCGGGTTTCAGCTTCGAGCCGTCGCGCATCGACGACCTGCCGATGTACAACCAGGACGACGATGCCCACCCGAGCGAGCCGGTCCGGCGGCTGAAGGACGAGATCGCCCACGCCCAGGGCCTGCTGTTCGTCACGCCCGAGTACAACCGCTCCATCCCCGGCGTGCTCAAGAATGCGCTGGACCACGGCTCGCGGCCCTACGGGCAGAGCGCGTGGGCCGGCAAGCCGGGCGGCGTCATCGGCATCAGCGTGGGCGCCATCGGCACGGCGGTGGCCCAGCAGCACCTGCGCACCGTCCTGGCCTATTTGGACGTGCCCACGCTGGGCCAGCCCGAGGGCTACCTGCAGCACAAGCCCGGCTTCTTCGCGCCGGACGGCGGCATCGGCCCGGATGACACGCGCCAGTTCCTGCAGGGGTGGATGGCCGAGTTCTGCGCCTTCGTGCGGCTGCACGAAGGCGTCTAGCGCCGCTCAGGCGTCGGCGCGCGGCGCACGCCCGAGCTTGTCGCAGCGGTGCCGCGGCTTGATGTGCTGGTTGACGTAGATGCCCAGCGAGCCGGAGGTCATGAGCGCCACGAACTCCTCCGGCTCGACCCCGTGGTAGCGGTAGGACTCGCGCGAGGCGAACTCGATGTCCAGGGTTTGGCGGTCGCGTTCGTAGGCCAGGCTGCGAACGCCCTGGGACAGGCCCTCGGTCCGGGCGTAGTAGCGCCTGCCGTGTTCGGGAAAGGGGAAGCCTTCAGCCATGGCCGCATTGCCGCATGCGGGCCGGCCAAGGCGCGTGGGCCCTCGCCGGCGATCGCTGTCAGGCGCGCCTGACCCCGGCTACACGCCCAGGTGCTGCTCCAGCAGCTGGGGCTGGGCCCGCAGCTGCGCCGAGGTGCCGGAGAAAACGACCTCGCCCTTGACTAGGATGAGGTTGCGATCGGTCACCTGGGTCACCTGCTTCCAGTTCTTGTCCACGATCACGCTGGAGATGCCGGTCTCGCGGATGAGGCCGCAGATGCGCCAGATCTCGCGCGCGATCAGCGGCGCCAGGCCCTCGGTGGCCTCGTCCAGGATCAGCACGTCCGGGTTGGTCATGAGGGCGCGGCCGATGGTCAGCATCTGCTGCTCGCCGCCCGACAGCTGCTGGCCGCCGTGGCCCAGGCGCTCCTTCAGCCGCGGGAAGGTGTCGAGCACGCGCTCGTAGGTCCAGTCCCGTTGCCCGCGCGTGCCGGGGCGCGCCGCCATCCTGAGGTTCTCGACCACGCTGAGGTTGCCGAAGATGCCGCGGCCCTCGGGCACGTAGGCGATGCCGCGCTGCGCGACTTCGTAGGGCGCGCAGCCGGCCATGTCCCGGCCCGCGATGCGCACCGTGCCGCTGCGCGGCCTGACCAGGCCCATCAGGCTCTTGAGCAGGGTGCTCTTGCCCATGCCGTTGCGGCCCATCAGGCCGATGGTCTCGCCGCGGCCGACCTGGAAGTCGATGCCGCGCAGGATGTGGCTCTGGCCGTAGTAGGTGTTCAGGCCGCGGGCGTCGATGAGGAGTTCGGCGGATGACACGGTCAGTGTTCCTCCCCGAGGTACGCCGCCTGCACGTTGGCGTCGGCGCGGATCTGCGCCGGCGTGCCGCTGGCGATGACCTGGCCGTTGACCATGACGGTGAGCCGGTCGGCCAGGGCGAACACCGCGTCCATGTCGTGCTCCACCAGCATCACGGCGTGCTCGGCCTTCAGCCGCTGCAGCAGCTCGACCATGCGCTCGGCTTCCACCGTGCCCATGCCGGCCAGCGGCTCGTCCAGCAGCAGCACGCGCGGCTCGGTGGCCAGCGTCATGGCGATCTCCAGCTGGCGCTGCTCGCCGTGGCTGACGGTGCCGGCGACCGCGTCCTTGCGGTGCTCCAGGCCGGCCAGCGCCAGCGCCCGCTGCGCCCGCTCGTTGGTGGCGGCGAAGGAGGTGGCGCGGCGCAGCCAGCGCGCCGGATGCGGCGCCCGCGACTGCGCGGCCAGGCGCACGTTCTCCCAGACGGTGAAGGGCAGGAAGATGTTGGTCTTCTGGTAGCTGCGTCCCAGGCCGGCCTTGGACACGCTCTCGGGCTTCCAGCCGGTGACGTTGGCCTCGCCCAGCGTGATGGTGCCGGAGGTGGGCGCCAGGTCGCCGGACAGCAAATTGGCCAGCGTGGACTTGCCGGCGCCGTTGGGGCCGATCACGGCGTGGATGCGGCCGCGCCAGAGGTCGACCGACACCTCGTTCACGGCCGCCAGGCCGCCGAAGCGCTTGGTGAGGTTCCTGGCCGACAGCAGCACCTCACTCATGGTCCGCCTCCTTGCGCCGCAGCAGCCCCGCCGCCAGGCCCAGCAGGCCGCGCGGCGCGAACAGCACCACGCCCACGATGAACAGGCCCATCCACAGCTGCCAGTGCTTGCCGGCGCGGAACGCGCCGATGTCGGGCAGGTCCTTGAACAGGTGCAGCAGGTACTCGAAGGCGAAGGCACCGACGATGGCGCCGGCGAAATTGCCCATGCCCCCCAGGATCACCATCATGATGGCGTGCGCGCTCATGTGGAAACCCATCAGCTCGGGGTTGATGAAGCCGGTCTGCGCGCCCCACAGGTAGCCGGCCAGGCCGGCCAGCGCGCCCGCCAGGGTGAAGGCGGCCAGCTTGTAGCCGAAGGTGCCGTAGCCCATGGCACGCATGCGGTGCTCGTTGACGCGGATGCCGGCCAGCACCCGGCCGAACGGGCTCCACAGCAGGCGGCGCAGGAACAGGTACACCGCCACCAGCACCGCCAGGGTGAAGTAGTAGAAGACCAGCCGGTTCTCCAGGTCGAACAGCGCGGCATGAGGCTTGAAGTTGATGTAGATGCCGTCCGAGCCGCCCAGCGCCTTGTTGTCGAAGAACAGGTAGAAGACCATCTGGGCGAAGGCCATGGTCACCATGATGAAGTAGATGCCGTGGGTGCGCACCACGAAGAAGCCGATCACCAGCGCCGCCAGGCCCGCGGCCGCCACGGCGGCCGGCAGCGTCCACCACAGGCTGGCCGGCTCGCCGGCCGGCGTGAGGAAGGCCAGCGCGTAGCCGGCCAGCCCGAAGAAGGCGGCATGGCCCAGCGACACCAGGCCGGTCACGCCCTGCAGCAGGTCCAGGCTCATGGCGAAGATGGCCAGGATCATCATGCGCGCCACCATGGACGCGTAGAAGTCCGTGCCAAAGAAGGGGAAGGCCGCCAGGGCCAGCAGGCCCAGCAACAGCGCGACCTGCAGGCCGCGCGGCAGGATTTCGAGATGGGATTTCGCGGCGCTCATTGTTTGAACAGGCCTTCCGGCTTCCACAGCAGCACGGCCGCCATCAGCATGTAGACCAGCATGCCCGAGACCGCGGGCAGCAGCACCTTGCCGAAGGTGTCCACCGCGCCCACCAGCAGGGCCGCGATCAGCGCGCCGCGCACCGAGCCGATGCCGCCGATCACCACCACCACGAAGCACATGATCAGCACCTGCGAGCCCATGTTGGGGTACACGCTGGAGATGGGCGAGGCGATCATGCCCGCCACGGTGGCCAGCGCCACGCCGATGGCGAAGACGATGGCGTGGATGCGCTTGATGTTGACGCCCAGCGCCTCGGTCATGTCGCGGTTGAAGGCGCCGGCGCGGATCTTCATGCCCAGGCGCGTCCTGGAGATCAGCAGGTACAGGCCGATCGCGAGCGCGATGCACACGCCGGACATGAACAGCCGGTACACCGGGTAAGACAGGTTGTCGGTGAGCGGGATGGACGCCGACAGCGCCGCCGGGATGCTCACGCCGTGCACGTCGTCGCCCCACAGCATGGAGCGCATCTCCTCGAAGATGTAGATCAGGCCGAAGGTCAGCAGCACCTGGTCCAGGTGGTCGCGCTGGTAGAAGTGGCGGAACAGCAGCCGCTCCAGCAGCAGGCCGAACAGCACCGCCAGCACCGCGCCGCCGGCGATGGCCAGCGTCAGGCTGCCGGAGCGGCTGGAGAGGAACCAGGCGAGGTAGGCGCCCAGCATGTAGAAGCTGCCGTGGGCGAGGTTGACCACGCCCATGATGCCGAAGATCAGCGTCAGGCCGGCCGCGAGCATGAACAGCAGCAGGCCGTACTGCACGCTGTTGAGCAGCTGGATGAGGAAGTTGGCGAGGTCCATCGTGGAGGAGGCGTCAGCACGGGATGTGCCAAAAAAATGGGAGGTGCGGGCACCTCCCATCGCGGCGGGTGTGGGCGCTCAGCCCATGCGGCAGCCGGCGCCGGAATCGGCCAGCGCCTTGGCGGCGATGCCGATCACCTTGTTGTCCTTGTTCTCGACCCGGCGCAGGTAGATGTCCTGGATCGGGTTGTGGGCCTTGCTCATGGTCCACTTGCCGCGCGGGCTGTCGATGGTCTGCGACTCCAGCGCCTTGTGGAAGGCCTGCTTGTTGGCTATGTCGCCCTTGACCGCGGCCACGCCCTGCGACAGCAGCAGGCCCGTGTCGTAGCCCTGCACGGCGTACACGTCGGGCTGCATCTTGAAGCTGCTGGCGTAGGCCGCGCGGAACTGGCGGTTGCGCGGCGTGTCCAGCGAGTCGGCGTAGTGCATGGTGGTCATGATGCCGTCGGCGGCCGGGCCGGCGGCGTCCAGCACGCCCTCGGTCAGGAAGCCCGAGCCCCACAGCGGGATCTTGTCCTTCAGGCCGGCCGCGGCGTAGTCGCGGATGAACTTGGCCGCGCCGCCGCCGGCGAAGAAGCAGGCCACGGCATCGGGCTTGAGCGAGGCGATCTCGGTCAGCAGCGCCTGGAACTCCACGTTGGGGAAGGGCAGGCCCAGTTCCTTGACGATGGTGCCGCCGGCCTTGGTATAGCTGTCCTTGAAGCCCTCGAAGGCCTCGTCGCCCGCGGCGTACTTCCAGGTGATCCAGACCGCGCGCTTGTGGCCCGCGTCCATCATGGGCTTGCCCAGGGCCAGCGTGGGCTGGCTGTTGGTGAACGAGGTGCGGAACACGTTGGGCGCGCACAGGGCACGGGTGGCGGCGTGCACGCCGGCGTTGGGGATGAGGCTGAGCACGCCGGACTCGCGCGCCACCCGCTGGATGCCCATCTGCACGCCCGAGTGCACGGTGCCGATCAGCACGTCGACCTTGTCGCGCTGGACCAGGCGGGTGGCGTTCTCCACGCCCTTGGACGGCTCGGACTCGTCGTCCACCTTGAACCACTCGATCTCGCGGCCGCCCAGCTTGCCGCCCTTCTCGTCGATGGCCATGCGCACGCCGTTCTCGATGGCCAGGCCCAGCTGGGCGAAGGTGCCGGTGTAGGGCAGCATGAAGCCCACGCGCACCCGGTTGGACTGGGCACGCACGATCCCGGGCAGCAGCAGGCCGGTGGAGGCGGCGCCGACGATGGCGGCGCTGCGGGTGAGGACGAGGCGGCGGGTGGTCATGGGGGCAAGTCTCCTGTTGGTTCAGCCTGCGTGTTTGTAACCCGTGGCGGCAGGTCTCGCCACATGAATAACCCTCAATGGCGCGCCGCGGCGCGCAGCTTGAAGCGCTGGATCTTGCCGGTGGCGGTCTTGGGCAGCTCGGGCACGAACTCGATCCAGCGCGGGTACTTGTAGGGCGCCAGCTGGTTTTTCACGTGCGCCTGCAGGTCCGCCGCGCTGGCCTGCCCACCGGGCTTGAGCACCACGTAGGCCTTGGGCTTGACCAGTCCGTCCTCGTCGGCCACGCCGATCACCGCCGCCTCCAGCACCGCCGCATGCGTCATCAGCGAGGCTTCCACCTCGAAGGGCGAGACGTAGATGCCGCCCACCTTGAGCATGTCGTCGCTGCGGCCGCCGTAGGTGTAGTAGCCGTCGGCGTCGCGGGTGTACTTGTCGCCGCTCTTGGTCCAGTCGCCGCAGAAGGTGGCCTTGGTCTTGGCCCGGTTGTTCCAGTACATCAGCGCCGCGCTGGGGCCGCGGATCTGCAACTCGCCGATCTCGCCCGCGCCGCACTCGCGGCCGTCGTCGCCCACGATGCGCAGCTCGTAGCCTGGCACCGCCTGGCCGGTGGTGCCGTAGCGCACCGCGCCGGGGCGGTTGGACAGGAAGATGTGCAGCATCTCGGTGGAGCCGATGCCGTCCAGGATCTCGCAGCCGTAGGCCTCGGTCCAGCGCCTGCCGATGTCGGCGGGCAGGGCCTCGCCGGCGCTGGTGCAGATGCGCAGGTTGAGCTCGGACCGCCGGGGCCGCTGTGCGTCGGCCAGCAGCCCGGCATAGAGCGTGGGCACGCCGTAGAAGATGCTGGGCCGGAATTTCCCGAGGACGCCGAATACGTCGGCCGGCGTGGGCCGGGCCGGCAGCAGCACCGTGGTGGCGCCGACGCTCAGGGGGAAGGTGAGGGCGTTGCCCAGGCCGTAGGCGAAGAACAGCTTGGCCGCGGAGTACACCACGTCGTCCTCGCGGATGCCCAGCACGGCGCGGCCGTACAGCTCGGCGGTCTGGATCAGGTGCGAGTGCAGGTGCACCGTGCCCTTGGGCGCGCCGGTGGAGCCGCTGGAGTACAGCCAGAAGCAGGCTTCGTCGGCGCAGGTGGCCGCCACCCTCGGCGTGGCCTCGCCGGCCGCGACCCAGCCGGCCACGCTGTCCTCGCCCTCGGCGCCGGCCACCACCACGTGGCGCAGCGATGGCAGCTTGCCCAGCAGGGGCTCGAACGCCGGCAGCAGCGGCTTGGAGACGAACAGCGCCTGCGAGCGCGAGTCGCGCAGCATGAACTCGAAGTCCCTGGGGGTCAGCAGCGTGTTCACCGCCACCGGCACCACGCCGGCCAGGATGGCGCCCAGGAAGACGACCGGCCACTCTGGCGTGTCCAGCATCGCCACCAGCACGCGGGTCTCGGGCACGATGCCCCGGCTGCGCAGGCCGTTGGCGAAACGGTGGGCGCGTTCCGTGAGTTCGCCGTAGGTCAGCGTGGCGCCGCTGGCGGCGTCGATGAAGGCGGCCTTGCCGGCGCGTCCGGCGTTGCGCGCCAGCAGGTCATGGGCGGCGTTGTAGTCGCGCGGGATCTCCACCCGCGGCGGGCTGCTGCTGTGGTCGGCCTGGCTCAGGTTCAAGGCTTGTCTCCGGATGCTTTGGTTTTTGTGGCAGCCGGCCCCCGACCGGAGCGGGCTGCAGCCGATGGCGCCTTAAGCGGCGGCGGCGGTGGCGGGCTTGAGCGCCTGCGCCAGCCACTCGCGGCACCAGGCCGTGCCTTCCTCTTCGGGCAGGGTGCCGGCGCTGGCGTCATGGCACCAGACCTCGCCGACGCGCTGGGCGCCCAGGTTCGTGAGCCGCTCGTCGAACTTCTTGCCGCCGAAGCAGAAGGTCTGCAGGTAGGTGCGGTCGCCCAGGGCGATCACGCCGTAGCGCACATGGCCCAGGAACTTGGGCTGCGCGTCCATGGATTCGTACAGCTGGCGGGCGTTGTCCGGCACGTCGCCCGAGCCGTAGGTGGAGGTGCAGATGAGATAAAGTGCATCTTCGTCGAAGACACTGATGTCCAGTCCGTCCATCAGCTGCACCTCGATGTCGCCCACCAGGTCGGCGCAGTCCATCTGGATCGCCTGCGCCACGTAGTCGGCGGTGCTGGTCATGGTGCCGACGAGGATCTTGAGCTTCATCAAAGTCTCCAGAAAGAAAGATGCAATAAACTGCTTGACATCAGAGTGAGAGGAAGTATACTGCAATTCGACGCCCGTGCAAGCCTTCTCCCGCCTCATCCTTTCCCATGCAGCTCATGACCGACCCCGAAGCCAAGGCCACGCTGGCCGAGCTGGGCACGCGCGTGCGGGCCTGGCGGGCACGCCGCGGCATGACGCGCAAGCAGCTGGCCGCTGATTCCGGCCTGTCCGAGCGCTTCCTGGCCGACGTGGAAGGCGGCAAGGGCAACGTGTCCATCAACTCGCTGGAAGCGGCGGCCCGGGCGCTGAACATCACCATCCTCGAGCTGCTGCAGGACGCGCCCCGGCCGGCGCTGGCCCGCGTGCAGTCGCTGCTGGGCCGGCTGGACGAAGGCCAGCTGGACCAGGCCTATGCGCTGCTGGCCGCCAGCTTCGGCCTGGCCGACGAGCAGGGCCGGGAAAAGCGCGTCGCGCTGATCGGCCTGCGCGGCGCCGGCAAGTCCACGCTGGGCGCGCAGCTGGCGGCCGGGCGGGGCGTGCCCTTCGTCGAACTGGACCGCGAGATCGAGCGCGAGGCCGGCACCAGCATGAACGAGATCCTGCTGCTGCATGGCCAGGCCGGCCTGCGGCGCCTGGAGCGCCGGGCGCTGCTGCGCATCGCCGAGGACAACGCCGAAGGCGTGGTCATGACCACCGGCGGCAGCATCGTCAGCGAGCGCGAGACCTTCGACCTGCTGCAAAGCCGCTTCTGGTGCGTCTGGCTCAAGGCCAGCCCCGAGGAGCACATGAGCCGCGTGGTCGCCCAGGGCGACATGCGGCCCTTTGATTCGACCCGGGGCGCGACCAGCGAAGCCCTGGACGACCTGCGCCGCATCCTGGCCAGCCGCGAACCCCTGTATGCCCGCGCCGACGCCGTGGTGGACACCGCCGCGCGCAGCGTCAAGCAATCCTTCAAAGACCTGGAGCGCGCCGTTCCAGCCCCGCGTTAGAGACCCAAGGAGACAAGTGCCATGAACGCCATGACCGAACCCCTGCTGTTCAAGCAGGGCGACCGCGAACTGGTCAGCTTCGCCACGCACCCGGCCAAGTACCAGCACTGGCAGCTGGCGGTGGAAGGCGACGTGGCGCGCCTGAAGCTGGACATCAACGAGGACGGCGGCATCAAGCCCGGCTACAAGCTCAAGCTCAACTCCTACGACCTGGGCGTGGACATCGAGCTGCACGACGCCGTCAACCGCATCCGCTTCGAGCATCCGCGGGTCAAGGTGGTGGTGTTCGAGTCGGCCAGGGAGAAGATCTGGTGCTCGGGCGCCAACATCTACATGCTGGGCCTGTCCTCGCATGCCTGGAAGGTGAACTTCTGCAAGTTCACCAACGAGACGCGCAACGGGCTGGAGGATTCCTCGCGCCACGACGGGCTGAAGTCGCTGGCGGCCGTGACCGGCGCCTGCGCCGGCGGCGGCTACGAGCTGGCCCTGGCCTGCGACCGCATCGTGATGGTGGACGACCGCTCCTCCACCGTCAGCCTGCCGGAGGTGCCGCTGCTGGGCGTGCTGCCCGGCACCGGCGGCCTGACCCGCGTGACCGACAAGCGCAAGGTGCGCCGCGACCTGGCCGACATCTTCTGCACCACCAGCGAGGGCGTGCGCGCCGACCGCGCCAAGGACTGGAAGCTGATCGACCAGCATGCCAAGCCGCAGCAGTTCGGCGCGCTGGTGGCCGCCGAGGTCGAGGCGCTGCGCGCGCAGTCCACGCGGGGCGGCGCCGACAAAGGCATCGAGCTCACGCCGCTGGGTGGCAAGATCGACGAGCAGGGTTACCACTACAGCGTGGTCGATGCCCAGGTCGACCGCGCCGCGCGCATCGCCACGCTGACCGTCAACGCGCCGGCCGCCCCTATCGAGTCCACCCCGCAGGCCATCGAGGCCGCCGGTGCCGACTGGTGGCCGCTGAAGCTGGCGCGCGAGCTGGACGACGCGATCCTCAACCTGCGCACCAACGAGCTGGAGGTCGGCACCTGGGTGATCAAGACCCGCGGCGACGCGCAGCGGGTGCTGCAGGCCGACGCGGTGCTGGAGCAGCACCAGGACCACTGGCTGGTGCGCGAGACCATCGGTGCGCTGCGCCGCACGCTGGCCCGCCTGGACGTGACCAGCCGCTCGCTGATCGCGCTGGCCGACCAGGGCTCGTGCTTCGCCGGCACCTTCTACGAGCTGGCGCTGGCCTGCGACCGCATCTACATGCTGGACCTGCCGGACTCTCCCGATGCCGCCCCGGCGCTGCAGCTGTCGGCGGCCAACTTCGGCCGCTACCCGGTGGTCAACGGCCTGACGCGCCTGCAGACGCGCTTCAACGAGGACGCCGGCACCATCGCCCAGCTGCAAGGCCTGCAGGACAGCCCGCTGCGCGCCGACCAGGCGCTGGGCCTGGGCCTGGTGACGCTGACGCCGGACGACATCGACTGGGACGACGAGATCCGCATCATGCTGGAGGAGCGCGCCTCGCTCTCGCCCGACGCCATGACCGGCCTGGAGGCCTCGCTGCGCTTCCCCGGCAGGGAGACCATGGAGACGCGCATCTTCGGCCGCCTGTCGGCCTGGCAGAACTGGATCTTCATCCGTCCGAACGCGGTGGGCGAGGAGGGCGCGCTGAAGCTGTTCGGCACCGGCAAGAAGGCCAGGTTCGACTGGAAGCGCATCTGAGACAGACACTGGATTGAAGGACACACCATGAGCACCATCGACCTGCAAGCCCTGATCCCCAACAACGTGCACCTGGCCGAGAACCGCCAGCTGCAGCGCGCGCTGGAGCACTGGCAGCCCGCCTTCCTGAACTGGTGGGACGAGATGGGTCCCAGCGACTTCAAGGCCAAGGAGGTCTACCTGCGCACCGCCGTGGGCGTGGACGCGTCCGGCTGGGCCAGCTACGGCTACACGCCCATGCCCGACTACCGCTGGGGCATCTTCCTGGCCGACAAGGAGGAGGGCCGCAAGATCGGCTTCGGCGACTTCATGGGCCAGGACGTCTGGCAGGACGTGCCCGGCGAGTTCCGCTCCACCTTCCGCCGCCTGATCGTGACCCAGGGCGACACCGAGCCGGCGTCGGTGGAGCAGCAGCGCCTGCTGGGCCATACTGCGCCGTCGCTGTACGACCTGCGCAACCTGTTCCAGGTCAACGTGGAGGAGGGCCGCCACCTCTGGGCCATGGTCTACCTGCTGCACGCCCACTTCGGCCGCGACGGCCGCGAGGAGGCCGAGGAACTGCTGGAGCGCCACTCGGGCGACCCCAACAAGCCGCGCATCCTGGGCACCTTCAACGAGCCCATGGACAACTGGCTGTCCTTCTTCATGTTCACCTACTTCACCGACCGCGACGGCAAGTTCCAGCTCAAGAGCTTCGCCGAGAGCGCGTTCGACCCGCTGGCGCGCACCACGCGCTTCATGCTGACGGAGGAGGCGCACCACATGTTCGTGGGCGAGACCGGCGTCGGCCGCGTGATCAAGCGCACGCTGGAGGTGATGAAGGAGCTGGACACGGACGACGCGGCCACCCTGCGCAAGGCCGGCGTGATCGACCTGCCCACCATCCAGAGATTCCTGAACTTCTGGTTCTCCAGCTCGCTGGACCTGTTCGGCTCGGAGTCCTCCTCCAACGCCGCCAACTACTTCAGCAACGGCATCAAGGGCCGGCCCGACGAGGCCAAGTTCGCCGACCATGTGGAAGCCGACACCGAGATGAGCATCCAGGTGCCCGACGGCAAGGGCGGGGTGAAGAACGAGACCATCGGCGTGCGCAACGGCATGAACGAGGTGACGCGGCTGGAGTACGTGAAGGACTGCAACGTGGGCATCACCCGCTGGAACATGGGCCTCAAGCGCGCCGGCGTGAATTTCGAGCTCAAGCTGCCGTCGACGCGCTTCCGCCGCCAAGTCGGCGTCTGGGCCGGCATTGCCACCACCCCGGAAGGCCAGCCCATCAGCCAGGCGGAATGGGACGCCAGGAAGGACCAGTGGCTGCCCACGGACGCCGACACGGCCTTCGTCAAGAGCCTGATGCAGCGCGTGACCGAGCCGGGCAAGATGGCCGCCTGGATCGCGCCGCCGGACCGCGGCATCAACGCCCAGCCGGTCGAGTACCAGTACGTCAAGCTCTGAAGCAGAGCGGCCGTGTCCTACGGCCTGCGCGGCATTGGCCTGCTGGGAAAGTTTCCCATGTCCGATGCCAGCCGCCTGCAGGACGGTTCACGATGACTCCACACCCGGCGCAGCCCTTGCGCCGGGGTTCTGACAAGGAGATCGTGATGATGAACAGCAAACTCTTCGGCTTAATGCTGGCTTCCGCCCTGGCCGGCGGCGCCGTGGCGCAGACCGCGGCGGGCACTTCGGCGACGGGCACCGGAGCGGGCGCCAACGCTGGCGCGGGCGGCAGCGTGTCCGTCCAGGAACCGGTGACCGGGGGCGGCGCTACCACGGGCGGCACCCTGGGCGCCAGTGGCGGCGCCATCGTGCAGCCCGGCGCGACGGCCGGTTCCACCCCCGGCAGCGCCACCACCAGCGGGGCCACGGGCAGCGGCACCACCTTGTCCGGTCCCGCCGGCACGGGCGCGCCGGTGAGCGGCACCGCCGGCACCCGCTCGGCCGCCGGCGCCGACAGCGGTTCGACCTCGGGCGCGGGCGCGAACGCGACCAACAGCACGACCACCAACGTCAACGTGCTGGGCGGCAGCGGCACCCGCAGCGGCAGCACCGCGACCTCGCCCAGCGGTTCGTCGTCCTCCTCCTCGTCCGCCACGCAGAACCGGGCCGACTGCCCGCCGGGACTGGCTAAGAAGGACAACGGCTGCATGCCGCCGGGACAGGCCAAGAAGCACTGAGGCTGACCAGCGCGGGATCAGGGCGCGATGTCCGCCCCGCGCTGCGCGAGCAGTTCGCGCAGCAGCGAGCGGTGGCAGCGCGCCTCGTCCGCGCAGTAGCAGCCCACCGAGAAGTCGGCGGTGCGCGACAGCGCCGCCAGCAGGTCCAGCGTGCGGCTGGGCTCCGGCCGCGCCATCTCGGCCTTGTACTTGCGGGTGAAGGCCGCCCATTCCTTGTCGGTCTGGGCGGCCAGCGCCATGTGCACCGTCTCCTGGCTGGGCGCGAGGTTGGGGTACCACACGTCGTACCAGTCGCCTGTGGCGAACTCGCTTTTGGGCACGCCGCGCGGCGGCCGGCGCACGGTGCCGATGCGCAGGCCTTCGCCCGCGGCGCGCGGGCTGCCCAGGCGGACGATGCGGATGGTCATGGGGCCTCCTGCCGAAGGCGGCCGCTAGAATGGCGGCCAGTCGGAGCGTAGCGCAGTCTGGTAGCGCATCTGGTTTGGGACCAGAGGGTCGTAGGTTCGAATCCTATCGCTCCGACCAGCTAACCCCTTGATTCATCAAGGGGTTTGTCTTTTCGGGCCTGCTCAAGAGTTGAGCACTTCTCTAACTGCGCTGAGTGTTTCTAACTCTAACGATCGCCGGTCCGACGCAGGGTTGGTTGACCGTTGAAGTAAGATGGTGATATCACCCGCGATATCATGAATTTGCGTAAGATCAACAAGCTCGAGGCGGAGCTCCGAGCGGTTCTGAAGTCGCCGAGTAGTCGTTCGAGCACTTACATGCGCAGTCTTGCAAAGCAGGTGGAGAGAAAGATGGTCAATCGCGGCAAAGAGCCGACCTTCGAGCGCCACGATCCTCCACCTCTGCCCCCGCTAACGATTCCCGGGCATCCGGGCGACCTTTCCATCGGTGTTGTTCGCAGCGTCGCGAACCAGCTCCTCAACGATCTTGATGAGTGGCGTTTGCATCTACAGCAG
This sequence comes from Ramlibacter tataouinensis TTB310, assembly GCF_000215705.1. NCBI lineage: Bacteria > Pseudomonadati > Pseudomonadota > Betaproteobacteria > Burkholderiales > Comamonadaceae > Ramlibacter > Ramlibacter tataouinensis. The sequence continues at coordinate 2,351,668 of NC_015677.1, read as the reverse complement.
CAGGAATGAAGATGACGAGAAACATTGGTTCGAAAAGTGCTCAGCGAGGGCTACCAAGCACTTATGTCAGGAGACTCACTGTGGATCCTGACGGCGGGTACGTGGCAACGGTGCACGAGTTGCCCGGCTGTATCGGTTCCGGAAAGACTGGTGATGAGGCGCTTAGCAGCTTAGAAGGCGCAGCCACGTCATGGATTCAGGCGCACCTCGCCGCGGGTCAAAAGCTGCCCGACCCCGCAAACTATGATGAATGTAGTGGGAAGATCGCCCTGCGTATCTCACGACGCCTCCACATGCAGGCTGCGGAACGGGCCGACTTGGAAGGTACAAGTCTCAATCAGTTGATCGCCACAGCATTGGCGCGGTATCTCTCTACAGCAGATGCTCGGGATGAGATACGCCGTGCATTGGAGAGCAGACTGTCAGACGCTCGACTCAGCATCTACAACGACAACCGAACGTACGTTGCTCTGACGCCGTCAACCCAAAGAGTGGAGTCGACCGAAATCATTGATTCACTTCCAGCGAGATCAAAGCCGCTGATGATGACACTTGGTGCTGCTGAAGCTATGAATTACACAAACGTTCGTGCCGGCGAGCGCACGCTTGTGCGCTGAGAGGGATTGTTGAATGGTGACGCGAGCTTCAAAGAGCACTCCGAAGAAGTCGTCAAATACTTCGAAACCGGGGGGGGGAGAAGCCGGGGCGGCGTTCGAGGTCGTTAGTGAGCCGCATGCCCGCCTCTACCTTGCTGACGACATCCGTACTGAGAGCACTGGCAAAGTGATGGCAATCGGTCTGTACCCAGACCTTATTGTAATTTTGCAGGTCCCTGCTGATGCCCCGCCTCCAACTGACGAAGTTCCGTATGGCATCGGTCGATTGGCTTTCATGATCACGATTGGAGGGGTTGAGGGGACAGGCCCCGTGACCATACAGTTGGCTGAAGGCGGTCCGGAAAAGACCTTGACGGTGACGATACAACCTGGTGGCTCCGCCAATCTGATCTCGACAGCTGAGCCACTGTTGATCAAGTCGTTTGGCGTCAAGCAAGCGAGGGTTACATTCGCAGGAGCTACCATTAGCTTGCGGTATGAGATTCGCAAGGGTGTTCTACCGCAGTAGATGCAGTCGCAGATTAGGCTCGCTATCGCGTTGCCTCCGTCGTCTGCGCCTTTCGATGTCTCACGTAGCCGCCAACCAGCTAACCAACAGTTCACTATTAAGCGCGTGTTGGTGCACCACATATCCGTGCACCTCTGATGCGGGCTATGAGCCGGTCGAATTCTTCACCAGCCCAGGCGTGCACACGTTCGCAAGCTGGCGCACAGCCTCAAGGTTGACTCCGTCAGGGTAACGTCTTAGCTCGCGGCACGGATCGGTACGGTTGCCTATCCGCTGAGCATCTGAGGCGCCCTCACTAGTAGCCACCGCCATGAAGGCTGAGGTACGCTGTGCCTGGGAGGTCGTCCATGTTGAAGGTTCTGACCCCGCTTGCACTGTCAATCCTGTGCGCCTGCGGAAGCTCGTCCGACAGCTATGAGGATGCCGTTGCGGAAGCAAACGCCAAGGAGGCCGAAGCCCGCGGCTTAGGCGTGGACATACCATGCGAGCGCGATCAGTGTGGCGTGCTCGTGTTCTCCGGCACGCGCTATTGCCTGGAAGTTTTCTATCAGCCCTACTCCCTGATTGCACCATCAGCGGCAGCGGCCGCGGCCGCTGCCAGCGCTGCGGCAGGGGGTCAGCGCAGCTTGGCGAATACAGCACGCGAGCGCCTGGGACAGATAGAAGGCGTTATGTGCCCAGCAGGTCAGCCATCACCACCGGAGGTTGCGTGCGTTGCGTCCCGATGCGAAGCTGCACGGTGAGCTGAGCTTGGTAGAAGAGGCGCCTCACAAGAGGGGGCCTCACGGCCGCGTCAGAGCTGCCCACAGGCGCTGTGCACAACTCGGGCGTGCCTCGCTCGTGCAGCGGCGTGGATATTCGGGAAAAAGTCCCCTTCCGAAACCAGCGCGCCGTAAGAAGAGTCCTGCCTAAGTCCTTGATCCGCAATGTTTGCCCTGCAAATTGGACTAGAAGATCGTAGGTGGGATCCTATCGCTCCGACCATGGTTCTCGTCCTACAGCTGAGGCTGCTGACCTGCCGAACAATCGCCCCAGCGACACCATCGATCGGGAGAAAACGTGAACGAGGCCCTACCGGACGAGCGCCGGTCCAACGCGCAGCGCAATCGCATGTGGCGGCACTACTGCCGTGCCGAGCATGTGCTGATCAGCGTGGGCGAGGGCGAGCGGTGCAACTGGTGCCTGATGGCCGAGAGCGCCGAACCCCAGGAGCAGCGACCCGCGCTGCGGGCGCCTCAAAGCAGCGTGGCCGTGTAGCGCCGCCGCGCCGTGCCGCGGACCGCGCCCGGTGCCGCGGCCGCGTGAAATGCGAGAATCGCCCCGCGCCGCCGGTCGCGCATCTGCCCGTAGCTCAGTTGGATAGAGCAACAGCCTTCTAAGCTGTGGGTCGGGGGTTCGATTCCCTCCGGGCAGGCCAGCCTCTTCCAGAGCCCGTGCATGCGCGGCCTTGATGCGCCCGCGATCCGCGCGGGCGCGGTACTGTCAGGGCTTCGTGCCCAGGAAGAGGAATCCGTCGGTCCTGTTGCCGTTGAGGGCTGCGGCGTAAAGGCGCCGGGCCCCGCTGTCGTAGATGGCCACGCCGTTCACCGTGGCGGAGCCGAGGGCGCAGACACCACCGCCGAAGATGACGCTCACGTTGTATGCGTTGCCGTCCGTGCGCGGTGTGACCGTGCCGGCATAGGTACAACCGGAGCTGGAGCTGCCGCTTAGAGTGCCATCGGCAGCCAGCGCCACCGAAGCCGGTTCGGAGCCGCCGCCGACGGTGCCTGAGCCTGCATAGACCCCCGTGACGGTGGCCAGGCTGGGGGTTTGATCGAATGCGGTGTTGTAGGAGCCGGAGAAGGTCCCGGTACTGCTCCCCGAGACGGAGCCGGAGATGCTCTGCCGGGGATTGACCGTTGCCGTCAGCGTCACCGGGGAGACGACGCCGGCTTCGAGGCTGAAATCCCGTGCGTCGGGGCCGCCGTTGATGGTCCTGCCTGAGACCGAGCCATTGGCCTGGACGGCGCCGCCGATGACGCCGGGGTTGCCCAGCACTGAATACAACGCCCAGGTGCTGCCACTCTGGAAGGTCAGGGCTATCACGGCCCGGCCGTTGCTGGTGATGCCGGTCCAGAGACCCGCCACGTTCGCGGCCGGCGGCGGCGTATCGTCGCCTCCCCCACCACAAGCCGCCAACGCGCCCACGAGGGTGGACAGGACCGCCGCGCCGAGCAGGCGGGTATGCAAGTGCTTCATCAAGTTTCCTCCCTGAACAGCCGCGATCCACGCGGATGCGGCACTGCTGTGGCTCAACTATATGAGCGATCGCATGCAGAACCTAGAGGGCACCGTCAAGCGTGGTGGCGGCGCGCCAGCAATTCCTGGATGGCCGTCAGCAGCGCCAGCGGCTTCAGCGGCTTGGCCAGGTGGAGATCGAAGCCTGCCTCCAGCGCCTTTCTCTGGTCTTGCGGACGCGCGAAGGCGGTCAGGGCGATCAATGGAAGATAGGGGTCGCCGGCCGAGTGGGCCTCCTGCTGCCGCACATGGCGCGCGAGCTCGTAGCCGTCGCGGCCCGGCAAGCCGATGTCGCTGATCAGCATGTCCGGGCGGTGACGGTCCAACTGGGCGACGGCACTGCTGTAATCGGCGGCCAGCCGAACCTCGGCACCGCGGTCGGCGAGCACGATGCTCATCATCTCGCCAGCCTCGCGGTCGTCCTCCACCACCAGCACGTCCACGCCCCTGAGCGAGAGCGCGTCCTGCGTCGCCTGTTCGTCCTGCTCCGGCGCCGTCAGCAAGGCAAGCTCTGCCGCCGCCTGGGAGGTGGGCAACACGACGCGCATCAGCGTGCCAAGGCCGGGCCCGTCGCTCACGGCTTCGACCGTGCCGCCGTGCAGATCGACCAGGTGCTTGACGATGGACAGCCCCAGTCCCAGCCCGCCATGGCGGCGATTGCCCGGCGAGTCGCTCTGCGTGAAACGGTCGAACAGATGGGGGATGAACTCGGGCTTGATGCCGACGCCGAAATCACGCACGTCCAGGCGCAGCCGGTCCCCTTCGCGCGCAAGGCTCACCTCCACCCGGCCGCCGACGGGCGAGAACTTGATGGCATTGGTCATCAGGTTCCAGAAGATCTGCTGGTAGCGGGCCGGGTCCAGGAGCGCCGGCTCGTCCGCCCGCTGGAAATCGGTGTCGACCCTGACCTGCCGCTCCTCCAGCACCGTGGCCAGCGAAGCCAGCGAGCTGCGGACCAGATCCGCCGGGTCGATCCACTGGGCCTCCAGCTGCAGCTTGCCCGAATTGATCCGCGACACGTCCAGGATGTCGCTGATGATCCGCGCCTGGGTCTTCACGTTGCGCTCGATCGCGTCCAGGCCCTTGCCGGTCTCGGGCGTGGCGTTGCGCCGCTTGAGGATGTGCACCCATCCGATGATGGCGTTCAGCGGCGTGCGCAGCTCGTGCGACAGCACGGCGATGAAATCGTCCTTGGTCCGGCTGAGGCGCTCGGCCTCGGCACGGGCCGCCTGCTCGCGTTCCAGCAGGTCGCGGCGGCGCTCCTCGAGCTCGTGCTTCTCGGACACATCGATGGCGGTGGCGATGCGCGCGCCGCCGCCCGCCGGCTGCGAGAGGCTCCACTGCAGATGGACCGGCCGGCCGCTGGCGTGCAGCAGCGGGAAGTCGCCGCGCCAGGCTGCGCCGCCCGCGGCCAGCACCGGGCCCACGCGATCACGGTGGCCGGGGGGCACCAGGTCCAGGACGCCGCGATGCAGCACCTCGTCCTGCCGGCGGCCGAGCATGCCCAGCATCGCCGGATTGGCGTCGAGGAAGCGCCCTTGCTCGTCGATGACGGCGATGCCGCTCTGCGCCTGGTCGTAGATGGCGCGAAGCCGGCCTTCGCTGCGGCGCAGGTCGTCTTCCGCCATCCGCGCCCGTATCAGCGCCTGCAGCGTGGCCACCAGCACGGCGGGTTCGACCGGGTGCACCAGGTAGGCATCCGCCCCGGCGTCCAGGCCGGTCACGTGGTGCTCGTTGCGCACGAAGGCCGCCGACAGGTGCACGACGGGAAGCAGGCGGGTGGGCGGCTGCGACCGCAGCACGCGGCAGACCTCGAAGCCGTTGGTGTCGGGCAGGTGCACGTCCAGCACCACCGCCGAAACCGTGCCCTGGGCGCACAGGGCCAGCGCTTCTTCCCCGGTGCCGGCCTCGGCCATCCGGAAGCCGGCGGCCCGGACCACGCGCCCGGTGGAGTAGCGGGTCGCGGGGTTGTCGTCCACCACCAGCACCGTGTGGCGCGAGCGGTCGATGGTCGCCTGGATGGAGGCGGCTCTATCCACGGGCGGCCTCCCCGTCCGCGGCGGGAACCCTGTCGAGGTGCAGGGGGATGGTCAGCGAGAACACCGAGCCCTTGCCGGGCTCGCTGCGCACCGCGACCTCGCCCCGCAGCAGTCCCGCCAGGCGTTTCGACAGCGCCAGGCCCAGGCCCGTGCCGCGCAGCCGCTTCTGCACCGGCGACTCCACCTGCGAGAAGTCCTCGAAGATGGTCTGGTGGAACTCGGGCGGGATGCCGATGCCGGTGTCGGCGACCGAGAACGTGACGCGCTCTGCCTGGCAGCTGGCGCCGACGCGGACCTCGCCGTGCGGGGTGAACTTGAGCGCGTTGGAGATGAAGTTGCGCAGGATCTGCGACACCTTGCGGTCGTCGGTGTACAGCCGGGGGATGTCCTGCGGCTCCTCGAAGACCAGGGTCAGCTCCGGGTTCGTCAGCACCGGCTTGAACATGCCGCGCAGCGCGGAGAACAGGTCCACCATCTCGAACCAGTCGGCCGAGATCTCCACCCGCCCGGCTTCCACCTTGGCCAGGTCGAGCAGGTCGTCCACCATCTCGGCGAACTCGGCCGCCGTCTGCTGGATGAAGCCGACCTGCTTGTCCTGTTCCTGCGTGAGCGGCCCGTCGACCCGGTCGATCAGCAGGCGCGCGATGCTGCGGATGGCGTTGATCGGGGTGCGGAACTCGTGGCTCATGTAGGCCAGGAACCGGCTCTTGAGCTCGGTGGCGTGGCGCAGCTGCTCCGCCTGGGCGTCCAGTTCCGCGTAAAGCGCCAGCACGCCGCGGTTGGTTTCCTCGAGTTCGTCCCGCAGGGCCTGGGCCTCCCGGCGGCTCGCCTCCAGCGCCGCGGCCAGCTCGGATGCGGTGATCGGCTCGCTCATGCTCAATCCTTGCGGCGCAGGACGGCCACGGTGGCGTCATCCCGCCCGCGGCAGTGGTCGCGCAGCAGCAGCGCGGCGGCGATGGCCGGGTCGCGCCCCAGCACCGGACGCAGCAGCTCCGGCTTCCAGCGCGTTTCGATGCCGTCGCTGCACACCACCAGCAGGGCGTGGGGCGGCCAGGCGACGCTGGTCTCCTCGGGTGTGCGGATGGTCAGGCCCACCGTGCCATGCTGGGTGAGCAGCGTCCGGTCCGTGGTGCCGGACACCAGGCGCGCGACGACATTCCCCGCGCCGCAACTGCGGACCGTGCCGGACCCGTTGTCGGCATGCAGCGCCATCAGGGCCGCACCCCGGGTGGAGCGCAGACGGGCATGTGCGCGCTCCAGCATGCGCCGGGGCGGCGCCAGCGGTTCCTCCATGAACTCCTCCACCGAATGCTGCGCCGCCTCGGCGGCGGCGACGCCATGGCCCAGGCCGTCGGTGACGAGCACGGCCGCCCGGTCGCCGTCGAGCGCGAAGGCCCAGGCGTCGCCGCACACGCGCTCTCCCGGGGCCGGGACCGACACGGCGGCGGCACACAGGCGCTGGTCCGACCCCGGCTCGAGGCCTGCCGCATGCACGCGGGCAAGGACGATGGTGCCCGACGGAACCTGCGAATGGATGTCGAATACGTCCGCCTGCCGGCGGACCGCGCCCAGGCCGGTGCCGGGTGTTCCTGCAGTCGAATAGCCGTCTCCCATGCACCTGTCGAGGTTCCCTATGCCGGGCCCGCGGTCGATGGCAAGCACCTCGACCTCGCGGCGGTCCGGGCGGGCGCCGAGCAGCAGCCGCCCGTCCGTGGCGTGCCGCAGCAGGTTGGTGCCCAGTTCGTTGACGATGATCGCAAGGCGGCCGGCTTCCACCTCGTCGAGGCCGCACTCCCTGGCGAGCTGCGCCGCATGGCGCCGCGCCTCGCCCACCCGGCTGGGATCGCCCACCGGGACATCGAGGTGCCGCCTGCCGGTGATCACTTCCACCGTGTGATGCTCACGCAGGTGCCCTGGCCGGGGGCGGAACGGACGTCGAATTCATGCACGAGTCGCTTGCTGCCGGGCAGGCCCAGGCCCATGCCCGCGCCGGAAGTCCAGCCGTCGGTCAAGGCCAGCCTCAGGTCGGCGATGCCGGGGCCTTCGTCCTCGAAGTGCAGGCGCAGGCCGCGCTTCATGCCTTCCTCCAGCACCTCCCAGCGCATGCGGCCGCCCCGTCCATGCACCAGGGTGTTGCGCGACAGCTCGCTGGCGGCCGTGATCATCTTGGTCTGGTCGACCAGCGAGAACTTCAGCTGCTGGGTGAGCGCGCGCACCTTCTGCCGGGTCACCACGACGTCTTCCTCGGCGCGCACCGGCAATTCGCCGCGGGTGTCCTCAGCGGGCAACGGCGTTCTCCGCGCGGCGCGCCTGGGCCAGCAGTTCCATACCGCGCTCGACGTTCAGTGCGGTGCGCACACCTTCGAGCGAGAGCCCAAGCTCGACCAGCGTGATGGCGACGGCGGGCTGCATGCCGACCACCACCGTGGTGGCGTCCAGCACGCGCGAGATGCCCGAGATGCTGGCCAGCATCCGCCCGACGAAGGAGTCGACCACCTCCAGCGCGCTGATGTCGATCAGCACACCCTTGGCATCGCTGGACGCGATCTTGTTGGCGAGGTCATCCTGCAGCGCCAGGGCCATCTGGTCCTGCATGTCGACCTGGATGGTGACCAGAAGCGTCTGGCCCATCTGCAGGATGGGGATGCGGTACATGGGCGCTACGCCGCCTTGGTGATGGTGTAGCCGCGCTGCCGCAGCGCCAGCGACAGGGCATCGGCCAGGCTGGCCTTGGAGGCGATCCCCTGGAGGTCGATCCCCAGGTGCACGATGGTCTGCGCGATCTGGGGACGGATCCCGCTGATGACGCACTCGGCGCCCATCAGCCGGATCGCGCTCACGGTCTTGAGCAGGTGCTGCGCCACCAGCGTGTCGACGGTGGGCACGCCGGTGATGTCGATGATGGCCAGCGTCGCGCCGGTTTCCACGATGCGCTGCAGCAGCGTCTCCATCACCATCTGCGTGCGGCCGGAGTCCAGGGTGCCGATCATGGGCACGGCCAGCACGCCCTCCCAGAGCTTGATCACGGGCGTGGAGAGTTCCAGCAGGTCCTGCTGCTGGCGCTGGATGATCTCCTCCCGGGTCTGCTGGTAGGTGGACACCGTCCACTGGGCCATCCTGTCGACCAGCACGGAGAGGTTCCACAGGGCCTGCAGCATGGCCTGCGGGTCGCTCGTGGCCCGCTGGAGCGCCGTGAACATGGGGCGCTTGAAGGCGAGCACGAACACGCTGGTGTCGGCCGCGCTGTGGCCTTGGGCGGCGCGGGAGCGCGACAGCGACTCCAGGGATTGACGCAGCTTGGACCAGGGCGCCGCCTCGAACTGCTCGGGATCGGCCCCGGCTTCCAGCGCATCGCGGACGCCGTGCAGGATTTCAGCGGCTTCCCCCTCCATCGCCCGCCGCTGCGCGTCGGTCATCCGGACGCTGCTGCTGGCCTGCAGCCACTCCGTGCGGATCTGGTTTTCGTGTTGGCGCAGGACGGCGAGAACGACTTCGCTTGGCTGGTTCATGTTCGGGGAGCTGGGGACCGAGAAAATGAAGCGGCGGAGTCTAGGGGGCTACTCATCGGCCGCGTGTAGGACAGTGCCCACAACGACGTGAGCCCACCTCCGACAGGGCCTCAGCAGCAAGGCTGCGTCGCGGCGGCGCCTGCATCCTCGAGCGCGCCGCCATTGTCCGCGTGCAAGGCCAGCAAGGGCAGGAGCCGGGCCGCCAGCAGGACGGTCACCGCCAATGCGCCGACCGCGACGCCAGCAAGCGCCTTCAAGGCCGCAGGCTTCTCGCTCGGCTCGACCTGGACATGGAATCGCTTCATGGCTTTCTCCTTCAGGGTGGTCATTCGGTGCCGCAGGGAGCGGCTTTATTGAATTCAACAATTCAAGAATAGTTGAAATAAAGAATAGTGCAAGCGGCGGACTGCAGGAACACAGGTTCAACACGCACAAGGCCGCAGCCGTCCGGCTGCCCACGGCGCCGGCGCTCGCATGCCGAGCTGATCTCGACGGTGGAACTGATCAAGCGGGGGGCTTGACCTTGCCACGGTGGCAAGCTTCACGATGGAGCCTTCCAACCAGGAGACTGCCATGGACGACGCACCGCATCGACATCACCACACCAGCCACCCCGCTGGACACGACGGGCACCGGCGGCCCGCAAGCGGCCAGCCGAGCCTGAACGCCATCGCCTTCCGGGCCACCGTGCACTGCCTGTCGGGCTGTGCGGTCGGCGAGGTGCTGGGCATGGTCATCGGCACCGCGGTCGGGCTCTCGAACGGGGCAACCATCGCGTTGGCCGTGGCGCTGGCCTTCGTCTTCGGCTACGCGTTCACCTTCTTCCCGCTGCTGCGCTCCGGAATGACGCTGCGCGCGGCGGTCCGCGTGGCCTTTGCCGCCGACACGGCCTCCATCGCCTTGATGGAGCTGGTGGACAACGGGATGATGCTGGTGATCCCCGGCGCGATGGACGCGGGGCTCGCCGCGCCGCTTTTCTGGGGAGCGCTGGCGGTTTCGCTGCTCGTCGCCGGTACCGCCGCCTTCCCGCTCAACAGGTTCCTGATCCAGCGCGGCAAGGGGCACGCGCTGGCGCATGCCTCCCATTAGGAATTCACGGCATGCACGGTTTTGTGGGGAATGGTGGCCGCGCCATTGCGCTGCCCGCAGCTTGCGCTAGCATGGGGACGTAATGTCGATTCTCCGTCTCGTCATCGCTTGGCTCGTCATGACCGTGCTGCCCTTGCAAGGGTTCGCCGCCGCGTCCATGCTTTTCTGCGGGCAGGCGGCCCATTCGACTTCCGTGCAGCTTCATGCCAGCCATGACCATGCGTCGCACGGGCACGAGGGCCACGGCCATCATGACCATGCAGGCGCCAACCTGACTCAGCAGCACCTCCCCGAAGTGTCGCAAGCCGCCGACGGGACCGTGGATGACGGGCACTCTTGCCCGATCTGCGCTTCGTGCTGCAACCTCGTCGCGCTCTCCGATGCGCCGACTTCGGGCCTGAGCGGTGACTCTCCCCGCTCAGAGCCGTCCCAAGACGCATCCCGCGTGCTCACGCGCGACGCGTCCACCCCCGATAAGCCTCCTCGCGCCTGAGCGCGGCCCTCCGCCCCGGCCATAGCTGGGGCGCGCCGCCGCATTCCCGTTCCGGCTCCTGAGCAGGCCGCGCAAGCGCCGCCAGGCCCACGCAACGACTCGCACGAGGACCCATGTCAATCTCGACCAGAACGATTCTTTTCGGCGCAGCCGCGCTCGCGGCGAGCCTTCCACTGGCCGCCCAGATCCCCGGCGCCACCCAGCCCTCGGCTGGAACCAGTGCCAGCGCGACCTACGCCTCCGCTTTCGAGGGTTACCGCCCGTTTGCTGCCGGAGATGTCCAGGATTGGCGCAAGAGTAACGACACCGTCCGGGACATCGGCGGCTGGCGCGCGTACGCCCGCGAGATCGCCGGCAGCGCGCCGGACGGTGCCGGCCAGGCGCAAGGCCCAGCCGCCCAGCCTGCAAGGCAAGGGCAGGCGCCAGCGGTGTCACCGAAGGCCACCGATCCGCATCAGGGACATCCCAAATGAAGGCAAGACGATCACGGAAACTCGCCGTGGCGCTGACCGCAACCCTGGTGCTCGCTGGCTGCGCCGCCCCGAACATGGACGCGGCCTTGCGGGAGGCCAACTCCATGGCCCGCCCCGTTGCCGGGGGCGCAAGCGCCACGCTCGCGCGGGATGATGCCGGGCGCGAGGCTTCCGCCAAGCTTGCCGCGGCTATCCTCTCCAAGCCATTGACCATGGACGGGGCCGCTCAGCTCGCGCTTGCCAACAGCCCGGCTTTCCAGTCCGCGCTCGCGCAGAGCTGGGGCGAGCTCGCGCAGGCGCGACAGCGCGGTTTGCCCGGCGGCGTTGTCTTCTCCTTCGAACGGCTGCGCGAAGGCGCCGACCTCGAAATCGGGCGGCTGCTGTCCATCGGGCTCTTCGACCTGATCACGTTGCCGCAGCGGCGAGCCGCCTCTCAGCTCGACGGCGAGCACGCGCGCGTTCGGATGGCTTCGAGCATCGTCGAGCAGGTGTCCAATGCCCGCCAGGCCTGGGTGAAGGCGGTCGCCGCAAGCGAGATCGAGGTTTACGCCGTCCAGGTCCAGGAGGCGGCGGACGCCAGCGCGGAGCTGGCCCGGCGTCTGCAGGGTGTCGGAAACTTCACCAAGCTGCAGGCGGCCCGGCAGCACCTGTTCTACGGCGACGCGACTTCGCGTCTGGCCTCGGCCAGGCAAGCGGCGGTCTCGGCGCGCGAGGAGCTGGTGCGCCAGCTGGGACTCACGGACGAACAGGCGGCGGGCTTGAAGCTGCCCGAGCGCCTGCCGGACCTGCCCAAGGCGCCGAAGGCTCCCGATGAAGTCTCCAAGGCGCTCGCCTCGCAGCGGCTGGACGCACGCATCGCGCGGCTCGAGCTTGAAGCGGCCGGCCGGGGCCGCGGCGTCGACCTGGTGTCGAGCCTGGTCGACGTGGAGGCCGGCGTGCGCCGCGACACCCTCTTCGAAGGCAACGGCGAGAGGGCGAGCGTCCGCGGGTTCGAGCTGGAGATCCGGCTGCCCCTGTTCGATTGGGGCGCCACCCGCCGGGCCGCGCTCGACGCCAGGTCGCTGGCGGCCGCCAACCGCTACGAGGCGTTGGCGCGCGCGGCGAGCTCGCAGGCGCGCGAGAGCTACTCGGCTTACCGCACCGCCTACGACCAGGCCAGGCACCAGCGCGAGGAGATGGTGCCGCTGCGCAAGACGATCTCCGAGGAGAACCTGCTTCGCTACAACGGGATGCTCATCGGGGTGTTCGAGCTCCTGGCCGATGCGCGCGACCAGGTCAACGGCGTGATCGCCTCCATCGAGGCGCAACGCGACTTCTGGCTGGCCGACGCCGCCCTTTCATCCACCCTGATCGGCAGACCCATGGCTGGTGGCGCTGCGTCCGCGCCAGCGGCAGGCGCGGCTGCCGGCAGCAATGCAGCCGCCCACTGACCGACACGAGGAACTGATGACTCAACCCAACCGACGAAGCTTCCTGACGGGCGCCGGCGCCATCGCGGGCGCGGTGACCGCCGCGAGCGTGAGCAAGGTGGCCATGGCCGCGTTGCCCGAGCCGGTCATCCAGACCACGCCCGACACGGCCGGGCCTTTGGCGCCGAACTCGGGGCGCCCCTACAACCCGGTCGTCACGCTCAACGGCTGGACGCTGCCCTGGCGCATGAACAACGGCGTCAAGGAGTTCCACCTGGTCGCCGAGCCCGTGGCGCGCGAGATGGCGCCGGGCTTCAAGGCCCACCTGTGGGGCTACAACGGCCAGTCGCCCGGGCCCACCATCGAAGTGGTCGAGGGCGACCGGGTGCGGATCTTCGTGACCAACAAGCTGCCCGAGCACACCAGCATCCACTGGCATGGCCAGCGGCTGCCCAACGGCATGGACGGCGTCTCGGGGCTGACGCAGAAGGCAATCCCCGTGGGCAAGACCTTCGTGTACGAGTTCGTGGCGCGCCGGCCCGGCACCTTCATGTACCACCCGCACGCCGACGAGATGACCCAGATGGCGATGGGGATGATGGGGTTCTGGGTCACGCACCCCAGGGCCAGGCATCCGCTGATCGAGGAGGTGGATCGCGACTTCGTCTTCCTGCTCTCGGCCTACGACATCGAGCCGGGCGCCTACACGCCCAAGATCATGACCATGCTGGACTTCAACCTCTGGGCGTTCAACAGCCGGATCTTCCCCGGCATCGACTCGATGAACGTGAGGCTGGGCGACAAGGTGCGCATCCGCGCGGGCAACCTGACCATGACCAACCACCCGCTGCACCTGCACGGCCACGAGTTCATGGTCACCGGCACCGACGGCGGGCCCACGCCCAGGAGCACGCGCTGGATGGAGGTCACCACCGACGTGGCCGTGGGGCAGATGCGGCAGCTGGAGTTCCTGGCGGACGAGGAAGGCGACTGGGCCTTCCACTGCCACAAGAGCCACCACACCATGAACGCCATGGGCCACGATGTGCCGACCATGATCGGCGTGGACCACCGCGACGTAGCCAGGAAGATCGGCAAGCTAGTGCCCGACTACATGGTCATGGGCGAGCGCGGCATGGCGGACATGGGCGAGATGGAGATGCTGCTGCCCGACAACACGGCGCCCATGATGACGGGGCAGGGCCCCTTCGGCGGGCTGGAGATGGGCGGCATGTTCACCACCGTGAAGGTGCGCCGCGGCCAGAAGCCCGGCGACTATCAGGACCCGGGCTGGTTCAAGCACCCGGCCGGCACCGTGGCCTATGAGTTCACGGGCCAGCTCCCCGAGCCGGCTCGCGCGCAAGCATCCAGGCAGCGGGCGGCAAGCGAGGTCCCGTTCCGGGACGTCGAGGTGCGCGCCCGCAAACCTGTCGGCAGCAACGGCCACAGCGGCCACTGAAAGAGAAAGCATGAAGCATTGCAAAGCGACCCGCGTGGCGGGTTCCATCCTGGCAGCCGCGGTATTGTTCGCAGCCCCGGCGGCTTTCGCGCACGAGAGCCACGGGAAGGCGACGCCCGCTGCCGCCGTCAAGAAGGAGCAGAAACCCTGGGGCGTCGCCGGGGACGCCAGGGACGCCAAGCGCACCATCGAGATCGCGATGACCGACGACATGCGCTTCACGCCGGCGAGCATCGAGATCAGGCAGGGCGAGACCGTGAAGTTCCTGGTCCGCAACAAGGGCAAGGTCCTGCACGAGATGGTCATCGGCGACAAGACGACGCTGGACGAGCACGCCGCCCTGATGGCCAGGTTCCCCGGCATGGAGCACGACGAGCCCTACATGGCGCACGTCGCCGCCGGCAAGCAGCAGAGCCTGGTGTGGACGTTCAACCGCGCCGGGGACTTCGACTTCGCCTGCCTCATCGCGGGCCACTACCAGGCCGGCATGGTCGGAAAGATCAAGGTCGCCCAGCTCACGCCCGGCGCGGCCGCCGATCTTGCGGAAGGCGAGGTGCGCAGGGTCGACAAGTCCGCCGGCAAGATCACGCTCAAGCACGGCGAGATCAAGAACCTGGACATGCCCCCGATGACCATGGTGTTCGGCGTGAGGGATCCGGCCATGCTCGACAAGGTCCAGGCGGGGGACAAGGTGCGCTTCCGCGCCGCCGAACAGGGCGGCAGGTTCACCGTCATCGAGATCGACGCCGTGAAGTGAGGCCGGGCCCGTGCCGGACGGAAGCCCTGCTCAGTCGATCCGGATGGGGAGGGTGAGCAGCAGGCTGGACAGGCACTTGCCGTGGGTGTCCAGGTTGAGCGAGTCGTTGACGCCGCCGTCCAGCACGTCGTCCAGCACGAAGTTCATGGCGTGCAGGTTGGGCAGCAGGTAGCGCCGCACCGCGCTCGGGCGCCGCGTCGCGAACAGCGCGGCCACCCGCTCCTCCGTCACCTGGGCGACCAGCCGCGGCCAGTGCCGCGGCTCCAGCGCGATCAGGCTGATGCAGGAGCGGTTGCCCTTGTCTCCGGTGCGCGCATGCGCCAGCGTATGCAGCTGCACGGCCGGGATGGCGGGGTTCATGGATGGAAGCTCCAGCTCGGTTGGACCCATTCGCGCGGCACGAAACAGGAGTCGCTGGCCAGCCGCGGCGTGATCGTGGTGCGTACGCCGCCGCCGCCGGCGGGGCCGCAGGTGTACAGCGCCGTCACCTCGCGCACCACCTGTTCGGCGTCGCTGCGCCGGTCGGCCGCGGCGGCGATGCGCAGCCGCACGTCGGGGGCGGACGGCGGCTGCGGCTGGTCCTTCCACCAGCGCCCCGCGTCGTCGGCGAATACGCTGGCCACGCCGATCAGGTCCTGACGCACCTGCAGCGCACCCAGGCCCAGCATCTGCAGCCGCTGCGTGACGATGTCACCGGCCAGCCGCGCCCGGGCCGCGGCCTGGGGCCCGGCATAGGAGATCTCGCCTTCGGCCAGCCATCCGCCTTCGCGGCACACCGTGGCCTTCAGCGTCGCGGGACGCGCATGGCCGCGCACGCCGCGTACCTCCACCCGGTCGGATTGCAGTTCCGTCACGCTGCACCGGGTGATGTCCGCCACCACGTCAGGCGTCAGGTAGGCGGCCGGATCGTGGATCTCGTAGAGCAGCTGTTCGATCACCGTGCGGCGGGTGACGCAGCCGCCGGTGCGCGCCGCCTTGCCGACGACGAACCGGCCGTCGGCGTGCATCTCCACGATGGGGAAGCCGACGTTCGCCAGGTCCGGCACGTCCTTGATGCCGGGGTCGGCGAAGTAGCCGCCCGTGACCTGCGCGCCGCATTCCAGGAGGTGGCCGGCCATGGTGCCCGCGCCCAGCAAGTCCCAGTCCTCCAGGCCCCAGCCGAAATGGGCGAGCATAGGCCCCAGGGCCAGGGCCGGGTCCGCGACCCGGCCCGTCACCACCACCTGCGCGCCGGCGCGCAAGGCCTGCGCGATCTCGAAAGCGCCGAGGTAGGCATTCGCGCTGACCAGTTCCTTGCCGCGCAGCGAGGCGGGCAGGACGGCCGCGAGCTGCTGGGCGGGCAGGGCGGCCAGCAGGTCGTCGCCCTGGACGACCGCGATGCGCAGCCTGGGCAGCCCCAGCTGCGCGGCCAGGGCTTGCACGCGGGCCGCGGCGCCCGCCGGATTGGCGGCGCCGAAGTTGCCGACGATGGGGATGCCCGCCTCGACGCATGGCGCCAGCACGGGGATGAGAAAGCGGTCCAGGGTCGGCTCCCAGCCCAGGGCCGGGTTCTCGCGCCGGCGCAGCTGCGCCAGTGCCAGGGTGCGCTCCGCCAGGGTCTCGTACATCAGCGCGGCCGGCCCGCCTGCATCGGCCAGCGTGCGGACCACGGGAAGGGCGGCGTCCCAGCGGTCGCCGGAGAATCCCGCGCCGCAACCGATGCGCAGCACCCCGGCCGGTGCATCGCTGCGTGTGTTCATGGCCGCAGCGCCCTGCGGTCGGGCTGAAAAGAGGGCAGGAGAGGGTGGATCATCGCCAGGGCCTAGCAAACCCCGGCAGGATAGCCGCCCGTGCAAGCGCGAGCCGAACTCTTGCGAATTCTGACCGTCGGGTACAAGCCATTAACAGTCAAGGGTACGCAAGCCGGACCATTGTCCTGGCATGGACGACATCGACATTGCACTGACGCTCAGGGAGGCGCTCGAACTGGCGCGGGCCGAAGAGGCGGAGGCCCTGCGCCGGGCCAACAACCTCCGGGTGCGGGGAGGATCCTCCGAGGACATCCGCGCGGCCGTTTGCGAAGCGCAAGCCCGCCGTTCCACGGTGGCGCGGCTGGTGCTGGAGCTGCGCGGCCGCATGCAGTGAGTTCCCCGCCCGGGTGTGCTGGTGCGGCTGTCAGGACGCCGCCGGCATTATCGGGCCATCGGACTGCCCGCAGGCAGCTTCAGGGCTTTGTCCAACCGCGGCTTCAGCGCCATGGCGCCAGCCAGGCTCAGGTGGTGTGCATCGCGGTACAGGGGCACGCCGTCGCGCACCACGGTGCACCCGCCGTTGCACAGCCAGCCCAGCGGGTCCACCCAGCGGTACTGCGGGCCCTGCGGCATCTGCTGCGCGATCTGCAGGAAGGCGGCATGGGCTTGGCGCTGCTGCGCCAGCGACGAGTCCAGCAGGTCACGCCCGGTCACCCGCTCCAGGGCGAGCGCGGCGGGCACGCTGCGGTCGTGCACTGGGACGGGACCGATGAGCACCGTGCTGCGCTGGTGGGCGTGCAGCCAGTCCAGCGTATGCATCAGCGCCTGCCGCGCCGCCTCCAGGCCCTCCAACTGGAGGCCGGGCCCTACGGAGCGCAAGGGTCCTTCGTCCCGGAAGTACGTGCTCCAGAAGCCGGCCAGGACCACGGATCGCAGTTGCGGGTGAGCCTGCAGGTGCTGCTGCACGGCATTGGCGCTGCGCAGGCACGAAGGGGTCAGCAGGCTGTCGACCTCGATCAGCGGCGCGCAGCCGGTGGTAACGAACAGGACCGCGGCCTTGCCTTGTTCCCGTAGACTGGCGTGCAGGGCCGGCGCCCAGGCGATCATGTGGCTGTCGCCCCAAAACGCCATGTCGGGCTGGGCGTTCGCATCGCCCAGCCGGCAGGCATCCTGCGGTTCGCGCTGCGCGCATTCCATGTACGGGATGTCGGGCTGCCGCGCCCCGTCCAGCAGTGCCACGGCCGGCTCGAACCGGCCTGCGTAGCCATCCTGCGCCAGTCCGGCCACGGCGATCGCGGCGGCAATGGCGGCAAAACCGGCCGACGCGATGGCCAGCCGGCGCGGCCGCAGCGTGGGCCGGCGCCAGGGCTGCTCGATGAAGCGGTACGAGCCTGCGGCCAGCAGCAGGCTGGCGGCCAGCAGGGCGGGCAAGGTCCACGTCGGCAGGGGCGCCAAGCCGTTGAGGTACTGGGCGAAGACCAGCATCGGCCAGTGCCAGAGGTACAGCGAGTACGAGACCAGGCCCAGGGCCACCATGGGCCGGCACTGCAGCAGGCGGGCCATGCGCGTGGCGCCGCCGGCCCCGCCTTGGATCACCAGCACCGCACCCCCCACCGGCAGCAGCGCGGCCAGGCCGGGGAAGACCGTGAGCCCGTCATAGAGCACGCAGGAGGCCGTGATGGCCGCCACGCCCGCGCCCACCATCAGCTCGCGCCCCGCCGCCGAGCGCACCGGCGGCAGGTGCCCCAGGGCCAGCAGGGCGCCGGCCAGCAGTTCCCAGGCCCGGAAGGGTGCCAGGTAGAACACGGCGGAGCTGTTGGCGCGAACCCAGCTGGTCGCCAGGGCCAGCGAGACCAGGGCGCCAACCAGCAGCAGGTGGAACAGCCCACGGCGGCCGGCACGCCAGCACAGCAGCAGCGCTATCGGGAACAGCAGATAGAACTGCTCCTCCACGCCCAGCGACCAAGTGTGCAGCAGCGGGTTGAGGGCTACTTCGGTGGCCTCGAAATAGCCCTGCTCCTGGCGCCAGAACACGAAATTGGAGGCGAACAGCAGCGTGGCCAGCGCCGCCTTCAGCGTGGCCGCGTAGTCGCTGGGCAGCAGCACGAGGTACCCTGCCAGCAGGGTGGCGCCCAGCATGGCGAACAGCGCCGGGAAGATGCGCCGCGCGCGCCGCTCGTAGAAGCGCAGGAAGGAGAACCGGCCCGCCGCCATCTCGCCCGCGATGATGCGGGTGATCAGGTAGCCGGAGATCACGAAGAACACGTCCACCCCGACGTACCCGCCGGGCAGCAGGTCGTAGGCGAAGTGGTGGACGACCACCGCCAGCACGGCGACGGCGCGCAGGCCGTCGATGTCGGGGCGGTAGGCGGGGGCGCTCATCAGCGCCGCTCGTACTGCGCCTTGCCGAACAGGATGTCGCGCGTCTTGTCGTCGGTGAGCGGCTGGCGCAGCTCGGCCAGGACCTTCACACCGCGCTGCACGGCGGGCCGCTCGGCGATGGTGTTGAACCATCGTTCCAGGTGCGGGTAGTCCGACAGCGTCACGCCCTGGTTCTGCCAGCTGCGCAGCCAGGGGAAGGTGGCGATGTCGGCGATGGAGTACTCGTCGCCGCCCAGCCAGCGGCTTTGCGACAGGCGCTTGTCGATCACGCCGTACAGCCGCTTGGCCTCGTTGCTGTAGCGGTTGATGACGTACTCGATCTTCTCGGGCGCGTAGATGCGGAAGTGGTGCGCCTGCCCCAGCATGGGCCCGACCCCGCCCATCTGGAACATCAGCCATTGCAGCACCTCGTACTTCTGCCGGTCGCCCGCGGGCAGGAAGCGGCCGGTCTTGCCGGCCAGGTACACCAGGATGGCGCCGGACTCGAACAGCGAGATCGGCTGGCCGTCCGGCCCCTGCGGGTCCACCAGGGCGGGGATCTTGTTGTTGGGGCTGATGCGCAGGAACTCGGGCTGGAACTGCTCGCCGGCGCCGATGTTCACCGGCACGGCGCGGTACGGCAGTCCGCACTCCTCCAGCATGATGTGGACCTTGTGGCCATTAGGCGTGGGCCAGGAAAAAACTTCGATCACGGGAGTGTCTCCAGATGAGTTTGAGCCAATAATCGGCACTTTAGGCCAAAGCCCGCACCCATGTTCGACCGCATCAGGAAGGTGTTGTCCGGTTCCGCTCCCGGCCTGCGGCGCGGGCCGGGAGCGGACCATGCATCGCCGTCGCTCGAACCAGTCTCGCAGTGGGCGAGCACCCAGGGCATGGCGTTCACCCAGGGCTCGGGCCCCGGCTCGGGTTCGGGCTTTGCCCTCAAGGGCTATGTCGGCGGCAAACCCTGGCGCCTGGAGCTGGGCCGGCCCAGCCGGGACTACATCCACGGCCAGGAGCTGCGGGCCCGCGCCGAGCTGGGCATCGACGAGGACGCCGCGGTCCTGCTGATGAACCGCCCGCTCAAGGACGCACTGGAGAAAAAAGCCTACGCCACCTACACCGACGGCCTGCAGACCATCGCGGCCATGGGCCTGCCGGAAGAGATCCGCTGGCTGTCGCTGTACCAGGAGGTGGGCTGGGACAGCCTGCCGCGCGAATTCTGGGCACGTTACGCCGTGCTGGCCGACCGCCGCGAGAACGCGCTGGCGTGGATCGATCCGCCGCTGGCGCAGCAGCTGATGGCCTGGCCCCAGCCGGCGCCCGGCCCCGAGGTGCCCTTCATGCTCCTGCTGCTGCGCGGCAAGGCCTACCTGCGCATGCAGTACGACTCGGCCAGCATGTCCACGTTCCAGCACGCGACGGCGGTCTTCACCGGCGCCTGCGAGGCCGCCATCGGCGGCCTGCCGGCCGGCCGGCCGCGCTAGCTCAGCTGCCGCGGGTCACCGCAGCCTGGGCATCGCGGCCGTAGCTGCCGTACTTGCCCAGCTCCCACTTGGCGATGGCGTTGCGGTGCACCTCGTCCGGGCCGTCGGCAAAGCGCAGCGTGCGGGCGTGCGCATAGGCCGAGGCGAGCGGGAAGTCGTCGCACATGCCGCCGCCGCCGTGGACCTGCATCGCCCAGTCGATCACCTGGCAGGCCATGGAGGGTGCCACCACCTTGATCATGGCGATCTCGGTCCGGGCCACCTTGTTGCCGGCCATGTCCATCAGCCAGGCGGCCTTGAGCGTGAGCAGGCGCGCCATGTCGATCTTGCAGCGCGCCTCGGCGATGCGCTCCTGGGTCACGGTCTGCTGTGCCACGGTCTTGCCGAAGGCCACGCGCGAGGAGGCGCGGCGGCACATCAGCTCCAGGGCGCGCTCGGCCAGGCCGATCAGCCGCATGCAGTGGTGGATGCGGCCCGGGCCCAGCCGGCCCTGGGCGATCTCGAAGCCGCGGCCCTCGCCCAGCAGGATGTTGGAGGCCGGCACCCGCACGTTGTCGAAGAACATCTCCATGTGGCCATGCGGCGCGTCGTCGTAGCCCATCACGTTCAGCGGACGCACGATGCGGATGCCCTTGGCGTCGGCCGGCACCAGCACCATGCTCTGCTGGGAGTGGCGCGGCGCCTCGGGGTCGGTCTTGCCCATGGTGATGAAGACGGCGCAGCGCGGGTCGCCAGCGCCGGAGATCCACCACTTGTGGCCATTGATCACGTACTCGTCGCCCTGGCGCTCGATGCGGGTGGAGATGTTGGTCGCGTCGGAGGAGGCGACCTCGGGCTCGGTCATGGCGAAGGCCGAGCGGATCTGGCCTTCCAGCAGCGGCTTGAGCCAGCGCGCCTTGTTCTCCTCGGAGCCGTAGCGCGCGATGGTCTCCATGTTGCCGGTGTCGGGCGCCGAGCAGTTGAAGACCTCGCTGGCCCAGGGCACGCGCCCCATGATCTCGGCCAGCGGCGCGTATTCCTGGTTGGTCAGGCCCGCGCCCTGATAGCCGGAGGCGGCGGCGCTGTCCACCGGCAGGAACAGGTTCCACAGGCCGGCGGCGCGAGCGCGGGTCTTGAGCTGCTCGATCACCTTCAGGGGCGTCCAGCGCCTGCCCGCCGCCGTGTTGGCCGCCAGTTCCTCGTCGTAGGCGTTCTCGCTCGGGTAGACATGGTCGTCCATGAACTTCAGCAGCTTGGCCTGCAGTTCGCGGGTCTTGGGGGAGTAGTCGAAGTCCATGGGTTCCTCGGGGGAAAGGGAAGGGTCAGGCCCGGCGGGCGAATTGCCAGGCCATCTCGGCCAGGCCGCGCGCGCCGGCGCCCGCGTTGGCGGCCTGCGCGCTGGAGGCGGTGCCGTCGCGCGCGCGCCGGGCGATGCCCTGCAGGATGGCGGCCAGGCGGAACAGGTTGTAGGCCATGTAGAAGTTCCAGTCGGCCTTGAGGTCGGCCACGCTGGCCAGGCCGGTGCGGTCGCAGTAGCGGCGGATGTACTCGTCCTCCACCGGGATGCCCAGGGCCGCATGGTCCAGGCCGCCGATGCCGCGGAACGAGCCGGGCGGGATGTGCCAGGCCATGCAGTGGTAGCTGAAGTCCGCCAGCGGGTGGCCCAGCGTGGACAGTTCCCAGTCGAGCACGGCGATCACGCGCGGCTCGGTGGGGTGGAACATCAGGTTGTCCAGCCGGAAATCGCCGTGCACGATGGAGGTCTTGCCCGCATCGCGCGCGCCCGCCGGGATGTGCGCCGGCAGCCATTCGATCAGCCGGTCCATCTCGTCGATGGGCTCGGTGATCGAGGCCGTGTACTGCTTGCTCCAGCGGCCGATCTGGCGCTCGAAGTAGTTGCCGGGCTTGCCGTAGCCGGCCAGTCCGCGCGAGGCGAAGTCCACCGTGTGCAGCGCCGAGATGACGCGGTTCATCTCGTCGTAGATGGCGCCGCGCTGCTCGCGCGACATGCCCGGCAGCGACTGGTCCCACAGAACGCGGCCCTGCATGAACTCCATGACGTAGAAGGCGCGGCCGATCACCGACTCGTCCTCGCACAGCGCGTACATGGCCGGCACCGGCACGCCGGTGCCGGCCAGGCCGCGCATGACGGCGAACTCGCGCTCGATGGCATGGGCCGAGGGCAGCAGCTTGGCCACCGGTCCCGGCTTGGCGCGCATCACGTAGCTGCGCCCGGGCGTGACCAGCTTGTAGGTGGGGTTGGATTGGCCGCCCTTGAACATCTCCACGCCCAGGGGCCCGGCGAAGCCCTGGAGGTTCTTCCCGAGCCAGGCCGACAGGGCGGCCGTGTCGAAGGCGTGCTTCTCGGAAACCGGGCGCGTGCCGATGAAATGGTCGAAGTTGCCGGGGGTGCTGCTGTTCATGCTTTCTCGTGGTCGGCTTCGATGATGCGCATCAGCGCGTCGCGGTTGCGCACCACCAGGCCGCCCGGCTCGATGCGGATGACGTTCTCGCGCTCCATGGCCTTGAGCTCCTGGTTGACGCGCTGGCGCGAGGCGCCCAGCAGCTGGGCCAGCTCCTCCTGGGCCAGCTGCAGGCCGATGCGCATCCCGCCGCCGTCGGTCAGACAGGGCACGCCGTAGCTGCGCACCAGGTGGGTGAGCTGCTTGGCCAGGCGCGCGCGCAGGGGCAGGGTGTTGAGGTCCTCCACCAGGCCGAACAGCTGGCGGATGCGGCGCGCATGCAGCCGCAGCATGGCCTCGTACAGCTCGATGTGCGAGGCCAGGATCTTGCGGAAGTCGGCCTTGGCCACGCACAAAATGGTGGTGTCGCCATGCGCATAGGCGTCGTGCGTGCGCCGGTCGCCGTCGAAGATGGCGACGTCGCCGAACCAGATGCCCGGCTCCACGTAGGTCAGGGTGATCTGCTTGCCCGAGATCGAGGTCGAGCTCACCCGCACCGCGCCGCGGGCGCAGGCGATCCACTCCTCGGGCGGGTCGCCGCGGGCGGCGATCAGTTCGCCGTCCTTGTAGCGTCGGACGTAGGCGCATCGCAGGATGTCGTGCCGCAGGGAAGGGGACAGGGAGGAGAACCAGCGACCGGAGTTGATCGCCTCGCGTTCCTCGATGGTAAGAATGGGGTCGTCCATGGTCTGTCTTGCCGGCGACTGGCCGTGCGCGCATTGTCGCGTGCGGGACCGCGGCGGTCCCTCAGGGTTGTCACCCGAGCCGGCCGCGCTATTCGTAGCGGGGCGTCTGCTTGGCCAGGAAGGCCTCGATGCCGATGCCGCCGTTGGCATGGTGCAGGTTGCGCACGAAATGGTCGCGCTCGCGCGCGAGCTGCTGGCTCAGCTGTGCACCGGAGGCCTCGTTCATCAGCTCCTTGATGCTGGCCAGCGCGTTGGGCGCCCGGGCGTTGAGCCGCTCGGCCAGGGCCAGTGCCTCGTCCAGGGCGGCGCCGGGCGGCGTCAGGCGATTGACCACGCCCAGCGCCTGCAGCCTCGGGGCGGCGATGCGCTCGCCGCCCATCAGCAGCTCGCTGACCAGCTGGCGGGGCAGCGCGCGGCTGAGGTGCCAGCTGGCCCCGCCGTCGGGCGACAGCGCGACATTGCTGTAGGCCATCACGAAGACCGCGTCCTGCGCCGCCACGATGAAGTCGCAGGCCAGCGCCAGCGAGAAGCCGGCGCCGGCGGCCGCGCCTTCGACGGCGGCGATCACCGGCTTGGGGAAGGTGCGGATCTCCTCGATCCAGCCGTGCAGGCCGCTGATGCTCTGGGCCTGCACCTCGGGCGGCTGGCGCCGGTTGGCCAGCAGGCGCTGCAGCTGTCCGCCCGCGCAGAACATGCCGCCTTCGCCGGTGATCACCACGCTGCGCACGTCGGGGTGGTTGTCGGCGGCGATCAGCGCCTCCACGCCGGCCGCGTAGATCTCCGGCCCGAGCGCGTTGCGGTGCTCGGGGTTGCTGAGGGTCAGCACCATGGTGGCGCCGTGGCTGGTGCTCTTGAGGACGGCGGTCATGCCTCCTCCTGCAGCAGGGACAGTCCGATCGCGCCGCGGCGGCGCAGCCAGGGGCTGGGGCGGTAGCGCGGGTCGCCGTAGACGGTCTGCATGTTGAACAGCACCTCCAGGACGTTGGCCGGCCCCCAGCGGTTGCCCATGGCCAGCGGCCCGAGCGGGTAGCCCAGCCCCAGCGTCACGGCGGTCTCCAGGTCGGCCGGGCTGCAGATGCGCTGCTGGCAGATGTCGGACGCGATGTTGACGATGGCCGCCACCACGCGCTGCGTGACGAAGCCGGCCGAGTCGCGGATCACGCTCACGGCCTTGCCGTCGCGCGCGAACAGCGCATGCGCCGCGTCGCGCATGTCGGCCCGGGTGGCCGGGTTGGTGGCCAGCACGCGCCGCTGGGTGGCCGCGTCCTCGACCAGCAGGTCGATGCCCAGCGTGCGCGCCGGATCCAGGCGCTCCACCACCGCGACCGTGGTGACGTCGAAGCCCAGGGGCGCGACCAGGGTCAGGGCCGCCGAGGAGGGGGACTGGCCGGTCTCGATCTTCGCGCCCAGGTCCTTGAGCAGCTGGTACAGCTCCTGGCGCCGGGCGGCGCGGGTCGATACCCACACCGGCGGCAGCTCGGCCACCTGTGGCGCTGGCGGCTCGGCCGGCACCTGCGCCTTGCCGTCGGCGTAGCGGTAGAAGCCTTCGCCCGCCTTGCGGCCCACCACGCCGCCGGCCAGGCGTTGCGCGGTGATCACGCTGGGCCGGTAGCGCGGCTCGTCGTAGTACTGGCGGTAGATCGACTCCATCACCGGGTGCGACACGTCCAGCGCGGTGAGGTCCATCAGCTCGAAGGGCCCCAGCTTGAAGCCGACCTGGTCGCGCAGGATGCGGTCGATGGTGGCGAAATCGGCGACGCCCTCGCCGACGATGCGCAACGCCTCCGTGCCATAGGCACGTCCTGCGTGGTTGACGATGAAACCCGGCGTGTCCTGCGCCTGCACCGGCGTGTGGCCCATCTCGCGGGCCAGGCGGGCCAGGCGCCCGCACACCGCCGGCCCGGTCTTCAGGCCGGCGATGACCTCCACCACCTTCATCAGCGGCACCGGGTTGAAGAAGTGGTAGCCGGCGAAGCGCGCGGGGCGCTGCAGCCCGGCCGCGATGGCCGTCACCGACAGCGATGACGTGTTGGTCGCCAGCACGGTGTCGGGGCCGACGATGCGCTCGAGCTCGGCGAACAGGCTCTTCTTCACGTCCAGCCGCTCCACGACCGCTTCGATCACCAGCTCGCAGCCGGCCAGCGCCTGCAGGCTGGGGGCGGCCTGCAGCCGTGCCTGGGCGGCCTGGACGGCGGCGGCCTCCATGCGGCCCTTGTCCTGCAGCTTGCCCCACTGGGTGATGATGTCCTGCCGGGCGCGGGCCACGGCCTCGGGCTGGGTGTCGTACAGCTGGACGGTGCAGCCGGCCTGGGCGGCGATCTGGGCGATGCCTTTGCCCATGGCGCCGGCGCCGACCACACCGACGGTGGTGAATGCGGTTTGCATCGGCGGATTATCTGGCACCGGGGTTTCGCCAATGGCGGATGAGGCTGGCTGTGCAAGAATCGGCCGCTTCATGAAGCCCGCACGCGCGCGGCGCCTCGCCCTTGGCGCCTTGGTCCTGCTCGCGGCCCAGACCGGGTCCGCGTCGACGCTCGAACGCGCGCAGGGCGGCGCCCCATCGGTTTCCCCGGCCCAGCCGCCTGCTTCGTCGCCGGTGCGACGGCCGGCGGCGCGCCTGCGGCTGGAGTCGCCGGACCGGGGCGGCGAGCGGGGTCCCGCGCTCAAGCTGACGACCACCCTGGTTGCCGGCGCCGAGGCCAGTGCGGAGCAGCGCGCGGCAGCGGTGGCCCGCTGGCAGGCGATCAACGCCCAGCCCGAGGACCTGCTGCGCACCGCGCAGCGCGTGCAGGCGCTGGACAAGGACATCCAGGGCGTGCGCGAGACCATGCTGAGGAACGATGCCCGCCTGACGGACCTGCGCGGCCAGCTGGAGCGGGTGCAGCGCGAGCGCTACGCCAGCGGCCTGGTGTACAGCCTGCTGGCGGCCTTGCTGGCGGGCGCGGCTGCGGCGGTCTTCTTGTGGCGGCGCCGACGCCGGCAGGTCGAGATGCCGGACTGGTGGCGCAGCCAGACGCTGACCGGTCCGGACACCGGGTTCGGTTTCGAGGCGCTGACGACGGCGGCTCGGGTTCCGAACACGGCGCCCGTTCCCCTGTCACCGGTGGACGTGGACCTGAATTCCTTCGAACGCCGCGCCGGCCTGCATGGCATCGATGCGGAGGGACTCAGCGACATCCAGCAGCAGGCCGACTTCTTCGTCTCGCTGGGCGAATACGAGCAGGCGGTCGAGGTGCTGCGACGCCACATCGTTGCCTGCCCCACGGCCAGCCCCATGGCCTGGCTGGACCTGCTGGACATCTTCCACAAGCTGCAGCGCCGTGGCGACTACGAGGAGGTACGCGGCGAGTTCCAGCGCGCCTTCAATGCCCAGGTGCCCTCGTTCGACGCCTACCGCGACGAGGCGCACGGCCTGGAGGCCTACCCGCAGGCGCTGTCGCGCATCCAGGCGCTGTGGCCCTCGCGCAGGGTGCTGGACGTGATCGAGGACTCGGTCTTCCGCCAACCCGGCGAAGGCGCCGAGGCCTTCGGCCTGCAGGCCTACCGCGAGCTGCTGCTGCTGCACGGCATCGCCAGCGAGCTGGTGGAGCCGCAGGCCGATGCGGATGCCGGGGATGCGGCTGGGCCCTTGTCGGTTTTCATGCGGACGCATGTCCAGCCGCTGTCGGCCAGCATGGCCTGGAAGGCGCAGGCCGGCGCGCAGCTGGCGCCGATCGGCTTCACCGACATCGGCCTGGACATCAACCTGGAAGAGATGGCTGCCCAGGCCGCCGAGGCCGGCAGGCCCTAGGGCCTGTCCTCGGATGTTTTGGGGGACGCGTTGGACCCACAAAGGCCGCGCGCAAGGCGCGTGGGCGCAGCCGGGCTGGCTGCCCGGCAAGACCGCGCAACGCGGCGCCCGGCCTTTGTGGGCCCAACCCGCAGGGAGCGCGCCCGCAAAACATCCGAGGACAGGCCTTAGCGGCGGTACTGCAGCGCGGCCGGGTTGACCACGTTGGTGGGCGTGCCCTTGATGAAATTGACGATGTTGTCGAATGCCGTGCCGAAGTACAGCTCGTAGCTGTCCTGCTCCACGTAGCCGATGTGCGGCGTGCAGATGCAGTTTTCCAGGCGCAGCAGCGCATGGCCCTGCAGGATGGGCTCGCTCTCGAACACGTCCACCGCCGCCATGCCGGGGCGGCCGCGGCTGAGACCGGCCAGCAGCGCGTCCTGCTCGACCAGCTCGGCGCGCGAGGTGTTGACGAACAGCGAGGTGGGCTTCATGCGGCTGAAATCGTCCAGCCGCACGATGCCGGCGGTTTCCGGGTTCAGGCGCAGGTGCAGGCTGAGCACGTCGCTCTCGGCGAACAGCTGCTCGCGGCTTTCGGCGACCGTGTGGCCGTCGGCCTGGGCCCGCGAGCGCGAACCCTCGCGGCCCCACACCAGCACGCGCATGCCGAAGGCCCGGCCATAGCCCGCCACCAGCTGGCCGATCTTGCCGTAGCCCCAGACGCCCAGCGTCTTGCCGCGCAGCGCCATGCCGACGCCGAAGTTGGCCGGCATGGAGCCGGATTTCATGCCCGACTGCTGCCAGCCGCCGTGCTTGAGGGTCTGGATGTACTGCGGCAGCCGGCGCATGGCGGCCATGATCAGTGCCCAGGTCAGCTCGGCCGGCGCCACCGGGGAGCCGGCTCCCTCGGTGACCACGATGCCGCGCTCGGTGCAGGCATCGATGTCGATGTGCGGCCCGGCGCGGCCGGTCTGCGAGATCAGCCTGAGCCGGGGCAGCTTCTCCACCAGCTGGCGATTGATGTGGGTGCGCTCGCGGATCAGGACGATGGCGTCCGCATCGCGCAGCCGCACCGACAGCTGGCCGATGCCCTTGACGGTATTGGTGTAAACCTTCGCGGGATAGGCCTCGAGCTTGGCGGCGCAGCGCAGCTTGCGCACCGCATCCTGGTAGTCGTCGAGGATCACGATGTTCATGGGGCGATTGTGCCTCGCGCCGCGAGGCCTCCTGCACGGCTCGCGCGCAGGCATTAGCATTCGCCGCTTCAGTTCTACCCGAGGCGAAACGCAATGAGCATCTCCATGTCGTCGGCCAGCCTGCCGATCTTCAAGACCATGCTGGCCAACCTGGCCCACCTCCTGGACAAGGGGCAGGCGCACGCCGAAGTGCGCAAGTTCGACGCGGCGGCCCTGACCACCTTCCGGCTCGCGCCCGACATGCTGCCCTTCACGCGCCAGGTGCTGATCGCCTGCGACGCCGCCAAGAACGGCGTGGCCCGCATCTCCGGCATGGAGGCGCCGCGCTTCGAGGACAACGAGAGCACCTTCCCCGAGCTGAAGGCGCGCATCCAGAAGACGCTGGACTGGCTGGCCACCGTGCCGGCCGGCAAGCTCGATGGCACCGAGGACAAGGAGATCACCTTCCCGGTGGGCCGCGAGGCCACCCGCACCATGAAGGCCGAGGCCTACCTCAAGCACTGGGTGCTGCCCAACTTCTTCTTCCACGTGACCACCGCCTATGCCATCCTGCGGCACAACGGCGTGGAGCTGGGCAAGGGCGACTACCTCATGGGCAAGGCCTGAGCTTCAGTGCCTGGCTTCCAGCTCGGCCAGGCGATCGAGTTCGGCGCAGACATCGGCCATGCGGCCCGAGATGACCATCCGGCCGGCGCCGACGGGCCGATGCGCCTCCACCACGCGAACCACGCGCAGCGGACGGCACGCGCGCTGGGCGCGCATGCCGTGGACCGACCGCACCGGCGCCACCCCATGGGGACGCAGGGAAGCGGGGCGGTGCCGGGCCACGGCCGGGCCGTCCCCGAAGAACCAGCCGGCCAGCTGGTGCAAAGGCGCCAGCAGGGCGGTGAAGTGAAGCAGTGCGATTGCCATGTGATTTCTCCAGACGACAGAGGTGTCAACACAGGCAGGATTGCGTGAAGCGAGAAACCGCGCAGGGTGATGGCACCACGCCATACGCCCGCCACCTGCGCGGCCCGCGAAGGCGCTACATCAGCATGGTGTTGCGGATCAGGCCGACGGCCAGGCCCTCGATCTCGAACGGCTCGCCGGGCTCGACCACGATGGTGGGGTAGTCCGGGTTCTCGGGGTGCAGCTCGATCAGGTGCTTGTTGCGGCGGAAGCGCTTGACCGTGACCTCGTCGCCCAGGCGGGCCACGATGATCTGGCCGTTCTTGGCATCCTTGGTGGCCTGCACGGCCAGCAGGTCGCCGTCCATGATGCCGGCGTCGCGCATGGACATGCCGCGCACCTTGAGCAGGTAGTCGGGCCGGCGCTGGAACAGGCTGCTCTCGACGTAGTAGGTCTGGTCCACGTGTTCCTGCGCCAGAATCGGCGAGCCGGCCGCGACCCGGCCGACCAGGGGCAGCGCCAGCTGCGCCAGGCTTTGCAGCGGCAGCGAGAACTGCTTGATGCGCGACTCGTGGATGGAGCGCAGCGTCTCGCCCTGGAGGCGGATGCCGCGGGAGGTGCCGCTGACCAGCTCGATCACGCCCTTGCGGGCCAGGGCCTGCAGGTGTTCCTCGGCGGCGTTGGCCGACTTGAAGCCCAGCTCGGCGGCGATCTCGGCCCGGGTCGGCGGGGCGCCGGTGCGGGCGATGGCGCTCTGGATCAGGTCCAGAATCTGTTGCTGGCGGGCGGTGAGCTTGGGCGTGTCGATCATGGGGCCTCCAAAGGGTGGTGGCGCGGGTGGGACTGTTTTGATATCCAGTAGCTGTATTTTTAACCAGTTTGGAAAGGCGTGCAAGTGATGCCGCAGAAAATCGTGGTGCTGGGCACCGGCGGCACCATTGCGGGCACCGCCGCGGCGCCTGGCGACCACCTGGGCTACACCGCCGCGCAGCTGGGGGTGGAGGCGCTGGTGGCCGCCGTGCCGGCCCTGGCCGGCGTGCCGCTCGCCTGCGAGCAGGTCGCCCAGCTGGACAGCAAGGACATGGACTTCACGACCTGGCAGCAGCTGGTGCTGCGCTGCAGGCACTGGCTGGACCAGCCCGACGTGCAGGGCCTGGTCATCACCCACGGCACCGACACGCTGGAGGAAACGGCCTTCCTGCTGCACCGGGTGCTGGCGCCGGCCAAGCCGGTGGTGCTGACCTGCGCCATGCGCCCGGCCACCGCCCTGATGGCCGACGGGCCGCAGAACCTGCTGGACGCCGTGACCGTCGCGCGGGCGCCGGGCGCGACCGGCGTGGTGGCCGTGTGCGCGGGCGTGGTCCACGCCGCGCCGGACGTCAGCAAGCAGCACAGCTACCGGCTGGATGCCTTCACCTCGGGCGAGGCCGGGCCGGCGGGCCTGGTGGAGGAAGGCCGCCTGCGGCTGCTGCGCGACTGGCCCGCGGCCGGCGCGAAGGAGGGGCCGGCGGCCATGAACCTCATCGCCGCGGCACAGGCCTGGCCGCGCGTGGAGATCGTGTTCAACCATGCGGGTGCGGACGGCGGCATCGTACGCGCCCTGCTGGCTCACGGCGTGGACGGCATCGTCGCCGCCGGTACCGGCAACGGCACGCTCAGCCGCGGCCTGGAGGCGGCCCTGTTGCAGGCCCAGGAACGCGGGGTGCGCGTGCTGCGGGCCACGCGCTGCGTGTTCGGGCGCGTGCTGCCGCATGGCGGTGACGTGCTGCCGCACGCGGAGGGCCTGTCGCCTGTCAAGGCGCGCATCGAACTGCTGCTGCGGCTGCTGGCCGAGCGCGCCTGATGCTGGCCGGCCTGCAGTCCCATCCCTGGGCCTACCCGGCGCTGGAGGTGTTGCACATCGCCGGGATCGCGCTGCTGTTCGGCAACCTGGTGCTGCTGGAGCTGCGGGTCTTCGGCCGCGGTGCCGCGTTGCCGGCGGCCGAGCTGGCGCGGTTGAGCCTGGGCCTGGCGCTCACCGGCTTCTGCCTGGCCGCGGCCACCGGGCTGCTGATGT
Organism: Ramlibacter tataouinensis TTB310; assembly: GCF_000215705.1. Classification (NCBI taxonomy): domain Bacteria; kingdom Pseudomonadati; phylum Pseudomonadota; class Betaproteobacteria; order Burkholderiales; family Comamonadaceae; genus Ramlibacter; species Ramlibacter tataouinensis. Next base: position 2,320,421 of record NC_015677.1, on the reverse strand, counting down.
TCGCCACCCAACCGGCCGAGCTGCTGGCCAACCGCGCCTTCACCCTCAAGATGGCGCTGTTATTCGCCGCGGGGTTGAATGCCGCCTGGTTCCATGCGCGCGGCTCGCTGCGGCGGCTGGACGCGGCGGCGCGGCTGTCCATGCTGCTGTCCACCGCGCTGTGGCTGGCCGTCATCGGCTGCGGGCGCTGGATCGCGTACCAATGAACCACCACAGGAGAGAACCCCGATGAAACGTCGCACCCTCGTGCTTGCCGGCGTCGCCGTGCCCGGCCTGGCCCTGGCCCACCATGGCTGGAGCAGTTTCGACCAGGACCGCCCGGTGTGGCTGGAAGGCAAGGTGTCGCGGGTGCGCTGGCAGAACCCGCATGCCGAGCTGGAGCTGGACATCGCGTCCAACCTGCGCGTGCCGGCCGACCTGGCCTCGCGGCCGCTGCCGCCGCAGAGCGCGCCGGTGGATGGCAAGGCCCTGCTGTCGCGGGCGGTGGTGCCCACGCGCAAGGACGCGCGCTGGGAGGTGGAGCTGGCGCCCCTGACACGCATGGAGGCCTGGAAGGTGGCCGAGATCAAGCCGGGCGCGACCGTGGGCGTGCTGGGCTTTACCTTCAAGGAAGAGAAGGGCGATCCGGTGCTGCGCGCCGAGTACCTGTTCGTGGACGGCAAGACCTACGGCCTGCGCTCCAGCCCAGCGTGATGGGCCCACCCCGAAGCGGCCTGCGGCCGCCTCCCCTCAAGGGCGCCACCAGCGGCCCGGCAAAGCCGGTTCCGCGGTGGCCGCTGGAAGAACCCTATGGATTCAGCTGGACAGCGCCGCCAGGGCGCGGGCGGTGATCTCTTCCACGGTGCCCACGCCGCTGATGGCGCGGTACCTGGGCGCGTTCAGCGGGTCGGCCTTGGCCCAGTTGGCGTAGTAGTCGACCAGCGGGCGGGTCTGCGAGGCGTAGACCTGCAGCCGCTTGAGCACCGTCTCTTCCTTGTCGTCTTCGCGCTGGATCAGCGGCTCGCCGGTGACGTCATCCAGGCCCGCGACCTTGGGCGGGTTGAACTTGACGTGGTAGGTGCGGCCCGAACCCGGGTGCGAGCGGCGGCCGCTCATGCGCTCGACGATGGCCTCGAAGGGCACGTCGATCTCCAGCACGTAGTCCAGCTTGACGCCGGCGTCCTTCATGGCGTCGGCCTGCGGGAGGGTGCGCGGGAAGCCGTCGAACAGGAAGCCCTTGGCGCAATCGGGCTGGGCCAGGCGCTCCTTGACCAGGCCGATGATGATGTCGTCGCCCACCAGGGCGCCCGAGTCCATGACCTTCTTGGCTGCCAGTCCGAGCGGCGTGCCGGCCTTCACCGCGGCGCGCAGCATGTCGCCGGTGGAGATCTGCGGGATGCCGTACTTCTGGCAGATGAACGCGGCCTGCGTGCCCTTGCCCGCCCCGGGTGCGCCCAACAGAATCAGTCTCATGGTGTCCTCGGATCTATACGTTCGGGCTTCGCGCGGCCCCCGCAGCCTCTCGCGCCGAGGATAGCATGTGACCCTGCGGGAGATGCTTACGCCGCGCCGGCGGCGAACAGGGCGCGCACGCGCTGCAGGTCCTCGGGCGTGTCGACGCCCGGCCCCGGGGCGTGCGCCGACAGGTGCACCGCGATGCGGTGGCCGTGCCACAGCGCACGCAGCTGCTCCAGCGCCTCCAGCTGCTCGATCGGTGCCTGCGGCAAGCGCGGGAAAGCCTGCAGGAAGCCGGCGCGGTAGCCGTAGATGCCGATGTGCCGCAGCGGGCGCGGCTGCGGCAGCTGCTCGATGCCCGCGGCGAAGCCGTCGCGCCACCAGGCGATGGGTGCCCGGCTGAAGTACAGCGCCAGGCCGCGCGCATCGGTCACCACCTTCACCACGTTCGGGTTGCCGAAATCGGCGACCGCGTCGATGGCATGCGCCGCCGTGCTCATGGCGGCCTCGGGGCGCTGCGCCAGCAGGGCCGCCACCGCATCGATCAGGGCCGGGTCGATCAGCGGCTCGTCGCCCTGCACGTTGACCACCGTGCTGTCCTCGGCCAGTCCCAGCTGCTGGCAGGCCTCGGCCAGCCGGTCGCTGCCGGACGGATGGTCGGGACGGGTCATCACGGCTTCGATACCGTGCGCCCGGCAGGCCTGCGCGATGGCTGGGCTGTCCGCCGCCACCACCACGCGGCTCGCGCCGCTGCGCTGCGCGCGCTCGGCCACCCGCACCACCATGGGCCGGCCGGCGATGTCGGCCAGCGGCTTGTCGGGCAGGCGGGTGGAAGCCAGCCGCGCGGGGATCAGGACGGTGTAGCTCATCGCCGGCACTACACCAGGGGCGTGCGCTTGGGCAGCCGCTCCAGCTCCTCGTCGCTCAAGGGGCGGGCCTGTTCTTCCAGCAGGATGGGGATGCCGTCGCGGATCGGGTAGGCCAGCCGCGCGGCGCGCGACAGCAGCTCCTGCCGGTTGCGGTCGTAGTCGAGGAAGCCCTTGGTGACCGGGCAGACCAGCAACTCAAGCAGTTTGGGATCCATGCGGGGATGATAGCTTTGGCGCCAGCAGCGAATCGAGCCGCGACCAGAACGCCGGCTCGATGGCCAGCGCCAGCGGCACGGCCCAGGCATCGGGCCGGTGCCGCCACAGCTTCACCGCGTCTTTCTCGGTGCAGAGCAGGCTGTGGCCGGCGTGCGCGCCGGGCTGCCAGCCGGCGAAATCGTCGTGGTCGGGCAGGGCGACGGTCCGCACCGGTGCCAGGCCGCGCTCGCGCAGCATGGCGAAGAAAGCCTCGGGCTTGGCGATGCCCGCCAGTGCGATGCAGGGCGTCTCGCGCAGGGCCTCCAGGGGACGGCGCGTGCCGTCGGCGCGCACGGCCTCGTCGGCCAGCCGGCGCTGCAGGCCGAAGCCCTCGATGGGCACCCCGGCGGGCCGCAGCACCAGGTCCACCGGCCGCGGCCAGCGCTCGCGCAGCGGACCGGCCGGCAGCAGCCAGCCGTTGCCGGTGCCGCGTTCGTCGAACACGCAGACCTCCACGTCGCGCGCCAGGCCCAGGTGCTGCAGGCCGTCGTCGCACACCAGCACCTGGGTGGCGGGATGGGCGGCGCGCAGGGCGCGTGCCGCGGCCATGCGCCGTTCGGCGACGAACACCGGCACGCCGCAGCGGCGCGCGATCAGCAGCGGCTCGTCACCGACCTCTCCGGGCGGCGAGTCGGCATGGACCTCGCGCGTGCCGCGTGAGTGCCGCCCATAGCCGCGGGAGATCACGCCCGGCCGCAGCCCGGCGGCGCGCAGGTGCTCGACCACCGCCATGACCACCGGTGTCTTGCCGGCGCCGCCGGTCAGCACGTTGCCGATCACGATGACGGGGATGCCGGCATCTTCGGTGCGCCGCCAGCCCCGGCGGTAGGCCGCGCGGCGCAGGGCGGCCAGCATGCCGAACAGCAGCGACAGCGGCCACAGCAGGCACGCCAGCGGGCCGCGGCCGCGCCAGGCGCGCTGCAGCGCCGCCGCGGCCACCTACGGCTTTCCGCCGGTGGCGGAGGACTGCGCGGCGAAGGTGACCTGGTTCAGGCCCGAGCGCCGGGCGGCCTCGAGCACGGTGATGACCGCCTGGTGGGGCGAGGCCGCATCGGCGCTGATGATGACGACGCTGTCCCTGCCCGCGACCGCTGCCGTGGTCAGGGCCGCCGACATCGCCTCGACGCTGCGGCCGGAGACCGGGCTGCGGTTGACGGTGTAGCGGCCGTCGCCGGCGATGCCCACGATCACCTCGCGGGGGTAGTCGCGCTGGGCGTCGGCGTCGGCCACCGGCAGCCGCAGCTGCAGCTCGGTGAACTTGCTGTAGGTGGTGGACAGCATCAGGAAGATCAGCACCACCAGCAGCACGTCGATGAACGGGATCAGGTTGATCTCCGGCTCTTCCTTGGCGCGCGGACGGAAGTTCATGCCGGACCTCCGCAGGGCCGCCCCAAGGAGGGCCAGCCCCCTCGGGGGGCAGCGCAGTACACGAAGTGACAAGCGTGGGGGCTCATGGTCTAGCGCCGCAACGTGTTCAGGTGGCGCACGAAGCGCTCGGACGCCAGTTCCAGCGACAGCAGGTAGCCGTCGACGCGGGCGCGGAAGTAGCGCCAGAAGATCAGCGCCGGGATGGCCACCATCAGGCCGAAGGCGGTGTTGTACAGCGCGATCGAGATGCCGTGCGCCAGCTGCGCCGGGTTGCCTCCGGTGGATGCGCCGGGCGCCTGCGAGCCGAAGATCTCGATCATCCCGATCACGGTGCCCAGCAGGCCCAGCAGGGGGGCGGCCGAGGCGATCGTGGCCAGTGCGCTGAGGTAGCGCTCCAGACGGTGGGCAACGGCGCGGCCCGCGCCTTCCATGGAGGCGCGCAGGTTCTCCTCGCTGCAGCGCGGGTCCGAGTTCAGCGCCCGGAACCCGCTGGCCAGGACCTCGCCCAGTGCGGAGTTCTGCTCCAGCTGCCGGACCACGTCGGGCGTGGGCACCGCGCTGCGCGAGACGGCCAGCGCCTCGTCCAATAACCGGGGTGGGGCGACCTTGGCGGTCTTCAGGCTGACGAAGCGCTCGATGACCAGCGCCAGGGCCAGGATGGAGCAGGCGATCAGCGGCCAGATCGGCCAGCCTGCGGCTTGTATGATCGAAAACAAGGGGGTTCTCCGGGGGCTTGCGTACTGCTGGGGGGCGATTATGCGTGTAGCCCTTGTCGCTGTAGGACGAGAACGCTCGACTGTAGGAACTGACCCACATTTTGTGTGGATAACTTTGTGCAGAACCGCCCCCTGGAGCCCCGGAAAGCCGCATCCCTGCTGCGCCGTGACAAATCGATGACAATTTGAGCAGAAAAAACGCGTTCTGAATCAATGAGTTACGCGGTGACAACTGCATTTGAACGGGCTTGTAATGGGAAAGAGGGATGTCTTGGTCAGCTGTGGACTGTTGCCGCAGCCGATACGGCGCCAAGCCGCATAGTTGCTGATGCCTGAGGTCCAGAGCCCAGCATTGGCGCCGCGCACCTGGCAGGTTGGCGCACTTTGCCGCGCCATTGCTGAGTCTCTGGACGCCAGGTTCAACCCGGTCGCGGTCCGCGGCGAGGTTTCGGGCTTCTCGCGCGCCCCCAGCGGGCATTGCTACTTCACGCTCAAGGACGCCAGCGGCCAGCTGCGCTGCGCCATGTTCCGCCGTGCCGCCTCGCTGCTGGAGTTCCTGCCGCGGGACGGCGACGTGGTCGAGGTGCGGGGCCGCCTGGACGTCTACGAGCCGCGCGGCGACCTGCAGCTGATCGTCGAGAGCCTGTCGCGGGCCGGGCAGGGCGCCTTGTTCGAGCAGTTCCTGCGGCTCAAGGCGAGGCTGGAAGCCGAGGGCCTGTTCGATGCGGGCCGCAAGCGGCCACTGCCGGCCCTGCCGCGCGGCATCGGGCTGGTGACTTCGCTGGGCGCGGCGGCGCTGCACGACGTGGTGACCGCCCTGCGGCGGCGCGCCGCCCATGTGCCGGTGGTGCTCGCGCCGGCGGCGGTGCAGGGCGCGCAGGCGCCGGCCGAGCTGGTGGCCGCGCTGCGGGCGCTGTACGCCCGCGCCGCAACCGGCGAGCTCGACGTGATCCTGCTGGTGCGCGGCGGCGGCTCGCTGGAGGACCTGTGGGCCTTCAACGACGAGCAGCTGGCGCGTACCGTCGTGGCCAGCCCGGTGCCGCTGGTCAGCGGCGTGGGCCACGAGACCGATTTCACCATCGCCGATTTCTGCGCCGACCTGCGTGCGCCCACGCCCACCGCCGCCGCCGAGCTGGCGGCCCAGCCGCGTGACGCCTGGCTGGGCGACCTGGCGCGCCTGCAGCAGCGCCTGCGCGACGTCGTCACGCGGCGCTTCGATGTGGCCAGCCAGCGCCTGGATGCGGCCGCCGGCCGCCTGGGCCGGCCGTCGGCCCGCGCCGCGAGCCAGCACCAGCGGCTGGAGCGCCAGGCGCTGCGTCTGCGGCATGCGCTGGAGCGCCGGTTGCGCGAGGCCGCGGGCGCTGCCGAAGAAGGGCAGGACGCGCTCCAGCGCGCCGTGCAGGACCGGCTGGCGCAGGCCGGCCAGGAGCTTGGCCGCGCCCAGCTTCGGCTGGAGCTGATGGACCCGCGGCTGGTGCTGCGCCGTGGCTATGCGCTGCTGACGCGGATGGGCGGCGAAGTGGTCAGCAGCGCGGCACAGGTGCGCACCGGCGAGGCGCTGCGCGCCCGCCTGGCCGACGGTGAGGTCGATCTGACCGTCGCGCCGCCCCGCCTGATTTAGTGCCTAGAATCGACCGCCTCCCCAGAGCAACAACCACGAGGAACCCCATGGAACACACCCTGCCGCCGCTTCCTTTCCCGATCGATTCCCTCGCGCCGCACTACTCGCGGGAAACGCTGGAATACCACCATGGCAAGCACCACAACGCCTACGTGGTGAACCTCAACAACCTGCAGAAGGGCACCGAGTTCGAGAACCTGCCCCTGGAGGACATCATCAAGAAGTCCTCGGGCGGCATCTACAACAACGCCGCGCAGATCTGGAACCACACCTTCTTCTGGAATTGCATGAAGCCGGCTGGCGGCGGCGAGCCCAGGGGCGCCCTGGCCGAGGCCATCAACAAGAAGTGGGGCAGCTACGCCGCCTTCCGCGAGGCCTTCGTCAAGTCGGCCGTGGGCAACTTCGGTTCGGGCTGGACCTGGCTGGTCAAGAAGCCCGACGGCAGCGTGGACATCGTCAACATGGGCGCCGCCGGCACGCCGCTGACCACCCAGGACAAGCCGCTGCTGACGGTCGACGTCTGGGAGCACGCCTACTACATCGACTACCGCAACCTGCGCCCCAAGTTCGTCGAGACCTTCCTCGACAAGCTGGCGAACTGGGACTTCGCGGCCAAGAACTTCGGCTGACGGCCCGCGGCGCGGCTATCGCCGCGCGAAGGGGCCGCCGCTGAGCTTGTCGCCGGGCTTGAGGCCCTTCTTGGCGAACCAGCCCTGGTTCATCTCGAGCACGTAGCGCACCGGCTTGGCCGAGCAATGGGACTCGGGGCTGCGCGCCTGCATGTCGGCCACGTTGACGATGCTGCCGTCGTCGGCCAGGAAGGCCGCGCTCAGCGGGATCAGGGTGTTCATCATCCAGAAGCACTGGACGGAAGGCTGGTCGAAGACGAACAGCATGCCTTCGTGCTGGGGCATCTCCCGGCGCCACATGAGGCCGGTGGCGCGCTGGCCGGGCGTGCCGGCGACCTGGGCGTCGATCTGGTGCATGCCGGCCGACAGCTTGGCGCGCGGCAAGTTCAGCTGGGGTTCCTGCGTTTGCGCCCAGGCCGGGGCAAACGCCAGTGTCGCGGTGGTGAGGGCGAGCAGCAGGGTCTTCATCTGCAGCATTGTGGCCAATAAAAGGAAATGCCCGCCGAAGCGGGCATTGCCATGGAGCCAGCCGGATTACTTCTTGGCGGCTTCTTCTTTCTTCTCGGCCGCGGCGGTCTTCTTGGCGGCCTTGGCATCGGCCTTGGCGGCGGCGGTCTTCTTCTCGGCCTTGGCGGTGGCCTTGGCTTCCTTCTTCTCGGCCTTCGCCTCGGCCTTGGGGGCCGAAGCGCCAGCCATCGGGGCGCCGGCGTGGGCGGCGGCGAAAGAGCCGGTGGCGAAGAGGCTGGCAACCAGGGCGGCGAGCAGCTTGTTCATGTCAGGAGTCCTTTTAGATGATGACTGATGAATACCCCCCGGGGCCGGGAAGTACCCTGGAAACGCCGCAGCCGCCGCGCCGGTTGACAGCCGCCGGCCGCGCCGGGAGCCTGGGTGCGATCACCGCTAGAATTCCAGGGTTTTCCCGCGCCGCGCGCGCCACGTTACCCACCCCTCCGGAGACGCTTTTTCCCATGTACCAGCACATCAAGGTGCCCAGCCAGGGCCAGAAAATCACCGTCAATGCCGACATGTCGCTCAATGTGCCGGACGAGCCCGTCATCCCGTACATCGAAGGCGACGGCACCGGCATGGACATCACGCCGGTGATGCTGAAGGTGGTGGACGCCGCGGTGGCCAAGGCCTACGGCGGCAAGAAGAAGATCCACTGGATGGAGGTCTACGCCGGCGAGAAGTCCACCCGCGTGTACGGCCCCGACGTCTGGCTGCCGGAGGAGACGTTGCACGCCGTGCGCGACTACGTGGTGTCCATCAAGGGCCCGCTGACCACGCCGGTGGGCGGCGGCATCCGCTCGCTCAACGTCGCGCTGCGCCAGGAGCTGGACCTGTACGTCTGCCTGCGGCCCATCCAGTACTTCAAGGGCGTGCCCTCGCCGCTGAAGGAGCCGGAGAAGACCAACATGGTCATCTTCCGCGAGAACTCCGAGGACATCTACGCCGGCATCGAGTTCGAGGCCGAGAGCGAGAAGGCCAAGAAGCTCATCAAGATCCTGCAGGACGAATTCGGCGTCAAGAAGATCCGCTTCCCCAAGACCTCGGGCATCGGCGTCAAGCCGGTCTCGCGCGAGGGCACCGAACGCCTGGTGCGCAAGGCCATCCAGTACGCCATCGACAACGACAAGCCCAACGTGACCCTGGTGCACAAGGGCAACATCATGAAGTTCACCGAGGGGGGCTTCCGCGACTGGGGCTATGCCCTGGCCCAGAAGGAGTTCGGCGCCCAGCTGATCGACGGCGGCCCGTGGTGCAAGTTCAAGAATCCCAAGACCGGCAAGGACATCGTGGTCAAGGACTCGATCGCCGACGCCTTCCTGCAGCAGATCCTGCTGCGCCCGGCCGAGTACAGCGTGATCGCCACGCTCAACCTCAATGGCGACTACGTGTCCGACGCGCTGGCGGCCCAGGTGGGCGGCATCGGCATCGCCCCCGGCGCCAACATGAGCGACTCGGTGGCCATGTTCGAGGCCACCCACGGCACCGCGCCCAAGTACGCGGGCAAGGACTACGTCAACCCGGGCTCCGAGATCCTCTCGGCCGAGATGATGCTGCGCCACATGGGCTGGACCCAGGCGGCCGACCTGATCATCAGCTCGATGGAGAAGTCCATCCTCAGCAAGAAGGTCACCTACGACTTCGCCCGCCTGATGGACGGCGCCACGCAGGTCAGCTGCTCGGGCTTCGGCCAGGTGATGATCGAGAACATGTGAGCCGGGCCAGCGCCTGCTGAGAGAAGAAAGCCGCCCGAGGGCGGCTTTCTTCCTGGGCGTGCGACTCAGTGCAGGTCGGGCTGGCCGGCGGCGTGGAACTGGGGGGCCCGCACCTTGGGCTGGCGGGGCGCGCGGGCAAGGGCTGCTGCCGGTTGGGCAGCCGCCGCGCCGCCGCCTTCGGTCTGGATGTTCTGCGCCAGCTGGCCCTTGGGGCCTTCGGTGACCTCGAAGGTCACGCGCGAGCCCTGCTTGAGTGTCTTGAATCCCTCCATGGTGATGGCGGAGAAATGCGCGAAAACATCTGCTCCGCCGCCGTCGGGCTCGATGAACCCGAAGCCCTTGGCATCATTGAACCACTTGACCGTACCCGTCGCCATTGCTTGACCCCTCTCTCTCTCTTCCTCTACTAGTTGTAACAGTGTCCCGGATACAGGGATGAGCTGTCAACATTTTCACGTACCCCCGTCTGGCCGTGACTTTGGCGCCGCGAATGGTTGGCCGGCTGCGCAGTGATGCCAGAATGGGCTGCAGGGTGCCGATGGCGGCTTGAATGTGGGTGATGTGTCGCCATCTCACACGCACGGGACGCCCGCCGGCACGCTCGATAGAATGAATTTCATGGCCAGCAAAACCCCCACCCCTGCCCCGGTTGCGCCCAAGACGCGGCCGGCGGACGACGATGGCGGGTCGGTGGTGCTCGAGCGTCGGACCCAGAAGACCAAGCCCCCGCAGATGTACCAGGTCGTCATGCTCAACGACGACTACACGCCCATGGAATTCGTGGTCGTGGTCATCCAGGAGTTCTTCAACAAGGACCGGGAGACGGCCACGCAGATCATGTTGAAGATCCACCTGGACGGCAAAGGCATCTGCGGCGTCTACTCGAGGGACGTGGCGGCCACCAAGGTCGAGCAGGTGCAGGAGGCTGCTCGCCAGGCAGGGCATCCCCTTCAGTGCGTAAGTGAACCGGCCGAGTAAATCGCGGTCGAACCATCAACGGGATTAGAGTGAGTCAGAGTCAGCAATCAAGCAAGGCAAAGGAAATCTCATGATTGCCCAGGAATTGGAAGTCAGCCTCCATATGGCATTCGTGGAGGCGCGCCAGCAGCGCCACGAGTTCATCACCGTGGAACACCTGCTGCTCGCCCTGCTGGACAACCCCAGCGCGGCGGAAGTGCTCCGGGCATGCTCGGCCAACATCGACGACCTGCGCAAGTCGCTGTCCAACTTCATCAAGGACAACACCCCCCAGGTCGCCGGCACCGATGACGTGGACACCCAGCCCACCCTGGGCTTCCAGCGCGTGATCCAGCGCGCCATCATGCATGTGCAGAGCACCGGCAACGGCAAGAAGGAAGTCACCGGCGCCAACGTGCTGGTAGCCATCTTCGGCGAAAAGGACTCGCATGCCGTGTACTACCTGCACCAGCAGGGCGTCACGCGGCTGGACGTGGTCAACTTCATTGCCCACGGCATCAAGAAGAGCGACCCGCCCGAGCCCGCCAAGAGCGGCGAATCCTCGTCCGGCGAGGGCGAGGAGGGCGGCGAGAAGAACGAGAAGGCTTCCCCGCTCGAGCAGTTCACCGTCAACCTGAACCAGCAGGCCAAGGACGGCAAGATCGATCCGCTGATCGGCCGCGAGTACGAGGTCGAGCGCGTGATCCAGATCCTGTGCCGCCGCCGCAAGAACAACCCCCTGCTGGTGGGTGAGGCCGGGGTGGGCAAGACCGCCATCGCCGAGGGCCTGGCCTGGCGCATCGTCCAGAAGGACGTGCCCGAGATCCTGGCCGAGTCCAACGTGTACTCGCTGGACATGGGCGCGCTGCTGGCGGGCACCAAGTACCGCGGCGACTTCGAGCAGCGCCTCAAGGGCGTGCTCAAGTCGCTCAAGGACAAGCCCAACGCGGTGCTGTTCATCGACGAGATCCACACCCTGATCGGGGCCGGCGCGGCCTCGGGCGGCACGCTGGACGCGTCCAACCTGCTCAAGCCGGCGCTGTCCAGCGGCCAGCTCAAGTGCATCGGCGCGACCACGTTCACCGAGTACCGCGGCATCTTCGAGAAAGACGCGGCGCTGTCGCGGCGCTTCCAGAAGGTGGACGTGGTCGAGCCCAGCGTCGAGCAGACGGTGGAGATCCTCAAGGGCCTGAAGTCGCGCTTCGAGGAGCACCACAGCGTCAAGTACGCGGCCAACGCCCTGCAGGCGGCGGCCGAGCTCAGTGCCAAGTACATCAACGACCGGCACCTGCCGGACAAGGCCATCGACGTGATCGACGAGGCCGGCGCGGCCCAGCGCATCCTGCCGGTGAGCAAGCGCAAGAAGACCATCTCCAAGGCCGAGGTCGAGGAGATCGTGGCCAAGATCGCCCGCATCCCGCCGGCCAACGTGTCCAACGACGACCGCGGCAAGCTGCAGAACATCGAGCGCGACCTCAAGAGCGTGGTGTTCGGCCAGGACAAGGCGCTCGAGGTGCTGGCGGCGTCCGTGAAGATGGCCCGCTCGGGCCTGGGCAAGGGCGACAAGCCGATCGGCGCGTTCCTGTTCAGCGGCCCCACCGGCGTCGGCAAGACCGAGGCCGCCAAGCAGCTGGCCTACATCATGGGCATCGACCTGATCCGCTTCGACATGTCGGAGTACATGGAGCGTCATGCCGTGAGCCGCCTGATCGGCGCGCCTCCCGGCTACGTGGGCTTCGACCAGGGCGGCCTGCTGACCGAGGCCATCACCAAGAAGCCGCACTCGGTGCTGCTGCTCGACGAGATCGAGAAGGCGCACCCTGACATCTTCAACGTGCTGCTGCAGGTGATGGACCACGGCACGCTGACAGACAACAACGGGCGCAAGGCCGACTTCCGCAACGTCATCATCGTCATGACGACCAACGCGGGGGCCGAGACCATGAACAAGGCGACCATCGGCTTCACCAACCCGCGCGAGGCGGGCGACGAGATGGCCGACATCAAGCGCCTGTTCACGCCCGAGTTCCGCAACCGCCTGGATGCCATCGTGAGCTTCAAGGCGCTGGACGAGCAGGTCATCCTGCGCGTGGTCGACAAGTTCCTGCTGGTGCTGGAGCAGCAGCTGGCCGAGAAGAAGGTGGAAGTCACCTTCACCGACAAGCTGCGCAAGCACCTGGCCAAGAAGGGCTTCGATCCGCTGATGGGTGCCCGCCCGATGCAGCGCCTGATCCAGGACACCATCCGCCGGGCGCTGGCCGACGAGCTGCTGTTCGGCCGCCTGACCGACGGGGGCCGCCTGACGGTGGACCTGGACGAGAAGGACGAGGTGTTGCTGGACATCCAGCCGCTGCCCAAGAAAGAGGGCAAGCCGCGGCCGGAGCCGGAGGAAATCTCCACCGACGGCCAGTAAGTGCGCCGCCGCGCATGAAAAGCCGCCTTCGGGCGGCTTTTCTTTTGCCCGCGTGTTCAGGCGCCCAGCAGCTCCACGATCAGCCGCCAGTGCCCGGGTTCCACCGGCGTGATCGACAGCCGGTTGCCCTTCTTGAGCACCAGCATGCCGGCCAGCTGCGGGATGGACCGCATCTCGGGCAGGGTGAGGTTGCGCGTCTTCCTGGTCACCTGCACGTCCACCAGCATCCAGCGCGGCGATTCCTGCTTGGAAGCCGGATCGAAGTAGGGCGAGGCCGGGTCGAACTGCGTGGGGTCGGGGTAGGGCGCGGAGGCCACCCGCGCGAGGCCCACGATGCCCGGCTCGGCGCAGCTGGAGTGGTAGAACAGGACGCCGTCGCCGATGCGCATGGCGTCGCGCATGAAGTTGCGGGCCTGGTAGTTGCGCACGCCGGTCCAGGGCACCGTCGATTGCAGGGCCGCGAGCGCGTCGTCCACCGAGACCTCATCGGGCTCGGACTTCATCAGCCAGTACTGGGCACGCGCCTCGGCCATGGGCCGCGATTATGGAGGCTGTTGGCTGGGCGCATCGCCGGGCGGTAACAAAGGGCTGCAGCCCTGTTCCCGCGCGTCCGGGCCCCCGGGTTTGCGTTAAAAGCTCAGTTTCTCAACTCTGCAGTAAAGCCATGCGCCCACGCCGATTCCTCCCGCTGCTGCTGTCCGCCCTGGCGGTGCTCGTCTCCGCCCCGACCCTGGCCGACGACGATGACGATGACGACCGCCGCGGTCGGGGCCACAAGCACGGGCACCACAAGCACAAGGAACACAAGGAACACAAGGAAGAGTTCTGGGAGGGCAACTGCAAGATCGAACGCAAGTGGGAGAAGAACGGCGACTTCAAGGAGGAGCGCAAGTGCAAGGGCGCGCGTCCGGTCGCCGTGCATGCGGCGCCCGCCGTGGTCTACCCGCCCTGGATCGTGGTGCAGCAGGGCGCGCCGGTGTATGCGCCGCAGCGGGCGCCCGACGTGCCGGCCTCCGGGGTGTCCCGCTGCCAGAGTCAGACCGTGGGCCATGTGCTGGGCGGCATCGTCGGCGGCGTGCTGGGCAACCAGATCGGCAGCGGCGACGGCCGCGTGCTGGCCACCGTGGGTGGCGCCGTGGCGGGCGTGCTGGTGGGCGGCGAGATCGGCCGGCGCATGGACGCCAACAACCAGGCCTGCGTTGGCCAGGTGCTGGAGTTCGCGCCGCCCGGCCGGCGCGTGCAGTGGGCCACCGACGCCGGCCCCTACGCGGTGGTGCCCGGCCAGGTCACGCAGAACCAGGGGCGCTTCTGCCGTCCGTACACCTTCGAGCAGCAGACGGCGCTGGGCTGGAAGCGCGCCAGCGGCACGGCCTGCCGCCGCGACGACGGCGTATGGCTCAAGCATTCCTGAGCGCGGTCAGGCGATAACGCCGTCACCGCACCTTCACCGGGCGGCGCTGGCGTCGAAGCGCCGGCCGTAGATGCCGCCCATGTCGCCATCGAGGTCCCAGGCGTGCCAGGAGACCATGAAGCCGCCCGCACCCGTGGCCGCCACGGCCGGCCCCTGGCCATCGGCCAGCTGCGTCACCGCGCCCAGCGCGCCGCCCTGGGCCGAGAAGCGCCGCGCGTACAGGTAGTTGCCCGGCCCGGCATTCCAGGTGATCACGTAACTGCCGTCCTCGAGCACGGCCAGTGCCGGCGTGCGTTGCGTGATGCGGCAGCTGGTCGGCGCATGGCGCTGGTAGCAGTCGGCCGCCACCTCGCTCGCATCCACCGGCGTGGCCGCATCCTGCGCGGCGCCGTCGGTGGCGAAGCGCTGGGCCAGCACGCGTTCACCGGACTGCCAGGTGAGCAGGTAACCGCCGCCCGCCAGGGGCGCCAGCGCGGGGTTCACGCCGTTCTGGGCCGGGTCCGACACGCGGGTCTCGCTGCCCGCAGGCGCGCCATCGGCGCCGAAGCGCTGGACGTAGATGGCCGACCCCGAGGCGCCGTCCTGGAACTGCGAGCTCCAGCCCACCACCCAGCCGCCATCGGCCAGGCTGGCCACGGCAGGCGAGTACCGGCTGCCGCCCGTGCGGCTGAGGAAGGCATTGGCCCGCTGCTCCTCGCCCTGGGGCATGCCCGCCGCGTCGAAGCGCCGCACCAGGATGTCGGAGGTCGTGGACTTCCAGGCGATCACGTAGCCGCCACCCGCCAGCCCCGCGGCAGCCACCGGGTACAGCTCGTCGCCGCTGCGAAGGTTGACCTTCTGCTCGGCGCCCGCCGGCGTGCCATTGGCGTCGTAACGCTGGGTCCGCACGCCGGTCTGGCTGCCGCCGTCGTCGCGCACCACCCAGGCGATGACATGGCCGCCGTCGGCCAGCGCCGCGACGGCGGGCTTGATGTTGGTGGTGGCCCCGCGGGTGGGGATGCAGGCCTGCGCTCCCGCGGCCTGACCGTCGGCGGCGTAGCGCTGGGCGCACACCGCAGTGGTCCCGTCCACGGCCTGCGAGTTCCAGGCGACCACATGGCCGCCGCTGGCCAGCCGGGCGATGGCCGAGCCCACCTGGTTGCCGGCTGTGGTGCCGTTGATACGCTGCGCCTGCGGGCCGGTCGTGATCGGGCCCACCGCCTGGACCGGCGCGGCGGCCGAGGCCGTGGTGCCGGAAGGCGAGGACATCGCACCCTGTGCCGAGGCAGCGTCCGCGCCGCCGCCCCCTCCGCCGCCGCACGCGGCCAGGCACATCGTCGCCAGGGCCGACATCGCCAGGGCGCGGGGCCGGGCGCTTCTCAATTGCTGCTTGTCGATACTACGCATGCCTTCTGTACTCCGGGCGTGTCACAGACGCCTGAAGGCATTGTTGAGAACCCACGGTTCAGCCACGATGGGTTGAAAGCGCGACCATATGTAGGCCGCGGCTGACGCGACATTTGTATCGGAACTGTTGTTTCGTGTCTGATTGCAACTTGAACCCTCAGGCTCCGATCAGCGGGCCCAGTTCCTTCAGCAACTGCTGGATGCCCAATACGATGAACAGCACCGCGGTGATGCCGAGCAGCACGTTGGTCAGCGGCGTGTTGGCCCAGCCCTTGGGCGCGCGCCGGCCATTGAGCAGGCCCAGCAGCGTAATCGCCAGGAAGGGCATGAACAGCGAGCCGAGCACGCCATACGCCAGGATCAGTGCGATCGGCCGCTCCAGCAGGAACAGCACCATGGGCGGGAAGGTCAGCCACAGCACGTAGAACCTGAAGTACTTGCCGCCCACGCGCGTGTCCGGGTGCCCCGCGGGCAGGCCGCGCACATGGCCCCAGAAGTCCGCGAACATCAGCGACACGCCGTTCCACACCCCCAGGATGGAGGAGAAGGCCGCCGCCCAGAAGCCGACCAGGAAGCCGGTGCCCACCACCCGGCCATAGCGCTCGGTCAGCACGGCGGTCAGGTCGAGCAGGCCCTCGTCGCCGGCGCTGAGCGCCACGCCCGCGCTGCGCACCACCTCGGCGCCCACGATCAGCATGGCGACGACGAAGATGCCGGTGATCACGTAGGCCATGGCGTTGTCGATGCGCATGACCCGCATCCACTTGGGCGTGTACCAGCCTTTCTCGCGCAGCCAGTAGCCGTAGGCGGCCAGGGTGATGGTGCCGCCCACGCCGCCGGCCAGCGCCAGCGTGTACAGCACGCCGCCGGCCGGCAGGCGCGGCACCAGGCCGGCGAGCATGTCCGGGACGTTGGGCGCGGCGATCACCGCCAGGCCCACCACGGTCACGAACATCATGCCCACCAGCATCGCCGTGATCTTCTCGAACAGCGCGTAATGGCCGAACCAGACCATGACGAAGCCGGCCAGGCCCATCAGCACCGACCAGACCTTCAGGTCCACGCCCGGGAACAGCGCGGCCAGCGGCAGGGCCGACGAGGACATGGCGGTGGCGCCGTACACGAAGCCCCAGACCATGATGTAGGGCCCGAAGTACCAGCTCGTCCAGCGGCCCAGCGAGCGCCAGCCCTCGAAGATGGTCTTGCCGGTGGCCAGCGTGTAGCGGCCCGCGCCCTCGACCAGGATGATCTTCAGGATGACGCCCAGCACCACGGCCCATAGCAGCCCGTAGCCGTAGCGCGAGCCCGCCAGCAGCGTGGCCACCATATCGGCCGCGCCCACGCCGGTCGCCGCCACCACCAGGCCCGGGCCGACCAGCTTCCAGCGGGCCGGCACGCCGCCGTCGTCGTCCTTGCGCAGGAAAGGATCGGTTTGCATAGCGCTCCTAACGCATCGCTCCGGCCAGCATGGTCCTGCTCACGGCCTCGCCGACCTGGCGGAAGATGCCGCCGGCCTCGCGCACGTCGTCCATGTCGGCGGCGCAGGTGGCCACGACGATGGCCTTGGCGCCGCCAGCCTGCGGGTTGACCACCGCCATGTGGCAGGCCCGGCGGTACTGCGTGCCGGTCTTGTGGATGATGGGCTCGCTCCTGGGGATGCCGCCTTCCAGCCGGTAGTCGCCGCGGCGGCCGAACTTCATGTAGCCGAACAGGCGCTCGGTGCTGCGCGGGCTGAGCAGCTGGCCGCGCACCAGCCGCTCCAGCATGCGGCCGTAGCCTTCCAGCGTCGCATGGTTGAGGTTGTTCTCGTAGAAGCGGTCATAGGCCTGGGCCATGGTCTTGGCCTGCAGGGCGGAAGCCGGCATGTCCAGCGCGCGGCGCACTGCCTCCACGCGCTCCGGGCCCATGTCCGCGCCGGCGATCCGCACCAGCTGCTGATTGCTCAGCTTGCGGGTGTCGGGATGCAGCTGCGCGTAGACGTCGCGCCGCACCTGGGTCAGCGTGGTGATGCGCTTGAAGCCCGGGCCCAGCAGGTCGGCCGCCACCTGGTTCAACGCATCCTCGCCCACGGTGCGGATCAGCATGTTGGCCGCCGTGTTGTCGCTCACGCCCAGCATGCGGGTGAGCAGCGAATCGATGGTGTAGCTGGCCTCCGGCGCGGTCCAGACCAGCTCGCCCGGGCCGTCGATCTTGTCGGTTTCCTTCAGCGTGACCCGGCTGTCCATCGCGAGCTTGCCGGCATCCACCTGCCGCAGCACGGCGATGGCGACCGGCACCTTCACCGCCGAGCCCAGGTACCAGGGCTTGTCGGCGCCATGGCCGAAGGTCTCGCCGGTGTCCAGGCGCCTGACGTACACGCCCAGCTGTCCGGGGGTATCGCGGTCGATGCGCTCGATGCGCTGGCGCAGCTCGGCCTGCCAGTCACTCGCGCGCGCCCAGGGCGCGCTCAGCAGCACCAGCGGCAGCAGGCAGGCGCTCCAGACGCGGCGCAGGACAGGACGAAGCATGGTTGTCTCCCGGATCGTTGTTGAAGAGGCCGGAGCGGCAGAGCGCCTCGCCCACGTCGCGCAGCGCGGCCTCGGAGCGCGCCAGCGACGCTTCGCCGCGCACGCAGGCCACCACCACCGCGCCGGCGCCCGCGCCGGGGTGCGGCATGCGCACCAGCCCGGCGTCGCACACCCGCTGGC
The DNA here is from genome assembly GCF_000215705.1 of Ramlibacter tataouinensis TTB310. Taxonomy (NCBI): domain Bacteria; kingdom Pseudomonadati; phylum Pseudomonadota; class Betaproteobacteria; order Burkholderiales; family Comamonadaceae; genus Ramlibacter; species Ramlibacter tataouinensis. The sequence goes on along the minus strand of NC_015677.1, from coordinate 2,302,453 downwards.
GCTGCGTGCCGGTCTTGTGGGCGAAGCGAGCATCAGCCGGCAGGCCGGCCCTGATCCGGTTCGGCCCGGTGGCGACACGCTCCATCAGGCCCAGCAGGTAGGCGGTGGCGTCGGGGCCGAGGGCGCCGCCCTGCGCCAGCAGCGCCAGCAGCTGCCCGTAGGCATCGAGCCGCGCGGAGTTGAGGCCGCCCGCGTAATAGGCGGCATAGGCCGCGTCGAGCGACTTGCGCTTGAACGCCAGCACCGGCACCTCGGTGATCTGCGACAGCAGCTGCAGCCGGTCGCGCTCATCGCGCTGCTGGTGCAGCCGCAGCATGTCGGCCCCGGTGAGCTGCCATGCCTGTGGCGTGAGCTGGCCATAGACCTGCCGGCGCACCTCGGCCAGCGTGGTGATGCGGCCGAAGCCCTGCGGCACCAGCGAGCGCACCAGGGCATTCACCTGCGGCAGGCCCACCAGCTCGATCAGCATGTCGCTGGCCGTGTTGTCGCTGTGGATGATCATCTGCTCCATCAGGAAGCGGATGGGCAGCGGCGTCGCGACGGGATGGCCGTTGGTCGCGCCGGCGCCGTCCACGTAGTCGGCCGCGCGCAGGCGCAGCGGCGTGTCCAGCGTGAACAGCCCGGCCTCCACCCCGCGCAGCACCGCGATGGCCACCGGCACCTTGACCATGGAGGCGATGTACCAGTCCTGGTCGGCGTGGTGGTTGACCCGCACCCCGGTCTGCAGGTCGCGCACGTGCACGCCGATCTGGCCCCGGTGGCGCGCATCGACCGCCGCCAGTTCGGCCGGCAGGCGCGTGGCCCAGTGCGCGCCGGGCGCCGCCGCGGCAACGCCGCCCAGGCCCGTCACGCACCACAGCCACAAGGCGGCCGCCAGCCGCGAAGGCGGCCTGCGGCGCGGGCGAAGGAAGGGCAGGCGGGGCAGGGCGGGCATGGGCCACGGCAACAGGGGAACCCCGTCATCTTGGCCGGCCATGGCCCGGCAGCGTGTAGGACTAGGAGGGAGATTGGCGGCGGCTCAGGCCGGCGGCGCGCCGGCCTGGCGCCGCGGTTCGGCCTGCCGGAAGGCTTCCAGCTGCTCGCAGGCGGCCATGATGCGGTCCACCGTGGGAATGCCCGCGACCTCGATCTTGAACACGCGCATCACCGCGATGATGCTGGCCAGGCAGATGTCGGCCAGGCTGACGGTCTCGCCGTGGCAGTAGGTGCCCGTCGCCGCGTCGCCGGCCAGGCGCTGCTCGACGGCGCGCAGGCCGGTGCCGAACCAGTGCGTCTGCCAGGCGCGCCAGGCCGCGTCGTCGAACCGGCCTTCGCCCGCGAGGTACTTGCGCACGCGCGGCGTGATCAGCGGGTGGGTGTCGACGGTGCACATCCCCGCGATGGAACGCACCCGGGCCCGCGCGTGCAGGCCTGCCGGCAGCAAGGCAGGCGTCGGGTAGCTCTCTTCCAGGAACTCCAGGATGGCCAGCGACTGGGTCAGCGGCGCCGCGCCCGGCGCCTGCAGGTCCACCAGCACCGGCAGCCCGCCCAGCGGATTGAGCTTAAGAAAGGCCTCGCTGCGCTGCTCGCCGGCGTCCACATCGACGTTCCGCTCGCGGCGCGCCACGCCCTTGAGCGCGAGGGCCACGCGCACGCGGTAGGTGGCAGAGGTGCGCCAATAGCTGTAGAGCTCAAAGCGGGGCTGCTCGGTCATGGGATCCTCCTGCGACGGCAAGGTCGCACAAGGATAGCGGCCCGCGGCGCAGCCCGGCGCCCGTGGCTCAGCGCCTGGCCGTGGCCTGCGCGATGTCCGGCGGCAGCCGCCTGAGCAGCCAGCGGATCGCCAGCGGCACCAGGACCAGGTCGTCCACCACGCCGATGAAGGGCAGCACGTCGGGCACCAGGTCCACCGGCGAGAGCAGGTACATCGCGATCAGCGCCGTGCCCAGCTTCAGCCAGCCCGGCGACGCCGGATGGCGCAGCGCGCGCCACAGCTGGCGCGCGTCGCCGCGCAGCACGGTCCACAACAGGGTCAGACGTTTCCACATGGCAAAAACTTTCATGACGGCCCGACGGGCTTGCGCAGCCGTAGATGGCGGCCCCGGCCCGCGCTGCAAGGGGCAGCGCCGGACGTTACATCCTGGATTGTTCCTACACGATCGCCAGCGGTGCCTTTCTAGGATAAGTCATCAGTAGAGACCGGCCCCACTCGGAGGAGCACTTGCCGAACCAATACCTGGCCACCTCCTTGCCCGAGCATGAGCTGGCTGAACTCCACCGCCTGATGACGGAGGAGATCAAGGAAGTCGCGGTGTTCTTCATGAACACCGAAGGCATCATCACCACCTGGAACCGCGCGGCCGAGGACATGAAGGGGTACACACCCCAGGATGCGATCGGCAGCCACCTAGGTCTTTTGTACACCGAAGAAGACAGGGCCCGCGGCTGGCCCGAGCACAACCTGGGCGAAGCCCGCAAGCACGGCTTCTACCGCGAGGAAAGCTGGCGCAGGCGCAAGGACGGCCGCCTGTTCTGGGCACGCATCGCGCTCACGGCGCTGCGCGACCGCACCGGGCAGCTGGTCGGGTTCTCCAAGGTCACGATGGACCTGACCGACCACAAGCTGCTGGAGAGCTGCGTCAACGAGCGCGAGGAGATCCGCCGCATCCTGCATGCCGCCAACGCAGGCATGTGGACCTGGCACCCGGCGTCGGACCGGATCGACGTGTCCGCCGATTTCCTGGGCCTGCTGGGCCACGCCCACGGCCCTACGACGATGAGCCTGCCCGAATGGATGGCCTTCGTGGATCCGCAGGACCGGGAACTGGTCGCCCGGAGGTTTGAAACGGCCCGCGCCAGCGGCGCCGACGAACCGCTGGTGATGGACGTGCGCCTGTGCAAGAAGGACGGCAGCTGCCGCTGGTTCCACGTCCGGGCGGACTGGTCGCGCGCCAGCCCGCAGCAGCCCTATGCGCTGAGCGGGGTGAATGTCGACATCCACGACCTGAAGACGGCCGAGGAGGAGCTCAGGCGCGCCTTCGGCAAGCTGAAGGAAGCCGACAAGCGCAAGGACGAGTTCCTGGCCATGCTGGCCCATGAGCTGCGCAACCCGCTGGCACCCATCCGGTCGGCGGCCGAGCTGCTCAAGCGCATCGACGTGGCCGAGCCGCGGGTGCGAAAGACCAGCGAGATCATCGCCCGGCAGGTCGACCACATGACGCACCTGGTGGACGACTTGCTCGACGTGTCCCGCGTGACCCGGGGCGTCGCCACCCTGGACAAGGAACCCCTGGACGTGCGCCACATCGTGATGGACGCGGTGGAGCAGGTCGACCCGCTGCTGCGCACCCGGCGGCACGAGCTGGCGCTGCAGCTGTCGCCCGAGACGGCCGTGGTCTATGGCGACCACAAGCGGCTGGTGCAGGTGATGGCCAACCTGCTGAACAACGCGGCCAAGTACACGCCCGAGGGCGGCCGCATCCAGCTGCGCACGCAGGTGCGGGGCGCCCAAGAAGTGGTGCTGGAGGTGATCGACAACGGCATCGGCATGGAGCCGGAGCTGGCCGCGCGCGCCTTCGAGCTGTTCGCCCAGGCCGAGCGCACCCCAGACCGTTCGTCCGGCGGGCTGGGCCTCGGGCTGGCGCTGGTCAAGAGCCTGGTGGAGCTGCATGGCGGCAGCGTCCACTGCAGCAGCGAAGGCGCAGGCAAGGGCAGCTGCTTCAGCGTCGGCCTGCCGCTGGTGAGCGCGCAGGTCGCGGCACCCGCGCCGCAGCTGCCCGAGGCTGCACCGCAGAGCATCCAGCAGCGGCTGCGTGTCATGGTGGTCGACGACAACGCCGACGCCGCCCACATGCTGGCGATGTTCCTGGAAGCGGATGGCCACCAGGTCCAGGTGGAACACGATGCGCGGCAGGCGCTGGAGCGGGCGCGCGTCGACCCGCCGGACGTGTGCCTGCTGGACCTGGGCCTGCCGGACATGGACGGCAACGAGCTGGCCCGGCAGCTGAAGTCGCACGCGGAAACCGCCGGTGCCGTGCTGGTCGCGGTGACGGGGTACGGCGGCGAGCACGACCGCACCGAGGCGCTGGCCGCGGGCTTCAGCCAGCACCTGGTCAAGCCTGTGGACCCCGCCCAGCTGACGTTGCTGCTGAGCCGGATCAGGCCGGCGCCGTAGTCCGGCCGGCCGTCACCCGGCAGCGGCGTGCTTGGACGCGAGGTGCTCCAGCAGCAGCTGCGCGGCGGAGGACAGCAGCTGCGCGTCGCGAAAGCAGACGATGAAGCGCCGCTCGGCCCAGGGCTCGGCCAGCGGGACCAGGCGCAGGCCGTAGGCGGCGGCCTGGAGCTGGGCCACCTCGCGCGGCACCACGCTGATGGCCAGGCCCGCGTGCACCACGCGCAGGGCGGCCTCGAAGTTACTGACGATGACCCGCCGGCGCAGCGAGCGGCCATGCGCCGCCGCGCGCCGCTGCAGCATCACCTGCACCGCGCTGTTGACCGGCAGGCTCACGTGCTCGAAGTCCAGCGTCTGCTCGAAGCGCACCGACTTGCGCCCGGCCAGCGGGTGCCGGCCGGGCACCACGATGCACAGGTGGTCGCTGCGGTAGGGCCGGGACTGCAGCGCGCCCAGGTCGGCCGCGTCCCAGCACACGCCCAGCGAGGCCAGGCCCTCGCGCACGCCGCGCACGATCTCGGGGCTGACGTGCTCCTCCATGTCCACCTGGATGCTGCGGTGCGCCGGCATCTGCAGGAAGCCGGCCACGTCGTCGGCCAGTGATTCCGTCATGGCCGACACCGAAGCCAGGATGCGCACCTGGCCGCGCGCGCCGGCCGCGTAGCTCTGCATGTCGGTCTCGATGCGGGCGGCGCTCTCCAGCATGGCCCGCGCGTGCTCCAGCAGCGTCTGCCCGGCCGGAGTGGGCACCACCCCATGGCGCTTGCGCACCAGCAGCGGCGTGCCCAGCTGGTGCTCCAGCTGCGCCAGCCGCTTGCTAATGGCCGAGCCGACGATGTGGGAGCGCTCGCCGGCGCGCGCGATGTTGCCCAGCTCGCAGACCGAGACGAACAGGCGCAAGGTGGTGAGGTCCAGGTCGCTCACGGGCGGGTGGGTGCTGTGGTGTTCCTGCCTGGAAGCGAAGGCTTCCAAAATGGCGCAGTCGTGGCGGTTCGGAAATTCTAGACTTGCGCCATGAACCCTCCCTCCGCCTTGCTGCAGGCCCTGCCGCGCGCCGTGACGATCCGCGAGGTCGGCCTGCGCGACGGGCTGCAGATCATCCCGCGCACCGTGCCCACCGCCGCCAAGCTGGCGTGGATCCGCGACGCCCACGCCGCCGGCCTGCGCGAGCTGGAAGTCGGCTCCTTCGTTCCGGCTCGGCTGATGCCGCAGCTGGCCGACACCGCCGAAGTGCTGGCCCATGCCAGAACGCTGCCCGGCCTGGTCGCCTCCGTCCTCGTGCCCAACCTCAAGGGTGCCGAGCGCGCCATCGCCGAAGAGGCGCACGCCATGCTGGTGCCGCTGTCGGCCAGCCACGCGCACAGCCTGGCCAACCTGCGCAAGACGCCCGACGACGTGGTGGCCGAGATCGCCCGCATCCGCGCCGCGCGCGACGCCGCCGGCTCGCACACCGTGCTGGAGGTGGGCATCAGCACCGCGCTGGGCTGCACCCTGCAGGGCGAGGTGCCGGCCTCGGAAGTGGTGCGCCTGGTGCAGGCCGTGCTGGACGCCGGCGCCGAGCGCATCAGCATCGCCGACACCGTGGGCTACGCCGACCCGGCGATGGTGACGCGCCTGTTCGAGCAGGTGCTGCGCGTGGCCGGCGAGCGCTTCGATACCGCGCACTTCCACGACACGCGCGGCCTGGGCCTGGCCAACTGCTATGCCGCGCTGCAGCTGGGCATCGTGCGGCTGGACGCCTGCCTGGGCGGCATCGGCGGCTGCCCGCACGCGCCCGGCGCCAGCGGCAACGTGGCCACCGAGGACCTGGCCTACCTGCTGGCCAGCATGGGCATCGCCACCGGACTGGACTTCGACGCGCTGCTGGCGCTGCGCGGCCGGCTGGCCCACTGGCTGGAAGGCGAGCCGCTGCACGGATCGCTGTGGCGCGCCGGTCTGCCCAAGACCCTGCGCCGCGAGGAGGTGGCGGCATGAGCGGGCAGGTGCCGCAGCCGCTGCAAGGCCTGAAGGTGGTCGAGTTCACCCACATGGTGATGGGCCCCACCTGCGGCATGGTGCTGGCCGACATGGGCGCCGAGGTGGTGAAGGTCGAACCCATCGAGGGCGACCGCACGCGCCACCTGCTGGGCGCGGGCGCAGGCTTCTTCCCCATGTTCAACCGCAACAAGAAGAGCATCGCCCTGGACCTGCGCAGCCCCGAGGGGGCCGAGGTGGCGCGCCAGCTGTGCGCCCGGGCGGACGTGGTGGCCGAGAACTTCAAGCCCGGCACCATGGCCAAGTACGGCCTGGACTACGCCAGCCTGTCGCCCGCCAACCCGCGCCTGATCTGCGTCAGCCTCAAGGGCTTCCTGCCCGGGCCGTACGACCACCGCACGGCGCTGGACGAGGTGGTGCAGATGATGGGCGGCCTGGCCTACATGACCGGCAGGCCCGGCGACCCGCTGCGCGCCGGCACCAGCGTCAACGACATCATGGGCGGCATGTTCGGCGCCATCGGTGCGCTGGGCGCGCTGGTGCAGCGCGGCATCACCGGCCGCGGCATGGAGGTGCAGTCGGCGCTGTACGAGAACAACGTGTTCCTGGTGGGCCAGCACATGCTGCAGTACGCCATCACCGGCCAGGCGGCCGAGCCCATGCCCAACCGCATCTCGGCCTGGGCCGTGTACGACGTGTTCACCGTCAAGGATGGCGAGCAGATCTTCCTGGCCGCGGTGAGCGACACGCAGTGGAAGGTGTTCTGCAGCGCGCTGGGCTATGGCGACCTGCTGGCCGATGCGGCGTATGCGACCAACAACGACCGCGTGCGCCTGCGCCCGCGCCTGCTGCCCGTGCTGCGCGAGCGGCTGGCCCGGCGCAGCGCCACTGAGCTGGCCGCCATCTTCGAGCGGCAGGGCCTGCCGTTCGCGCCCATCCGCAAGCCCGAGGAACTGTTCGACGACCCGCACCTGCAGGCCACCGGCGGCCTGGCCGACGTGCGCCTGACCGACGGCCGCAGGGCCGGCGAGACGGCCAAGGCCGCGCTGTTCCCGATCACGATGGCCGGCGAGCGCCTGGGCGTGCGCCTGCACCCACCGATGATGGGCGAGCACACGTTCGAGCTGCTGCAGCAGCTGGGCTACGCCGAAGGCGACATCGCCGCCCTGCGGGCGCGCCACGTGGTGGCCTGACGCGGCGCATCCACCCACGACACACCCAAACCGAAGGAGACAAGCATGACCCCCACCCACTTTCACCCCCAGCGCCGCAGCGTGCTGCGCGCCGGCGCGGTCGCCGTCGCCGCGGCCGCGGGCCTGCTGCCCCTGGCCCTGCGCGCCCAGGGCGGCACCGTCAAGTTCATCCTGCCCAACGCCACCGGCAGCGGCATCGACGCCATCACTCGCGCGGCGCAGCCCGGCCTGGCCAAGGCGCTGGGCACCTCGGTGGTGGTGGAGAACCAGGCCGGCGCCGGCGGCGTGCTGGGCCTGCAGGCGCTGGCGCGCTCGCAGCCGGACGGCAGCACGCTGTCCATGGTGTCGAACAACGTGGTGATCTTCCCCAGCGTGCTGAAGTCGCTACCCTTCGACATGCCGGGCGACTTCACGCCCATCGCCATCGTGGGTGCCACGCCGCTGGTGCTGGTGGCCAACGCGGCCAAGGTGCCGGCCGCCGGCCACCGCGAGTTCGCGGCGCTGCTCAGGAGCAAGCCCGGCAGCTTCAACTACGGCTCGGGCGGCAACGGCACCATCCTGCACCTGGCCACGGAGATCTACCTGGACGAGGCGAGCGCTGCCGCCACGGCCAGGCACATCCCCTACAAGGGCGTGGGCCCCATGGTGAACGACCTGCTGGGCGGGCAGATCGACTTCGCCACCCTGTCGCTGCCCAGCGTGCAGCAGCACATCAAGTCCGGCGCGCTGCGCGCCATCGGCGTCATGTCGCCTCAGCGCACGCCCGCCGCGCCCGAGATCCCCACCTTCGCGGAGCAGGGCTTGGCCAATTACGCCGTGGACGGCTGGTTCGCCGTGATCGGCCCCAAGGGGCTGGGCCCGGCCCAGGTGAAGAAGACGCACGAGGCCGTGGTGGCCGCCTTCGCCGACCCGGCGGTGAAGGAAGCCATGGCCAAGCAGGGCAACACCATCGCCATCGGCACGCCCGAGCAGGCGCAGGCCACCTTCCGCAAGGAGCTGGCGCGGTATGCGGCGCTGGTGAAGAAAGTGGGGCTGGAGCCGCAGTAGACGGCTCACTGCCGCGACAGCCAGAGCTGAGGGTGTGCTTCCGGCCAGGAGCGATTCCTTGTCACCAACACCCCTGTCCTGTCGACACTGCCGAGCAGTTCACCGCCGCTTCTGCGACCTGTCTGCGCCACCCCGCCGGGGCAAGCCCACGTCGTGTACCACCTGCCCGGCGTCCAGCGTGTTGACCTTGTCGCCGGGGATGTCCATCAGCACCCGGCTGCGCTCCGGCGGCAGCAGCGCCGTCAGGTGCTGCACGGGACGCGCTTCGACGTCGTGCATCAGACGGACAAGCTTTAGCAGCGGGGAGCCGACCTCCACTTGCAGGGACCGGGCGACGTCGGGCGAGGCGACCTGTGCCGTGAGCTCCTGCACGACGCGCCCGAATTTCACGCCTTCTTCCTGCAGCACCTGGTAAAGCGGGAGCTTGCGCAGGCGGGCCGTGGTCACGCGCCTGCCGACGAACGCCGGGACCCAGGCTTCGGTGATCATGACCGGCACGCCATCGACGCTGCGCAACCGGAATGCGTGCAGGGCCGCCTCGCCCGCCGCGATCTGCAGCAAGGCCGACACCATCGGCGGCGGCGGGACACGTTCCACCTGCAGCACCTGGACCTGCGTGTCGGACGCGACCTGCCGCAGCGAATCGATGAAGCCTAGGCTCGGCGTCTCGCGCGCCATGTCCGGGGCTGCCTTCACGAACGTGCCCAGCCCGTGGCGCCGCTCCACCAGCCCAAGGGCGGCGAGGTCTGCGAGCGCCCGGCGCACGGTGATGCGCGACACCTGGAAGCGTTCACCCAGTGCCTCTTCTTTCGGCAGGGCGCCCGTGGCCGCATAGACGCCCCGCGCGATCTCGTCGCGCAGCACCATGAACAGCTGGCGGTGCAAGGCGGTGCCCGCGGCGCGCAGCGCGGGGGCGGAGTCGATGGATTGCGGTGGATTCATGGTTGCAGGCCGCACGGCGGATCTCGGTCGAGCTTAGCAGGGCGTTGTGTTGCAAGGGGTTTGCTCACTTGACGCGGGTCGTAGTTATACTAATAATATAACCACCAAACAACAGAGCACAAACCCATGACCTGCTCCCCCTCCTTGCGCCAGCAACTCGCCACCAGCGGGATGCTCGTCGCCCCGGGTGCCTACGATGCCATCGGCGCCCGCATGATCGAGCAGGCAGGCTTCGGCGCCGTCTACATGACGGGGGCCGGCACCTCGGCCGCCCGTGGCTATCCCGACTTCGGCCTGCTCACCATGAGCGAGATGGTCGAGAACGCGGCGGTGATGGCGCGCTCGGTCGCGATCCCGTTGATCGCCGACGCCGACACCGGATACGGCAACGAGCTGAACGTCACCCGCACCGTGCGCGAGTACGAGGCGCGCGGCATCGCCGGGGTGCACATCGAGGACCAGGTGTCGCCCAAGCGCTGTGGGCACCTCGACGGCAAGGTCGTCATTCCGCGCGAGGACTTCGTCTCCAAGATCCGCGCCGCGGTCGAGGCGCGTCGCACGGCCGATTTCTTCATCATCGCCCGCACCGACTCGCGCGCGACCCGCGACTTCGAAGAGGCTATCTGGCGCGCGAACGCCGCCCTCGACGCCGGCGCGGATATGGCATTCGTCGAGGCGGTGCAGTCCGCCGAGGAGATGGCGGCGGTGCCCAAGCGTGTGAAGGGTCCCTGCCTGCTGAACGTGGTGCCCGGCGGGAAAACCCCGAGCCTGGAGATGCGGCACGCCGAGGAGATGGGCTACAAGCTCGCGATCGTCCCGGGCCTCATGCTGGTGGCGGCGCTGCAGGCGGGCGACGCTGCCTTGAAGCAGCTGCGCGAGACCGGCATGCCGCCCCAGGCGGGCTCCACGGTCGGCGAGCTGTTCCGCCGCTTCGGGGCGGACGAGTGGAACGAGCTGCGCACCCGGTTCAACGCCGGCGCGCCAGGCGTCTGACATGGCCGGACGGACCCTGTTCGACAAGCTGTGGGACGCGCACGTGGTGCGCGACCTCGGCGATGGGTGGGCGCTGCTGCACATCGACCGCCACTTGATGCACGACCTGGGTGGCGGCCCCGGATTCGCGGAGATTGCCGCGCGCGGCCTGGAGCTGCACGACCCGGGGCTGACCTTCGCGACGCCGGATCATGCGGTCTCGAGCCAGCCGGGCCGCGTCGCCACCACGTTCCCGCTCGGCGGGCGCCTGCATGCCGCCCTGCGGGACGGGGCGAAGTCGGCCGGCGTGCAGTTCTTCGACCTGGGCGCGCCCGGGCAGGGCATCGTGCACGTGATGGCGCCCGAGCTGGGGATCGTCCTGCCGGGCCTCTCGGTCGTCTGCACTGACAGCCATACCTGCACCAACGGCGGCATCGGTGCGCTGGCGTTCGGCATCGGTTCCTCGGAGAGCGTCCACGTGCTCGCGACGCAGACCCTGCGCCAGCAGAAGCCGCGCCGCATGCGCATCCGCTGCGAAGGCACGCTGGCCAGCGGTGTCACGGCCAAGGATCTGGCGCTCCACATCATCGGCCGGCTCGGCGCCGCCGCGGGCGTGGGCCACGCCGTCGAGTTCGCCGGCCCCGCCATCGAGGCGTTGGAAGTGGAAGCGCGCCTCACGCTGTGCAACCTGGCCGTGGAGCTTGGCGCGCGATTCGGGCTGGTTGCGCCCGACGAGCGCACCATCGCCTGGGTGGCGGGCAGGCCCTGGGCTCCCGAAGGTGCCGCTTTCGAAGCTGCCGCTGCGTACTGGCGCAAGTTGACGACGGACCCCGACGCCGTGTTCGACAGCGAGGAGACCATCGATGCGTCGCAGGTCGCCCCCACGGTGACGTGGGGCACGAGCCCGGAGCACGCCATCGCCATCGACGCTGCTGTTCCCGACCCCGCCACGCTGGGCCCGCGCGCGCAGGAGGGAGCGGCCGCACTGGCCTACATGGGCCTGCAGCCCAACGCGCCCATCGCCGGCACGCCGGTGGACTGGGTGTTCATCGGCTCGTGCGCCAACTCCCGGCTTTCCGACCTGCGCGCCGCCGCCCAGATTGCCCGTGGACGCAAAGTGGCTTCGGGCGTCAAGGCCTGGGTCGTGCCCGGTTCCGAGATCGTCAAGCGGGCGGCGGAGGCCGAGGGCCTGCACCGGCTCTTCACCGAGGCCGGTTTCGAGTGGCGCGAGCCCGGTTGCAGCATGTGTGTCGCGGCCAATGGCGAGCAGGTGCCGCCCGGCCAGCGTTCCGTCTCCACGTCCAACCGGAATTTCGTTGGCCGGCAGGGTCCGGGAGCGCGCACGCACCTGGCCAGCCCTGCCGTCGCTGCGGCCGCAGCCATCGCCGGCTGCATCATCGACCCGAGGGCACTCCGATGACCCCTTTCACGACCGTCGTGGGGCCGGCAGCGCCGCTGATGCGCGACAACGTCGACACCGACGTGATCATCCGGATCGAGCGCCTCACCAGCTTGGGCCGCAACGAGCTCGGTCCCTACGCCCTGGAGGCGCTGCGCCTTCGCGCCGACGGATCCGAGGACCCGGGTTTCGTGCTGAACCAGCCCCCGTTCCGCGGCGCGCCCATCCTGCTCGCAGGCAGCAACTTCGGCTGCGGGTCGTCGCGAGAGGGCGCCGTCTGGGCGCTGATGGGGCTGGATGTCCGCTGCGTCATCGCGCCGAGCTTCGGCGACATCTTCTTCAGCAACTGCTTCCAGAACGGCCTGCTTCCCATCAGGCTGCCGGCACCCACGGTGGAACGGCTGGCGGCCGCCTGTGCCGGCGGCGCGCCTGTCACCGTCGACCTGCAGCAGTGCGTGCTGCGCACGCCGGACAACAGCACCGTCCCGTTCACCGTCGACGCGCTGCGGCGCGAGGGCCTGCTCAAGGGGCTCGACGACATCGGGCTCACGCTGCAGCACGACGACGCCATCCGCACGTGGCAACGCGAGGACCGGATCCGCCGCCCGTGGGCATGGCCGGCAGCCGCCCTTGAACGGCCTTGAGAGCCGTACCTTTCCTTCGAACCACACACAGGAGACAACCCGTGTCCGCTTTCCTTGATCGACGCGCCCTGGCGCTGCTCATCCCCGCCTTGGCGCTGGCCCCGCTGGTGGCCATCGCACAGACCTCCGACTGGAAACCCGACCGCACGGTGACGATCGTCGTGCCCTACAGTCCCGGCGGCGGCACCGATGCGCAGGCCCGAGCCGTCGCGCAGGAACTCGCCAAGGTCTGGGGCCAGTCCGTGGTCATCGAGAACGTGCCCGGCGCCGACGGCCTGATTGGCACCAAGAAGGTCATGGCTGCGAAGCCGGATGGCCACACGCTGCTGGTGCAGATCAACTCCATCGCGGTGATGAAGCACATTCCGGCGTCCAAGGGTTTCGACCCGGTGCCGGATCTGGTGCCGGTCTCGGTGTTTTCCCAGTTGCCCGGCGTGTTCGTCACCACCCCCTCGCTGCCAGGCAAGACACTGGCCGAGGTCGTGCGCCATTGCAAGGCGTCGCCGCAGCCGTGCTCCTTCGGCACGACGGAAAGCGTCGCGCGATTGCAGGCGCGCCAACTGGCGGTCGAGGCAGGCTTGGACAATATGGTGGTCGTCAATTACAAGGGTGGCGGTCAGCTCATCACGGATCTGCTGGCGGGCAACGTGAACATGGCGATCATGGGCGTGACGGCCGCCCTGCCGCACTACAAGAGCGGCGCGCTGAAGATCCAGGCGACGCTCGGCTCCAAGCGGGCCTCCGTGACGCCCAACGTTCCGTCCGCGGTCGAAGCCGGATTCCCCAGCATGGACACGATCACCTGGTACGGCCTGTTCGCACCCAAAGGCACGCCGAAGAACGTCGCGGACGGCATCGCCTCGGCGGTGGCCAAGGCCGTGAAAGGCGAGGCGACGAGCAAGACCTTCGGCACCCTGGGCGCTGAAGCGCTTGGCACCACCTCGGCCGAGTTCGCGACCATCGTGCAGAAGGAAGTCGAGCGCATGGATGCCCTGGCCAAGCGTTTTCCGCTGGAATGAAAGGGCCAACCCATGAGCGCGCTCTGGAAAACACCCCCAGCCGGCCGCGACGCGGCCGCCTGGCTCGCCGCGGACCTGGAAGGCGACACACGCTGGATCACACAGTTTGACCACGCCGAACGGGCCGGCATGGCGCGGGTGGTGAAAGCGGCGATGGTTCCAGGCCAGTCGTTGCTGGCTTATCGCCGCAGCGATTTCCCCTTCAGCGAGGCCGCTCTTGCACGCATCCGGCGCGCTTTCGACGAAGCGCAGCACGGCCTTGGCGTGGCTTTGATCAAGGGCTTGCCGCGCGAGGGCCTCAGCCCCGAGGAGTTCGAACTGCTGACGTGGGGCATCGGCCTGCACTTCGGCGTGGCGCGGCCGCAGGACAAGCAGAGCCGCTACATGAACAAGGTGATGGACGTCGGCACCGTCTACCGCAGCGCCGGGGGCCGCGGCTACTCGTCCAACGCGGAACTGGACTTCCACGTCGACGGCTCCGACGTCGTCCTGCTCAGCTGCTACAACCAGGCGCCTGTCGGCGGCGACAGCATGTGCAGCAGCGCCGTCACTGCCTTTCGCATCCTGCGCGAGGAGCGGCCTGACCTGGCGGCTGTCCTGCAGGAGCCGTTCCGCTTCAGCCGCCAGGGCGAACAGGGCGAGGGCAAGCCGCCGGTGCATGTGAATCCCGTCTACGCAGAACACGACGGCGGCCTGTTCTGCTTCTGGAACCGCAATCGCGTCGTCAATGCGACCAAGCTGCCGGATGCACCGCCCTTGAACGCGCGCCAGCAGGAAGCGATCGACCTCCTCGACGCGATCTTGCGCAGGCCGCAGGTGATGTACCTGATGCGCCTCGAGCCTGGTGACCTGCAGATACTGAGCAACTACACGGCCTTGCACTCGCGCACGCAGTTCCAGGACGACGAACACCCCGCCAAGAAGCGCATGCTGTTTCGCCTGTGGCTCGCCATGCCCGATGCACCGGCACTTCCGGATCCGTGGGCGGGCTTCTTCGGCAGCACCTCGGCCGGTACGGTGCGCGGCGGCGTGCATGGGTTCCAGTACGACGACAGCTGCATCGCGTTCGACGCCCGCCAGGCCGGGGAACTCGGGATGCGATTCGATCCGGACGTTCGACCCTGAGCGCAGTCCGTCCGGCTCGCGTGCGGACGGGACTGCCTCCCTGTTACAGGCCAGTCGGCCTGACTCGACTGGGCCGTGTCCACCCTGGCGGTGCATGAATGACGAAACGCGGCGTGTGGTTGAAGCACGCACGCTGTGCATCAGGCGCTTCCTACGCGATGGGCGTCGCAGGTCCGATGGCCTGCTCTGGAGGACCGCCCAGAATGGGGCGCACCTGACCTCGAAAGGAGCACCCCATGAGCAAAGGCAAATCCAAGACCGGCAGCCGCAGCGGCAGCGACTCCGGCAATCACAGCCGCGCCTCGGCCAGCGACAAGCGGCACCCCCTCACTCACCAGGAGGCCCCGTGAACAAGGACAAGCAACCCCGCCGCGCCAGCAAGCCGCTGCCGACGGACCAGATCCACCCGGCCAGCGACATGGGCAAGCGCGCCAAAGGCGGCGACAAGGTCAGTAACCCCGGTGTGCCGCGCCGCAAGGGCGGCCCGGAGCAGACGGCGGTAGCGGACAGCGCCAAGAAGGCGCGCTGACCGCCGCCGCACCGAACGCGGCAGCACTTGGCCAGCGGCGGGCAGGGCGACTACAACTGAGTCGCCGGCGCGCCCCCCGCCCTTAACCCGCCGCCGCCCGCACCGGCTTGACCGAGGCGAACTCGCGCTGGTAGTCGGCCGTGAGCATCTTGTTCATGGCCGCATCGAGCTTCTGCTGGAGCTTGGGATAGATGTTGCCTTCCTCGTCCTCCTTGGCGTGCTTGAGCACCGCGGCCTGGAGTGACTTGGCAGGGGCCATCCAGTCCTTGCCTTCGCGGTTGGCGCGCGTGGCCATCTCCATCTGCGCGTTCATCACCTTGGCGTGGGCCTGGTCCAGGTACAGCTTGTCGGACTCGCTCGTCATGCCGGCCATCGCCAGGGCCGGGTAGATCACGTTCTCCTCGGCCACCGAGTGGGCCGTCAGCTGGTAGCCGATGGCGCGGATCAGCCGGTCGCGCTGCAGGTAGGTGCGCTTTTCGCTGGCCATGAGCTCGTCGAAGCTCTTGGCGATCAGCGCGTGGTGCGCCTTGATCATGGACAGCCAGTCGCCCTTGGCGGCGGCGGTCTGGGCGACGGCTTGGCGCAAGGGCAGGAGGGCCGCAGCGGCGGCACTTGCAACCAGTACGCGACGGGACAGGTCGAGGGTAGGCATGTTCTTCTCCATGGATGCCGGCAAGAGGTGGATGGAAATTCTGTGTCCTTCCAGACCTGCTCGTTGCGGTGCGAACGCTGCAGTTGGGAAAATTGGATGGAGTCTTACGACGAGCTGCCCGGCTCCTCCATTCCGCTTCGAGCGCTGCGCTGGTAAGGTATGCGCAACCCGACAACCAAGGAGGTGAAGATGGGGCTTTTCGACGGGATGATGGGCAACGCGTCCAAGGTGGATCCTGCCAAGATCCAGCGGGAGTTTGCGCAGATCCTGGCGCCGGGCGAGTCGGTGCAACACGCCTACCAGTTGATCCGGGACTACTTCGTCTTCACCGACAAGCGCTTCGTCCTGGTCGACAAGCAGGGGCTGACGGGCAGCAAGGTGGAGTACCACTCGATCCCGTACAAGAGCATCACGCACTTCAGCATCGAGACGGCGGGCACCTTCGACCTCGATGCCGAACTGAAGATCTGGATCTCAGGGGCAGCAAACCCGATCCAGAAGCAGTTCAACAAGCGGCTCAGCATCTATGAGGTGCAGTCCGTCTTGGCGAGCTACGTGCTGCGGTAGCCGGAGCTGAAAAGGCTGCTTCCGGCCAGAAGCGACCGCTCGTCATACGTGGCAGACTGACTGTCGCGTGCACCGGGCTGAACAGGAAGCTGCCACTCGAAGTCGGCAGTTTCAGATACTTGACGGCGCCTATCTGTCATTGTTGGAGAGCGGAAATGGTTGGCAAGAACACGATTTGTCTCTGGTACGACGGCACCGCTCTGGAGGCCGCGCAGTTCTACGCGAGGACTTTTTCGGACAGCGCCGTGGGGGCCATCCATCGCGCGCCGGGCGACTTTCCCTCGGGCAAGCAAGGCGATGTCCTGATGGTCGAGTTCACGGTCATCGGCATCCCTTGCCTTGGCCTGAATGGCGGCCCGGCGTTCAGGCACAGCGAGGCCTTCTCGTTCCAGGTGGCGACCGACGACCAGGCCGAAACGGATCGCTTGTGGAACGCGATCGTCGGCAACGGCGGCCAGGAAAGCGCATGCGGCTGGTGCAAGGACAAGTGGGGCTTGTCCTGGCAGATAACGCCGCGGGCCCTCACGGACGCGGTGACCGATCCTGACCGCGCGGCGGCCAAGCGCGCCTTCGAAGCGATGATGCAGATGCGAAAGATCGACATCGCTGCCATCGAAGCGGCACGGCGGGGCTAGGACCCACATGACCATCGAAACGCAGGACGACGTCGTCGCACTGAAACGGATTGGCAGGATAGTCTCGCTGGTGCTGCAGCGAATGCTCGATGCCGCAGAACCCGGCATGACCACGCGCGACCTCGACCTGCTCGGCGAGCGGCTGTTGCAAGAACACGGTGCCCGGTCCGCGCCGAGGCTGACCTACAACTTCCCGGGGTCGACGTGCATCAGCATCAATGAACAGGCGGCACACGGAGTTCCCGGGGACCGGGTCATCCGGGCCGGGGACGTTCTGAATGTCGACGTGTCGGCGGAACTGGGCGGGTACTTCGCCGATACCGGTGGAACTGCCGTGGTACCTCCGACCACCCCGCAGAAGACCCGCCTGTGCCACGCGGCGCGCACGGCGCTCGCCGAAGCGATGAGGAGCGCCAGGGCGGGCCAACCGATCAATGGCATCGGCGCCGCCATCGAGCGAACTGCGAAGGCCTATGGCTTCAAGGTCATCGAGAACCTTGGAAGCCACGGAGTCGGCCGTGCGCTGCACGAGGAGCCGGAACACATCGCCGGCTACTTCGACCCGTCGGACAAGCGCACCTTGAAGGAAGGAATGGTCATCACCATCGAGCCGTTCCTGTCGACCAGGAGCCGTATCGTCACCGAGACTTCCGATGGGTGGACGCTCGCAGGCGCAAGCGGCAACCTGTCCGCGCAGTACGAGCACACGATGATCATCACCAGGGGTGCTCCCATCGTCGTCACGCAGCACTGACTGCGCGCGAAAGCTGAACGCGAGGGCTACGCTTTCGCCTGCCCAGCCACGGCCGCCTTGTACCGCGCCAGGTTCTCCGCGTTGGGCGGGTACAGGCCCGGCAGCGCGGCGCCCTTGTTCACCTCGTCCATGATCCAGCCCTCGAGCCGCTCCTGCTCGGGGGCATGCTCCAGCACGTGGTCGAGCAGCGCGGCCGGGATCAGCACGGCGCCGTCGTCGTCGCACACCACCACGTCGCCCGGAAACACGGCCACGCCGCCGCAGGCCACCGGCTGCTGCCACGCGACGAAGGTCAGGCTGGTCACGGACGCCGGCGCGGCCGCGCCGCTGCACCACACGGGCAGGTTCGTGCCCAGCACGCCGTGCAGGTCACGCACCACGCCGTCGCTGACCAGCGCCGCGACGCCCCGCTTGGCCATGCGGGCGCACAGGATGTCGCCGAAGATGCCGGCGTCCTGCACGCCCATCGCGTCGACCACGGCGATGCAGCCGGCGGGCATGTCCTCGATCGCCGCGCGGGTGGAGATCGGCGAACCCCAGGATTCCGGGGTGGCGAGGTCCTCGCGGGCCGGCACGAAGCGCAGCGTGAACGCGCGGCCGACCAGCCTAGGCATGCCGGTGCGGATGGGGCGGGCGCCGCGCAGCCAGACGTTGCGCAGGCCCTTCTTGAGCAGCACGGTGGTGAGGGTGGCCGTGGTGACCTGCGACAGGGTCTGGACGACCTTGGGGTCGAGGTCCAGGGTCGCGGGAACGGAGGGTGGGGGCATGGGCATGGGTGGGGCTCCGGTTATCCGAGTTCACGCAGGCGCCTGTCCTGGCGGCGGACGAGGCGCTCGATGTCGGCGAGGTCCTGGGCCGAGAGCTTGGGCCCCGGCTTGCGGATGAAGGGCGAGGATATCGCACCGCGCCGGTGCAGCAGGTGCTTGCGCACCGCCAGGCCGACGCCGGCCTGCTGCTCGTAGCGCGCCAGCGGCAGGTAGGCGTCGAAGAGGTCATGGGCGCGCTCGACATCGCCGCGGGCGTGCGCGGCGACCACGTCGACCATCATCTCGGGCCAGGCGAAGCCGGTCATGGCGCCATCGGCGCCGCGCGACAGTTCCTCGGGAAGGAACAGGCCGCCGCCGTTGCCGGTGAGGATGGACACGCGCCGGACCTCCCCCTTGTCGCCGGCGGCGCGGATCGCCCCGAGCTTGGCCAGCCCGGGCCAGTCCTCGTGCTTGAGCATCACGCAGTGCGGCGAGTTCTTGAGGATGCGCAGGATCACCGCCGGCGACATCTGCACGCCGGTGGCCACCGGATGGTCCTGCAGGCACCAGGGCACCGGGCCCAGCGTCTCATTGACCATGTCGAAGTAGCCGGCGATCTGGTCGTCGGTGCGCACGGTGGACGGCGGCGCCACCATGACGCCGGAGGCGCCCAGGTCCATCACGGCCCGGGTGAGCTCGCCCATGGCGGCAAAGCCGGGCGAGGACACGCCGACCACGATGGGCACGCGGCCGGCGGTGCGCTGGATCACCTGCCGGGTGAAGGCCTTGGCCTCCTCGGCGGTCAGCTTGGTCGCCTCGCCCATGATGCCGAGGATGGTGAGGCCGGTGACGCCGCGCTCGATGCAGAAGTCCACCATGCGGTCGGTGCTCGCGAGGTCGAGCGCGCCGGCATCGGTGAACGGGGTGACGGTGATGAGGTAGACGCCTTGGGCGGACGTGTCGAATCGGTGCATGGCTTACTTCTCCCCCCAGGGCATGGCCTGCCACAGCTGCCTGAACCCCGCCTCGGCTTCCTTCAGCTCCGCGGCATAGGCCGGCGGCGGCAGGTAGCGCAGCGGCGCGAAGAAGCCGGCGGCCTTGGCCTGGAACTCCGGGTCGGCGGCAGCCTTCTGCACGGCGGTCACGAGCTGCTCGCGCACCGCGGACGGCAGGCCCTTCGGCGCGGCGACGCCGCGCAGGGACGCCATGACGATGTCGTAACCCTGCTCCTTGAAGGTGGGTACCTGGGGCGCCAGCGCGGTGCGGGCCGTGCTCATCTGCCCCAGCTGGCGCAGGGCGCTGCCGCCCTTGGCGTACTGCAGTGCCTCGCCGATGTTCATCGAGGCCACCGTGATCTGCTTGCCGACGAGCCCGTTGTGGACCTCCGCGGCGCCCTTGAACGGCACGTGCGTCATCTTGATGCCGGCGGCACGCTCGAGCATCAGCGCCGAGATGTGGTCGTCGGAGCCGATGCCCGTGGTGCCGTAGCTCACGGCGCCCGGGTTGGCCTTGGCATGGTCCACGAGTTCCTTCAGGCTCTTGTAGGGGCTGTCCGCGTGCACCGAGAAATTGCCGGGATCGTCCACCAGGTTGCCCAGCAGGTCGAAGTCCTGCCAGTGGAAGCTGGACTTGCGCTCCATCGGGATGGTCAGTACGTTCGGCGTGTTGATGAAGCCGATGGTGTAGCCGTCCGCCGGCGCCTTGGCGAGCTCGGCGAAGCCGATGGCGCCGCCCGCGCCGGGGCGGTTGACCACGACCACGCTGGCATTGCCGCCCAGGTGCTTGGCGACGAACTGGGCAGCCGTGCGGGCGAGGATGTCCGTGCCGCCTCCGGGGGCGTAGGCCACGATCATCCTGATCGGCTGCTCGGGGTAGGCCGCGAGCGCCACGGCGGGGGCCGCCGCCACGGCGGACAGCAGCAGGGCCGGCATCAGGCGGTGCAGCAGCGAGGTGAAGCGTTGCATGTCGGTTGTCTCCTTGGGTGGTCGTGGTGGACGCAAGCGGTTCAGCGCAGGATCCGCGCGCGCCGCTTCTCGTAGGCCGGCCAGGCCTCGGGATTGATGAGGCGAGGCGGCCGCCCGCCGGCCAGCAGGCCGGCGATCTGTTCCGCCGCCATGCCGGCGACGGCGCGGCGTGCTTCGTGGGTCACGCCGGCGGTGTGGAAGGTGGCGAAGACGTTGTCCATCGCCAGCAGCGGGTGGTCCAGCGGCGGAGGCTCCCGGTCCCAGACGTCCAGGCCGGCGCCCGCGATGTGGCCGGACCGCAGCGCTTCCACCAGGGCCGCTTCGTCGTGGATGCCGCCGCGGGCCGTGCTGATGAGGATGGCGCCCTTCTTCATGCGCGCCAGGGCCGCCGCGTCGATCAGCTTGAGCGTGCTGGCGTCACGCGGGCAGTGCAGCGACACGAAGTCGGACTGCGCGAGCAGCTCGGGCAGGGAGACCGCGCGCGCGCCACGGCGCGTGATCTCTTCCGCGGACAGCAGGGGATCGGTCGCGATCACCTCCATGCCGAACGCCCGGGCCAGCGACGCTACCCTGGTGCCGACGTGCCCGATGCCGACCAGGCCCAGCGTCTTGCGGCGGATCTCGTGGCCCATCACGTCCTCGCGCGAGAAGCCCCGCTCGCGCCGCAGGCGGCGGTCGCTCTCCAGCATCCTGCGGGAAACGCCGAGCATCAGCCCGAGGGTGTGTTCCGCGACGGAGGGCGCGTTGGCCCCGGCCTGGTTGACGACGATGACCCCCGCCGCCGTGCAGGCGGCAACGTCCACCGTGTCATACCCGGCGCCGCTGGACGACACGCACAGCAGGTCGGGGCAGCGCGCGACCAGGCCGGCACGCGCGAACCACTCCGGGGGCAGTTCGTCCTTGGCAGCCGACACGTGGTAGACGTGTGCGCCGCTGAGCACGTCCCAGGCTGCGGCAGGATGGCCGCGCACGGGGAAGATACCGACGGACACGCCCGGCTCGCGGGCCAGCCGCTGGTCGAAGGCCGCATCGATCCAGAGGTCCGAGCGGACCACTCGCCTGGGGCTGGTTGTCATGTTCTGGTGGTGGGGGAGGGCCGTTGGCGCCAATGTACAATAAAAAAACAATCGAGCCACCCTAAGCGCCCGGCGTCCGGATGTCCATGGCGTTTCACCTGTGAGGGCTGCTCCGGTAAGTACAAAGGGAAACAAATGGCCGTCGCGGCCGAAAAGGCTTACGAGCTTCTGAAGCAGCGGGTGATCGCCGGCGCCTATGCGCCGGGCGCCCAGCTGAAGGAGGAACACATCGCCCGCGAGCTGGCCATCAGCCGCACGCCGATCCGCGCCGCGCTCAAGCGCCTGGTGCAGGACGGCCTGGCGACCGCCGATGCCGGCCGCGGGGTGCGCGTGTCGGAGTGGACCGAATTCGACATCCAGGAAACCTACGAGCTGCGCGGCCTGCTGGAAGGCCACGCGGCGGAGCTGGCGACGCGCCGCGGCGGAGCTGCACTGGCCGACCGCCTAGACGAGCTGAACGCACGGATGGAGCGGGCCCTCGCGAAGGGGGGTGACTCGATGGCCGGACAGCTGCAGGAGATCAATGCCCAGTTCCATCGGGCCATCCTGGAGGCGAGCGGATCGCCGCGCCTGCGCGCCATGCTGGCCGGCCTGATCGACATGCCCATCGTGATCCGCTCGTACTTCATCAGCACGCGGCAGGACCTGGTCCAGAGCCTGCACCACCACCGCGATCTCGCCGCGGCGGTGCGGATCGGCGATCCCCAGCTCGCGCGGCAGGTGATGCAGCTGCACCTGAAGGTCGCGGCGCACCGGTTCGGGCTGCGGCGCAGCGAGTTCAGCGGGACGCAGTGGCCGGGCGCCACGACGGCCCGGCGCCGCACGGCGGCATGAGCCGGCGGCGGACCCCGGCCGTCAGGCCGCGACGCTGACGCGGCCCTCGATCGAGTCGTCCAGCGTCTTGCCGGTGGCGGCGCCCACCAGCATCTTGACGCCGGCGACCATGTTGCCGTGCTTGTGGTCCCAGTAGTAGCCGCTGGTGGGGATGACCTCGATGATGGTGATGCGCGGGTCGTCCTTGCCCTCGGTGAACCAGGTCTTGAGGATGGGCTCCCAGAGCTCGTCGAGCTTGGCGCGGTCGCGGCTGATGCGGGCGCGCCCGGTCAGGTGCAGGAAGTCCGAATGCTCCGAGCCCTGGAAGAACAGCTGCACGGTCGGGTCCTCGGACAGCTCCAGGTTCTTGTGGCTGTCGTCGGCGCTGAGGAACCACAGGTGGCCGGCGTCGTCCACCTGCCGCACGTTCATCGGCCGCGTGCCCTCGGACGGGCCGTGGCCGTGCGCGGTGCAGAAGAAGCAGGTCTGCGTCTTCTTGACCACGCCGCGCAGCCGCTCGACGGCTTCCTGGCCATTTACGTCGCGATGGTTGTCTTCGGGCTGGTTGCGGTTGATCGAATCCACGGATGGCTCCTTGATGAGGCAGGGGGAAAGGGCGGCTGCGTCGGATGACGGTCGCGTTGACGAACTATCCTCACGGGAATGCGGGTGGGACGGCACCGGCACATGCCGCATGCGCTTGTAGGCAGGGGATGACGGCGCCCCCACGCACGCGTCCGATGGAATAAGCTGGCCTTGAGTTCTCGATCCCGATCTCTCTCGACCAGCCTTTCCAGGAGAACGCATGCTCCGAAATCCCTGCCGACTGCTCGCGCTTGCGAACATCCTTGCCGTGCTCCTGACCGCCTGCGGCGGGGGAGGAAGCGCGGGTGACACCGGCACCGCCGGAGCAGAAGCGGGTGCAGATGCAGGTGCGGTCGCAGGACGCGGCACGCTGCGCACCGCGCCGCGGACCGTCGGTGAACTGGACAGCGATGTCATCGACACCGCGGCAGCGGCCACGGGCCTGCGTGGGCTGGCCGACCGAGCCCGATGCGACGTGCGCATCGTTGCGCTGGACTACAACACCGTGGGCGTGAGCAGCGAGCCCACCAACGCAACGGGTGTCTTGCTCGTGCCCGCCGGCGACTGCGCAGGCGAGGCGCATCCCTTGGTCGCCTACGCGCGGGGCACGAACGTCCAGAAGCTGGACACGCTGGCCGCGGCGGACGACCCCGAAACGCTGCTGCTGGCCACTTTCTATGCCGCTCAGGGCTATGCGGTGGTGGCCACGGACTACCTGGGCTACGCCGGCTCCACCTACCCGTACCATCCCTACCTGCACGCCGACTCCGAAGCCAGCGCCGTGATCGACGCGATCCGCGCGGCGCGTGCGGCCGCGCCGGACGAATCGCTCAGGCTATCGGGTCGCGTCATGGTGTCCGGCTACTCGCAGGGCGGGCACGCCTCGGCAGCGGCGCAGCGCACCATGGAACGCGAGAACGCGCAGGAGTTCGAGCTCGTGGCGGGCTCGCACATGGCGGGCCCCTACAACCTGTCGGGCGCGCTGCGGGAGCCCGTCGCCGTGGCGAGTTACCCGGTCTTCATGGCGTTCCTCGTCACGTCGTGGCAGAAGGTCTACGGCAACCTCTACGCCAACGCTTCGCAGGTGTTCAGGCCCCCGTACAGCGACAACATCGACAACCTGCTGCCCAGCGCGACGCTCACGACCAGCACCCTGGTGAGCACGGGCGCGCTGCCGGGCGGCACCCCGGCGCAGGCGCGGGAAGCCTTGCTGCAGCCGGCTTTCCTGTCGGACCTGCTGACCAACGATGCCAACCCGGTGCTGCAGGCGGCCCGCCGCAACGACGTGCTGGGCTGGTCCCCGCGCGCGCGCACCCTGTTGTGCGGCGGCTCGGGCGACCCGACCGTGCCGCTGGCGACCCACCAGGCGGTCGCGGCGGCCGATTTCGCCAGCCGCGGGGTGGGCACCGTGACCGCGGTCGACGTTGACCCGAACATCCGCAGCGCGTTCACCCTCGACGGGCAGGCCCCCACCGACCCGGAGAGCAGCGCGTACAGCACCTACTACGGCAACTACCACGCCGTGCTGCAGCCGCCGTTCTGCCTGGCACGGTCCAAAGCGTTGTTCGACAGCGTTCGGTAGCAGCCTGCGGCCCGGCCGCCGCACTCATCGGCAAAACGCGGTGTGCCGATAGTTAGACAAGTCGGAAAGTGTCGGCTACACTTAGCCAAATCGGAAACTATCCAGGCGCGCGGCCATGGCACTGAACCTCTACTACCACCCGCTGTCTTCTTCCTGTTGGAAAGTGCTTATCGCGCTGGACGAGATGGGCATCGCGTTCGAGCCCCGGTTCCTGGACCTCGCCGATACCGGTGAGCGTGAGATGTTTCTGGCCCTGTGGCCCACAGGCAAGATCCCGCTGCTCGTCGACGGCACCCGTGTGGTCCCGGAGACGAGCATCATCGTCGAGTACCTCTCCCGGCACTACGCAGAACCGGATCGCTCGCTGCTGCCGCGCGAGCCGGACGCCAACCTCGAGGTGCGCCTCATGGACCGCGTGCTGGACCTGTACGCAATGACCCCCATGCAGGTCGTCGTGGCCGACCGGCTGCGCGCGAATCACGAGCGGGACCCGATCGCCGTGGCCAAGGCGCGCGAGACGCTAGCGATGGTCTACGGATTGCTCGAACGCAGACTGGACGATCGACCCTGGATGGCCGGCGAACGGTTCAGCCTGGCGGATTGCACCGCAGCACCTGCGCTGTTCTACGCCGCGACGATCGTTCCCCTGCCCGCGACCTGCCACCGGCTCGGCGGCTACTACGAGCGCTTGCTGCAGCGGCCGTCGGTGGCACGAGTGCTGGAAGAGGCGCGACCCTACTTCCAGTTCTACCCCTTCCGCGAGGCCCTCCCGGCCCGATTCCTGCCGGCGGCGGGAGGCTGAGATGCGCGGGACCCCGGACCCTGGACAACTGGATCGGCAGTTCTTCGCCCTCTCCGACACCACCCGCAGGACGATTCTGGAGCACCTGAGCAACGGGCCTGCTTCGGTGACCGAGCTCACGGAGCCATTGGGCATAGCGATGCCTTCCGTGGTGAAGCACCTGACCGTGCTGGAGGATGGGGGCTTGGTGCAATCCGAGAAAGCCGGCCGCGTGAGGACCTACCGAATGACCCCGTCCGCTTACGCTGCGATCGAGCAGTGGGTGGCCATGCGCAGGAAGAGGTTGGATGCGAAGTTCGACCGCCTGGACCGCTACCTTTCGGGCGGCAAGATGAAGGAGCCCCCAAGATGACGCAGGCATCCGCCGCGCACACCAGCTTCGTGATCGAACGCTCGTTTGCCGCGCCGCCGGCGGCCGTGTTCACCGCCTGGTCGGACCTTGAAAGCAAGCGGCAATGGTCCGACTGCCACGCGGAGAACACGGTGGAGTTCAGCCTCGACTTCCGTCCGCTCGGCCGGGAAACCCACCGTGTGGCGCATCCCGAGCATGGCGACCAGGTAGTGGAAAAGGTGTTCTTCGACATCCGTGTCGACCGCCGCATCGTCTTTGGTTACGACATCACAGTCAATGGCCAGCGGCTCTCCGTGTCGTTGGTGACGGTGGAATTCACCCCGACGTCGACCGGCACAAGGATGATCTACACGGAGCAGATCGCCTACCTGGACGGTCACCACGATCTCGAGCAGCGCATCCACGGCACGGGCGAAGGACTGGACCGTCTCCGCCTGCATGTCGAAGCGTATCGAGGTGTCGTGCAATGAGCCGTCACTTGCGCGCGGGACCGGACCGGCTGCGAGGCCGAATGTTGGTGGGCAATCGCCACGGCGGTGTTGCCCCATCGAGTGCGACTAGACTTCCGCCTCTCGAGCAAAGAGTAAGGACGAGATGCTGACAACACCAGCGCAGCCAACTGAACCCACGGCCTTGTTCCACACACGCGCCTCATTGCACGGCGACTTGGAACGGCTGGGAGTGGCAGATGGCGACGTGGTAATGGTTCATGCTGCGGTAAGCCGGGTCGGAAGACTGCTACATGGTCCGGATGCCTTGATCGCCGGTCTGATCGATGCGGTAGGAGCCACCGGAACTATCGTCGCGTACACAGATTGGGATGGCGCGTACGAGGAGCTGCTCGACGACGAAGGACGAGTACCGCCAAGGTGGCGAGATCAGATCCCGGGGTTCAATCCCAGCACCTCACGCGCGATCCGCGACAACGGCATCTTGGCTGAGTTCATCCGCACTACGCCCGGTGCACGCCGCAGTCGCAATCCCGGGGCATCGGTCGCCGCGATCGGCGCACAAGCGCAATGGCTGACCGACGACCACCCGATGGACTTCGGTTACGGTGAGCGTTCGCCGCTGGCCAAGCTTGTCGAGATGGGCGGCAAGGTGCTGATGCTGGGTGCGCCGCTGGACACCATGACGCTTCTGCACCATGCCGAGCACTTGGCTCGCGTTCCGAACAAGCGCCGCAAGCGCTTCGAAGTTCCCCTGGAAACGGCCGGGTACACCACCTGGCGATTCATCGAGGAATTCGACACGACCGATCCAATCATCCCCGGCCTTGCGGACGACTACTTCGCTCAGGTGGTGCGGGAGTACCTCGCAAGTGGGCACGGCACCCAGGGGCTGGTCGGAGAAGCACCTTCAGTGCTCGTCAGCGCTGCTGAGGTATGTGCCTTCGCCGTCAGCTGGCTGGAGCGCCGCGCAGCTTAGTGGGAAGGCTGACTACCTGACGCTTCCGCCGGTCCGCTTCCGCCACGGCGCGCGTACGCGGGCGCAAACTCCTCGCGCGCGAACATGTCGATCGTGGTGGGCTGCAGGGCGACGCGCTGGCAACCCACCAGGCCGTCGCGGTGGCCGATTTCGCCAGCCGCGGCATGGGCACCCGTGCTGCAGCCGCCGTTCTGCCTGGCACGGTCCAAGGCGCTGTTCGACAGCGTTCGGTAGAAGCCTGCGCCTGAATGCTGCAACTTGCAGCGCCATCTTTGGGCCGAGTCTCAGCCTGCGATGTCCGGCTCGACAAGTTGAGCCAGGGCGACGAGCGACTCCTGCCAGCCGAGGTAGCACATCTCGGCAGGGATCACCTCAGGGATCCCTTCCTGCACGACGGAAAGTTCGGTGCCGCAGGACACCGGCGTCAGCGTCACGGTGGTCTTCATGGTGCCGGGCAGGTTGGGGTCGTCGAACGTCGCATCGTACGCAACGCGCTGTCCGGGAACCAGTTCCAGGTACTTTCCGCCGAATGAGTGGCTGTGGCCCGTGCCGAAGTTCGTGAAGGACATGCGCCACGCGCCCCCGACCACCGGCTCCATGCGATGGACTTTGCCGATGAAACCGAAGGGCGGCAGCCATCGCTCGAAAGCGCCGGGCTCGGTGAAGGCACGGTAGAGTCTGTCCGGCGGAGTGCGCAGCACGCGATGCAGGCGGACGGTGTTGGTAGCCATGCTTGTGTTCTCCTGAAGTGCAGAGGAAGGCCCTCTGCCTACACGACGAACGAGGCTGCGGAAATCGACCGGCAGGCAGGCGAGGACCCCGCAGGCGGGAAGCCACCCGCGTCGAGGTCGGTGATCGTGCGCTCGGCAGTAGGCAGAATGCGGGAGTGAGAACCCCCATTTCGTCGGCAGCCGCGGTCCAGACCGAGCAGCGATTCCAGACCCTCTTCGAGCAGGCGCCGTTCAGCGTGCAGCTGCTTTCGGTGGATGGCCGAACCCTGAAGGTGAACCAGGCATGGAAAGACCTCTGGGGAACGCACGAGGGTGACCCGCTCCTCGAGTTTGTGCTGACGGAATACAACATGCTCGCCGACGCGCAGCTCGAAGCCAAAGGTGTGACGCCGCACCTGCGGCGGGCCTTCGCGGGCGAGGCCGTGCGGCTTCCGGCCGTTCACTATGACCCCGCCGAACTCGGCAAACCCGGGCTTGCACGCTGGGTGGAAGCCACGGCGCGGCCAATCAAGGCGCCCGATGGCGCAGTCCTCGAAGTCATGCTGATCCACGAGGACGTGACAGAGCGCCTGCTGGCAGAGCGGCAGCTGCGTGCGAGCGAGGCGCAGTTCAGGACGATCGCCGACGCCATGCCGCAGATGGTGTGGTCGACGCTGCCGGATGGCTACCACGATTACTACAACCAGCAATGGTACGAGTTCACCGGCGTTCCGCCGGGTTCCACCGATGGGGAAGCTTGGAACGGCATGTTCCATCCGGAAGACCAGTCCCACGCCTGGGAAGTGTGGCGACATAGCCTGAACACGGGGGAGCGGTACGAGATCGAGTACCGACTGAGACACCGGTCGGGCGAGTACCGGTGGGTGCTGGGACGGGCACTGCCCGTGCGCAACGAGCAGGGCGAAATCGTTCGGTGGATGGGAACTTGCACCGACATCCACGAGCAGAAGCAGGTGCGGGACGAGCTACTCGCCGCCAACCGCCGCAAGGACGACTTTCTGGCCATGCTCGCGCATGAATTGCGCAACCCCCTGGCGCCGATCAGCACCGCGGCGCAACTGCTGAAGGCAGCGCCCGGCGACCCGGCAAAGGTGGAGCGTTCCGCGGTCATCATCGAGCGCCAGGTGCGGCACATGACGGAGCTGGTCGACGACTTGCTGGATGTGTCGCGAGTCACGCGCGGGCTCGTCGAGCTGGAGCGCAGGCCCGTGGAGGTCAAGGGAGTCCTGGGCAACGCGATCGAGCAGGTGCGGCCCTTGATCGACGCCCGCGGGCACCAGCTGACGACGCGCATGGTTTCCGGTGACGTGTACGTGCTTGGAGATCGCACCCGGCTCGTGCAGGTGGTGTCGAACTTGCTGAACAACGCCGGGAAATACACGCCGCCGAACGGCTCTCTGTGGGTTTCGATGGCTGTTGGTGAGCATGTAGAGGTGCGCGTTGCCGACACCGGCATCGGCATCGAGGCGCAGCTGCTGCCCCATGTGTTCGACCTGTTCACGCAGGGCGAGCGCACACCCGACCGTGCGCAGGGCGGGCTCGGTTTGGGGCTGGCCCTCGTGAAAAGCCTGGTGGAGCTCCATGGCGGCCGCGTGACAGCCGAGAGTCAAGGGCGTGGACTGGGAAGCGCATTCACGGTCACGCTTCCGCTCCTGAAGGGCGGAACTTTGGCGGCATCCGAGGTGCACCAACGCATCGACGTGCCGCATGCTCCACAAGCACTGCGCGTGATGATCGTCGACGACAACAAGGATGCTGCCGTGACCTTGGGCATGCTTCTGGAGAGCTTGGGCCACGAGGCATGCGTGATGCACGACCCTGCGCAAGCGCTCGAGGCGGTCCAAGACTCTCTGTTCAACGCTTTCGTGCTGGATATCGGGTTACCCGGAATGGACGGCTACACGCTTGCTCGGCGCTTGCGTGCTCAGTCCAACGGCAGCGCTGCGACCTTCGTGGCCCTCACCGGTTATGGAAGTGCGAGTGACAGGCATCGCGGCAATGACGCTGGATTCGACCACTATCTCGTAAAGCCGGCCGATCTTAGTGAACTGGCGCGGCTGCTGCATGGTTGAAGCGTCGGGCACGCCGGCCCGTGCGGCAATCCGCCGAACCTGCCTACAACCCCTCCAGCAGCTCCATCACCGCCTCCACCGACGCCGGCTTGACCAGATGCGCGTCGAAGCCCGACGCCTGGGTCAGCTGCCGGTCCTGCGACTGCCCCCAGCCGGTCACGGCCACGATCAGGCAGCCGCGCAGGGCGGGCATGGCGCGCAGGGCGCGGGCGACCTCGTGGCCGTCCATCTGCGGCATGCCCACGTCCAGCAGCACGCAGTCGGGCTTCATGCGCTCGGCGGCGGCCAGGCCGCTGGGGCCGTCGTAGGCGGTCTCGGTGGTGTGGCCGCCCAGGGCGACCACCGAGGCCAGCGTGTCGGCCGCATCCTTGTTGTCGTCGATGATCAGCACGCGCCTGGGCCGGGTGGTGGGCACCAGCGGGGTGCCCGCGGCCGTGCCCGGCGCGGGCGCTTCGGCCGGCGCCAGCGGCAGCCGCACCGTGAAGGTGGAGCCGGCATCGATGCCGCCGCTGGCCGCGGTCACCTCGCCCTGGTGCAGGGCGACCAGCTGCCGCACCAGCGCCAGCCCGATGCCCAGGCCGCCCCGGGCGCGGCCGATGGTGTGGTCCACCTGCGCGAAGAGTTCGAACACGCCGTCCAGCATGTCGGGCGGGATGCCGGCGCCGTTGTCCTGCACGCGGATGCAGGCCCGGCCCTGCGCGTGCGCCACCTCCACCTCGATGGTGCCGCCGTGCGGCGTGTACTTGATGGCGTTGTTCAGCAGGTTGTCGATCACCTGCTTCATGCGCGCCGGGTCGGCCTGCACCCACACCGGCTCGGCCGGCACCCGCAGGCTCACCTGGTGCTGGGCTTCGCGGATGGCCTCGCCCGCCGCGTCCACGCAGGCCTGCGCGATCGCGCGCAGGTCGGTGCGCTCCAGCCGCAGCTCGATCTTGCCGCGGGTGATGCGCGAGACCTCCAGCAGGTCGTCCACCAGCCGCACCAGGTGGCGCGTCTGCCGCTCCATCAGCTCCAGCATGCGCGTGCGCATCTCGTCGGTCGCGCGGGGCGAGCGCAGGATGGTGACGGCGTTGACCACCGGCGCCAGGGGGTTGCGCAGCTCGTGCGCCAGCGTTGCCAGGAACTCGTCCTTGCGCTGGTCGGCCTTTTGCAGCGCCTCCGCGGCTGCCTTGAGCACGCCGATGTCGGTGGAGCAGCCGAACCAGCGCAGGATCTCGCCGCTCTCCGGGTGGCGCAGCGGCTCGGCCCGCACCAGGAACCAGTCGTAGGCGCCGTCGGCGCGGCGCATGCGGTGTTCCACCACGAAGGGCACGCCCTCGCGCTGCGCGGCCTCGAAGCGGCGCAGTGTCCGGTCCGCATCGTCCGGGTGCACGAAGTTCGCCGCCATCTCCGCCGCGGTCGCCGGCAGGGGCGCCCGGCCGGTGTACTCCGTCCATTGCCGGTTGAAGAACTCGGCGCGGCCCTGGCGGTCGATGATCCAGATGATCTGCGGCACCGTGTCGGCCATCACGCGCAGCCACTCCTCGCTCTCGCGCAGCTTCTGCGCGGCCAGCGCGCCTTCGGTGACGTCGATGCCCTGGCTGAAGATGCCGGTGACGCGCCCTTCGGCGTCGCGGATCGGCTGGTACACGAAGTCGAAGAAGCGCTGCTCCAGCCCGTCGTGCGTGGGGGAGGGCAGCAGGGCCGGCACGGCCTTGCCCTCGAAGGGCACGCCGGTGGTGTAGACCCGGTCCAGCAGCTGGACGAAACCCTGTTCCACCATTTCCGGCAGGGCCTCGCGCACGGGCCGGCCGATCAGCGGACGGTGGCCATAGAGCTCGCGCATGGACTCGTTGGCGATCTCGAACACGTGGTCGGGCCCGCTGACCACGCCCACCATGCCCGGCATCTGCAGGAACAGCTGCTGCAGCCGCTCCTTGTCCTCGGCCGCTTTTTTCTCGGCCAGCACGCGCTGGGTGGTCTCCACGATGGAGCAGAACAGCCCGGCCACCTTGTCGCCCACGTAGACCGGTGAGTAGGAGAAGCTGATCCACGCGAGCTCGGCGATGCCCCGGCGCTGCAGGGTGAAGGCCTCGTCCTCGAAGTGCTGCGGCTGGCCGGCGAGCGTTGCCTCGATGCGGGACCTGACCTGGGGCCAGACGGCCGCCCAGGTCTGCGACAGGGGGGCGCCCAGCGCGGCGGGGTGCCTGTCGCCCAGGATGTCCAGGTAGGCGTCGTTGTAGAGCATCCTCAGCTGCGGCCCCCAGGCGATGAACATGGGCGCGCGCGTGTTCAGCATCAGGCTGACCAGCGCCTGCAGTTCCTTGGGCCAGCCCTGCGGCTGGCCCAGCGTGGGGTGCCACTCGAGGGCGCGCATCAGGGCCGCGACCTGGCTGCCGGGGGCCAGGAGAAAGGGCGGGCTCATGGGGCCGGAGCAGGCCCGCGGTCCAGCAAGTGCAGCAGCTTGTCCAGGTCGACCGGCTTGACCAGGTGCGCCGAAAACCCCGCCTGCCGCGACCGCTCGTGGTCACCCGGCAGCCCGTAACCCGTCAGCGCGACGAACTGCGGCGCCCCGGCGCCAACGGTTTCCTTCAGCCGCCGCGCCAGCTCGTAGCCGTCCATCACGGGCAGGCCCACGTCGAGCAAGGCGATGTCCGCCGCAAAACCGGGCGCGATGCGCAGGGCTTGGGCGGCGTCGTGCGCCGCGGCCACGGTGTGGCCGTGCGCTTCCAGCAAGGCCTTCAGCGTTTCGGCCGCGTCGACGTTGTCGTCCACCAGCAGCACGCGGCGTGCCGGGCCGCTGCGGCCGGGTGCCGGTTCGGCGGCGCGGGATTCCGTGCCGCCCCGCGGGTCGGCCTGCGCCAGGTCCACGGTGAACTCGGAGCCATTGCCCGGCCCCCCGCTCTCGGCGCGGATGCTGCCGCCATGCAGCACCACGATATTGCGCGCGATGGCCAGGCCCAGGCCCAGCCCGCCGCGCGCGCGGTCCTTGTCCTGGTGGCTTTGCACGAAGGGGTCGAAGACCTTGTCCAGCATGTCCGGCGGGATGCCTTCGCCCTGGTCCTTCACGCTCACCGCCACCCGGCCGGCCTGGATGCGGCATCGCACCGTCACCCGCGTGTGCGAGGCGCTGAACTTGGACGCGTTCACCAGCAGGTTGGTCAGCACCTGCGACAGCCGGGCCGCATCAGCATCCACCCAGGCGGGTCCGGCCGGCAGCTGCACGTCCAGGGTCTGTTCGCGCGCTTCCAGCATCGGCCGGGCCACCTCGACGCTGCGGGCGATCACGGCGGCGATGTCCACGCGCTTCTTGCGCAGCTCGATCAGGCCGCGGGTGGCGCGCGAGACGTCCAGCAGGTCGTCCACCAGCCGCGACAGGTGATGCACCTGGCGCTCGATCACCTCCAGCTCGCGCGAGCGCTGGCCCCGCATCTTCATGAGGTGCAGCGAGGTCGTGATCGGCGACAGCGGGTTGCGAAGCTCGTGCCCCAGCACGGCCAGGAACTCGTCCTTGGCCCGCGAGGATTCCTCCAGCGCGCTGAGCACGGCCTTCTCCTGGCGGATGTCGCGCGCCTCCAGGATGGTGCCAATCACCTCGCCGTCGGCCCCGTGCATCGGGGCGGCGCTGAAGGCCACCGGGTAGAACGAGCCGTCCTTGTGGACGAACACCTCCTCGCCGCGGGCGCGGTGCTGGTGCTCCAGCGTCAGGCCGATCGGGCACTCTTCCAGCGGGAAGTGCGAGCCGTCGGGCCGGGTGTGGTGCAGCATGTCGTGCAAGGTCCGGCCCTGCATCTCGGGCAGGGTGTAGCCCGAGAGCTTCTCGGCCGCCGGGTTCATGTAGACGCACTCGTACTGCGCGTCCATCATGAAGATGGCGACGCTGGCGTTGTTCAAGAGCGCATCCAGCTTGCGCTGGGCATCGAGGCTGGTGGAGGTGCTGGGATCCATCGAGGGCCGCGGACGACGTGGTGCCCACGGTCAACTCAACAGTAACTGCGGGCTCTCCATCTTAAGGGCTGGCGCGGTCCTGCCTCATCAGCCCTCGATGCGGTACAGCGCCGTAGGCACCGCGATGGGCTGCCCCGGCTTGAACCACTGCATGTCGGGGATGTGCGAGTCCGTCACGTACACCTCGCCCTGCGGCCCCATGGCAAAGGTGTCGGGCCAGACCAGCTGCGGGTCCCGCACCAGCACGCGCACCTGGTCGCCTTCGCGGACCTTGATGGCGTGCTCCTCGACGGCGCTGATGTACATGCGGCCCTGCGGGTCGATCAGCAGGCCGTCGGCCGGCCCGTTCTCGCCCACCCGCTGCACCTGGGCGGCCACTGCGTCGGGCGCCTGGGCGCCGTCCACCAGCACGCGGGTCGGCACCCGGTACAGGGTGCGGCCCTTGATCGCCTGCCAGTACAGCCATTCGCCGTCCGGCGAGAGGGCGATGCCGTCGGCCGAGAACTCCACCCCGCGGCCGTCCGGCCGGCGCAGCACCTGGCCGTCGGCCTTGATCTGCACGTCCTTCTCGGTCTGCGTGCTGGGGTGGCCGTCCAGCACGCGGCGGGCGGTGCCGGCGCGCAGGTCCACCACCACCAGGGCACCCTGGGCGCCGGAGTCGGTGATGAAGGCGTGCCGGCGATCGAGGCTGAAGCGCACGTCGTTGAGGTAGCTGCCCTGCGGCGCGACGGACTCGTCGAAGGCGATGGTCTGCACCGCGCGGTCGGAAGTGGTGTCGATCTTCACCAGCTTGGGGCCGCCGGAAACCACCCGCTCCTGTGCCGGGGCGGCGGGGTCCAGCACCCAGAGGTGGCCCTCGTGGTCGGCCACCACGCTTTGCACGCAGACCCAGTGCTCGGCCGGGCTCATCTGGTCCTTGAGGCTGTTGCGCCAGGCGTTCCAGCGCTCGTCGGGGTAGGCCCGCAGGCCCCCGCCCGGCAGCAGCTCGGCCACGGAGACGGGTGCGTCCTCGGTCCAGCGCGGGAAGTTGACGAAGATGCGGCCGTCGCGCGCCGCCGTGACGCCCGTCACCTGGTGCTCGAAGCGGGCGACTTCGACCAGGCGGGCCCGGGCCGGAGCCTGCGCTGCCTCGTCGGGCTGGCTGAGGCTGCGTTCGTTCTGTTCCTTGCTCATGGCTGGCTCCTGCAAACCCAGTACCTTAGGCCCGGGCGCAGTCGCGCGATGTCGGACGCTGCCTGCCACCTTGGTCGGAGCGTCCGGGCCAGCGGTGCCTGGTGCCCGAAACCTGCACCGGCGTCCTGGCTGAACGGTGGCTAAACTCGGCGCGCTTCCCTGCCTCCCATATGAACCAACAAACCCTCTCCGCCTTCCTCTGGTCGGTCGCCGACCTGCTGCGCGGCGATTACAGGCAATCCGACTACGGCAAGGTCATCCTGCCTTTCACCGTGCTACGCCGCCTCGACTGCGTGCTGGCGTCCACCAAGGCCGCCGTGCTGGCCGAGAAAAAGGCGCTGGCGGCCAAGAAACTGCCGCCGGAGCAGTTCCTGCTGCGCAAGTCCGGCCAGAGCTTCTACAACGACAGCGACCTGGACATGAAGACACTGCTGGGCGACGCCGACCACATCGCTCAGAACCTGTACCGTTACATCCAGGGCTTCTCGCCGGCGGTGCGCGACGTGTTCGAGCGCTTCGAGTTCCAGGCCCAGATCGACCGCTTGGCCAAGGCCAGGCTGCTGTACCACGTGGCCGAAAAGTTCGCCAACGTCGACCTGCACCCCGACAAGGTGAGCAATACGCAGATGGGGCATGTGTTCGAGGAACTCATTCGCAAGTTCGCCGAGTTGAGCAACGAGACCGCCGGCGAGCATTTCACCCCCCGTGAGGTGATCCGCCTCATGGTCAACCTGATCTTCATTGAGGACGATGCGGCGCTCAGCCAGCCCCATGCCGTCCGCACCTTGTACGACCCTACGGCCGGCACCGGCGGCATGCTCAGCGTGGCGGGCGAATACCTGGCCGAGCACAGCCCCACCGCGCGCCTGACAGTGCATGGGCAGGAGCTGAATCCAGAGTCCTACGCCATCTGCAAGGCCGACATGCTGATCAAGGGCCAAGACGTGAGCAACATCGTCTTCGGCAACACGCTCAGCGACGATGGCCATGCGCACAAGCGCTTCGACTACATGCTGTCCAACCCGCCGTTCGGCGTGGAGTGGAAGAAGGTGGAGAAGGAGGTGCGCAAGGAACACGAGCAACAGGGCTACAACGGCCGCTTCGGCCCCGGCCTGCCGCGCGTGTCGGACGGGTCCATGCTGTTCCTGCTGCATCTGTTGAGCAAGATGCGCCCGGCAGCCGAAGGGGGCAGCCGCTTCGGCATCGTGCTCAACGGCTCGCCCTTGTTCACCGGCGGCGCCGGCAGCGGCGAGAGCGAGATCCGCCGCTACGTGCTGGAGAACGACCTGCTCGAAGCCATCGTTGGCCTGCCCACCGACATGTTCTACAACACAGGCATCAGCACCTATGTGTGGATCGTGGGCAACCGCAAGCCGGCCCAGCGCCGGGGCAAGGTGCAACTGATCGATGCCAGCGGCATGTGGCAGAAGATGCGCAAGAGCCTGGGCAGCAAGCGCCGCGAGCTGAGCGATGCGCACATCGACCGCATCACGCGCCTGTTCGGCAACTTCGAGGAAGCGCGCGACGAGTCCGGCAAACCGATCAGCCGTATTTTCAAGAACGAGGATTTCGGCTACCGCACCATCACCGTGGAACGCCCGTTGAAGGACGAGCAGGGACGGCGGGTGCTGGGCGAGCGCGGCAAGCTCAAAGGCAAGCCGCAGCCCGATGCCGCGCTGCGCGACACCGAGAACGTACCGCTGACGGAGGACGTGGAAGCCTATTTCCAGCGCGAGGTGCTGCCGCACGCGCCGGACGCCTGGATCGATGAAGACAAGACCAAGGTGGGCTACGAGATCCCGTTCAACCGCCACTTCTATGTCTTCAAGCCCCCGCGTCCGCTGGCCGAGATCGACGCCGAACTGAAGCAGACGACCGACCGCATCCTGGAGATGATCAAGGGGCTGTCGGCATGACGTTTCCGCGGTACCCGAAGTACAAGGACAGCGGAGTGGCGTGGCTGGGGGAGGTGCCGGCGCATTGGGAGGTAGGACCGCTCAAACGACTCCTTGATATTCAGAATGGCGCAGATCACAAACACGTTGAGCGAGAAGAAGGGTTTCCAGTAATCGGCTCCGGAGGCCCTTTCGCTTGGGCGTCCGATTACCTCTACGACGGTGAGTCAGTGCTGCTCGGAAGGAAAGGAACCATAGATCGCCCCCTGTATGTCACAGGGAAGTTCTGGACTGTCGACACTATGTACTGGACCAAGATTGCGCCTGGGGTCAATGGACGGTTTGCGTACTACTCCGCCCTGAAGATTCCATTTGACTACTACTCGACGAGCACAGCGCTGCCAAGCATGACAAAGGCTCTGCTCAACGCGCACATCACCCCTGTTCCTCCTTTCCCAGAGCAGGAAGGCATTGCCTCCTTTCTCGACCGCGAAACCGCCAAGATCGACGTGCTGGTGGACGAGCAGGAGAAGCTGATCGCGCTGCTTAAGGAAAAGCGCCAGGCCGTCATCTCCCATGCCGTGACCAAGGGGCTGGATCCAACCGCGTCAATGAAGGACTCAGGACTGCTTTGGTTGGGCGAGGTGCCAGTCCATTGGAAAATCAATCGACTCAAATTTGTCGCGAGCGTTCAGACCGGCATAGCCAAAGGCAAGGACAACGTGGGAAAAGACACAGTGTTGGTGCCTTATCTTCGCGTTGCAAATGTCCAGGCCGGTCGTCTTGCCCTTGACGATGTGGCGACGATTGAGTTGCCGCGAGCCGATCTCCAGAGGTATCTTCTTCGCGAGGGCGACGTTCTCATGAACGAGGGCGGCGACTTTGACAAGCTTGGACGCGGCCATATCTGGCGCGGCGAGATTGAGAATTGCGTTCATCAGAACCACGTTTTTGCGGTACGGCCGAAAGAGGTGTCATCGGAATGGCTAAGTGCGGTCACCGGATCCGACTACGCGCAGTTCTATTTCATGACTCGATCAAAACAAAGCACGAACCTGGCCTCTATCTCATCAACTAACCTCATGGAACTTCCAGTCGTGCTACCCCCCGTGAACGAGCAGGCGCTGATCTTGAAGTTCATCGAAGATCAGAATTGTCGGCTTGACGTCTTAAGCAACAATGCGATCGCCGCCATATATTTACTGCAAGAACGTCGCGCCGCCCTCATCTCCGCCGCGGTCACCGGTCAGATCGACGTGCGTCAAGCCGTCCCTGCAGAACTGGAGCCCGCATGATGCTAAATGCACCTACCCCGCGCCCGCAAACCATCCAGATCTTCCTGCCTCACGGCGACCCGCGCGGCATCCGCGTAGGCGAGATCACCACGCGCATCGTCCAGGTGATCGAGGTGCCGCGCAAGCTGCTGCCCGAATTCGCCCGCATGCCCGAGAGCCAGCAGGTGGCGCTGTACTTCCTGTTCGGTGGTGCGGACGATGGCGCCGAGCCGCGCGTTTACATCGGGCAGACCGGCGACCTGCGCGCACGGCTCGCAGCGCACCACCGGGACAAGGAGTTCTGGGAGCGGGCGCTGGTGCTGGTGTCGCGCACCAACAGCCTGACCAACACCCACGCGCTGTTCCTGGAATGGTTCTGCGTGCAGCACGCTCGGCAGGCGGGGCGTTACCGCGACGAAAACGGAAACGCCGGCTCGCGCCCGCACACGCCGGCGCCGTTGGAAGCCGACTGCCTGGAGATCTTCGACACCGGCCGCACCTTGCTCGCCACCCTGGGCTTTCCGCTGTTCGAACCGGTGGCCAAGCCGTCTCCCATGGGCGGCACGGAGGACGAAGAGTTCGTCTGCACGGCCAACGGCACCCAGGGTCGCGGCCTGTACACCGAGGAGGGGTTCGTTGTGTTGACCGGGTCGGTGGGGCGGCGCGAGAGCGTTCCCTCGATCGTCGGAACCGCCGGTGGCCGTCTGAGGGAGCGCCTGCTCGAGTCCGGCGTGATGGAGGCGCACGGGGACACCGTGGTGTTCCGGCGCGATCACCTGTTCCGCTCTCCCAGCATGGCGGCGCTGGCACTGCTGGGCCGCACCAACAACGGGTGGCTGGAGTGGAAGACGCGCGACGGCCGCACGCTGGACGCGGTGAAGCGGCAGGTCCCGCTGACCAGTTCCGGGGCTGCCGAGGCGCGGAACGATGCCGCCGGCCGGGTGACCGCGTTCCGCGGAGCGGGCAAGGGTGGAAGCGTCGACTCGTTGCTGGCAGACCGAGCGGCGGACAGGTCCGGTGAGCCGTGAGGTGACGTCGCCCGCTCGAGCGTGTATGCTGGCGACTCATGCGCATGGCATGCGCACGGGAGTCAACATGACTGAGCCGGTCCTTTCGCGCAAGCGCGCCGTCAACCTGAGCCTGAGCGAACACCTGATCGAGCAGGCGCGGCAGTACAGCACCAACCTGTCGGCCACGGTCGATGAACTGCTGGCGGACTATGTGTCGCAGCAGCAGCAGGCGCGCGGCAGCCACCAGCAATGGGCAGCCGCCTGCGCGGCGGGCTGGAACGAGATTTATGAAAAAGTCGGTTCGTTCGCCGACGAGCACTCCACGCTGTAGGCACGGTCGTGCCGCAGTTCGACGTCCATCGCAACAAGGGACCGCTGAAGGATGCGATCCCGTTCGTGGTGGTGGTGCAGTCATCCTTGTTCGATGCCTACCGAAGGCGGGTGGTGGTGCCGCTGCTTCGGCGCAGTGCCCTCCCGCGCTCCGGTCCCACGGTAGGCTCGCGCCTGAACCCCGTGTTCCGCGTCAAGGGGATTGACGTCGTTCTCCATCCGCTGGACATGGTGTCCGTGGCTATTGACCAGCTGGGCGAGCAGGTAGGTTCGCTGGCAGAGCAGGGGCAGCAGATCACCGATGCCCTGGATGAACTGCTGACCCGCTCGTGGGGCTAGACCAACAAGGAGGCGGCGCCATGAGCCTGCACACGGAAATCCGGTTCGAGGAGGACATCTGCGCCCACCTGGCCGCGAGCGGCTGGCTTCATGCGCCAGGCGACGCCCGGCACTACGACGTGTCCCGCGCCCTCTACGCGCCCGACCTGCTCGCCTGGGTGCAGGGCACGCAGCCGCAAGCCTGGGAAACCCTGGCGAAGAACCACGGCGCGGCGGCCGAAGCCATGCTGCTGGATCGCCTGCGCAAGCAGCTGGACGAGCGCGGCACGCTGGAGGTGCTGCGCTTCGGCATCGAGATGCTGGGCTTGCGCCAGCCGCTGCAGCTGGCGCAGTTCAAGCCCGCGCTGGCGATGAACGCTGACCTGCAGGCGCGCTATGCCGCCAACCGGCTGCGCGTGGTGCGGCAGGTGCCCACCGGCCACGGCGACATCATCGACCTGGTGCTGTTCCTCAACGGCTTGCCGGTGGCCACGGTGGAGATCAAGTGCAACTTCACGCAGGACGTGAACGATGCCGTGGACCAGTACCGCAACGATCGGCAGCCACGGCCCAAGGGCAAGCCGTCGGCCGAGCCGCTGCTGGATTTCCCGCGCGGAGCGCTGGTGCATTTCGCGCTGAGCAACAGCAGCGTCTTCATGACCACCCGCCTGCAAGGGCTGGCCACGCAGTTCCTGCCGTTCAACATCGGCAACGAAGGCGCCGCCGGCAACCCGGTGAACCCGCACGGCCACCGCACGGCCTACCTGTGGGAGCAGGTCTGGCAGCGTGACAGCTGGCTGGAAATCCTGGGCCGCTACCTGGTGGCGCAGCGCGATGGCAGGAAGCAGGTCAAGGCGGTGCTGTTTCCCCGCTACCACCAGCTCGACGCCACGCGCCGGCTGCTGGCCGCCGTGCGGGCCGAAGGCCCGGGCGGCAAGTACCTGATCCAGCATTCGGCCGGCTCGGGCAAGACCAATTCCATCGCCTGGGCCGCGCACTTCCTGGCCGACCTGCACGATCCGCAGCACAGGAAGCTGTTCGACACCGTGCTGGTGGTGAGCGACCGCAATGTGCTGGACGCGCAGCTGCAGGAGGCGATCTTCGGCTTCGAGCGCACTGCCGGCGTGGTGGCCACGATCAAGGGCGAGGGCGGCAGCAAGAGCGGCGAGCTGGCCGAGGCGCTGTCGGGCGGCAAGAAGATCGTGGTGTGCACGATCCAGACCTTTCCGGCCATCCACAAGAAGATGAGCGAGCTGGCGTCGCAGGAAGGCAAGCGCTTTGCCGTCATCGCGGACGAGGCGCACAGCTCGCAAACCGGTGAAGCGGCGTCCAAGCTCAAGGAGGTGCTGGGCGTCGACGAGCAAAGGGACCTGGCCGACGGGGGCGGCGTGAGCGCCGAGGACGTCGTGCTGGCCGCCCAGATGGCCGCCCGGGCGAATGCCGCCGGCATCACCTACATCGCCTTCACAGCCACGCCCAAGGCCAAGACGCTGGAGCTGTTCGGCCGCCGGCCTTCGCCCGAGCACCCCGCCGGGCCGGACAACCTGCCCGCGCCGTTCCATGTGTATTCGATGCGGCAGGCCATCGAAGAGGGTTTCATCCTCGACGTGCTGCGCAACTACACACCTTACAAGCTGGCTTTCAAGCTGGCGAACGAAGGCAGGGAGTGGGACGAGAAGGAGGTCGAGCGCAGCACGGCGATGAAGGGCCTGATGCGCTGGGTGCGCCTGCATCCGCACAACATCAGCCAGAAGGTGGCCGTGGTGGTGGAGCACTTCCGCCAGAACGTGCAGCCGCTGCTGGACGGCCACGCCAAGGCGATGGTGGTGCTGGGCAGCCGGGCCGAGGCGGTGCGCTGGCAGCTCGCGGTGACCAAGTACATTCAGGACAACGGCTACCCGCTGCGCACCCTGGTGGCTTTCTCGGGCGAGGTGAGCGTGCCTGACCTGCTGCCCGATGTCGTGAGCGAAGCCGCCAGTGCGCTCAACCCCAACCTGAAGGGCCGCGGCATCCGCGAGGCCTTCGCCACCGACGAATACCAGTTGCTGCTGGTTGCCAACAAGTTCCAGACCGGCTTTGACCAGCCCCTGCTGTGCGGCATGTACGTGGACAAGCGGCTGGCCGGCATCCAGGCGGTGCAGACCCTCTCGCGCCTGAACCGGGCCTACAGCGGCCTGCATGGCGTCAAGGACGAGACCTACGTGCTGGACTTCGTGAACGAGCCCGACGAGGTGCTGGCGGCGTTCAAGACCTACTACGCCACGGCCGAGCTGGCCGGCGTGACCGACCCGAACCTGGTGTTCGACCTGCGCGCCAAGCTGGATGCAACCGGTCACTACGACGAGTTCGAGGTGGACCGCGTCGCGCGGGCCGAGCTGGACCCCAAGGGCACGCAGGCCGCGCTGGTGGCAGCCATCGAACCGGTAGCCGACCGGCTGCTGCGGTGGTACAAGGCGGCGGCCGAGGTGCTGGCCGCGGCTGAATCGGCCACCGCCGGCGTGGACAGCCAGGCCGCGCAGCAGGCCAAGGACACGGTGAATGCGCTGATCCTGTTCAAGCGCGACCTGGGCACCTTCGGCCGGGTCTATGCCTTCCTGTCGCAGATGTTTGACTACGGCAACACCGCCATCGAGAAGCGGGCGATCTTCTTCAAGCGGCTGCTGCCGCTGCTGGAGTTCGGGCGTGAACGCGAGGGCATCGACCTGTCGAAAGTGGTGCTCACGCACCACCGGCTGAAAGACCTGGGCGGGCGGCGACTGGCGCTGTCAGTGAGCGAACCTGGCGCCGACTACAAGTTGCAGCCGCTGGGGGAGGCCGGCGGCGGGGATGTGCAGGACAAGCAGAAGGCGTTGCTGTCGGAGATCGTGGAGCTGGTAAACGAGCTGTTCGACGGTGAGGTGACGGATGACGACAAGCTGGTGTACGTCAATCACGTGATCAAGGGCAAGCTGCTGGAGTCCGACCTGCTGGTGCGGCAGGCCATGAACAACACCAAGGGCCAGTTCCACAACTCGCCGGACCTGGGCAGCCAACTGATCGAGGCCATCATGGGTGCGAGCTCGGCCAATGAATCCATGACCGCGCAGGCACTGGCGTCCGAGCGGGTCCGGCGGGGGCTGCTGGACATTTTGATGGGGCCGGGGCGGCTGTATGAGGCCTTGCGTGAGCGCCGGTCGCCCGGTGAGTGACGAGGACGTCAGCGCAGGAAGTCCACCGTCGCCGGCCGGTTGGGCATGTGAGTCTGGGCCCGGACCTCCGCCATCTGCGCGAGCACCTGGCCCTTCTTCCAGACCTTCAACCGGTTGGCCCGTAACCTGATCGCCTCCACCACGTCCCGCGCCTGCAGCAGCACGAAGCTGGCGTCCTTGCCCGGCGCGATGCCGTAGCCGTCCAGGTGCATCACCTTGGCCGCGTTCACGGTCACCGCGTCGTAGCAGGCCTGGATGCCCTTGCGGCTGGTCATCTGCGCCACGTGCAGCCCCATGTGGGCCACCTCCAGCATGTCGCCCGAGCCCATGCCGTACCAGGGGTCCATCACGCAGTCGTGGCCGAAGGCGACGTTCACGCCCGCGGCCATCAGCTCGGGCACGCGGGTCATGCCGCGGCGCTTGGGGTAGCTGTCGTGCCGGCCCTGCAGGGTGATGTTGATCAGCGGGTTGGCCACCACGCTCACGCCGCTTTCGGCGATCAGCGGCAGCAGCTTGCTCACGTAATAGTTGTCCATGCTGTGCATGGAGGTGCAATGGCTGCCGTTCACCCGGCCCTGCAGGCCCAGGCGCTGGGTTTCGAAGGCCAGCGTCTCGATGTGGCGCGACAGTGGGTCGTCGGTCTCGTCGCAGTGCATGTCCACCAGCTTGCCTTGCTGGGCGGCCATCTCGCACAGCAGCTTCACGCTCTCGGCGCCCTGCGCCATGGTGCGTTCGAAGTGCGGGATGCCGCCCACCACGTCCACGCCGAGGTCGAGCGCGCGCTTGAGGCTGTCCACGCCGCCCGGCGTCCTCAGCACGCCGTCCTGCGGGAAGGCCACCAGCTGCAGGTCGATGTAGCCGGCCACTTGCTTCTTGACTTCCAGCATCGCCTGCACCGGCAGCAGGCTGGGATCGCTGGTGTCCACGTGGCTGCGGATGGCCAGCAGGCCGCGCGCCACGGCCCAGTCGCAGTAGGCCAGGGCGCGCCGGATCATGTCCTCGGCCTTGAGCTGCGGCTTGAGCTCGCCCCAGAGTGCGATGCCCTCCAGCAGGGTGCCGCTCTCGTTCACGCGCGGCAGGCCGTAGCTCAGCGTCGCGTCCATGTGGAAGTGCGGGTCGCAGAACGGCGGGCTGAGCAGGCAGCCCTGGGCATCCACCGTCTCGTGCGCCGGCGCCTGCAGGCCGGGCGCGACGTCGACGATCTTGCCGCCTTGCACGGCGACCGACATGCCGGTGCGGCCGTCGGGCAGGGTGGCCTGGGTGATGAGGAGGTCGAGCATGGGTTGGGTGTCGGTATGCGGTGGGTCAGGGTTGAAAGAGCATGCCACGGCCTCGGCCGCAGCCGGGTTGGCGGATTCCTTCAAGACGGCGCCAGCAGGCGGCCCTAGTCTGTGGGTTTGGCAATGATCCGTAAAACTGGAGGCTGTGCATGCGATTCGCTTACACCATTGTTTATGTCGAGGACGTGGCCCGCACCTTGGCTTTCTACGAGGCCGCTTTCGGCCTCGCACGGCGCTTCTTGCACGAGTCGGGCGACTACGCCGAGCTGGAGACAGGTGCCACTGCGCTGGCGTTTTCCTCCCGGCGGCTGATGCGAGAGCTAGGCAAGAACCCGCAGCCCGCGGACGCCGCAGCGCCGGTGTTCGAGGTGGCTTTCACCTGCGCCGACGTTCCCGCTGCGGTGCAGCGGGCGGTGGGGGCGGGCGCGCGGTTGGTGAAGCCGCCCACCCCCATGCCTTGGGGCCAGACGCTCGCCTACGTGGCTGACTTGAACGGTGTGCTGGTGGAGCTGTGCACGCCGGTGGCACCCCCAGCGCCTC
Organism: Ramlibacter tataouinensis TTB310; assembly: GCF_000215705.1. Lineage (NCBI taxonomy): Bacteria > Pseudomonadati > Pseudomonadota > Betaproteobacteria > Burkholderiales > Comamonadaceae > Ramlibacter > Ramlibacter tataouinensis. The sequence goes on along the minus strand of NC_015677.1, from coordinate 2,257,765 downwards.
AAGATCCCGGTCAGCCGTAGCCGGACTGTGCGACCACCGCCAGCAGCCTGGGCGAGGCACGCAGCCGTGCCGGGGACTGGCCCAGCCAACGCAGACACTCACGGCTGAAGTGAGCCTGGTCGGCATAGCCATGGTCGGCAGCGATCTCGGCCAGCGACGCGGGCGAACGCAAGGCCATTGCCGCCCGCCGCACACGCGATAGCGAACGCCAGTAGCGCGGCGGCTGGCCGGTAGCGCGTGCGGTGGTGCGCTCCAGGCTGCGCTCGGAGACGCCCACCCTGCCGGCACCCGCAGCCCGCGCCATAGTGCCTGGGCTGCGGTTCGCAGCGCCGCCGCGTCCAGGCTCGCACCCGGTTGCAAGCGGTAGCCCCACCAGCGGTCGCCCGCCCTGCTGCGCACGTCCAGGGGGCCGTGGGCGAGGGCGGACACCTGCCACTCGGCCATGCCGTGGACGTCCATGCGCACGATCAGGTCGCAGCAGCCGTCGGGCAGCACCCTGATGGCGTCGGCGTGTGCGGTGTCATGCTGCCAGCGCTCGAGCACCACGTGCGGCATCGGCGATGTCGGGACGGTGAGATCGGGCATCGCCTCAGGATAAGGCATGACCTGCAAGGTCATCGACGACGAACAGGGCGGCTCGAAGAATGGGCATCACTGATCCCACCCTTTCACTTCGAGGAGCCCACGATGAACATCCCCGCCCTGGAAAAGATGGTCGACACCTACCTGGCCGCCTACTGCGAGCCCGACGCGGCCCGGCGCATGGCCCTGGTGCGCCAGGTCTGGAGCGAGCACGGCCGCCTGGTGGACCCGCCGTTCGAATCCACCGGCCATGCCGGCATCAGCGACCAAGGGGCCACGCTGCTGGCGCAGTTCCCCGGCCACCGCTTCGGTCGCAGCACCGCCCTGGACGCGCACCACCAGTTCCTGCGCTACGGCTGGCGGCTGCTCAGCCCCGAGGGCGAGGCGGTGGTCGCCGGCGTGGACTTCATGGACCTGGACGTGGACGGCCGCATCGCCCGCGTGGTCGGCTTCTTCGGCGTCGAACCGCCGGCGCGCTGACGGGCGGCAACGGTGCAATCGCTGAGGGCGAGCCGCGGCGCAGGCCCACGCTAGCGCTCCCCCTTGCGATAAGGCTTCATCAGCGCCTTCGGGTAGGCCGCGCGCCGCGCCACCAGCACCAGCGCCAGGATGGACAGCAGGTAGGGCAGCATCAGGTACACCTGGTAGGGCAGCAGCGCGTCGCCGGCCTGCTGCAGGCGCAGCTGCAGCGCGTCGAAGAACGCGAACAGCAGGGCGCCCAGCAGCGCCTTGCCGGGCCTCCAGCTGGCGAACACGACCAGGGCCACGCAGATCCAGCCGCGGCCGTTGACCATGTTGAAGTAGAACGAGTTGAACGCGCTGAGCGTGAGGAAGGCGCCGGCCACGCCCATCAGCGCCGAGCCGGCCGCGATGGCGCCGGTGCGCAGCGCCAGGACCGACGCGCCCTGGCTCTCGGCGGCCTGCGGGTTCTCGCCCACCATGCGCAGGGCCAGGCCCACCGGCGTGCGGTACAGCACCCAGGCGACCAGCGGCACCAGCAGCAGGGCCAGCAGCGTGAGCGGCGTCTGCGCCTGCAGCACCGGGATGTCCAGTTGCTCCATGGGCTGGAAGGGCTGGATGGTCGGCGGCGTGTTCACCTTGGGAAAGCTCACGCGGTAGCCGTAGTAGCTCAGCGAGGTGGCCAGCAGCGTGATGCCCAGCCCCGCCACGTGCTGCGACAGCGCCAGCCCCACGGTCAGCCAGGCGTGCAGCAGGCCGAACAGCAGGCCGCAGCCCGCGGCGACCGCCACGCCCGCCCACAGCGGCGCGCCGGCGTACACCGCCAGCCAGCCGGTGAAGGCGCCGGCCACCATGATGCCCTCGATGCCCAGGTTCAGCACGCCGGCGCGCTCGCACAGCAGCACGCCCAGCGTGCCCAGGATCAGCGGCGTGGCGATGCGCAGCACGGCCACCCAGAAGGCGGGGTTGGCCAGGATGTCGTACAGGTCGGTCATCGCCAGCGGATCCGGTACTGCGCCAGCAGCGCCGCCACCAGCACCGACAGCAGCGAGGCGGCCACGATCACGTCGGCGATGTAGTTGGGCACGCCGATGGCGCGGCTCATGCTGTCCGCGCCCACCAGCACGCCGGCCACGAACACGGCCGCCGCCAGCACGCCCAGGGGGTGCAGTCCGGCCAGCATGGCGATGACGATGCCGCTGTACCCGTAGCCCGGCGACATGTCCAGCGTGACGTAGCCGGTGCGGCCGGCCACCTCCACCGCGCCGGCCAGCCCGGCCAGCGCGCCGGAGAGCAGGGCGACGCCCATCACCGTGCGCGTGACCGGCACGCCGGCAAAGGCGGCGGCGCGCGCGTTGGCGCCCAGGGCGCGGATGTCGAAGCCGAAGGTCGTGAACTTCAGCAGCGCCCACAGCGCCACCCCCAGCGCGGCGGCCGCCAGCAGGCCGGTGTGGACGCGGGCGCCTTCCACCAGTCGGCCCAGCTCCAGCTCGGGCTGGAGCGCGACGCTCTGCGGCCAGCCCATGGCCGTGGGGTCCTTCATGGGGCCGTCCAGCAGGGCCGAGACGCCCAGCAGGACGATGAAGTTGAGCAGCAGGGTGGTGACGACCTCGTCCACGCCGAGACGCGCCTTCATCAGGGCCGGGCCCAGCAGCAAGAGGGCGCCGGCGGCCGCGGCGGCCAGCACCATCAGGGGGAACAGCAGCACCGCCGGCAGGCCCAAACCTTCGCCGCCATGCAGGCCGCCCACGGCGACGGCGGCCAGCGCGCCGGCGTACAGCTGGCCTTCGGCGCCGATGTTGAACAGCCGCGCCTTGAAGGCCACGGTGGCCGCCAGGCCGGTCAGGACCAGGGGCGTGGCGCGGGTCAGCGTCTCGGTCCAGGCGAAGACGGAGCCGAAGCCGCCGCGCAGCAGATGGCCCCAGGTGGGGCCCACCGGCGCGCCGGCCCACAGGACCAGCAGCGAGCTGACGACCAGGGTGAAGCCGATGGCGCCGAAGGGCGCCAGCACCAGGGCCAGGGGGGAAGCGGCGTTGCGCTTTTCCAGCCTCATGGCGCGCCGCCCGCCATCGCCAGGCCGATGGCCTCCCGCGTCCATTCCTGCGCCGGCCGCGCCTCCGTCAGCCGCCCGGCATGGATCACCGCGATGCGGTCCCCCAGCGCCAGCACCTCGTCCAGGTCGTCGCTCAGCAGCAGCACCGCCGCGCCCGCATCGCGCGCGGCGATCAGCTGGCGCTGCACGTAGGCCACGGCGCCGATGTCCAGGCCCCAGGTGGGCTGGTGGGCCACGATCAGCCGCGGCGTGCCGCCGTCCGGCGTAAGCAGCGCCCGGCCGAGGATCAGCTTTTGCATGTTGCCGCCCGACAGCGCGCTTGCCGGGGCGTCGATGCCGGCGCCGCGCACGTCGTAGGCCTGCACGATGCGCTGCGCCTGCGTGCGCGCCGCGCCCCGGCGCACCAGCGGCCCGCGCGCGAAAGCGCGGCCGCGCAGACGCTCGGACACCGCGTTCTCCCACACCGGCAGGTCGCCGACCACGCCCGTGCCGTGCCGGTCCTCGGGGATGCGCGCCACGCCCTGGCGCACCAGCCAGGCCGGCCGCGCGCGCAGCGCCTGCTCGCCCAGCCACACGCGGCCGGCACCGGCACGGCGCATGCCGCACAGCAGCTCGGCCAGGGCCAGCTGGCCGTTGCCGGACACGCCCGCGACGGCGGTGATCTCGCCGGCGCGCAGGGCCAGCGTGGCATCGACCAGCCGCTCGCGCCCGTCGCCGCCCACGCCCACGCCCTCCAGGCGGCAGGCCACGGCGCCCACCGACGGCGCGGGCGTGCGCCCGGGCAGGGCCACGGCCTGGCCCACCATCCAGTTGGCCAGCTGGGCCTGGGTGACCTGGGCAGCCGAGGCCTGCGCCACCAGCTTGCCGGCGCGCAGCACGGCCACGCGGTGCGACACGCGCAGCACTTCGCCCAGCTTGTGGCTGATGAACACGATGGACAGGCCCTGGGCCACCATCCGGCCCAGGGTGGCGAACAGGGCTTCGCTTTCCTGCGGCGTCAGCACCGCGGTGGGCTCGTCCAGGATCAGGACGCGGGCGCCGCGGTACAGCGCCTTGACGATCTCCACCCGTTGGCGCTCGCCCACCGACAGGCTGCCCACGCGCGCATCGGGCTGCACCGCCAGGCCGAAGCGCAGCGCCACCTCCTGCAGCCTGGCCTGCCCGGCGGCGCGCCGGCTGAACGGGCGCCACAGCGGCTCGGTGCCCATGAGAACGTTGTCCAGCACGCTGAGGTTGTCGGCCAGGGTGAAGTGCTGGTGCACCATGCCGATGCCCGCGGCCAGGGCCGCGCGTGGCTGGCCGGGCGGCAGCGGCCGGCCGAAGGCCTCGATGGTTCCCTGGTCGGCCGTGTAGTGGCCGAACAGGATGGAGACCAGGGTGGACTTGCCCGCGCCGTTCTCGCCCAGCAGGCCCAGCACCTCGCCGACGGCCAGTTCCAGCGAGATGCCGTCGTTGGCGACCAGGGGGCCGAAGCGCTTGGTGATGCCTTGCAGCCGCAGGACCGGTGGCCGGGTCACCTGGCGGTGGACTTGGGCTGGCTGTCGTCGACCTTGACCGTGAACTTGCCGGTCAGGATGTCCTTCTGCCTGGCCTGCACCTTGGCCATCACCTCGGCCGGCACCTTCTTCTCGAAGGTGCCCAGCGGCGCCAGCTCGGAGCCCTTGTGCTTCATCATGGAGTAAGGGCCGTAGTCCTCGGCCTTGAACTTGCCTTCCTTGACGTTGCGCAGCGCCAGCTCGATGGTCGGCTCCATGTGCCAGATGGCGGACGCGACCACGGTGTCGGGGTACTTGTCCTGGGTGTTGATCACGTTGCCGATGGCCAGCTTGCCGCGCTCCTTGGCCGCGTCCGACACGCCGAAGCGCTCGGCGTACAGCACGTCGGCGCCCTTGTCGATCATGGCGAAGGCGGCTTCCTTGGCCTTGGGCGGGTCGAACCAGCTGTTGATGAAGGTCACGGTGAATTCGACCTTGGGGTTGATCTCCCGGGCGCCGGCCATGAAGGCGTGCATCAGGCGGTTGACCTCGGGGATGGGGAAGCCGCCCACCATGCCGATCTTGCCGGTCTTGCTCATGCCGGCGGCGATCATTCCGGTCAGGTAGGCGGGTTCCTGGATGTAGTTGTCGAAGACGCTGAAGTTGGGCGCCTGCGGCTTGCCCGAAGAACCCATGAGGAACGCCACCTTGGGGAAGTCCCGCGCCACCTTGCGCGCGGCGGCTTCCACGGCGAAGGACTCGCCCACGATCAGTTGGTTGCCGCCGGTGGCGTACTCGCGCATCACGCGCTCGTAGTCGGCGTTGGCCACGTTCTCGCTGGCCTTGTACTCGATCTCGCCGCGCGCCTGTGCGGCCTGCAGCGCCTTGTGGATGCGGCTGACCCACTGCTGCTCGAAGGGCACGGTGTAGATGGCCGCCACCTTCAGCCTGGCCTGGGCGAGCGCCAGGCCGGGCGAGGCCAGCAGCGCGGCAGCGGCAAGGGCGAGAAGGGGGCGGCGGGAAAGGCGGGACAGGGTCGTCATGAAGGCTCCGGGGGTGGGATGGCTCGCCCGGCCATTGGAGCGGCTCGGGGCTGGGATGTCCAGCTCGCAAGCCCTATGCCAAGCCGGTCCGTCCGCTCAGCGGCCCACCATCGTCTCGGAGCGGGCCCAGGTGTAGACCAGGCCGGCGCCGACACTGGCGCCATAGGTCTTTTCGACCAAGGGGCTGGCCCGGTTGGCGGCTGCGGCCACCGAGTCCACACGGGCGAAGCCGAAGAAGCGCCAGTTCGGCGACAGCTCGCGGACCGCCGTGGCGCCCAGCCGTAGGGCGATGAGGCCGCTCTCCGCCATGTAGGCCGGGCGTGCCGCTGTCGCATAGACGGGCGCCACGCCGTACAGCGTGTCGGCCAGCCGGCGGCTGCCGAAGATGGCGGAGGCGCTCGTGCCGTAGCGCCAGCCACCCCAGCGGTTCTCATAGACCAGCCGGGGCTCGAAGGAGGTGCCCTTGCGGCTCAGGCCGTCGCTCAGGTCGAAGACGCCGCGCAAGGCGAATTCGGCGCGCAGGCGGCCCCGGGCCGGCCCTTCGCCCAGGTGCCATTTCAGCCGCGGTCCGAGCTCGACCAGGGTGCCCAGGTCGGGCATGCCCCGGCGCGCGTCGACCTCGTCGGCGTCGGAGCCGAAGGTGCCGGCAAAGCCGACGTCGAGTTCGAAGTTGGGCGTGTTGACGGCGCGCACGCCCAAGCCGTCACGGTCGGCCCGGACGAACTCGCCGCGGTACACCAGGTAGGGAAGGGCCAGCCCGCGGTTGACCCGGGTGCCGGCGCCCGGGTAGGCCTGCTGCGACACGCCCAGGGCGCCGACGCCGATCTCCCACAGCGGCTGGGGCTCGCGGGGCTGCGCGTGGACCGCGAAGCAGGCCAGTCCCCCCATGGCCAAGGCACAGGCGGCAGTGATCGCGGAACGGGTCACAGGTCGAACGCCCGTTCCACGAACCACCACAGCGCCACCAGCGCGATCAGCAGCGAGCCCACCTGCAGCACGCCCACGCGGTAGAACCCGGTGCGGCGCAGCGCGAAGGCCAGCGGCAGGAACACGGCGACGATGGCCAGCTGGCCCAGCTCGACCCCGACGTTGAAACCCACCAGGGCCAGCACCAGGGCGTTCTGCGGCAGGCCCAGGTCGGCCAGCACCGAGGCGAAGCCGAAGCCGTGGATCAGGCCGAAGATGAAGGCCATCAGCCAGCGCCGGCGCGATGCGCGGCCACCGCGCAGGTTGGCCAGGGCGGCCACCACCACCGAGGCGGCGATCACCGACTCCACCAGGCGTGACGGCAGGCTGACCAGGCCCAGTGCCGCCAGGCTCAGCGTGATGGAGTGCGCCAGGGTGAATGCGGTGACCACCTTGACCACGTCGACCAGCGCGGCGCGCAGGCTGTCCACCGGCTGCCAGCGGCCGTCCTGGCGGCGCAGCACGGCGGGCAGCAGCAGCGCCAGCAGGAACAGGATGTGGTCGAAGCCGATCCAGATGTGCCACACGCCTTCCCACACGTACTGGCGCAGCGTCTCCCAGGCGCTGGGCGCCTCCAGGCTGAGCGGCTGCTCCGCCGAGTCCACGGCGAACACCAGCGGCTGCGGCTGCTCCTCGCCGGGCGCGCGCCACTGCACCAGCCCCCGGTGCGTGGGATCCACGTCGAACAGCAGCGAGTACCGCAGGGTCAGGCCCTGGGCCAGCGGGCCGCACTGCGCGGCGAAGCCCAGCACCGCGTAGGTGCCGTCGCTGTGCCGGTCCAGCTGCAGCGGCGCCGCGTCGCTCCAGGGGCAGGGCTGGCCGTTGGCGACGAAGGACAGGCGGCCCGACGCCAGGCGCTGGATATCGGCCTCGCGCGAGCGCACCTCGCCCCAGGTCAGCTCGCCGTTGCCGTCGCGGTCCAGCTGCAGCACGTAGTCCAGGTCGCGCAGGGCGATGTCCCAGCGGATGGTGAGCGTGCTGCGGTCCTCGCCGGCCTGCACGCTGAGGTAGCTGTCGCTGGGCTTGTGGGCCAGCGCCGCGCCGTGCGCCAGCAGCCAGACGGCCAGGGTGAGCAGCAGCCGTTTCATCGCTGGCCTCCCTTCGCGGCCAGCTGCTGGGACAGGGCGGCCAGCGCCGGATCCTGGTAGCCGCTGCTTCGCAGCCAGGCCAGGGCCGGTTCGGCCGCGGCCGGCCGGTTGGCAGCCAGGGCGGTGCGCATCAGCATCTCGGCGTCGCGCGGCTCCTTCTGCTTCTTGTAGTTCTCGGCGGCCAGCTGCAGGGCGCGCTCGGGCCGGTTCTCCACCTCCAGCTCGAAGCGCGCGGCCTCCCACTCGTGCAGCGTGTCGCCGCGCCGGGCGGCCGCCTGGAAGCGCTCGCGCAGTTCGCCCGTCCACTCGTTGGCGCGCGGGTCGTTGGCCGCGCGCCCGGCCAGGGCCAGGCGCAGCAGCAGGATGTCGGAGCGTTCCCAGCCTGCCAGCAGCTTGAGCGCCTCGGGCGCGCGCTGCCGCGCCAGCAGGAAGTCGGCGTAGGCCGCGAGCAGGAACTGGTCGGTGATGTCCAGTCCCAGGGCGCGCCGGAAGAAGCGCTCGGCGTCCTCGGGCCGCTGCAGGCGCAGCGCCATCTCGGCCAGCCGCGTGTCCGCCCACAGCCGCACGGCGGGCGTGGCCTGGGGCGAGGCCCCGGCAGCGCGCGACAGTTCATCGAAGGCCGGCTGCAGCTCCCCCAGGCCGGCGCGCGCGTAGGCGCGGCAGCCGACCGCCCACAGCGGCTCGGCCAGGGGCGCGAGGCGCTCGCATTCGGCCAGCGCCTCGCGCGCCCGGGCCTGCACCATGAAGATGGCGGCGCGCCAGGCGTAGGCGTCGGCCAGGGCCGGGGCCAGCTCGGCGGCGCGAGCCAGGCTGGCCAGGGCGGCCTCGAAATCGTGGTTGTACTGTTCGAGCTGGCCGCGCACCAGCCAGTAGGCCGCGTCGCGCGGGTCGGCGGAAGCCAGCGGCGCGATGGCGCCGCTGGCGTAGCCCACGTAGCGCGGGTCGCCCTGGGCCATGGCCAGGTCGAAATAGCGGCGCGCGATCTCGATGCGCAGCGCGGCATCCTGGGGCTGCGCGGCCAGCTGCTTGCGCAGGGACTCGACGCGGCGCAGGGTGGGGTCGTCGGCGGCGCGGGCGGGCAGGCGCTCGACCACTTCCGCGTCGTTGGCGGGGGTGAACGGGGCGGCCTGGGCCAGGGGGGAGGTAAAGCTCAACAGCAGGGCGAGGGCCAAGCTCCCACCCCAACCCTCCCCCAGAGGGGAAGGGAGTGAAGATCGCGACGTCATCGTTTTATTTGGTGCCGAACATGCGGTCGCCCGCGTCGCCCAGGCCGGGCAGGATGTAGCCGTGCTCGTTGAGCTGGCGGTCGATGGCGGCGGTGTAGATCGGCACGTCGGGGTGCGCGGTCTGCAGCGCCTTCACGCCCTCGGGGCAGGTGAGCAGGCAGACGAACTTGATGGACTTGGGCCGCAGCTCCTTGAGCCGCTCCACCGCGGCGATGGCGCTGTTGCCGGTGGCCAGCATGGGGTCGACCACCACCACGTCGCGCTCGTGCATCTCCTGCGGCATCTTGAAGTAGTACTCCACCGCCGTCAGCGTCTTGGGGTCGCGGTACAGGCCGATGTGGCCCACGCGCGCGCCCGGCACCACGCTGAGCATGCCGTCCAGGATGCCGGTGCCGGCGCGCAGGATGGAGACGAACACCAGCTTCTTGCCGTCGATCACCTTGGCGGTCATCTTCTCCAGCGGCGTCTCGACCTCGACCTCCTGCATGGCCATGTCGCGCGTGACCTCGTACGCCATCAGCATGGCCAGCTCGTTGAGCAGCCGGCGGAAGCTGTTGGTGGAGGCCTCCTTCTTGCGCATCAGGGTCAGCTTGTGCTGCACCAGCGGATGGTCGATCAGGTGGACGTTGCTCAAGGTCGGGCTTCCTTCTTGTTGTGGTGTCATCAGAAAACGGTGCCATCGCTGGCCACCTTGAGCGGCGGCAGCCCGCCGCGCAGGCGCTGCGCCAGCTCGCGCCCGGCCGCCCAGGTGCCGCCCTCCAGCACGCAGCCCAGGGGCAGGCGGGCGGCGTCCAGGTGCAGCTGCTGGCGCACCCGGCCGGCCAGCTCGTCCATCAGCGACACGGTGAGCGCGCGCCACTCGACGATGATCTCGTCGCCGGGCTTCCAGGTGTGCTGCACCGCCTGGGCGTCGCGCAGGCGCAGCACGCCGGTGTCGATCAGCAGGCCGCCGTTGCGGTACTCGGGCAGCGCCGTCAGGCCGTCCAGGCCGCGCACGTGCACGCCGCACCACTGGAAGGGCTCCAGCAGCGAGTAGGTGAGCCACTGCGACAGCTTGTGGAACGGCACCCAGCCGTCGGAGGGACCCTCGGCCCTGACGGCCGGGTGGCGCCAGCAGTCGCCCAGGGGCACGCCGCCGGCCTGGTTGTCGGCCGGCCAGATGCCCGACAGCGAGATCAGCAGCTGCGACAGGATGTCGTGCGCATCCACGTCGGCCGTGTGCGGCACTTCCGGGCCGCTGACCAGGAAATCGAAGATCTCGCCCGGGCGGCCTTCCTCGCCGAACACCTCGGGTTCCTCGGACAGGATCTCGCCCAGCCGGCGCAGCAGGATGGCGCGGCCCTGCAGGCCGACCAGCGGGTTGGACTCGCTGACCTGGAACGCCTCGGCCAGGCGCTGCGTCACCAGGCCGCGCAGCCCCTGCGAGTCGGCCTGCAGCGGACGGTCCTGGCGGCTGGAGAACATGCCGGCGGTGAAGGCATGGAAGCTGGCGACCGCCAGGCCCTCGGAGCGGGTGAAGGTCTGGCCGGTCGCGGGCTCCACGTACTTCCAGTCCGGGCCCGCGCCTGCGTCCAGCAGCACGCTGACGACCGTCAGGTCGATCAGCGCATGGGCGCGGCTCGCGGCGGGCAGGCCGTGCAGCAGCTTGTCGAGCTGGCCCTTGCGGTCCACGCCGCCGGCCTCGAAGTGGCGCCAGCGGCTGTGCAGCGGGATGTGCAGCTTGGGGTAGCGCCGGCGCGTGACGGCCACCACCTCGCGCGCCGCGGCGTCCAGGACGCCGTCGTCGACCTCGAACCAGGCCGAGCCGCCGCTGCGCGCCCGCGCCAGCAGCTGGCCGCAGCGCTCGCGCACGGCCAGGGTGGTGCGCAGCTCGGCCGCGGCGCTTTCGCCCTGGGCGCGCTCGTCGATGAAAACGGTGGGATCACTCATTCAGGCCGCGTCCCTTGGTCTGCTTGAGCTTTTCGGCGGTGGGCACCTCGCCGGGCGTGAAATAGCCGGCGGCCATCTTGGCGTCCATCTCCACCCGGGCGTCGGCGGGGATCAGCTCGTCGGGGATGTTGACGCGCTCGCCGACTTCGATGCCCGAGCCGGTGATGGCGTCGAACTTCATATTGCTCATGGACACCAGGCGGTGGATCTTGCGCACGCCCAGCCAGTGCAGCACGTCGGGCATCAGCTCCTGGAAGCGCATGTCCTGCACGCCGGCCACGCACTCGGTGCGGGCGAAGTACTGGTCGGCCGTGTCGCCGCCGACCTGGCGCTTGCGCGCGTTGTAGACCAGGAACTTGGTGACCTCGCCCAGCGCCCGGCCTTCCTTGCGCGAGTAGGCGATCAGGCCCACGCCGCCGCGCCCGCCGGCCGACGGGGGCTGCGCGCCGCGGATGCATTCCTCGATGGCGTGCGTGAGGTAGGGCCGGCAGGTGCAGATGTCCGAGCCGAACACGTCCGAGCCGTTGCACTCGTCGTGCACCCGGGCCGTGAGCTCGACCGCGGGGTCGGCCAGGTCGTGCGGGTTGCCGAAGATGTAGATGGTCTGCCCGCCGATGGGCGGCAGGAAGACCTCCAGATCGCTGCGCGTCACCAGCTCGGGGTACATGCCGCCGGTCTCCTCGAACAGCACGCGGCGCAGGTCGGTCTCGCTGCAGCCGAAGCGCTTGGCCACGCCGGGCAGCCACCACACCGGCTCGATGGCGGCCTTGGTCACCAGGGCGGCGCCGCCGGCGGTGAGGAACTTGCCGTCGGCCTTGAGCCGGCCTTTCTGCAGCGCCTCGATCACCTCGGGCAGGATGACGTGCGCCTTGGTCACGGCGATGGTCGGGCGCACGTCGTAGCCGGCCGCGATCTCGCCGGCGAAGACCTGGGCCACGTCGGCGCCCCAGGGGTCCAGGCTGACGATCTTGCCGGGGTCGCTCCACTGCGGGTAGGGCCCGATGGGGTCGGTGGGCGAGGTGTTGGTGAGGTCGGCGCGGTGCTGGCGCGACAGCGCGCCGGCGGCCACGGCCAGGGCCCGGTACACGCTGTACGAGCCGCTGTGGGTGCCGATGACGTTGCGGTGGCTGCGCTGGCCGGTGGTGCCGACCACGGGGCCGCGCTCGGCGGGCGTGGCCGCGCCCCAGCGGACAGGCAGGGCGCCGGTGCCGCCGCTGTGCGAGGTCAGGCGGATGTGGCGCGGCGCGGGAACTTCAACGGACATGGCGGACCCTCCAGAAAAACAATGTACAGCAAGGCGCAGGCCTAGGACCCCGCCAGCTGCGCGAAACGCGCCAGGTCGACGTTGCCGCCGCTGATCAGCACGCCGACGCGGGCGTCTTGGAGGTCCAGGCCGCAGGCCAGGGCGCCCGCCAGCGACAGGCAGCCCGTGGGCTCGACCAGCATCTTCATGCGGGAGGCGTAGAAACGCATGGCGTCCACCAGCTGCGCGTCGCTGGCCGTGAAGATGTCGTCAACGTTGTGGCGGATCAGCGGGAAGGTCAGCTGGCCCAGGTGCTGGGTCTGGGCGCCGTCGGCGATGGTGCGCGGCACCTCGATGTGCACCAGCTCGCCGCTGCGGAACGACCGCTGGCCGTCGTTGCCCGCCTCCGGCTCCACGCCGTAGACCTTGCAGCGCGGGGACATCGCCCGGGCGGCCAGCGCGCAGCCGCCGAGCAGGCCGCCGCCCCCGAGGCAGACGAACAGGTGGTCCAGCTCGCCCACCTCCTGGAACAGCTCCAGCGCCGCCGTGCCCTGGCCGGCGATCACGTCGGCATGGTCGTAGGGCGGCACCAGGGTCATGCCGCGCTCCTCGGCCAGGCGCCGGGCCAGGGCTTCCCGGTCCTCCTTGAAGCGGTCGAAGGTGATCACCTCGGCGCCGTAGCCGCGGGTGGCGGCCAGCTTGGCCGCCGGCGCGTCCTGCGGCATCAGGATGGTGGCCGGCATGCCCAGCAGGCGCGCCGCCAGCGCCACGGCCTGCGCATGGTTGCCCGAGGAGAAGGCGAGGGCGCCGCGCTGCCTCTGTTGCGGCGTGAACCGGGCCAGGGCGTTGTAGCCGCCGCGGAACTTGAACGCGCCCATGCGCTGGAAGTTCTCGCACTTGAAGAAGAACCGGGCGCCGCCGCCCAGGGCGTCGGCCGTGCCCGAGCGCAGCACTGGCGTGCGGTGGGCCTGGCCGGCCAGCCGGGCGGCCGCGGCCTGCACGTCCTCGAAGGTGGGCAGCGCGCTCATCGCCGCCGGCTCCCGCCCAGCAGGCCGCCCAGCACGCCGCGCATGATCTCGCGGCCGACGCTGCTGCCGATGGTGCGCACGGCCGACTTGGCCATCATCTCGGCCAGGCCCTCGCGCCGGCCGCCGCGCGGCCCGGTGGAGCCCATGACCAGGTCGCCCAGGCCGCCCAGCAGGCCGCCGCCGCCCGGCGCGCCCGCCGGCGAGCCGGCCGCCGCCTGGGCCTGCGCGGCGCGGCTCTTCAGCTTCTCGTAGGCCGACTCGCGGTCCACCGCCTTCTCGTACACGCCGGCCACCAGGGAGCCGTCCAGCAGGGCCTGGCGCTGCGCGGCCGTGATCGGGCCGATCTGGCTGCCCGGCGGCAGCACGTAGGCGCGCTCGGTCTCGCTGGGGCGGCCCTTGGCGTCCAGGAAGCTGACCAGCGCCTCGCCCACCGCCAGCTCGGTGATGGCAGCCTCGATGTCCAGGCCCTTCTTCGGACGCATGGTCTGCGCCGTGGCCTTCACCGCCTTCTGGTCGCGCGGGGTGAAGGCGCGCAGCGCGTGCTGCACCCGGTTGCCCAGCTGGGCCAGCACGCTGTCCGGGATGTCCAGCGGGTTCTGCGTTACGAAATACACGCCCACGCCCTTGGAGCGCACCAGGCGCACCACCAGCTCGATGCGCTCGACCAGCACCTTGGGCGCCTCGTTGAACAGCAGGTGGGCCTCGTCGAAGAAGAACACCAGCTTGGGCTGGTCCAGGTCGCCGACCTCGGGCAGGGTCTCGAACAGCTCGGACAGCATCCACAGCAGGAAGGTGGCGTACAGGCGCGGCGAGTTCAGCAGCCTGTCGGCGGCCAGGATGTTGACCACCCCCTGGCCGTCCACCACCTGCATGAAGTCGGCGATGTCGAGCATGGGCTCGCCGAAGAAGCGGTCGCCGCCCTGGGCCTCGATCTGCAGCAGCCCGCGCTGGATCGCGCCCACGCTGGCGGCGCTGATGTTGCCGTATTCGGTGGTGAACTCGCGCGCGTTCTCGCCGACGAAGGCCAGCATGGCCCGCAGATCCTTCAGGTCCAGCAGCAGCAGGCCCTGGGCGTCGGCGATCTTGAAGACGATCTGCAGCACGCCGGCCTGGGTCTCGTTCAGGCCGAGCATCCGGCTCAGCAGCAGCGGGCCCATGTCGGACACGGTGGCCCGCACCGGGTGGCCCTGCTCGCCGAACACGTCCCACAGCGTGGTGGGGCAGCCGGCCGGCTCGGGGGTGGGCAGGCCCCGCTCGGCGATGGCCTGCGCCAGCTTGGGCGAGGGCGCGCCGGGCTGGCTGATGCCGGTGAGGTCGCCCTTGACGTCGGCCATGAACACCGGCACGCCGATGCGGCTGAAGTGCTGCGCCAGTGTCTGCAGGCTCACGGTCTTGCCGGTGCCGGTGGCCCCGGTGATCAGCCCGTGGCGGTTGGCGAGCGGGGGCAGCAGGAAGCACTCGGCCTCCCGGTTCTTGGCGATCAGCAGCGGTTCGGCCATGGTGCGAAACGTAGAATAAGGATCAACAGCGCATGAGCGTAACGCACACCAGAGCAGGCAAGGAAGCAATCACGTGGCCGGACACAGCAAATGGGCGAACATCCAGCACCGCAAGGGGCGCCAGGATGAGAAGCGAGGCAAGATCTGGACCCGGGTCATCCGCGAGATCATGGTGGCGGCGCGCCAGGGCGGCGGCGACCTCAACGCCAACCCGCGCCTGCGGCTGGCCGTGGACAAGGCCAAGGCCGCCAACATGCCGGCCGACACCATCAAGCGCAACATCGACAAGGCCACCGGCAACCTCGAAGGCGTCAACTACGAGGAGATCCGCTACGAGGGCTACGGCATCGGCGGGGCGGCCATCATCGTGGACACCATGACCGACAACAAGGTGCGCACCGTGGCCGAGGTGCGCCACGTGTTCAGCAAGTACGGCGGCAACCTGGGCACCGAGGGCTCGGTGGCCTTCCAATTCAGGCACGTGGGCCAGCTGGTGCTGGCGCCCGGCCAGAGCGAGGACAGGGTGATGGAGGTGGCGCTGGAAGCCGGCGCCGACGACGTGGTGGCCGACGAGGACGGCGCGATCGAGGTCCTCACCGTGCCCTCCGGGTTCGAGGCGGTGAAGAACGCCCTGGAGGCCGCCGGCCTCCAGCCCGAGGTGGCCGAGGTCACCATGCGGCCGGAAAACACCATCGAGCTGTCCGGCGACGACGCGGCGCGCATGCAGAAGCTGCTGGACATGCTGGAGGACCTGGACGACGTGCAGGACGTGTTCCACAACGCCGCGTTGCCTTCATGAAAGTCCTGGTCGTCGGCGGCGGCGGTCGCGAGCACGCGCTGGCCTGGAAGCTGGCCCAGTCGCCCAAGGTGCAGGCGGTCTACGTGGCGCCGGGCAACGGCGGCACCGCCATGGACCCGCGGCTGGAGAACGTGCCCATCACCGACCACGCCGCGCTGCGGCACTGGGCGATCGACCAGAAGATCGCGCTGACCGTGGTCGGCCCCGAGGCGCCGCTGGCCGCCGGCCTGGTGGACGAGTTCCAGGCGGCGGGGCTGCGCGTGTTCGGGCCGAGCAAGGCCGCCGCCCAGCTGGAGAGCTCCAAGGCCTTCTCCAAGGCCTTCATGCAGCGCCACGGCATCCCGACCGCGGCCTACCAGGCCTTCTCCGACCCGGCCCAGGCCCATGCCTACGTGGACCGGCAGGGCGCGCCCATCGTCGTCAAGGCCGACGGCCTGGCGGCGGGCAAGGGCGTGGTGGTGGCCATGACCGCGGCCGAGGCCCACGAGGCGATCGACTTCATGCTGCTGGACGGCAAGCTGGGCGTGAGCCACAACGACGGCGGCGCGCGGGTGGTGATCGAGGAGTTCCTGCAGGGCGAGGAGGCCAGCTTCATCGTGCTGTGCGACGGCCGCAACGTGGTGCCGCTGGCCACCAGCCAGGACCACAAGCGCCTGTTGGACGGCGACCAGGGGCCCAACACCGGCGGCATGGGCGCGTACTCGCCGGCGCCGGTGGTCACGCCCGCGGTGCACGCCCGCGCCATGCGCGAGGTGATCCTGCCCACGGTGCGCGGCATGGACAAGGACGGCGTGCCCTACACCGGTTTCCTCTATGCCGGCCTGATGATCGACAGGCAGGGCCGCATCAAGACGCTGGAATTCAACTGCCGCATGGGCGATCCGGAAACCCAGCCCATCATGATGCGGCTCAAGTCCGACCTGTTCGACGTGCTGATGGCCGCCACCGGCCCGGGCCTGGGCGGCATCGAGCTGCAATGGGACCGCCGCACCGCGCTGGGCGTGGTGATGGCCGCGGGCGGCTACCCGCTGAGCCCGCGCAAGGGCGACGTGGTCAGCGGCCTGCCGCGCCCCACGCCCGACGCCATGGTGTTCCATGCCGGCACCGCGAAACAGGGCGACGCCGTCGTCACCACGGGCGGGCGCGTGCTGTGCGTGACCACCCTGGCCGAGACGGTGAAGGCGGCGCAGCAGCGCGCCTACGAGGTGGTGCGCGGCATCGGCTTCGCCGGCGCCCAGTGGCGCCGCGACATCGGCCATCGCGCCACGCGCGGATGAGCGGCACTCCCGCGGTCGCCTCGGTCCGGGACTACCTGCTGGGCCTGCAGTCGCGCATCACCGACGCCTGCACCGCGGTCGACGGCACGCCCTTCCTGTCCGATGCCTGGACCAAGCCGGCCGGCGAGCCGCTGCAGGGCAGCGGCATCACCCGGATCCTGGAAGGCGGGCCGGTGTTCGAGCGCGCCGGCTGCGGCTTCTCGCACGTGACCGGCCCGCGGCTGCCGCCCTCGGCGACGCAGCACCGGCCCGAGCTGTCCGGCGCGCCGTTCGAGGCCATGGGCGTGTCGCTGGTGTTCCACCCGCGCAACCCGTACGCGCCCACGGTGCACATGAACGTGCGCATGCTGGCCGCCACCCCGGCCGATGGTGCGCCGGTGTTCTGGTTCGGCGGCGGCATGGACCTGACGCCCTGTTACGGCTTCGAGGAGGACGCGCGCCACTTCCACCGCGCCTGCAGGGACGCGCTGGCGCCGTTCGGCCAGGACAAGTACCCGCGCTTCAAGCACTGGTGCGACGAGTACTTCCGCCTGAAGCACCGCGGCGAGCAGCGCGGCATCGGCGGCGTGTTCTTCGACGACTTCTCCGAGCTGGGCTTCGAGGGCGGCTTTGGCATGCTGCGCGCGGTGGGCGACGCCTTCCTGGGCGCCTACCTGCCCATCCTGCAGCGGCGCAAGGAACTGCCCCACGGCGAGCGCGAGCGCGCGTTCCAGCTATACCGGCGCGGGCGCTATGTCGAGTTCAACCTGGTGTGGGACCGCGGCACGCACTTCGGCCTGCAGTCGGGCGGGCGCACCGAGTCCATCCTGCTGTCCATGCCGCCGCTGGCGAGCTGGGCCTACCAGAACCAGCCCGAGGCCGGATCCGCCGAGGAGGCGCTGTACCGCGAGTTCCTGGTGCCGCGGGAGTGGGCATGAGCCGCACGGCCGCTCCGAAGGCTCATGGCACCGCAGCCCGTAGGGCGGAGGTTTCCTGATGAACCGCCCGGCCATCGGCCGCGTGGGCATGTTCGGCGGCGCCTTCGACCCGCCGCACCGGGCGCACGTCGGGCTGGCCGCCGCGGCCGTGGGGCAGCTGCAGCTGGACCAGTTGCGCATCTTCCCCACCGGGCAGGCCTGGCACAAGGCGCGCGCACTCAGCGCGGGCGAGCACCGGCTGGCGATGGCGCAGGAGGCCTTCGCCGACGTGCCGCGCGCGGTGGTCGACGGCCGCGAGCTGGCGCGCAGCGGGCCGACCTACACCGTGGAGACGCTGCGCGAGCTGCGCGCCGAGTTCCCCGGCGCCGAGCTCATGCTGGTGATAGGCGCCGACCAGGCCGAGGCCCTGCACGGCTGGCGCGACAGCGACCAGATCATCCGGCTGGCCACCATCTGCATCGCGGCCCGTGCCCGGCCGGAGCCGGCCGCCGCACCGTTCGATCCGCAGAAGCTGCCCGGCGTGCGCTGGCGTCCGGTGGAGCTGCCGCCCATGCCGGTGAGCGCGACCGGCATCCGCGCGCGCGTCGCCGCCGGACAGGACATTGCCGAGCTGGTTCCCCCCGGCGTCGCACGTTATATTGACCGACACCATCTTTACCGCAAGACCTGATGACCCAAGACACCGCCGTCAAGAAAGACACCCAACGCCTGCAGCGCGCCATCGTCGATGGGCTGGAGGACGTCAAGGCGCAGGACATCCAGGTCTTCAACACCGAGCATCTGTCGCCGCTGTTCGAGCGGGTCATCGTGGCCTCGGGCACCTCCAACCGGCAGACCAAGGCCCTGGCCGCCAGCGTGCGCGACGCGGTGCGCGATGCGGGCTTTCCCAAGCCGCGCGTGGAAGGCGAGGAGAACGGCGAGTGGATCATCGTGGACTGCGGCCCGGCCGTCGCCCACATCATGCAGCCGGCCATCCGCACCTACTACCATCTGGAAGAGATCTGGGGCGACAAGCCGATCCGCCTGAAGTTCGGCGCGCCCAAGCCGCCAGCGGAACGTGCCGCGCCGGCGAAGGCCACGGGCAAGACGCCGGCCCGCAAGGCGGCCAACGAGCCCTCGCTGCGGCGCAGCAGCGCCGCCAAGAAGGCCATCCGGGCCGCCGACGCGGCGGAGAAGGCGGCCAAGGCCCCGGCGAAGAAGCGCGCGCCGGCCAGGTCGCCGGCCGCCAAGGCCTCCGCAAGGAAGGCAGCGGCGCCGGCCGCCCCGCCCGCCCGGAAGGCGCCGGCCAAGAAGGCCCCGGCCAAGACCGCCGCCAAGGGCGCGGCCAAGAAGGCGCCCGCCCGCAAGGGATGAAGCTGCTCGTGGTGGCCGTGGGCCAGCGCGTGCCCGACTGGGCACAGGCGGCCTGGGACGACTACGCCAAGCGCTTCCCGCCCGAGCTGCGGCTGGAGCTCAAGGCCGTGAAGACCGAGCCGCGCGGCTCCAAGTCGCTGGACACCCTGCTGGCCGCCGAACGCGAGCGCATAGCGGCCGCCATCCCGCGCGGCGCCCGCGTCGTGGCCCTGGACGAGCGCGGCACCTCCCTGACCACGGTGGCGCTGGCCGCCCAGCTCAGGGCCTGGCAGCTGGGCGGGGAGGACGTGGCCCTGGTGATCGGCGGCCCGGACGGCCTGCAGCCGGCGTTCCGCGAGGCGGCCCACGAGCGCATCCGCCTGTCGGACCTTACCTTGCCCCATGCCATGGTGCGGGTGCTGCTGGTCGAGCAGCTGTACCGCGCGTGGTCGATCAACGCCGGCCATCCCTACCACCGCGAGTGATGTCAGCCCCCACGCTTGTCACTTCGTGTACTGCGCTGCCCCCCGAGGGGGCTGAGTCGCCTTGGGGCGGCCCGGCGGCGACTCGGCCATGATTTCGACCTTCATCTACCTGGCTTCGCAGAGCCCGCGCCGGCGCCAGCTGCTGGAGCAGCTGGGCGTGCGCCACGAACTGCTGCTGCCGGACGAGGACGAGGACAGCGAGGCGCTGGAGGAGGTCAAGCCCGGCGAAGCGCCGGCGGCCTACGTTCGTCGTGTCACCGGCCTGAAGCTGGACGCCGCCCTGGCGCGGCTGCGGCGCCGCCAGCTCCCGCCCGCGCCGGTGCTGTGCTCGGACACCACCGTGGCCCTGGGCCGGGCGATCTACGGCAAGCCGGCGGATGCGAAGGAGGCGGCGCGCATGCTGCGCGAGCTGGCAGGCCGGACCCACCGCGTGCTGACCGCGGTGGCGGTCCAGTCCGGCCGCAAGCGGGTGGAGGCGCTGAGCGACTCGCGCGTCAGCTTCGCGGCCCTGAGCCCGGCGCGGATCCGCGCCTACGTCGACAGCGGCGAGCCCATGGGCAAGGCCGGCGCCTACGCCGTGCAGGGGCGGGCGGCGGCGCACATCATGCGCATCAGCGGGTCCTACACGGGGATCATGGGGCTGCCGCTGCACGAGACGGCGACCCTACTGGAAGCGGTCGGGATCAGGCCGTAGGCTCCCGGCTGCGCATCACCACCTCTGCGTCGGCCGGCTTCTCCGGCGCCGCCGCGACCTCCAGCGCCTCCGCCACCAGGCCCACGAGCTCCTGCCGGCCATTGAACACCGGCCGCACGGAGAAGCGGAAGCTGCGCCTGCCGTCCGGCAGGTCAACGGTCAAGGTGGCGCGCACCGTGCGCCCCTGGCGGGCCGTTTCCACCGCTTCGCGCACGCGCTGTGGCATCCCGGGCGTGGCGCTGAACCAGGGCGTCTCCCAGAACGGGCGATCCACCACCTCGTGCAGGCTGCAGCGGATCGCCGCCAGCGACGCGGGGTTGCTGTCGCGCAGCGTGCCGTCCGGGTCCATGAAGCCCTGGAAGATGAGGTCGGTGGCGAAGGCGGCACGCAGCCGGTCGGCGACCGCGCCCTGGGACTGCAGCGCGCGGGTCTGGTCGAAGGTGCGGCGCCTCACCTCGGCCTCCAGCGTGTCGTTGAACCGGCGAAGCGCCTGCTGCGTCCGCTGCTCGGCCTCGTTCAGCGAGGCCAGCCGCGCGCGCTCCTCCCCGAGCTGCCAGTTCGACAGCCGCAGCGCCGCCTCCGCGCGCGCCCGCTCGGTGACGTCCGTGACCAGCACCAGGATGCCCTCGACCTCGCCGCGCGCATCCCGCATGGGCTGGTACATGAAGTCGACGGTGCGGTCCTCGATGGGCCCGCCTTCCAGGCGCTGCAGCTTCACGGAAGCACCGGCGCCCAGGTAAGTCTCGCCACTGCGGTAGACCCGGTCAAGCAGGGCGATGAAACCCTGCTCCACCATCTCCGGCAGGGCGTCCCGGACCTTTTGGCCAGTCACGTTCCGGCGCCCGATCAGCCGCAGGTAGGCGTCATTGGTGAACTCGTACACGTGACCCGGCCCGCGCAGCAGCGCCACCGGCACGGGTGCCTGCCGGAACATCTCGCGCCAGCGGGCGAGCTCCGCCTCGCGCTGGCGGCGCGCGACCACCACCTCGGTGATCTCGTGGCCCTGGTTGAAGATGCCGCCCACGGCGTGGTCGGCGTGGCGGATCGGCGTGATGCTGTAGTTCCACCAGGTCTCGCGCGGCGCGCCGCCGCGGACCATGGGCAGCATCTGCTCGTACAGCGCCAGACCCTGGCCGGCGTCGAACACCTGCCGGAACTGCGGCTCGACGATGTGCCAGATGTCGGCCCAGCCCTCCCGCGCCGGCTTACCCAGGATCCAGGGATGCTTCTCCGCCGGAATCACGGACCAGGCGTCGTTGTAGAGGACGTGCATCTCCGGCCCCCAGTAGATCGCCGTGGGGAAGCTGGAATTGAGGCACAGCGTGAGCGCCATGCGCAGCGCGTCCGGCCACTGCTGCGGCGGGCCCAGCGGATGCGAGGCCCAGTCGAAGGCCCGGATCCGCTCGCCCATGGCGCCGCCTCCCTGGAGAAAGGCCGGAGGCTGTGTCGGGGTGCTCATGTGGGGGGTGCCAGTGGGCACGGGGAGGCATTTCGCATGCGAGAAGTCAGTCTAGCAGCGCCTTCACGGCGCAGGGGCTGAGGTATCCTGTGGCCGCATGCAGCAGGACATCCTGATCAACTGGTCGCCGCAGGAGACGCGGGTGGCCGTCGTCGAGAACGGCGCGGTCCAGGAGCTGCACGTGGAGCGCACGCTCGAGCGCGGCCGGGTGGGCAATGTGTACCTGGGCAAGGTGGCCCGCGTGCTGCCGGGCATGCAGTCGGCCTTCATCGACATCGGCCTGGAGCGCGCGGCCTTCCTGCACGTGGCGGACCTGCATGCCAACGGCGGCGCACCCGGCGAGCCGGTGCGCCAGGGCCAGCCGCTGGTGCCCATCGAGAAACAGGTGTTCGAGGGCCAGGCGCTGATGGTCCAGGTGATCAAGGACCCGATAGGCACCAAGGGCGCTCGCCTGTCCACCCAGATCAGCATCGCCGGGCGCCTGCTGGTGTTCCTGCCGCAGGACGACCACGTGGGCGTGTCGCAGAAGATTCCGTCGCAGCAGCGCGAGGCGCTGCGCGCCCGGCTGCAGGCGCTGGTGGGGGAGGCGTCCAGCGGCGGCGGGGGCGGCTTCATCCTGCGCACGAACGGAGAGGAGGCTTCGGACGGCGAACTCGCCGAGGACATCGCCTACCTGCGCAAGACCTGGGCGCGCATCCGGCAGGCCGCGGTCACCCTGCCGCCGCCCTCGCTGCTGCACCAGGACCTGAGCCTGCTGGAGCGCGTGCTGCGCGACCTGGTGACCGACGAGACCCAGACCATCCGCATCGATTCGCGCGAGCAGTTCGGCCTGCTGCAGTCTTTCGGCCGCGAGTTCATGCCGCAGGCGGTCGAGCGGCTGCAGCTGTACAAGGGCGAGCGGCCCATCTTCGACCTGTTCTCCATCGACGAGGAGATCGCCAAGGCCCTGGGCCGGCGCGTGGAGCTCAAGTCCGGCGGCTACCTGATCGTCGACCAGACCGAGGCGCTGACCACGGTGGACGTGAACACCGGCGGCTTCGTCGGCGCGCGCAACTTCGACGACACCATCTTCAAGACCAACCTGGAGGCGGCGCACGCCATCGCCCGGCAGCTGCGGCTGCGCAACCTGGGCGGCATCATCATCGTCGACTTCATCGACATGCAGCGCGAGGACCACCGCGAGGCGGTGCTGGCGGAGTTCCGCAAGCAGCTGGCGCGCGACCGGGTCAAGACCATGGCCGGCGGCTTCTCGCAGCTGGGCCTGGTCGAGATGACGCGCAAGCGCACGCGCGAGTCGCTGGCCCACATGCTGTGCGAGCCGTGCCCGTCGTGCCAGGGGTCAGGGCAGGTGAAGACCGCGCGCAGCGTGTGCTACGACATCCTGCGCGAGATCCTGCGCGAGGCGCGCCAGTTCAACCCGCGCGAGTACCGGGTGGTGGCCTCGCCCAGGGTGGTCGAGCTGTTCCTGGACGAGGAGAGCCAGCACCTGGCCGGCCTGTCGGACTTCATCGGCAAGCCGATCTCGCTGCAGAGCGAGAGCGCCATGGGCCAGGAGCAGTACGACATCGTGCTGCTCTGAAGCCGCTCAGGCCGCGCGCTTGCCGCCGCCGGCCACGGCGGGCGCAGCGGCTTCCTGGCGTCCGGACCGGGCCAGTGCCCACGCGAGCAGCGCCACGTACAGATGGCCCTCGGCGAAGTCCCGCAGCAGCGAGTTGAACAGGCAGCCGGTGGCGAAGGCCAGGCTCATGGCGATCAGCAGGCGATCGGGTCGGCCGGCGGTGCGCCGCAGCGCGGTCAGCCCCAGCCAGGCCAGGAACAGGGCGAGGGCGAGCACACCGCCGCCCACCAGCTGCATCAGGAACTCGTTGTGCGGGTTGTTCACCTGCGCCCAGGGATAGGGGGCGGCCGGCCGGCCCAGAGCGGCGTCCCGCGCGCGGGCCGAGGCGGAATGGAAATCGCCGTAGCGCGCGAAGCCTGCGCCCGTCGCGTAGTGGCCGCGGGCGACTTCCAGGGCGGCATGCAGCAGTTCCATCCGGATGCCGGTGGAGGTGAGTTCGCCGTTGGGGGCGCCCCGCGCGACCGCCAGCGTCTCCCCCAGGCGCGACTGGACCGCCGTGGAGCTCAGCGCCAGCAGCGCGGCGGCGGTGGGCAGCGCCACCAGGGCCGCCCAGCGCAGGCGCGGCGGGCTGTGCCACCAGGCCGCGCACGCCACCAGCACCAGCAGCACCACGTGCCCGGTGCGGCCGTCGATGGCGAACAGCACCGTGGCCGCCAGGAACAGCGCGCCGGCCCGCAGCAGCGCGCGGACGCGGCCGGTGTAGCGGCGCGACTGGTCGAGCAGGAGGAAGGCGCACAGCGCCAGGCCGAAGCCGGCGGAGATGCGGCGCGAGCTCAGGTCCTCGGCCAGGGGCTGCCAGGCCAGGCCCAGCCAGTGCACGGCGGCATAGCCGACCGCCCCCAGGGCCAGCCCGAAGAAGAACCACTGCGGCCGCGACACGAGCCGGAACAGGCCCAGCAGCACCGCCGCCATCAGGAGTTCGTGGTAGTGGTTCACCAGGCGGCCCGAGCTCGCGGTGAAGCCGGAGACGACCCAGGTGTGCAGCGCGATGTAGGCCAGCAGCGCCAGGCCGACCGCGATCACCGGGTCGCGCCAGGGGGCGCTGCGCCACAAGGCCGGCGCTGCGGGCAGCAGCAGCAGCAGCAGGGCCAGCATGGCCAGCGCCACCGCCGGCGGCGAGAAGGGCAGCACGAAGCCGAACACGGCCAGGGTGCCGGCCAGCAGCCGGTCCAGCGGCGCGGCCAGCCGCGGGGCCGGCGGCAGCGCCGGCTCGCGCAGCGCCTTCAAGACCGTCATGCCGCGCCCTGCTGCAGCGCCCGCAGCCGGGCGTACAGGCCGCCCTGCGCCATCAGCTCGGCATGGCTGCCGCTTTCGGCCAGCCGGCCCTGCTCGAGCACGACAACGCGGTCGGCATGCTCGATGGTGGACAGGCGGTGGGCGATGATCAGCGTGGTGCGGCCGGCCATCAGGCGCTGCAGCGCCTCCTGCACCAGGCGCTCGGAGGCCGCGTCCAGCGCCGAGGTGGCCTCGTCCAGGATCAGGATAGGCGCGTCCTTGTACAGCGCGCGCGCGATGGCCAGGCGCTGGCGCTGGCCGCCGGACAGCTCGGCCGCGTTGTGGCCGGTCACGGTCTCCAGGCCCTGCGGCAGCGAAGCGACCAGGGCCCGCAGGTTGGCCGCGTCGACGCAGCGCTCCACCCGCTCGCGGTCGGGCGGATCCTCCAGCGCGATGTTGGCCGCCAGGGTGTCGTTGAACATCACCACGTCCTGGCTGACCAGGGCGAACTGGGCCCGCAGGGCATCCAGGCGCCATTGCGCCAGGTCGACGCCGTCCAGCTGCACCTGGCCGCCGTCGGGCACGACGAAGCGCGGCAGCAGGTTGGCCAGGGTGGTCTTGCCGGAGCCCGACGGGCCGACCAGCGCGACGACCTGGCCGGGCTCGATGTCCAGGCTTAGATGGTCCAGCGCCGGCGCTCCCTCATCGCGGTAGCGCACGCTGACCGAGCGCAGGCTGATGCGCCCCTGGGCCCGGCCCGGTGCGTGGCTGCCGCCGGATTCGGCCGGCGTCTTCTCGACCAGGTCGATGGCCCGCTGCACCGCCGCCAGGCCGCGCGAGATCGGGTTGGCCGCCTCGGACAGGCGCTTGCTCGGCGCGATCAGCATCAGCATGGCCGTGATGAAGGAAGCGAAGGTGCCCACGGTGATGCCGTCGCGGGTCTGCCACAGCGCGATGCAGATCACCACCGACAGCGCCGCCGCCGCCAGCATGTGCGTCAGCGGCGTGATGGCGGCCGAGGCCGCCACCGACTTGAGCGCCAGCCGGCGCAGCGCCGCGCTCAGGCCGGCGAAGCGCGCGGCCTGCGCCGCCTGGGCCCCGTGCAGCCGCACCACGCGCGCGGCCAGCACGTTCTCCTCGACCACGTAGGCCAGGTCGTTGGTGGCGGTCTGGGTGCTGCGCGCGATGCGGTAGAGCCGGCGCGACAGCGTGCGCATGATCCAGCCCACGCCCGGCACGATGGCGAAGACGACGAGCGTGAGCTGCCAGTTCAGCAGCAGCAGGTACACCAGCAGCGCCAGCAGCGCCAGGCTGTCCTTGAGCAGCCCCATGACGGAGTTGACCAGCAGGGTGACGCCGTTCTGCACCTCGAACACCACGGTGTTGGACAGCGAGGTCGCGTTCTCGGTGCCGAACAGCGACAGCCGCGCGTCGAGCAGCCGGCCGAACAGGGCCTCGCGCAGCGCGAGCAGCCCGTCCTGGGTGATGCGCGCCACCGCCAGGTCGGCCAGGTAGCCGGCCGTGCCGCGCACCGCGAACAGCAGCAGCAGGGCGGCGGGCACCATCCACAGCTCCAGGCCGCCGGGCTTGAAGCCCCGGTCCAGCAGGGGCTTGAGCAGGGCCGGCACCAGCGGCTCGGTGGCCGAGGACACCAGGGTCGCCAGCGCCGCGACGATCCAGAGGCGGCGCGAACCGCCGAAGTACGGCAGCAGCCACCGCACCGCGGCGAGGTCGATCCGGGTCACGGGTGGCGGGCGGCCTGGTGGAGCCGGCGCTCCCACTGCCAGGCGTGGGCGATGATGGTCTCGATGTCGCCGTACTGCGGCGACCAGCCCAGCTCGGCGCGGGCGCGCGCGGCGTCGGCCACCAGCACCGGCGGGTCGCCGGCGCGCGGCGGGTCGTCGCGCATGGGGATGGGATGGCCGGTGACGCGCCGCGCCGCCTCGATCACCTCGTTGACCGAATGGCCCAGCCCGTTGCCCAGGTTGTAGGTGGTGGTGGCCGCGCCGGCCTCGAGCCTGCGCAGCGCCAGCAGGTGGGCCGCGCACAGGTCCTGCACGTGGATGTAGTCGCGGATGCAGGAGCCGTCCGGGGTGGCGTGCTGGGAACCGTAGCGCGCGATGTGCGGGCGCCGCCCCGAGGCCACCTGCAGGATCAGCGGGATCAGGTGCGTCTCGGGCTCGTGCCGCTCGCCCAGGCTGCCGTCCGGGTGCGCGCCCGCGGCGTTGAAGTAGCGCAGCGTGATCGAGCGCAGGCCGTGCGCGGCGGAGTAATCCTCCAGCGCGTACTCCACGGCCAGCTTGCTGTGGCCGTAGGGGTTGATCGGTCGCGTGGGGTGGTCCTCGGGGATGGGCACCTCGACCGGGTTGCCGTACACGGCGGCGGTGGACGAGAAGATGAACTGCGTGACGCCGTGCTCCAGCATGGTGTCCAGCAGGTTCAGCGTCTGCACCAGGTTGTTGCGCCAGTACTTGCCGGGCTTTTGCACCGACTCGCCTACCAGGCTGGAGGCGGCGAAGTGCATCACGCACTGCGGCTCGAACTCCTTGAGCACGGCCGCGACGAAGGCCTTGTCGCCGATTTCGCCGACCTTGAGCTCGGCGCTGGCAGCCGCCTCGGCATGGCCGGTGGCGAGGTTGTCGATGATGATGGGGCGCCAACCGCTTTCGCGCAGCATGCGCACCATGTGGGAGCCGATGTAGCCGGTGCCTCCGGCAACGACGACCGCGGGCGCTTTGTTCATGAGTCGGGGTGTGATAATCAGGCGTTTGTCGAGTCGCGGATTATGCCGTGGCATGCTCCGCTCGACGGCTTGCACGAGCTATGAATCGCCTGTCCATCATCATCGTCGCCAAGAACGAAGCCATCCACATCACCGAGTGCGTGCGTTCCGCGCAGTTCGCGGACGAGGTTGTGGTGCTCGACTCCGGCAGCACCGACGACACGGTCGAGCTCGCCCGCTCGCTGGGCGCGCGCGTGGTGGTCACGCCCGACTGGCCGGGCTTCGGGCCGCAGAAGAACCGCGCGCTGGACCTGGCCCAGGGCGACTGGGTGTTCTCGCTCGATGCCGACGAGCGCATCACGCCCGACCTGGCCGCGCAGATCCGCCAGGCGATGCGGTCGGCCGCGCATGCGGCCTACAGCGTCAACCGCCGCTCCAGCTACTGCGGTCAGTACATGGCCCATTCCGGCTGGTACCCCGACCGCATCGTGCGGCTGTGGCGCAGGGGCCAGGCGCGCTTCTCGGACGACCTGGTGCACGAGCGCCTGCTGGTGGACGGCAGCGTGGGCCGGCTGGGCGGGGAGCTGCTGCACGAGAGCATGCGCGACTTCGAGTCGGTGCTGGCCAAGGTGGACCGGTACTCCACCGCCGCCGCGCGCGCGCTGCAGCGGCGCGGCGTCAAGGGCTCGTTCGCCAAGGCGCTGGGCCACGGCCTGTGGGCCTTCGTGCGGACCTATCTGCTGCGGCGCGGCTTCCTGGACGGCCGGCTCGGCCTGGCGCTGGCCATCTCCAATGCCGAGGGCACCTACTACCGCTACCTCAAGCTGTGGCTGCTGCAGCGCGCTGCCGCCCGGACCACCGGCCCATGAGGACGGCCTTCGTCGTCCTCACCTACAACCGCTCGGACGCGCTGCTGGCGGTGCTGCGCGGCCTGGCGCCCCAGTGCGCGCCCGACGACCAGGTGGTGGTCGCCGACGACGGGTCGCGGCCCGAGCACGTGCACGCGCTGCGCGCGGGGCTGCCGCGCTTCCCCTGCCCGGTGCGGCACGTGTGGCATCCGGACGTCGGCTTCACCGCGGCGCGCGCGCGCAACCTGGGTGCCCTGCACGCGCCGGCGGACTACCTGGTGTTCATGGACGGCGACTGCGTGCCCAACCCGCGCTTCGTGGCGCAGCACCGCCGGCTGGCCGAGCCAGGCGCCTTCGTCAACGGCAGCCGCGTGCTGCTGAGCGAGCGGTTGAGCCGCCGCGTGCTCGCCGGCGAAATCGACCCGGGGCGGCTGCCGCCGGCGCAGTGGCTGCGGCTGCGCCTGGCCGGCGACGTCAACAAGCTGGCCCACCTGGTGCGCTGGACCGGGGCACCGGGCCGGCGCGAGCCGCGGTTCCGCTGGCGCGGCATCCGCAGCTGCAACTTCGGCCTGTGGCGCGGTGACCTGGAGGCGGTCAACGGCTTCGACGAGAGCTTCAGCGGCTGGGGTCACGAGGATGCCGACCTGGTGCTGCGGCTGCACAACCAGGGGCTGGCGCGCAAGAATGGCTTCCTGTCCACCGAGGTGTTCCACCTGTGGCACCGCGAGAACAGCCGGGCGGGCGAAGCCGCCAACCGGGCGCGGGTGCTGGAGCGCCAAAGCAGCGGCCTGCGCCGCGCGGCCATCGGCCTGGCCGAGGCCGGGAACCAACCCGGGGTGGCCGTGACCGAACTGAACCATCGTCAAGGAGAAACTGGAGCATGAATTCGCTGGGTCAATTCCGCCGCCGCCACGTGGTCGGCCTGCTCGGTGCGGGCGCGCTGCCCGCGGCATTCGCACAGTTCCGGGTGGAGGTGACGGGTGTGGGCCTGACGCAGCTGCCCATCGCCGTCGCGCCGTTCCGCGGCGACGCGGAGGCGCCGCAGAAGATCGCGGCCATCGTCCAGGCCGATCTGGAGCGCAGCGGCCGCTTCCGCGGCGTCGATGCCGCGGGCGCCGGGCTGCTGGACGAGGCCAGCCGGCCCGACGTGGCGCCCTGGCGCCAGCGCGGCGCCGACGCGCTGGTGGCCGGCCGGGTCGGCCGCCTGAGCGACGGCCGCTGGGACGTGCGCTTCCGCCTGTGGGACGTGGTGCGCGGCCAAGACCTGGGCGGCCAGAGCTACGCGGTCAACGCGGGCGACCTGCGGCTGGCCGCCCATCGCGTGGCCGACTTCATCTACGAGAAGCTCACCGGCGAGCGGGGCGTGTTCTCCACCCGCATCGCCTACGTGACCAAGGCGGGCAACCGCTACAACCTGTGGGTGGCCGACGCGGACGGCGAGAACGCGCAGTCGGCGCTGGCCAGCCCCGAGCCCATCATCTCGCCGGCCTGGTCGAGCAACGGCGCCCAGCTGGCCTACGTGTCCTTCGAGTCGCGCAAGCCGGTGGTCTACGTGCACGAGGTGGCCAGCGGCCGGCGCCGCCTGCTGGCCAACTTCCGCGGCTCCAACAGCGCGCCCGCCTGGTCGCCCGACGGCCGCACGCTGGCCGTGACCCTCAGCCGCGAGGGCGGCTCGCAGCTGTACACCATCGACGCCGGCGGCGGCGAGCCGCGCCGCCTGACGCAGTCGGCGGGCATCGACACCGAGCCGCTGTTCACGCCGGACGGGCGCAGCATCTACTTCGTCAGCGACCGCGGCGGCGCGCCGCAGGTCTATCGCATGCCCGCCACAGGCGGCAACCCTGAACGGGTGACCTTTACCGGGAGTTACAACATTTCCCCGGCACTCAGCCCGGACGGCAGATGGCTGGCCTACATTTCGCGCATTGGAGGGGCCTTCAAGCTGCAGGTCATGGAGCTGGCCGGCGGCGCGCCCGTGTCGGTGACCGACACCACGGCCGACGAGAGTCCGAGTTTCGCGCCCAACGGCCGCCTGATCGTCTACGCGACCCGGCAGGGCGGGCGCGAGGCGCTCATGACCACCACGCTGGACGGCAAGATCAAGGCACGGCTGGCCGGGCAGGGGGGCGACATCCGCGAGCCGGACTGGGGTCCTTTCCAGCGATAAAACATTTTCCTAGGAGGTATAGCAAAGATGAACGTGAAGCGTGTTTTCGTGGCCGTGGGCCTGGTGGCGGCGTTGGCCGGTTGCGGCTCCAGCGTCAAGCTCAATGACACCCCGGTGGAGGACCGCAATGCCGCCGGCACGGCGCCTGGCGGCGGCGGGGCCGGCAGCGGCGGCGCCCAGACCGGCGTCGCGCCGGTGACGGCCGATCCCGCCGTCAACCTGCAGCCCGGGCCGCGGGACGCCGGCCGCGTCGTCTACTTCGACTACGACAGCTACGTCATCAAGCCCGAGTTCCAGTCGCTGATCGAGGCGCACGCGCGCTACCTGCGCGCCAACAACGGCCGGCGTGTCGCCGTCGAGGGCCACACCGACGAGCGGGGCGGCCGCGAGTACAACCTGGCGCTGGGCCAGCGCCGTTCCGAGGCGGTGCGCCGGGCGCTCACCCTGCTGGGCGTGCCGGACAGCCAGATCGAGGCCGTGAGCTTCGGCAAGGAGAAGCCGGCCGAGAGCGGCAGCGACGAGTCCGCCTTCTCCAAGAATCGGCGCGCCGAGATCGCGTACCGCTGATGGCGGCCGCACGCTTCCTGCTGGCCGCGGTGGCGGTGGCGGCCTCGCTGGCCGCGGCGCCCGCGCGGGCCCAGCTGTTCGGTGGGGACGACGAGGCACGGCGCGCCATCATCGAGCTGCGCCAGCGCCTGGACAGCCAGCGCGTGCAGATGGAGCGGCAGATCGAGGACCTGCGCCGCGCGACCGAGGAAAACGGCCAGCTGCGCCGCAGCCTGCTGGACCTGCAGACGCAGATCGAGGCGCTGCGCGGCGAGCTGGCGCGCCAGCGCGGCCAGGACGAGCAGATCGCGCGCGACGTCGCCGAGCTGCAGCGCCTGCAGAAAGACATGGTGCAGGGCGTGGAAGACCGGCTGCGCAAGGTCGAGCCGGCCAAGGTCACGCTGGACGGCCGCGAGTTCAGCGCCGATGCGACCGAGCAGCGCGAGTTCGACGCGGCCCTGGCTGTGTTCCGCCGGGGCGAGTTTCCCGCCGCGCAGGTGGCCTTCACGCAGTTCCTGCAGCGCTACCCGCAAAGCGGCTACCGGCCGTCGGCGCTGTTCTGGCTGGGCAATGCGCAGTACGCCAACCGCGACTACCGCGGCGCCATCGGCAACTTCCGCAGCCTGCTGGCGCAGGCGCCCGACCATGCGCGCGCGCCCGAGGCGGTGCTGTCCATCGCCAACTGCCAGATCGAGCTGAAGGACAGCGCCGGGGCGCGTCGCACGCTGGACGAGCTGGTCAAGGCCTACCCGCAGTCCGAGGCGGCGGCCGCGGCGCGCGAGCGGCTGGCCCGGCTGCGCTGAGTTCGCGGCGGCGCCCATGCACGCGCCCGCGCTCGACCTGGCGGCCGACCTGCAGCGCCGCTTCGGCGGGCTGGAGCGGTTGTACGGCGTCGCCGGCGCGGCGGCCATCCGCCGCGCGCACGTGGCCGTGGTGGGCATAGGCGGCGTGGGCTCCTGGACCGCCGAGGCGCTGGCGCGCAGCGGCGTCGCCGAGCTCACGCTGGTCGACCTGGACCATGTGGCCGAGTCCAACATCAACCGCCAGGTCCATGCGCTGGAGTCCACGCTGGGCCAGGCCAAGGTGCAGGCCATGCGCGAGCGCATCGCGCAGATCCATCCCGGCTGCACGGTGCACGGCATCGAGGAGTTCGCCGAGCCCGGCAACTGGCCGGGGCTGCTGGCACCCGGCGTGCAGGCGGTCATCGACTGCTGCGACGACGTGAAGGCCAAGGCGGCGATGGCCGCCTGGGCCCTGCGCGCGCGCCTGCCGTTCGTGAGCGTGGGGGCAGCGGGCGGCAAGCGCCTGGCGCACCGCGTGGACATCGACGACCTGTCGCGCACCACGCACGACCCGCTGCTGGCGCAGCTGCGCTACCGGCTGCGCAAGTTCCATGGCGCGCCGCGCGAGGGCCAGGCCATCGGCATCGCCTGCGTCTTCAGCCGCGAGGCCGTGGCGCCGCCGGACCCCTCCTGCGCCATCGAAGGCGACGGTTCCCTCAACTGCCACGGCTACGGTTCGGTGGTCAGCGTGACCGCCACCTTCGGCCTGTGCGCCGCCGGTTTCGTGCTCGATCGGCTGGCTGCGAAAACACAAGCCCGACAGACGCTATAATCGCGGGCTTTGCTGCGGTGGAAATCATCACCGCCGTGGGACGTTAGCTCAGTTGGTAGAGCAGCGGACTTTTAATCCGTTGGTCACAAGTTCGAATCTTGTACGTCCTACCAGGATCGCGTTGAAAGGCCTGTCCGCCTCCGGTGGACGGGCCTTTTTCCTGGGGGCCCGGCCTCAGGCGGCCGCTTCCAGCGCCTCGATCTCGCCCGACAGCGCGAGCCAGCGCTCCTCCAGCGCCGCCATCTCCTCGCCCAGGGCCTTGAGGCGGCGGCCGGCTTCGGCGATCTCGGCCGGCGGCAGGCCCTGGGCCAGGCGCGCCTGCGCTGCGTCTCTGGCAGCGTCGACGCGGGCCATGTCCTTTTCCACCTGCTCCAGCTCGCGCTTGAGCGGCCGGGCGCGGGCCGCCCGCTGGGCCGGGCTTGCCGCCGGGGAGGGCGGCGGGGCGGCGGCCGTCGTGGTCGTTGCCGCCTGCGCGCGCGCCAGTTCGCGCAGCCGCTTGGCTTCCTCCAGCAGGTAGCGCTGGTAGTCGTCCAGGTCGCCGTCGAAGGGCTTCACCTCGCCGCGGCCCACCAGCCAGAACTCGTCGCACACCGCCCGCAGCAAGGCCCGGTCGTGGCTGACCAGCAGCACCGTGCCCTCGAACTCGTTGAGCGCGACCGAGAGCGCCTCGCGCGTGGCCAGGTCCAGGTGGTTGGTGGGCTCGTCCAGCAGCAGCAGGTTGGGCCGCTGCCAGACGATCAGCGCCAGCACCAGCCGCGCCTTCTCGCCGCCGCTCATGGTGCCCACGGTCTGGGCCGCCATCTCGCCGGAGAAATTGAAGCTGCCCAGGAAGTTGCGCAGCTCCTGCTCGCGCGCCGGCGGGCCCACGTCGCGCGCCAGGCGCACCATGTGCTCCAGCGCGTTGTCCTGCGGCCGCAGCACGTCCAGCTCCTGCTGGGCGAAGTAGCCGATGTTCAGGCCCTTGCCCCCGGTCAGCGTGCCGGCCAGCGGCGCGATCTCGCGCGCGATGGTCTTGACCAGGGTGGACTTGCCCTGGCCGTTGGCGCCCAGGATGCCGATGCGCTGGCCGGCCAGCACCGAGCGGTTGACGCCGCGCAGGATGGTCTTGTCGCCATAGCCGAAGGCCGCGTCGCTGATGGCCAGCATGGGGTTGGGCAGGTTGGCCGGCTCCTTGAACTCGAAGCTGAAGTCCGCCTCGGCCAGCACCGGCGCGATCTTCTCCATGCGCTCCAGCGCCTTGACCCGGCTCTGCGCCTGCTTGGCCTTGCTGGCCTTGGCCTTGAATCGGTCGATGAACTTCTGCAGGTGGGCGATCTTGTCCTGCTGCTTGGAGAAGGCGGACTGCTGCAGCTCCAGCTGCTGGGCGCGCAGCGTCTCGAAGGCGCTGTAGTTGCCGCCGTAGCGCACCAGCTTCTGCTGCTCGATGTGCAGAGTGACGTCGGTCACCGCGTCCAGGAACTCGCGGTCGTGGCTGATCACGATCAGCGTGCCCGCGTACTTCTGCAGCCAGGCCTCCAGCCAGACCAAGGCGTCCAGGTCCAGGTGGTTGGTGGGCTCGTCCAGCAGCAGCAGGTCCGACGGCGCCATCAGCGCGCGCGCCAGCTGCAGCCGCATGCGCCAGCCGCCCGAGAAGCTGTTCACCGGCTGGTCCAGCTCGTGGGTCTTGAAGCCCAGGCCCAGGATCAGGGTCTGGGCGCGCGGGACCGCGTCGTGCTCGCCGGCGTCGGCCAGGTCGGCATGGGCCTGGCCGATGCGCATGCCGATCTCGGGGTCCTCCGGGTTCGCGTCCCCCTCGGCCTCGGCCTGCGCCAGCGCGGCGCGCAGCGCCATCAGGCGGGTGTCGCCGGCCAGCACGAAGTCGGTGGCCGGCTCGCCGGTCTCGGGCATGTGCTGCGCCACCTGGGCCAGCTGCCAGTGGGCGGGCCGCGAGAATTCGCCCGCGTCCTCGTGCAGGCTGCCGTTGAACAGGGCGAACAGGGTGGACTTGCCGGCGCCGTTGCGCCCGACCAGGCCGACCTTCTCGCCGGGGTTGAGAGTGGCCGAGACCTTGTCCAGCAGCACCTTGGCGCCGCGGCGCAGCGTGACCTCGCGCAGGGTGATCATGCGGGCAGCGCCTCCCGCGTCAGCAGCAGCACCTGGTCCTCGCCGGCGCTGGTCTCCAGCCAGACCGCTTCCAGGGACGGGAAGGCCGCTTCGAAGTTCGCGCGCTCGTTGCCGATCTCCAGCACCAGCACGGCGCCTTCGGCCATGCGCCCGGGCGCCTCGCGCAGCAGGCGGCGGATGAAGTCCATGCCGTCGGGACCGCCGGCCAGGGCCAGCGCAGGCTCGGCCCGGTACTCGGCGGGCAGCGCCGCCATGCCGGCGGCGTTGACGTAGGGCGGGTTGCACAGGACCAGGTCGTAGGGGCCGTGCACCGCGGCCAGGCCGTCGGACTGCAGCAAGCGGATCCGGCCCTGCAGGCCGTGCCGGTCGACGTTGATGCGCGCGACTTCCAGCGCCTCGGGCAAGAGGTCGGCCGCATCCACCTTCACGTCGGGCCAGGCCATCGCCGCCAGCACCGCCAGGCTGCCGTTGCCGGTGCACAGGTCCAGCACCTGCCTCGTGTGCTCGCCCAGCCAGGGATCGACGGTGCCGTCGGCCAGCAGCTCGGCGATGAAGGAGCGCGGCACGATGGCGCGCTCGTCCACGTAGAAGGGCACGCCCTGCAGCCAGGCTTCGTGGGTGAGGTAGGCGGCCGGCTTGCGGCTGGCGATGCGCTGCTCCAGCAGCGTGGCCACCTGCGCCCGCTCGGCCGGGTTGACCGCCCGTTGGGCCACCGCATCCAGCTCGCCGAGGGGCAGGCCGAGCTTCCACAGCACCAGCCAGGCGGCCTCGTCGAAGGCATTGGCCGTGCCGTGGCCGAAGGCGACGCCCGCATCCGCCAGGCGCCGCGCCCCGGCCTCGATCAGCTCCAGCACGGTCATGGCTACTGCGGCAACGCGTTCAGCTGCTCGAGCGTGCGCCGGTAGATGTTCTTCAGCGGCTCGATGTCGGCCACCGCCACGTGCTCGTCGATCTTGTGGATGCTGGCGTTGAGCGGGCCGAACTCGATCACCTGCGGGCAGATGCGCGAGATGAAACGGCCGTCGCTGGTGCCGCCGGTGGTGGACAGCTCGGTCGCCACGCCGGTTTCGGCACGGATGGCCCGCTGGATGGCGCCCACCAGCTCGCCCGGCGGCGTGAGGAAGGGCTGGCCGCCCACGGTCCACACCAGGTCATAGCCCTCGCCGGGCTTCAGGCCATGGCGCTCCAGGACCGCCTGCACCCGGCGCTGCAGCCCCTCGGCCGTCGATTCGGTGGAAAAGCGGAAGTTGAAGTCGACCACCGCCGCGCCGGGGATCACGTTGCCGGCGCCGGTGCCGCCATGGATGTTGCTGACCTGGAAGCTGGTGGGCGGGAAGAAGTCGTTGCCGCGGTCCCACTCGGTGGCCGCCAGCTCGGCCAGCGCCGGCAGCGCCAGGTGGATGGGGTTTCTGGCCAGCTGTGGGTAGGCGATGTGGCCCTGGATGCCTTTGACGGTGAGCTTGCCGGTCAGGCTGCCGCGCCGGCCGTTCTTGATCATGTCGCCCAGCCGCTCCACCGAGGTGGGCTCGCCCACGATGCACCAGTCCAGCTTCTCGCCGCGCGAGCGCAGCTGCTCGACCACCACCACGGTGCCATCGGTGCTGGGACCTTCCTCGTCGCTGGTGATCAGCAGGGCGATGGAGATGGCCGGCTCGGGCGTGGCCGCGAGGAACTCCTCCGTCGCCACGGTGAAGGCGGCGATCGAGGTCTTCATGTCGGCGGCGCCGCGGCCGTACAGCCGGCCGTCCCGGTGCGTGGGCACGAAAGGATCGCTGGTCCACTGCTCCAGCGGGCCGGTGGGCACGACGTCGGTATGGCCGGCGAACACCACGGTCCTGCCGGCGCGGCCCGCGGTCCGCTTGGCCCACATGTTGGTGACGCGGAAGTTCTCAGGGCCGCTGACCAGGGTCTCGCAATCGAAGCCCAGCGGCTGCAGCCGCTCGCGCAGGAGCTGCTGGCAGCCGCCATCCTCCGGCGTGACGGAGCGGCGGGAGATCAGCTGCTCGGTGAGGTGGAGGGTTTTGTTCGTCAATGCTTCACGTCCAGCGTGATCTCGGTGAAGGAGGGCTGGTCGTCCAGTTCCTCCTGCACGGCTTCCTGCGCGGCCTGGGTGTTCTTGCCAGTGAAGTCGTTCTGCAGGCGCCACTGCAGGTTGGTGGGCGAGTCGGCGTAGGCCAGGCCTTCCTTGCGGTCCACCGTGCCGTCCAGGATCATGCGCGCGATGTCCTGCTCGAAGGTCTGCGAGCCCTCGGCCATGGATTTCTCCATCGCCTCCTTCACGCCGGAGAAGTCGCCCTTCTCGATCAGCTCGCTCACCAGCTTCGTGTTGAGCATCACCTCCACCGCCGGGGCGCGGCTGCCGTGCACGGTGCGAAGCAGGCGCTGCGAGACGATGGCCTTGAGCGCCGCCCCCAGGTCGCCCAGCAGGGTGGGGCGCACCTCCACCGGATAGAACGACAGGATGCGGTTGAGCGCCTGGTAGCTGTTGTTGGCGTGCATGGTGGCCAGGCACAGGTGGCCCGACTGGGCGTAGGCGATGGCGGCCGACATGGTCTCGCGGTCGCGGATCTCGCCCAGCAGGATCACGTCGGGCGCCTGGCGCAGCGCGTTCTTCAGCGCCACCTGCAGCGAGTCGGTGTCGCTGCCCACCTCGCGCTGGTTGACCACCGACTTCTTGTTCTTGAACATGAACTCGACCGGATCCTCGATGGTGAGGATGTGGCCCGCGGCGCGCTCGTTGCGGTAGTCCATCATCGAGGCCAGCGTGGTGCTCTTGCCGGCGCCGGTGGCGCCCACCATCAGCAGCAGGCCGCGCTTTTCCATGATCAGCTCGCCCAGGATCATGGGCACGGACAGCGTCTCCAGCGCCGGGATCTCGGTGGCGATGTAGCGGACGACGGCCGCGTAGGTGCCGCGCTGGCGCATGGCCGAGAAGCGGAAGTTGCCCGCGCCCTCGATCGCATGCGCCATGTTCAGCTCGCCGCTCTGCTCCAGCTCCATGATGCGGTCGGCCGGCAGCACCTCGGCCAGCAGGGCCTTGGGCGCGTCGGCCGGCAGCAGCTGGTTGTTGATCGGCACGCACTGGCCGTTGATCTTGATCATGGCCGGTGCCTGCGCCGACAGGTAGACGTCGGAAGCCTTCTTCTCGGCCATCAGGCGCAGGATGCGCTCCATCGTGCTCATGGGTCCCTCCTCAGGGCGTGCGGCTGGTGTTCTTTACTTTAAGGGCGCAGCAGGTCGTTCAGGCTGGTCTTGGCCCGCGTCTGCGCGTCGACCCGCTTGACGATGATGGCGGCGTACAGGCTGTACTTGCCGCCGTCCTTGGGCAGGCTGCCGGAGATCACCACCGAGCCGGCGGGCACGCGGCCGTAGCTGGTCTCGCCGGTGGCGCGGTCGTAGATGGGCGTGCTCTGGCCGATGTACACGCCCATGGAGACGACCGAGTTCTCCTCGACGATCACGCCCTCGACGATCTCCGAGCGCGCGCCGATGAAGCAGTTGTCCTCGATGATGGTCGGGTTGGCCTGCAGCGGCTCCAGCACGCCGCCCAGCCCCACGCCGCCGGACAGGTGCACGTTCCTGCCGACCTGGGCGCAGCTGCCCACGGTGGCCCAGGTGTCCACCATGCTGCCCTCGTCCACGTAGGCACCGATGTTGACGTAGCTGGGCATCAGGATGGCGCCCTTGGCGATGAAGCTGCCGCGGCGCGCCACGGCCGGCGGCACCACGCGCACGCCGGTGGCGGCCAGCTCCTCGGGCGTGAGGTGGGCGAACTTGGTGGGCACCTTGTCGAAGAAGGCCAGCTCGCCGGCCTTCATCAGGGCATTGTCTTTCAGGCGGAAGGACAGCAGCACCGCCTTCTTGATCCACTGGTGCACCGTCCACTGGCCCACGCCCTGGCGCGTGGCCACGCGCAGGTGCCCGTTGTTCAGCTCGGCGACCACATGCTCGACCGCGTCGGCCACTTCCTTCGGTGCCGCCTTGGGCGACAGGCTGGCGCGGTTGTCCCACGCGTTGTCGATGATCTGCTGCAGCTGCTGGGTCATTGGATCACTTCTTGGATTGGACGAACTGGACGATGCGGCGGGCGGCTTCCAGGCATTCGGCGGTGTCGGCCACCAGGGCCATGCGGACGCGGCCGGTGCCCGGGTTGCGGCCCTCGGATTCGCGCGCGAGATAGCTGCCCGGCAACACGGTCACATTGTATTGAGCGAGCAGCTCGCGGGCGAAGGCGGTGTCGCTTC
Organism: Ramlibacter tataouinensis TTB310; assembly: GCF_000215705.1. NCBI lineage: Bacteria > Pseudomonadati > Pseudomonadota > Betaproteobacteria > Burkholderiales > Comamonadaceae > Ramlibacter > Ramlibacter tataouinensis. The sequence goes on along the minus strand of NC_015677.1, from coordinate 2,219,134 downwards.
CTTGCACGCCGGCCCACAGGTAGAAGCCCGCATCGGGCAGGCGCACGTCAAGCACCTGCGACAGCAGCGGCTGCACCTGCGCGAACTTCTGCCGGTACATGTCGCGGTTGGCCTCCACATGGGCCTCGTCGTTCCAGGCCGCGATGCTGGCGGCCTGCACGGCCGGGCTCATCGCGGCGCCGTGGTAGGTGCGATAGAGCAGGAACTGCTTGAGGATGGCCGCGTCGCCGGCGACGAAGCCCGAGCGCATGCCGGGCACGTTGCTGCGCTTGGACAGGCTGGTGAAGGCGACCAGCCGGTCGAAGCCGCGCCCGAGCTGGCGGGCGGCCTCCAGCCCGCCCAGCGGCGGCTCGCCCTGGAAGTAGATCTCGCTGTAGCACTCGTCCGAGGCGATGGCGAAGCCGTGGCGGTCCGACAGCTCGAACAGCTTCTTCCATTCGGCCAGCGGCATCACCGCGCCGGTGGGGTTGCCCGGCGAGCAGACGAACAGCAGCTGGGTCCGCGCCCACACGGCCGCCGGCACGCTGTCCCAGTCGACCGCGAAGTTGCGCTGCGGGTCGCTGGGCGCGTAGTGGGGCTGCGCGCCCGCCAGCAGCGCCGCGCCCTCGTAGATCTGGTAGAACGGATTGGGGCAGACCACCACCGCCGGGCGCGTCGGGTCGATCACGGTCTGGGCGAACGAGAACAGCGCCTCGCGCGAGCCGTTGACCGGCAGCACCAGGGTCGCGGCATCGACCGCCATGCCGTAGCGCCGCTGCAGCCAGCGGGCGCAGGCCTCGCGCAGCGCGGGCGAGCCCGCGGTGGGCGGGTAGCCCGCCAGGTCGCTGCCGGGCGTGTCCAGGGCCTGGACCAGCGCCTGCTTGATGAACGCGGGGGTGGGGTGCTTGGGCTCGCCGATGCCCAGGCTGATCGCGCGGTGTCGGGGGTCGGGCGTGACGCCGGCGAAGAGTTGCCGCAGCCGCTCGAACGGGTAGGGCTGCAGGCGCGACAACAGGGGATTCATGCGGCCGATTATCGGCGGCCGTCCGTAACAAGCGGACGCAGTGTTCCCTGCGCACGGCGCTGACGGCCCAGAATGAGCCGGTCTAGGGAGCATCCATGCAGCAGCGGTTCGAGAACCAGGTCGTGGTCGTCACGGGCGCCGGCTCCGGCATCGGCGAGGCGATCGCCCGGCGGTTCTCCCAGGAGGGCGCGGCCGTGGTGCTGGCCGGCCGCACCCGCGCCAAGCTGGAGCGGGTGGCGCGCGACCTCCCGCCCGAGCGCACCCTGGTCAAGCCCACGGACGTCTCGAGGTACCGGCAGGTGGAGGCCCTGGTGCAGGCGGCCGTCAAGGCCTTCGGCGGGCTGCACGTCATGGTCAACAACGCCGGCGTGGCGCCCGAAGGCAAGGTCACCGAGGCCTCTCTGGCCGATTGGGAGGAGGTGATGGCGATCAATGCCGGCGGCGTGTTCCACGGCTGCCGTGCCGCCATGCCGCACCTCGTGGCCAGCCGCGGCTGCATCGTCAACATGGCCTCGGTCTCCGGCCTGGGCGGCGACTGGGGCCTGAGCTTCTACAACGCTTCCAAGGGCGCCATCGTCAACTTCACCCGGGCCCTGGCGCTGGACCACGGCGCCGAGGGGGTGCGCGTCAACTGCGTGTGCCCCAGCTTCACCCTCACGCCCATGACCGAGGACATGCAGGGCGACCGCAAGCTGATGGCCGAGTTCCGCAAGCGCATGCCCCTGGGCCGGCCGGCCCGGCCGGAGGAGGTCGCGTCCGTGGTGGCCTTCCTGGCCAGCCCGGACGCTTCCATGGTCACCGGTGTCGCGCTGCCGGTGGACGGCGGCGTCACCGCCGCCTCCGGCCAGCCGCGGATGGACTGACCGCCGCCGCTCAGCGGGCGGCGCGGCGCATGGCGGCCATCCGGCGCTGCTCGCCCAGCGCGAAGTGCTGGAAGGCCTGGTCCACGGAGATCACGAAGGCCATGCCCAGCGCCAACACGGAGACCAGCACCGGCAGCTGCAGCGAGGAGATGATGCCGAAGCCCTGGGGCGTGGCCATCGGGTTGGGCGAGGTGCAGACGAAGTCGGCGGCGGCCATGCCGGTGTAGTGCATGGCGCACACGGCGGCTGCCATGATCAGCGAGGCCGCGACACGGGCGGCGATGTTGCGCACCACCAGGCCCAGCCACAGGGCGGCGGTGGCGGCGACGATGGCGATCACGATGGACAGGCCCACCAGCTCGGACGACCACTGGAAGAAGCCCGCGAAGCGCATGCCGTACATGCCCAGGTAGTGCATGACGCACACCGCCAGCCCGAGCAGCACGCCGGCGCCGATCAGGCGGCCCATGCTGGGCTTGACGCCCACCCAGGCCATCGCGGCTGCCGTCGCCAGCACGGCGGCGACCAGCGACACCAGGGTTTCGGGCAGCGAGTAGCCGATGCCCATCCGCACGTCCAGGGCCAGCATGCCGATGAAGTGCATGGACCACACGCCGATGCCGCCCAGCGCCAGGCCGGCCGACAGCACGTTGATCATGTTGAGCCGGCCGCCGGGGCCGGCAATGCGGGTGGCGGCCGTCAAGGCCACGAAGGCGCCGATGGCGGCGATTGCATAGGACAACGCCACGAAGGAGGCGTTGTAGCTAGTGCTCATTACGGTGGACATGACGGACTCCAGAGAGAGATGAGAGAGAGAGAAAAACGAGAGAGAAGGGCGAGAGAAGCCCAGCCGCAAATGTAAGCAACTGTTATGGATACGGCTAGACCGCTTCGTCTGAAAAGTGTCTCAACTTGAGAATATGTGAGAGACAGGAGTACTTTTTCACGCCTGCTGCGCTATACGAACAAGCTCCAACGCATCGTCCGGCGCGTGGTGCAGCGTGATGAAGGCAGGGCCGATGCCATCGAACTCGGTGGCGGCGAACGCCGAGGCCGCGTGCGCCAGCTCGCGCGCCCGCGCAGGCCCGGCGGGTCGAAGTGCCCGCGCCGCGGCAGGTACGCCATGGGGGCCACGGTATCATCCGCGCCACCGCGGGTCCGCAAGCCCGGCGCCTGTTCCCGCGAACGACAACCGCTTCCGTCCTCCCGTGCGTCTCACCTCCATCAAGCTCTCCGGGTTCAAGTCGTTCGCCGAACCCACCAACTTCATGCTGCCCGGCCAGCTGGTGGGCGTGGTCGGCCCCAATGGCTGCGGCAAGTCCAACATCATGGACGCCGTGCGCTGGGTGCTGGGCGAGTCCAAGGCCAGCGAGCTGCGCGGCGAGTCCATGCAGGACGTGATCTTCAACGGCACGACCACCCGCAAGCCGGCCTCGCGCTCCTCCGTGGAGCTGGTCTTCGACAACGCCGACCACCGCGCCGGCGGCCAGTGGAGCCAGTTCACCGAGATCGCCGTCAAGCGCGTGCTCACCCGCGACGGCACCAGCAGCTACTACATCAACAACCAGCCGGTGCGCCGGCGCGACGTGCAGGACGTGTTCCTGGGCACCGGCCTGGGGCCGCGTGCCTACGCCATCATCGGCCAGGGCACGATCAGCCGCATCATCGAATCCAAGCCCGAGGAACTGCGCCTGTTCCTGGAGGAGGCTGCCGGCGTGTCCAAGTACAAGGAGCGCCGGCGCGAAACCGAGAACCGCCTGTCCGACACGCGCGAGAACCTCACGCGGGTGGAGGACATCCTGCGCGAGCTCAATGCCAACCTCGACAAGCTGGAAAAGCAGGCCGAGGTCGCGCGCAGGTACAACGGCCTGCAGGCCGACGCCACGCTGAAGCAGCAGCAGCTGTGGTTCCTGAAGCGCTCCGAGAGCGAGGCCGACCAGGGCAAGCTCAAGGCCGACGCGGAAAAAGCCGTGAACGACCTGGAGTCGCGCGTCGCCGACCTGCGCCGCGTGGAAAGCGAGCTGGAGACCGTGCGCCAGGCGCACTACGCCGCCGGCGACCAGGTCAACCAGGCCCAGGGCCAGCTGTACGAGGCCAGCGCCGAGGTCGGCCGGCTGGAGGCCGAGATCCGCTTCGTGGTCGAAGGCCGCCAGCGCGCCGAGCAGCGCCTGGTCCAGCTGAAGGAGCAGACGGCCCAGTGGGCGGCGCGGCGCGACGAAGCTTCGGTCGAGCTCGAGGCCCTGGCCGGGCAGGGCGTGGAGGCCGAGGAACAGGCGGTGCTGCTGGCCGCTCAGGTCGAGGAGCAGGCGCAGCGCCTGCCCGAGCTGGAAGAGGCGCTGCGCCAGGCCCAGGCACGCTCGGCCGAGCAGCGCGCCAGCGTCGCCCAGGTGCAGCAGCAGATCCAGGTGCTGGCGGCCGACCAGCGCAACATCGAGGAGCAGTCGCGCCAGCTCAATCAGCGGCGCGAGCGGCTGGCGGCGGACCGCAACGCGCTGGCCGCGCCCGACGAAGCCCGCCTGGCCAGCCTGCAGCAGCAGCTGGCCGCCGCGCAGGAAGCGGCCGAGGCCGCCGACGCCCGCCTGCACGAGCTGCAGGAGCAGGTGCCGCAGCTGGACGAGGAACGCCGCGGCCGCCAGCAGGCGCTGAACCAGCACACGGCCAAGCAGGCCGACCTGTCGGCCCGCATGGAGGCGCTCAAGGCGCTGCAGGAGAAGGTCCGGACCGACGACAAGCTCAAGCCCTGGCTGGCCCGGCACGGCCTGGACGGCCTGCAGGCGCTGTGGAGCCGCATCCACGTCGAGCCCGGCTGGGAGAACGCGCTGGAGGCCGCGCTGCGCGAGCGGCTGTCCTCGCTGGAGGTGTCGCGCCTGGAAATGGTGCGTACCTTCGCGGCCGATGCGCCGCCGGCCAAGCTGGCGTTCTACAGCCCGCCGCAGGCCGCCGTCCCCGAAGCGGCTGCCGCGCTGCCGCGCCTGGCCGACCTGCTGCGCCTGAACGACGCCGGCCAGAAGGCGCTGCTGGCCGATTGGCTGCACGGCTGCTACACCGCGGCCAGTTTCGAGGACGCGCTGGCCGCCCGCGACAGGCTCAAGCCGGGCGAGGTCATCTACGTCCGGACCGGCCATTGCGTCACGCCGCACAGCGTGAGCTTCTATGCCCAGGATTCCGAGCGGGCCGGCCTGCTGGCGCGCCAGCAGGAGATCGAGAACCTGGAGAAGCAGCTGCGGGCCCAGGCGCTGATCACCGAGGAGGCGCGCTCGGCCCTGGTGCGGGTGGAGGCCGCGTACACCGACGCGTCCCAGCGCCTGGTGGGCGTGCGGCGCGAGGCGTCTGAAACGCAGAGCCGTGCCCACGAGCTGCAGGTCGAGACCCTGCGCCTGACGCAACTGGCCGAGCAGACCCGGGCCCGCAGCGAGCAGATCGCCGGCGACCTGGCCGAGGTCGACGCGATGCTGGAGGAACTGCAGGAGCGCCGCGTCACGGCCGAGGCCCGCTTCGAGGAACTGGACATGCAGCTGGCCGACAGCCAGGAGCGGCATGCCCAGCTGGACGAGCGCGTGCTCGAGGCCGAGCGCCGGCTGACCGAGTCGCGCGAGCAGCAGCGCAGCCTGGAACGCCGGGCGCAAGAGGCGCAGTTCGCCCAGCGCTCGCTGGAGGCGCGCCGCGGCGAGCTGCAGCGCACCATCGAGACCGCCACGCAGCAGGCCGCGTCTGTCGCGGCGGAGGAGCAGCGTGCGCACGACGAGCTGTCGCGCCTGACCGATGCCGCGGCGCAGGCCGGCCTGCAGAACGCCCTGCAGCTCAAGTCGGAGCGCGAGGCCGCTCTGGGTGCCAAGCGCAGCGAGTACGACGACCTCACCGCCAAGCTGCGCGCCAGCGACGAGCGCCGGCTGCAGCTGGAGCGCGAGCTGGAACCGCTGCGCCAGCGCATCACCGACCTGCAGCTCAAGGAGCAGGCGGCGCGCCTGGGCCTGGAGCAGTACACCCAACTGCTGGCCGACGCGCAGGCCGACCTGGAAGCGGTGGCCAGGTCCATTGCGGACGGCAGTGTGCGCCTGTCGGGCCTGCAGGGCGAGATCGACCGCCTGCACCGCGAGATCGCGGCGCTGGGCGCGGTGAACCTGGCGGCGCTGGAGGAGCTGACCTCGGCGCGCGAGCGCAAGCAGTTCCTGGACGCCCAGTCGGCCGACCTGAACGAGGCCATCACCACGCTGGAGGACGCGATCAAGAAGATCGACGGCGAGACGCGCGAGCTGCTGGCCGGCACCTTCAACACCGTGAACGAGCACTTCGGCCGGATGTTCCCGGAGCTGTTCGGCGGCGGCAACGCCAAGCTGGTGATGACCGGCGAGGAGATCCTGGACGCCGGCGTGCAGGTGATGGCCCAGCCGCCCGGCAAGAAGAACCAGACCATCCACCTGCTGTCCGGCGGCGAGAAGGCGCTCACGGCCATCGCCCTGGTGTTCGCCATCTTCCAGCTCAACCCCGCGCCGTTCTGCCTCCTGGACGAGGTGGACGCGCCGCTGGACGACGCCAACACCGAGCGCTATGCCAAGCTGGTTTCCGCCATGTCCAAGGGCACGCAGTTCCTGTTCATCAGCCATAACAAGATCGCCATGGAGATGGCCGAGCAGCTGATCGGCGTGACCATGCAGGAGCAGGGCGTCTCGCGCATCGTGGCGGTGGACATGGAATCGGCCGTGTCCATGGTCGAGGCGGCCTGACGGACGCGGCCGGGTGGAGGCATGAGCGGTTTCACCCTCGGCATCGTCATCCTGGGCGGGCTGCTGCTGGCGCTGCTGGTGGCCTGGAACGCCTGGACCACGCGGCGCAACACGCCGCGCCAGCCCGAGCATTCCACCATCGCGCCTACCCAGCCGATGGAGCCGCACGAGCGGGCCGAGCCGGTGTTCGAGGACGAGCCGCCGGAGTCGGTGCCGCTGCCGTTGCCCGTGCCGCCGCCCGAGCGCCGGCCCGGCCTGGACGCGCTGATCGACGTGATCGCGCCGATCGCGCTGGAGGCGATGGTGTCGGGCGAGGCCGCGCTGGCCGCGCTGCCGCCCACGCGCCGCGTGGGCAGCAAGCCTTTCGCCATCGAGGGCCTGAACGAGGCCAGCCAGCACTGGGAGATGCCGCATGCGGGCCAGCGTTACGTGGCGTTCCAGGCCGGCGTGCAGCTGGCCAACCGCACCGGCGCGCTCAACGAGATCGAGTACTCGGAGTTCGTGATGAAGGTGCAGGCCTTCGCCGACGCCGTGGGCGGCATGCCCGACATCCCGGAGATGCGCGAGGAGGTGGCGCGCGCGCGCGAGCTCGACCACTTCGCGGGCGGGCACGACGCGCAGCTGGGACTGACGCTGCGCGCCCGCAACGCCGCCTGGAGCCCCGGCTACGTGCACCAGAGCGCGTCGCGGCTGGGCTTCGTGGCCGGCGCGATCCCCGGCCGCCTGGTGCTGCCGGCCTCCCAGCCCGGCACGCCGCCGGTGCTGAGCCTATCCTTCGACACGCAGGCAGCGCTGGCCGAGGATCCGACCCAGGCCGCCATCCGCGAGCTGTCGCTCAGCGTCGACGTGCCGCAGGTGCCGCGCGCCGAGCAGCCGTTCGTTCGCATGTGCGACGTCGCCGTGACGCTGGCCGCCGCCATGGACGGCGCCATCACGGACGACCATGGCCAGGTGATCCGGCCTGAAGCGATGGAGGTGATCGCCGCCGATCTGGAAAAGCTCTACGACACGCTGGACGCGCGCGACCTGTCGGCGGGTTCGCCGCAGGCGCGGCGGCTGTTCAGCTAGGCCGGCGCGGCGGCACAATCGCCGCATGACCACGAGCCCCACGGTGCGCGAGCGCATCGACGCGCTGCGCGAGCTGCTGCACCACCATGCCCACCGGTACTACGTGCTGGACGACCCGGAGATCCCGGACGCCGAGTACGACAGGTTGCTGCGCGAGCTGCAGGCGCTGGAGGAGGAGCACCCCGAGCTGCTCACGCCGGATTCGCCGACCCGGCGCGTGGGCGGCAAGCCGCTGGAGGGTTTTGCCAAGGTGCGGCACAAGGTGCCCATGCTGTCCATCCGCACCGAGACCGACATCGAGGCCACCGGGGCGCGCAACTTCGACGCCCGGGTGCGGCGCGAGCTGGGGCTGGCCGAGGCCGACCCGCCGGTGGAGTACGTGGCCGAGCTCAAGTTCGACGGGCTGGCCGTCAACCTGCGCTACGAGCACGGCCGGCTGGTGCAGGCCGCCACCCGCGGCGACGGCCAGGTGGGCGAGGACGTGACGCAGAACATCCGCACCATCGGCCAGGTCCCGCTGCAGCTCCAGGGCCGCGACGCGCCGGCGGTGCTGGAGGTGCGCGGCGAGGTCTACATGCGCCGCGACGATTTCGAGGAACTCAACGAGCAGCAGCGCGAGAAGATCGCGCGCGGCGCGAAGAACGAGAAGACCTTCGTCAACCCGCGCAACGCCGCGGCCGGTGCGGTGCGCCAGCTGGACCCGGCGATCACGCGTCAGCGGCCGCTGTCCTTCTACGCCTACGGCTGGGGCGAGATCACGCCGCCCGAGCAGGGCGGCCCGGCCTTCGAAACCCACCACCAGGTCCTGCAGGCGCTCAAGGCCTGGGGCTTGCCGCTGTCCTCCCGCACCCGGGTGGCCCAGGGCGCGGACGAATTGATCGCCTACCACCAGGAGGTGGGGCGCATCCGCGACCAGCTGCCGTTCGACATCGACGGCGTGGTCTACAAGGTCAACAGCCTGGCGCTGCAGCGCCGGCTCGGCTTCGTCACGCGCGAGCCGCGCTGGGCGGTGGCCCACAAGTTTCCGGCGCAGGAGCAGCTGACCACGGTGGAGTCCATCGACGTCTACGTCGGGCGCACCGGCAAGCTCACGCCGGTGGCGCGCCTGGCGCCCGTGTTCGTGGGGGGCGTGACGGTCACCAACGCCACCCTGCACAACGAGGACGAGGCCCGGCGCAAGGACGTGCGCATGGGAGACACCGTCATCGTGCGCCGCGCCGGCGACGTGATCCCGGAGGTGGTGGCGGTGGTGGTCGACAAGCGCACCCATGCCTCGCCGCCCTTCGCGATGCCCAGCCGCTGCCCGGTGTGCGGCAGCGAGGCGGTGCGCGAGGAAGGGGAGGTCGACCACCGCTGCACCGGCGGGCTGTTCTGCGGCGCCCAGCGCAAGCAGGCGCTGCTGCATTTCGCCCAGCGGCGCGCGATGGACATCGAAGGCCTGGGCGAGAAGCTGGTGGACCAGCTGGTCGACGGCGGCGTCATCAAGACCTTGCCCGACCTGTACCGCATGGGCCTGGCGAGCCTGACGGCCCTGGAACGCATGGGCGAGAAATCCGCCCAGAACCTGCTGGCCGGGCTGGAGCGCTCCAAATCGACCACACTGCCGCGCTTCCTGTTCGCCCTGGGCATCCGGCACGTGGGCGAGTCCACCGCACGCGACCTGGCCCGCCACTTCGGCCGGCTGCACGCCATCATGGACGCCGGCGTGGACCAGCTGCTGCAGGTGCCTGACGTCGGCCCGGTCGTGGCCGAGAGCATCCACACCTTCTTCCAGCAGCCGCACAACCGCGAGGTGGTGGAGCAGCTGCAAAAACCACCTCCTGATGGTTGCGGCGTGCACTGGGAGGAGACTGAGCCGGCCGCGGCGGCGGTGCTGCCGCTGGCCGGCAAGACCGTGGTGCTGACCGGTACCCTGCCCACGCTCGGCCGCGAGGAGGCCAAGGAACTGCTGGAGGCCGCGGGCGCCAAGGTGGCGGGCTCGGTCAGCAAGAAGACCAGCTACGTGGTGGCCGGGGCGGAGGCGGGCAGCAAGCTGGACAAGGCGCGCGAGCTGGGCGTGCCGGTGCTGGACGAGGACGGCCTGCGCGCCTTGCTGCAGGCGCCGCCCGGCCGAGCCGGGGTCTAGCCGCGCAGCCAGGCCTGCGCCTGGTCGAGCCGCGTGAAAACGCGCAGCGTCATGCCCAGCGATTGGGCCACCTTCTCGCTGGTGCGCGTGATCTTGTCCTCGGGCACCACCGAAGCCATGCGCTCCAGGTGCCCCAGCTGCCGCGCGACCTGATGGCCCATCTGGAAGTGCTGGGTGAAGGCCAGCTGGCCCTCCACGGCCAGCAGGTTGGCCAGGGCGCGGCGGTCGCCGCCGTGCCGCGTGAAGGCGGCCACCGTGGCGATGGCCTGGGCGAAGTCTTCGGCGGTGGCGGGGCCGGCCAGCTCGATCACGGCGAACTCGGGGCAACGGTAAAGCTTGAAGGTTCCAGCCATGGCGCCGGATTATTTCGCATTGCCGGTGGCCAGCCGCGCGGCGCGGCTTTCTGTAGGACAACATCCATTTTCACGGCCGAGTCCCCCCGGTTGGGCTTGGACTCTTCAGAATCCGTCTGCCTCATCCATGTCCACCACTGAAGGAGAAGCTATGGACAACAGCAATACCACCCCCGCCATTCCCGTTCGCGCCAAGCGCGGCTTCGCCGTGCTCAGCCCGGAGAAGAAGCGCGAGATCGCCAGCATGGGCGGCAAGGCGGCCCACGAGCATGGCCGCGCGCACCGCTTCACCAGCGAGGAAGCCCGTGCCGCCGGCAAGAAGCGCCACCAGCTGCGCGTCGCCGCGCTGGCCGCCAAGTCCGAGGGCGGTCCCAGCGCCTGAGCTGTCCGGCGGTGCCCGCCGGGAGACCGGGCATCCGCCGCCTGAGCACGAGGGTACGCGGCCGGCCAGCACGGCCGCTGCGTTGACGGGCATCCCGCTTGCCCTGTCGTGGGAACAGCGCATGGACGCGCTGTCATTCCTGCAACCCTCATGAAAGTCTTTCCATGTCTTTGAGCAAATCACTCATTCGTCCCTCCACCCTGCTGGGCCTGTGCCTGGCGGCCGGCGTGGGGGTGGCCACCGCCCAGAGCAGCTCCGGCGGCAGCGGCACGTCCGGCTCCAGCGGCTCGAGCGCCACGCAGGGCACCGGCGGCAGCGGCTCATCGGTCGGCGGCAACCAGCGCCGTGCCGGCAGCAGCGCGAATTCATCCGACACCTCCGGCAGCACGTCCACCATGGGCGCAGGCGGCAGCAGCGGCTCGGGCGCCAGTGGCTCGAGCGGCAGCACCGGCTCGGGCTCCAGCGGCAGCGGTTCCTCCAGCACCATGGGCGGCAGTTCCGGCTCGGGCGGCTCGACGGGCAGCGGCTCCTCGGGCTCGATGGGCAGCGGCTCGAGCGGCAGCGGCTCCTCGGGCTCCATGGGCAGCAGTTCCGGCTCGACCGGCACGATGGGCAGCGGCTCCTCCGGGTCTTCCGGCTCCACGGGCACCATGGGCGGCAGCTCTGGCAGCGGCTCCAGCATGGGTTCCGGTTCGGGTTCGTCGGGCTCGTCGGGTGGCAGCATGGGGTCCGGCATGGGCGGCTCGGGCTCGTCCGGCGGCAGCGGCGGCGCGAGCGGCAGTTCCGGCAGCAGCAGCGGTGGTTCCGGCGGGAGCGGCGGCAGCTCCCGCTAACCCTCTCCGGCAGGCCGGGGTGAACCACGACCTGATCGGCATCTGGCTGCGCACGGCCAGGGACTACGCCGTGATCCTGCTGGATCCCGAGGGCGTGGTGACCCATTGGCTGGGCGCGGCCGAGCAGGTGCTGGGGTATCCGGCGGCCCAGGCTGTCGGCCGTTCCATCTCCCTGCTGTTCACCCCCGAGGACCGGGCCAGGCACCTGGACCGGCTGGAACTGGACATCGCACGCGTGGACAGCCGCTCGGAAGACGAGCGCTGGCATCTGCGCGGTGACGGCTCACGCATCTGGACCAGCGGCACCGTCACGGCGCTGCACGACGAGGACAAACATCTGTTGGGCTTCATCAAGGTCCTGCGGGACCGCACCGATATGCGCATCCGCACCGAGCGGCTGGAAGCCGAGGTGGCCGAACTGCAGGCTGGGCGGGAGCGTACCCACGAGTTCCTGCGCACGCTGGGACACGAGCTGCGCAACCCGCTCGCGCCCCTGGGCAACACCAAGTTCATCATCGAGCGCCTGGCGACCGATGACCGCATGAAGGCGGCGGCCCGTACCATCGGCACCCAGGTCGAGCTGCTGCGGCGGCTGGCCGACGACCTGATGGACATCACCCGCCTGGAACAGGGCCAGCTGAAGCTGGAACTGCAGCAGCTGGACCTGCGCAAGCTGCTGGAGACCGAGGTGGCCGGCCTGGCCGAAGCCACCGCGCACAAGCGGCTGGAGCTGCAGGTCCTGGTACCGCAGGTCCCGGTGGTGGTCGAGGCCGACCCCGCCCGCTTCGGCCAGGTCGTGCTCAACCTGCTGGGCAACGCGGTCAAGTACACCCCGTCCGGCGGTGTCGTCTGGGTCAAGCTCACGCAGGAGGCCCACGAGGCCGTGCTGCGGGTGGAGGACACCGGCATCGGCATCGCTCCGGAGGTGCTGCCGCGCATCTTCGACCTGTTCACCCGCGAGTCGCGGGCCAGCGAATTGGCGCCGGGAGGGCTGGGCGTCGGGCTGGCGCTGGTGCGCCAGCTGGTGGAGCTGCACGGCGGCTCGGTGCAGGCGCGCAGCGCGGGGCTGGGCAAGGGCGCCGAGTTCACGGTGCGGCTGGCGCTGGCCCCGCCCGCGCAGGAGGGTGGCCGGCCGGGGCCTGACGTCATTCACTCAGCCATTTGATGGCTGCAACCATGTCGCCATAGAAGACGCGGTAGTCGCCCTCTCCGAATGCCAATCGCGCCAGGTACGCCAGGCGGCTGTTCGGAACCACGATCGCACGACGCAAGGCGGCGGCTCCCGCTTGCGCGTCAAGCTGTCGTTGGACGAACGTCACCTCCACCGGAGGTGGCGTCATCTCCAAGGTGTCGTACAAGACGCGGGACCGGCCTGCCTCAGCGGCCAATAGCAGCACCTTCTCCTGGCACTCGCGAAGCATCTCGGCGTCCGGCTCGCCCCTGATCCTGGCCAGGATCAGGTCGCCTGCCAGGTCAACCCACACCCTATCGCTCATAGGCGTCCATCCACTGCGCCCGGCGCCGCGCGGCGCTCAGGCGGACTGCTGCTGCGGCACTTCCTCGCGCGTCAGCTCGGTGCCGGGCGACCAGGACCAGGTGGCCGACACGGTCTCGGACGGCGAGCCGCCGGCGTTGACCGCCTTGCGGTACTCCAGCGACGACTTGCCTTCCTGGGCCTCGTCGACGAACTCCGTGCCGCGCTTGCGCAGCTGGGTCTCGGTTTCCACCACCTGGCGCACGAACTCGCGCTGGCTGCGGAACGGGATGAAGGGCGGCAGGCGGCCGTCGCCCAGCACCTCGGCCACGTCGCGCCGCTCCACGTCCTGGAACAGCCGGATCGCCACCTGCAGGTGGCCCAGCTCGTAGTCCAGGAACTGCTCCCACAGGGCCCGCAGCCGCGGATTGGTCTCCTGCTCGGCGCAGCCGGCGTAGTTCCAGACCTCGCATACCTCGGTCAGCAGCAGCTTCTCCAGCAGGCTCTCGTGCGGATTGAGCATGGAGCCGTAGTGCGTGATGTGCTGGCTCTCCACCGACGCGATCTCGGCATACAGCTGGCGCGCCAGCGGATCGGCGAACAGCGGGCCGATGTTCATGTAGTAGTCGTGCGTCTGGTACTCGGCGCCGGTCAGCGTCAGCGCGTTCAGCTTGGTGGCCAGAGCGGCGTTGGGACCGTAGGGCTCCAGCAGCTCATGCTCCGGCGCGCGGTGGTGGAACAGCGTGGCGCGGCCGGGCACGATGTCAGTGTAGCCCTGGGTGATGTTGTTGGCGTCCTTGCCCTCCAGCCGGTCCAGCAGGGCCGAATACCGGTACAGGTGGTCGAAGTCCTCCAGCAGGCCGAAGCGGTAGCCCTGGGCCAGGTAGGGATCGGGCTCGAGCTGCGCCACGGCGGCGGTGATCTCGATGGCGGCCTGTTCGTAGCCGATGGTGGTCTCCAGCGGCGAATGATCCGGGCCGATCAGCCAGTTGATGGTGGTGGCCTGGTGCTGCTCCACCCGCATCAGCTGCGCGATCGGCACCCGCGCTTCGAGGTTCTGCCGCAAGGCCACCTGCTTGGTACGCAGCGAGTCGAGCTCCAGCCCGTTCATGAGGATGACGCGCAGGCGGGTGAAGGCGTCGTCGTCGAGCTTGCTGATCGGCTTGTCGACCATGTCTTTCCAGGTCAGGCGCTGGCGCTCCAGCGGCATGCCCTTGTCCTTGAGCAGGTGGATGGCCATGGAGGTTCTCCTTGTTGTTCTTCGCAATCAGACGGCATTCGTGCCGGCGCCCTGCGACACCAGCGCGGCGACCCAGCCCTTGATGGTGGCCAGGTGTTCCTGTTCCTGTGCCAGCGCACCCAGGAATTCGCCGGCCAGCTCCGATTCGCCGGACTGCTCGGCCAGCTGGATCAGCAGCTCCCAGCCGGCGTTGTCGGTGAGTTCGGCGGTCAGGATGGCGGTCAGGCTCTGGGCCAGCGTGGTGCGCGGGTCGGTGACCACCTGGATCAGGCCGAGCGAGGCGGTGCCGATCACGTCGGCGCACGGCGTCTGCGCCGTCGGATCGCCGCCCAGCCGCACCATGCCGTCGCACACCAGCTTGAAGTGCACCAGTTCCTCGGTGCGGATGCGCCGCAGGGTGTCCAGCGGCTGCTCGCCTTCCACCGGCGCCAGCACGGCCAGCGCCTGCATCTCGTTCTCGATCACATCCTGCGCCATGGGCAGCACGCCGCCGGCGGGCCCTGCGGTCGCCTCGTACTTGGCGATCAGCGCTTCGTACAGCCGCACGCTGCCGCGCTCGAAGGCGATGCGCTCGCCCACCTTGTCCATCAGGATGCTGGGCTGGCCGCCCTTGATCTTGGCGATGCCGTTCTTGAACACGCCCTTGAGGTCGGTGGGCGGCGGTATCGAGCCCACCGACTCCGAACCGTTGATGTAGAGGATGCGCTCGGCCTCCAGGCCCGCCGTGTCCACCGGCACGGCCGGCGACAACTCGGCGGCGGCTTCGGTCATGGCCTGCGTGTTGACCGGCGAAGTGGCCGTGCCGGTGCGGTTCTTTCCGGGGAGGGTGGCTTCCATGGGATTCCTTGGGACGATCAGGCCATCTTTGCGAGTGGCGCCTGCCCCGGCCTGTAGGACGCATTCATCAATGCCGGGCGGTCCGCGCTTGCGCTGAGCCACGTTGCCGCGCAGTCACTGGCGCGCAGGAAACCCGGCCTGAGTCGCTACTGCCCAGTCGTAGGCCCGCTCCCACGGACGTTGCCGCGCCCAACCTATACCTGTACGCAGGGCTCGGGCGGAGCATGTTCCCATGCACATCGCCGCACACGAGTGGGCCCGGCCCATCCCCACCCAGATCGCGTCCACCGGCCCCATGGCAAGCCTGTACTGGCGCCTGTCGGGCCACCAGCCCGACGACGCGGCCCGGGCCGAGGCGCTCGCGTTCGTGCGGCGCAAGCTGGACGAGGTGGCCGATTCGCCGACCGATCTCCCCGCCGCCCCGGAGGAGCTGGGCGCCTGGATGGACGGCAACGCCCAGCGCGTGGCCGCCCAGTACGCCGAGTACCTGGAAGGGCGCAAGGCGGGCGGTCCGCGCCGCTTCTTCGGCAACCGGGCCCACGCGCTGTACTTCCTGCGGGTGGTCGCGCCCACCAAGCTGGTCGACGGCTCCTGGCTCTACGGACTGGTGGCGCACTGGCGCAACAGCCGCTTCTCGGACCTGGTGCGCACCTACGTGGAGGAACTGGGGGAGGGCGCCCCCGACAAGAACCACGTGCTGCTGTATCGCAAGCTGCTGGCCTCCAGCGGGCTGGACCCGGTGGACGACCTGGACGATGCCTTCTACGAGCAGGGGCTGATCCAGCTGGCCCTGGGCTGGCACGGCGAGGCGCTGCTGCCCGAGGTGATCGGCTTCAACCTGGGCTACGAGCAGCTGCCGCTGCACCTGCTGATCACGGCCTACGAGCTCAACGAGCTGGGCCTGGACCCCTACTACTTCACGCTCCACGTCACCGTGGACAACACCGACACCGGCCACGCCAAGCGCGCCTGCCAGGCGGTGCTGGACACCCTGCCCAAGCTGGGCGACAGCAGCGGCTTCTGGGAGCGCGTGCGCAACGGCAGCAAGCTGGCCGACGCCGGCCTGGGCACCACCCAGGTGATCCGCGAGTTCGACATCGCCCGCGAGGTGGTGCGCATCCTGTCGCGCAAGAGCGTGGCCGGCCACGGCGCGCACTCGGACTACTGCAAGGTGGCCGGCCGCAGCGTGAACGACTGGCTGGCCGAACCGTCCCGGGTGCCCGGGTTCCTGGAGGCGCTTCAGCAGGCCGGCTGGATCCACCTGGGCCGGCCGGTGGACGAAAGCCGCTTCTGGGGCCTGCTGCAGGGCGAGAAGGCCGAGATGTTCGGCGTGTTCAGCAGCTACGAACTGCAGGTGATCCACGACTGGATCCGCGGCGCCGCCAGCGCCGACGGCCAGCCGTATGCCGACCTGGGCGTGCCGCAGCGCGCCAGCTTTCGCGCGGCGCAGCGCCTGGCGACCCTGCGCGGCCGTGCGCTGCCCACGCCGGACGTTCAGACGCCGCTGCTCGATCCCGACCTGGACGCGCTGGAGGACCAGCTGCGCGTGCTCGATGCTGATGCCCAGATGCAGCTGCTGGTGCAGGCCATGTCGCCGGTGCAGCACTGGACGCCGGCCGGCCTGAAGGCCACCCGCCTGTTCTGGGAGCGCAGCCGGGCCTGAGACCGGCGCCGGGCCCGCCGGCTCAGACGGCCGGTTCCAGGCCGGCCAGCAGGTTCTCGACGGCGGCGATGTCGGCGGGCTTGGTCAGGTGATGGTCGAAGCCGGCCGCCCGGGAGCGCGCCAGGTCGTCCTGCCCGCCCCAGCCGGTCAGGGCCACCAGCACCGGCTGGCGCCCCAGCTTCCGGGCCTGCTGGCGCATCTCGCGGGCCACCTCGTAGCCGTTCTTGCCGGGCATGCCGATGTCCAGGAACACCACCTGCGGCCGGAACTCGCGGGCCAGGGCCAGGGCCTGGTCGCCGTCATGGGCCACGCGGGCCCGGTGGCCGCTCATCTCCAGGATCATCGCCAGGCTCTCGGCCGCGTCCTGGTTGTCGTCCACCACCAGCACCTGCAGCGATTCGCCGGCAGCCGCGCCGTCCGCGCCCGGCGCGGGCGCCGCCTCGGCCGCGGGCAGGTCGGCCGCCAGCGGCAGCTGCACGGTGAAGGTGCTGCCCCGGCCCGGCCCCGCGCTGGACGCCGTCACCGTGCCGCCGTGCAGCTCGACCAGCGCGCGCACCAGGGCCAGGCCGATGCCCAGCCCGCCCTGCGAGCGGTCGCCGTTGCGGCCCACCTGGGTGAACATCTCGAACACCCGGGGCAGGGCCTCGGCGGGGATGCCCACGCCGCTGTCGGTCACGGAGATCACCACCTGCCCCTCCTGACGGCGGGCCTGCAGCACGACCTGCCCGTCGTCGGGCGTGTACTTGGCGGCGTTGTTCAGCAGGTTGCCCAGCACCTGGGCGATGCGCGTGGGGTCCACGTCCAAAGGCAGCGGCTCGGGCGGCAGCCGCACCTCCAGCCGGTGGCCGGCCGCTTCCAGGGTCGGCAGGCTGATCTCCACGGCGCTGTCCACGACCTGCCGCAGGTCGATGCGCTCCTTCTTGAGCTCCACCTTGCCGCTGGTGACGCGGGCGATGTCCAGCAGGTCGTCGATGAGGCGGACCATGTGGCTCAGCTGCCGCTCCATCATGTCGCGCGTGCGCTCCAGCACCTCGGGCTCCTGCGCGCGCTGCATCAGGTGCAGCCCGTTGCGCAGCGGCGCCAGCGGGTTGCGCAGCTCGTGCGCCAGGGTCGCCAGGAACTCGGTCTTGCGCCGGTCGGACTCGGCCAGCTGCTCGGCCAGCCGGCGCAGCCGTTCTTCGCTGACGCGCAGCAGCTCGGCAGTGGCCTCGGCCTGCTCGCGCCGCGCCTGCTCGCGCAGGGCGGCGGCGCGCGCCGCGTCGGCCTCGCGCTCGGCCGTGACGTCGTGCATGGACACCACCGCGCCCAGCTTGGCGCCGGTGCTGGGGTCGTACAGCGTCTGGCCGCTGGCCACCAGGGTGCGGCGCGGCCCGTTCCTGGGCGCCACCACCATCTCCACGTTGCGCACCCGCTCGCCGGCCAGGGCGCGAACCAGCGGGATCTCCTGCGCCCACAGCGGCGTGTGCCCATCCGGGCGGTACAGGTCGTAGTACTCGGGCCAGCGCGTCGCCGGCAGCGGCGCAGCGGGCAGGCCGTGCAGCTCGCGGGTGGCGCGGTTGAACAGCGTCAGGGCGCCGTGGGGATCGCAGGCGACGATGCCATCCTGCACCGCCTCCAGCACGGCCGACAGGAAGGCCCGCTCGTTGACCGCCTGGCGCTCGGCCGCCCGCAGCTCGTCGCGGCTGCGCTGCAGCTCGATGAAGAACGACACCTTGCCCTTGAGCGCGGCCGGGTGCAGCGGCTTGGTCAGGAAGTCCACCGCGCCCAGCGCGTAGGCATCCTCCAGGTACAGCTCGGCGCTGTCCGAGGCGGTGACGAACAGGATGGGCGTGGTGCGCGAGCGCGGGCGCGAGCGGATCAGGCGCGCGGCCTCGAAGCCGTCCATGCCCGGCATGCGGATGTCCAGCAGGATGGCGGCGAAGTCGTCCTGCAGCGTGCGGGCCAGCGCTTCCTCGCCGGAGCCCGCCCGCACCAGGGTGGCCCCGATCTCCTGCAGCACCACCTCGAGCGCGAGCAGGTTGGCCGGCTGGTCGTCGACGATCAGCACCTTCACCGTGGGCGGGGCGGGGGCAGGAACCAGCATGGGCCAGCGAGTGTAGCTGCCTGTCGGGCAGCAGGGCGGCGGTGACCGTTCGAGAGCAGCTGGCGCGGGCCGGGCGCCGAAGGCCTGCCGGTCAGGGGGAGAGGGCGCGCGCCAGCTGCAGATACAAGGGGATGCCCAGCAGCAGATTGAACGGGAAGGTGACCGCGAGCGCCGCCGTGATCGACAGCGCCGGGTCGGCTTCCGGCACGGCGATGCGCATGGCCGTGGGCGCCGCGATGTAGCTGGCGCTGGCGGCCAGGGTCGCCATCAGCGCGACGCCGCCGGTGGACAGGCCCACGGCA
This sequence comes from Ramlibacter tataouinensis TTB310, assembly GCF_000215705.1. NCBI lineage: Bacteria > Pseudomonadati > Pseudomonadota > Betaproteobacteria > Burkholderiales > Comamonadaceae > Ramlibacter > Ramlibacter tataouinensis. Next base: position 2,200,184 of record NC_015677.1, on the reverse strand, counting down.
ACGCCCACCAGGGCGCCCGCCACCGCGAGCGCCAGGGGTGCGATGACCGCAAAGCCCAGCAGGCGCCAGCCGAAGGTCCGCACCGCCGGCAGCCGGCTGCCCACCACCAGCCCCAGCTCCAGCAGGAACAGCGCGAGCACGCCCTTGAACGGCTCGACGAACACGGCCTGCAGGGGCGCCATGCCGGCCTCGCCCAGCCCAACGCCGATGGCGATGCCGCCCACCAGCAGCAGCACCGAGCGGCCCAGGAAGACATCGTGGCCCAGCTGCCGCCAGGGCGTGGTCTGGTTGCCGGCGCCCGGCCACCGTGCAAGCAGGATGGCCGCGACCAGGCCCGGCGCCTCCATCAACGCCACCCACAGCGCCGCGTGCGCCTCCACGGGAACGGCCTGCCGCTGCAGGTAGGCCGCCGCCAAGGCGAAGGTGACGACGCTGACCGAGCCGTAGTGACCCGCCAGCGAGGCACTGTCGGCCCGGCTGAAGCCCAGCGCGCGCAGCACCGGCACCAGCGCGAACGGGATGGCCAGGCCCAGGCCCACGCAGGCCGCCACCTGGGTGCCGATGTCCGCCAACGGCTGCCGGCTCAGCTCCACCCCGCCCTTGAGCCCGATGGCCAGCAGCAGGTAGAAGGCCAGGATGTCGTACAGCCCCTCCGGCAGGCGCAACTCGCTGCGCAGCAGGCGGGCGGCCAACCCCAGCAGGAAGAACAGGACGACGGGGTCGCCCATGTCAGCCCGGCCGCCGAGCCTGCTCGGGCGGCCGCGTGCCGGACCCGCTGCCCCGGGTCTTCCAGAGCGAGACGATCACACCCCCGGCGATCAGGCCGGCCGTCACGCCCAGGCTGAAGACCGGCGGCAGCTTGCCGACGATGTTCACCAGGAAGATCTTGCCTCCGATGAACACCAGCACCAGGGCCAGGGCGTACTTGAGGTAGATGAAGCGGTGGATCATCGCGGCCAGCGCGAAGTACAGCGCCCGCAGCCCCAGGATGGCGAAGATGTTGCTGGTGTAGACGATGAAAGGGTCGGTGGTGATCGCGAAGATCGCCGGCACCGAGTCCACGGCGAAGATGAGGTCGACAAACTCGACCAGGGCCAGCGCCAGAAACAGGGGGGTGGCCCACAGCACGGCCCGTCCGGTCACAGGGTCGGGCTCGCGCACGAAGAAGGCGTTGCCGCGCAGCTCGGGCGTGACGCGCAGGCGCCTGCGCAGGAACTTGAGCAGTGCGTTGTCCGCCAGGTCCGGCTGGTGGTCGGCCACCCACAGCATCTTGATGCCGGTGAGCACCAGGAAGGCGCCGAAGACGTACAGCACCCAGGAGAACTGCGAGACCAGGGCCGCGCCGAGCGCGATCATGACGGCGCGCAGCACGATCACGCCCAGGATGCCCCAGAACAGCACGCGGTGCTGGTACTGGCGGGGGATGGCGAAGAAGGAGAAGATCATCGCGATGACGAACACATTGTCCATCGACAGCGACTTCTCGATCAGGTAGCCGGTGAAGTACTCCAGGCCGCTTTGCGGGCCCAGCTGCCACCACAGCCAGCCGCCGAAGGCCAGCGCCACGGCGATGTAGCCGGCCGACAGCCACAGGCTCTCGGCCACCTCGATCTCGTGGTCGTCCCTGTGCAGCACGCCCAGGTCGAAGGCCAGCAGCGCGACGACCAGGACAAGGAAGGTCAGCCACAGCCAGACGGCGTGGCCGAGGAAGGGTTGGAGGAGGAGGTCGGGCATGGCCATGGTGTCCAGTCGGTCTGTTCAGGCGGCGATGGCGAGGGCGGCCCCCAGGCCGCCGGCCGCCGCGCCCACCGCGGACATCAGGCCGACGTCGCGCGCCGCGTCGCCGCGGCGCCAGGACAGCAGGGCCGCGGCGGCGCAGGTCGCCGCCAGGATGGCCAGCAGCGTGGCGCTCATTTCCATGGCGCTTGCCGCACCGGCGCCGGCAGGTGGTGGATGGGGCGGCGCGCGGCCAGCGCCGCAACGCGGGCGATGGCCGCGCGCCAGGCGCGCGCCAGCGCGCGGCGCACCAGCGCGGCCACGTTGACATGCCGGTCCTCGACCAGCACCGGCGCCTCGCCGGGGATGTGCACCTCGACCGCGCAGCGCCGCGACTTGTGGGCGCCCGCGCCGCGCAGGTCGACCACGACGCGCGACACGCGGTGCGCGAGCCGGGCGAACGCTGCGCGCACGCGGGCGGCGGCGTCGGCGCGCTGGCGCACCGTGAGCTTGAGTTCGGTGGCGCGGATTTCGACGTTCATGGCTTACTCCTTTCGGCAACAAGAAGATGCGGAACGGAGCGAATCTAATGGATGGCCTTCCTGGGATAAATTCGAATTAAGCAGCCAACACTTCGGAAGAAACTGATGATCAACTACAAGCACCTGCACTACTTCTGGGCGGTGGCCCAGGCCGGCGGGGTGGTCAAGGCCGGCGAGCGGTTGCACGTCACGCCGCAGACCCTGAGCGCCCAGATCAAGCTGCTGGAGGAGCGCCTGGGCCAGCAGCTGCTGCGCAAGGTGGGGCGCGGCGTGGAACTCACGGCCGCCGGCCGGCTGGCCCTGCGGTACGCCGACGAGATCTTCGCGGCCGGCGCCGAGCTGGAGCAGGCGCTGCGCGGCGAGGGCGGCGGGCGCGGCGCGGGCCCGGTGGCGCGCTTTAGCGTCGGCGTGGCCGACTCCGTGCCGAAGTCGATCGCCTATCACGTTCTGGAGCCGGCGATGCGGCTGCGGCCGGCCATGCGGATGCTGTGCAGCGAAGGCAAGCTGTCCAGCCTGCTGGGCGAGCTGGCCGTGCACCGCCTGGACCTGGTGATCTCGGACGTGCCGCTACCCGCCCAGGTGAGCGTCAAGGCATTCAGCCACGTGCTGGGCAAGTCGGGCACCAGCTTTTTTGCTGGACCCGCATTGCTCAAGGCGCACCGTGGCGGGCTGCGTTTCCCGCAGGTGCTGGAGCGGCTGCCGTTGCTGCTGCCGGGGCCGGACTCGGCGGTGCGGCCACGGCTGGAAGCCTGGCTGCGTGAGCAGGGGCTGCAACCGCCCGTGGCGGGCGAATTCGACGACAGTGCCCTGGTCAAGGCGTTCGGGCGCGAAGGCGGCGGCGTGTTCGTCGCGCCCACGGTGCTGGAGGCGGAAATCCGCCGGCAGTACGGCGTTTCGGTCGTTGGCCGGGCCGACGACCTGGCCGTGGAGTTCTACGCGATCTCGATCGAGCGGCGCATCACCCACCCGGCCGTCGCCGCCATCACCAACGCGGCGCGGCGCCAGCTGTTCACTTGACGGCCAGGGCATCGATCTCGCGTAGCAGATACGCCCGCACCCGCGGGTCGGGCGTCAGGCCGATGGCGCGTTGCAAGGCCTCGCGGGCCGGCCCGGCGTGGCCGCAGGCGCGGCGCAGGTGGGCCAGGGCCACCCAGTAGGGCTGGTGGCTGGCCAGGCCGGGCGCAACGAGCGCCTCCAGCAGCGCCAGCCCGCCCGCGGCATCGCCCGCCTCGGCGAGGGCCACCGCGTGGCCGATGCGTGCGCCGATGGTCGGTGCCTGGGCGACCAGCGCGCCATACAGGCCGGCGATGGCGCCCCAGGGCGTGCCGCCGTCGAACGCACGCTGGCAGTGCGCCGACTGGATCGCCGCCTCCAGCTGGAAGCAGCCCGGCTGGCCCAGCGCCGCGGCTTGGCGCAGGCAGCGCTCGGCCTCCAGCAGCAAGCCGCGGTCCCACAAGGCGGTGTCCTGCCGCGCCAGGGGCACGAAGCGGTCCTGCGCGTCGAAGCGCGCACCACGGCGGCATTCGCAGTACAGCAGCAGCGCCAGCAGGCCCCAGGCCTCGGCGCTGCGCGGCTGCAGCTGCGCGGCCAGGCGTGCCAGGAACAGCGCCTCGGTGCCCAGCTCTGGCAGCAGGTCGGCCTGCGCGCCGTGCAGCGCCAGGGCGTCAGTGCGGATGGTGTAGGCGGCATAGATGCCTTCCAGCACCGCGGCCAGCCGCTGCGGCAGCTCGCGCGCCTCGGGCTCCTCGAAGCGCAGGCCGGCCTCGCGGATCTTGGTCTTGGCCCGTACCAGGCGCTGCGCCATGGCCGCGGGCGAGACCAGGAAAGCCTGGGCGATGGTCTGTGCCTGCAGCCCCAGCACGGCCTGCAGCATCAGTGGCGCGTGGATGGCCGGCGCAAGCGCCGGGTGGGCGCAGACGAACATCAGCTTCAGGCGCACGTCCGGCACGGCGGGCGCTTGCGGCACCTGCGGTTCCCCGGCCAGGACGGCCCGTGCCTCGGGCGCTTCCTGCACGCGGCGGTGGCGCGAGCGCTGCAGCAGCTCGCGCCGGGCCGCCGTCAGCAGCCATGCATCGGGGTTGGCGGGCACGCCATCGCGCGGCCAGCGCTCCAGGGCGGCGAGCAGGGCCTGGCCCATCGCGTCCTGCGCCCCCGCCAGGTCGCGCCAGCGCCAGGCCAGCCAGGCCACCAGCCGGCCATAGGAGCCGCGCGCGGCCGCCTCGGCCTCGCTCCAGCCGGCCGGCCTCATCAGCGCGGCGTGATGCCGGGCGGGGGCGGCTCCACCGGCCGCACCTCGGTGCCACCAGTGGCGGCGCAGGGCGCGCGGGCTGCCCATTCAAGCGCCTGGTCGAGCGACTCGACGTCCAGGATGACGTAGCCGCCCAGGTGCTCGCGCGTGTCGGCGAACGGGCCGTCCTGCACCTGGCGCTGGCCGCCGCGGATGCGCACCGTGGTGGCCGTGGCCGGCGGCTGCAGGCCGTTGCCCGACGTCATGCAACCCGAGGCCTGCAGCGCGCCGATGTAGGCCGTCCATGCGGCCCAGTAGGGGCCGGCCCGCGCCGGGTCGTTGCGGCAGGCCTCGTCCTCTGCGGTTTCCCAGTACATCAGCATGTATTCCATCGCATTTCTCCAGTCAGTCGAACGGAGCACGACCATCGCGCTCCTGCAGCACCGATGCGTGAGTCGGCTGTTAATCGACATCGGCCCCCTCTTTTTTCGCGGACGGCGGCGCCCGTCCGGTGTCGACCTGCCACCACCTCGGCAGCAGGCCGCGCACCTGGGGCCGCTGGAACCGGTCGTCGATCAGGTAGACCACGCCGCGGTCCTCGGGGCCGCGGATCACGCGCCCGGCCGCCTGCACCACCTTCTGCAGGCCCGGGTACAGGTAGGCGTAGTCATAGCCGGCGCCGAAGGCCTGCTGCAGCCTCTGCTTGAGGCGCTCGTTGACCGGGTTGACCTGGGGCAGGCCCAGCGTGGCGATGAAGGCGCCGACCAGCCGCTCGCCCGGCAGGTCGATGCCCTCGGCGAACGGGCCGCCCAGCACGGCGAAGGCGATGCCGCTGCCGCCGGCCACGAAGCGGGCCAGGAAGGCCTCGCGCTCGGACTCGCGCATGCCGGGCGACTGCTGCCACACGGGGATCTCGGGATGGGCGTCGGCGAACGGGCCTGCTACCTGGCGCAGGTAGTCGTAGCTGCTGAAGAAGGCCAGGTAGTTGCCGGGCCGCTCGCGCCACTGGCGCGCCATCAGCCGCACGATGGGCGCCACCGAGCGGCCGCGGTCGGCATAGCGGGTGGAGACCTCGCGCACCACGTGCACCGCCAGCTGGTCGGCGACGAACGGGGAGTTGACCTCCACCCAGGCGGTGTCGGCGGGCAGGCCCAGGGTGTCGCGGCAGAACGCGGCGCTGCCCAGCGTCGCCGAGAACAGGGTGGCGGTGTGGGCGGCGGCGAAGCGCGGTGCCAGGTGCGGGGCCGGGATCAGGTTGCGGATGCAGACGCGCGCCCGGGTGCGGCCGCGCTCCTGGCGCAGCGTCACGTCGAACAGCGAGTGCGTGCCGAAGGTCTCGGCCAGGCGGCCGAAGGCCAGCGCGTCGAAGCAGAACTGCTGCAGCTCGCCCGGCGGCTGGGCCGGCGCCTCGGCCAGATGGTCGGCGACGGCAGCCGCGGCCTGCTGCAGCGCCTCCATGAAGGGACCGGGCAGCTCGTCGTGCGCCGCATAGGTGTCGGCCTGGTCGCGCTGCAGCCCGCGCCAGGCGCGGGCCAGCCGCTCCAGCGGCCGCTTCAGGGCGACCGGCGCCTGGCGGCGCAGCGCCAGCAGCTGCGCCTCGTCCAGCTCGGCGCTGTACATGCCGCGGGCCCGCTCCAGCAGGTTGTGCGCTTCGTCCACCAGGAGCGCCACCCGGCGCTCCTGGGCGGCGGTGAGCGCATGCAGCAGGGCCGTGGCGTCGAAGAAGTAGTTGTAGTCGCCCACCACCACGTCGGCCCAGCGGGCCAGTTCCTGGCCCAGCCAGTAGGGACAGACCTGGTGCCGCAGGGCGACCTCGCGCAGCGCGGCGCGGTCCTGCGCCGGCAACCCGATCGCCTCGGCGCGCGCCGCGGGCAGCCGGTCGTAGAAGCCGCGCGCCAGCGGGCAGGACTCGCCGTGGCACGCCTTGTCCGGGTGCTCGCAGGCCTTCTCGCGCGCCGCCAGCTCCAGCACGCGCAGCGGCAGCGGCTGCCCGTCGCCCGTGCCACCGGCGAGAAGCCGCAGCGCCTCCAACGCCAGGGTGCGCCCGGGCGTCTTGGCGGCCAGGTAGAACACCTGGTCCAGCCGCTGGCCGGGGCAGGCCTTGAGCAGCGGGAACAGCGTGCCCACGGTCTTGCCGATGCCGGTGGGCGCCTGGGCCAGCAGGCAGCGGCCCGACGCGGCGGCGCGCCAGACCGCCTCGGCCAGCATGCGCTGGCCGGGCCGGAAATCGGCATGCGGGAAGGCGAGGGCGGCGAGCGCGGCGTCCCGCGCCTGCCGGTGCGCCAGCTCCTGCTCGGCCCAGGCCAGGAAGCGGCCGCACTGCTCCTCGAAGAAGACGCGCAGGCTGTCCGCACCGTGCACCTCGGCCAGCACCGTCTCCCGACCGCTGGCGATGTCGTAGTACACCAGGGCCAGCCGCACCTCGGCCAGGCCGCGCGCCTGGCACAGCAGCCAGCCGTAGACCTTGAGCTGCGCCCAGTGCAGGTGGCGGTGGTTGGCGGGCTGGCGCGCCAGGTCGCCCCGGTGCGTCTTGATCTCCTCCAGCTGCTGCAGCGCCGGGTCCCAGCCATCCGCGCGGCCGCGCACGGTGAGCGGGCCGAAGTCGGCCTGCAGCGCGATCTCGCTCTGGTAGCCGGCGCGGCGCCGCGCCGCGACCTGCTGGTGGCCGGCGATGCCCTGCTGCGCCGTGGGCGAGGGCGTGAACCGCAGGTCCAGGTCGCCTTGCCGGGCCGTGAACTCGCACAGCGTGCGCACGGCGATGCCGTACTTCATCGCGACGCCAGGGCCTCGTTCAGGGCATGGACCGCCTGCTGCAGGTCGTACGGCTTGGCCAGCGCCCGCACGCCCGGCACGTCGATGCGCCGGTCCGAGTAGCCGGTGGCCAGCACCACCCGCATCCGCGGCCAGCGCTGCTGGACCTGCTGCGCCAGGTCGATGCCGGTCATCGCGCCGGGCATCACCACGTCGGAGAACACCAGGTCGAACTGCGGGTCCTGGGCCAGCAGCCGCAGCGCCTCGTCGGCTGTACCGGCCGAGCGCAACTCGAACCCGGCGGCCTCCAGCGCCGGGCGCACGGTGTCGCGTACCAGCGGGTCATCCTCCACCAGCAGCACGCGGCCGCGGCCCTGGGTGACCGGTTGCGCCTCGGCCGCGGGCGCCGCCGCCGGCTGCGTCCGCGCCCGCGGCAGGTACAGCGTCGCCGTGGTGCCGCGGCCGGGCTGGCTGCGCAGCACCAGGGTGCCGCCGCTCTGGCGCGCGAAGCCATAGGCCTGCGACAGGCCCATGCCCGTCCCCTTGCCTATGCTCTTGGTGGTGAAGAAGGGATCGAAGGCGCGCGCCATCACCTCCTCGGTCATGCCCTCGCCGTCGTCGGCGACGGACAGCGCGACATAGTGGCCCGCGGGCAGCCCGGCCGGCGGCTGCGCCAGCGGCTCGTTGACCGCCCGCAGCACCACCTGCCCGCCGCCGGGCATGGCATCGCGCGCGTTGATCACCAGGTTCAGCAGGGCCAGCTCGAGCTGCGCCGGGTCCAGCATCACCGGCCACAGCGTGGGGCCCAGGTCGTAGGCCAGTTCGACGTTGCTGGGCAGGGCGCCCGAGAGCAGGGGCCGTGCCTCCTGCAGCCGGCACGCCAGGTCCACCGTTTCGATGCGCACCTCCTGGACCCGGCCGAAAACGGCGAGCTGGCGCGCCAGCTCGGCCCCGCGGGTGACCGCGCGCTGGCAGATCGCCAGCAGGGCGCGCACCTTCTCGGGTGCCTGATGGCTGGCCGCCTGCAGGCCGGTGGTCAGGGTCTGCAGCACGTTGTTGAAGTCGTGGGCGATGCCGCCCGTCAGCCGGCCCAGCGCCTCCAGCTTCTGCGCCTGCATCAGCGCCCGCTGCGACTGCTCGTAGCCGGCCATCGCCTCGGCGACCTTGCGCTCCAGGTCGGCATTGACATCGCGCAGGCGGCGGCTGGCGTCGACCATGGCCGCATGGACCGCGTCCATCTCGACGATGCCGCTGGCCTGCGGCTGCACCGGCTCGTTGCGGCCCAGGCGGCCGGCGGCCAGCCGCAGCGATTCCATCGGCCGCGCGATGGCCCGTCCCACGGCGAAGGCCGCGGCCACGGCCACGGCCAGCAACAGCACCGAGATCGCCGCCATCAGCGCCGTGGTGCGGACGGCCGCGCCCTGGAGCTGGTCGGTCGGCACGGTCACGATGAAGTACCAGCCGGACTCCGCGGCGCGGCTGAAGAAGCCCGAGCCGTCCAGGTTGGACAGCGTGACGCCCTGGTGGAAGCCGGCGCCTTCGGGCAGGCGCGCCAGCAGGTCCGCCCTGAGGCGCTGGCCGACGTAGCGGGTCTCCTCGGTGTTGCGGGCCACCAGGTAGCCCTCGCGGTCGGTGATGGTGGCCAGCCAGCCCGGCGGCAGGCGCTGCGCCTCCAGCAGGCCCTGCAGCTGGCGCGCCGGCGAGCCGAGCATGAGGAAGTGCTCGACCCGGCCGGCCGCGTTGCGCACAGGGACCTGCACCGCGAAGCTGTACGGCCCCAGCCCCGCCGGGGGCAGGTACAGGTTGCTGACCAGGGTGGTTTCGTTGCCGTACTGCGCGCGGAACGCGCGCTCCTGCGAGGTCATGCGCGGCAGCTCGGTGCCGAAAGGCAGCCGGCTGTTGAGAAGCTGCCGGCCCGAGGTGTCCGACAGGATGATGGACGCCTGCAGGGCCTGCCCCACCGACTGGATGTGGGCATGGAAGGAACGCAGGTCGCCCGCCGCCAGCGGGGGCGAACTGGCCAGCGCCAGCAGGATGCGTTCGCGCTCGCGCAGCTCGCGGTCCAGCGCGAGCGCCAGGGCCCGCGCGGCCTCGCGTAGCGACTCGTGGTTGAACTTCTGCTGCTCGTGCCAGACATGGGCCATGCCGATGGCCGACATGGCGAAGGCCGGGATCAGGACGGCGAGGACGAGCAGCAGAAGGCGAAGGCGTAGGCGCATGCGAAACCCGGGGCGCCCCCCGGTCGGCGGCGCCCTTGGTTTCTAACACATCCGTTCTGCCGGACGCTCCTGCCCCGCGGGCTCAGTCCCCGGCTTCGATCTGGTGCGCCAGGCTGGTGATGGCGTAGCCCTTCTCGGCCATCTGCTGCGCCGCGCGGTCGATGCCGTACTCGGCGAACGAGGGTGCGTTCTCGTCCAGTTCCACGGCTCGGGCGTGCAGAACCCAGTCGGTGTTCGTCGCCTCTTCGGGGATGGCCTGGTCCGAGGGCACGGCCAGGTAGGACAGTTTGTGTTCGGGTTCGGGGCGGCGGTAGATGTCGAGCTGCATGAAAGGCATCCTCAAGCGCGTGGCGCGCGATGCCTTGTTATCGCCCGGCTGGCCGCCCGGCGGTGTAGGACGAGGCCGTGGCGGCCTCGCGGGAGATGCAGGCCTCAGCCGCCCTTGTGCGGGCGCTTGCCCGGGTTCTTCTTGCTGCGCGTGGCGCTGCCGCGCTCGAGGCTGATTTTCTGGCCGCCGCCGCTGCGGGGCGCGGTGAAATTGGCGGTGGTCGGCGGCGTGGCGCTGCGCTTGCGGTCGGCTTCGGTCACGATCTTGTTGCCCATGGCTGGTCCTTGTTTTGAATAAAAAGCGAAGGCGCCATTGGGCCACAAAAGCCGGCGCCTCCGTTCAAGGGCAGGAGAGCACCGCCCCCTGCTGGATGCAAGGCCCGCGCGGCCCCGTCAGCAGCGGGCCGGCGCGGTCCAGTCGCGTGCCATCGCTGTCCCAGCAGCCGCCGGCGTCGCAGCTGGTGACCACGGGCGGCGGCCGCCAGGCCGGCGCGGGCGGGGAGACGGGCGGCGTCACGGCCACCGGCGGCAACGGCGGCGGATCGATAAGAGGCGGCGGCACCTGCAGCGGCGCCACGGCCGGGCGCGCGGTGCGCGCCGGCGGATCGACCTGCCCGAGGCAGATGCGCGCGGCCTGGCTGCGCGCGGCGTGGACCCGTTCGCGCCGGTCCGCCGTGTCCGGTGTCCCGGCACGCACCGACTCGAGCGCGGCGATGGCTTGGCCGCAGGCCGGTGACTTGAGCGGATCGGCGGCCGCTGCGGCCGTGGCGCAAAGCAGGGTTGCGAGCCCGAGCACGGCAGCAAGATGGTGGCCCATGCGCATTGGAAGGCGATCCAAGCCCCAAGTTCGCTGCCGGGCTCCTTGCGCGGCGCCGTCCGACAGCCGCGGGCAGGCTGGCTGCCTATCCTGCGCCGACCACTTGCAAGGAGAACCCGTGTCGCGCCAGGACACCAGCCCCACCAGCGCCAAGCAGGACGCGCCGCCGACCGCCTCGCCAGCCGCCAAGCCCGACCATGGGGAGAGCAGCGCCAGCACGGTGATCGAGGCGCCCCAACCGCGCCGCCGCCGGCTGGATCCGCACGACTTTCCGGACGGCGGCGGCAGCGGCGGTGCGGAGGCGTTCAGCCGCAAGAACCTCGGGCTCTGAGCTTTTCCGCACGGAAGCACCTGGCGAAAACCTTAGCCGCGCCCAGGCCCGTCGCTGTCGGATTTGAGAAAGCCGGCCTGGTTCTCGTCCTTGCCCGGCCGTGCTTCGCCTTCCTCGTCGCCGCGGGCAGCCTGGCCGCGGTCGGGCGGTGTCCGGGCGCCCGCGTCACCGGACAGGCCTTCCATCGCGCCGGTGGCGACGGCGTCCTCACCCAGCACGTCGGCCTGGGCTACCGGCCTCCCGCCCGGCTTCGGATCCTGAGGGTTCATGCGGTGTGCTCCTTGTCGATCCGCCACTCTAGGACGGGCCCGATCGCGCGCCGGTAGGACGGTGCCGCCAGCGGCGGGCTCCTACGCAGTGGTGCGGTCCACCTCGGCCATGATGGCCGGATGAAGATCGCCACCTTCAACGTCAACGGGATCAAGAGCCGCCTGCCCGGCCTGCTCGAGTGGCTGGCGCGCGAGCAGCCCGACGTGGCCTGCCTGCAGGAGCTCAAGGCGCTGGACGCGGCGTTCCCGGCGGCGGCACTGCGCGAAGCGGGCTACCACGCGCTCTGGAAGGGCCAGCGCTCGTGGAACGGGGTGGCCATCCTGGCGCGTGGCGCCGAGCCGGTGGAAATCCGCCGGGAGCTGCCGGGCGACGCAGCCGACGACCAGAGCCGCTACCTGGAGGCGGCGGTGGACGGGGTGGTGGTGGGCTGCCTGTACCTGCCCAACGGCAATCCGCAGCCTGGACCCAAGTTCGACTACAAGCTGGCCTGGTTCGACCGGCTGCTCGCGCATGCCAAGGGCCTGGCGGACTCGGGCCACCCGGTCGTGCTGTGCGGCGACTTCAACGTGGTGCCCACCGACGCCGACATCTACAACCCGCGCTCCTGGCAGAAGGACGCGCTGCTGCAGCCCGGGAGCCGCGAACGCTACCAGCGCCTGCTGGCGCAGGGCTGGACCGACGCCATCCGCGAGCGGCACCCGCAGGCGGCCCCCTATACCTTCTGGGACTACTTCCGCCAGCACTGGGAGCGCAACGCCGGGCTGCGCATCGACCACCTGCTGCTCAATCGCGCGCTGGCCCCCTGCCTGCAGGACGCGGGCGTGGACGCATGGGTGCGCGGCCAGCCGCATGCCAGCGACCATGCGCCGGCCTGGGTGCGGCTGGACCTGGGCCGACCAGGCGCACGGCCCGCTGCACGCACGCGCAAGCGCTGATGGCGCCGCTCGCCTGACGCACGAAGCGTGCCGTCAGCCGTGACCTACGGGGCGTCGCCGCGCCCGCCCGCAGGGTCGGGGGACGGGCCCCGACAGCCAGGCGTGACGTGAGGAGAAGAATGGGCCGCCATGGCCAAGCACGACGCAGTCCAGCGCACCACCACCGCCACCATCCCCGTTGTCGAGGAGGTGCTGCAGGTCGGGCGCCGCGAGGTCGAGACGGGCGAAGCGGTGCGCGTGCGCAAACAGGTCGAGGAGGCCGAAGTCGAGCTCGACGAGATCCTGGTGCGCGAGGTGGTCGAAACCGAGCGCGTGCCGGTCGGGCGCGTGATCGACGGCCCGATGGCGCCGCGCCATGAGGGCGAGGTGCTGGTCGTGCCCGTCGTCGAGGAGCGGCTGGTGCTGCACAAGCAGCTGGTGCTGGTGGAGGAGCTGCGAATCACCCGCCGCCGCGAGGAGCGGCCGGCCGGCCTGGCGCCGGTGCGGCTGCGGCGCGAACAGGTCGTGGTCGAGCGGCGCGATCCCGCCACCGGCCAGTGGCGCGCCGAAGAGCCGGTTGCCGAGCCGCCTTCGGGCCCAGGGCCGCCCCCGCAGTCCTGAGCCTGGCCGCCAGGGCCGGCGGCCAGGCGACACGTTCCACGCCCGTTTCCATCTTCCTTTTTTTCCTTCCCCCATCTGGAGTCTCAACATGCAAACCGTCATCGGCGTCTTCGACGATATCTCTTCCGCCCAGCGCGCCATGGAACGAGTGACCCAGGCCGGCGTCCCGCGCGACCAGGTCCACCTCGAGCCGGAGCAGGGCGCCACGGCTTCCGCCTCCACCGGCACGGCCGGCAGCGGCCAGCCGCAGCAGCACCAGGGCGTGATGGCGTCCATCGGCAGCTTCTTCGCCAACCTGTTCGAAAGCCATGCCGACCACGGCGTGTACTCCGAGGCGGTGAACCGCGGCAGCATGGTGCTGGTGGTGGACGCGCAGACCGACGAGCAGGCCGACCGGGCGGCCGACCTGATGCGCGAGTGCGGCGCCATCGACATCGACGAGCGGGCGCAGCAATGGCGCGCCGCCGGGTGGGACGGCATGGCTCCCGGCACGCAGGCGGCGGCCGGCGCGCCGGTGGGCACGCACAGCCTGACCGGCAGCGCCGCCAACGTCGGCATCGCCGCCGGCGCCACCGGCGCGATGGCGCGCGGCACCGACGCCCAGTCCGGCGTCATCGGCCAGCAGAAGCTCAACGTCGTGGAGGAGGAGCTGCAGGTCGGCAAGCGCGCCGTGGACCGCGGCGGCGTGCGCGTCATCCAGCGCGTCTCGGAGCGGCCGGTGCGTGAACTGGTGCGGCTGCGCGAGGAGCATGCCATCGTCGAGCGGCATGCGGTGGACCGGCCGGCCACCCCGGCGGACCTGCAAAGCTTCACCGAGGGCGAGATCGAGGTGCGCGAGGTGGTCGAGGAGCCGGTGGTGGCCAAGACCGCGCACGTGGTCGAGGAGGTGGTGGTGGGCAAGCAGGTGCGCGAGCGCGAGGAAGCCATCAGCGACACCGTCCGCCGCAAGGACGTGGAAGTCGAACGCCTCGACGGCAAGGCGGGAACGGCGGCGCGCGAGCGGGCGGTGGCCTCGGACACGCCGCGCACCGGCGGCACGCCCGATCTGCTGGGCCGCGAACGCGACCCGAGCGGCGGCCGCCGCTAGGCGCTTTCCCTAGGGAAGACGGAGGTCTTCCCTAGGGCGCCGCGCGAGGAGGATGGTTTCATCCGGTTGCACAGAACCGCTGGAAACCACCCATGAATTTCACCCAGGCTGCCCTCGACACCGGACACGACGCCAGCGGCAGCAGCGTCATCTCCTTCGAGCAGCGTGTGGTCACGCTGCTGTGCATCGACAGCCCCGGCATGGCCGGCTGGCCCGCGCCGGACCGCGAAAGCTTCGCCGCCGAAGTCGACTGGCTGGCCTCGCGCCACCAGGGCAAGGTGGACCGGCAGCGTGCCAGCGGCACCGTGCTGTTCTTCGAGGATCCGGGCTGCGCCTTGCAGATGGCCCTGAACCTGCAGCGCTGCGCCAGCGAGCTGCGGCTGCGCATCGGCCTGCATACCGCGCCGGCCGGGATCGCCAGCTTCCGCGTGGGCAGCGCCATCTTCTGGTGCGTGGTCGGCCCGGCCACCGTGGAGGTGGCCCAGGTGGCTGCCACCGCCTGCGGCGGAAGCATCGTCATCTCGCCCGAGGCTTACGCCCTGGTGCGCAACCAGGTGCGCGAGGCGCCCGGCTGCCTGCTGACCGAGGAATTCGATGGCGAGGACTCGGCGACGGCTTCGCTCACGCCGGCTCCCAGCCACGGCGATGCGGCGGCCAGCACCTTCGCTGGCCTGGGCATGGGCACGACGGCCTGGGCCACCTAGGCGCGGCCGCCCGCCGGGGCGAACCCCCGGCCGCGTGCGGGCTCCTGCGCTGCGCCGGCCGGCGCGCCCAGCGGCCGCCCGCTGACGTGTTCGAATTCCACCGGGTCGTGGCCGCAGACCAGTTCCACCTCGTGGCCGTGCGCGCGGCGCAGCTCGCGCAGGCGCGCCTGGTTGTCCAGCCGGGCCCGGCGGTCCTTTTCCATCAGCGCCTGGTACATCCGCAGCCCGGGCGTGCACCAGGGCCGCTCCAGGTCCATTTCGCGGTGGTGGAAGTAGGCGTCGCCCGCCTGCAGCAGCCAGTGGCCGTCGTCGCGGCGCACCGCCACCCCGGCGTGGCCCAGCGTGTGGCCGGGCAGCGGCACCAGCAGCACCTCGGGCGGCAGCCCCTCGGGCTGGCGCACGCCGTCGAAGCCGAACCAGCGCTCCCCGCCGGCGGCGCCGTACACCCGCCAGTTCGCGCGCGTGCCCCACTGCTGCGGGCGGAAGCGCTGGCGGTCCAGCCAGGTCGCCTGCGCCGCCGCCGCGTCGCGCTCCTGCCGCAGCAGGTGCACCGTGGCCTGGGGGAAATCGTCCAGGCCGCCGGCGTGGTCGAAGTCCAGGTGCGTGAGCACGATGTGGCGCACGTCGCGCGGCTGGTACCCCAGCTGGGCGAGCTGGCGCGCCGCCGTCATCTCCTCGCGCCACTCTGGGCTGAGCAGGGCAAGGAAGAAGCCGGACAGGCGCGCGCGCGGATGCGCCACGTCACGCAGGCCCAGGCCGGTGTCCACCAGGACCAGCCCCTGCTCGGTTTCCAGCAGCAGGCAGTGGCAGCACAGATGGCCGCGCGTGAGGACACCCGGCGTGCGGCCGTCCATCAGGTGGCCGCCCAGCGGGCAGGTGGAGATGCAATTGAGGTGGTGGATGCGCATGGCGGGCTCGTCGTGCAGTGGCTTTCCCGCAGTGGAGCGCGGCCCGCGGGGCGGCGCTGTAGTCGAGGGCCTTCGCCTTGCGGGAGCGGCTGTCCTGCGCCGAGCACCGCCGGCAATGGCTGGCCCGGCATGTCCGCCGCGGGCATGAGGCGTCTTCCTACGGGTGCGCCGGCCTCCCGGTCCTAGCCTAGGCGCGCATGTACTTCCACCTCACGATGATGCTCGTGGTGCTCCTGGTGACGCTGGCCATGCAGGCCGTCGCGACCGCCGGGACCGTGGTGCCGGCCTGCCGTGCCGGCCATCTGGCGCAAGGGCTGGTCCTCGCCCTGCGCGTGGCCGGCGCGTGATCAGCCGGCGAAGCCGCCGCCGTCCAGGAACGCCTGCTCCTCGGGCGTGGTGGCCCGACCCAGAACCGCATTGCGGTGCGGAAAGCGGCCGAAGCGCTCGATGATGTCGTGGTGGATGCGTGCATGGCGCAGCGGCTCCTCGCCCAGCGCGCGGGTCTTGTCCACCGCCAGCACCTGGTCGGCCAGCCGCTCCGAGTGCATCAGCGGCAGGTAGAAGAAGTTGCGCAGGGGCGCCTCGACCTGCGCATCGAACCCGCGCTCGAGCGCACCGTGGGCGATCTCGCGCGCCGCGGCATCGGTGGCATAGGCGCGTGCGCAGCCGCGGAAGGCGTTGCGCGGGAACTGGTCCAGCAGGAGCAGCAGCGCCAGGGCGCCGTCGGCCGTGTCGGCCCAGCCTTGCAGCGCGCCCCGTGCCGCCGCCTCGTGCGCGGGCAGGAAGCGCGTGCGAAAGCGTTCGTCGAACGCCGGGTCCTTGCGGAACCAGCGCTGCGGCCCGGCTTCGCGCCAGAACCGCAGCAGGTCGGCTGGGGAGGTCTCGCCGGCGGCGGTGGTCATGCCCGCATTGTGGCGGCGTTGGCGCCCGCCGCCTCAGCCGTCGATGCCCACGGCGGTGAGCGTGTCGTCGGCGGTGCCGGCCACGCTGCGCTTCATGCGCTCAGCCAGCAGCTCCTTGAAGCCCTGGATGAAGGCGTCCAGGTCTTGCGGCGTGCGGCTGGAGATCCAGTGGCCGTCGCGCACGGCGGGCGCGTCCTCCCAGCGGGCGCCAGCCTGGCGCAATTCGTCGGCCAGGGCGGGGTAGCTGGTCATGCGGCGGCCCTGCACCAGCCCGGCCGAGGCCAGCAGCCAGGGCCCGTGGCAGATCACGGCCAGGGGCTTGCCCTGCTCGTCCATGGCCCGTACGAACGCCTGGGCCTGCGGGTGGTGGCGCAAGGCCGCAGCGTTCTTCTCGCCGCCGGGCAGCAGCACGCCGTCGAAGGCGAACGCATCGGCCTTGTCGAAGGTCATGTCTACCGCGAAGGTGTCGGCCGGCCGGCCGTGCTCCACCCCTTGCACGCTGCCGCGGCGGGCGGACAGCAGCCGCGTGATCACGCCCATCTCCTGCAGCGCCGCGCGCGGCTGGGCCAGTTCGGATTGCTCGACCCCGTCCAGGGCCAAGATGGCCACCTGCTGGCCGCCCAGCAGGTGTTGTGGAATCTCGTGTGCTTCGTTCATGCTTCCACCCTAGGCGCGCCGGGGCGGGGCGGTGTCGGCAAGCCTAGCCGTCCGGCGTAGGACGGCCTTGTCGAGGCTTCGCGTTGGCCGGATGCCTACAGCGCCATGGGGCCGGGGCCTGCGCCGGTCGTGGCAGGCCGGTCTAAGGTGGAGCCCGCAGACACAGCGAGGACACAGCAATGAGCAACACCAGCATCGGTGCCGGACCCGGCCGCGGCGCCGGCAACGAGAACCACGACGGCGATCCGCGCAACAAGACCCTGGGCGAGAAGGGCTCGGGCACCCTGGCGACCTCGCCGGACGACGACCTGCTCGAGCAGGCGGCGCCCGACATGCCGGCCGGCGTGGCCGGCGCGCCGGCCGATCCGGGCATCGCCAAGGGCCCGCAGGCCTACCCGGAGGGTCCCAACGTCGAAAACAGCCCCTGGGAGCTGGAGGCCGCGCGCGGCAACCCGCCGCCCACACGACAGCGGTGACGCCTTGTCACCAACGCAGGCTCGGCCGACCCTAGGATAGGGGCATGACCGATGCCGACCTGGACCGCAGCTATGCCGCCGTGCGTGAAGCCCTTGCCGAGGTGGGGCCCGACAAGGCGCAGCTGTTCCTCTCCATGCTGTGCCTGGCGTTGATGGCGCGGCATCCCAGCGCCGAGATGGTGCTGCCCCTGGTGGAGAACGTGCGCGCGCAGTGCGCCGCCGAATAACCACGAGGGTGGCCGGCGCGGGCCGCGCCACCTACAATGGCGGCCTTCCCCGCACCGCGCGCCCACGGGCGCGACCCCCACCCCTTTCCGCATGAACGCCCCCGCCGACGTTTCGCTGTTCGCGCGCGCCGCCAAGCCGATCACCAGCTACCGGCGGTACTGGGCCGCGCGCTTCGGCACGGCGCCGTTCCTGCCGATGAGCCGGGCCGAGATGGACCAGCTCGGCTGGGACAGCTGCGACATCGTCATCGTCACCGGCGACGCCTACGTGGACCATCCCAGCTTCGGCATGGCGGTGATCGGCCGCGTGCTGGAGGCGCAGGGCTTCCGGGTAGGCATCATCGCCCAGCCCGACTGGCAGTCGCCCGAGCCATTCAAGGCGCTGGGCAAGCCCAACCTGTTCTTCGGCGTGACCGCCGGCAACATGGATTCCATGATCAACCGGTACACAGCCGACCGGAAGATCCGCAGCGACGATGCCTACACGCCCGGCGACGTGGGCGGCAAGCGGCCGGACCGGGCGTCGCTGGTGTACTCGCAGCGCTGCCGCGAGGCCTACGGCGAGGTGCCCATCGTCATGGGCGGCATCGAGGGCAGCCTGCGCCGCATCGCCCACTATGACTACTGGCAGGACAAGGTGCGCCGCTCCATCCTGGTGGATGCCAAGTGCGACCTGCTGCTGTACGGCAATGCCGAGCGCGCCATCGTCGAGATCGCGCACCGGCTGGCATCCAGGGAGCCGGTGGAAGCCATCACCGACGTGCGCGGCACGGCCTTCATCCGGCGCAGCACGCCGCAAGGATGGATGGAGATCGACTCGACCGAGGTGGACCAGCCGGGCCGCGTCGAGGACCACCTCAACCCCTACCTGACCATCTCGGACCAGGCCAAGGCGCAGGGGGAGAGCTGTGCTAAAGAAGATGGGAGCGCCGAGGCCACGACGATCCAGCCCCTGACCTTCGTGCCCAACCCGCGCGTCAGGCTCAACCGCGACCGCACCGTCATCCGCCTGCCCTCGTACGAGCAGGTCAGGAGCGACCCGGTGCTGTACGCCCATGCCAACCGCGTGCTGCACCTGGAGACCAACCCCGGCAATGCGCGGGTGCTGGTGCAGGCGCACGGCGACCGCGACGTCTGGGTCAATGCCCCGCCCATCCCGCTGACCACGGCCGAGATGGACCACGTGTTCGGCCTGCCTTACGCGCGCAGCCCGCACCCGCGCTACGCCGACGAGCACGGCAGCCACGAGGGCGCGACCAAGATCCCGGCCTGGGAGATGATCCGCTTTTCGGTGAACATCATGCGCGGCTGCTTCGGCGGCTGCACCTTCTGCTCCATCACGGAACATGAAGGCCGCATCATCCAGAGCCGCAGCGAGGACTCGGTCATCCGCGAGATCGAGGAGATCCGCGACAAGATCCCGGCCTTCACCGGCGTCATCTCCGACCTGGGCGGACCGACGGCCAACATGTACCGCATCGGCTGCAGGTCGCCCGAGATCGAGGCGGCCTGCCGCAAGCCCAGCTGCGTCTACCCGGGCATCTGCTCCAACCTGAACACCGACCACGGGCATCTCATCAGGATGTACCGGCGGGCGCGTTCGCTCAAGGGCATCAAGAAGATCCTGATCGGCTCGGGCCTGCGCTACGACCTGGCCGTGCAGTCGCCCGAGTACGTCAAGGAGCTGGTGCAGCACCACGTGGGCGGCTACCTCAAGATCGCGCCCGAGCACACCGAGGGCGGCCCGCTGTCCAAGATGATGAAGCCGGGCATCGGCAGCTACGACCGCTTCAAGCAGATGTTCGAGAGGTACTCGGCCGAGGCGGGCAAGAAGCAGTACCTGATCCCGTACTTCATCGCGGCGCACCCGGGCACCAGCGACGAGGACATGATGAACCTGGCGCTCTGGCTCAAGCGCAATGGCTTCCGCGCGGACCAGGTGCAGACCTTCTACCCCAGCCCCATGGCCACGGCCACCGCCATGTACCACTCGGGCCGCAACACGCTGCG
This sequence comes from Ramlibacter tataouinensis TTB310, assembly GCF_000215705.1. Classification (NCBI taxonomy): domain Bacteria; kingdom Pseudomonadati; phylum Pseudomonadota; class Betaproteobacteria; order Burkholderiales; family Comamonadaceae; genus Ramlibacter; species Ramlibacter tataouinensis. Next base: position 2,180,478 of record NC_015677.1, on the reverse strand, counting down.
CAAGGTGCGCCGCGCCGCCGCGGAAGAGGACACGGTGGACATCGTGCGCGGCGAGAAGCGCCGCCGCCTGCACAAGGCCTTCCTGCGCTGGCACGACCCGAACAACTGGCCGCTGCTGCGCGAAGCGCTCAAGGCCCTGGGCCGGGCCGACCTGATCGGCAACGGCAAGCACCACCTGATCCCCAGCTTCCAGCCGGTCACCGACGGCGCCTACCAGGGTGCACGGCGCAAGAACTCCACGCCAGCCAAGCCGGCGGGGGTGAAGGCTGCGCCGGGCCGCGTGCTCACGCAGCACACGGGCCTGCCGCCACGCGTCACGGGCGCCGCCCGCAGCCGCAAAGCGCGCTGACCCGCTAAACCGGTAAAACTGCACAGTTCATTGCTGAACGGCGCGTTGTCCTACAAGACCAATTGGTTTTGTTTGGAATAGTCACGTCCAGATACATCTGTTTACGTCGGCTCTACCGCCGGCACAGAAAGGCAGCGATGGCGAGCTATATCCGGACAGAGGCAGGAACGGCGGCGGTGCACAACCCCCGCGTGTTCCTGCCGCCCAGGCTTCGGGCCCTGCTGGCAGCCATCGACGGCCGGGCCGACCCGCGTCAGTATGGCGCCGGCAGCTGGTCCCCCGCCGAGGTGCATTCGATGCTGGACGCGCTAATGAAGGCCGGCTATGTGGTCTTGGGCGAAGGTGGGACGGCTCCTGCGAACGTCCCTGCCGTGCCCAGACGCGCGGCCGCAGCCCCTACCTTGGTGCCGGCCGGTACCGTTCCGGCGGCGCCGCCGCGGTTCGCCGGAGCGGAGCTTCCGGATGCGCTCGCAGTGATCAGCGAATTCGCGATGGCCCACCTTCCCGGCGACGCGCTTCAGCTGCTGTTCGCGCTGGAAGGCGTGACCTCCCTGGCCGAGCTTCGCACCCAGCTGGGCGGCTACGAGGCACGCGTCGCGCAGCTCGGCCCGGTCGGACGCAAACACCTGGCCGAGCTGCATGGCCTGCTGTCCGGCGCACACCCCGTTCTCCAACCCGCCTTCTGAGGAGCTTTCCATGATGATCCGGCTGATCTATGCCAGCACCGTCCGAGAGGGCGTGGACCTCAACGAACTCAAGCGCATCCTGCAGCAGTCGCAGGCCAACAACTACCGGCGCGACCTGACGGGCATCCTGGCCTTCAACAGCAGGATCGCGCTGCAGGCACTGGAGGGTGCCCGCGACGAGGTCAACGCGCTGTACGCCAAGCTGCTGCGCGACGACCGGCACCACACGGTGACCATGCTCAAGTACCAGGAGATCGCCGAGCGCCAATGGGCGGGCTGGTCCATGGGCTTTGCCGCGCCGGCCGCCGAGAACCGCGCGGTGTTCCTGAAGTACTCGCCGCACAGCACGTTCAACCCGTACGCCATGACCGGCGATGCGGCGGAGAAGATGCTGATGGAGCTGGCCGGCAAGACCATCGCCATGACCGTGCCCGACAGCGTCGTGGCGGCAGCGCCGATAGCCGCCCAGGCCCAGCCGCGGCCTATCGTTGCGCGCCCGAGCACCGTGGTCCCGTCGCAACCGGCCCCGTTGCGGCCGGCGCAGCCGCAGCCGGCGCCGGCAGGCGCTGCACCGGCCGCGGTGCGTCCTGCGGCATCCAGCCCCGCCGCCGCGCCCTCGTTCCTGGACCGGCCGGTCACGCGGCCCGCGACGGAGCAGGGGCCGCTCGGCCGCTTCCTGGGCCGCTGAAGCTGCCTCGCCCGCCCCGCGCGGGTGGCGGCCGGCCGCTCAGGGGGCCAGCGTGTGCAGCGGAATGTCCTTTTCGCCCGCCAGCCGGTCCAGCTCGGCCCGCGTGTGGCAGGAAAAAAAGGCGGCGATCGCCTGGTGCGTGGCCGGCAACGCCAGCGAGTTCGCGCCGGCGTCCGCCACGCCAGCCGCGGCGCACAGCGCCGCCGCGAAGTGCGGCTCCAGCGCCGCCACCGCCACCCGCCCGTCCCGGCAGGCATAGACGCGGTAGCCGGCGTGCGCGCCGCCCACTGCACCCTGCGGCAGCGTCATGCCCCAGCGGCGCGGCAGGGCCAGCCAGGCGGCCGCCTCCGACAGCGCAACCTCGAAATACCGGCCGATCGGGTGCACGTCGCCCGAGCCGGTGTAGCGCTCGGCCTGCAGCAGCGCGGCCTGCAGCACGGCCTCGGTGGCCATGAGCGAGCCGCCCATGTCCGCGTACAGCGTGGCCGGCAGCTCCAGGCCGGTGACCAGCCCGTGGCCGGCCAGGTAGGTCAGATCGTGGCCGGGCTCCTCGGCGCCCGCGCCCGGCGCGCCGACGATGGCCACCTGGCACAGCGACGGGTACCGGGTATGCAGCGCCTTCCACCCCAGGCCCAGCTTCTCGGTCGCGGATGGGCGGAACGAGGTCAGCAGCACGTCGGCTTTCTCCAGCTCGCGGTGCAGCATCTTGTGCCCGGCCTCGGTCTTGAGGTCGGCCGTGGCCACGCGCACGCCCTGGTGCAGTTCGGCATAAGCCGCGGCGTCGTAGCGGGCCATCGGATCGCCCGAGGGCGGCTCGAGCTTGGCGCAGCTGGCGCCCAGGCGGTGGCAGCGCATGAGCGCGGCGGGACCGGGCAGGTTGAGCGCCAGGCTGAGGATGCGCACATGGCGCAGCGGCTGGGGGGCGGCGGTGCTGCTCATGGCGCGAGGCTAGCAGAGCCGCGGCTCCGCGCCGGGCCGCGCATACTGGGCGCATGGCCACCGGGCGCATCAAACGCCGCCAACGCGACACCACCCTGGACGCGCTGCCGCCCGTCGCGGTGGGTGACCCGGCGTGCCCCCTGTGCGGCCGTCCCATCCCGCCGGCGCAACGCGACGCCCACCACCTGCTGCCGCGCTCGCACGGCGGACGGCACACCGAGGTGCTGCACCGCATCTGCCACCGCCAGGTCCATGCGCTGTTGAGTGAAGCCGAGCTGGCGCGCGACTACCACAGCATCGAGGCGCTGCGCAGCCACCCCGAGGTGGCGCGCTTCATCGCCTGGGTGCGCACCAAGCCGCCGGGCTTCATGGAGCGCACGCGCAAGAGCGCGCGCCGACGCGGCGGCTGAGCAGGGCGGGTATGGATGCCTGTCCCCGCGGCCCACAGGCGCGCGGGGCCGCGCTAGATTGGACGGTGCGAGGTTTCCATGCTGCACGTCCGCCTGTCCTTGATCGCCGTTTGCATGCTGCTGCTTCCGTCGGCGAAGGCCCAGCCCGGCGCGCCGCCATCTCAGGACGGGCGTGACGCCGTCCGCGGCGCGGCGGTCTCGGGCGCTCCGCCGGCGTCGCTGGCGCTGCCGCGTGCGGCGGGGGGTGACAGGCAGGAACAGGCCTGCGCCGCCCGCTGGGCGGCCTACCGGCAAAGCCAGGCCTGCTATGCGCAGTTCCAGACGGTGTACGGCCTGCGCGGCGGCGCGGCGCAGGCCTGTGGCGAGCCGCTGCTCGACCCTTCGCCCGATTGCGGCCTGCCGACGCTGCCGCGCTGAGCGATAGCGCTTCCTACAGCGGCAGGCCCACGTAATTCTCGGCCAGGGCGGTGGCGGCGGCGCGCGAGCCCACCAGGTAGCCCAGTTCGGCGTCCTGCAGCCGCTGGCCGAAGTCGCCGGTGTCGGGGAAGCGGTGCATCAGCGAGGTCAGCCACCAGCTGAATCGCTCGGCCTTCCACACCCGCGCCAGCGCCCGGGCGGAGTATTGGTCCAGGCCGGCGTCGCTGTGCTCGCGGTAATGCTCGATCAAGGCGGAAGACAGGTACTTGACGTCGCTGGCGGCCAGGTTCAGCCCCTTGGCGCCGGTGGGCGGCACGATGTGGGCCGCGTCCCCGGCCAGGAACAGCCGGCCGAAGCGCATGGGTTCGGCCACGAAGCTGCGCAGGGGCGCGATGCTTTTCTCGATGCTGGGGCCGGTGACGACCCGGTCGGCCAGCTCCGGGTCCAGGCGGCGGCGCAGCTCGTCCCAGAAGCGCTGGTCGCTCCAGGCCTCCACCTTGTCGTCCATGGCGGTCTGCACGTAGTAGCGGCTGCGTGTCATGCTGCGCATGGAGCACAGCGAGAAGCCGCGCTCGCTGTTGCCGTAGACGATGGCATGGGGCGAGACCGGCGGCACGTCGGCCAGCACGCCCAGCCAGCCGAAGGGGTAGACCTTCTCGTACTCCCGGAGGGCGCGGCGCGGCACGCTGGCGCGGCACACGCCGTGGAAGCCGTCGCAGCCGGCGATGAAATCGCACTGGAGCACCTGTTCGCGGCCGTCCTTGCCCTTGAAGCGCACCTGCGGCCGCTCGCCGTCGAAGCCCTGGACGGCGACGTCGGCGGCCTCGTACACCGTCTCCAGCCCGGCCGCCGCGCGCGCCTCCATCAGGTCGTGCGTCAGCTCGGTCTGGCCGTAGGCGGTGACCTGCTTGCCGCCCGTCAGCCCATGCACGTCGATGGAATGGCGCGTGCCCTGGAACACCAGTTCGATGGAATGGTGCGCAATGCCTTCCCGCTGCACGCGCGCACCCACGCCGGCTTCGGCCATGAGGTCCACCGTCACCTGTTCCAGGATGCCGGCGCGGATGCGCCCCAGCACATAGGCGCCGCTCTGGCGCTCGACGATCACGTTGGCGATGCCGGCCTGGTGCAGCAGCTGGCCGAGCAGCAGGCCCGAGGGGCCGGCGCCGATGATGGCGACCTGGGTGCGCATGGGGGTTGTCTCCTTGGGGCGCCAGCTTAGGAAATGCCGCGCCGGAACGCAGCGGCCAGGCGGTCCGGCTGTACGATGACGGAACCCGCTGCGCGATCATCGCGCAGCATCGGGCCGCTGTGAGCATCCGTGGCCGAGCTCTTCCTTTCATCCCTTCCGCTAAGCTCTGCGGGCGCGCCGGTGGCGCGTACAACACAAGCAAGGAGACAGGATATGCAAGGAACAATGCGCGCGCTGGCAGCGGCCGGCTTGGCTCTGGCGGGCTGCGCCTTCGGCGCCATGGCGTCGGCTGCGGTCGTGCTGCCCAAGTACAACGTGAGCTTCGATCAGGTGTCGGTCTCCGGCATCTCGTCGGGCGGCTACATGGCCGCCCAGATGCACGTCGCTTATTCCAGGACGGTGAAGAAGGGCGCCGGCATCGTGGCCGGCGGCCCGGTGTACTGCTCGCAAGGCAACGTCAACATCGCCACCGGGCCCTGCATGGCCGACACCGGCTCGCGCAACCTGCCGTACCTCGTCTCGGTCGTCAACACCTGGTCGGGCAACGGCTACATCGACCCGACCTCCAACCTGGCGACGTCCAAGGTCTACCTGTTCTCCGGCACCATCGACTCGACCGTCAGGCAGCCCGTCATGGACGACCTGAAGTCGATGTACCTCAATTACATCTACAGCGCCAACATCAACTACCGCAACGACATCGCCGCCGAGCACGCGATGCCTACCGATGACTACGGCAACACCTGCAGCTACAAGGGCAGCCCGTTCATCAACGACTGCAACCTCGACATCGCCGGCGGCATCCTGAAGTGGATCTACGGATCGCTCAACGCGAAGAACACCGGCACCCTTGGCGGTGCCTTCGTCAATTTCGACCAGCGGGCCTACTGGGGCAATGGCGACCCGACCAACCACGGAATGGCCAACGACGGCTGGGCCTATGTGCCGGCCTCCTGCGCGGCCGGGCAGGCCTGCCGGCTGCATGTCGCCTTCCATGGCTGCAGGCAGAACGTGACCACCATCGGCGACCAGTTCTACAGGCGCACCGGCTACAACAAATGGGCCGACACCAACAACATCGTCGTGCTGTACCCGCAAGCCCATGCGACGGTGGCCAACCCGAACGGCTGCTGGGACTGGTGGGGCTACGACGACGTCAACTTCCCCGGCAAGAGCGGCGGGCAGATGGTGGCCATCAAGACCATGATCGACCGCGTGGTCAGCGGCAACGCGGCCGCCCCCTACACCTGCGCTGACTGGTACGCCAGCAACTACTCGCACGTGTACTACGGCCGCGCCTACGTCGGCGGCGACGGCCAGGTCTACGCCAAGAACTCCAACCAGTACCTGGGTTTCTACTCGACCGGGGCCTATACCAGCGTGCGGCGTACCTCGGCCGGCTACTACGCCTACGGCAGCTGCCCCTGAGGCCCGTCACGACCGCCGCGCACCTGCCGATTCCCCTGTGAGCATCGCCCGCGCCGACTTCATCGAGGGCATGGCCAAGGGCCTGGCCGTGCTGGAGAGCTTCGACACCGAGCGCCAGCGGCTCAACGCCACGCTGGCCGCCCAGCGCGCCGGCATCACGCGCGCGGCGGCGCGCCGCCACCTGCTGACGCTGGCCCACCTGGGCTACCTGGAGACGGACGGCAGCTACTTCTGGCTCTCGCCCAAGGTGCTGCGCTTTTCCGGCAGCTACCTGGCCTCGGCCCGGCTGCCGCGGGCGCTGCAGCCCACGCTCAACCGCCTGGCCGCCCAGACCGGCGAGTCCTTCTCGGCCGTGGTGCTGGACCAGGACCAGGTGGTGATCGTGGCGCGCAGCGGGCCCACCCGCATGCTGGCCTACGGCCTGCACCTGGGTGCGCGGCTGCCCGCGCACGCCACCTCGACCGGGCGGGTGCTGCTGGCCGCCATGAACCGAAGCGCCTTCGCCGCCTGGATGAAGGGCCGGGAGCTGGCGCGGCTGACGCCGCACACCACGGTGGACACCCGCCGCTTCCGCCAGCTCATCGAGCAGGCGAGGGCGCAGGACTTCTGCATCGCCAGCCAGGAGCACGAGCTGGGGGTGCATGCGCTGGCCGTGCCCCTGCGCGACATGGCCGGGCGCACGGTAGCGGCGCTCAACGTGGTGACCTCGCCGCAACGGCTGGACGAGGGCGCCTTCCAGCGCGAGCTGCTGCCCCTGCTGTTCGATGCCGCGCGCGAGCTGCGCCCCCTGCTGTAGCGCTGTCCATCTGCCGCATGGTGCATAAACAAACAACGAAAAGGTCGTTGGACTTTTATAACCGCGGCACCAAAATTCCCTGTCTCGTTATACGAAAGGGCAGCATATGGCTACGTTGCGTCTGGGCGATACCGCCCCCGACTTCCAGCAGGATTCCACCGAAGGCCCGATCTCTTTCCACCAGTGGGCCGGCAATTCCTGGGTGGTGCTGTTCTCGCACCCGGCCGATTTCACCCCGGTGTGCACCACCGAACTGGGCAAGACCGCGGCCCTGAACGGCGAGTTCGCCAGGCGCGGCGTCAAGCCGATCGCCGTGAGCGTGGACCCGGTGAACCAGCATCGCGAGTGGGTCAAGGACATCAACGAGACGCAGAACACCACGGTGAACTTTCCGATCCTGGCCGATGCGGACAAGAAGGTGGCCCAGCTCTACGACATGATCCATCCGAACTCGCTGGCCAACGCCACGGTGCGCAGCGTGTTCATCATCGACCCGAAGAAGGTGATCCGCGCCACGCTGACCTACCCCGCCAGCACCGGCCGCAACTTCGACGAGATCCTGCGCGTGATCGACTCGCTGCAGCTGACCGACAGCCACAAGGTGGCCACGCCCGCCAACTGGAAGGACGGCGACGAGGTGGTGATCGTGCCCAGCCTGCAGGACCCGGCCGAGATCGCCCAGCGCTTCCCCAAGGGCTTCCGCGCCGTCAAGCCGTACCTGCGCATGACCCCGCAGCCGAACAAGTAAGAACAGCACCGAAGATGAACCTCAAGCTCAGATCCCTGGTCGGCGGCGTCCTGCTGGCCGCCAGCACGCTGGCCTCGGCCCAGCAGACCCTGCTGAACGTCTCGTACGACGTGGCGCGCGAGTTCTACAAGGACATCAACGCCGCCTTCGTGCCCTACTACAAGAAGCAGACCGGCAAGGACGTCAAGATCGACCAGGCGCACGGCGGCTCCAGCGCGCAGGCGCGCGCCGTGGCCGACGGCCTGGACGCCGACGTGGTGACCATGAACACCACCACGGACGTGGAGTTCCTGGCCGAGCGCGGCGTGGTGGCCAAGGACTGGGCCAAGCGCTTTGCGCACAACGCGGCGCCCACCACCTCGACCATGCTGTTCCTGGTGCGCAACGGCAACCCCAAGAACATCAAGGACTGGCAGGACCTGACCCGGCCCGACGTCAAGGTCGTGGTGGTCAACCCCAAGACCGGCGGCAACGGCCGCTATGCCTACCTGGCGGCCTGGGGCTACGTCAAGAAGAACGGCGGCAGCGACGCGCAGGCGCAGGAGTTCCTGTCCAAGCTGTACAAGAACGTGCCGGTGCTGGCCCGCGGCGGCCGCGACGCCACCACGGCCTTCCTGCAGCGCAACACCGGCGACGTGCTGATCACCTTCGAGTCCGAGGTCGAGTCGGTGAACCGCGAATTCGGCGCGAACCGGGTGGACGTGGTCTACCCGTCCATCAGCATCGTGGCCGAGAACCCGGTGGCGGTGGTGGAGCGCACAGTGGCCAAGAAGGGCACGGCCGACCTGGCCAAGGCCTACCTGGACTTCCTCTACACCCCCGAGGGCCAGGAGATCGCCGCCAAGCACTCGATCCGCCCGCGCGATGCGGCCGTCCTCAAGAAATACGCCGAGACCTTCAAGCCGGTCAAGCTGTTCACCGTGCAGGAGCTGTTCGGCTCGCTGTCGGAGGCGCAGAAGGTGCACTTCAACGACGGCGGGCAGTTCGACAAGATATATACCGTCAAGTAAGGCTTCCATGAGTGGCGCCCTCGCGGCGCCGCTGCCCGGGGCGGCGGCGGCGCCTTCCTCGCGTTCAACCAGCAAGAAGGTGCTGCCCGGGTTCAACATCACCCTGGGCTACACGCTGCTGTACCTGGGCCTGATCGTGCTGATCCCGCTGTCGGCCCTGGTGTTCAAGACCTTCACGCTCAGCTGGGAGCAGTTCTGGGCGGCCATCAGCTCGCCGCGGGTGCTGGCCTCCTACCGCCTGACCTTCGGCGCGTCCTTCGTCGCGGCCCTGGTCAACGTGGCGTTCGGCCTGCTGGTGGCCTGGGTGCTGGTGCGCTACAGCTTCCCGGGCAAGCGCATCGTCGACGCCCTGGTGGACCTGCCGTTCGCCCTGCCCACCGCCGTGGCCGGCATCTCGCTGACGGCGCTGCTGGCGGGCAACGGCTGGATCGGCCAGTACCTGGAGCCGCTGGGCATCCAGCTGGCCTTTAACCCCAACGGCGTGGTGATCGCGCTGATCTTCATCGGCCTGCCGTTCGTGGTGCGCACGGTGCAGCCCGTGCTGGAGGACACCGAGCGCGAGCTGGAGGAGGCCGCCATGTCGCTGGGCGCCACGCGCTGGCAGACCTTCGCCCGGGTGATCTTCCCGTCCATCGCGCCGGCGCTGCTCACCGGCTTCGCCATGGCCTTCGCCCGCGCCATCGGCGAGTACGGCTCGGTGATCTTCATCGCCGGCAACATGCCCATGGTGTCGGAGATCACGCCGCTGATCATCATCGGCAAGCTGGAGCAGTACGACTACGCCGGCGCCACGGCGGTGGCCGTGGTGATGCTGGTCGCGTCCTTCTTCCTGCTGCTGGTGATCAACGCGCTGCAGGGCTGGCAGCGCAAGCGCTCCGGGGCCAGCTGACATGGCGAGCCTCACCACCAAGCGCGTGGCCACCACCGAGGCGCCCTGGGTGCGCCGGACGCTGATCGGCGTGGCGCTGGCCTTTTTGCTGCTGTTCCTGGTGCTGCCGCTGGCCGCGGTGTTCGCCGAGGCGCTGCGCAAGGGTCTAGGCGCCTACCTGGAGGGCCTGCGCGAGCCCGATGCCTGGTCCGCCATCCAGCTCACGCTGCTGACCGCAGCAATCGCGGTGCCGCTGAACCTGGTGTTCGGCGTGGCGGCGGCCTGGTGCATCGCCAAGTACGAGTTCCGCGGCAAGGCCTTCCTCACAACCTTGGTGGACCTGCCGTTCTCGGTGTCGCCGGTGGTGGCCGGCCTGATCTACGTGCTGGTGTTCGGCGCCCAGGGTTGGCTGGGGCCCTGGCTGGAGTCGCACGGCATCAAGGTCGTGTTCGCCGTGCCGGGCATCGTGCTGGCCACCATCTTCGTGACCTTTCCCTTCATCGCGCGCGAGCTGATCCCGCTGATGCAGGCCCAGGGCAACGAGGAGGAGCAGGCCGCCATCGTGCTGGGCGCCAGCGGCTGGCAGACCTTCTGGTACGTCACCCTGCCCAACATCAAGTGGGGCCTGATCTACGGCGTGATCCTGTGCAACGCCCGGGCCATGGGCGAGTTCGGCGCGGTGTCCGTGGTGTCCGGCCACATCCGCGGGCAGACCAACACCATGCCGCTGCACGTGGAGATCCTCTACAACGAGTACCAGTCGGTGGCCGCCTTCGCGGTCGCCTCGCTGCTGGCGCTGCTGGCCCTGGTCACCCTGGCCATCAAGACCGTGGTGGAGTGGAGGCACGAGCGCGAGATGAAGGCCGCGGCGGAGCTGCCGCCGGAGCGGCCGCTGGCCCTGAAGGAAGCATCATGAGCATCGAAATCCGCGACGTCAGCAAGCGCTTCGGCGACTTCCACGCGCTGCGCGACGTGTCGCTGGACATCGAGTCCGGCGAGCTGATCGCGCTGCTGGGCCCCTCGGGCTGCGGCAAGACCACGCTGCTGCGCATCATCGCCGGGCTGGAGACGGCCGACCAGGGCAGCATCTTCTTCGCGGGCGAGGACACGACCGACGTGCACGTGCGCGAGCGCCAGGTCGGCTTCGTGTTCCAGCACTACGCGCTGTTCCGGCACATGACGGTGTTCGAGAACGTTGCCTTCGGCCTGCGCGTCAAGCCGCGCGGCCAGCGCCCGAGCGAGGCGCAGATCAGCAAGAAGGTGCACGACCTGCTGAACCTGGTGCAGCTGGACTGGCTGGCCGACCGCTTTCCCTCGCAGCTGTCGGGCGGCCAGCGCCAGCGCATTGCGCTGGCCCGCGCCCTGGCGGTGGAGCCCAAGGTGCTGCTGCTGGACGAGCCCTTCGGCGCGCTGGACGCCAAGGTGAGGAAGGAGCTGCGCCGCTGGCTGCGCCGCCTGCATGACGAGCTGCACGTGACCAGCATCTTCGTCACGCACGACCAGGAGGAGGCGCTGGAAGTGGCCGACCGGGTGGTGCTGATGAACGCCGGCCGCGTCGAGCAGGTCGGCTCGCCCCAGCAGGTGTGGGACCACCCGGCCAGCCCCTTCGTCTACGGCTTCCTGGGCGACGTCAACATGTTCCATGGCCGTGCCCACCAGGGCGAGGTGCACCTGGAGGGCATGCAGCTGGCGTCGCCGGAGCACGCCGACGCGCGCAACGCCAAGGCCACGGCCTACGTGCGCCCGCACGACCTCCAGGTCAAGCGCTACTCGCCCGGCCAGGGCCTTGATGCCGCGGGCCGCCCGCGCGGCATCGTGGCGCAGCTGCAGCGCGCCATCGTGATCGGCCCGATCGCCCGGCTGGAACTTATTCCGCTGGACGACCACCAACCGGCTGGCTCGGCAGTGGCCGACCCCATCATCGAGGCGCAGATTCCTGCGCAACAATTCAGGGAGCTGGGTTTGCGGGAAGGCGAGACGCTGGTCGTCACGCCGCGCCGGGCCCGGGTGTTCGTGGAAGGCGCCGCCTGACGGTGCGCCGTCAGGAGGAGTCGCTTGTGATCGTCGATTGGTTGGACCGCGCGCCGCGCCGCGTGCTGGCGCTGGTGGCCGTGGTGAGCGTGGCCATGCTGGCCTTCGGGCTGTACCTGCAGCATGTCGTCGGCCTGGAGCCGTGCCCCATGTGCATCGTGCAGCGTTACGCGCTGATCGGGGTGGCCCTGGCAGCGGGCCTGACGGCCTTTGCCCGTGGCCGCGGGGCCTTGCTGGCCGGCAGCGGGCTGGGCCTGCTGGCCGCCGGTTTCGGCGGCTTCGTGGCCGCCCGCCAGAGCTGGCTGCAGTGGTATCCGCCCGAGATCGCGTCCTGCGGCCGCGACTTCTACGGGATGATCGAGACCTTCCCGCTGCGGCGCGCCATCCCCATGATCTTCCGCGGCAGCGGCGACTGCACCAAGATCGACTGGACCTTCCTGGGCCTGTCGATCGCCAACTGGTCCCTGCTCTGGTTCGCCGCCTTCGCGCTGCTGTTCCTCTTGCTGCTGGTGCGCCAAGGCCGGGGCGGCACCCGCGCGCAGGCCGCCTGAGGCCTCAGACGCCGCTGGGGTAGGTCTCGGCGGGTTCCCCGGCTTTTTCACTCTGCCCGCCGGGGCTCCAGCCGGCGTCGGGTTCCAGCGGCTCGACGGCCCGCGTTTCGTCGATGTGCACCAGGGCGTCGAACTGGGCCGGCAGCTGGGTTTCGAAGTAGTGGCTCCAGCGCTCCGTCTCGGGGCGGTAGATCACGCCGATGGCGCGCTGCAGCCGCGGCTGCGCCAGCAGCTCGCCCAGCGACTCGTTGCCGCGCAGCCCCAGCCAGAAGGCCGGTTCGCCGGTGCGGTGGAACAGGTCCTCGAAGCTGCCGGGCAGGCCGTCGCGCACCCGCCTGCGCCGGGCGGGTGCGTCCCAGTCGGTCGCCGCCGTCACGCTGCCGCGGTAAGTGGAAAAACCCACCAGCAGGGCCTGGCCGTCCCAGTGCTCGCGCGCCAGCTGGCCCACGTTCCACTCGCCCTGGCGCGCCATCTCGGTGGCGCTGGCGTCGCCCAGGTGCGAGTTGTGGGCCCACACCACCATCTTCGGCAGCGGGCGGCCGCCGTCGGCCAGGTGGCGCTCCAGCGCCTGCAGCGTCTCCAGCATGTGCTGGTCGCGCAGGTTCCAGGACGAGGCCCGGCCCCGGTACATGGCCCGGTAGTACTCCTCGGCGTTGCGCACCAGCCGCGCGTTCTGCTCGGCGTGGAAGGCTTCGTCGCGCGCGTGCCCGGGCGCGCCCGAACGCTGGGCGGCGTGCTCCATCAGCTCGCGCAGCTGCTGGGCCACCTGGTCCTCGCAGCCGGGTCGCAGGCCCTGGCCGGCGACGTAGCCGTAGGCCTGGCTGTCGCGGCCGAAATGGTCGAAACAGGCATAGCGCTCGCGGGCCCGGCGCGCCTCTTCCGGGTCGGTGGCCTCCAGGTAGCGCAGCACGGCCTCGATGGAGCCGAACAGGCTGTACAGGTCCATGCCATAGAAGCCGGCCTGGCGTTCCGGCGCGACGCCCAGGTTGTGCCGGCGCAGGCTCCGGGCGAAGTCGCGCACCACGGTGTTGCTCCACATCCAGGTGGGGAAGCGCCGGAAGCCGGCCAGCGCCTCGTCCGCGCTGCGGTCGCCGGACAGTCCCCGCACATAGCGGTTGACGCGCCAGGCATCCGGCCAGTCGGCCTCCACGACCACGGCATTGAAGCCGCGCTCGGCGACCAGGCGCTGCGTGAGCGCGGCCCGCATGGCGTAGAACTCGTGCGTGCCGTGCGAGGCTTCGCCCAGCAGCACGATGCGCGCGTCGCCGATGAAGTCCAGCAGGCCATTCCCGTCCAGCGGCCGCAGGTGCGGGCGCAGGCGCTGGGGCAGGGTGTCGCTGTCCGGCGGCATGGCGGGCGGTTCGGTCAATGCGACAGGTGGGCCGGCTCGCGGCGCGATTCCTCCAGCAGCTCGCAGACCTCCTGGTCCGTGCACTGCGGGAAGTCCTGGTACCACAGGCTGACGGCGCGGAACGGCTCGGGCGTGGCCAGGCAGGCCACCTCGTCCACCCGCGCACGCAACCGTGCGACCGTGTCGCGCGGCGCCACGGGTACCACCACCACCAGCCGGGCGGGCTGCTGCTGCCGCAAGGCCAGCACGGCCGCTTCCATGGTCGAGCCGGTGGCCATGCCGTCGTCGACCACCAGCACGGTGCGGCCGCGGATGTCGGCGGGCGGCTGCTCGCCCCGGTACACCTGCTCGCGCCGCGCCAGCTCGCCGGTCTCGCGCTCGATCGCCTCTTGCAGGACCTGCGGCCGCACGGTGCCGCCGGGCAACGGTTCCATGACGCGCACGCCGCCGCTGGCGATGGCGCCGATGGCGTACTCCGGGTGTCCGGGCATGCCGATCTTTCGCACCACGAAGATGTCCAGCGGCGCGCCCAGGCTGCGGGCGATCTCGAAGGCCACCGGCACGCCGCCCCGTGGCAAGGCCAGCACCAGCAGGCCGGGGCGGCCGCGGTAGGGTGCCAGGCTGCCGGCCAGCAGCCGGCCGGCCTGGCGCCGGTCGCGCAGGGGCAGGACCGGCGCTGGGCTCATCCCGCCACCTCCAGCGCGGCGGCGGCGAAGCGGGTCTGGAACCAGCCGGCCGCCAGGTCGGCCACGCGCTCCAGCGCGCCGGGTTCCTCGAACAAATGCCCGGCGCCGGGCACCACGGCCAGGCTGCGCTCGCAGCGAAGGTGCTCGTAGGCGGCCTGGTTCAGCGCCAGTGTCTCGGCGTCACGCCCGCCCACGATCAGCAGGGTCGGCGCGACGATGGCGGCCAGCACCGCCGGCCCGGCCAGGTCAGCCCGTCCCCCGCGCGAGACCAGGGCCGTGACCCGCCGGCGCAGGCGGGCGGTGGCGATCAGGGCCGCCGCGCTGCCGGTGCTGGCACCGAACAGGCCCAGCGGCAGGTCGGTCAGCACCGGCTGCTCGGCCGCCCAGGCCGCCGCGTCCTGCAGGCGGCCGGTCAGAAGCGGGATGTCGAAGCGGTGCTGCCGGGTGCGCGAGTCGTCCTGCTGCTCCTGCGCGGTCAGCAGGTCCGGCAGCAGGGTGGCGATGCCTTGCTGCTGCAGCTGCGCGGCAACGCGCCGGTTGCGCCCGCTGTGCCGGCCGCTGCCGCTGCCATGCGCGAACAGCACCAGGCCCAGCGGCTCCTCGGGCAGCACCAGGTCGCCCTGCAGCCAGGCGTCGCCGGCCGGGATGCGCACTTCGCGCGTGAAAACCTTGGTGGGCATGGGTCACCTCCTGCAGTCCACCTTAGGCGGCCATCCGGACCCTGTATGTCGGACCGGTCGCCTTGCGCTGTAGGACAAGGCTCAGGCTGCCGGCGCGACCCGGCTCAGACGAGCTTCTTGACCAGCACCTGGCTGCGCCGGTCCCAGTTGTACTTGCGCTTGCGCGCCTCGGGCAGCCAGTCGGGGTCGACCTGGACGAAGCCGCGCTTGAGGAACCAGTGCATGGTGCGGGTGGTGAGCACGAAGATGCTCTCCAGCCCCATGCCGCGGGCGCGCTGCTCGACGCGCTTGAGCACCTTCTCGCCGTCGCCCTGGCCCTGGCTTTGCGGCGAGACCGTGAGCGCCGCCATCTCGCCGGTCCTGGCCTCGGGATAGGGGTAGAGCGCCGCGCAGGCGAAGATCACGCCGTCGTGCTCGATGATGGTGTAGTTGGCAACGTCGCGCTCGATCTCGGTGCGGCTGCGCTTGACCAGGGTGCCGTCGTTCTCGAACGGCTCGATCAGCTGCAGGATGCCGCCCACGTCGTCGGCCGAAGCCTCGCGCAGCTCCTCCAGCTTCTCGTCGATGACCATGGTGCCGATGCCGTCGTGCACGTAGATCTCCAGCAGCAGCGAGCCGTCCACCGCGAACGGCAGGATGTGGCTGCGCTCCACGCCGGCCTTGCAGGCCTTGACGCAGTGCTGCAGGTAGAAGGCGGTGTCGGTGGGCTGCTGCGGGCTGGGCAGCTGCGCCAGGATGCGCTCGGCCGCTGCCAGCGGCAGCTCCAGGTCGATCGGGTTGTCCTCGGCCTCGGGCTCCATCGGCTTGATGCGGATGCCGGGGATCTCGGTGAGGAACACCAGCTTGTCGGCCTGCAGCGCGATGGCCACGCTGGTGGCCACCTCCTCCATGGTGAGGTTGAAGGCCTCGCCGGTGGGCGAGAAGCCGAAGGGGGACAGCAGCACCATCGCGCCGTGCTCCAGGGTGCGGGTGATGCCGCCCACGTCCACCTTGCGCACCAGGCCCGAGTGCTGGAAGTCCACCCCGTCCAGGATGCCCACGGGCCGGGCGGTGATGAAGTTGCCGGAGATCACGCGCACGGTGGAACCCGCCATCGGCGTGTTGGGCAGGCCCTGGCTGAACGCCGCCTCGATCTCGTAGCGCAGCTGGCCGGCCGCCTCCTGCGCGCAGTCCAGCGAGACCTCGTCGGTGATGCGCATGCCGTGCGAGTAGCGGGCGGTGTGGCCCTTGGCCCTGAGCTGCTCGTTGACCTGGGGCCGGAAGCCGTGCACCAGCACCACTTTCACGCCCATGCTCTGGATCAACGCGAGATCCTGCGCGATGGTGTGCAGCTTGCCCGCGGCGATGGCCTCGCCCGCGACGCCGACCACGAAGGTCTTGCCGCGGTGCATGTGGATGTAGGGCGCCACCGACCGGAACCAGGGCACGAAGGTGAAGTTGAAGACGGCGGACATGGCGCGCGGCGCGGTCGGCGCAGGGGAGAAGGTGCGGCGAAGTGTAAGGTAAACACCCATCGCGCCCGGGTCCGGCCGCGCTATGGTTGCGGCATGGACAAGCTGGTCGTGGGCATCTGGGGCGCCTTCTTCGGCACGGTGGCGCTGATGCTGGCCGCTTCCCTGGTGGCTTTCGCGCGTTCGCTGCACCGGGTGGCGCTCACCGCAGCCCTGTCGGCGCTGATGTCGGGCGTGTTCGCCGCCGCGTACCTGGGTGCGCTGCCGGTGGTGCGGCCGCAGGCCGAGGCGCGCTGGCTGGCCCACGTGGCCGCAGTGTGCAGCACGGCGCTGGGCCTGATGCTCCTGGCCATGCTGGGCCTGATGCGCGACGAGCTGCAGGCGCGCCGCATCCGCCGGGTGGCCGCCGGCCTGGCCACGGGCGTGCTGGCCCTGGGCTGGCTGCTCGACCCGTTCCATGCGCTGGCGCTCAGCTCGCTCTGGTCTTGCGGCGTGGGCGCGGCGGGGCTGCTGCTGTGCCTGCGCGGCGCGCTGCGCGGCGACCCCCTGGGCTGGCTGGCGGTGGCCGGCGTGTCCTTCATGCTGCTGGCGGTCGTCGGCCTGAGCTGGATCGCCCTGGACCGGCAGGGCGTGCCCTGGCCGGTGCACGCCGCCAGCGCGCTGGCGGGCATGGCCTACCTGGCCACCATCGCCACGGCGATGTGGGCCCGCTACTCGTACCTGATCGAACTGCGCGAGGTGCTGGCGCACGGCCCCAACTACGACCCGGTCACGCGCCTGCGCTCGCATGCCGAAACCGCCGGCCCCATGGTGGGCGCGGCCTTCTTCCGGCACGAGGGCGAACGCCGGCCGGTGGGCGTGATTGCCGTGTCCATCGGCAACCTGTACGCCCTGGAGAACCTGCACGGCCGCGCCGCCGCCAACCACGCCCTGTTCGTCTGCGCAAGCCGGCTGCGGCGCTGCGTGCCGGCGCAGGTGGAAATGGGCCGGCTCGGCGACGACGGTTTCCTGCTGCTGATGCGCAACGCCAGCGACACCGAGGCACTGCTCTCGCTGGCGCGCCAGGTGGGGGCGCGCCTGCTGCGGCCGGTGGCCCTGACCACCGGCCAGCAGCCGCGGCAGCTGGACAACGCCGGCATGCAGTGGGTGGCCGAGGTGGGCGTGGGCGTGCTGCAGGCGCTGCCCATGATGCGGCCGTCCACGGCGGTGTCCATGGCCCGCGCCATGTCGCGCACGGCCTGGACCTATCCCAGTCGGATCGCCTGGTTCGACCGCGTCACCGAGCAGATCGCCGAGCTGCCGGCGCCCTGAGGCCGCTGGCGGGCGCCAGGCGGGCGGCGCCCGCCCGATAATCGAAGGTTTTCCGCCGCTGCGCCTTGCCCGACCTTCGCATCACCTTCCCCGACGCCCTGCCTGTCTCCGCCAAGCGCCAGGAGATCATGGACGCGATGGCGGCCCACCCGGTGGTGATCGTCTGCGGCGAAACCGGCTCGGGCAAGACCACGCAGCTGCCCAAGATCGCGCTGGCCATGGGCCGCGGCCGCCTGAACGCGGCGCCGGGGCACAAGGGCCGCCTCATCGGCCATACGCAGCCGCGCCGCATCGCCGCTTCCAGCGTGGCCAAGCGCATCGCCGAGGAGCTGCAGACCCCGCTGGGCGAGGTGGTGGGCTACAAGGTGCGCTTCCAGGACCGCCTGTCGCGCGAGGCCTCGGTCAAGCTGATGACCGACGGCATCCTGCTGGCCGAGACGCAGACCGACCCGCTCCTTTCGGCCTACGACACGCTGATCATCGACGAGGCGCACGAACGCAGCCTCAACATCGATTTTCTGCTGGGCTACCTGCGGCAACTCCTGCCGCGCCGGCCGGACCTCAAGATCGTGGTGACCTCGGCCACCATCGACGCCGACCGCTTCGCGCAGCATTTCGCCTCCGCCCAGGGGCCGGCGCCCATCCTCTATGTCTCGGGCCGGATGTTCCCGGTGGAGCAGCGCTGGCGGCCGTTCGAGGAGTCGCGCGATTACGGCCTGAACGAGGCCATCGCCGACGCGGTCGATGAACTCTGGCAAGGCGCCGGGGGCGGGGACATCCTGGTGTTCCTGCCGGGCGAGCGCGAGATCCGCGAGGCGGCCGACCACCTGCGCGGGCATTTGGCGCACCAGCCGCTGACGCGCGGCGCCGAGGTGCTGCCGCTGTTCGCCCGCCTGTCGCAGGCCGAGCAGGACCGCATCTTCGAGCCGCACCAGGGGCGGCGCCTCGTGCTGGCCACCAACGTGGCCGAGACTTCGCTCACCGTGCCCGGCATCCGCTACGTGATCGACGCCGGCACGGCGCGCGTCAAGCGTTACAGCTTCCGCAGCAAGGTGGAGCAGCTGCTGATCGAGCCGGTGAGCCAGGCGGCGGCCAACCAGCGCGCCGGCCGCTGCGGCCGGGTGGCCAACGGCATCTGCATCCGGCTGTACAGCGAGGAGGACTTCAACGGCCGCCCGCGCTTCTCGGACCCGGAGATCCTGCGCTCTTCGCTGGCCGGAGTGATCCTGCGCATGAAGTCCCTGCACCTGGGGTCGGTGGAGGACTTCCCCTTCCTGGAGGCCCCGCAGCGCCGCGCCATCACCGACGGCTACCAGCTGCTGGGCGAGCTGGGCGCGGTGGATGAAGACAACGAGCTCACCGAGGTCGGCCGCGAGCTGGCCCGGCTGCCGCTGGACCCGCGCGTGGGCCGCATGATCCTGGAGGCGCGCGGCCGCGGCGCCCTGGAGGAGGTGCTGGTGGTGGCATCGGCGCTGTCGGTGCAGGACGTGCGCGACCGGCCGCTGGAGCTGCAGGCCCAGGCCGACCAGCAGCACGCCAAGTTCGACGACGAGAAAAGCGAGTTCTCCGGGTACCTGACGCTGTGGAAGTGGATTCACGAGGCGCGCGGCGGCCACGGTGCGCAGCACAAGCTCACCAACCGCCAGTACGAGCAGCTGCTGCGCCAGAATTTCATCAACATCCGCCGCGTGCGCGAGTGGCGCGACATCCACAGCCAGCTGCTGACGGTGGTGACCGAGCACCGTTGGAAGCTCAATGCACAACCTGCCTCCTACGAGGCGCTGCACAAGTCCATGCTGTCCGGCCTGCTGGGCAACATCGGCTGGAAGATGGAGGACGGCGCCGCAGGTGCCGGGGCCCAGTCGTCCGAGTACCTGGGCGCGCGGGGCATCAAGTTCCACCGCCACCCCGGGGCGCACCTGAAGAAGCGGCCGGGCCGCTGGATCGTGTGCGCCGAGCTGGTGGAGACCACCCGTCTGTTCGGCCGCGGCATCGCCAACATCGAACCCCTGTGGGTGGAGGAGGTGGCAGGCCACCTGCTGAGGAAGCAGCTGCTGGATCCGCACTGGGAGAAGAAAGCCGCCGACGTCTTGGCGCTGGAACGTGCCACGCTGTACGGGCTGGTGATCTACAGCGGCCGGCGCGTGCCGTTCGCGCGGGTGGACCAGCAGGGCGCGCGCGAGATCTTCATCCGCGAGGGCCTGGTGGCCGGGCAATGGGAGACCTCCCTGCCGTTCCTGCAGGCCAACCGCAAGCTGGTCCGCCAGGTCGAGGAGCTGGAGCACAAGTCGCGGCGCCAGGACGTGCTGGTGGACGACGAGCTGATCTACGCCTTCTACGACCAGCAGATTCCGCCCGACGTCTACAACGGCCACACCTTCGAAGGCTGGTACCGGACCGAGAGCCGCAGGAACCCCGATCTGCTCAAGCTCACGCGCGAAGAGCTGATGCGGCACGAGGCGGCGGGCATCACCACCGACGCCTTCCCCAAGACCCTCCGCCTGGGCGGGGTCGACTGCGCGGCCAGCTACCTGCATGCGCCGGGCGATGCGCGCGACGGGCTGACGGTGACGGTTCCCCTGTTCGTGCTGAACCAGGTCAGCGAGGAGCGGTGCGAATGGCTGGTGCCCGGTATGCTCAAGGACAAGGTGCAGGCCCTGCTCAAGAGCCTGCCGCAGAAGCCGCGCGCGCGCTTCGTTCCGCTGCCGGAGTCGGCGGCGCGGCTGGCGGCGGAACTCACCCGGCCCGAGGCCTGGGCGCAGGGTGCGTTGACCGATGCCTTGCGGGGGCGCGTGCGCGAGGCGACCAGCCTGGACGTGAAGCGGACCGACTTCAAGCTCGACATGGTGCCGGCGCACCTGTTCATGAATCTGCTGGTGGTGGACGAGCACGGCCGCCAGCTGGGCATGGGCCGCAACCTGGGCGCCCTCAAGGCGGAGCTCGGCGCGCAAGCACGTGGCGCGTTCCAGGCCCTGGCAGGACTCAAAGTTGCTTCTTCTCCCTCCTCCTCCGGGGGAGGGCAGGGTGGGGGCGTGCAGCGGGCGGAGAGCCCATCTCCCGGCCTCCCTCCGAAGGGGGCAGGAGCAAAAGTCCCGGCCGTTGAAAGCGCTCAACGCCACACCGCCTGGACCTTCGGCGAACTGCCCGAGCTGATGGAGGTGCGCAGGGGCGGCACCAGCCTGGTGGGCTTTCCGGCGCTGGTGGACCAGGGCGATGGGGTGGCGATCGAGGTGTTCGACGAGCCCGAGGTTGCCGCCGCCAGGCACCGGGCAGGCCTGCGCCGGCTGGTCGCGCTGCAGATCCGCGACGCGCTGAAGTACCTGGAAAAGAACATCCCCGACCTGCAGAAGATGGCCGTGGCCTACATGCCGCTGGGCACGCTGGAGGAACTGCGCGAGCAGATCGTCGAAGTGGCGCTGGACCGCGCCTTCCTGCAGGAGCCCTTGCCCGCCGACCAGGCCGCCTTCAAGCGTCGGGTGGAGGAGGGGCGCGGCCGCCTGACCCTGATCGCCAATGAGGTCGCGCGCCTGGCCGGCACCATCCTCACCGAATACGCCGCAGCGCTGCGCAAGATCAAGGACACCAAGAACGCGCCCGACGCCACGCAGGACGCGGCCCAGCAGCTGCAGCGGCTGATGCCCAAGCGCTTCCTCGCGGCCACGCCCTGGGCCGCGCTGCAGCACTTTCCGCGCTACCTCAAGGCTATCGTGCTGCGGCTGGACAAGTGGCGCGCCGACCCGGCGCGCGACGCGGCCCGCCTGGCCGAGCTCAAGCCGCAGGAGCAGCGCTACTGGCGCCTGGTGGCCGAACGCAAGGGCCAGCTGGACGAGCGCATGCAGGAGTTCCGCTGGCTGCTGGAGGAGCTGCGGGTGAGCTTCTTCGCCCAGGAGCTGCGCACGCCCCAGCCGGTGAGCCTCAAGCGCCTCGACAAGGTCTGGGCACAGCTCAACGCTTGATCCGTCTGATGCCGGCGTGCGCGTCGTGCGCTGCGACAATGCGGCGCATGACCGTGCGAACCATCCTCAAGATGGGCGATGCGCGCCTGCTGCGCGTCGCCCAGCCCGTCACCGCATTCGGCACCGACGAGATCCGCCGCCTGGTGGCCGACATGTTCGAGACCATGGCGGCCGTCAACGGCGCGGGCCTGGCTGCGCCGCAGATCGGGGTGGACCTGCAGCTGGTGATCTTCGGCACCGATGCGCCCAATCCGCGCTACCCCGACGCGCCGCCGGTGCCGCGCACGGTGCTGCTCAACCCCGTGGTCACACCGCTGGGGGACGAGAAGGAAGAGGGCTGGGAAGGCTGCCTGTCGGTGCCCGGCCTGCGCGGCGTGGTGCCGCGCCACAGGCGCATCCGCTACCGCGGCTTCGATCCCGACGGCCGCCCCATCGACCGGGAAGCCGAGGGCTTCCACGCGCGCGTGGTGCAGCACGAGTGCGACCACCTGGTGGGCAAGCTGTACCCGATGCGGGTGCGCGACTTCAGCCGGTTCGGCTTCACCGAGGTGCTGTTCCCGGGGCTGGACGCGTCCGAGGACGATTGACTTCAGTTGCGCGCGGTCTGGAAGTTGAGTTCTTCCCATTCGGGCAGTCCGCCGCGCAGCCAGTACACGGTCTTGAAGCCGCGCGCCACGGCCGTCTTGCTGGCCTTGTACGACTTCCAGCACTCGGCGCCGTTGCAGGCGAAGATCACCGGACGGTTCTTGTCCAGGGCGTCCACGGCCGAGAAGTCGTCCAGCGAGGCATTGAAGGTCGTGTCCTTGGCGCTCTTCTCGATGTAAGACGCCAGGACCGCGCCCGGGATGCGCCGGGCGTTGAACTCCTTTTCGGACCGCACGTCCACCATCTGCGCGCCTTGCCGCATCAGCTCCGCGGCCTGCTGCGCCGTCACGCGGGTCACGCCGGGCAGCTGCAGCGGCGTGAAATGACCCAGGCCGCCGACGTACTGGTACATGGCCTTGTCCGAGGTGGCCTGCATGCGTCCGAGCCCCAGGTCCATGGGCGCATTGCCCGCGGCCCAGGCCGTCAGCTTCTGGCGCAGGTTCTCGGGCATGGACTTGTTGACCACCAAAGTGAGGCCGCCCGGCACGGGTTTGGACTCGATCAGCACCTCGGCCTTGTTCCCGTTCTGCGTCTTGATCCACTCGTCGTACTCCGCCTTGCGCGTCACGGTGGCATCGAACAGGCCCAGCTGCACGGCGACGAGGCCGGCGCCGGAGGTGCGCTCGTAGCGTACTTCCTTGGCGGCGGTCAGCGAACCGCCGGACTCGTTGAGCAGGCCCTTGGCCATGTAAGCGTAGAGCGAGTCTTGCTGGGCGAGGTGGATCTTGCGCTGCGCCAACTGCGCCACCGACCCGATGCCGGGCCGGGCCACCAACACGAAAGTCTCGGGTTTGCCGGTCACGCCCACCAGCTCGTACTTGTGCGCCAGCGCGGAGGCGGCCACGTGGGGCGGAACGATGTAGATGTCGAACTCGGCCGTGCGGGTCGAGCGCAGCACCTCCGCGAACACCGTGCTGCGTTCTACCCGCACGGGTTGCCCCAGCACCGCCTGCAGGGAGATCGCGATATCGTGGTAGCGCGCGGTGAGCAGTTCACGCGACCCCGAGGGATCGGTGGCGACCATGAGCTTGAGCTCCGCGGCTGCCGAGGTGGCGGCCACCGCGAGACTGGCCGTCGCCACCCAGCGCAGCAGCCTGTGCCCGGCCGCCCTCATTCGGGCTGCGGCGCACGGGCCGCGATCTTGCTCTCCCCGAGCGTGCACTCCCCTATGGTGTTCCATGACTGTTCCCCCAGGCGCCAGGGCCGGTCCTATTCGTTGGTGTACTCCAGCAGCGCCACGTACTCGGCCTTGTCGGGCTTGGCCCACTGCTTGACGCCGATCTCGCCCAGGATGGGTGCGGCCTGCGTGTTCATGGCCAGCAACGCCTCGGTCATGCGCGCCACCATTTCGGGCGGAGCCTTGGGCGAGGCCAGCACCGACCAGTTGACCACCGGCTGGGTCTCGCCCAGGATGCGCCCGCCTTCTTCCTTCCACTTGCGGGCGATGGTGGGGTTGACCACGCCGGCCTCGGCGACACCGGCCGCGACCTGCTGCGCCACCGACTCCTGGAAGCGTGTGTGCGACACGAAGGAACCGATGTTCATGCTGCGCAGCTCGGCCTTGGCCACCGCTGTCGTGGCCGCATACTCATCGGGCATCAGGATCTTGCGGCCTGCCAGTGCGCCCATGCTGGTGATGGTGGAGTTGGCGCCCGTGATGAAGGCTGCCTTGTAGGGGTCGGCGCGGCGGGCCACCGGCTGGTAACCCTGGTCGCGCACCAGCTTGGCCAGCTGGTTGACCGACTTGCCGAACACGAACAGCGGCTTCTGGTCGCCTCGGGCCTGCTCCAGGAAGCGGCGCACGCTGATGACGGGATCGATCACCACCTGCTTGTTGCGCACCGCGGCGGCCATGTAGTCAGCCCAGTTCTTGTAGCGCTGGGCCAGCATGGAAATGCTCAGGTCGGCGGTGAAGGCCTCGTTGATCAGGAGGCGCCAGCCGTCCGCGGACGACTGCGACTGGGCCAGCGGGGTGGCGCACAGCGCCGCAGCCGCGACGCTGCGCAGCGCCGTGCGGCGGTTCACCAGGTGGGACGGGCGGGTCATTGTCATGCTCGAGCTCATTTGGCCACCTGCTGGGGTTGGTTGGAGGAAACGTTCATGCCGGGCACGCGTCCCACCGGGGCGGGTGCCGTCGGCTTGACCGCCTGATGCCGGTGCTCCCAGGCCTTGGCCGCTTCGACCGTGGCCTTGAACTCCTCGGCGCTTTGCAGCAGCGCCTTCTTGGCCTCGTCCGGCAGCGCGTAGCTGGTGCGGTACTCGTCCATGGGCATGCGGTCTTCCTTGACCGAGCGGATCAGGCGGTCGATCTCGCCGGCGGCATGCACCGGCGTGGACAGCAGCACGAGGCGGCTCATCTTGTCCGGGTTGTTGGGCACGTGGCAGCTGGTGCACTGCGACTCGCGCATCTGCAGCGCCAGGTCGCGGTACTGCCGGTCCATGGCCTTGAGGTGCGGGTTGTCGGCGCGGTAGATGCCGTCGAACAGGCTCACGGCGGGCTGCGTCACCCCCCTGGCGTCGGTCCACAGCCAGGTGGCGTTGTCATGCTTGCCGTGGTTGACGGGCGCCACGGCGTGCAGCAACGGGTTGGGCGCCCGGTCGGTGAACTGCGCCGCCTTGACCTTCAGCGTGTCCGGGTTGATCCACAGCATCAGGCCGTTGGCGTTCTCGTACATCGCCCACTTGGCTTCCTCGTGCCAGAACGGGTAGGGGAACTGTCCCGGCGCCAGGCGGTTGCGGAAGGCCGCCTGCAGGCGCACCAGGAAGCTCTTCTCCTCGGGCACCCACTCGACGGTGTGCTTGCCGTTGAACATGAACAGCGGCGCGTACATGCTGGTCCACACCTCGGGCGAGAACTGCGTGAGGTTGGTCTGGCGCAGCGTGGCGTTGGGTACCTTGCTCTGGCGGCCCCAGATCAGGTAGGCCGGCAGCTGGGCCCGCAGGGCGCTGTCGCCATACAGGTGCTGGCGGCAGCGGTTGTAGGACTCGGTGTCCCCGGCCGGCGCCAGCGGGCAATGGGTGGCCAGTTCCTTGGCGATGGCGGCCGCCGCCTGCGTCAGCGCCGCGGGAACGGGCCGCGCGCCTGCCGGCGCCGGGCTGGTGGTGCCGTACGCCAGGCCGGCGCCGACTGCAGCGGCCATGGCCAGCAGGGTACGTGCGCTCATCTTGATCACTCCCATGGTTTACTCCTTCGTGTAGTCCAACAGCTCGAGGTACTCCTTGCGGTCGGCCCGGGCCCACTCCTTGAAGCCGAGCGATGCAAGAACGGTGGGCGCCTGCTTGTTCATGCCGATCAGGGCATCGCGCAGGGCATTGACCTCCTCGGCCGGCATGCTGGGCGAGGCCAGCAGCGACCAGTTGGCGACGGGCCGGGTCTCAGCCAGCACCCTGCCGCCTTGCTCGGCCCATTTCTTGGCGGTGCTGGGATTGACCACGCCCACGTCCGCCAGGCCGGCCTGGACCTGCTGCGCCACCGCTTCCTGGTAGCGCACGTGGATGATCCGGGGATTGGTGACGTTCTGCCGGCGCAGCTCGGCCTTGGCCACCGCCGTGGTGGCGGCGTACTCGTCAGGCATGATGATCTTCTCGCCCTTGACCTCGGCCAAGGACTTGACGTTCACGCCTTTGCCCACGATGAAGGCGGCCTTGTACTCGTCGGAGCGGCGCACCACCGGCTGGTAGCCGCTGTCGCGCACCAGCTTGGCCATCTGGTTGACCGATTTGCCGAACACCAGGTCTGGCTTGCTGCCTCCCTGCGCCAGGCTCATGAAGCGCCTGATGTCCACCACCGGCTCGATGCCGATGGCGCGGCCTTTGGGCTGCGCGCTGATGTAGTCCGCCAGCCCCTGGTAGCGGTTGGTCAGCACGAAGATGTTGGTTTCGCCGGTGACGGCTTCGTTGATCAGCAGGCGCCAGTTCGGGCCTGGCTTTCTTACTGCCCCGTTGGTTTGCTGGGCCCACGACATCGGGGCCAACAGAGCGCCCAGGCTCCAGGAGCACAGGGTTCTTCGCTTCATACTTCTTCACCTCCATGTGCACGCAGCACGTGGCGCGACTCTATGAAGCGGGCTCAGCAGCGACAAGCCTGAACGCCCGGAAGCCCCTGTCAGAACTGACAGTCACGTCCTATAACGTTGTTTTTCGACCCGCGCGAAAGCATTACGCATGCAACCAAGGACTACGCGGCCAATGCTTCCAGCAGCTCGGTCTCGATCTCGATCTGCCGCCTGTTTTGCTGCAACTCCGGCCCGTCGATGAGGAAGGTGTCCTCCACCCGCTCGCCCAGGGTGGACACCTTGGCCAGCTGCAGGTTGATGTGGTGGCGCGCCAGCACCCGCGCCACCGAGTACAGCAGGCCGGCACGGTCGCTGGCGGAGATGGACAGCAGCCAGCGCTGCGCCCGCTCGTCCGGCGCCAGGTGCACGCGCGGCGGGATGGGGAAGCTCTTGACCCGCCGCGACACCCGGCCGCGGCTGGGCGGCGGCAGGGGGCCGGCCTTCTGCAGCGTCTGCTCCAGCTCGGACTGCACCATGTTGATCAGCTCGCGGTTGTGCTCGGGCAGCAAGGCGCTGACCACCTGGAAGGTGTCCAGCGCGTAGCCGTTGCGGGCCGTGTGGATCTTGGCGTCCAGGATGCTGAAGCCGGACTGGTCGAAATACCCGCAGATGCGGGCGAACAGGTCCGCCTGGTCCGGCGTGTACACCAGCACCTGCAGCCCTTCGCCCACCGGCGACAGGCGGGCCCGCACCAGCGGCGCGGCGCTGGTGCCTGCCGCTTTTTCCAGCGGCGCGGCGCCGGCACCAGCACCGGCCTCCAGCGCCGCCAGGTGCCGGCTCACATGGCGGGTGTGCCAGACGATCTCGCCCGCGTCGTGGCGCATGAAGTAGCCCACGTCCAGCGTGTCCCACAGCCGGCGGTGTGCGTCGAACGGCAGCGCGTACAGCTGCAGCTGCACCAGCGCCTCGCGCTTGCGCGCCTCGATCTCGGCATGGGGGTCGGGCGCGCGGCCACCCAGCACGCGCAGCGTGTAGCGGTACAGGTCCTCCAGCAGCTTGCCCTTCCAGGCGTTCCATACCTTGGGACTGGTGCCGCGGATGTCGGCCACGGTGAGCAGGTACAGCGCCGTGAGGTAGCGCTCGTTGCCCACTCGACTGGCGAAGGCGGCGATGACGGCCGGATCGCTCAGGTCCTCCTTCTGCGCGACGCGGCTCATGATCAGGTGCTCGCGCACCAGGAACTCGATGAGCCGGCAGTCCTCGGCGGCTATGCCGTGCTGGCGGCAGAACAGGCGCACCTCGCGCGCGCCCAGCTCGGAATGGTCGCCGCCGCGGCCCTTGGCGATGTCGTGGAACAGCGCCGCCGCGTACAGGATCCAGGGCTTGTCCCAGCCGCCGGCCAGCTGCGAGCAGAACGGGTACTCGTGCGCGTGCTCGGGCATGAAGAAGCGGCGCACGTTGCGCAGCACCATCAGGATGTGCTGGTCCACGGTGTAGACGTGGAACAGGTCGTGCTGCATCTGGCCGACGATGCGGCGGAACACCCACAGGTAGCGGCCCAGCACCGAGGTCTGGTTCATCAGCCGCATGGCGTGGGTGATGCCCTTGGGCTGCATCAGGATGGCGCGGAAAGTGGCGTGGTTGGCCGGGTCGCGGCGGAACTTCGCATCCATCAGGTGGCGCGCGTTGTACAGCGCGCGCAGCGTGCGCGCCGACAGCCCGGACAGGCCCACCTGGGTCTGGTAGACCAGGAAGGTTTCCAGGATGGCCTCGGGGTGACGCTGGTACAGGTCGTCGCTGGCGACCTCCACCAGGCCGGCCTTGTTGGCGAAGCGCTCGTTGATGGGCGTGAGCGGGTGGGCCGTGGGCGAGAGTCGCTCCTCGATGTTGAGCAGCAGGATCTGGTTGAGCTGCGACACCGCCTTGGCGGCCCAGTAGAAGCGGCGCATCAGCGCCTCGCTGGCGCGCGAGATCACCCGGCCGCTGTCCGCCATCACGGTGCGGTAACCGAAGGACTCGGCCACCGCCGTCTGCAGGTCGAACACCAGCCGGTCCTCGCGCCGGCCGGCCAGCAGGTGCAGCCTGGCGCGGATCAGGGTGATCAGCGCCTCGTTGCGCTTGAGCTGGCGCGCCTCGAAGGGCGTGGCCAGGCCGCTCTTGGCCAGCTCGTCCCAGCTCTTGCCAAAGCCGGCCGCCCGCGCCACCCACAGGATGACCTGCAGGTCGCGCAGGCCCCCCGGCGACTCCTTGCAGTTGGGTTCCAGCGAGTACGGCGTGTTCTCGAACTTGGTGTGCCGCTGGCGCATCTCCAGCGTCTTGGCCACGAAGAACGCCCGGGCGTCCAGCGTGGCCGAGAAGCGGTTGCGGAACTGCGCGAACAGGCGGGGGTGGCCGGCGACCAGGCGCGACTCCAGCAGCGAGGTCTGCACGGTGACGTCGTTCTGCGCCTGGGCCACGCATTCGGCCACCGTGCGCACGCTGGAGCCGATCTCCAGGCCCACGTCCCAGCACTGGCCGATGAAGGCCTCCACCTTCTGCTTCAGCGCGGCATCGTCGTCGCAGGCGGTGCCGTCCGGCATGAGCACCAGCACGTCCACGTCGGAATGCGGGAACAGCTCGCCCCGGCCGTAGCCGCCCACGGCCACCAGGGCGAAATCCTCAGGAAACTGCGCCTGCTGCCACAGCTGGCGCAGGGTGGCGTCGGCCTCGCGCGCCAGCCCTTGCAGCAGGCCCCGGATGCCGCGCAGCGAGCGACCGCGGGCCTGCAGCGCCGCCAGCACCGCGCCCTTGCGGGCCCGGTAGTCCTCGCGCAGCGCGGCCAGCTCCGCCATGAATGGTTACTGGGCGTTGACGAACGGCGGCGGCGGCGGGCTGCCGGCCGACAGGGTCAGCACCTCGTAGCCGGTCTCGGTGACCAGCACCGTGTGCTCCCACTGGGCCGACAGGGAATGGTCCTTGGTGACGATGGTCCAGCCGTCGTTGCCGAACTCCTTCACCTCCTTGCGGCCCGCGTTGATCATGGGCTCGATGGTGAAGGTCATGCCGGGCTTGAGTTCCTCCAGCGTGCCGGGCTTGCCGTAGTGCAGCACCTGCGGCTCCTCGTGGAAGTTGCGGCCGATGCCGTGGCCACAGAACTCGCGCACCACCGAGAAGCCGTTCTTCTCGGCGAACTGCTGGATGGCGAAGCCGATGTCGCCCAGCCGCACGCCGGGCTTGACCCTCACGATGCCGTGCCACATGGCTTCGTAGGTCAGCGACACCAGCCGCTTGGCCACGATGGACGCCTCGCCGACGATGAACATGCGGCTGGTGTCGCCGTACCAGCCATCCTTGATGACGGTGACGTCGATGTTGACGATGTCGCCCTTCTTCAGCGGCTTGTCGTTGGGGATGCCGTGGCACACCACGTGGTTGACCGAGGTGCACAGCGAGGCCGGGTAGGGCGGGTAGCCGGCCGGCTGGTAGCCCAGGGTGGCCGAGGTCGTGTCCTGCTTCTTCATGTGCTCGGCCGCCAGCCGGTCGATCTCGCGGGTGGTGATGCCCGGCTTGATGAACGGCGTGAGGTAGTCCAGCACCTCCGAAGCCAGCCGGCCCGCGGTGCGCATGCCCTGGATGCCCTCGGCGTCCTTGTAGGTGATGGTCATGACGCGGGATTATCCCAGAGTGAAAAATACCGTGCCGGTACAATGACGGGCTCTGCGGCGCTCCCCAGTCAGCGGTGCGCCGCCCCGGTTTCCGGCCCCGGCTCCACCCACAGGCAACACCCGTGACCCTGCACATCACCGACTTCGAGGGCGGCAGCGCCCTCAGCGAGTTCCGCGTCCAGCAACTGCTTCCCCGCCTCCAGGCCGTGCACGACCGGCTCCAGTCGGTCTCGGCGCGCTTCGTCCACCTGGCTGCCTGGGAATCCGCGCCGTCCGAGGCCGACCGGCAGCGGCTGGCGGCCCTGCTGACGTACGGGGAGCCGCACACCGGGGAGGCGGCCGGCGAGCTGATCGTGGTCACGCCGCGCCTGGGCACCGTGTCGCCCTGGGCGTCCAAGGCCACCGACATCGCCCACAACTGCGGCCTTCGGCTCAAGCGCGTGGAGCGCATCGTCGAGTACCGCCTCGGCCTCAAGGGCTCGCTGCTCGGCGGCAAGGCCGCGCTGGACCCGGCGCAGCGGGCCGCCATCGCCGCGCTGCTGCACGACCGCATGACCGAGAGCGTCCTGCCGGACCGCGGTGCCGCGCACCGGCTCTTCGATGAGCTCGAGCCGGCGGCCATGGAGCAGGTGGACCTGCTGGGCGGCGAGCGGGCCGCGCTGGAGGCGGCCAACAGCCGCTTCGGGCTGGCGCTGGCCGACGACGAGATCGAGTACCTGGTGGAGGCCTTCCGCGGGCTGGGGCGCAACCCCAGCGATGTCGAGCTGATGATGTTCGCCCAGGCCAACAGCGAGCACTGCCGCCACAAGATCTTCAACGCCCGCTTCACCATCGACGGCGTGCCGCAGGAGCACAGCCTGTTCGGCATGATCCGCCACACCCACCGCGCCGCGCCACAGCACACGGTGGTGGCGTACTCCGACAACGCGGCCGTCATGGAAGGCTCGCAGGCCGAGCTGTTCCTGCCCCAGTCCGCGTCCGCTCCTGGTGCGGTGATACCGGGCAGCTACCGGAAGCGCAGCCGCCTGCAGCACGTGCTGATGAAGGTGGAGACGCACAACCACCCGACCGCCATCTCGCCCTTCGCGGGCGCGGCCACCGGCGCCGGCGGAGAGATCCGCGACGAGGGCGCCACCGGCCGCGGCGCGAAGCCCAAGGCCGGCCTGACCGGCTTCTCGGTATCGCGCCTGTGGGACGGCCCCAACGGCAAGCCCGAGCACATCGCCAGCCCGCTGCAGATCATGACCGAGGGGCCGCTGGGCGGCGCCGCCTTCAACAACGAGTTCGGCCGGCCCAACCTGGGCGGCTACTTCCGCGAGTACGAGCAGACCGTGGCCGGCGTGGTGCGCGGCTACCACAAGCCCATCATGATCGCCGGCGGCGTCGGCAGCATCGACGCCGGGCTGACGCACAAGATCGAGTTCCCGGCCGGCACCCTGCTGGTGCAGCTGGGCGGGCCGGGCATGCGCATCGGCATGGGCGGCGGCGCGGCCAGTTCCATGGCCACCGGCGCCAACGCGGCCGAGCTGGACTTCGACTCGGTGCAGCGCGGCAACCCCGAGATCGAGCGGCGCGCCCAGGAGGTGATCAACCATTGCTGGTCGCTGGGCGAGGACAACCCCATCCTGGCCATCCACGACGTGGGCGCCGGCGGCCTGTCCAACGCTTTTCCCGAGCTGACCAACGACGCCGGCCGCGGCGCCCGCTTCGACCTGCGCAGGATCCCGCTGGAGGAGTCCGGCCTGGCGCCCAAGGAGATCTGGTGCAACGAGAGCCAGGAGCGCTACGTGATGGCGATCGCGCCCGAGTCGCTGCCGCAGTTCCAGGCTTTCTGCGAGCGCGAGCGCTGCCCGTTCGCGGTGGTCGGCCTGGCGACCGAGGAGCGCCAGCTGGTGGTGGCCGATGACGGGGCCCGCGCGCCCGTGGACATGCCCATGGACGTGCTCCTCGGCAAGCCACCCAAGATGCACCGCGACGTGAAGAGCGTGCGGCGCGAGGTGCCGCCCGTCGATCTGGCGGGCGTGGTCCTGCAGGACGCGGTCATCCAGGTCCTGTCGCATCCCACGGTGGCTTCCAAGCGTTTCCTGATCACCATCGGCGACCGCACGGTGGGTGGCCTGTCGCACCGGGATCAGATGGTGGGCCCCTGGCAGGTGCCGGTGGCGGACTGCGCGGTGACACTGGCGGACTTCCAGGGCTTCGCCGGCGAGGCCATGAGCATGGGCGAGCGCACGCCGCTGGCCGCCATCGACGCGCCGGCGTCCGGCCGCATGGCAGTGGCCGAGGCCATCACCAACCTGCTGGCCGCCCCCATCGAGCTGCCGCGGGTCAAGCTGTCGGCCAACTGGATGGCCGCCTGCGGCGAGCCGGGCGAGGACGCCGCGCTGTACGAGACGGTGAAGGCCGTAGGCCTGGAGCTGTGCCCGGCGCTGGGCATCTCCATCCCCGTGGGCAAGGACAGCCTGTCCATGCGCACCGTATGGCAAGGCCCCTCCGGCAGCGGGCAGGAGGGCGGGGCGCCGAAGAAGGTGGTGTCGCCGGTCAGCCTGGTGGTCAGCGCCTTCGCCACCCTGGCCGACGTGCGCGGCACCCTGACGCCGCAGCTCGAGTCTGCCGCCGACACCACCCTGGTGCTCGTCGACCTGGGCAAGGGCCGGAACCGCATGGGCGGCAGCATCCTGGCGCAGGTGCTCGGCCAGCCCGGCGGCATGGTGCCCGACCTGGACGATCCGCGGGACCTGGTGAACCTGGTCGGCGCCGTGAACGCACTGCGCGCCCAGGGCCGCCTGCTGGCCTACCACGACCGCAGCGACGGCGGCCTGTTCGCGGCGGCCTGCGAGATGGCCTTCGCCGGCCAGGTGGGCGTGTCGCTCAACGTGGACCTGCTGGTGACCGAGGGCGACGGCATCAGCGACAGCCGCGCCGAGTACGGCGATGCCAAGAACTGGGCCACGCAGGTCGGCGCGCGCCGCGACGAGCTGACGCTCAAGGCCTTGTTCAACGAGGAGCTGGGCGTGCTGCTGCAGGTGCGCACCGACCAGCGCAACGAGGTGATGCAGGTGCTGCGCGCGCACGGCCTGTCGAGGTTCAGCCACTTCGTGGGCAAGACCCGGCCGCAATCTTCGGAGATCGACATCGGCAAGGGCCAGGTGCAGGTCTGGCGCGACACCAAGGCCGTGTTCAGCGCCCAGCTGGCCGACCTGCACCAGGTCTGGGACAGCGTGAGCTGGAAGATCTGCCGGCAGCGCGACAACCCGGCCGGGGCCGATGCCGAGCATGCGGCTGCGGGCGATCCGAATGATCCCGGGCTGCAGTTCGCCCCCAGCTTCGACCCGCAGGAGGACGTCGCCGCGCCGTTCCTGAACCTGGCGCGACCCAAGGTCGCGATCCTGCGCGAGCAGGGCGTCAACTCGCATGTCGAGATGGCCTACTGCTTCGACCTGGCGGGCTTCGACCCGGTGGACGTGCACATGAGCGACCTGCAGGCCGGCCGCGCCCGGCTGCCCGACTTCAAGGGCTTCGTCGCCTGCGGCGGCTTCAGCTACGGCGACACGCTGGGCGCCGGCATCGGCTGGGCCCGCAGCATCACCTTCAACCCCCGGCTGTCGGAGCAGTTCCAGGCTTTCTTCGCCCGCACGGACAGCTTCGCCCTGGGCGTGTGCAACGGCTGCCAGATGCTGGCCGAGCTGGCCGACATCATCCCCGGTGCCCAGGGCTGGCCCCGGTTCACCACCAACCGCAGCGAGCGCTACGAGGCGCGCCTGTCGCAGGTGGAGGTGCTGGAGTCCCCCAGCCTGTTCTTCGACGGCATGACCGGCAGCCGCCTGCCCATCGTGGTGGCGCACGGCGAGGGCTATGCCAACTTCGCGCGCCGCGGCGACCCGGGCCGGGTCATCGCCGCCATGCGCTTCACCGACCACCACGGCCGGCCCACCGAGGCCTATCCGCTCAATCCCAACGGCAGTCCGGGCGGCCTGACGGCCGTGACCACCGCCGACGGGCGCTTCACGGCCATGATGCCGCACGCCGAGCGCGTGTTCCGCAACATCCAGATGAGCTGGTCCGGCGGCGACGTCAACGGCGCCAGCCCCTGGCTGCGCATCTGGCGCAACGCGAGGAAGTGGGTGGGCTGAGCCTCAGGCCGGGCGCGCTGGCCGGGTCCGGTAGAACACCAGCGGCGCCTCGGCCATCTCGCGGGCGCGCTGGTTCTTCACCGAGCTTTTCATCCTGCCGACCACGTGCATCTCGCACGGCTTGCAGTCGAAGCGCAGGGTGAGCTTCTCCTTGCCGTTGACCAGCTGCAGCGGCTCCGCCTTGACCGTGCCCTTGACGCCGATCACGCCCTTGGCCTGCTTGGGGCACAGGCTCATGGATCAGCGCACGCAGTGCTTGGTGATCATGAGGCTGACCTCGCCTTCCTCCTCGTGGCTCTCATAGGCGGCGTCGACCACCTGCACCCCATGCTTGCGGTAGAAGTCGTGCGCCTTCTGGTTGAAGACGTTGGCCAGGTAGCTGAGCGTGTCCTCGGGGTAGGGCACGGGCGGCTCCACGGCCGCCGCACGCACCGGGCGCTGGTAGGCCTTGGCCCGAGTCGCCTCCAGCGCCGCGACGGCATCGCGGCGCAGCGCGTTCAGCAGCGAGGCCGGCACGAACCAGGGCCGGGACAGCCGCAGCCGGATGTCCAGCGGTTCGAAGATCGTGCTGCCGAAGCGCCCCAGCTGCTCGCGCAGGCTTGCTTCGTTGCGTGCGGCCTCGCGGACCGGCTCCTTGACGTGCGGCAGCGCGGCCGAGCCGACGTGGCCGTCCTCGTCGGTGAGGGCGAGGCTGAAGCCGTCCGCGGTCTCCGCGAACTCGGCCCACACACGGATGCGCCGATCGCTCGACTTCTTCTCCAGCACCCGCACCCAGCTCATGTCGCGGTTGCGGTTGACCTGCGTGCCCTTGCGCAGGTCGCGAAAATCGGCGACCGGGTCCTTGGGGAACACCCGCCACCGGCCCGGCTTGCCGGCCGGCTCGGCCCGGTTGATGGCCATGCCTACCAGCTCCTTTTGCAGGTCGTAGTAGCACAGGCCGTCGCCGTTGTGCAGCAGGGTCCGGGTGTCGGCGCATTCCAGCTCGACCCAGTTCGGCCCCACCCGCGTCACCCAGCCTATGGCCTGGCCGGGGTTCTTGGGCGAGTCGAACGCGCCGATGTCGTCCTGCCGGCCGTTGACGAAGTAGTCGGTGAACTCGCGGTTGAAGTTCTGGTCGGGGTCGGGCGTGAAGGTGAACGTGGCGCGGCCGCTGGATGCGCGCGCCAGCGGACGGCCGCTGCCTTCGCGCGCCTCGACCAGTTCGTCCAGCAGCTTGCGGTAGTGGGCGGTGATGTTCTTCACGTAGCCCATGTCCTTGTAGCGGCCCTCGATCTTGAAGCTGCGCACGCCGGCGTCCACCAGCGCCGCCAGGTTGGCGCTCTGGTTGTTGTCCTTCATCGAGAGCACGTGCTTGTCGTGCGCGATGAAGCGGCCCTGGGCGTCGGTGACGTGGTAGGGCAGGCGGCAGGCCTGGCTGCAGTCGCCCCGGTTGGCGCTGCGGCCGGTGTGGGCATGGCTGATGTAGCACTGGCCGCTGTAGGCCACGCACAGCGCGCCATGGACGAAGAACTCCAGCTTGCAGCGCTCGGCGTCCAGCGCGCCGTGGATGTCGCGGATCTGCTCCAGCGTGAGTTCGCGCGCCAGCACGATCTGCGAGAAGCCCACGTCCTGCAGGAAGCGGGCCTTCTCGGGCGTGCGGATGTCGGTCTGCGTGCTGGCGTGCAGCTGGATGGGCGGCAGGTCCAGCTCCAGCAGGCCCATGTCCTGCACGATCAGCACGTCGGCGCCGGCGTTCCAGACGTCCCGGGCCATGCGCAGTGCCGGCTCCAGCTCGTCGTCCCTCAGGATGGTGTTGAGGGTGATGAAGATGCGGCTGCCGAAGCGGTGCGCGTGCCGAAACCCGGGCCGCCGATGTACACGGCATCGGCACCGTGGTTGATGGCTTCGATGCCGATGTCGGCGTCGCGCGCCGGCGCGAGCAGCTCGAGCTGGTGGTAGAGCAGTGACATGGGAAGTGGCGAGCCCGGCGGGCGTCTGCGGCCGGGCAGGTGGCGGGAGCCGGGGATTTTACGGCGATGGCATGACGCCTGCTCGCTATGCGATCATCGTCGCCCACCGTCCAGCAGTAACTGCCTCATGAATCGAAGACAACTCTCCAGCCTGTTCATCGCCCTCGGTCTGACCCTGGGCGCAGGCAGCGCCGCCGCGCAAGCCTATCCCGGCAAACCGGTTCGCCTGGTCGTGCCGTTCCCGGCGGGCGGTGCCACCGACGTGCTGGCCCGCGCCATCACGCTCCACGCGGCCGAAAAGCTGGGCCAGCCCATCGTGATCGACAACAAGCCGGGCGCCGGCGGCACGATAGGCTCGGACCTGGTGGCCAAGGCCGACCCGGACGGCTACACCCTGCTGATGGCCACCGGCAGCACCCACTCCATCGGCCCGCTGATCAATCCCAAGACGCCCTACAGCGTCGAGCGCGATTTCGTGCCCATCGTCGACGTGGCCAGCACCACCAGCGTGATGGTGGCGTCCAAGACGCTGCCGGTGAACAACCTGCAGGAGTTCATCAAGCTGGCGAAATCGCAGCCCGGCAAGCTCAACTTCGGCTCCAGCGGCAACGGCACCAACAGCCATCTCAGCGGCGAGCTGTTCAAGGCGGAAGCGGGCGTGTTCATGACGCACATCCCGTACCGCGGCACCGGCCTGGTGTTCAACGACATGGTGTCCGGCCAGGTCCACATGCTGATGGACAACGTGGTCACGGCCATGCCGCACATCAAGGAGGGCAAGCTGCGCGTGATCGGCGTGACCAGCCTGAAGCGGCTGCCCTTCCTGCCCGACGTGCCGACGCTGCACGAGCAGGGACTGAAGAACTTCGAGGTGAGCAACTGGTTCGGCCTCTACGGCCCGCGCGGCACGCCGCCGGAGGTGGTGCAGAAGATCAACACGGCCTTCAACGCGGCTTTGAAGGAGCCGGAGCTGCAGAAGCGGCTGGCCATCCTGGGCGCGGTGCCCACCGGCGGGACGCCTCAGCAGATGGGAGCCACCGTGGCCGCGGAAACGGCCAAGTGGCGCAAGCTGATCACGGAGCGCAAGCTCGTGGTGGAGTGATCTTTCCGCAACCGCCGGGGTCGGGCTCGTGTCCTCCCCGGCGCGCAGGACAGCTCCTAGAACCCCACCGGGTAGCCGTCCTTGCGGTGGTCGGAGGCGGCCACGTAGCCGTGCTGGGTCTTCAGCGCGAACTGGGCCGAGCCGAACTCGGTGTCGAAGCGCTGCGCCACGCGCACGTCGTGGCCGCGTGACTTCAGGCCCTCGATCGCCTCGGGCGGGAAGTTCCACTCCACCGCCACCGTCACGTTGTCGTCGTGGATGCGCCAGCGCGGTGCGTCGCTGGCTGCCTGGGGGTTCTGGCCGTGGTCGGCGATGCGCACCGCCACCTGCACGTGTCCCTGGGCCTGCATGGAGCCGCCCATCACGCCGAAGCTCATGAGTGGACGGCCCTCCTGCATCAGGAAGCCGGGGATGATGGTGTGGAAGGGGCGCTTGCGCGGCGCCACCTGGTTGGGATGGCCCGGCTTCAGGTTAAAGCCCCAGCCGCGGTTGTGCAGGGCGATGCCGGTGTTCGGAACCACCACGCCCGAGCCGAAGCCCTTGAAGTTGGACTGGATGAGGGACACCATCATCCCGCTCTGGTCCGCCGCCGTCAGGTACACGGTGCCGCCGCTGGCCGGCGCGCCCGGGCGCGCCGGCGCGGCGCGGTCGGCGTCGATCAGCCTGGCGCGACTGGCCAGGTAGCCGGGAGCCAGCAGGTGTTCGGCCGTCACCGCGCGCATCGCGTCCGGGTCCGCCACGTACTCGTGCAGGTCCGCGAACGCGAGCTTCATGGCTTCGATCTGCAGGTGGTGGGACAGCGCGGTGTCGCGACCGGCCGACCGCAGGTCCAGGTGCTGCAGCATGCCCAGCGCCATCAGCGCGGCGATGCCCTGGCCGCTGGGGCCGATCTCGTGCAGTTCCACGCCCCGGTAGCGCACCGACAGCGGCTGGACCCAGTCGGCCTGGTGCGCGGCGAGGTCCTCCTCACTGATGAGGCCGCCGGTCGCGCGCGCGTGGTCGGCGATCGCCCGGGCCAGGCTGCCGCGGTAGAAGTCCTCGCCCTTGCTTTTCGCGATGCGCTCCAGCGTGTCGGCCTGGCCGGGGCAGATGAACAGGTCGCCGATCTGCGGCGCCTCGCCGCGCGGCGCGAACGCCTCGCGGAAGCCGGGCTGCGGCAGCAGCTCCGGCACCTGCGCCTGCCATTGCCGGCGAACGGTGGGCGAGACCAGGTAACCCTCGCGTGCGTGGCGCAGGGCCGGCTCGAACAGTTCGGCGAAGGGGAGGGTGCCGAAGCGGTCCGACAGCATGCGCCAGGCCGACACGGCGCCGGGAACGGTCACCGAATCCCAGCCGCGCAAGGGCATGGCGTCGTAGCGGGCGAAATGCTCCGGCGTCCAGCGGCGCGGCGCCCGGCCGGAGGCGTTCAGGCCGTGCAGGCGCGTGCCGTCCCAGAGGATGCAGAAGGCATCGCCGCCGATGCCGTTCATGCAAGGCTCCACCACGGTCAGCGTGATGGCGGTCGCGAGCGCCGCATCCACGGCGTTGCCGCCGCGGGCCAGGATCAGCGCGCCGGCGGCGGACGCCAGCGGCTGCGAGGTGCTGACGACGTTGCGCGCCAGCAGCGGCATGCGCTGCGAGGTGTACGGGAAGTCCCAGGACGGGGCGAAGGAGGCGGAGGATTCAGACATGGTCCGATTATTCCAGCCGCACCTTGGCCTGCTCCACGGCCCGTCCCCAGGTGCGGAACTCGTCGCCGATCAGCTTGCCGAACTCATCGGCCGGCGTGTAGCGCAACTCCACGCCCTGCTCCTGCATGCGCTGGCGCAGCTCGGGCGACTCCATCGCAAAGCGCACCGCCTTGGCCAGCGCCGCCAGCGCGGCGGGCGGCGTGCCCTTGGGCGCGACCACGCCGAACACGTTGTCGGCCGCGAAGCCCTTGACCCCGCTCTCGGCCACGGTGGGCACGTCCGGCAGCATGGCGATGCGCTTGCTGGAGGCGACCGCCAGTACACGCAGCTTGCCGGACTTCACGTGCGGCATGGAGGCGGGGATGCTGTCGAACATCAGGCTGGCGCTGCCGGCCATCAGGTCGGGCAGGGCCTGCGAACTGCCCTTGTAGGGGATGTGCACGATGTCCAGCCCGGCGGACGCCTTGAAGACCTCGGACTCCAGGTGCGACAGCGTGCCGGCGCCCTGCGAGGCGAAGTTGTGCCTGCCCGGCTCCTTCTTGAGCAGGCCGATCAGCTGGCCGACCGATTGCGCCGGCAGCGAGGCCGGCACCACCAGCATGTGCGGGATGATGGCCACGCCCGCGACGGGCACGAAGTCCTTGACCAGGTGCGCCTGCTGCGGCGGGTAGGCGGCCGCGGCGATGGCGGCGTTCGTCACCGCCGCCATGTACACCGTGTGGCCGTCCGGCGCGGCCTTGGCGGCGTGCAGCAGGCCGATGTTCCCGCCGGCGCCGGGGCGGTTCTCCACCACCACCGACTGGCCCAGCGCCTCGGACATCTTCTGGCCGACGGCGCGCGCCAGGATGTCGGTGGCGCCGGCGGCCGGGAACGAGAGCACCATCTGCACCGGTTTTTGCGGCCAGTCGGCGGTTTGGGCTTGAGCCGGCAGGCCGGCCAGGGCCAGCAGCAGCGCGGCGCCGCCGCCGCGCAGGGCGGCCCGGCGTCCGGCCGGGGAGGTAGAGAAATCGAAAGAGAGCATGGCTTCCTCAAGTTACGGCAAAAGACGGGACAGCGCTGCAATGTCTGTGCCATCGTGCGTTAGGTGCCACGCGGCAGTGCGACCGCGGCGCCTTCGATGCCATGGCGCCGCAGGGCCTCGGCGACGAAGCCGGAGGCCTTCATCTCCTCGATGAAGCGGCTGAGCCAGGCCTGCGCGGCGGTGCGGCCCTTGGGCACGCCCATGGCCTGCTCGATCACCATGAAGCGGCCCGGCAGCAGCCGCAGCCCCGGCACGCGCCGCGCGTCGGCCTCCAGCTGCTGCTTCACGCCGGCGGCGACCTCCAGGTCCTGTGCGACGAACAGGTCGGTGACGGCGGGCGAGGTCGGCGCCCGCACCAGGGTGGCCGACTTCAGCTCACGGCTGAGGAACAGGTCGTAGGCGCTGCCGCGGCCGACCGCCACGCGCGTGCCGGGACGGTCCACCTCCTCATTGCTGCGCAGCGGCGAGCCCTCCCGCACCAGATAGGCGCCTTCGATGACGACGTAGGGGGCGGTGTACTCCGTGTCGGCCGCGCGCACCGGGTCGATGGCCACGAAGGCCAGGTCCACGCTGCGCGCCTTGACGGCCTCGACCACGGTGCCGGCCGAGTTGAAGGTCACCAGCTCCACCGGCACGCCCAGCCGGCGTCCGGCCTCGCGCGCCAGGTCGACCGACACGCCGCGCGGCTGGCCGTCCGGCCCGCGGCCAGCCAGGATGGGATTGCCGAAGTTGATGGCCGCGCGCAGCGTGCCGGTGGGCGCCAGTTCGGCCATCGGCGGGGCGGAGCGTGGCGCCCGTGCCGCGCACGCCGCCAGCCCGGCAGCCGCTGCCGCGAGCCAAAGCCGCCGCCGCATCAGAAGTCCAGCTTCTGGCCGGGTTCCAGCGCCAGCATGCGGGCCGTGCTCCTGCCCAGCGCGGCCTCGAACTCCGCGGGCGTGCCGCGCAGCACCGGCAGGGTGCCGTAATGGATGGGCACGGCGTACTTGGGCTTGATCATGTCGCGCACCACCATGGCGGCCTGTTTCGGGTCCATGACGAAGTGGCCGCCGATGGGGATCAGCACCAGGTCGGGCCTGTACATCTCGCCGATCAGCTTCATGTCGCCGAACACGCCGGTATCGCCCATGTGCCAGACCTTGAAGCCGTTCTCCATCTCGATGATGAAGCCCACCGGTTCGCCGCCGGGGTAGACCATGTCCTTGCCGGCGCTGTCCTTCCAGGCCAGCTCGGACGAGTGCTCGGCCCGCACGGCCGTGATCTTGGGACCGTTCGGGCCCAGCGGCGCGACGGTGCCGCTCTTGCCGAAGCGCGGCGCCAGCTCGCCCGGCAGGATGCCCAGGGTGGCCACGGTCTGGCCCAGTCCGGCCGGGCCGAACATGGGCGCCTTGTGCATCTTGGCCAGCTCCGGCGCGTCGGCGAAATGGTCGAAATGCGCGTGCGTGACCAGGATCAGATCCACCTTGCCCAGCGCCTCCAGTGCCTTGAAGTTGGCCGGCGTCTTGGGGTTGGTCTTGAGCCAGGGATCGATGACGATGACCTTGCCGCCGGGCGTGGTGATGCGGGTGGTGGCCTGGCCCAGCCACAGCACCTCGGTCTTGCCGGCGGTGGGCGTGGCAGAGGCGGCGGAGGCCACCGGCATGGATGCCGAGCCGCCGGTGGCGGGGACATTGGCCATGGGAGCGCAGGCCGCGAGCGCGGCGAGCAGCGGCAAGGCATACAGCGGGCATGTTCTCATCGATGGCTCCTGGTGGTCCGTGTTGGTTGGCATGCCAACGGCTGGCAGCGTGGGATTGGATGCCGCAACCACCGATTCGTCAACTGGCCATTCCGGCCGCGCTGCCGGGCTGGCGCGGCGCAAGCCCTACACTTGCGCGTCATGCCACCGCGCCGCCACGACCGCATCGATGCCCTGCGCGGCCTGGCCATCGTCTGGATGACGGCGTTCCATTTCTGCTTCGACCTGAACCACTTCGGCTGGCTGAAGCAGGACTTCTACACCGACCCGTTCTGGACCTGGCAGCGCACCGCCATCGTCAGCCTGTTCCTGTTCTGCGCCGGCCTGGGCCAGGCGGCGGCCGTGGAGCAGGGCCAGCGCTGGCCCCGGTTCTGGAAGCGCTGGGCCCAGGTCGCCGGATGCGCCTTGCTGGTCACGGCCGGCTCTTACCTGATGTTCCCCAGGAGCTTCATCTACTTCGGCGTGCTGCATGGCATCGCGGTGATGCTCATCATCGTGCGCCTGACGGCCGGCTGGGGGCGCTGGCTGTGGCTGGCCGGTGCCCTGGCCATCGCCGCCAAGTTCGCGGCGAGCCACGCCCACGCCCTCGGGGTGGCGCCCGGGTTCCTGAACGATGCGGCCTGGAACTGGCTGGGCCTGATCGGGCGCAAGCCGGTCACCGAGGACTACGTGCCGCTGCTGCCCTGGCTGGGCGTGATGTGGTGGGGCATGGCGGCCGGCCAGTGGCTGCTGCGCCGGCGGCCCGAGCGGGTGGCCGGGCGGCTGCCGACGGCCGCCGCGCCGCTGGCCTGGCTCGGGCGCTGGAGCCTGAGCTGGTACATGCTGCACCAGCCGGTGCTGATCGGCCTGATGACGGCGTGGCGCTGGGCCTGAGCTCGGCGCAGGCCGATCGCTCCCGACGAGGAAGGCCCCGTCCGACGACGAGCGGGCAGGACGGCTTGTAGCGTGGCTGGCGGCAATACCGCCGAACCCAACAACAAGCACCCCCTCCATGCCCAGATCCCCCAGGAACAGCGACAAACCCACGGCTGCCGGCGACGCCGGCGCCAAGAAGCGCACTGCCGCCAAGGCCGCCGCCCGCAACACAGACAGCGGCCCGTCGCGCGTGGCAGCCGCTGCGGGCGACCTGGCCGCAGAGAAGATGGCCCAGGTCGAGGCGCTGTCCGCGGCCATGCCCCACAACCCGACCAAGGCGGCGGAGCACGGCTTTGCCAATGGCCTGAAGCCGCAGCCGGGCGCCACGGCACAGCCGGCTTCGCGCCTGCCGACCGGCAGCACGCTGTCGGAGGAGAACGGCTCGGGCAAGACCGGCAGCGTCGCGCCCGAGGGTGTCAATGCCACGATCGAACCGCTGGACCGGGTGCGGGTGGATTCGTCTGGCCAGCGGCTCACCACCAACCAGGGCGTTCCGGTCGCGGACAACCAGAACTCGCTGAAGTACGGCGTGCGCGGGCCGGCGCTGCTGGAAGACTTCATCCTGCGCGAGAAGATCACCCACTTCGACCACGAGCGCATCCCCGAGCGCATCGTGCACGCGCGCGGCTCCGGTGCGCACGGCTTTTTTGAATGCTACGAACCACTCACGCAGTACACCAAGGCGGCGCCGTTCCGCGAGGCCGGGAAGACCACCCCGGTATTCGTCCGGTTTTCCACCGTGCAGGGCGAGCGCGGCTCCAAGGACACGGCGCGCGACGTCCGCGGTTTCGCGGTGAAGTTCTACACCGACGAGGGCAACTGGGACCTGGTGGGCAACAACATGCCCGTGTTCTTCATCCAGGACGCGATGAAGTTCCCCGACCTGGTGCATGCCGTGAAACCCGAGCCGCACCACCAGATGCCCCAGGCGGCCAGCGCGCACGACACGTTCTGGGACTTCGCCTCGCTCATGCCCGAGATCACGCACATGCTCATGTGGGTGATGTCCGACCGCGCGATCCCGCGCAGCTACGCCACCATGCAGGGCTTCGGCGTGCACACCTTCCGGCTGGTCAACGAGGCCGGCGAGTCGGTGTTCTGCAAGTTCCACTGGACGCCCACGGCCGGCACCCATTCGCTGGTCTGGGACGAAGCGGTCAAGATCTCGGGGGCCGACCCGGACTATCACCGCCGCGACCTGTGGGAGCGCATCGAGGCCGGTGCCTACCCGGAATACGAGCTGGGCCTGCAGATCTTCACCGAGGAGCAGGCCGACCAGTTCAGCTTCGACATCCTGGACGCCACCAAGATCGTGCCCGAAGAGCTGGTACCCATCAGGCCGGTGGGCCGCATGGTGCTCAACCGCAATCCCGACAACTTCTTCGCGGAGACGGAGCAGGTGGCCTTCTGCACGGCGCACATCGTGCCGGGCATCGACTTCTCCAACGATCCGCTGCTGGCCGGCCGCATCCATTCCTATGTGGATACCCAGATCACGCGCCTGGGCGGGCCGAACTTCCACGAGATCCCGATCAATTCGCCCGTCGCCCCGGTGCACAACAACCAGCGCGACGGCCTGCATCGCCAGGCCATCCACCGCGGCCGCGTGGCCTACGAGCCGAACTCGCTGGCGGGCGGCTGCCCGTTCCAGGCCGGCGCCGAACAGGGATTCGTGACCGTGCCGGCGCGGCTGCGGGCGCAGGAGGAGCAGGGCAAGGTGCGCGGCAAGCCGGAGAAGTTCGCCGACCACTACACACAGGCCACGCTGTTCTTCGACAGCCAGACGCCGGTGGAGCAGGACCACATCGCCAACGCGTTCCGGTTCGAGCTGTCCAAGGTGACGGTGCCGGCGATCCGCGAGCGCATCGTCGCCATGCTGCGCAATGCGTCGGAGCCCTTGGCCAGGAAGGTCGCTACGGGGCTGGGCATCGATCCCC
This sequence comes from Ramlibacter tataouinensis TTB310, assembly GCF_000215705.1. NCBI lineage: Bacteria > Pseudomonadati > Pseudomonadota > Betaproteobacteria > Burkholderiales > Comamonadaceae > Ramlibacter > Ramlibacter tataouinensis. The sequence continues at coordinate 2,136,184 of NC_015677.1, read as the reverse complement.
TGCCCGAACCGCAGCCATTGGCTCTGGCCAACCCTGCCAAGCCCGAGGTGCAGAAGTCCCCGGCGTTGTCGCTGCTGGCGCGCCCGGGCGACGGCTCGCTCAAGGGACGCAAGGTGGCCGTGCTGGTGGCGCCCGGCGTGGAAGGCAAATCGGTCGCCCTGGCGCAGGCGGCCCTGCTGGAGCAAGGGGCGATCGCGCGCCTGGTCGGCACCCGGATCGGCCGCATGCCTACCAGCGCGGGCGACGCGCTGGACGCGGACGCCTCGCTGGAGAACGAGCCCGGCTTCCTGTTCGACGCCCTGATCCTTCCGGACGGCCAGGAAGCCGTGGCGGCACTGGCCCAGGACGGGCACACCATGGAGTTCATCAGGGACCAGTTCCGCCATTGCAAGACCATCCTGGCGCTGGGTGCGTCGCGCCAGCTGATGGTCAAAGCCGGCTTGCCGGTCAGCATGGACAAGAGCCACGCCCAGGGCGGCACCGGGCTCATCTTCGCCGAGGCGGGCGACGCGCGCCAGGCGATCGCCGCCTTCATCGAGGGCATGACCCGGCACCGGCATTTCGGCCGCGAGATGGACCCGCCGCTGCTGTGAAGAACCTTCAACCCGACACGGAGACACCACCATGACACCCCTGGCCGACAAGAACGCCTGTGAGCTGCTGGACGCCGACCACATCGCCGTCAAACACCTGTTCGTGGAGTACGCCCGGCTCGCCGCCGTGTCTCCTGGCGCGGCCGGTGCCGACCGTGCCGCCATCGCCATGCGGATCTGCGACGAGCTCACCGTGCATGCGCAGATCGAGGAGGAGATCTTCTATCCGGCGCTGCAACGCGCCATGCCCGATGCGGGCGACCTGCTGCAAGAGGCGCGCGCCGAGCACCAGCAAGCCAAGGAGATGATCGCGCGAATCCAGGCCATGGACGCCGCCGATGCGGCCATGGATGCGCTGGTGGCCGAGCTGAACCGGGCGATCGAGCACCACGTCAAGGAGGAGCGCGACGAGCTTTTCCCCAAGGCCAGGACGGCGCCCGGCCTTGACCTGGACGCACTGGGATCGCAACTGCGCTCGCGCCAGCAGGAGCTGCAGGCCGAGAGCTCGGCCCCGGCCTGAGCCTTATTCCACCTTGGCCTTGGTGCGCAGGTCGTCCTGGAACTTGGCGAGCTTTTGCTGCTGCAGCTGCTGCGCGATCTGCGGCTTGACCTCTTCCAGCTTGGGCAGCTGGGCCTGGCGCACGTCGTCCACGCGGATGATGTGCCAGCCGAACTGGCTCTTGACCGGCGCCTCGGTGGTCTGGCCCTTGTTCAGCTTGACCATGGCTTCGGCGAACTCGGGCACGTAGCTGCTGGCGTTGGCCCAGTCGAGGTCGCCGCCGTTCGCGCCGGACCCCGCGTCCTTGGACTGCTTCTTGGCGATCTCCTCGAACTTGCCGCCCTTCTTGAGGCCGGCGATGATCTTCCTGGCCTCGTCTTCCTTTTCCACCAGGATGTGGCGGGCCCGGTACTCCTTGCCCCCGTTGGCCGCGACGAACTTGTCGTACTCGGCCTGGATCTCGGCATCCGTCACCGGGTTCTTCTTCTGCTGGTCGGCGAACAGCTCGCGGATCAGCAGCGTCTGGTGGGCCAGTTCCATCTGCGACTTGAAGTCCTCGCTGCCTTCCAGGCCGCGCTTTTGCGCTTCCTGCATGAAGATCTCGCGGGCGATGACTTCGTCCTTGATCTGGTTGCTCATCTCCGGCGTGACCGGCCGGCCCGACTTGGCCACCTGTGCCGACAGCGCATCGACGCGCGCCTTGGGCACCGGCTTGCCGTTGACGATAGCGACATTCTGTGCGGCGGCGGGCAGGGCGGCGCAGAGGGCGGCTGCGGCCAGGGCCGTGAGGAGGTGCTTTTTCATGGGATTGCCTAGGGACGGTCAGGAGCGGGAGATGATCGGCAAGGATCAGAGGGTTTCGATCGCCAGCGCATGCAGGCCACGGTCGATGAAAATTCGCAGCGCATCATACACAAGGCGATGCTGCGCCACGCGGGGCTTGCCGGCCAGGGCCGGGGAAGCGATCCGCACCCGGAAATGGGTGCCGGAACCCGTGCCGTCGGCGCCCGCATGGCCCGCATGGGCTGCGCTCTCATCGATGACTTCGAGGTGACTGGGCGCCAGGAGTTCCTGCAGCCGCTGCTGCAGGGCCTGAGCGGTGATCCCGGTGCCGGCCACGCGCGTCCTCAGGGCTTGTGGGGCGATTCCTCGGCCTTCAGGTAGCGGCCGAGGTACAGCGCCTGCCCCACCACGAACAGAGCCATCAGGCCCAGGCCGCCGAACAGCTTGAAGTTGACCCAGGTGTCGGTGTCGAAGCTGAACGCCACCCACAGGTTCAGCACGCCCATGGCGGCGAAGAAGGCCATCCAGCTCCAGTTCAGGACCCGCCAGGCGGCCTCGGGCAGCTGCATCTGGGCGCCCATCAGCGACTTCAGCAGGTTCTTGCGGAACAGCAGCTGGCCCACCAGCAGCGCGCCGCCCATCAGCCAGTACAGCACCGTGGGCTTCCACTTGATGAAGGTGTCGTTGTGCGCCAGCAGGGTGGCGCCGCCGAACAGCACGATCACGCCCAGGCTGAGCCACTGCATGGGCTCGACCTTGCCGGTGCTCCAGCGCAGCCAGGCGATCTGGGCGATGGTCGCGACGATGGCCACGCCGGTGGCGACCCAGATGTCCCACAGCTTGAATGCCGCGAAGAACAGCAGGATGGGAAAGAAGTCGATGAGCAGCTTCATGCCTTGGGTGCGAAGTCGAGCGAGGCGGAGTTCATGCAGTAGCGCAGGCCCGTGGGGGTCGGCCCGTCCGGGAACACATGGCCGAGGTGGGCGCCGCATTGTGCACAAACCGTCTCGGTGCGCACCATGCCGTGGCTGCGGTCGGTGATCTCCTTGATCGAACCGGGCACGGCCTCGGAGAAGCTGGGCCAGCCGCAACCGGCATCGAACTTGGTGCCGGAGTCGAACAGCTTGTTGCCGCAGCAGATGCAGTGGTAGCTGCCGTCGGCCCAGACGCGCTCGTACTTGCCGGTGAAGGGGCGCTCGGTGGCGGCGTGGCGCGTGACGTCGAAGGCGCGGGGCTCGGCGCCTTTCTGCGCCAGCAGGGCCTTCCACTCGGCCTCGGTTTTCTGGATCGGGTAGGTCATGAGATGAGCAGCTGAATTCGATGGAGGTGACCCCGTCGGGCGGAAAGCCGGCTATTGGGCCTTGTGGCGGGATGCCCGTCAAATGGGGACGGCACCAGCGCCCGCAAGGTCCGCACGCCCGACAAGTCGCGGGCCTTGGCTTGGCGGATGGATTGTCGGCCCCGCAGGCCGAGACACCGGGGTGCGGGGGCATAGCGCCCACCGGCAAGGATGAGTTTGTCAAAACTGACAGGGTTGAGTTACGGTCCAGCCCGGCCTGATAATGCGGCCACGTCGAGCTCGCATCCCAGGATCCTCCCAATGAGCGTTCAAGTCCTTTCCCCCGTGGCCGCCATCGGCTACCCGGTCGCGCCGCCGCAGCGCGAGGGCGGTTCCATCCAGGACGTGGTGCTGCGGCACCTGAAGACGCCCGCGGAGATCGCCAGCGTGCTGCACCTTCGCGAGGAGATCGACTTGTCCGTCCATGCGGCCGCCGGGCCGCAGTTCGCCGTGCTCGAAAAAAAAGAGACGAGTGCGGTCTGGTGTTCGGCTTCTACCTTGAGGGCGATCCGATCGGCACGATCCGCATCGTGCCCATGGGCTATCAGCTGACCTTGACGGAGACGCTGCTGCTGCAGCTCGGTCACGGTGCGCCGGTGCCTACTCCATCGGATTGGGAGGTGGGCCGGCTCGTGCTCGCACCCGAGCACCGCAGCGACGTGGACGCACTTCGTCACTGTCTCCACCTGGCCCTGCAGTACGCTTGCACGCATCGGCAGGTGGACGACCTGTATGCCTCCTGCACCCACGTGCTCGGGCGGCTGTACCGCCGCTTCGGCTTCAACGCCTTCGCCAAGGACGTCCCTTTGTCAGGTACGGAAAAGCGCTACACCCTGATCTGCGGCGGCTCGACCGGCGTCGCCGCCAGCCTGTCGGGGCGCAACGACACGAACCGGCCTCAGTGATACAGCCATGAAGTGGATCCATCGGCTGTTTGCCCATTACAAGGCCTACCACCAGCATGGGCCCTTGCTGTTGCGCTACATGAGCCTGCTCGTGCTGTTCGGGTTTCCGCTCCTTTATCTGTTGCGATTCACCAAGACCGCTCCCAGCTACAACGACCTTCCGTTGCGACTGGTCAACGTCGTCATTCTTCTCGGCCTGCTCCTTCGCGACCGGTGGCCCGAGTCGCTCAAGCGCTACTACCTTCCGTATTCGTATGCGGTGATGATCATCACCCTACCGCTGACCTTCGTGTTCACCTCATTGAAGAACGGAGGCGGACCCGGGGCGATCGGCAACACGTTCATGGCCGTGTTCCTGCTCATCCTGCTAGCGGATTGGCGGAACATGGTGGTCATGCTCCTGACCGGCTTCGCCTCGGCTGCGGTGCTCTATGTGCTCACGGACCCCGACCCGAGGCTGCCGATGGACTATGTGGCCCGGCTTCCGGTGCTGATCGCCGCGGTGGTTGGGGGCAGCCTGTTCAAGTCCGCACTCGAGCAGGCGACGGCTGAACGGGTCCGGCAAGCCTACGGCTCGCTGGCTGGCTCCATCGCGCACGAGATGCGCAACCCGCTCACCCAGCTCAAGCACAACCTGGAGAGCATGCAGCAGGCGCTGCCCCTGCCCACCGTGGCGAGCCGCGAGCAGGCCGTGGAAGGCGCGGCGATCGACGAGCTCTACCGCCATGTGGCGCATGGCGAGTTGGCTGTCAGCCGGGGCTTGCAAGTGATCGCCATGACCCTGGACGAGGTGAACGCCAAGCCCTTGGACCCGGCGGCTTTCTCGTACCTGTCGGCGTCCGACGCGGCGGGCAAGGCGGTGCGCGAGTACGGGTACGCCAGCGAGCTGCAGCGCGGCCGCGTGCGCCTGGAGGTGTCGCAGGACTTCGTCTTCAAAGGCGATGAAACAGCCTTCGTATTCGTGCTCTTCAACCTGATCAAGAACGCGCTGTACTACCTGCCGGTGCGGCCGCAGTTGGAGGTGGTGATCACGGTGGCGGAGCAGGAGATCCGGGTGCGGGACACCGGCCCTGGCATGACCGATGATGTGCTGGCCCATGTGTTCGAGCCGTTCCGCTCCGCAGGCAAGACGGGGGGCACCGGCCTGGGACTGGCCTACTGCCGGCGGGTGATGCACTCCTTCGGCGGGGAGATCGGCTGCCGTTCCGTCCCCGGCGAGCACACCGAGTTCGCCATGCGCTTCCCCGCCGTAGCCGCGGCCGACCTGCAGGCCCACCAGGCCCGGTTGTGGCAGCAGGCCACGGCCGCATTCGCCGGGCGCCGGGTGCTGGTGGTCGACGACGACGACACGGCCCGGCAGTACACGGTGCACAAGCTGTCAGACACGGGCATTCGGGTCGACACGGCCTCGAGCGCCGCCGAGGCCCTGGCGCTGCTCGGCCGCACCTCTTACGACCTGCTGGTGACGGACTTGTACATGCCAGGCATGGACGGCTACGAGCTGGCCGCCCGCATACGCCGCGGACGCGTGGGACATCAGGACGTTCCCATCCTGGCGCACAGCAGCGAACCTGGCCACGTGGCGGAAGTCAAGGCCCGCAAGGCCGGCATGGACGGCTTCGCGAGCAAGCCCAGTTCGCAGCTGGCGCTGCTGCTGGCCATGCAGCGTGCGCTGGACCGGCACCAGGGCGCCCGGCGCGCGAAGGCGCTGGCCGGTCGCACGGTGGTTGTGGCGGACGACAACAGCTGGAACCGGCGCGCCGTGTCGACCTACCTGCAACAGGCGGGGATCGCGGTGGTCGAAGCGGAGCATGGCGAAGCGGTGCTCGCGCTGCTGCGCGGCGGTCAATCCTGTGATGCGGTGCTGCTGGACATCCACATGCCGGGGCTGGGCGGCTACCAGACCGCGCGGGCCTTGCGCGCCGACCCTCCCGGCGGACGGCGGTTGGCCATCGTGGCCATGACCGCCCGCTCCGATGCCGCCGCCGTCGAGGCGGCCAAGGCGGCCGGCATGGATGATTTCGTGACCAAGCCGGTCAGCGCAGCGGGCCTTTATGAGACGCTCGAGCGCCTGCTTTCCCAAGCCGAGAACGGCGGCGGAGCGGTGGTGGCCCGAGAGCCTTGGGTGGGCTACCACCGCGCGCCGCCAGCGCCGCAGGAGGCGCTGCTCGACGTGGACCGTCTGGAGAACTATGCCCGCCTGGGCCTGCTGGACGAGTTGGTGGACGAGGGCCTGCCCGAGCTGGAGCGGCTGGTGGATACCCTCCGCACGGCAGTCACGTCCATCGATTTCCAGGGCTGCCTGGAAACGCTGCACGCCTTGCTGGGCATGACCGGCGAGGTGGGCGCGGCCGCGCTGTATCGCCGGGTGCGTTCGCTGTACGTGCCCATGCTGGAACACAGGCGCTGGCCGGCGGAGGAGGGCTGGGAGTCCGACATCGGTGCTCTGGCCAAGCAGACCGTGTCCGCCGTGCGCAAGTACCGTCAGGACCGGCAGCCCACGGGAGTGCATTGATGGAAGCTTCACCCATGCCGACAGCTGCCGAGACCCCCGTGGGCAGCACGGTACTGTTCGTCGACGACGAGTCGATGTCGCGCAAGTGGTTCGCCCGGGCCTTCGGCGACGAATTCAACATCCTGACCTCGGCCAGCGCCGACGAGGCCCTGGCCGTCCTGCGCGGGCACGAGGAGATCGCAGTGCTGGTGACCGACTACCGGATGCCGCAGCAGGACGGCATGAAGCTGCTGCGGGCCGTCCAGCGCGATCATCGGCACGTCATCCGGCTGCTGGCCACCGCCTATGCCGAGAAGGACGTCGCCATCGCCGCGGTGAACCAGGGCAGGGTGCTGCGCATCCTGGAGAAGCCCCTGGATGAGGCATCCACCCGCGATGCCTTGCGGGAGGCGGTGGCGCTGCACCGGGCGCAGGCGATGGAGCGCGCCTTGAACGAGGGGCGGCTCACCGCGCTGCGGGAAACGCTGGGGTTCCTGGCGCACGAGCTCAACACGCCGCTGGCCACCGTCCGCGGCCTGGTGGGGACGCTGGCCAGCCGCTACGTGCGGCCCGCGCCGGGCGAGGAGCCTGGCATCGCCAGGATCACCGAGCATCGCGCCGGCGAGGTGCTGGCTGCCCTGGAAAGCGCCGAGCGGCGCGCGCTGTACTGCCAGTCCCTGGTGTCCACCTTCGTCCAGTCGGCGCGTGATGCCTATCCGGGCGTGGCGCCGCAGACGGTCAGCGGCAGCAGCCTGGTCGACGCCCTGCTCGACGAGTTCCCCTTCGAAAACAGTGAGCGTTCCTGGGTCAGCCGCGACATCGAGCACGATTTCCAGCTGCCGGGCCGGCGCGACCTGCTGTACCTGGTGCTGTGCACCCTGGCCAAGAACGCGCTGCAGGCGTTGCGTGGCCACGCCGCGCCCAGGCTGCACATCCGCGTCGGGCGGGAGCTTGAGGTCGGCGGGCCCGTGCGCGCTTGCATCCGATTCGAGGACAACGGCCCCGGCATCCCGCCGCAGGTGCTGGCTCGCCTGACGCGCGAACCCGTCACGACCCGGGCTCAGTCCGGCGGCAATGGCATGGGCCTGATGTTCTGCCGGCGGGTGATGGAGTCCATAGGCGGCAGCATCGCCGTGGACTCGGTGCTGGGCGCCGGAACGAAGGTGTCGCTCTACTTCAAGACGACTTGACCGGCGCAGAACCAGGCGGCACGGACCAGTGTCCGCGCGACGCGGAGAACCACTGCCAAAGCAGCCGCAGCAGCGAGCGGTGCTCGTACACGCCTTCGCGTTGAAGGATGGGGCGCACCAGACGCAGTGCTGCCGGCATCCGGTAGAAAGGGATGTTGGCGTAGTAGTGATGCACGAGGTGGCAATCGCCAGTTCCCCACCAGAACATCACGCGGGTGAACAATCCTGTGCGATAAAAGGTGCCCACCCACAGCGGGTTGTTCCGATCCAGGTCGAAATGCTCCAGCACGATGCGCACCGTGTTCAGCGGCGGAGTCACGACGGCGAAAGGTAGCAGGTATCCGAACACGACCAATCGCCAATCCCATGCCGCGCTCGCGGCTACCAGCCCCCAGATCACATAACGCGTGGATTTCTCCCAACGCAGGCGCGTCTCGTCGCCGTGTGCCGCACGCGCCTGCGGCGGTTTTTGCGGGTCGGCGGGCAGTGTCTGCCGCTGTTGCGACACCAGCGACCGGTAGAAGATGGCGCGATATGCGATTAGGGCCGGTGTCGCGTAGACCAGCCGCCTCAGGCGGGTGTCTATGCCTTGCTTGTGCATCTCGGTATCGCCGTCCGTACCCAGGGCGCGGTGATGCTTCAGGTGCTGGCTCTCGTAAAGCGCGCTTCGCAGCTGCGCCGGCCAGGCAAGGACCGAGGAGACAACCCATCGAAGCCGCTGCGGGAACAACTTGCGATGGACGAATGCATCGTGGTTGAGGATGGCCATCACGATGATCAGGTTGCCCTGCACGACCAGGCACAACCACCAGAGAGGATCCTTGAAGCTGCCGGTCGCGAGCTTCCAGGCGCAAACCAGGAACAATGCGATGGAGCCGACGATGGCGGCCAGGTCGAGCGCCAGGTTGGGCGCGTGCAGGCGCGCGAGCTGCTCGGTTCCCAGTTCGCGGGCGATCACGGCCCGCGCGGCGCGCAGCTCTAGCTCTCTGGGGGCGGAGGGGAGGGACCGGTGCTCGCTCATGGCGTGTAGGGGTGAAAGGAGGAGCATATTTTCTTCGGGCGCGGGCCACAAGTGCGGCGTGCAGCGACGGCAGGGCTTTCACGCATTCCCGAGCCTTGGCCGGCCGCCGTGCGACGGCTTAGGATGGAGGCCGTTCCATCCACAAGAAATTTCATAGGAGACACTTCCCATGCTCGGTCTGATGCAAAGCCAGCCGCTGCTGATCTCGTCCCTCATCGAGTTCGCCGAACGCCATCATGGCGACGCCGAGATCGTCTCGCGCCGCGTGGAGGGCGACATCCACCGCTACAGCTGGCGCGATGTGGCGCTGCGTTCGCGCCAGGTGGCGCATGCCCTGGATGGGCTGAACCTGCTGTTCTCCGACCGGGTCGCGACGCTGGCCTGGAACGGCTACCGGCATCTGGAGCTGTACTTCGGCGTGTCGGGCTCGGGCCGGGTGCTGCACACCATCAACCCGCGCCTGCACCCCGAGCAGATCGCCTGGATCGCCAACCACGCCGAGGACCAGGTGCTGTGCTTCGACGCCACCTTCCTGCCCCTGGTGCAGGCCATCCACGCCAAGTGCCCCACCATCCGGCAGTACGTGATGCTGTGCGAGGCGGGCAAGCTGCCGCAGGACAGCGGCATCCCCCACTTGGTGGCCTACGAGGACTGGATCGGCGGGCAGCCCGTCAGCTACGAGTGGCCCAGCTTCGACGAGAACTCCGCCTCCAGCATGTGCTACACCAGCGGCACCACGGGCAACCCCAAGGCCGCGCTGTACAGCCACCGCTCGACGCTGCTGCATGCCTACGCGGCCGCGCTGCCCGACGTGATGGCCCTGTCGGCGCGCGACGCGGTGCTGCCGGTGGTGCCCATGTTCCACGTCAACGCCTGGGGCATCCCGTATTCGGCGGCGCTGACCGGCTGCAAGCTGGTGTTTCCCGGGCCGGCGCTGGACGGCAAGTCGGTTTACGAGCTGATCGAGGCCGAGAAGGTCAGCTACGCCGCCGGGGTGCCCACCGTGTGGCAGATGCTGCTGGGTCACATGGCGCCCAACCAGCTGCGCTTTTCCACGCTCAAGCGCACCGTCATCGGCGGCTCCGCCTGTCCGCCGGCCATGATCCACGCCTTCCGCGAGCAGTACGGCGTGGAGGTGCTGCACGCCTGGGGCATGACCGAGATGAGCCCGCTGGGCACGCTGTGCACGCTCAAGAACAAGCACCTGGCGCTGCCGCCCGAGGAGCAGATGAAGATCCGGCTCAAGCAGGGCCGCGCCATCTTCGGCGTGGACATGAGGATCGTCGGCGGCGACGGCCGCGAGCTGCCCTGGGACGGCAAGACCTCCGGCGACCTGCACGTGAAGGGCCCCTGGATCGTGCGCGAGTACTTCAGGGGCGAGGGCGGCGACCCGCTGGTGGACGGCTGGTTCCCCACCGGCGACGTGGCCACCATCGACCCTGACGGCTACGTGCAGATCACCGACCGCAGCAAGGACGTGATCAAGTCCGGCGGCGAGTGGATCAGCTCCATCGACATCGAGAACGTCGCCATGGCGCACCCCGCGGTGGCGATGGCGGCCTGCATAGGCATGAAGCACCCCAAATGGGACGAGCGGCCGATCCTGGCGGTGGTCAGGAGGCCCGGCGCCGAGGTCACCCGGGAGGAACTGATCCGTTTTTACGACGGCAAGGCCGCCAAGTGGCAGGTGCCGGACGACGTGGTGTTCGTCGACGCCATCCCGCTGGGCGCCACCGGCAAGATGCTCAAGACGCGGCTGCGCGAGATGCTCAAGGACTACCGCTTGCCGACGGCTTGAGCCGCGTCCGCATGTCACCTGGGCGATAGCGGACTGGCGGCTTACGGGCAATCCCTGAGCGTTGCGCTGCACAAAAACCATTACCCTGCGCGCTGTTCGCTTCCAGGAGACAAGCATGAAGTTCGCGTTGAAAGCCCTCGTTGCCGCCGCGGTGCTGGCTGCCACCGGCACGTCGTTCGCCCAGAAGGGCGAGACCGTGAAGATGGTCCGGATCGACCCGTTGACCGGCCTGCTGGGGCCGGTGGGCGTCAGCCAGGGCAAGGGCTACCAGTTCTTCGCCGAGAAGTTCAGCGGCGCGGGCAACCCGGCGGGCGTGAAGTTCGAGGTCACCCTCATCGACAACAAGCTGAGCCCGGCCGAGAGCCTCAACGCGCTGAAGGCGGCCATCGACCAGGGTGCCCGCTACATCATCCAAGGCAACGGATCGTCCGTGGCGCTGGCCCTGGTGGATGCGATCAACAAGCACAACGAGCGCAATCCCGGCAAGGAGGTCCTGTACCTCAACGACGCCGCGGTCGACCCGGACCTCACCAACAGCAAGTGCAGCTACTGGCACTTCCGCTTCGACGCCGACACCTCCATGAAGATGGAGGCGATGTCCAGCTTCATGGTGGACCAGAAGGACATCAAGAACGTCTACATCCTCGGGCAGAACTACTCGCACGGCGTGCAGGTGGCCAAGTACGCCAAGGAGACGCTGGCGCGCAAGCGCCCCGACATCAAGATCGTCGGCGAGGACCTGCATCCGCTGGCCCAGGTGCGCGACTTCGCGCCCTACATCGCCAAGATCAAGGCCTCCGGCGCCGACACCGTCATCACCGGCAACTGGGGCTCGGACCTGTCGCTGCTGATCAAGGCGGCCAACGAAGGCGGCTTCAACGGCAAGTTCTTCACCTACTACGCCGGTGTGACCGGCACGCCCAGTTCCCTGGGCCAGAACGGCGCGGGTCGGGTGTACCAGGTCGCCTACAGCCACTACAACATGGGCGGCCAGATGGACAAGTGGATGGCCGAGTTCAAGCAGAAGTACAACGACGACTTCTACACCGGCTCGACCATCCGCATCTTCGAGACGCTGGGCGCCGCCATGGCCCAGGCCAAGTCGACCGACCCGGTCAAGGTGGCCGCCGCCCTGGAGGGCATCAAGGTCAAGAGCTTCAACGGCGAGGTCGAGATGCGCAAGGCCGACCACCAGTTGCAGCAGCCGCTGTACATCTCCGTCTGGCAGAAGGCCGACAAGAAGTACCCCTACAGCCCCGAGAACACGGGGATGACGCTGGCGCCGGTGAAGGAATTCCCGAACTACGTATCCAGCACGCCCACCAGCTGCCAGATGAAGCGTCCTTCCTGACGCTGCCTCCGGCAAGAAGGAGCCCATACGGGTGCACCGTATCGGGCTCCTTGTTTTTGCCGGCCACCGGAATCGGTCGACATGGAGTTCCTGATCATTTCCCTGCTCAACGGGTTGAGCTACGGCTTGCTGCTGTTCATGCTCAGCTCGGGGCTGACCCTGATCTTCAGCATGATGGGCGTGCTCAATTTCGCGCACGCCAGCTTCTACATGCTGGGAGCCTACATCGGCTACAGCACGTCCCGGTTGATCGGCTTCTGGCCCGCCGTGTTCATCGCGCCGCTGCTGGTGGGCGTGCTGGGCGCCCTGTTCGAACGCACCTTCCTGCGCAAGGTCCACAAGTACGGCCACGTCCCCGAGCTGCTCATCACCTTCGGCCTGTCCTATGTGGTGGTGGAGGTCGTCCAGCTCGTCTGGGGGCGCCTGGCCGTCGAGTTCCGCCCGCCGGAGCTGCTGCAGGGCCCGGCGTTCACCCTGGTCAACCACGCGGTGAACGGGCTGAGCGTGCTGTGGGGCGCGGCCCCGGCCAGCCTGTGCAACGCCGCGGATGCGGCCGTGCGGGTGGTCTGCTCGCCGTTCCCGGCGACGCGGGGCTTCATGATGCTGATCGCGCTGGTGATGCTGCTGTCGGTGTGGCTGCTGCTGACGCGCTCGCGCATCGGGCTGGTGATCCAGGCGGCGCTGACGCACCCCGAAGCGGTGGAGTCCCTGGGGCACAACGTGCCGCGGGTCTTCATGCTGGTGTTCGGGGCCGGCACGGCCCTGGCGGGGCTGGCGGGCGTGATCGGCGGCAGCACCTTCCTGACCGAGCCCTCCATGGCGGCGACCGTCGGCTCGGTCATCTTCGTGGTGGTGGTGGTGGGCGGCCTGGGGTCGCTGTCCGGCGCCTTCCTCGCGTCCCTGCTGATCGGCGTCGTCCAGACCTTCGCCGTGGCCTTCGACTATTCCATCGGCTCGCTGGCCGCGCAGGTCGGCATCCCCCTGGGCAGCGCCGTGCAGGGCAATTCGCTGGTGAAGATGACCCTGTCGCAGGTGGCGCCCATCCTCCCGTACCTTCTGCTGGTCCTGATCCTCATCTTCCGTCCCAAGGGCCTGCTGGGCACGCGCGAGGGCTGACGCATGAAACAGTATTACGAGTTCAAGCCGCTCAACATCGGCCGCTGGCTGATCTGGAGCCTGTTCGCCCTGGCGCTGGTGTTCGCGCCGCTGGTCTTCACCAGCGGGCTGTCCATCACCATGCTCTCGCAGATGGGCATCGCCATCATCGCCTGCCTGTCCTACAACATCCTGCTGGGGCAGGGCGGCATGCTGAGTTTCGGCCATGCCGTCTACACCGGCCTGGGCTCCTACCTTGCCATCCACGCACTCAACCAGGTGGCCAGCGGCTCCCTGCCGCTGCCGGTGGTCACCATCCCGCTGGTGGGCGGCCTGGCCGGCATGGGGTTCGCGGCCTTGCTGGGCTACGTCACCACCAAGAAGTCCGGCACGACGTTCGCGATGATCACGCTGGGCATCGGCGAGCTGGTGTTCGCCATGTCCCTGATGGTGCCCGAGTTCTTCGGCGGCGAGGGCGGCATCAACGCCAACCGCGTGGTCGGCAAGCCTTTCCTGGGCATCAACTTCGGCCCGCCCATCCAGGTGTACTACCTGATCGCGGCCTACACCTTCGTCTCGGTGGCCGCCATGTTCGCCTTCACGCGCACGCCGCTGGGCCGCATCCTCAACGCCGTGCGCGACAACCCCGAGCGCGTCGAGTTCATCGGCTATGACACGCAGAAGGTCCGCTACCTGGCCTTCATCACCGCCGGCTTCTTCGCGGGCATCTCCGGCGGCCTGGCCGCGCTGAACTTCGAGATCGTGACCGCCGAGGTGGTCGGCGCCGCCCGCTCGGGCGCCTACCTGCTGTTCACCTTCCTGGGCGGCGCCACCTTCTTCTTCGGCCCCATCATCGGGGCCATCCTGATGGTGCTGGCCTTCATCCTCTTCAGCGAGTTCACGGCCGCCTGGCTGCTGTACCTGGGACTCATCTTCCTGTTCATGGTGATGTACGCGCCCGGCGGCGTCGCCAGCCTGATCATGATGAACCTGCGCGTCGCCGCCTTCGGCAGGCTCCGACCCCTGTGGGTGAGCTACCTGGCCCTGGCCTTCTGCGCTCTGGTGGCCATGGCCGGCGGCGCGGCGATCGTCGAGATGGTCTACCACCTGCAGCTGAGTTCGCTGCCGGGCGGCACGGTGAAGTTCATGGGCGCGGCGCTGGATCCCAGGAGCGTGGACAGCTGGTTCGGCTCGGCCTTCGTCATGCTCACCGGCATCGGCCTGTTCGAGCTCGCGCGGCGCCAGTTCAGCCGGCAATGGGGCGAGATCCAGGAGTACATAGAGAAGGAGATCAAGCGTCGCGAGGCCCTCTCATGACGGCCGCTTCGACCTACGCGCTCGAATTGAAAGACCTGCGCAAGAGCTTCGGCAAGACCGAGATCATCCGCGGCGCCAACCTGGCGGTGGCGCCCGGCGAGCGCATCGCCGTGATCGGGCCCAACGGTGCCGGCAAGTCCACGCTGTTCAACCTCGTCAGTGGACGTTTCGAGCCGACCAGCGGGCAGGTCCTGCTGCACGGGCAGCGCATCGACGGCAAGCGGCCATTCGAGATCAACCGCATGGGCCTGTCGCGCAGCTTCCAGATCACCAACATCTTCCCCAAACTCAGCGTCTTCGAGAACCTGCGCTGCAGCGTGCTGTGGAGCCTGGGCTACCGCTACACCTTCCTGAAGTTCCTGGCCGACCTCGACGACGCCAACGAGCGCGCCGACCGGCTGATGGAAATGATCCGGCTGGACAAGAAGCGCGACGTGCTCGCGATGAACCTCACCTACGCCGAGCAGCGCGCGCTGGAGGTCGGCATCACCATCGGCGGCGGCGCCAGCGTGATCCTGCTGGACGAGCCCACAGCCGGCATGAGCAGGAGCGAGACCCGGCGCTTCATCGAGCTGATCAAGGAAGTGACGGTGGGCAAGACGCTGCTGACGGTGGAGCACGACATGGGCGTGGTGTTCGGGCTGGCCGACAGGATCGCGGTGGTGGTCTACGGCGAGGTCATCGCCTTCGACACGCCCGAGAACGTGCGGGCCAACCAGCGCGTGCAGGAAGCCTACCTGGGCTCGCACGTGGCCGAGACGCCGGGAGGCCACTGAGATGCTCCAGGTCGACAACCTGCATGCCTTCTACGGCAAGAGCCATGTCCTGCATGGCGTCAATTTCGAGGTGCGGCCTGGCGAGATCGTGGCCCTGCTGGGCCGCAATGGCTCGGGACGCTCGACCACGGCCAAGGCCGTCATGGGCATGGTCGAGTGCACCGGCAGCGTGGCCTGGAAAGGCCGGCAGACGCTGGGAAGGAAGCCTTACGAGATCGCCCATCTGGGCATCGGCTACGTGCCGGAGAACCGCGACATCTTCCCCAAGCTCACCGTGCACCAGAACCTGATGCTGGGGCAAAAGCGCGCCGGGCAGAGCGGCCGCTGGTCGTTCGACGACATGTACCGCATGTTCCCGCGCCTGAAGGAGCGCCAGCACACCGAGGCGGGGGTGCTGTCGGGCGGCGAGCAGCAGATGCTGACGCTGTGCCGCACGCTGATGGGCGATCCCGACCTCATCATCATCGACGAGCCCACCGAGGGGCTGGCGCCCAAGATCGTCGAGCTGGTGGGCGGTTACCTGAAGGCGCTGAAAGCCCGGGGCATCTCGGTGCTGCTGATCGAGCAGAAGCTCACCATTGCGATGGCGATCTCCGATCGGGCCCTGGTGATGGGCCACGGCAGCATCGTGTTCCAGGGAACGCCCGACGGCCTGCGGGCCGATGCCTACACGCGCAAGGAGTGGCTGGAGGTCTGAGACGCGGGCGCGGCCGCCGCCGGCCGCAGCGCATAGGCAGCCAGCACCGCCTCCTCGGTGGCGCTCGCCAGCCCCGCGATGCGGGCCGGCCAGTCGCGCGGCTGCGGCCATTCGCCCTGCGACAGCGCCCGGTAGCATCCCTGGGCGGTCTCGTGCAGGGCCTGCGCCCCGATCTCGCCGCTGGCCCCCAGCAGCGAATGCAGGGCCATGTAGGCGCCGTCACGGTCCGCGGAGGCCGCGCAGGCTTCCAGCCGCTGCGTCAGCTGGCGGATGTCCGCCAGGCACATGGGAAACAGCTCGTCCAGGATGCCGAGCCGGCGGAACTCGTCGGCGCGCTCGGTGTTGAGCAGCGTCGGCGTGCCGCCGTCGTGCGGCGTCTCCTGCCGGGACGGGCTGGCTGCCGGCGTTCCGCCCAGCAGGCGCGCCAACTCACCCAGCAGCATGGGCACGTCCAGGGGCTTGGTCAGGACGCCGTCCATGCCGGCGGCCATCGCGGCCTGCGATTGCGCCGCCGAGACATGCGCGGTGAGCGCAAGAATGGGCGTCTTGCCGGCCGGCGCGGGCAGGGCCCGCAGCGCCTGGGTGGTGGCGATGCCGTCCATCCCGGGCATGTGCATGTCCATCAGGATCACCGTGGGCCGCACGCCCGCACCCACCAGCTGCAGCACCTCCCGGCCATGCGCCGCCTCGACAACCTCCATGCCCAGTTCGGCCAGGCGGGTCCGGGTCAGGGAGCGGTTCAACGCGCTGTCTTCGGCCAGCAGCACCGTGGTGCCCTTCCAGGCCGCGCCGGTCCGTTCGGCCTGCGCGGGGCGGGCGGTCATGACCGCCACGACCGCCTGGGTCCACTCGGCGTCGCTGCAGCCCTTGGCGAGGAAACCATCCATCCCGGCCCGACGTCCACCAGCCTCCCACCCGGCGGGCTCGGCGCTGAAGCCGATCACGGGTGTGCGTTCCCTCCCGGGGACCTTGCCTTGCCGGATCAGCCGGGTGGTCTCCAGGCCATCCAGGCCCGGCATGCGGATGTCCATGACCACCATGTCGTAAGCCACCCGGGCCAGCATGTCCAGCGCGGCCGCGCCGCTGCCGGCCTCGTCGGCCCCGCAGTCGGCGGCCGTCAGCCGGGCGACCGTGGCCTTGCGCAGGTTGGGATCGTCGTCGACGACCAGAACGCGCTTGCCGGCCAGCAGGCTGCGCAAGTGCGATGCGGTGTCCGGCCGCTGCTCCTGCCCGTCCGGCGCGACTTCGGGAAAGGTCATCGTGAACTCGGTGAACTCGCCCAGCGTGGAGCGGCAGGTGATGTCGCCGCCGAAGGCGCGCATCACCCGCCGGCAGAAGGCCAGGCCCAGCCCCGTGCCCTCGGGCTTGCCCGCGCTGTGGAATTCCTGGAACAGGCGCGCCTGCACGGCAGGGGCGATGCCCGGGCCCGTGTCGCGCACGACGATGCGGTGGCCCGCCTCGCGCGCGACGGTGATGGAGAGCGTGGCGCCGGGATGCACCGGCAGGTAGTACAGGGCGTTCTTGATGAGGTTGTACAGCACCATCAGGAACGCGGTGGGCTCCCCCTTGAACGTGAAATCGCCGCGCACCTGCACCGACACCTTGGCCCGCTGGGACTCGTCGTCGTAGGCATACTCGTCCACCGCCTTGCGCACGCACTGCGCGGCGGACAGGCGGGTGAACGTGGAGGCGTCCAGCGCGTTGGTGTTGAGCTGCTGCAAGGTCACCGTGATGGCCTGCAGTCCCCGCGTGACGGCCTGCTGGCCTTGCGCGATGCTGCGGGTCACGGCGGCCGCCTGCTCGGGCGACAGCACGGCAGGCATGCCGCCCTGCGGCGCCGGGACGGCGGCGGCGATCTGGTCCAGCACCTGGCGGATCTGCGCGAGCGGGTTGCGCATCTCGTGCGCGATGGAGCCGGCCAGGCCGGAATAGAGGCCGCGCATGCGTTCCAGCTCGGCGCGCTTCTCGGCGTACTTGGACAGGCCGCCGCCGGCGATGAGGATGCCCGACAGGGGAACCCACCAATAGAGGAACTCGGCTGGCAGCTGGGCGCCGGGACTGACCGTCCAGTAGACGACCACCGCCATCACATAGCCCGTCACCAGCATGACGATGGTGTTGCGCCAGTCCGTCAGCAGGATGATGAGAACGGCTCCTATCACCACGTTGACGATGGTGTTGGCCGCCGCCTTGTTCTGCAGCAGGGTGAACGGCAGCAGGAAGGCCAGACAGTAGAAGATGGTCAGGTAGGAGTAGGGCAGGTAGAACGGCCGCAGGCGCTCCGGCCACCACCGGCGCAGTGCCAGGAACAGGCACAGGACGATGGCTGCGAGCCGAAAATTCAGGTCGTCATACCGGGGCGGCAGCTTGCCCGTCAGCCGTGCGGCATAGAGCAGCGGAAATGCGATGGAGCCGACGACGCCGATCCACTGCAGCAGAGACTTGTTCGACTCGTGGTGATGCCGGTAACCGTCGTACAGGGTCGCTATCAGCTTTTTCATGTCCATTCCTCTCCCTTGCTTCAAGCCATGCGCCGGAGCGCCGGGGCACTGTAGCAAATGTCCCCAGGCGCGGCGCGCGCGCTTTCCAGCACGCTCAAGGCCGCGGCGACGTCCGATACTTTCCCGAACAACAAGGCATAAGGCTTGCCGCTGGACCCGATGGCCGTCAGCGCCGTCCTCATGCCGAAGCGGCGCCACAGCCGGGCCATGGGCAGGGTGGTGGTGCCGTGGAAGCAGCGGACCTCGTGCAGCCTGATCAGCTCCTGGAGGGCCAGCGTGAGGCACCGGGCCAGCAGCTCGGGATGGCGATCCCCGGGCTGCATGATGAGCCTGCCAACCTCCCAGCTACCGGGCCGCAGGATGTTCTTGTCCGGGATGAGATCGCCTGGCAAGCGTTCGGCGCCCGTCATGCCGTAACCCGTAGGAACAAACCGGATGGTGGCGACCAGCCTTTCTTCCAGGAAGATGGCGCCCACGATGCCGATCTCGTCCCTCCTGCTTTCGAAGGGAGCCAGCTCCAGACCCAGGTCTTGTTCGACGGTCAAGGCGGCGTGCTGGCGCAGGCCGGCAAGGGCCGACCTTTCGTCGGCCGTGCGCATGACCTGGAATCGCAGGGTCTTGCGTGCGCCGTCGGACATCATCTTGGTGCGTGGAGGCACGGCTTCCCCGGCGGCAGCCGCCCAGCCGGTGGCCGGGCAGATGCCTTGTTGTTCAGTGACGTGCATGGAATTTTCCCTCACAGGTCGAGGCATGAAGATCGACCCCTCCGTCCAACGGTTATGCAGCCGCGGTGCGGATGCCGAGGGACGAGGATGTCATGTCCCGCGTGCCAGCTCAAGCGTAAGAGCACTTAAGCAGTTTGCAGGCTCTGTCCCGCCTGCGACAAAACCACAGGCCAGCCATGTCCACGGCCCTAGAATCCAAAATCGCACGACCGTTCTTTTTGACTCCTGAAGGGAACCCGCATGACGGCTGAATACAAGGTGCACGGCGACGTCGCCGTGATCACGATGAACAACCCGCCCGTCAACGGACTGGGCCTGGCCACCCGCGTGGCGCTCACCCAGGGCCTGGAGAAGGCCAATGCCGATGGCAGCGTCAAGGCCATCGTCATCACCGGCGCGGGCAAGGCCTTCTCCGGCGGCGCCGACATCAAGGAGTTCGGCACCCCCAAGGCAGTGGCGGAACCCAACCTGCTGTCCGTGATCCTGGCGATGGAGAACTCGTCCAAGCCGGTGGTGGCCGCGATCCACTCCGTGGCCATGGGCGGCGGCCTCGAGCTTTCGCTGGGCTGCCATTACCGCATCGCCGCGCCGGGCGCCAACATCGCGCTGCCAGAGGTGAAGCTGGGCCTGATCCCCGGTGCCGGCGGCACGCAGCGCCTGCCGCGCGTGCTGGGCGTCGAGACCGCGCTCAACATGATCGTCAGCGGCGAGCCGGTCAAGAGCGAGCTGCTGGCGCAGCAGCCGGGCCAGAAGCTGTTCGACAAGATGGCATCCTCGGCGCAGGCCCTGCAGGAAGAGGCCCTGGCATTCGCCCGCTCGGTGGCGGACACGCGGCCCCTGCCGCTGGTGCGCAACCTGCCGTGCAAGCATCCCCAGGGCGACGCCTACTTCCAGTTCGCGCGCAACATGGTCAAGGGCATGGCCAAGAACTTCCCGGCGCCGGTCAAGTGCGTGGACGCCGTGGAGTTCGCCACCAGGAAGAAGTTCGACGAGGGCATGACGCTCGAGCGCGAGATCTTCACCAACCTGATGTTCACGCCCGAGAGCCGGGCGCTGCGCCACATCTTCATGGCCGAACGCGCGGCCAGCAAGATCCCTGATGTCCCGGAAGACACGCCGCAGCGCGAGATCAAGGCCGTGGCCGTGATCGGCGCCGGCACCATGGGCGGCGGCATCTCCATGAACTTCCTGAACGCCGGCATCCCGGTCACCATCCTCGAGATGAAGCAGGAGGCGCTGGACCGCGGCATCTCCACCATCCGCAAGAACTATGAGGCCCAGATCAAGAAGGGCAAGCTCAAGCAGGACAAGTACGAGCAGCGCATGTCCCTGCTCAAGACCACGCTGGACTACCAGGACCTGGCGCAGGCCGACCTTGTGATCGAGGCCGTGTTCGAGGAGATGGGCGTCAAGCAGAAGGTGTTCGAGACGCTGGACGGCGTGATGAAGAAGGGCGCCATCCTGGCCTCCAACACCTCCACCCTGGACGTCAACAAGATCGCCGCCTTCACCAAGCGCCCGCAGGACGTGGTCGGCATGCACTTCTTCAGCCCGGCCAACGTGATGAAGCTGCTGGAGGTGGTGCGCGGCGGCAAGACGGCGAAGGACGTGCTGGCCACCGTGATGCAGCTGGCCAAGAAGATCAAGAAGACCGCCGTGGTTTCCGGCGTGTGCGACGGCTTCATCGGCAACCGCATGATCGAGCAGTACAGCCGCCAGGCCGGCTTCCTGCTGGACGAAGGCGCCACGCCGCAGCAGGTGGACAAGGCCATCGAGAAGTTCGGCTTCGCCATGGGCCCGTTCCGCATGGGCGACCTGGCCGGCAACGACATCGGCTGGGCCATCCGCAAGCGCCGCGCCACCGAGCGCGCCGACATGAAGTACAGCCGCACCGCCGACAAGCTGTGCGAGCTGGGCCGCTTCGGCCAGAAGACCGGCGCCGGCTGGTACGACTACCAGGCCGGCAAGCGCGACGCCATCCCCTCCAAGCTGGTGGAGGACATGATCGCCGCGCACCGCAAGGAACTGGGCATCGAGCCGCGCAAGATCTCCGACGAGGAGATCGTCCAGCGCCTGGTCTACGCCCTGGTCAACGAGGGCGCGCACATCCTGGAGGAAGGCATCGCCTCGCGCGCCAGCGACATCGACATGGTGTACCTCACCGGCTACGGCTTCCCCATCCACCGCGGCGGCCCCATGCTGTATGCCGACCAGGTGGGCCTGTTCAACGTGATGCAGGCCATGAAGCGCTTCCAGCAGAACCCGCGGGACGACGCGAAGTTCTGGGAGCCGGCCCCGCTGATCAAGCGCCTGGTCGCCGAAGGCAAGACCTTCAACGGCTGATGCCCGCCGCCCAACGACATTCCTGAAAGGTTCACCATGACCAATGCCGTCATCGTCTCCACCGCCCGCACGCCGCTGACCAAGAGCTGGAAGGGCGCCTTCAACATGACGCATGGCGCCACCCTGGGCGGCCATGCCGTCAAGCACGCGCTGCAGCGCGCCGGCGTGCCCGGCGACGCGGTGGAGGACGTGCTCATGGGCTGCGCCAACCCCGAAGGCGCCACCGGCGCCAACATCGCGCGCCAGATCGCGCTGATGGCCGACCTGCCGATCAGCGTGTCCGGCGCCACCGTCAACCGCTTCTGCTCCTCCGGCCTGCAGACCATCGCCATGGTGTCGCAGCGCATCATCGCGGGCGAGGGCGATGTCTACGTGGCCGGCGGCGTGGAGAGCATCTCCTGCGTGCAGCAGGAGATGAACCAGCACATGCTGCGCGACCTGGAGCTGGACAAGAAGAAGCCGGCCATCTACTGGAGCATGCTGCAGACCGCCGAGCAGGTGGCCCAGCGCTACAAGATCAGCCGCGACCAGATGGACGAGTACGGCGCCGCCAGCCAGCAGAAAGCCTGCGCCGCCCAGGCCGCCGGCAAGTTCAAGGACGAGATCGCGCCCATCACGGTCAAGGCCGGGGTGGCCGACCCCGTGCTGGGCCTGCGCACCAAGGAGGTGACCGTCGGCGCCGATGAGGGCCTGCGCGAGGGCACGACCAAGGAGAGCATCAGCGGCATCCGCCCGGCGCTGCCCGGCGGGGTGATCACGGCCGGCAACGCCAGCCAGTTCTCCGACGGCGCCGGCGCCTGCGTGGTGGTGAGCGAGGAATACGCCGGCAGGAACAACCTCAAGCCCATGGGCCGCTTCCTGGGCTTCGCCGTGGCCGGCTGCGAGCCGGACGAGATGGGCATCGGCCCGGTGTTCGCCGTGCCCAAGGTGCTGAAGAAGCTGGGCCTGAAGGTCGGCGACATCGACCTGTGGGAACTGAACGAGGCGTTCGCGGTGCAGGTGCTCTACTGCCGCGACAAGCTGGGCATCCCGGCCGACCGGCTGAACGTCAACGGCGGCGCCATCGCCGTCGGCCATCCCTACGGCGTGTCGGGCCAGCGGCTGACGGGCCATGCGCTGATCGAAGGCAAGCGCCGCGGCGCCAAGCGCGTGGTGGTCACCATGTGCATCGGCGGCGGCATGGGGGCGGCCGGTGTGTTCGAGGTGCTGTAAGCCGCGACGATGAGCCTGCGCCCGACCCTCGACTTCCTGCTGTACGACTGGCTGAAGGTCGGGCAACTGGGCGAACGCGAGCGCTTCGCCGACCACTCCCGCGAGACCTTCGACGCGGTGCTGGACACCTGCGAGCGCATCGCGCGCGAGAAGTACGCGCCCTTCAACCGGCTGGTGGACACCGAGGAGCCGCGCTTCGACGGCGAGAAGGTGATCCTGCCCCGGGCCACCCACGAGGCGCACCGCGCCTACGTGGAGTCCGGCATGGTCAGCGCGGCGCAGGATTACGAAGAGGGCGGCATGCAGCTGCCCTACACCATCGAGGCCGCGGCCAACGGTTTCTTCGCCGTGGCGTCGGTGAGCATAGGCTCCAGCCTGCTGACCAAGGGCAACGCCAACCTGCTGATGGTGCACGGCACCGGGGCGCAGAAGGAGGTGTTCGCGCGCAACGAGTTCGCCGGCCGCTTCACCGGCACCATGTGCCTGTCCGAGCCGCAGGCCGGCTCCTCGCTGTCGGACATCACCACCCGGGCCGTGCCCGACGGTGAGGGTTTCGAGGCCGATCCCCTGGGCCCGCGCTACCGCCTCAAAGGCAACAAGATGTGGATCTCGGCCGGCGAGCACGAGCTGTCCGAGAACATCATCCACCTGGTGCTGGCCAAGATCCCGGGGCCCGACGGCAAGCTCATTCCCGGCACGCGCGGCATCTCGCTATTCATCGTGCCCAAGAAGCTGGTGGGAACGGATGGCCGGCTCACCGGCGAGCGCAACGACGTGGCGCTGGCCGGCCTGAACCACAAGCTGGGCTGGCGCGGCACCACCAACACGCTGCTGAATTTCGGCGAGGGCAGGTACCCGGTGCGTGGCGCACCCGGCGCCATCGGCTACCTGGTGGGCAGGCCGCATGAAGGCCTGCGCTGCATGTTCCACATGATGAACGAGGCGCGCATCGGCATCGGCATGGCCGCCACTTCGCTGGGGCTGGCCGGTTACTACGCCTCGCTGGACTACGCAAGGAACCGACCCCAGGGCCGGCCGGTGGGGCCGGCGGGAAAAGACCCGTCGCAGCCGCAGATCCGCATCATCGAGCACGCCGACGTCAAGCGCATGCTGCTGGCGCAGAAGTCCTACTGCGAAGGCGCGCTGGCCCTGCTGCTGTACTGCGCCCGCCTGGTGGACGAGCAGCACACCGGCACGCCGGAAGCGGCCGACGAGGCGCGAGCGCTGCTGGAGGTGCTGACGCCCATCGCCAAGAGCTGGCCTTCGGAGTTCTGCCTGGAGGCCAATTCGCTGGCCATCCAGATCCACGGCGGCTACGGCTATACGCGCGACTTCCCGGTGGAGCAGTACTGGCGCGACAACCGCCTGAACATGATCCACGAGGGCACCCACGGCATCCAGGCGGCGGACCTGCTGGGCCGCAAGGTCACCATGGAAGGCGGCCGCGGCCTGCAGCTGCTGGCCGGGCGCATCAACGCGACCATCGAGCGCGCCATCCAGCGGCCCGAGCTGGCGGCCTACGCCAACCAGCTGGGCCAGGCGCTGCAGCAGGTGGGCGCCGCCACCCAGGCGGCCTGGGCCACCGGCGACCCCGGCGACGCCCTGGCCAACGCCGTGCCCTACATGCAGGCGGCCGGCCACCTGGTGCTGGCCTGGACCTGGCTGGACGTGCTGCTGGCCATCCCCGCCGACGCCGTCCGCGAGGTGGCGGTGCACCAGGGCAGGATGCGTGCGGCCGCCTATTTCTACCGTTACGAGCTGCCCAGGATCGATGCCTGGCTGCAGGTGGTGGCGCGGCGCGACCGCACCTGCGCCGACATGCCCGAGGAGGCGTTCTGATGGCCTCGCCGACCACGCTCAAGTGGCTGGACCGCCTGGTCTGGACCCTGGTCTATGGCGGCCTGCTGACGCTGGTCGTCGGCATCGCCACGCGGCGCACCGACGAGCCGCTGGGCTGGAGCCTGCTGGTGGCCGGCGCGGCGGTGGCCGCCGTCGGCTTCTTTCTCATCTGGGTGCGCTCGCGCCTGCGCGATCCCGCCGCCCCCCAACCCAAAGGACGACCATGACCCGCACCGTGCAGCAACTCTTCAGCCTGGAAGGCAAGACCGCCCTGGTCACCGGCGGCTCGCGCGGCCTGGGGCTGCAGATGGCGCATGCGCTGGGCGAGGCGGGCGCCAAGATCCTGCTCAGCTCGCGCAAGGCGGACGACCTGGAGGAGGCCGCCGCCGACCTGCAGGCCGCCGGCATCGATGCCCGCTGGGTCGCGGCCGACCTGTCGCGCGAGGAGGAGATCCGCCGGCTGGGCGACGAGGCCCTGCAGCGCCTGGGCGGCGTGGACATCCTGGTCAACAACGCGGGGGCGGCCTGGGGGGCGCCGGCGGAGGACCATCCGGTCGAAGCCTGGGACAAGCTCATGAACCTCAACGTGCGCGGCTATTTCATCCTGAGCCAGCACCTGGGCAAGAAGAGCATGATCCCGCGCAGGCAGGGCAGGATCATCAACATCGCCTCCATCGCGGGCCTGGGCGGCAACCCGCCCGAGATGCAGACCCTGGCCTACAACACCTCCAAGGGCGCGGTCATCAACTTCACCCGTGCGCTGGGCTGCGAATGGGGCAAGTACAACATCACGGTGAACGCGATCTGTCCCGGCTTCTTCCCGAGCAGGATGACCAGGGGCACGCTGGAGCGGCTGGGCCAGGACAAGCTGGCCGCGCACGCGCCCCTGCGGCGCCTGGGCGACGACGAGGACCTCAAGGGCACGACCCTGCTGTTCGCCTCCGACGCCGGCAAGCACATCACCGGCCAGTGGTTGGCGGTGGACGGCGGCACCAGCGTGATCACGGGAGGATGATGAGCGAAGAAAACCCTTTCGGCGTCAGCATCCCCTTCGTCGAGCACCTGGGCTTCCGCCTGGTGCGCATGGAGGGCGGCGAGTCGCGCCTGGAGTTCGACCCGCGGCCCGAGCACCTCAACTCGTTCAGCGTCACCCACGGCGGGGCCGTCATGACGCTGATGGACGTCACCATGGCGGTGGCCGCCCGCAGCGTGGACCGCGAGATGGGCGTGGTCACCATCGAGATGAAGACCAGCTTCATGCAGCCGGCCAAGGGCCTGCTGGTCGGGCAGGGCCGGTTGATGCACCGCACGGCGACGCTGGCGTTCACCGAGGCGACCATCGTCGACGCCGAGGGCCGCGCCTGCGCCCACGCCACCGGCACCTTCAAGTACGTGCGCAGGCTGCCCACCGGGCCCCGCAGCACGAACCCGCTGAACGTGATTTCCACCGACTGAGCTTTGCGCAAGCGCAAGGAGAACCCCATGCCGCAGAACAAGCAGATCCTGCTGGACAGCCGTCCCGAGGGCGAGGCCACGGCCTCCAACTTCAAGCTGGTCACCCGCGAGACGCCGCCGCTGCAGGACGGCCAGGTGCTGGTGCGGCACCATTTCCTCAGCCTCGACCCCTACATGCGCGGCCGCATGAACGAGAGCAAGAGCTACGCCCAGCCGCAGCCGCTGGGCGAGGTCATGATCGGCGGCACGGTGGGCGAGGTGGTGGAAAGCCGCAGCCCGAAGTTCAGCCCCGGCGACAAGGTGGTGGGCATGGGCGGCTGGCAGGAATACAGCGTGGCCGACGCCAACGCACCCGGCATGCTGCGCAAGGTCGACACCACGCACGTGCCGCTGTCGCACTACCTGGGCGCGGTGGGCATGCCGGGCGTCACGGCCTGGTACGGGCTGGTGAAGATCATCGAACCGCAGGCTGGCCAGACCGTGGTGGTCAGCGCGGC
Organism: Ramlibacter tataouinensis TTB310; assembly: GCF_000215705.1. Classification (NCBI taxonomy): domain Bacteria; kingdom Pseudomonadati; phylum Pseudomonadota; class Betaproteobacteria; order Burkholderiales; family Comamonadaceae; genus Ramlibacter; species Ramlibacter tataouinensis. Next base: position 2,109,754 of record NC_015677.1, on the reverse strand, counting down.
CAGCGGCGCGGTCGGCAGCGCCTTCGGCGCCCTGGCCAAGGCGCGCGGCTGCCGCGCCGTCGGCATCGCCGGCGGGCCGGACAAGTGCAGGTACGTGGAGCAGGAGCTCGGCTTCGACGCCTGCATCGACTACAAGCAGCACCGGGACGCGCAATCGCTTGCCAAGGCGCTGAAGCAGGCCTGTCCCCAGGGCGTGGACGGGTACTTCGAGAACGTGGGCGGCATGGTGATGGACGCCGTGATGCTGCGCATGAACGCCTTCGGCCGCATGGCCCTGTGCGGCATGATCGCCGGCTACGACGGCCAGCCCATCCCCATGAGCTATCCGCAGCTGATCCTCACCAACCGCCTGCGGGTGGAAGGCTTCATCGTCAGCGAGCACATGGAGGTCTGGCCCGAGGCGCTCAAGGAGCTGGGCCAGCTGGTGGGCAGCGGCAAGCTGCGGCCGCGCGAGTCGGTGGCCCAGGGCCTGGAGGCCGCGCCCGAAGCCTTCCTGGGCATGCTCAAGGGCCGCAACTTCGGCAAGCAGCTGGTCCAGCTGGTCTGACGCGGCGAGCCGGCCATGGCGCAGCGCAGCGGCGAGGAGTTCCGGGAGGACCACCGCACCCCGGGGTCGCGCAATGCGCAGGCGCGCAGCCTGCTGGGCGCCGCCGAGCTCGTCCCCCTGACGCAGCTGTCGACCGGCCGCTCGCTGCTCGCGGTGATGCAGACCTTCGGCCTGATCGGCGCCGCACTGGCGCTGGGCGTTGCCACCTGGCCCAGCGCCTGGCTGCTGGTCAGCGTGGTGCTGGTCGGCATCGCCCAGCATGGCTTGTTCATCCTGGCGCACGAGGCGGCCCACTACCGGCTGTTCGCCCATCGCGGCGCCAACGATGCGCTGGGCCGCTTCATCGGCATGCTGGGCGGCATCTCCATGTGCACCTACCGCGTCACGCACCGGCTGCACCACAACAATCTCTACACCGAAGAAGATCCGGACACCGCCATCCACGGCGGCTACCCGCGTGGCCGGGCCTACCTGTGGAAGAAGCTGGCGCGCGACCTGGCCGGCCTGAACGCCTGGAAGACCTTCGCCTATTTCTTCGGCGCGCCGGCCATCAATGAAGACACCCAGCGCGAGATCCGCCCCCTGGACGACACCTCGCCGCAGCTGCGCGCGGCGGCCCGGCGCGACCGCTGGGGCGTGGTGGCGTTCCACCTGGCTGCACCGCTGCTGGCCCTGGCGCTCGGCGGTGGGCGCGGCGTGCTGATGTACGCGGTACTGTGGCTGCTGCCCATGGTCACGGTGCTGCAGCCCATCCTGCGCCTGCGTGCGGTGCTGGAGCACGGCGCGGTGGATGACCTCAGCTCGCCGCTGACCGCCGCGCGCAGCAACCGGACCCGGGGCTGCGCCGCCAACTGGCTCGCCCGCTTCGTGCTGTTCCCGCACCACGTGAACTACCACCTGGAGCATCATCTCTATCCGGCCGTTCCGCACTACCACCTGCCGCGGCTGCACCGGCTGCTGGCGGCCCGGGGCGCGCTGGAAGGCGCCGAGGTGCGCGACGTGCCCGCCAGCTGGCGCCGGGTGTTCGCGCCAAGGAGGTCCCGTGCCTGACATCGCCACCCACGAGGTGTTCAACCAGCCCGAGCCGCTGGTGGACTACGACCTGTTCCAGGGCCATGCAGCGCTGCGCGACGCGCTGAAGTTCAACGCGCCTGCGCTGGATACCGCGCCCCTGGCCGAGCTCGGCCGCCGGCTGGGCACGGCCGAGATGCAGCTGCATGCGCGGCTGGCCAATGTGCATGCGCCGCAGCTGCGCACGCACGACCGCTTCGGCCGGCGCATCGACCAGGTGGAGTTCCATCCCAGCTACCACGCGCTGATGGATGCGGCGGTGCAGGCCGGGCTGCATGGCACGCCGTGGGCAGGCGGCTGCGCGTCGCCGCACGTCCTGAGGGCAGCAGGCTTCATGCTCTTCACCGAGCTGGAGCCCTCGGTCCTGTGCCCCATTTCCATGACCTACGCGGTCACGCCGGCGCTGCGCGGCAACCCGGCGGTGTATGCCGACTGGGGCCCCAAGCTCACCAACCGGTCCTACGACCCGCAACCCAGGCTCTGGCGCGACAAGGCCGGCCTGACCATGGGCATGGGCATGACCGAGAAGCAGGGCGGCTCGGATGTGCGGGCCAACACCACCCGGGCCGAGCCGGCCGGGCAGGACGGCTGGGGGCCACGCTACGCCGTCACCGGCCACAAGTGGTTCTTCTCGGCGCCCATGTGCGATGCCTTCCTGGTGCTGGCGCAGACGGCCTCGGGCCTGTCCTGCCTGTTCCTGCCGCGCGTGCTGCCCCAGGGTGAGCCCAACGCCATCCGCATCCAGCGCCTGAAGGACAAGCTGGGCAACAAGGCCAATGCCAGCTCGGAGGTGGAGTTCCACGGCGCCATCGCCTGGCTGGTGGGCGAGGAGGGGAGGGGCGTGCCGCAGATCCTGGAGATGGGCACGCTCACGCGTCTCGATTGCGCCCTGGGCACCAGCGGCCTGATGCGCCAGGCCCTCGGCCTGGCGCTGAACCACGCCAGCCAGCGGCAGGCCTTCGGCAAGCGCCTGATCCTGCAGCCGCTGATGCGCAACGTGCTGGCCGACCTGGCGCTGGAGAGCGAAGCCGCCTGCGCGCTGTCCCTGCGGCTGGCGCGGGCGTTCGACCACCCCGACCAGCCGCACGAGAAGGCCATGGCCCGCCTGCTGACGCCCGTCGCCAAGTACTGGGTGTGCAAGCGCGGCAGCCACTTTGCCCAGGAGGCGATGGAGTGCCTGGGCGGCAACGGCTACGTGGAGGAGGGCGGCGAGGGCGTGATGGCCCGCATCTACCGCGAGATGCCGCTCAACTCCATCTGGGAGGGCGCCGGCAATATCATGGCGCTGGACCTGCTGCGCGCCATCCGCAAGGCCGATGCCGCCGCCGCGCTGGCCCAGGAGCTGGCGCCGGCCCGCGGCCAGCACGCCGCGCTGGACCGCCTGGTGGCGGCCTTGCCCACGCGCGTGGAGGAAATGGCCAGCGAGGTGGAGGCCCGGCGCCTGGCGCAGGACGTGGCCGTGGCCGTGCAGGCCGCGCTGCTGGCCCAGACCGCGCCGCCCGCCGTGTTCGCCGCCTTCTGCGACTCGCGCATAGCCGGCAACTGGGGCCAGGCCTTCGGCACCCTGGGCGCCGCCACCGATTTCGACGCCATCCTTGCCCGCGCCATGCCGCGCTGAACCTTTTTCCCCACCGATGACCGCCGACCTGATCCTGCACCACTACCCGTCCTCGCCCTTCTCCGAGAAGATCCGGCTCGTGCTGGGCCACAAGAAGCTGCCCTGGAAATCGGTGCACGTGCCGCCGGTCATGCCCAAGCCGGACGTGGTGGCGCTGACCGGAGGCTACCGCCGCGCCCCCTTCCTGCAGGTCGGCGGGGACATCTACTGCGACACGGCGCTGATCTGCGACGTGCTGGAGCACGTGCGGCCCGAGCCCACGCTGTACCCGCCGCACCTGCGCGGTGTCTGTCGCATCTTCGCCCACTGGGCCGACACCACGCTGTTCTGGGCGGCCATGGCCTACAACCTGCAGCCGCGCGGCGCGGCCCAGGCGTTCGCCAAGGCGCCGCCCGAGCTCGCCAAGGCCTTCATGGAAGACCGCAAGGCCATGCGCGTGAACATGACCCAGCTGCGCCCGCCGGACGCGACCTCGGCCCTGCGCTCCTACCTGCGGCGCATCGCCAACATGGTCGAGGAGCACGACTTCCTGTTCGGGGCCGAGCCCTGCGTGGCCGACTTCGCGACCTATCACGGCCTCTGGTACACGCGTCGCCAGGTGCCGGTGATGGCCGACATCTTCAACGCAACGCCTTCGATCCTGGAGTGGATGAGCCGGCTGGAGGCCATCGGGCACGCCGCGTCCACCAAGCTGTCGTCCGCCGACGCGATCACCATCGCCGCCGGCTCCGACCCGCAGCCGGCGGGCAGCAACCTGCTGGTCGACAGCGCTTTCCAGGACGACCACGGCATCCCGCTGGGCAGCCGGGTCACGGTCACGCCGGAGTCGTTCGGCACCGAACCTACCGAGGGCGAGCTGGTGGCCGCTACGCGCACCCACTACAGCCTGCGCCGTGCCGATGCGCGCGCCGGCCTGGTGCACGTGCACTTCCCGCGCATCGGCTACGTGCTGCGGGCCGCCGGCTGAGTCCCATGGTGGCGCAGGCGCACGGGCTCGCGCTGTTTCCCACGCCGGTCGGCCCCTGCGCCCTGGCCTGGAACGATGGCGCCATCGCCGGCGTCCACCTGCCCGAAGCGGACGAGGCCGTGCTGCGCCGGCGCATGCGGCAGCGTTTTCCCGGCGCCCGGGAGGCCGCCCCGCCGACCGTGGTGATAGGCTGGATCGAGCGCATCGAAGGCCTGCTGGCGCACGGCCGCGACGACCTGCGCGACCTGCCGCTGGACTGGCGCGGGCTGGGCGAATTCGAATGCCGCGTCTACCAGGCCGCACGCGCCATCGCGCCGGGCCGCACGCTCACCTACGGCGAGCTGGCGGCCCTGCTGGGAGTTCCCGGGGCCGCCCGCGCGGTCGGCCAGGCACTCGGACGCAATCCCTTCGCGCCCGTCGGGTCTTGCCACCGTGTGCTCGCGGCGCGCAATGGCGCCGGCGGGTTCTCGGCCGACGGCGGCGTTGCCACCAAGCTGCGCCTGCTGCAGATCGAAACGGCTCAGTTCGGCGCTACGCCGGGCCTGTTCGACCCGGCATAGGCAGCGGCGCCGCATGGCGCCGCTCGCGGCTCAACCGCGGGGGGAGGACGTGAACTCGCCGCGGCCGAGTACCGGCTCCACATGCTCAGTGCTGCTCACCGTCTCGGTGTGCCGCGGCGGCGTGATCACGGGCGCGGCGCCCATCGCGGGAGCGGCCATGGGCTGCTGGTGGCCCAGCCGTGCATCGATGCGCGCCTCCATCTCGCCCAGGCGCATGGACAGCGAGCGCTGCATCTGCTCGAGCTGGTTGCGCAGTTCGCGCTGGTGGTTGCTCATGGTCTTCTCGAACTCGGCGGCGGCCGTCGTCTCGCGCTGGCGGGTCTCGCGCAGGTGGTTGTCTAGCTGCTGCCTCAGGTCGGTGAAGCGCGAAGCCTCGGCCTTGTCGGCCAGATCGCGCTGGGCTTGCAGCGCCTTGGCGTTCTGCCGGCTTTCCATCAGCATGCGCGTGTGGGCCGAGGCGCTGCTGACCAGGAAAGCGATCAGTGTCAGCCCGAGCAGGCCCAGCAGCAGCAGGCCCAGCGGGGCAGTGGCCGTGCGCCAGCCGAGGTTCAGCGTGGTCGGGCGGGAGAACTCCTGCCAGTTCAGCAGGGCGAACAGCACCACCGCGGCGATGGCGACGATCAGGACCAGGGTTCGGGCTCGCATAGGGACAACTCCTCAAGGAATGAGAAATTCTTCGCGCCGGCGCCGGGCCGCCCGTGTCGGAGGAGATGCCGTCTTCCTGTCGCGGATGGCCCGGCGTGCTGTGGCACACTGCCGCGTCCCAGGCGTCTGAGCAGTTACACGAATGCAATGGATCATCCGGCAGATCGCTGCCGAAATCAGGGTGGGGGAGGAGCAGGTGCGCGCGGCCGTGCAGCTGCTCGACGGCGGCGCCACCGTGCCTTTCGTCGCCCGTTACCGCAAGGAAGCCACCGGCGGCCTGGACGACGTCCAGCTGCGCGAGCTCGAGGTGCGCCTGGTCTACCTGCGCGAGCTGCAGGACAGGCGCGAGGCCATCCTGCGCAGCATCGAGGAGCAGGGCAAGCTCACGCCCGAGCTGCGCGCCGCGATCGAGGCCGCCCCCACCAAGCAGGAGCTGGAAGACCTGTACCTGCCGTACAAGCCCAAGCGCCGCACCAAGGGCCAGATCGCGCGCGAGGCCGGCATCGAACCGCTCGCCGACCGGCTGATCGCCGACCCGGGCCTGGACCCGGCGGCCCAGGCCCAGGCCTTCGTGAAGACCGACAAGGGCGAGGGCGGCGAGGACTTCACCACCGTGGCCGCGGTGCTGGACGGCGTGCGCGACATCCTGTCCGAGCGCTGGGCCGAGGACCCGGCGCTGGTGCAGCAGCTGCGCGAGTGGCTGTGGAGCGAGGGGCTGTTCAAGAGCAAGCTGGCCACCGGCAAGGACGAGAACCATCCCGACGTCGCCAAGTTCCGCGACTACTTCGACTACGACGAGCCGATCGGCCGCGTGCCCTCGCACCGCGCGCTGGCCGTGTTCCGCGGCTGCCAGCTGGAGGTGCTGGAGGCCAAGCTCTCCCTGCCGGTCGAGCCCGAGCCGGGCAAGCCTTCCATCGCGGAGGGCAGGATCGCGCTGCACCTGGGCTGGAGCCACCAGGGCCGGCCGGCCGACGACCTGATCCGCAAGTGCGTCGCCTGGACCTGGCGCGTCAAGCTCTCACTGTCCACCGAGCGCGACCTGTTCGCCCGGCTGCGCGAAGAGGCCGAGAAGGTGGCCATCAAGGTCTTCGCCGACAACCTGCGCGACCTGCTGCTGGCCGCGCCCGCCGGCCCGCGCGTGGTCATGGGCCTGGACCCGGGCATCCGCACCGGCGTGAAGGTGGCGGTGGTCGATGCCACCGGCAAGCTGGTGGACACCGCGACGGTGTTCCCGCACGAGCCGCGCCGCGACTGGGACGGCGCCCTGCACACGCTGGGCCGGCTGTGCGAGAAGCACGGCGTCAACCTCATCGCCATCGGCAACGGCACGGCCAGCCGGGAGACCGACAAGCTGGCGGCCGACCTGGGCAAGCGCCTGCCCGGCATGCAGCGCGTGGTGGTCAGCGAGTCCGGCGCCTCGGTGTATTCCGCCAGCGAGTTCGCCTCGCAGGAGATGCCTGACGTGGACGTGAGCCTGCGCGGCGCCGCCAGCATCGCGCGGCGCCTGCAGGACCCGCTGGCCGAGCTGGTCAAGATCGATCCCAAGTCCATCGGCGTGGGCCAGTACCAGCACGACGTGAACCAGGGCGAGCTGGCGCGCATGCTGGGCGCGGTGGTGGAGGACTGCGTGAACGCGGTCGGCGTGGACCTCAACACCGCCAGCGTGCCGCTGCTGTCGCGGGTCTCCGGCCTGTCGGGCAGCGTGGCCAAGGCGGTGGTGCGCTGGCGCGAGGCGCACGGCGCGTTCCGGAGCCGCCAGCAGCTGCTGGAGGTCAGCGGCCTGGGCGCCAAGACCTTCGAGCAGAGCGCGGGCTTCCTGCGCATCCGCGGCGGCGACAACCCGCTGGACATGACCGGGGTGCACCCCGAAACCTACCCGGTGGTGGAGAAGATGCTGGCGGCCGCGGGCAAGCCGGTGCAGGAGCTCATGGGCCGCGGCGAGCTGCTCAAGACCTTCAGGCCCGAGCGCTTCGCGGACGACCGTTTCGGCGCGGTGACCGTGAAGGACATCATCGTGGAGCTGGAAAAGCCCGGCCGCGACCCGCGTCCCGACTTCAAGGTGGCCCGCTTCAACGACGGCGTGGAGGACATCGCCGACCTGCGCGAGGGCATGGAGCTGGAGGGCACGGTGAGCAACGTCGCTGCCTTCGGCGCCTTCGTCGACCTGGGCGTGCACCAGGACGGCCTGGTGCACGTGAGCCAGCTGTCGCACAAGTTCGTCAACGACGCCCGCGAGGTGGTCAAGACCGGCGACATCGTCAAGGTCAAGGTGCTGGAGGTGGACCCCGCGCGCAAGCGCATCAGCCTGACCATGAAGCTGGGGGCACCGGCCGGTCGCCGCGACGGTCCGCGCGACAACCGCTTCGAGGGCGCGGCGCGCGGCCAGCGCGCGCCGACCAACCCCGCGATTGGCTCGGCCATGCAGGGCGCGTTCGCGAAGCTGCAAGGCTTGCGCAAGTAGGCGCAGTGCCCGGCGTTGCAGGAGTGCTACGCGTTGCGGCGCTGCGAGGAATCGGAGGTCCTGATGCCGTTCCTGCAGCAGCAGCGGACGGCGGGCCTCCTACAATTTCGCGCATGCACGCCCTGCGCCTCTACGCCGGACCCGCTGCCCGGCGTCACGTCGAGCGGCACGGGCTGCGGCCGCACGACATCGGCGTCGTGCCCGGCGCGGCCGGCGGGCCCAAGGGTCTGGTGCTGGGCCCGCTGGACCGTTTCCTGTTCGGGCAATGGCTGCCGCAATCGGACCATCCCGTCCACCTGGTGGGCGCCTCCATCGGCGCCTGGAGGCTGGCCACCGCCTGCCTGCGCGATCCGGTGCAGGCCCTCGAGCGGCTGGAGCACGACTACATCCACCAGGAGTACGAACTTCCGCCCGGGCGGCGCTTGCCCACGCCCGAGCATGTGTCGCTGCGCTTTGGCGAGAACCTGCAGGCCTTCTACGGCGGCCGCGTGACCGAGGTGCTGGGGCATTCGCGCTTCCGGCTGCATGTGGTGACGGCGCGCGGCCGGCACGTGCTGGCCCGCGAGCACCGCATCGCGACCCCCCTGGGTTACCTGGGAGCCTTCGTCTGCAACTCGGTGCACCGCAGGGCTCTCGGCGCGTGGCTGGAGCGGGTGGTGTTCTCGGCGCCGGGCGAGGGCGGCGCGGCCGCGCTGCCCTTCGCCACCGGCGACTACCGCACGCGGCAGGTGGCGCTGAGCGAGGCCAATTTCAGCCATGCGTTGCAGGCCAGCTGCTCGATCCCGTTCGCCCTGAAGGCGGTGCACGACATCCCGGGCGCCCCGCGCGGCGCCTACTGGGACGGCGGCATCACCGACTACCACCTGCATCTGAACTACCTGCGCCCGCAAGCGCCCGGCAATGGCACGACGGCGGCGGGCGGCCTGGTGCTGTACCCGCATTTCCAGAAGGCGGTGGTGCCCGGCTGGCTGGACAAGGGCTGGCGCTGGCGCCACGCCGCCACGCCCTTCCTGGACCACATGCTGCTGCTGGCGCCCGACCCGGCGTGGGTGGCCGGCCGCCTGCCGGGCGGCAAGCTGCCGGACCGCACCGACTTCGGCCGCTTCGGCCGTGACACGCGGGGCCGCAGCGCCGCATGGCGCGCCGCCGCCTCGGCCAGTCGGCAGCTGGCGGACGAGTTCGCCGAATGGGTCGCGCGCCCCGACCCGTCGCGACTGGAGGCCTTGTGAAGGACATCCCCGCAACGCTGGCGCCGCGGGTAGCCAGCGTGCTGTACCTGCGCCTGGTGGACGGCGCCCCCGCCAAGCGCCTGGCGGCGGCGCTGGACCGGGCCTTGTCGGGCTGGCCGGCCGACCAGCGCCTGGTGCTGGAAGCGGACGGCGCGGCGGCGGTCATCGGCCTGGGCGGCCCGGTGGCGGTGCTGGAAGCGGCCCGGCGAGCCGCGCGCAAGGACGGGCTGCTCATCGCCCTGCACCACGGGCCGGTGCAGCTGGTCCGGCAGGACTCGGGCATGCAGGCCATGGGCGAGGCCATGGACACTGCCGCCGCGGCGGCCGTGGCCGAGGAAGGCCGGCCCGCGCTGCGCACCACGCCGCAGTTCGACCAGGCCCTGGCCGGGGCGCGGCGCCTGCGCCTGCACATGGTCGGCGCGGCCGGCGTGGTGGGCCTGCTCGCGCTGGGCGGCCTGGGCCGTACCCTGCGCCAGCGCTGGTCGCAGCCGCAGCTGGCCACGCTGCAGCTGGAGATCCGGCCCTCCGGCGAGATCTGGGTGGACGGCGACCTCAAGGGAAGCACGCCGCCGCTCAGCCGCATGCGCATCGCGGCCGGCGCCCATACCCTGGAAGTGCGCAATGGTCGCTTCAAGCCGCTGCGCATGGAGATCCGCCTGGAGCCCGGCGAGGAAATGACGATCCGGCACGAGTTCCGCGCCGCGCCGCCGCCCGCCGCCAGCCGCGGCACCCCGCCATGGACGGACCGGCTGCGCGACCGGCTGCGCGACGGCCTGCCGGGCTGGGTGCCCAAATGAGCGCACGCGAACCCGCGGTCGGCCGTTTCGGCCGCTACCGCGTGCTGCAGGAGCTGGGCCGCGGCGCCATGGGCGTGGTCTACCTGGCCGAGGACGAGGCCCTGCACCGGCAGGTGGCGGTCAAGGCGCTGCTGCTGCCAGGCGACGCGCAGGAGCGCGCCGACCACGAGGCGCGCTTCCTCCAGGAGGCGCAGTCCGCCGGCGCGATCAGCCACCCCAACATCGTCACCATCCACGACCTGGGCCGCGAGGGCGAATGGCTGTACATCGCCATGGAGCTGCTGCGCGGCGAGGAGCTGAGGGACCTGATGGCGCAGGGCGCCATGGACCTGCCGCTGGCGGCCGACCTGGCGCGCCAGGTGGCCGAGGGCCTGGCCGCGGCCCATGCCCACGGGGTGGTGCACCGGGACATCAAGCCCTCCAACATCATGGTGGTGGCCGGCTCGCACGCCAAGATCATGGACTTCGGCGTCGCGCGGCTGCAGTCCTCGCAGGTGCGCACCCAGGTCGGGCTGATGCTGGGTTCGCCCCGCTACATGTCGCCTGAGCAGGTGGAAGGCCAGCCGGTGGATGCGCGCAGCGACATCTTCTCGCTGGGCACGCTGCTGTACGAGATGGCGGCCGGCACGCCGCCGTTCCATGGCGAGGACCTGCGCGGGCTGCTCATGGCCGTCGTGCGCGCGGACCCGCCGCCCCCCAGCCGGCTCAACCCGGCAGTGCCGCCGGAGCTGGACGCCATCGTCGCCAAGGCGCTGCGCAAGCAGCGCGAGGAGCGCTACCAGAATGCCGGTGAGCTGGCCCGGGCGCTGGCGGCGCTGGTACGGTCCTGGCCGGTCGGCGGACGACGCACGGCCGGGCCGAAGGAGGACGTGGACGCGTTCGCGCGCACCGAGCCCCTGAAGGCGCAGGCCCGGCCGCTGCGGCTGTCGCCGCGTTTCGACCAGCAGGCCGCGTTGCGGCAGTGGTCCAAGGCAGACGGGCAACCGGCCCGGCGCCGCGTGCCGTTCGCCTGGCTGCTGGGCTGGGGCGTGGCCGCGCTGGCAGCGCTCGCGGTGGCGTTGCGCTGAGGCGCTGTCAAGGTCGCGACGAGCTGCCGCGCCTTGCTCAGAGGGAGGCTGCCAGCATGGCCTCGTAATCCTGGGCGGAAGCCAGGCGCGGGTTGGTCTTGTGACAGTGATCGGCCAAGGCCCCCTCGATCACCTTGGGGAACAGCGAACGCTGCACGCCGATCTCGGCCAGGCCCTGGGGCAAACCCAGGCGCGCGTTCATGTCGCGGATCGCCTCCGGCACGTCGCCGGCCGAGGCCAGTCCCATGGCGTGGGCCATGCGCTCCAGCCGGCGTTCCTTGCGCACGGGCTCGGCTTGCGCGTTGAACCGGACCACTGCCGGCAGGAACAGGGCATTGAGCGTGCCGTGGTGCAGCCGCGGGTCGGCGCCGCCCAGGCTGTGGCTGAGCGAATGCACGCAGCCCAGTCCCTTTTGGAACGCCATCGCGCCCTGCATGGAGGCGCTCATCAGCTGGAAGCGCGCCTCCCGGTCGCTGCCGTCGCGCGTGGCGCGCTCGATATGGGCCCAGCCGCGCTCCAGCCCGTCCAGCGCGATGCCGTCGGCCGGCGGGTTGACCGCCGCCGACATGAAGGTTTCCATGCAGTGCGCGATGGCGTCCATGCCGGTGGCGGCCGTCAGGCGCGGCGGCAGGCCCAGCGTCAGCTCCGGGTCGCAGATGGCAGCCTTGGGCACCAGGTGCCAGGAATGGAAGCCGAGCTTGCGGCCATCCTGGACGATGATGATGGCGCCGCGCGCCACTTCGCTGCCGGTGCCGCTGGTGGTGGGCACGGCAATCAGCGGCGCGACCCGGTCGGTGATGCGCGGCGACCCGCCTTCGATGGTGGCGTAGCGGGTGAGCGGGCCCTCGTGCGTGGCAGCGATGGCCACGCCCTTGGCACAGTCGATGGCCGAGCCGCCGCCCACCGCCACCAGGCCGTCGCAGCGCTGGTCGCGGTAGAGCTGCGCGGCCGCATGCACCGCCGCCTCGGTCGGATTGGACGGTGTCTGGTCGAACACGGCGACCGGCAGGCCGGTCAGCGCATCCAGCGCTTTCTGCAGCACGCCGGCCGCGCGCACGCCCGCGTCGGTGACCACCAGCGGGCGGGTGATCCCCACGCGCTGGCATTCGGCCTTGAGCAGCGCGACGGCGCCGAAGTCGAACTGGATCTGGGTGACGTAGTAGATGAAGGCCATGGTGCCGCGCGGTAGGATCGATCGGCTCGCACTTTACGCCACCCGCCTTGCCGCAGCAGCTCTCCCTGACCCCCGCCATGCGCTCCGTGCTCGACCGCATGGCGCGGGCCGGCCATCCGCCGCTGCACACCTTGGCGCCGCAGCAGGCGCGCGCCGCGTACGAAGCCGCCGCCGGCGTGCTGGAGGTGCCGCGCGCCGCACTGCCGCGGGTGGAGGACCTGGGCATCCCCGCGCGCGACGGCCAGCGGCTGCGGGCGCGGCTCTACGCCGGCGATGCGGCCGGCCTGCCGGTGCTGCTGTACTTCCACGGCGGCGGCTTCACCATCGGAAGCGTGGATTCGCACGACACGCTGTGCCGCGAGCTGTGCCGCCTGAGCGGCTGCGCCGTGGTGTCGCTGGACTACCGCTTGGCGCCAGAGCATCGCTTTCCCACCGCGGTGCACGACGCCTGGGATGCCTTGCAGTGGCTGGCCGCCCAAGCCGGCGAACTGCGGCTGGACGGCCGCCGCCTGGCCGTGGGCGGCGACAGCGCGGGCGGCACGCTGGCGGCCGTTTGCGCGCTGCTGGCCCGCGATGCAGGCCTACCGCTGCGCCTGCAGCTGCTGTTCTACCCCGGCTGCGCGGCGCGGCAGGACACGGCCTCGCACCGGCGCTTCGGCCAGGGGCTGGTGCTGGACCGGGCCCTGATCGACTACTTCTTCGGCCACTACATCGACCCGGCCGACCGCGGGGACTGGCGTTTCGCGCCGCTCGATGCGCCCGACGTCGAAGGCGTGGCGCCGGCCTGGTTCGGCCTGGCCGAATGCGACCCCCTGGTGGACGAAGGCCTGCTGTACGCCGACAGGCTGCGGACCGCCGGCGTGCCGGTGGCCCTGGAGATCTACCGCGGCGTCACCCACGAGTTCATCAAGATGGGCCGGGCCCTGGCCGAGGCGCGGCAGGCCCATGCCGATGCGGCGCGCGCCCTGGCCGAGGCCCTTCGTCCGAGCACACCATGACCACGACCACCCGCGACAGCTTCCGCTTCTTCCACCACCTGCGCGTGCGCTGGGCCGAGGTGGACATGCAAAAGATCGTCTTCAACGCGCACTACCTGATGTACTTCGACACGGCGGTGGCCGACTACTGGCGGGCGCTGGCGCTGCCGTACGAGGAGGCGATGCACCAGCTGGGCGGCGACCTGTACTTGAAGAAGGCCACGGTGCAGTACGACGCCTCGGCCCGCATGGACGACCGGCTCCAGGTCGCGCTGCGCTGCGGCCGCATCGGCAACTCGTCCATGGCGTTCGATGGCGCCATCTTCCGTGGCGAGGACCTGCTGGTCACCGCCGAGCTGGTTTACGTGTTCGCCGACCCGGCCAGCCAGACCTCGCGGCCCGTGCCCCCCGCGCTGCGCGAGGTGCTCACCGGCCACGAGGCCGGCGAGCCCATGCTGCAGGTGCGCACCGGCAGCTGGGACACGCTGGGCGCCGATGCATCGCGCATCCGCACCCGGGTCTTCGTCGAGGAGCAGCGCATCCCGGCCGAGCTGGAATGGGATGCCGCCGATGCCGGCGCGCTGCATGCCGTGGCCTACAACCGGCTCGGCCAGGCCGTCGGCACCGGCCGCCTGCTGCAGCCGCGCCGCGGGTTGGCCCAGATCGGCCGCGTGGCGGTGCACCCGGTGCTGCGCGGCGGCGGGGTCGGCCGGCAGGTGATGGCGGCGCTGCTGCAGGCTGCCGCGGCGCGCGGCGACACCGAGGTCATGCTGCATGCGCAGCGCAGCGCCGAGAGCTTCTACCGCGGACTGGGGTTCGTGGCGCGCGGCGAACCGTTCGAGGAGGCGGGCATCCCGCACGTGGAGATGGCGGTCCCTTTGCCGCCGCGCCCGTAGCGCCTCAGATGTCCTCGAGCAGCGGATAGGGCAGGGGCTGCAGGACCAGCGCCGGGCCCGCAGCGGCGCCGACCGTCAGCGCCGAGCCATCGGCGGCCGCGGTCTGGAGGGAGACGATCGCGTCCCAGCCGCCGCCGGGCGCGGCCGCGGCCTGGACCACCAGGCCGCAGGGCTGCGAAGCGTCGGCGGGATGGAACACCTCCTGGCCGGCCGCGAGTTCCGCCTGCGCGTGCGCCAGCCAGGCGCGGCGCTTGAGCGTGCCGCGGAACTGGCTGCGCGCCACCACTTCCTGGCCCGGGTAGCAGCCCTTCTTGAAGCTGACGCCGCCCACCGATTCGTAGTTGAGCATCTGCGGCACGAATGCCTCGACCACCGGCGCCGTGATCCAGGCGACCGCGCTGCGCACCTCGCCCCATTGCCAGTGGCTCGTTTCCAGAGGCGCGCCGGCCGGCACCGGCGTGCCGGACGGGGCGATCCACAAGGCCCTGGGCTGGCCGTCCGCAGGCGGCAGGGTGACCAGATCGGCGCCGCCCAGAGCCACCCGGCGCCACGGCGCGGCCACCGGCTGCCCGGCGACCTGCGCGACGGCGCTGCCGGCCAGGCCCTGCAGCATGAAGTGGGCCGTGGCATCGGTCAGCTTCGCCTTAGCCCGCAGCACGAACATGGACAGGCGCTTGAGCGCCGGCGCCAGCACCTCGCGGGGCGTGACCAGCAGCACGGTGGTCGCGCCCTGCTTGAAGCCGACGAAGCTGGCCAGCATCCGGCCCTTGGCGTTGCAAAAAGCCGCCAGGCGCGCCTCGCCCGGGCCCAGCAGGGCGAAGTCCTGCGTCAGCTGCCCGTGCAGGAAAGAAGCCGCGTCCTCGCCCTCGACGCGGATGATGCCCAGGTGGGGCAGGGGGGCGATGCCTTCCAGGTGCTTGCTCACCGCTGAATTATCATCCCCTCACCACATCCATCCGGCCCGAAGGGGCGGCGTCCTCGTGCTTCGTTTCTTGTCGAGAGTTTTCTTGCTGGCGGTGTTGCTGGCCCTGGGCGCCGCGGGCGCCGCCTTCTGGTGGGTGCAAAAGCCCATGCCCATGGCGGCACCTCTGGTGGAGCTGTCGATCCAGCCGGGCACGCTGCCGCGCGGCGTGGCCCAGGCCGTGGCCGATGCGGGGGTTCAGGTGCATCCCGACCTGCTGTATGCCTGGTTCCGCCTGTCGGGCCAGGCGCGCCAGATCAAGGCCGGCAACTACGAGCTGCCTGCCGGGCTGACGCCGCGGCAGCTGCTGTCCAAGCTGGCCCGTGGCGAGGAGGCCCAGCGGGTCGTCACCCTGGTGGAGGGTTGGACCTTCAGGCAGTTCCGTGCCGCTCTGGCCAAGGCGGAGGAACTCAAGCCCGACACCCAGGGCCTGAGCGACGAAGAGGTCATGAAGCTGATCGGCCTGCCCGGGGTGCATCCGGAAGGCCAGTTCTTCCCCGACACCTACGCCTACAGCAAGGGCTCCAGCGACCTGGGCGTGCTGCGGCGGGCCCTGCGGGCCATGGAGCGCCAGCTCACCGGCGCCTGGAAGCAGCGGGCACCGCAGTCGGCCGCCAAGACGCCGTACGAGGCGCTGATCCTGGCCAGCATCGTGGAGAAGGAGACCGGCCGCGGCGCCGACCGGCCGCTGGTCTCCGCGGTCTTCAACAACCGCCTGCGCATCGGCATGCCGCTGCAAACCGACCCCACCGTCATCTACGGCCTGGGCGAGAGCTTCAACGGCAACCTGCGCAAGGCCGACCTGCAGGCCGACACGCCCTGGAACACCTACACCCGCAACGGCCTGCCGCCCACGCCCATCGCCATGCCGGGCGGGGCGTCGCTGCTGGCGGCCCTGCGGCCGGCCGACAGCAAGGCCTTGTACTTCGTGGCCCGCGGCGACGGCAGCAGCCAGTTCAGCGAGACGCTGGACCAGCACAACCGCGCCGTGAACAAGTACCAGCGCGGCCAGTGATGCCGCAGGGGTCATGACGGCATCCGGCCTGTTCATCAGCTTCGAAGGCATCGACGGTGCCGGCAAGTCCACCCACCTGGACGCGCTGGCGGCGGCGCTGCAGGCGCGGGGATGGGCGGTGACGCGCACGCGCGAGCCGGGCGGCACCGCGCTGGCGGAAAAGCTTCGGACACTGGCGCTCAACGACCCCATGGACCCGCTGACCGAGGCGCTGCTGATGTTCGCGGCCCGGCGCGACCACCTGCTGCAGGTGATCGAGCCGGCCCTGGCGCGCGGCGAGGTGGTGCTGTGCGACCGCTTCACCGATGCGACCTTCGCCTACCAGGGCGGCGGCCGCGGATTCGACTGGGCCGTGCTGCAGCAGCTGGAGCGCTGGGTGCAGGCCACGTCCATGGCGGCGCTGCGCCAGCCCGACCTCACCGTGCTGTTCGAACTGCCGGCCGAGGTGGCGGCGCGGCGGCTGTCGGGCACGCGGATGCCGGACAGGTTCGAGTCCCAGCCGGCCGAGTTCTTCCGCCGGGTGGCGGCCGGCTACGACCGCCGGGCGCGCGAGGACGCCGCGCGCTTCGTGCGCATCGACGCGGACCGGCCGCGGGAGTCCGTGTGGGCGCAGCTGGAGCAGGCCTTGGTGGCCCGGGGGGTGCTGTGACGCCGCCCTGGTTGGCGGCCCAGCTGCGCAGCCTGCTGGCGCAGCGCGGCCACGCCCGGCTGCTGCAGGGCCCTTCGGGCCTGGGCCAGTACACCCTGGCGCTGGACCTGGCCCTGGCCTGGCTGTGCGACCAGCCAGGCGAGCAGGGCGCCTGCGGCCAGTGCGCCAGCTGCCACGCCGTCCAGGTGCGCACCCATGCCGACCTGTGCATGCTGATGCCCGAGGTGGCGATGCTGGAGCTGGGCTGGCCCCTGTCCGAGAAGGCGCAGCAGGAGCTGGACGACAAGAAGCGCAAGCCCGGCCGCGAGATCCGGGTCGAGGCCATGCGCGAGGCGGTCGAGTTCGCCCAGCGCACCAGCGGCCGCGGCCGCGGCAAGGTGGTGCTGGTCTACCCGGCCGAGCGCATGAACCACGTGACGGCCAATGCCCTGCTCAAGACGCTGGAGGAGCCGCCGGGCGACGTGCGCTTCATCCTGGCGTCGGAGGCGGCGCACCAGCTGCTGCCCACCATCCGCAGCCGCTGCCTGGTCCACACCATGCGCTGGCCCGGGCCGGACGAGGCGTTGGCCTGGTTGCAGGCCGAGGGCGTGCCGGCGGCCGATGCGCCGGTGCTGCTTCGCGCGGCCGGCGACCGTCCGGAGGACGCGCTGCGCTGGTCGCAGGCCGGGCGTGATGCCCGCCAGTGGACCGCTTTGCCCAAGGCGGTGGCGCGCGGCGACGTGTCGGTGCTGGCCGACTGGGCGCCGGCCGAGGCGGTCCAGGCCCTGCAAAAGCTCTGCCACGACATGCTGGCCACAGGGGCGGGCGCCGCGCCGCGGTTCTTCGCGGCCCAGGAGCTGCCGCCAGCGCCGTCGATGGCGGCGCTGGGCGAATGGGCGCGTGAGCTTTCCCGCAACGCCCGCACGGCCGATCACCCGTTCAACGCCGGCCTGATGCTGGAATCGCTTGTGGGCCGCGCGCGCTCGGCCCTACACTGCGGCACTTGAACCCACCGATGAGCACCCCGTCCCCGACCGCGCCGCGTCCCAGCGTCATCCAGCTGGCGATCAAGGAAAAGGCAGCCTTGTACGCGGCCTACATCCCGCTGTTCACCGACGGCGGCGTGTTCATCCCCACCACGCGCGACTACAAGCTCGGCGACGACGTCTACGTGCTGCTGACGCTGCCCGACGACCCGCAGCGCTACCCGGTGGCGGGCAAGGTATCCTGGGTGACGCCGCCGCGCGCGGCGGCCAACCGCACCCAGGGGGTGGGCATCCGATTCCCCTCGGACGACAAGTCCCGCCTGCTCAAGGCCAAAATCGAGGAAATCCTCGGCGGCCACCTGGCTTCCGAGCGGCCCACCCAGACGATCTGAGCTGCCACGGTCTTCGTGGCTGCCGCTCCGGTCCGGGGCGGGTCGCGGCTTTTTCCCGCGTTGAAGACCCATGTTCGTCGATTCCCATTGCCACCTGAGCTTTCCTGAACTGGCCTCCCAGCTGCCGGCCATCCGTGACGCCATGGCGCAGGCCCAGGTCGACCGCGCGCTGTGCATCTGCACCACGCTGGAGGAGTTCGACGCCGTCCACGCCCTGGCCCTGCGGTACGACAACTTCTGGTCCACCGTGGGCGTGCACCCGGACAACGAAGGCGTGCAGGAGCCCTCGCTGCAGGACCTGGTGACGCTGTCCGTCCGGCCGCGGGTGGTGGCCATCGGCGAGACCGGGCTGGACTACTACCAGATGGTCGAGCGCAAGGGCGGCCGCACGGTGGCCGACCTGGAGTGGCAGCGGCAGCGTTTTCGCACCCACATCCGCGCCGCGCGCCAGGTCGGCAAGCCACTGGTCATCCATACCCGCTCCGCTTCGGCCGACACCCTGGCCATCCTGAAAGAGGAGGGCGAGGATGGCTCTGCGGGCTCGGCCGGCGGCGTGTTCCACTGCTTCACCGAAACCGCCGAGGTGGCGCGGGCGGCGCTGGACATCGGCTACTACGTGTCCTTCTCTGGCATCCTGACCTTCAAGAGCGCGGCCGACCTGCGCGAGGTGGCGGCTTTCGTGCCGCTGGACCGGCTGCTGATCGAGACCGACAGCCCCTACCTGGCGCCGGTGCCGTTCCGCGGCAAGACCAACAACCCCTCCTATGTGCCTTATGTGGCGCGCCAGATCGCCGAACTGCGCGGACTGCCCGTGGAGGCGGTCGCGGCCCACACCAGCGCCAATTTCGAGCGCCTGTTCGCCGGAGTGAATGCATGAGACATTACCTGAAGAATCTTCTTTATCTTGTTGTCGTACTTGCTTTTTCTGCTGTAAACGCGGGTTCGTACGAAGACTTTTTCATCGCCATCAAGCGCGATGATGCGACGGCCGTGGTCGACCTGCTGCGCCGTGGCTTCGACCCCAATACGCCCAGTCCGGACGGCTTGCACGGGCTGTACCTGGCGCTGCGCGAGCCGTCGCCCAAGGTCGCGCAGGCGCTGATCGACTGGCCCAAGACCGACCTGAACGCGCGCAATAAGCAGGACGAGAGCCCGCTGATGATGGCGGCACTCAAGGGTCACACCGGGCTGGTGCGCCAGCTCATCGCCAAGGGTGCCCATGTGAGCAAGCCCGGCTGGGCGCCGCTGCATTACGCGGCGACCCACGGGCACCTGGAGGTCATGGACCTGCTGCTGGAGCACCATGCCTTCATCGACGCCGAGTCGCCCAACGGCACGACGCCGCTGATGATGGCGGCGCACTACGGCACGCCGGCGGCCGTCAAGCTGCTGCTGGAAGCCGGTGCCGACGTGAACATGAGAAACCAGCTGGGCCTGACCGCCATCGATTTCGCCAACCGGGCCAACCGCCGGGACGCGGCAGAGCTGATCGCTGCCCATATCCGCCAGCAGCAGCCACGCGGGCGCTGGTGAGCCCATCCGCCGTATTTTCAATTGAATACGATGTGCGTTATGTCAAATAATTAAGGAGGGTATTTCCAGCTGCCAAAGACGGCGGATCCCGCTTGCTGTCAAACACCTGCATTTGCTCAGGTATTACAAAGGGCCTAAATCTCGGTTCGACTTGACGTTTCGTTACCAAGGTGTTGATTTATCTGATGGTTTTTAGTCAACTCCTTCACGAAATTAACTTGCGCTTTGGCAACAGTCCGCATAACTTGTCACCTATCTGCCGATTCGACCGTCCACAGGGACAAAAAAAGATATATGCGTTGGCTCAAACCCAGTTTGCGAGGGAGCATCTATGGCTTGTTGGGGCATTCCGTCATGCCCTCGCAATCGGCCATGGAAAGCAGCATGGAGGACATCCGGGAAGCCATGCTGGGCCTGCTGGGCGACCAGGGCCGCAACAGCTATCCCCATGTGACCCGTCGCATCCGCTATGCCGGTGATGTGCAGGGCCTGTGGTACCTGCGCGGCGACCTGATGGCCGTGCTGGCCGCCATGGAGGGCGAAGCCCACGCCCGCGAGAAGCTGCAATCGGTCTCGCGCATGTTCCAGGGCCTGCTGCCCAGCAGCCTGCATTCCCGTCCCAGCCCGCTGGTCAACTGAACCCGGGCCTGCCGCCTGTCAGTGGCGGTGTCCCCAGAGCAGGAAGGCATCGGCGCCTTCCACCGTCAGCTGCACGGGCGCGCCCACCGGCAGCAACACCTTGGTAGGCACATGGCCGAAGGGCAGCCCGGTCAGCACCGGGGCCTTGACCTGCCGGCGCAGCCACTCGACCACCGTCTGCAGCTTGAACCCCTTGTCGTGGGGCATCAGGCGGTAATTGGTGAACTGGCCGAACACGATGGCCTTCTGCCTCGCCAGCACGCCGGCGTACAGCAACTGGGTGAGCATGCGTTCGACGCGGTACGGATGCTCGTGCACATCCTCGATGAACAGGATGCCGCCCTTGGCTTCGGGCAGATACGGCGTGCCGGCCAGCGCGGCCAGGATGGCCAGGTTGCCGCCCCAGAGCTGGCCGCGCAGCTCCAGCAGGCCCTCCTGGCGCTCGGCGCGTGACAGGCGCCAGCCCGTGCCCTCGCCCTGCCCGCTCGCCAGGTCCTCGAAGCAGGCCTGCATGATCTCGTCCGGCTCGGCCTCGGTACCGAAGTCCTCGCCCAGCGCCGGCCCCGACCAGGTGACGGCGCCTGCGCGGGCCAGCATGGCGTTCTGGAACGCCGTGAAGTCGCTCAGGCCGACGAACTTCAGGCCACGCTCGACGGCCCGGGCCACCTCCTTGTAGCGGATGGCCGGCAGCAGCCGGGTGAGGCCGTAACCGCCGCGCGTGATCATCGCGATGTCCGCGCCGCTGGCCGCGGCCCGATGGATGGCCCCCAGGCGGGTCTCGTCGTCGCCGGCGAAGCGCATGCGGGCGGTCAGCGCCGCCTCGTCCAGTTCGACCTCGTGGCCCAGGGCGCGCAGGCGCGCGATGCCGCGGCGCACGGCCGGCTTGTCGCGCACGGCGCTGGAGGGCGAGAAGATGTAGATGTGGCTCAAGGAAAGAGGGTCCTGTGTGGGTCAGCTGAAATGCCGCACCGCCTGCTCGGCGATGCCCTGTCCGTGCTCCTGCACGAAATGGCCGGCCTGGTCGACCACGATGGGTTCCGGGCAGCCTCGGATGAGCGGGTGCAAGGCCTGCATCACGGGTGGGCCCAGCACGGGATCCTGCGCGCCTATGGCCATCAGGCTTTTGCCCGACCATTGCCGCGACCAGAACTCGCGCGCCTGGCGGGACAGCGCGGCGCCGTCGGATTCCGGGAACTCCGGCACCATGGGCGGAAAGGCGCGCAGCGCCGCGCGATAGCCTCGGTCGGGAAACGGGGCGTTGTACGCGGCGCATTCTTCCGGCCGCAGCTGCGGGTTGCCGCGGGCGAGCAGGCGGCCGATGTCGAACTCGGGGTTGTGGGCGCACATCTGCCGCCAGGCCAGGAAACCGGGGCTCAGCGGCGCATCGCCGGTGGCCAGCAGGGTGTTCATCACCAGCAGGCCGCGGTAACGCTGCGGCGCGGCCATGGGCAGGGTCAGGCCCAGCAGCCCGCCCCAGTCCTGCACCACCAGCACCACCTCCCGCAGGTCGAGGCGATCCACGAATTCCAGCAGCACCCGGCGATGCCAGCCGAAGCTGTGGGCGCCCTCCTTCTTGGGCTTGTCGCTCTTGCCGAAACCCACCAGGTCCGGCGCCACCACGCGGTGGCCGGCGGCCAGGAACACCGGGATCATCCTGCGGTACAGGTAGCTCCAGGCCGGGTTGCCATGCAGGCACAGCCAGACCGACGCGCCGGCGCGCGGGCCTTCGTCCAGGTAGTGCAGGCGCAGCCCGGCCAGGGCCGGCAGGTCGCTCAGGTAGTTGGGCGCCCAGGGGTAGTCGGGCAGGCCGGCGAAACGTTCTTCGGGCGTGCGCAGCGCGTCCTCGCGCAAAGGCTGCTGCGCCACACGGGCCTGCGTGCGTCGCTGCTGGAAGAAATCGGACAGCAGCCGGCCGCAGTCCCCGGCCCGCACGCCGCCCTGCACCTGGGTGTGATGGTTCAGCCGGCGTTCGGCGAACAGGTCCAGCACCGAGCCGGCCGCGCCGGTCTTGGGGTCGGGCGCGCCGAACACCACCCGCCGCAGGCGCGCGTGCAGCATGGCGCCGCTGCACATGGCGCAGGGTTCCAGCGTCACGTACAGGTCGCAGCCGTCCAGCCGGTAGTTGCCCAGGGCCGCCGCCGCGGCGCGCAGGGCGGCGATCTCGGCGTGCGCGGTCGGATCATGCGCGGTCACGGGCGCATTGCGTCCGGTGGCGATCACCTGCCCGTCCCGCACGATCACCGCGCCCACCGGAACCTCGCCGGCGGCCTGGGCCTGCCGCGCCTGGTCCAGCGCCAGGCCCATGAAGTGCAGGTCGTCCGCGGCGGCCGTCACTGGCGTGTCATTTGTCGTCCGGCATCGGCCGGGCCTGCTGCATGGCGCCCTGCACCGCCTGCTGGAATTGCTGGACCTGCTGCGCCGGCGCGGCCGGGGCCGATCCGCTGGCCGACACCGCCCCTGGCGCCCCGGAGGTCCCGGCCACGGAAGTCAGTTGCTTTTTCGCCAGCACACCCACGATGGCCACCACCAGCAGCAGCCCCAGCACGCCAAATACCATGCGCATGTCTCACCTCCTCGTTTGCAAACGATCCATCCAGCGGGCCAGCGCGCGCTCGTCCTCGCTGCCCTGGGCATAGCCGGCCTTCATGGCCTCGTGCGCCTCCGGCCGGTGCTGGTTCAGCTTGACCTTGCACTGCAGCGCCGTGATGCGCAGCTCGAAGCCCACGATGCCGGCCAGCAGCTTGTGCTGGAAATCCTCGCCAAGCCCGCGCCATTGGGCCGCATAGGCCGGTTCATGGTCGCCGATCAACTGTTTGAGCAGCCGGTCCTTGGCCTCGGGCTCCTCGACCAGCGAGGCCTGCACCGTGCAGTGCACCGCCAGGTAGTTCCAGCTCGGCACGCGCTGCCGGTCCGGGTAGACGCGCGGCGACAGGTAGGCGTGCGGCCCCAGGAAGGTCACCAGCGCCCGGGGGCGCTGGTGCAGGTAGCGCCAGTGCGGATTGGGCCGGGCGCAGTGCCCCAGCAGCGCCAGACCGGTGTCGCCTTCGGCGGCCGGCTGCTCCTCCAAGTGAAGCGGCAGGTGGGTGACGAAAGGCAGGCCATCGTCGTCGGTGGAGATCAGGCTGGCGAAGGGATGCGCGCGCATCAGCTCTCGGGCGAGGGCGGCGTCCTCGGATTCGAAGTGGCGCGGCAGGTACATGGGCACGGATCGTAGCGCAGCGCCTGGCACAAGCCGAAGCTGCTATTACATTCAGAGCGCCAGGGCCAGCATGCGCAATGCTTGCAGGCCGTTCGGGCTTGAAGAACAATGGTAGTGCATGCAGGACTCGTTGTTTCCCGAGCTCGCCGAGGCGGACCTTCCCGCCGCGGCGCGGCCCGCGGCCAAGCCCACAGCCCGCGCGCGCAAGCCCGCCGCGGGGGTGGTGGCCGCGTCCGTGCCGGACGAGCTGCCGGCCCTGGCCGCCCGACTGCCGGCGCACGTGCGCATCGGCAGCTCGTCCTGGAGCTACCCGGGCTGGGCCGGTTTCGTGTGGGACGGCGCATACGACGCCAGCGTGCTGGCCAAACGCGGCCTGGAGGCCTATGCGCGGCATCCGCTGCTGCGCACCGTCAGCATCGACCGCAACTTCTACCAGCCGCTGGCGGTGGCGGATTACGCGCGCTACGCGGCCCAGGTGCCGCCGCATTTCCGCTTCGTGGCCAAGGCGCCCAGCCTGGTCACCGACGCGACCGTGCGCGGCGAAGACGGCCGTGGCACCGCCTCCAATCCGCACTTCCTCGATCCCGAGCTGGCCGTGCAGGGCTTCGTCCAGCCGGCGCTGGAAGGCCTGGGCGAGCACTGCGGCGCCCTGGTGTTCCAGCTCAGCCCGCTGCCCGCGCGCTGGCTGGTCGACCTGCCGCGGCTGCATGCCCGGCTGGACGCGATGCTCGGCGCCCTGCCCTCGCTGCGTCCGCAGGCCCCGGACGGCATCATCGCCGTGGAGGTGCGCGACGCCGCCCTGCTTACGCCCGAATTCGCGGCGCTGCTGCGCCGCCATGGCGCCACCTACTGCCTGGGCGTGCATGCCAAGCTGCCGCCGCTGGAAGCGCAACTGCCGCTGCTGCGGGCACTCTGGCCCGGGCCGCTGGTGTGCCGCTGGAACTACCACCGCCGGCACGGCGCCTACGGCTACGAAGAGGCCGAGCGCGTGTACGCGCCGTTCGATCGGCTGCGCGATGCCGACCCGGACACCCGGGCCGCGCTGGCGCGGGTGATGGCCGGCACGGCGGCCGCCGGGCAGAAGGTCTACGTGACCATCAGCAACAAGGCCGAGGGCTCGGCGCCGCTGTCGGCCTTCGCGCTGGCACAGGCCTTCGACGAGGCGATGGCGGCCCGCGCCGCCGGCCGCTGACCCGCCTTCGGCTCACTCCCACTCGATGGTCGCCGGCGGCTTGCTGGAGACGTCGTAGGTCACCCGGTTGATGCCGCGCACCTCGTTGATGATGCGGCCCGACACGCGCTTGAGCAGGGCATAGGGCAGCTCCGCCCAGTCGGCCGTCATGAAGTCGCTGGTCTGCACCGCCCGCAGCGCCACCACGTAGTCGTAGGTGCGGCCGTCGCCCATCACGCCCACGCTCTTGACCGGCAGGAACACGGTGAAGGCCTGGCTGGTCAGGTCGTACCAGCTCTTGCCGGTGGACGCGTCGCGCGCCTCGCGCAGCTCCTCGATGAAGATGGCATCGGCGCGCCGCAGCAGGTCGGCGTACTCCTTCTTCACCTCG
Source organism: Ramlibacter tataouinensis TTB310 (assembly GCF_000215705.1). NCBI lineage: Bacteria > Pseudomonadati > Pseudomonadota > Betaproteobacteria > Burkholderiales > Comamonadaceae > Ramlibacter > Ramlibacter tataouinensis. Next base: position 2,084,830 of record NC_015677.1, on the reverse strand, counting down.
CCCAGGATGCGCACGCCCAGGCCGGGCCCCGGGAAGGGATGGCGGTACACCATCTCGGCCGGCAGCCCGAGCGCCACGCCCAGCTCGCGCACCTCGTCCTTGAACAGGTCGCGCAGCGGCTCCAGCAGCTTCAGACCCAGCTGCTCGGGCAGGCCGCCCACGTTGTGGTGGCTCTTGATGGTCACGGCCTTCTTGCTCTTGGCGCCGCCGGACTCGATCACGTCCGGGTAGATGGTGCCCTGCGCCAGCCAGGCCACGTGGCGCGAGTGCGTCTCCTTGATCCTGGCGGCCTCGGCCTTGAACACCTCGACGAACTCGCGGCCGATGATCTTGCGCTTGGCCTCCGGGTCGCTCACGCCGGCCAGCTTGCCCAGGAAGCGTTCGCTGGCGTCCACGCGCACCACCTTGGCGTGCAGGCGCCCGGCGAACATGTCCATCACCATGTCGCCCTCGTCCAGGCGCAGCAGGCCATGGTCCACGAACACGCAGGTCAGCTGGTCGCCGATGGCGCGGTGGATCAGCGCCGCGGCGACCGAGGAATCGACGCCGCCAGACAGGCCCAGGATCACCTCCTCGTCGCCCACCTGCCGGCGGATGGCCTCCACCGCCTCGGCGATGTGGTCGCGCATCACCCAGTCGGGCCGCGCTTGGCAGATGTCCCGCACGAAGCGCTCGAGGATGGCGCGGCCCTGCACGGTGTGCGTGACCTCGGCATGGAACTGGATGGCGTAGAACCTGCGCGCCTCGTCGGCCATGCCGGCGATAGGGCAGCTGTCGGTGGACGCCATCAGCTTGAAGCCGGGCGGCATCTCGACCACCTTGTCGCCATGGCTCATCCAGACGTTGAGCATGCCGTGCCCCTCGGGCGTGGTGTAGTCGGCGATGTCCCGCAGCAGCGCCGTGTGGCCGCGGGCGCGCACGGCCGCGAAGCCGAACTCGCGCTTGTGCCCGCCCTCGACCTTGCCGCCCAGCTGGTGCGCCATGGTCTGCATGCCGTAGCAGATGCCCAGCACCGGGACGCCCAGCTCGAACACCGCCTGCGGCGCCTTGTCGGTGGTTTCCTCGTACACGCTGGCATGGCTGCCGGACAGGATCACGCCCTTGAGCGTGCCGTCGGCGGCGTGGCGGCGCACCCAGTCGTCGGTCACGTCGCAGGGATGGACCTCGGAGTACACGTGCGCCTCGCGCACGCGCCGGGCGATCAGCTGCGTGACCTGGGAGCCGAAATCGAGGATGAGGATCTTGTCGTGTTGCATGTCAGTTCTCCCAATGACGCAGTGCCTCAGCCGGCGTCACGATCAGGAAGCGCATATGGCGTTGGAGCGGATCGTTCAGCTCCAGCAGGTCCTTGTCGCCAGTGACCAGGAAGTCCGCGCTACCGGCCTGGGCCAATTCGAGAAACATGGTGTCGTTCGCGTCGCGGCACACCGGCAGGTGGGCCAACGAGTTCGGCGTGGACTGTGGATGCACGGTTTCCGTATAAGGCAGGTAGTCCGCAATGAATTCGTCGCGATCTGTCGTGCTGAGCCGGAACTTCGGATATGCCAGCACCCGCAACAGCTCGCTCGTAGTAGCTGCTGAGGTGAGGGGCACCAGGGTTCTCCGATGCCACATATGTCGAAAGCGCGCCAGAGGACCGTTTTGGAACAGAAGGGCGGAAACAACGACATTGGTGTCCAGCACGACGCGTGCCGGACCTTCAGCCACGGCGTGCCCACTCCACAGCGTCCCTGACGTCCTGCTCGCTCAGATTCATCTCGGCTAGCTTGGCGCGCACCGCATCAGCCTTGTTCACCCGCACGGGCGTGAGCACGATGCGGTCACCCACCGCTTCCACTTCGAAATACTCGGCCGCAGGCACTTGGGTCACCACTGCCTTAGGTAGGGTGATTTGGTTCTTGGACGTCAGCTTGGCCAACATAAGGAACTCCGGAAAGAAGGATTCCTTACTTTACTACGAGTCCGCTCGATAGTTCGGCGCTTCCTTGGTGATCTGCACGTCATGGACGTGGCTCTCACGGATGCCCGCAGCCGTGATCTCCACGAACTCGGCCTTGCTGCGCATCTCCTCGATGGTGGTGCAGCCGCAGTACCCCATGCTGGCCCGCACGCCGCCGGCCATCTGGAACACGATGGAGACCAGGGAACCCTTGTACGGCACGCGGCCCTCGATGCCCTCGGGCACCAGCTTGTCGGCGTTCGGGTTGCCGGTGGTCGCTTCCTGGAAGTAGCGGTCGGCGCTGCCCTGCTGCATCGCTCCGATCGAGCCCATGCCGCGGTAGCTCTTGTAGCTGCGGCCCTGGTAGAGCACGATCTCGCCGGGCGACTCCTCGGTGCCGGCGAACATGCCGCCCATCATCACCGTATGGGCGCCGGCGGCGATCGCCTTGGCGATGTCGCCCGAGTAGCGGATGCCGCCGTCGGCGATCAACGGCACGCCGCTGCCCTGCAGGGCCGTGGCCACGTTGTCGATGGCCATGATCTGCGGCACGCCGACCCCGGCCACGATGCGCGTGGTGCAGATCGACCCCGGGCCGATGCCCACCTTGACCGCGTCGGCCCCGGCTTCCACCAGGGCGCGCGCCGCGGCGCCGGTGGCGATGTTGCCGCCGATCACGTCCACCTGGGGGTAGTTCTGCTTGACCCAGCGCACGCGGTCGAGCACGCCCTTGCTGTGGCCGTGCGCCGTGTCCACCACGATGGCGTCCACGCCCGCCTTGACCAGGGCCTCGACCCGCTCCTCCGTGCCCTCGCCCACGCCCACCGCCGCGCCGACGCGCAGCCGGCCCGAGGGATCGCGCGCGGCGTTCGGGAAGCTGGTCTGCTTGGTGATGTCCTTGACCGTGATCAGGCCCTTGAGCTCGAAGGTGTCGTTCACCACCAGCAGGCGCTCCAGCTTGTGCTTGTTCAGCAGCTGCTTGGCCTCGGCCGGGGTGGTGCCGTCCTGGACGGTGATGAGCCGCTCGCGCGGCGTCATGATCTGGGTGACCGGCACCTCGTAGCGCGTCTCGAAGCGCAGGTCGCGGCCGGTGACGATGCCCACCACCTTGCCGCCGTCCACCACCGGAAAGCCGGAAATGCCCAGCTGCTCGGACAGCGCCAGCACCTGGCGCACCGTGTGCGTGGGCGTGATGATCACCGGGTCGCGCAGCACGCCCGACTCGTAGCGCTTGACCCGCGCCACCTCGGCCGCCTGCTGCTGGGCGCTGAGGTTCTTGTGGACGATGCCCATGCCGCCTTCCTGCGCGATGGCGATTGCCAGGCGTGCCTCGGTCACGGTGTCCATGGCGGCGGACACCAGGGGCAGGTTCAGCTGGATGTTCCGGGAAAGGCGGGTGGCGAGCGAGGTGTCCTTGGGCAGGACCTGGGAGTACGCCGGCACCAGCAACACGTCGTCGAAGGTGAGCGCTTTGCCAAGAAGGCGCATGTCTGGCTCCAAAAGCCGGATTGTAACGGCGCCCTGGTGTTAACCCTGGGGTCTGCCGGCCGGCGCGACTGTGACTTGCAGGTCACGCGCGGCCACGCGGAACCCCGCCGGGAGTGGTTGCTGCTGAAAGGCAGAGCTACACTGCCCCGATGAATCTGTTCCGCTCCCTTCTCCTGGGCCTGGCATGCGCCGCGCCCGCGATCGGCCTGGCGCAATGGCAATGGGTCGACAAGGACGGCCGCAAGGTCTTCAGCGACCAGTCGCCGCCGCCCGAGATCCCCGCCAAGAACATCCTCAAGCAGCCGGGTGGGCGCGCGCTGGTGCCTGCCGCGGCCGAGCCGGTGCCCACCGCCGCGCCCGCGCCGAGCGCCGTGCCCGCATCGGCCGCCACGCGCACGGCCACCGGCACGCTCAAGATCGGCGGCAAGGACAAGGAACTGGAAGAGAAGAAAAAGCAGGCCGAGGCCGCGGAAGCCGAGAAGCGCAAGGCCGAGGAAGAGCGGGTGGCCAAGGCCCGCGCCGACAACTGCTCGCGGGCCAAGCAGTCGAAGGCGGACTTCGATTCCGGCATGCGCATCGCCCGCACCAATGCCAAGGGCGAGCGCGAGGTGTTGGACGACGCCCAGCGCGCGGCCGAGGTCAAGCGGCTGCAGGAGATGATCGCGAGCGAGTGCAAGGCGTCCTGAAGACGCCGTGTGTCAGCCGGAGCCGGCCCGCGGGCCGGCTTTCTTCTGGACGAACAGGCCGGCGGCGCGCGAACCCTGGCGCCGGAAGCGCTCGCGCCGCGCCACCTTGGGATCGACGCGCAGCGGCCGCCAGATCTCGACGCGGTCGCGCTCGCGCAGGGGCTGGTCCCAGGCCGCGGCGCGGCCCCACACGCCCACGCCCGCCTGCGCCGGGTCCAGCTGCGGGTACGCGACGCGCAACCCGCTGGCGTCCAGGGCGTCGGCCACGCGGGCCCCGGCCGGCAGCCGGACCACGCGTTCGTCCACCTCGCGGGCTGAGGGCGAGTAGGCCACCGTCACGGTCAGCGTCTCAGGCGGGTTCGCCATACACCTGCTTGGCCCGCTTCACGAAGGCGTCGACCAGGCTGCCCGCGATCTTGTCGAACACCGGCCCGACCAGGGCCGCCAGCGCCGCGTTCTTGAAGCCGTAATCGAGCTTGAGCTCGACCTTGCAGGCGCGCTGCTCGGGCGTGCCCACGGGCGTGAAGGTCCATTGGCCCTGGAGTTGCGAGAACGGGCCTTCGACCAGCTTCATGTGCACCTGCCGCCCCGGCACATGCTCGTTGCGGGTGGTGAAGGTCTGGCGGATGCCGCCGAAGGAGATGCCGACCTGGGCCTGCATGCCGTGCGCGTCGCGCGAGAGCACGGCCGCACGGTCGCACCAGGGCAGGAACTTCGGATAGTCCTCCACGTGGGTCACCAGCGCGAACATCTCCTCGGCGCTGTACCAGATGAGCACGGACTTGTGGACGGTTTTCATGGAGAATTGCGCTTCCGCGGCGGCATTGTAGAGACGCACCCGCGGCTCCACCTGTCAGCCAATGGCCAAAAACCCCGACACGGCAAGCCGCATTGCCGACAACAAGAAGGCCGCCTTCAATTACTTTTTCGAGGAAAAGTACGAGGCGGGCATGGTGCTGCAGGGCTGGGAAGTCAAGGCCCTGCGCGAAGGCAAGGTGCAGCTGACCGACGGCTACGTGGTCGTCAAGCAGGGCGAGCTGTTCCTCATCGGCTGCCAGATCAACCCGCTCAAGACCGCCTCCACCCACGTCAACCCGGACGCGGTGCGCACTAAGAAGCTGCTGCTGCACAAGGACGAAATCCGCCGCTTGGTGGGCAAGGTCGAACAGAAGGGCTACACCCTGGTGCCGCTCAACCTGCACTGGAAGGCCGGCAAGGTGAAGTGCGAGATCGCGCTGGCCAAGGGCAAGGCCGAGCACGACAAGCGCGACACCATCAAGGAGCGCGAAGGAAAGCGCGAGGTCGAGCGGGCGATGAAGGGCCGCAACCGTTAGCGGCAGGACGATCCGCGCATGACCTCCGAGGTCATGGCCGGGTGCCGCACGGGCGGCATACTGCGGGCCATGCGTCCTTCCGGTTCTCTCGTGGTGTCGTGCCTGCTGGCCGTGGTCGGCATCATCCACCTGCTCCCGCTGCCGGGCGTTCTGGGTCCTGAGCGCCTGCGGCTGCTCTACGGCATACCGCTCGACGATCCCAACCTGGTCCTGCTGATGCGCCACCGTGCCGTGCTGTTCGGTCTGCTCGGTGCACTGCTCTTGTACGCAGCCTGGCGACCCTCGCTGGTGCCGCTCGCGCTCATGGCCGGATGGGCCAGCGTCGCCGCGTTCCTGGTGCTGGCGGCCCTGCAGCCCGGACTCAACGCAGCGCTCGCCCGGGTGGTGACGGCGGACGTGCTGGCCGCCTTCTGCCTGGCCGTCGCTACCGCCCTCTGGGCCTGGCAGCGCCACGGATGGGCGGCACGGACGCCCGGGTAGTTCTCAGTCCAGCGAGCGCAAGGGATGCGCCTGCGCCGGCCAGGGGCTGTCGAAGAACGGGCCCACCATCGCCGGCGTGACGTCCTCGATGCGCGGCGGGGTCCACCGCGGCGCGTGGTCCTTGTCCACCGCCAGGGCGCGGATGCCTTCGACGGTTTCGCTGGCCGCGCCCGAGCGGCCCAGGTGCCGCGTGTGGAAGCAGTGCCTGACCATGCCGCGCTCCAAGCGCAGGGCATCCGCCAGGCCCAGGTGGCGTGCGCGCCGCACCTGCTCCAGCACCACGTGCAGCATCAAGGGCGAGCGCCTGCGCAGCACGGCTGCGGTTTGCGCCGCCCAGGCCGAGGCGTCGGCTTCCAGGGCGGCGATGATGGCGGGCACCGTCGGCAGGGCGAACGCCGCATCGATCCGGCTCCTGGCCGCCACCAGCTCCGACTGCGTGGCGGCGGGGGTTCCCGCGGCGGCGCGTGCCTGCAGCTGCGTCACCGCGGCCATGCCATGCGCCGCCAGGTCGTCCCACAGGGCCGGCAGCGCCTGGGCTTCCAGCCGCAGATCGGCCAGGCCCGCGGCCAAGGCATCGTCCGATCCCATCACCTGCCCGGTCAACGCCAGGTACTCGCCGAGATGGCCCGGGCAGCGGGCCAGGAACCAGCCGCCGCCGACGTCGGGGAACAAGCCGATGTGGGTCTCGGGCATGGCCAGCTTGCTGCGCTCGGTGACGATGCGTAGCGCGCCTGTCTGTCCGTGCCCCGCGATGCCCATGCCGCCGCCCATGCAGATGCCGTCCAGGAAAGCGATGTAGGGCTTGGGATAGCCATGGACCAGGTAGTTGAGGCTGTACTCCTCGGTGAAGAAATCCTCCAGCCGGGGGTCACCCGCCAGGGCCGCCTGGTGGAAGAAGCGGATGTCGCCGCCGGCGCAGAAGGCACCGAAGGCGCTACTGCCGGCGGGGCTGGCCGGATCCTTGCCCTGGCCGCGGATGGCCACCGCCTGCACCTGGGCGTCGTCGCGCCAGGCCAGCAGCGTGACCGTCAGCGCGCGCACCATGTCCAGCGACAGCGCGTTCAGCGCCTGGGGCCGGTTCAGCGTGATGAAGCCCACGCCGCCGCGGACCTCGGTGACCACCTCGCTCATGCTCATGCTCCTCGCTGCTTCCAGGCCAGCAGTTCGTTGGCGACCAGGGCGCCTATCACCAGCGTACCGCCGGCCAGCACCGTGGGGCCGGGCGCCTCGCCCGCGCCCACCCAGGCCAGCAGGATGCCGAAGATCACCTCCAGCAGGGCCAGCAGCGAGATCTCCGGCGCCTTCAGCACCCGGGCGCACACCACCGCCAGCGAGCAGGGAATCGCCAGCTGCACCAGGCCCAGCAGGGCCAGCAGGCCCACGTCCCGGCCGGTCGCCTCGAACGGCCAGGCCAGCGGCAGCGTGGCCAGCGACGAGAGCACGGCGCCGATCAGCACCGCGGGCACCAGGTCCACGTCCTCGCCGCGCGCATGCGAGCGCTGGGTCACGGTCCAGTTCACCGCGCCGGCCAGCGGCACGGCGAAGGCCACCAGCGTGCCCGCCAGCTGCCCGGCCGACAGCTGGGCGCCGTACATGTAGGCGATGCCGGCCCCGGCCACCCCGATGGCGCCCCAGGTGCGCGCGGGGATGCGGTGGCCGATGAAGGCGCGGGCGATCAGGGCCGTCAGGAACGGGCCGACCGCCATGGTCACCAGCACGTTGGCCACGGTGGTCAGCGTCAGCGCCACCATGAAGGCGGTGAACATCACGCTCCAGCACAGGCCCGACAGCCACAGCGCGGCGCCGCCCCGGCGGATCCTGGCGAACACCTCGCGCCCCTGGAAGAACGGCAGGATCACCAAGAGCGAGACCACTGTGAAGAAGCTGCGCCAGAAGGTGATCTCGAAGCTGCGCGCGTTCTCCAGCTGGCGCGTGACGACGCCGGCGATGGACCACATCAGGGTCACCGCCACCATGGTGAAGACCGCCCGCGTGTGCGTGAGCCTCATGGGCTCGTCAAGCCGCTTCGCGCAGGGCGCGCTTGCGCTCGTGCTCCTTCAGGAAGCGCTTGCGCAGCCGGATGGACTTGGGCGTGATCTCGACCAGCTCGTCGTCCTCGATGAACTCGACGCCGTACTCCAGCGTGAGCTCGATCGGCGGCGTGACCTTGATCGCGTCCTCCTTGCCGCTGACTCGGAAGTTGGTCAGCTGCTTGGTGCGGGTGGCGTTGACCACCAGGTCGTTGTCGCGGCTGTGGATGCCCACGATCATGCCCTCGTAGACCGGGTCGTTGGCGCGCACGAACATGCGGCCGCGGTCGTCCAGCTTGCCCAGCGCGTAGGTGAAGATCTCGCCGTCGTCCATGGAGATCAGTACGCCGTTCTTGCGTCCGCCGATCTCGCCGCGGTAGGGCTCGTAGCGGTCGAAGATGTTGGAGATCAGGCCCGAGCCTCGCGTCAGGTTCAGGAACTCGTTGGAAAAGCCGATCAGGCCGCGCGCCGGGATGCGGTATTCCAGGCGCACGCGGCCGCGGCCGTCCGGCTCCATGTTCACCAGGTCGCCCTTGCGCTCGCCCAGGGCCTGCATCACGCCGCCCTGGTGCTGCTCCTCGATGTCCACCGTGACCAGCTCGATCGGCTCGCAGCGCTGGCCGTCGATGTCCTTGAACACCACGCGCGGTTTGGACACCGCCAGCTCGTAGCCCTCGCGGCGCATGTTCTCCAGCAGGATGGTGAGGTGCAGCTCGCCGCGGCCGGAGACCTCGAACACGCCCTCCTCGTCCGTCTCCTTCACGCGCAGCGCCACGTTGGACTGCAGCTCCTTCTGCAGACGGTCCCAGATCTGGCGGCTGGTGACGTACTTGCCTTCGCGGCCGGCCAGCGGGCTGGTGTTGACGCAGAAGTTCATGGTGAGCGTCGGCTCGTCGACCTTCAGCATCGGCAGCGGCGTCGGCTTGGCGGGGTCCGTCAGCGTGACCCCGATGCCGATCTCCGCGATGCCGTTGATCAGGACGATGTCGCCCGGGCCGGCCTCGGTGACCTGCACGCGGTCCAGGCCCTGGAACGTCAGGACCTGGTTCACGCGGCCCTTGATCGACTTGCCGTCCGGGCCTTCCATCACCAGCACGTCCATCATCGGCCTGATGGTGCCCGCGTTGATGCGGCCCACGCCGATGCGTCCGACGAAGGTGGAGAAGTCCAGGGCCGAGATCTGCAGCTGCAGCGGCTCGGCGGGGTCGCCCTGGTGCGCCGGCACGTGCTTGAGGATGGTGTCGAACAGCGCCGACATGTCCGGGCCCCACTGCTCGCCCGCGGCGCCCTCCTCCATCGAGCTCCAGCCGTTGATGCCCGAGGCGTAGACCACCGGGAAGTCCAGCTGCTCGTCGGTCGCGCCGAGCTTGTCGAACAGGTCGAAGGCGGCGTTGACCACGTGCTGCGGGCGCGCGCCGGGCTTGTCGACCTTGTTGACCACCAGGATGGGCCGCAGGCCCAGGGCCAGCGCCTTCTTGGTCACGAACCGGGTCTGCGGCATGGGACCTTCCTGGGCGTCGATCAGCAGCACCACGCCGTCCACCATGGACAGGGCGCGCTCGACCTCGCCGCCGAAGTCGGCGTGGCCGGGCGTGTCCACGATGTTGATGTGCGTGCCCTGCCAGCTCACGGCGCAGTTCTTGGCCAGGATGGTGATGCCGCGCTCGCGCTCGATGGCGTTGTTGTCCATCACCGTGTCGACCACCTTCTCGTGCTCGGCGAAGGTGCCGGACTGGCGCAGCAGCTGGTCGACCATGGTGGTCTTGCCGTGGTCGACGTGGGCGATGATCGCGATGTTGCGGATTTGCTTGGTGCTCATGGGGTGGTCGCCTGTTCTTGCGGGTGCAGGATTTGCTGGATTTCGATGGGGCTCAGCAGACGCCCCGGGATCAGTTCGCCGGCCTTGACGTGGCCGGTGCCTAGCAGCGCCGGCGGTTGTTCGCCGAACACCGCCACCGCCTCGCTGTCCGGCCAGTCGCCTCGACGGCGCAGGCCGGAGAGGAAGCGGCCGGCATTGTCGGCGTCCAGCGTGACACGGCCGTGGCCGGCCAGCAGGGCCTGGGGCGGCAGCAGGCGGGCCAGGCGCTCGTCCTCGGCCATGTCCTGAAGCGCCTCCAGGGTCACGCACTGCGACAGGTCGAAGGGCCCGGTCGCCAGCCGGCGCAGCAGGGACAGGTGCGCGCCGCAGCCCAGCGCCTCGCCGATGTCCTCGCCCAGGGTGCGGATGTAGGTTCCCTTGCTGACCTTGGCGATAAAGCGCACGGCTGCCTGTCCCGACCCGGTGCGGGCCGCGGCCAGTTCCAGCGCATGGACCATGATGGCGCGCGCTTCCCGGGCGACCTCTTCGCCTGCCCGGGCGTATTCGTACAGCGCCTTGCCGTCCTTCTTCAGCGCACTGTGCATGGGCGGCACCTGACTCAGCGCCCCGGTGAACTGGCGTTGCACCTGGGCCAGCCTGTCGGCCGTCAGCTCGGGCGCCGGCTGGCGCGAAACCACCTCGCCCTCCGCGTCGCCGGTCGTGGTCTTCACGCCCAGCACCGCGACGGCCTCGTAGGTCTTGTCCGCCTCCAGATGCAGCTGGCTGAACTTGGTGGCGGCGCCGAAGCACAGCGGCAGCACGCCGGTGGCCAGCGGGTCCAGCGTGCCGGTGTGGCCGGCCTTCTCCGCCCGCAGCAGCCATTTGGCCTTCTGCAAGGCGTCGTTGCTCGACAGGCCCCTGGGCTTGTCGAGCAGCAGCACCCCGTGCACGGGGCGCCTCACGACCCGTGCTCGTGGTGCGCTCATGGCTATTCGTCGGAGTCTTTGGAACGCGAGGCCACCGCGCGCGCGATCAGCGCGTTCATGTCCGACGCCCGCTCGGTGGTGCGGTCGAACTGGAAGTGCAGCGTCGGCACGGTGTGGATGTGCAGGCGCTTGAACAGCCCGTTGCGCAGGAAGCCGGCCGCCTGGTTGAGCGCGTCCTGGGTTTCCTGCGGCTCGCCCACCAGGACGCTGAAGAACACCTTGGCATGGGCGTAGTCGGGCGTGACCTCGACCGCGTTGATCGTGACCATGCCGACCCTCGGGTCCTTGACCTCGCGGATCAGCTCGGCCAGGTCGCGCTGGATCTGGTCCGCGACCTTGTAGCCGCGGTTGGCGCCGGGGGAGGAGGACTTCTTCTTGACCATTGGTGAAGGACGGGCCGCTTGCGGCGGCCCGCCGGCCCGTCACAGGGTGCGCGCGATCTCCTTGACCTCGAAGAACTCGAGCTGGTCGCCTTCCCGGATGTCGTTGTAGTTGCGCAGCTTGATACCGCACTCGAAGCCTTCCTTGACCTCTCGCACGTCGTCCTTCATGCGCTTGACCGACTCGACCTCGCCCGTGTAGACCACCACGTTGTCGCGCAGCAGGCGGAAGCGGCAGTTGCGCGTGACCTGGCCCGAGGTGATGTACGAGCCCGCCACGGTGCCGATCTTGGAGGCGACGAACACCGTGCGGATCTCCGCCGTGCCGATGACCTCCTCCTTCTGCTCCGGCGCCAGCATGCCGGACATGGCCACCTTCAGCTCGTCGACGGCGTCGTAGATGATGCTGTAGTAGCGGATGTCCACGCCGTTGCCCTCGGCCAGCTTGCGCGCGCCGGCGTCGGCGCGCACGTTGAAGCCGATGATCACCGCCTTGGAGGCAATGGCCAGGTTGACGTCGGACTCGCTGATGCCGCCCACGCCGGTGTAGACCATCTGCACCTTGACCTCATCGGTGGACAGCTTGAGCAGCGACTGCGACAGCGCCTCCTGCGAGCCCTGCACGTCGGCCTTGACGATGATCGGCAGCGTCTTCACCTCGCCGGCGGTCATGTCCGTGAACATGTTCTCCAGCTTGGCGGCCTGCTGCTTGGCCAGCTTGGTGTTGCGGAACTTGCCGGCGCGGTAGGTCGCGATCTCGCGCGCCCGGCGCTCGTCGGCCAGCACCATGAACTCGTCGCCGGCCTGCGGCACCTCGGTCAGGCCCTGGATCTCCACCGGGATGGAGGGACCCGCCGACTTGATGGTCTTGCCGTTCTCGTCCAGCATGGCGCGCACCCGCCCGTAGGTCTGGCCGGCCAGCACCACGTCGCCGGTCTTGAGCGTGCCCGACTGCACCAGCACCGTGGCCACCGGGCCGCGGCCCTTGTCCAGCTGGGCTTCGACCACCAGGCCCTTGGCCGGCGCTTCCACCGGCGCCTTGAGCTCCAGCACCTCGGCCTGCAGCAGCACCTGCTCGAGCAGGTCGTCGATGCCCTGGCCCGTCAGGGCCGAGACGTTGACGAAGGGCGACTCGCCGCCGTACTCCTCCGGCACCACCTCCTCGACCACCAGCTCCTGCTTGACGCGCTCCAGGTTGATGCCGGGCTTGTCGATCTTGTTGACGGCGACCACGATGGGAACGCCCGCCGCCTTCGCGTGCTTGATGGCTTCGCGCGTCTGCGGCATGACGCCGTCGTCGGCCGCCACCACCAGGATGACGATGTCGGTGGCCTGCGCGCCGCGGGCGCGCATGGCGGTGAAGGCCTCGTGGCCGGGCGTGTCCAGGAAGGAGATCATGCCGCGCGGCGTCTCCACGTGGTAGGCGCCGATGTGCTGCGTGATGCCGCCGGCCTCGCCCGCCGCCACCTTGGCGCGGCGGATGTAGTCCAGCAGCGAGGTCTTGCCGTGGTCCACGTGGCCCATGACGGTGACCACCGGGGCGCGCGACAGGGCCTCGCCGTCGGCCGTGCCCACGTCCTCCTCGGTGAAGGCTTCCGGATCGTCCAGCGCGGCGGTGACGGCCTTGTGGCCCATCTCCTCGACCACGATCATGGCCGTGTCCTGGTCCAGCGGCTGGTTGATGGTGACCATCTGGCCCATCTTCATCAGCGCCTTGATCACCTCGGAGGCCTTGACGGCCATCTTGTGCGCCAGCTCGGCGACGGTGATGGTCTCGGGCACGTGCACCTCGATCACCCGTTGCTCGACGGGCGCGGACTGCACATGGTCGTCGCGATGGTCGCGATCGTTGCCGCGGCGGCCGCGCGGGCCGCCACGCCAGTTGTTGCGGCCCACGCCGCCCGAGGCGTCGCCGCGGGTCGGGATGGCCTTCTTCTTGGCCGGATCGCCCGCCCAGCTGGACGACAGCTTGGCCGACTTGACTTCCTTGCCGGCGCCGGGAGCCGCGGGCGCAGCCGCGCCGGGCGCGGGACGTCCCGTGCCCACCGCGGGCTTGTGCAGCGTGCCCTTGGCGGCCGGCTTGGCGGCGCCGTCGGCGGTCTTGGCGGCCGGCTTGGCCTCCTCCGGCTTCTTGGCCACCAGCACCTTCTTGGGCGCGGCCATCATCGCGCGGATGGCTTCGGCCTCGGCCAGCGCCTTGCGGCGGCGCTCCTCCAGGTCCCTGGCGCGCGCGGCTTCTTCCGCGGCCCGCGCCTGCGACTGCGCTTCCGCCTTGGCGCGCGCTTCGGCCTGGGCGACGGTGCGGGCGCTGGCATGGGCCTGGGCTTCGGCGTTGGCCTCGGCCTTCACGGCGTTGGCTTGCACCTTCTTGGCCTCCTCGGCGGCAGCATAGGCCGCGGCACGTGCCTCGGCTTCCCGCTCCTTGCGCTCGGCTTCCTCGCGCTGGCGGCGCTTTTCCTGCAGGTCTTCCTCCTGGCGGCGGATCAGCTCGGCCTGGCGGCGCGCCTCTTCCTCGCGGCGAGCCAGCTCGGCCTCGTCCGCACGCGGGGAAGCCGCGGCCTGGACCTCGGGCTCCGGCGCGTCGACCACGGCGGTGTCCGCGCCTTCGTCGCGCTTGACGAAGGTGCGTTTCTTGCGCACCTCCACCTGGATGGTGCGGGCCTTGCCGGAGGCGTCGGCCTGCTTGATCTCGCTGGTGGATTTCTTCACCAGGGTGATCTTGCGGCGTTCGGGCGAGGACGTGCCGTGGCTGGCCTGCAGAAAGCCCAGGAGCTTCTGCTTGTCCGCCTCGGACAGTGCGTCGGACGGAGCCGACTTGGACACGCCTGCGCTGCGCAGCTGCTCAAGCAGCGTGTCGGGGGATTTCTTGAGTTCGCTGGCGAACTCGGCGACGGTCGTACTGGACATATGTTCTGGAGCCTCCCATCACATCACTCTTGGGTCGCGGGTGCGCTGGTGAACCAGTGCTCGCGAGCCTTCATGATCAGGGCCTTGGCCTCGTCCGCGGACTGGCCGGTGATATCTGTCAATTCATCGACGGCCAGGTCAGCCAGGTCGTCGCGGGTGTGCACGCCGGCCTCGGCCAGCTTGCCGATCAGCTGCGGGTTCAGGCCGTCGAGGTCACGCAGGTCCTGCGACACCTCCTCGACGCTTTCCTCGCGGGCGATCTCCATGGTCAGCAGGGCGTCCTTGGCACGGGAACGCAGCTCGTTGACCGTGTCCTCGTCCAGCGCCTCGATCTCCAGCATCTCCTGGATGGGCACGTAGGCCACTTCCTCCAGGCTGGTGAACCCTTCAGCAAACAGGATGTCGGCGATCTCCTGGTCCACGTCCAGCTTTTCCATGAACAGCGTGCGGATCTTGTCCGTCTCCTCGGCCTGCTTCTGGGCCGATTCGTTGGCGTCCATGATGTTGATCTTCCAGCCGGTCAGCTCGGACGCCAGCCGCACGTTCTGCCCGCCGCGGCCGATGGCGATGGCGAGGTTCTCCTCGTCCACCACCACGTCCATGGCGTGCTTCTCCTCGTCCACGACGATGGAGGTCACGTTGGCCGGGGCCAGCGCGCCGATCACGAACTGGGCCGGATCGTCGGACCACAGGACGATGTCGACCCGCTCGCCGGCCAGCTCGTTGGTGACCGCGTTCACGCGCGTGCCGCGCACGCCCACGCAGGTGCCGATGGGATCCACCCGCTTGTCGTGCGACAGCACGGCGATCTTGGCCCGGCTGCCGGGGTCGCGGGCGCAGGACTTGATCTCCAGCAGGCCCTGCTCGATCTCGGGCACCTCCTGGCGGAACAGCTCGATCATGAACTCCGGCGCCGAGCGCGACAGGATGATGGGCGCGCCGCGCAGCGTCAGGTCCACCTCCATGATCATGGCCCGGACCCGGTCGCCGTTGCGCAGGTTCTCCTTGGGGATCATCTCGCCGCGGCGCAGGCGTCCCTCGACGCGGCCGCTCTCGACGATGATGTCGCCTTTGTCCATGCGCTTGACGGTGCCCACGAAGATCTTGTCGCCGCGCGACATGAAATCGTTCAGCAGCATCTCGCGCTCGGCGTCGCGGATCTTCTGCAGGATGACCTGCTTGGCCGCCATCGCGCCGATGCGCCCGATGGGCACGGACTCGACCGGCTCCTCGATGTAGTCGTCCACCTCTATGTCGGGGATCTGCTCCTTGGCCTCGAACAGCAGGATCTCCTGGTCGGGCAGCTGCAGGCCGGCCTCGTCGGGCACCACGTGCCAGCGGCGGAAGGTCTCATAGCTGCCGGAGTCGCGGTCCACCGCCACGCGGATGTCCACGTCGCCCTCGTACAGCTTCTTGGTGGCCTGGGCCAGGGCCGACTCCACCGCGCCGAACACCACGTCGCGCTCGACGTTCTTCTCGCGCGAGATGGCTTCCACCAGCATCAACAATTCGCGGTTCATGTCACGACTCTCCTGCAACTGCCTTGGGCCTGCGCCCCTTGAAATCCACAACTGAGGCCAGACGGGCCTCCTTCAACTCGTCCAGCCGGAACCCCAGCACCTGCACCGGCGGGCGCTCCTTCTTCCTGCTCACCTTCTGGCCGGGCCTGGCCTGCGGCTCGTCGGTCCAGCTGATCTGCCAGCCTTGGCCCGAGGCCGCGCGCTCGAGCGTGCCGCGGAACTTCTTGCGGTTGGCCGCGACCTGGCCCGCCGCCGCCGCGCCCATGGGCGCCTTGAGCGTGATGTCCACCAACTCGCCGGCGAAACGCTCGAAGTCGCGCTCGCCGCGCAGCGGCCGGTCGATGCCCGGCGACGACACCTCCAGCCGCTTGTACTCGACACCCTCGACCTCCAGCGCGAACTGCAGCTGGCGCGTGACCTTCTCGCAGTCCTCGACGTTCACGAACTGTTCCGGCGACGGAACGGCTCCTTGGGACACGGGCTGCCAGGGCAGGTCGATCGTGATGCGCAGCAAGCCGCCGGCGGAGCGCTCGATCTCCACCAGCTCGTAGCCGAGCCCGCTCACGGTTTGTTCGACGATGTCCTGCAGCGCCACGTCTGTGTCTGGATTCCTGGGGTGCGGTTTGCGATCGACCAAAAAAAACGGGCGGTGAGTACCCGCCCGGCTTGGTCGTGAAGCAAAGATTGTACCGCCAGCGCGGCCGGGATGCAAGCCGCCGGAAGAACCTCGCCCTCAGTCCTGCGGCGGGCTGCGCATGAGCTTGACCTGGGAGCGCAGCTTCTTGGCCTCGAGGCGCCGCTGCCGCGAGGCGGCGGTCGGCCGGGTGGCGCGCCGCGCCTGGGGCGCCTGCGCCACGCTGTCGACCAGTTCCTGCAGCCGGCCGAACGCCTCGGCCCGGTTCATGTCCTGGCTGCGGTGCTGCTGGGCCTTGATGACCAGCACGCCGTCGCGGTTGATCCGGCCGTCGCGCAGCGCCAGCAGCCGGGCCTTGTGGTCTTCCGGCAGCGAGGAACGCGGGATGTCGAAGCGCAGGTGGATGGCGCTGGAGACCTTGTTGACGTTCTGGCCGCCGGCGCCCTGGGCGCGCATGGCCGTGGTCTCGACCTCGTGCGGCGGGATGGGCGTGCGTCCGGCGGCGGCCATGGCCTGCAGGGTTCAGACGGCGGCCGCGATCAGCGCCTGGGTGTACGGGTCCTGCGGCTGGCCCAGCACCTGCTGGGCCGTGCCGGCTTCGACGATGCGGCCCTCCTTCATCACCACCACGTCGTGCGCCATGGCGTGGATGACCTCGATGTCGTGGGTGATCAGCAGGTAGCTCAGGCCCCGCTCGCGCTGCAGCCGCTGCAGCAGGCGCAGCACCTGCTTCTGGATGGTCACGTCCAGCGCGCTGGTCGGCTCGTCCAGCACCAGCAGGCGCGGCTCCACGATCAGCGCCCGGGCGATCGCCAGGCGCTGGCGCTGGCCGCCGGAGAACTCGTGCGGGTAGCGCGCCAGCAGGCCGGGAAAGAGCTGCTCGGTCAGGCCCACGTCGCCCAGCGCCCGCACCACCCGCTCGCGGCGTTGCGCCAGGTCCAGGCCGGGTTCGTGCACCAGCAGGCCCTCGCCCACGATCTCCTCCACGGTCATGCGCGGCGACAGGGAGGAGAACGGGTCCTGGAACACCACCTGGATCTGCCGGCGCAGCGGCCGGCTGGCCGCCGTGCCGCGCTGCCAGTGCCCACCCGCCACCTCCAGTGTGCCCCGGTGCGGCACCAGGCCCAGGGCCGCCAGGGCCAGTGTGGACTTGCCGGAGCCGGACTCGCCCACCACGCCCAGGGTGCGGCCCGGCGGGATGGCGAACGCCGCCCCGTGCACCGCCACGAACTCGCCGCGGCGGAACCAGCCGCGGATGCCGGCCAGCGGTACCGGGTAGCTCACCCGCACCTCCCGGGCCCGCATCACCGGTTCACCCTCGGGTGGGCCTTCCTGCAGCTCGCGTTCCGGACGGCTGTCGATCAGCTTGCGGGTGTAGGGATGCCGCGGCTGGCCGAACACGGCCTGCACCGCGCCGTGTTCCACCAGGTGCCCGTTCTCCATCACCGCCACCCGGTCGGCGAACTTGCGCACCAGGTTCAGGTCGTGCGTGATCATCAGCACGGCCATCCCGGTCTGGCGCTGCAGCTGCGCCAGCAGCTCCAGGATCTGCTGGCGCAGCGTCACGTCCAGCGCGGTGGTGGGCTCGTCGGCCAGCAGCAGCCGCGGCCGGCAGGCCAGGGCCATGGCGATCATGGCGCGCTGGCGCTGGCCGCCGGAGAGCTGGTGCGGAAAGGCCCGGGCGCGGCGCTGCGGCTCGGGCACGCCGGTGGCGGCCAGGGCCTCCACCGCGCCGTCCCAGGCCTGGCGCGCCGACAGGCCCTGCTTGAGCCGCAGCACCTCGGCGATCTGGTCGCCCACGGTGTAGACCGGGTTGAGCGCCGTCATCGGCTCCTGGAAGATCATGGCGATCTCCCGGCCCCTCACGCCCAGCAGCTCCCGCTCGGACATCGCCAGCAGGTCGCGCCTGCCGGCGGCGGGGTCCGAACCGAGAAGGCGGGCGGAACCGCCCAGCCGAGCGCCTTGGGCCAGCCGCAGCAGCGACAGCGCCGTCACCGTCTTGCCGGAGCCGGACTCGCCCACCAGGGCCAGCTTCTCGCCCGGGGCGATGGCGAAGCTCACGCCGTGCACCACCTCCTTGCCGCCGAAGGCCACGCGCAGGTTGCTGACCTCGAGCAGCGGGGCCAGGCCTTCCTCCCGCCCACTCATGCGTCTGCCTTCCGAGGATCCAGCGCATCCCGCAGCGCGTCGCCCATGAAGGTCAGCAGCAGCAGCGTGACCACCAGCACGGCGAAGGTGGACAGCGAGATCCACCAGGCGTCGATGTTGTTCTTGCCCTGGCTCAGCAGCTCGCCCAGCGAAGGCGTGCCCGGCGGCACGCCCAAGCCCAGGAAGTCCAGCGAGGTCAGCGCCAGGATGGCCGCGCTCATGCGGAACGGCAGGAAGGTGATCACCGGGGTCATGCTGTTGGGCAGGATGTGCTTCCACATGATCCGGCCGTTGCCCACGCCCAGGGCCCGGGCGGCGCGCACGTAGTCCATCTGCCGGTTGCGCAGGAACTCGGCCCGCACGTAGTTGGACAGCCCCATCCAGCCGAACAGCGACAGCAGGATCAGCAGCAGGGCCACGCTGGGCGCGAAGATGGCGCTGAAGATGATCAGCAGGTACAGCTCCGGCATGGAATCCCAGATCTCGATGAAGCGCTGGAACGCCAGGTCGGTCTTGCCCGCGAAGAAGCCCTGGATGGCGCCCGTCACCACCCCGATCACCACGCCGACGGCCGTCAGCGCCAGGGCGAACAGCACGCTCAGGCGGAAGCCGTAGACCAGCTGGGCCAGCATGTCGCGGCCGCGGTCGTCGGTGCCCAGCAGGTTGTGGCGCGTGGGCCGCGACGGGTTGGGCTCCTTGGCGAAATAGTTCAGGGTTTTCGGGCCGTAGGGGTTGGGCGGGTAGATCGCCCAGTTGCCGTCCCTGGCCAGCTGCTTGCGGATAAAGGGGTCCAGGAAGTCGGTCTCGGTCAGGAAGTCGCCGCCGAAAGTGGTCTCGGGATAGCGGTTCACCAGCGGGAAGTAGAACTGCCCCTCGTAGCGCACCACCAGCGGCTTGTCGTTGGAGAGCACCTCGGCGAACAGGCTGAGGACCACCAGGGTGACGAAGACCACCAGGCTGCCGAAGCCCAGCCGGTTGCGCCTGAACCTGCGCCAAGCGCGCCGGCCGGGCGAGACATGCTCCGGCAAGGCCAGGCCAGCCGGCGGCGGCATGGCGGCCGCGCCCGCACCCTGTGTCTGGCCGGCAGCCGACGGGTCGGCCAGGAGCTCAGGGCTAGTCGAACTTGACACGCGGGTCCACCCAGACGTACATGAGGTCACTCATCAGCTTGGTGACGAGCCCGATCAGCGTGAACAGGTACAGCGTGCCCAGCACCACCGGGTAGTCGCGCCGGATCACGCTCTCGTAGCTCAGCAGGCCCAGCCCGTCCAGCGAGAACAGGGTCTCGATCAGCAGCGAGCCGGTGAAAAAGGCGCCCAGGAAGGCAGCGGGAAAGCCCGCGATGATGGGCATCAGCGCATTGCGGAACACGTGCTTCCACAGCACCCGCCGCTCGCCCAGGCCCTTGGCGCGGGCCGTCAGCACGTACTGCTTGCGGATCTCCTCCAGGAAGGAGTTCTTGGTCAGCATGGTGGTCACGGCGAAGCTGCCCACCACCATGGCCGTGACCGGCAGCGTGATGTGCCAGAGGTAGTCGACGACCTTGCCGCCCAGGCTCAGCTCGTCCCAGTTGCCGGAGGTCAGTCCGCGCAGGGGGAACCACTGCAGCTGGCCGCCGAACACCACCAGCAGCGCCACCCCCAGCACGAAGCCCGGGATGGCGTAGCCCACCAGCACCAGCAGCGTGGTCGCCAGGTCGAAGCGCGAACCGGCGCGAACCGCCTTGGACACGCCCAGCGGCACGGCGATCAGGTAGCTGATGAAGAAGGTCCACAGGCCCAGCGTGATGGAGACCGGCAGCTTCTCGCGGATCAGCAGCCACACGTCCTTGTTCTGGAAGAAGCTGCGGCCCAGGTCGAAGCGGGCGTACTGCCCCAGCATCTGCAGGAAGCGCTCGTGCGGCGGCTTGTCGAAGCCGTACAGGGCCTTGATCTGCTCGATGCGCTTGGGGTCCACGCCCTGGTCGCCGCGGTAGGTCAAGGCGCCGCCCTCCCCGCCCGTGCCCGCGCGCGACTCCGCCAGGTACTGCTCCACCGGGCCGCCGGGCACGAACTGCGTGACGACGAAGGTGATGAGCAGCACGCCCAGCAGCGTGGGCAGCATCAGCAGCAGGCGCTTGAGGATGTACGAGGCCACGGCGATTTCAGTGGGCCGGCGGCCCCGGACGGGCCCACCAGGTGTCGATGGCCCAGGCCTCGCCCTGGGCATAGGGCGGCATGGAGGCCGTGGGCTGCAGCCGCCAGGCGTTGTAGGCGATGCGGTGGGTGCCGGCCGTCCACTGCGGGACCATGAGGTGCATGTGGGCGACGACCCGCTCCAGCGCGCGGCAGGCCGGCACCAGCTCCTGGCGGGTGGAGGCGCCGGTCATCCGGGCCAGCAGGTCGTCCAGCGCCGGGTTCTTGACGCCGGTCAGGTTGCCGGAGTTCTCGGTGTCGGCCGCCTTGCTGCCGAACAGGTCCACGTACTCCTGCCCCGGCGTGTGGGTGCCCGGGTAGGCCAGGGTCGTGATCTCGAACTGGAACTTCTGCAGGCGCTGCTGGTACAGCGCGAAGTCCACCGGTCGGAACACCAGCTGGATGCCCAGCTTCTCCAGGTTGCGCGCCCAGGGCGTGACCACGCGCGCGCCGGACTCGTTGCTGTCCAGGTACTCCAGCACCAGTGGCTCGCCCTGGACGTTGCGCAGCGCGCCATCGCGCACCTGCCAGCCGGCCTGGCGCAGCAGGTCGCGCGCCTTGAGCAGGTTGTCGCGCAGCGTGCTCTCGCCGTCGGTACGCGGCGGCACGACCATGGGGCCGAAGGCGGCATCGGGGATCTGGCCGCGCCAGGGCTCCAGCAATGCCAGTTCCTCGGGGCCGGGCATGCCGGTGGCCTCGCAGTCCGTGTTCATAAACAGGCCCTTCACCCGCTGGTACGAGTTGTAGAACATCTGCCGGTTCATCCACTCGTAGTCCATGGCCAGGCCCAGCGCCTGCCGCACGCGCGCATCCCGCAGCTTGGGGTGGCGGGTGTTGAGCACGTAGCTCTGGAAGCCGGCCGGCAGCCGGTGCTTGAACTCGCCCTTGACCAGCTCGCCGGTCTTGAAGCGCTTGCCGTCCACCCGGCGCGCCCAGTCGCCGGCCGAGAAGAACCGCATCAGGTCGAACTCGCCGGCCTTGAGCGCCTCCAGCCGGGCCGTGTTGTCCCGGTAGATCTTCACCGTGATGCGGTCGAAGTTGGCGCTGCCGCGGCGCACGTTCAGGTCGCGCGCCCAGTAGCTGGCGTCGCGCACGTAGGTGATGTCCTTGCCGAAGCGCACCGGGCCGATCTTGTACGGGCCGCTGCCGATGGGGATGTCCATCACCACCTCGTCGAAGCGCTTGGCCTTGCCGTTATCCATGCCCCACTGGCGGCTGAAGATGGGAAAGCCGCCCACGGTCAGCGGCATCTCGCGGTTCAGGCGCTTGAAGCGGAAGCGCACGGTGCGCTCGTCCACCACGTCCAGCCCGTCCAGGTCCTCCAGCGCGGTCTTGTAGGCCGGCGAGGTGTAGGGCCCCAGCAGGGTGTCGAAGGTGTGCTTGACGTCGGCGGCCAGCACCGGCTCGCCGTTGTGGAAGCGCGCCTCGCGCCGCAGGCGGAAGGTGGCCGACAGGCCGTCCGGGGCCACTTCCACGTCTTCGGCCAGCAGGCCGTAGCCGGCGCCGACCTCGTCCAGCGCCCCCGACAGCAGGCTGTCGAACAGCAGGCCCGAGAGATACGCGGGCGCGTTGCCCTTGATGGTGAACGGGTTGTACTTGTCGAAAGTGGACACCCGCAGGTTGCTCACCAGCCGCAGCTCGCCCCCCTTGGGAGCAGCGGGGTTCACGTAGGCGAAGTGCGAAAAATCGGCCGGATACTTCATGTCGCCCCAGATGGCATAGCCATGGGCGGCCCAGGCGGCCGGGGCCAGGGCGCCGACCAGCGCGAACAGCAGACCTCGCATGCGACAATTCTGCCGACTTTTTTCACCGTCAAACATCATGGGTTTTCTGTCTGGCAAGAAATTGTTGATCACGGGCGTGCTGTCCAACCGATCCATCGCCTACGGCATCGCCAAGGCCTGCCACGCGCAGGGCGCGGAGCTGGCCTTCAGCTACGTGGGCGAGCGCTTCAAGGACCGCATCACCGAATTCGCCGCCGATTTCGGCTCCAAGCTGGTGTTCGACTGCGACGTGGGCGACGACGCCCAGATCGCCAGGCTCTTCACCGACCTGTCGGCCCATTGGCCGAAGTTCGACGGTTTCGTGCACGCCATCGGCTACGCGCCGCGCGAGGCCATCGCCGGCGACTTCTTGGACGGGCTGTCGCGCGAGGCGTTCCGCATCGCCCACGACATCAGCGCCTACAGCTTCCCGGCCATGGCCAAGGCGGCCCTGCCCCTGCTGAATGACCGCTCGGCCCTGCTGACGCTGACCTACCTGGGTGCCATCCGCACCGTGCCCAACTACAACACCATGGGCCTGGCCAAGGCCTCGCTGGAGGCGTCGGTGCGCTACCTGGCCGAATCGCTGGGCCCCCAGGGCATCCGGGTCAACGGCATCAGCGCCGGCCCGATCAAGACGCTGGCGGCCAGCGGCATCAAGGGCTTCGGCAAGATCCTGTCGGTGGTGGCCGAGGCCTCGCCGATCCGCCGCAACGTGACCATCGAGGACGTGGGCAACGTGGCGGCCTTCCTGCTGAGCGACCTGGCCGGCGGCGTGAGCGCCGAGATCACTTACGTGGACGGCGGCTTCAGCCAGGTCGTGGGCGGCATCGCCGAGCCCGCCGGCGGTTAGCCCGCCTGGCAGGTCGAGTGCCCCGGCCCGTGGACGGCGAGCTGTGGGCCGGCCACGGGCGGTTCGAGGCCGCTTCCTGTGCGTGCGGCCCGACCGGCCGGCCTGATCAATCCTTGACGCAGTCGGCGAAGTAGCGCGGCTGGCCGTCGCTGCCCAGCTCCTCCACCAGGCCGTGGATGTCGGTCTCGAAGCCCGGGCACTGCGCGTTGAACTCGCGCGAGAACTTGAGGTAGTCGACGATCTTCCTGTTGAACACCTCGCCCGGGATCAGCAGCGGGATGCCCGGCGGATAAGGCGTGACCAGGCTGGTCGTGATGCGCCCTTCGAGCTGGTCGATCTCCACCCGCTCGGTCTTGCGGTGGGCGATGTGCGCGAAGGCATCGCTGGGCTTCATGGCGGGCGTCAGGTCCGACAGGTACATCTCCGTGGTCAGCCGCGCGATGTCGTACTTGGCGTACAGCTCGTGCACGTGCTGGCACAGGTCGGCCAGTCCCATGCGTTCGTAGCGCGGGTAGGCCTGGCAGAACTCCGGCAGGATGCGCCACATCGGCTGGTTGCGCGCGTAGTCGTCCTTGAACTGCTGCAGCGCCGTCAGCAGCGTGTTCCAGCGGCCCTTGGTGATGCCGATGGTGAACATGATGAAGAAGCTGTACAGGCCGGTCTTCTCCACGATGATCCCGTGCTCGGCCAGAAACCGGGTGACGATGGACGCCGGGATGCCGGTCTTGGCGAACTTGCCGTTCAGGTCCAGGCCGGGCGTGACGATGGTGGACTTGATCGGGTCCAGCATGTTGAAGCCCTCGGCCAGGTTGCCGAAGCCGTGCCACTTGGCGGTGCGCGCCTCGCCCTTGATGACCCAGTCGTCGGCGCGGCCTATGCCCTCCTCGGCCAGCTTGTCCGGGCCCCAGACCTTGAACCACCAGTCCTTGCCGTACTCCTGGTCGACCTTGCGCATGGCGCGGCGGAAGTCCAGCGCCTCCAGGATGCTCTCCTCCACCAGGGCCGTGCCGCCGGGCGGCTCCATCATGGCGGCCGCCACGTCGCAGCTGGCGATGATGCTGTACTGAGGGCTGGTCGAGGTGTGCATCAGGTAGGCCTCGTTGAACAGGTGCCTGTCCAGCTTGCGGTTGGCCGAGTCCTGCACCAGCACGTGGCTGGCCTGGCTGATGCCTGCCAGCAGCTTGTGTGTGGATTGGGTGGCGAAGGTCAGCGACTCCTTGGGCCGCGAGCGCCGCTTGCCCATGGCGTGGTAGGAGCCGTAGAACGGGTGGAAGGCCGCGTGCGGCAGCCAGGCCTCGTCGAAGTGCAGCGTGTCGACGTAGCCGTCCAGCATGCTCTTGATGGTTTCGGTGTTGTACAGCACCCCGTCGTAGGTGGACTGGGTCAGCGTCATCACGCGCGGCTTCACGGTGTCCGGGTCCACGCCCTGGAGCAGCGGGTTGGCCTTGATCTTGGCCTTGATCGCCGCCGGCTCGAATTCACTCTGCGGGATCGGGCCGATGATGCCGAAGTGGTTGCGCGTGGGCTTCATGAACACGGGGATGGCCCCTGTCATGATGATGGAGTGCAGGATGGACTTGTGGCAGTTGCGGTCCACCACCACCACGTCGCCCGGCGCAACCGTGTGGTGCCAGACCATCTTGTTGGACGTGGAGGTGCCGTTGGTCACGAAGAAGCAGTGGTCGGCGTTGAAGATGCGCGCCGCGTTGCGCTCGCTGGCGGCCACCGGGCCGGTGTGGTCCAGCAGCTGGCCCAGCTCGTCCACCGCGTTGCACACGTCGGCGCGCAGCATGTTCTCGCCGAAGAACTGGTGGAACATCTGGCCGATCGGGCTCTTGAGGAAGGCCACCCCGCCGGAGTGGCCCGGGCAGTGCCAGGAGTAGGAGCCGTCCTCCGCGTAGTCCAGCAGCGCCTTGAAGAACGGGGGCTGCACGCCCTCCAGGTAGCTCTTGGCCTCGCGGATGATGTGGCGCGCCATGAACTCCGGCGTGTCCTCGTACATGTGGATGAAGCCATGCAGCTCGCGCAGGATGTCGTTGGGCAGGTGCCGGCTGGTCTTGGTCTCGCCGTAGATGTAGATCGGCACGTCGGCGTTCTTGCGGCGCACCTCCTGGATGAAGCTGCGCAGCTTGACCACCACGGGGTCCGGGTCCGGGCCGGAGCTGAACTCCTCGTCGTCGATCGACAGGATGAAGGCGCTGGCGCGGCTTTGCTGCTGCGCGAACTGCGACAGGTCGCCGTAGCTGGTGGCCCCCAGCACCTCCATGCCCTCGGCCTCGATCGCCTGGGCCAGGGCGCGGATGCCCAGCCCGGAGGTGTTCTCGGAACGGTAGTCCTCGTCGATGATGACGATGGGGAAGCGGAATTTCATGGACGGGCTTTCTTCGCCTGGCAGGTCGGATAAAAAAGGCAGCCGCGAAGTGTATGCAAATAAGATGGCCACGCTGGGCGGGCGGCGGCCGGATGGCCCAGAATGCGGCGCACAACACCCAGGAGGAGGGAAGCATGGACCCATCGACCGTCTGGTGGCTGCTGGCCGGCGCGGCCGTGGCCGTCGAGCTGGTGACCGGCACGTTCTACCTGCTGATGCTGGCCATCGGCCTGGCCGCCGGCGCGCTGGCGGCGCACGCGGGCGGCGCCCTGGCCGCCCAGCTGGTCGCCGCCGCGCTGGTCGGCGGCGGCGCGGTGGCCGCCTGGCACGTCGCCCGGGGCCGGCGGCCGGAGGGCCCGACCGCCGCCGCCAACCGCGACATCAACCTGGACATCGGCGAGACGGTGCAGGTCGACGCCTGGCAGGCCGACGGCACGGCGGCGGTGCGCTACCGCGGCGCGACCTGGACCGCCCTGCCCGCCGGCGGCCTGCCGGGCGCCACCGGGCCGCACCGGGTGAAAGAGGTGGTGGGCAACCGCCTGATCGTCGAGAAGATCTGAAGTCCCCATTGACCGGAGAAGAAGCTCATATGGAAATCGCACTCGTCCTGTTCGTCGTGGCCGTCATCTTCGTGGTGCGGTCCGTCAAGGTGGTGCCGCAGCAGAACGCCTGGGTGGTGGAGCGCCTGGGCAAGTACCACGCCGCGCTGGCACCCGGCCTGAACTTCCTGGTGCCCTTCATCGACAAGGTGGCCTACAAGCACAGCCTCAAGGAGATCCCGCTGGACGTGCCCAGCCAGGTGTGCATCACGCGCGACAACACCCAGCTGCAGGTGGACGGCATCCTGTACTTCCAGGTGACCGACCCGATGCGCGCCAGCTACGGCAGCAGCAACTACCTCGTGGCGGTGACGCAGCTGGCCCAGACCTCGTTGCGCAGCGTGATCGGCAAGCTGGAGCTGGACAAAACCTTCGAGGAGCGCGACGTGATCAACGCGCAGGTGGTGGCCGCCATCGACGAGGCGGCGCTGAACTGGGGCGTGAAGGTGCTGCGCTACGAGATCAAGGACCTGACCCCGCCCGAGGCGATCCTGCGCGCGATGCAGTCGCAGATCACGGCCGAGCGCGAGAAGCGCGCCCTGATCGCCGCCTCCGAGGGCCGGCGCCAGGAGCAGATCAACATCGCCACCGGCGAGCGCGAGGCCTTCATCGCCCGCTCCGAGGGCGAGAAGCAGGCCGAGATCAACCAGGCCCAGGGCGAGGCCGCCGCCATCCTGTCGATCGCCGAGGCGCGCGCGGAAGCCATCCGCAAGGTGGCCGAGGCGATCCGCCAGCCGGGTGGCGAGCAGGCAGTGCAGCTGGAGGTGGCGGAGAAAGCAGTGGACGCCTTTCGCAACGTGGCCAACGAGTCGCAGACCACGCTGATCGTGCCGGCCAACATGAGTGAGGTGTCGACACTCATCGCATCGGCGATGCGGATGGTGCAGGCGGGCAAGACCGGCTGACCGGGGATCCCGCCCCAAGAAAAAGCCCCGCATGGCGGGGCTTTTCTCATGTGGCTGGCGGAGCAGGCGGGATTCGAACCCGCGGAGGGCTGTTAACCCTCACACGCTTTCCAGGCGTGCGACTTAAACCACTCATCCACCGCTCCTGACAGCCGGCGATTGTAGCAGCGCACCCTGCCCATCAGGCCACCTTGGCGCGCCGGGCCTGCTGGGGATCGGCCACCAGCTGCAGCAGCAGGTTCACGTCGGCCGGCTTGACCATGTGGAAGTCGAAGCCGGCCTCGGCCGACCGGTTGCGGCTCTCGGCCTCGCCGTAGCCGGTGAGCGCGATCAGCAGCGCGTCGCGCGAGGCCGGCAGGCTGCGCAGCCGGTGCGCCACCTCGAACCCGTTCATGCCCGGCAGGCCGATGTCCAGCAGCACCACGTCCGGCCGGAACGCCTCGGCGACGGCCAGCGCCGAATTGCCCTCGTGCGCGGTCTTGACCTCGAAACCCTCCATCTCCAGCAGCATCATCAGCGTCTCGGCCGACGCTGCCAGGTCATCCACCACCAGCACGCGCGGCGCGGCGCGCTCGCCAGCCGAAGGCTTGGCGGCCGCCGCCACCGGCTCGGCGGGCCGCTGCGCGGGCGCCAGGCTGGCCGGCAGTTGCACCGACACCTCGGTGCCGCGGCCGATGCCTTCGCTGCGCGCCTCCACGCGGCCGCCATGGAGCTCGACCAGGTGCTTGACCAGCGTCAGCCCGATGCCCAGCCCGCCCTGCGAGCGGTCCAGCGACTGGTCGGCCTGGGCGAACAGGTCGAAGATGTGGGGCAGGAAGTCCGGCGCGATGCCCACGCCCTGGTCCTGCACCGCGATCGTCACCTTG
This sequence comes from Ramlibacter tataouinensis TTB310, assembly GCF_000215705.1. NCBI lineage: Bacteria > Pseudomonadati > Pseudomonadota > Betaproteobacteria > Burkholderiales > Comamonadaceae > Ramlibacter > Ramlibacter tataouinensis. The sequence continues at coordinate 2,056,969 of NC_015677.1, read as the reverse complement.
CCGGCGGCATAGCGCGCCCGCAGCGCGATCCGCGTGTCCGGCGGGGAAAACTTCGAGGCATTGTTGATGAGGTTGGACAGCACCTGCGCCAGACGCACGGAATCGCCATCGAGCACCACCGGATCGTCGGGCAGCTCCACCGCCAGGCGCTGGCTGCGGCCCTCGATCTTGGGCATGCTGGACTCGACGGACCGCTCCACCAGCGAAGCCAGGCTGAGTTTCTCGGGCTTGACCACCACCTTGCCCTGCACGATGCGCGAGACGTCCAGCAGGTCGTCGATCAGGCGCGCCATGTGGTCGGCCTGGCGGCTGATCACGTCGCGCGCCCAGTTCATGGTGGGCGGGGCCACATCGGCGCCCTGCATGATGTGCACGGCGTTGCGGATGGGCGCCAGCGGGTTGCGCAGTTCATGGGCCAGCATGGCCAGGAACTCGTTCTTGCGCCGGTCGGCCTCCTGCACCGCCGCGTACAGCCGCGCGTTCTCCAGTGCGATCGAGGCGCGGCTGACCACCTCCTTGGCCAGGGCCAGGCGCGGCGAGTCGAATTCGTCGGGCCTGCCCAGCAGCACCAGCACGCCGCGCGAGTGTTCGCCCATGAGCAGCGGGCACACGGCGGCGCCGGCCGTGCCGTCCTGCCAGCGCTCGAAGCGGCGCTCCTCGAGCACGCGGGCCACCGCCTCGCGCAGCCCGGGCTCCAGCCCGTCCACGCCGCCGACGGCACCGGCCGGATGGTCCTGCGAGCGCATGACGGCGCCATCGGATCCGGCGACCACCAGCAAGGCGCGCCGCCCCAGCATGGGAACCGACACCTCCAGCAGCGCCCGCGCCGTCTGGTCCATGTCGAGCGAGCGCGACAGCAGCTGGCTGGCATCGGCCAGGTAGTCGGCCCGCGCGATGGCCTGCTCCGCCGCCGCCCGGGCGGCCTCCGAGCGGGCCAGCGCCTCGCGCTCGGCCGCGCGCCACTGCAGCTGCCGGTTCATGCGGAACAGCTCGACAAACACCCGGACCTTGGAGCGCAGCACCTCCGGCACCACCGGCGAGGGGATGTAGTCCACCGCCCCCAGCGCGTAGCCGCGCTTGGCCTGCAGCTCATCCACATACGCCGTGATGAAGACGATGGGGGTCTGGGCCGACCGCTTGTACTGGCGGATCAGGCTGGCGGTCTCCAGGCCGTCGATGTCCGGCATGTTGACGTCCAGCAGGATCACGGCGAACTCGTTGTCCAGGATCTGGGCGAGCGCCTCCTTGCCCGAGCGGGCGCTGACGATGTGCTGGCCCAGCTCCTCGAGGATGCTGCGGAAGACGACATGCTTTTCGGGCAGGTCGTCCACGATCAGGATGCTGGCCTTCTCCGGCCGGGCCGCTGCCGCGGTGTCCTGCATCGGCGCCGGCCTCACTGGTGCAGCCATGCCCGCAACACGGCCAACAAGTCCTGCGTGTTGACCGGCTTGGACAGGTAGTCCCAGGCCCCGGCCTCGATGCATTTCTCGCGGTCTCCCTTCATCGCCTTGGCGGTCACGGCGATCATGGGCAGCGTCTTGCCTTGCGGCAGCTTGCGTATCTCCTTCATGGTCGCCATGCCGTCCATCTCCGGCATCATGATGTCCATCAGCACGATCTTGATCTGCGGGTCGTTGGCCACCCGGTTGATGGCCTCGCGGCCGTTGTCCGCCCACACGATGTCCATGGCGTGCTCCTCCAGCACGGTGGCCAGGGCGAAGATGTTGCGCATGTCGTCGTCGACGATCAGCACGCGCTTGCCGGCCAGCGGCTTGGTCGAGGAGATCACGTCGTCCAGCATGGCGCGCTTGGCCGCCGGCAGGCGCGTCACGTTGTGGTGCATGGCCAGCAGCGCCAGGTCGAACAGCCGGGGCACGGTGTGCATCTCGCGCACCGTGACCTTGTCGTCCGAATGCCAGGCGAAGCGGCCATTGCCATCCAGGCTGCCGGAGCGGTAGAGCAGCAGCGGCACCGGTCCCATGGTCGCCTGCGCGGCCAGCGCCTGGCGCGTCTCGGCCGTGTCCAGCTTGCCGAAGCTGTCGTCCAGCACCACGCAGTCGAACCGGCTCTCGTCCAGCGCCTCCAGGAATCTCTCCGGCGACTTGGCCACCACGGTGTTGATGTTCTCGTCCTCCAGCTGCGCCAGCAGCTCGCGCCGCGCGGCCGTGTCCTTCATCGCCACCAGGATGCTGCGCTGCTGGCGCATGGCATAGGAGCGCAGCTGGTCCAGCATGGTGTCCAGCACTTCCTTGGACTGGATCGGCTTTTCGACGAACGCGACGGCGCTGCCGTCGAAGGCCCGGTCCTTGGAGTCGTCGGTGGAGATGACGCACACCGGGATGTGGCGCGTGGTGAAGTCCTGCTTGAGCCGGTCCAGCACGCGCCAGCCGTCCACGTCCGGCAGGTACATGTCCAGGGTCACGGCCGAGAGCTGGTACTGGCTGGCCAGCGTCAGCGCGCCCGCCCCCATGGCGGTCACCAGGCCCTTGAATCCCTTGGCGCGGGCCGCGTCCAGCAGGAAGCGGGCGAACGCCATGTCGTTCTCGACGATCAGCAGCACCAGGTCGCCCTGGGTGATGATGTCGCGGTCGTCATTGGCCTCGTTGCGCGTGCCGACCTCCAGCTCCTCGGCCTCGGCCACGGCGCGCGTCAGCTCCGGCTCGGGCAGCTGGGGCGTCTTGGACGGCAGCAGCCGGCGCGCCTGCGGCGGCAGCGCCGCGTCGCCGCGCGGCTCGGTGTAGGAGCTGGTGCGCCGCGTGCCGCGGGTCGCCGGGAAGTGCACCGGCAGGTACAGGGTGAAGGTGCTGCCCTGCCCCGGGGCGCTGGCCAGGCGGATCTCGCCGCCCAGCAGCTTGGACAGCTCGCGGCTGATCGCCAGGCCCAGGCCGGTGCCGCCGTACTTGCGGCTGGTCGAGCCGTCGGCCTGCTGGAAGGCCTCGAAGATGATCTGCTGCTTGTCGGCCGAGATGCCGATGCCGGTGTCGGAGACGGCGAAGGCGATCACCTGCGGAGCACGGTTGAGGTCCTCGTTGTCCGGAGTCCAGCCGGTCACGACCTCCTCGATGGCCAGCGTCACCTGGCCCTGGTGCGTGAACTTGAAGGCGTTGGACAGCAGGTTCTTCAGGATCTGCTGCAGGCGCTTGACGTCGGTCACCATGGAGCCCGGCAGCTGCAGGCCGCTGTGGATCATGAAGTCCACGCTCTTGGCCTCGGCCACGTGGCGGAAGGTGCGCTCCACGTACAGCTGCAGGTCGGACAGGCGCAGCTCGCTGACGTCCACCGCGACCGTGCCGGACTCGATCTTGGACAGGTCCAGGATGTCGTTGATCAGCATCAGCAGGTCGTTGCCCGACGAGTGGATGGTCTTGGCGAACTCCACCTGCTTGGTGCTGAGGTTGCCGTCCGGGTTCTTGGACAGCTGGTCCGACAGGATCAGCAGCGAGTTCAGCGGCGTGCGCAGCTCGTGCGACATGTTGGCCAGGAACTCGGACTTGTACTTGGACGTCAGGGCCAGCTGCTTGGCCTTTTCCTCCAGCGCCTGGCGCGCCTGCTCCACCTCCTGGTTCTTGCGCTCCACCTCGTGGTTCTGGTGCACCAGCAGGCGGGCCTTCTCCTGCAGCTCCTCGTTGGTCTGCTGCAGTTCCTGCTGCCGGCTCTGGAGCTCCTGCGCCAGCGACTGCGACTGCGTCAGCAGGTCCTCCGTGCGCATGTTGGCCTCGATCGTGTTGATCACGATGCCGATGGATTCGGTCAGCTGGTCCAGGAAGGCCTGCTGCGACGGGCTGAAGCGCTCCATCGACGCGAGTTCGACCACGCCGCGCACCTGCCCTTCGAAGATGATGGGCAGCACCAGCACGTTCAGCGGCGCCAGCTCGGTCAGGCCGGAGGAGATCTTGAGGCTCTCGGGGATGGACGAGGTCAGCAGGATCTTCTTGCGGTCGAAGGCGCACTGGCCCACCAGGCCCTGGCCCAGGTCCACCTCCTTGCCGTACGAGCCGTGCCCGTCCGAGGCGTAGCTGGCCATCAGGCGCAGCCTGGGCTGGTCCTGGGTGTAGCGCAATACGTAGAACTCGGCCTGCTGCGCGCCCACCACCGGGGCCAGCTCGGACAGGATCAGGTGGCCCACCGCGACCAGGTCGCGCTGGCCCTGCAGCATGCGCGAGAACTTGGCCAGGTTGGTCTTGAGCCAGTCCTGCTCGGTGTTGACCTGGGTGGTGTCGCGCAGGTTGCGGATCATCTCGTTGATGGTGTCCTTCAGCGCCGCCAGCTCGCCCTGGGCTTCCACGGAGATGGCGCGGGTCAGGTCGCCCTGGGTCACCGCGGTCGCCACCTCGGCAATGGCGCGCACCTGGGTGGTAAGGTTGGCGGCCAGCTGGTTCACGTTCTCGGTCAGGCCTTTCCAGGTGCCCGAGGCGCCGGGCACCTTGGCCTGGCCGCCCAGCTTGCCTTCCACGCCCACCTCGCGCGCCACCGTCGTCACCTGGTCGGCGAAGGTGGCCAGCGTGTCGGTCATGGAGTTGATGGTGTCGGCCAGCGCGGCGATCTCGCCCTTGGCTTCCACGGTCAGCTTGCGCTCCAGGTCGCCGTTGGCCACGGCGGTCACCACCTTGGCGATGCCTCGCACCTGGGCCGTCAGGTTGCCGGCCATGAAGTTCACCGAGTCGGTCAGGTCCTTCCAGGTGCCGGCCACGCCCTGCACGTCGGCCTGGCCGCCCAGCTTGCCTTCGGTGCCCACCTCGCGCGCCACCCGGGTCACCTCCGAGGCGAAGGAGGACAGCTGGTCCACCATGGTGTTGATGGTGTTCTTCAGTTCCAGGATCTCGCCCTTGACGTCCACCGTGATCTTCTTGGACAAGTCGCCGGCAGCCACCGCCTTGGTCACGTCGGCGATGTTGCGCACCTGCGAAGTGAGGTTGCCGGCCATGAAGTTCACGTTGTCCGTGAGGTCCTTCCAGGTGCCGGCCACGCCCTGCACGTCGGCCTGGCCGCCCAGCTTGCCCTCGGTGCCCACCTCGCGGGCCACCCGCGTCACTTCGGAGGCGAAGGATCGCAGCTGGTCCACCATGGTGTTGATGGTGTTCTTGAGCTCCAGGATCTCGCCCTTGACGTCCACCGTGATCTTCTTGGACAGGTCGCCGGCGGCCACCGCCTTGGTCACGTCGGCGATGTTGCGCACCTGCGAAGTGAGGTTGCCGGCCATGAAGTTCACGTTGTCCGTGAGGTCCTTCCAGGTACCGGCCACGCCCTGCACGTCGGCCTGGCCGCCCAGCTTGCCCTCGGTGCCCACCTCGCGGGCCACCCGCGTCACTTCGGAGGCGAAGGATCGCAGCTGGTCCACCATGGTGTTGATGGTGTTCTTGAGCTCCAGGATCTCGCCCTTGACGTCCACCGTGATCTTCTTGGACAGGTCGCCGGCGGCCACCGCCTTGGTCACGTCGGCGATGTTGCGCACCTGCGAAGTGAGGTTGCCGGCCATGAAGTTCACGTTGTCCGTGAGGTCCTTCCAGGTGCCGGCCACGCCCTGCACGTCGGCCTGGCCGCCCAGCTTGCCCTCGGTGCCCACCTCGCGGGCCACCCGCGTCACCTCCGAGGCGAAGGATCGCAGCTGGTCCACCATGGTGTTGATGGTGTTCTTGAGCTCCAGGATCTCGCCCTTGACGTCCACCGTGATCTTCTTGGACAGGTCGCCGGCGGCCACGGCGGTCGTCACCTCCGCGATGTTGCGCACCTGCGAGGTCAGGTTCGACGCCATGAAGTTCACCGAATCGGTCAGGTCCTTCCAGGTGCCGGCCACGCCCTGCACGTCGGCCTGGCCGCCCAGCTTGCCCTCGGTGCCCACCTCGCGCGCCACACGCGTGACCTCGGCGGAGAAGGTGCCCAGCTGCTGGACCATCTTGTTGATGATCATGGCGGTGCGCAGGAACTCGCCTTCCAGTGCCCGGCCGTCGGCCTCCAGCGCCATCGACTTGGACAGGTCGCCCTGCGCCACCGCACCGATCACCCGCGCCACTTCGGACGTCGGGTGCACCAGGTCGCCGATCAAGGAGTTGATGGACTCGGCCGAGTCCCGCCAGAAACCGCTGGCGTTGGGCACTTGGGCGCGCTCCTTGAGCTTGCCCTCCTTGCCGACCACGCGCGACAGGCGGGCCAGCTCCTGCGACATGCGCACGTTCTCGCCGACCACATCGTTGAACGCGTCGGCCACCTTGCCGAACATGCCCGACCAGTCCTGCGGCAGCTGTGCCGTGGCCTTCCCCTTCTTCAGGTCGGTCAGGCCGCCCAGCACCGCCCGGGTGTGCTCGGCCGATTGATCCAGCTGGTCGACGAGCAGGTTCACGTTGGCCACGTTGTCCTGCCAGAAGCCCGTCAGCTTGTCATCCGAGATCCGGCGGTTCACCTTGCCGCCGCCGCGCGAGGCCAGTTCCACCGCCTTGAGCTTGTGCGAGGTCCTTGTGGTCTGGGCCACCAGTTCGTTGAACTCGGCCGCGATCTTGCCGTACACGCCGTCCCATTCGGTGGGAAGCGTTACGTCGCTGTCTCCCCGCCGAAAGGCTCCCAACGCCTTGAGCACCAGCTTGAGTTCGCTGTTTTGCTGCTCCGACGACGGGAGCTTTGCCACCACTTCCATGTGAGTCCCCAATACGTAAACAAATGTCACAGAGTGACTGCGTTGCGGGAGGGTAGTGATTTCCACTAGAGGAGACAACCCGAGAAAAGTACTGCCGGGCTGCCAAACCAACACTGGCGCGGCTTGTAGGAATTAGCCTACGGCATCAATGCGCTCATCCCTACGCCCTGATGTGGCTGCGAAGAAACTCGGCAGCGATGCTGAGCCTGGACTTGGCAATGAAAAGGCTGTGCTGGTCACCTCTTCCGGCACGACTCAGCAGCGGCGAAGACCAGTCCTTCCATGAAAAAGGCCGCCCTGCGGCGGCCTTTCAAGAAGCGCTCGAACCGACTGGTGAGCATCACTCGATGGGCGTCTTCTTGCCATCCTTGTACGAATACAGCGTCGTGGCGGCATTCTTCAGTTCGCCGCTGGGCTCGAACTGGATGACGGAGGTCACGCCCTTGTAATTGGTCTCGGCCAGCTTGGGAATGTAGACCTTGGGGTCGGTCGAATCGGCGCGCTTCATCGCGTCCACCAGCACGAAGGTCGCGTCGTAGGTGTACGGGCTGTACACCTGGAACTGGCCCGGGTACTTGGCGTCGTACTTCTTCTTCCACTCGGTGCCGCCGGGCATCTTGGCCAGCGACGCGCCGCCCTCGGCGCAGACCACGTTGGCCAGCGTCTTGGCGCCGGCAGCCAGCTTGGCGATCTCGGAGGTGCAGATGCCGTCGCCGCCGAAGTACTTGACGTTGGACAGGCCCAGCTGCTCCATCTGGCGCAGCATCGGCCCGGCCTGCGGATCCATGCCGCCGTAGAAGATGGCGTCAGGATTCTTGGCCTTGATGGCGGTGAGGATGGCCATGAAGTCCGTGGCCTTGTCGGTCGTGAACTGCTCGTCCACCACCTGCATGCCCTTGGACGTCGCGGTCTGCTTGAACACCTCGGCCACACCCTGGCCGTAGGCGGTACGGTCGTCGATGATGGCGACCTTCTTGAGCTTGAGCGTGTCGGCGGCGTGCAGCGCCAGGGCGGCACCCAGGGCGTTGTCGTTGGCGATGATGCGGTAGGTGGTCTTGTAGCCCGGCTTGGTCAGGCTGGGATTGGTGGCCGCGCCCGTGACGTGGGGGATGCCGCAGTCGTTGTAGACCTTGGAAGCGGGGATGGTGGTGCCGGAGTTCAGGTGGCCGACCACGCCGGCGACCTTGGCGTCGCACAGCTTCTGGGCGGCTGCCGTGCCCTGCTTGGGATCGGCCGCGTCGTCCTCGGCCTGGATCTCGAAGCGCACCTTCTTGCCGCCGATCGTGATGCCCTGGGTGTTGAGCTCCTCGATGGCCATGCGGGTGCCGTTCTCGTTGTCCTTGCCATAGTGGGCCTGGGCGCCGGACACCGGGGCGACGTGCCCGATGCGCACGACCGTCTCGCCGCCTGCCGCAGCGGCCGGCGCGGCCGCGGGAGCCGAGGCCGGAGCCTGTGCCGGCGCGGAAGCGGTCTCTTCCTTCTTGCCGCAGCCTACAACCACCATCGCAGCAGCGGCCACACCGGCTGCAACAAAACCTCTCCGCATAACAAACCTCCAGTTGGATTAATGAGAAATGAGTCCTGGCTCAGGGAGCGCGACATTAGCGCAATTTTTGCGCCCAAACCATAGTGGAAGCCCCGGAGTCGCGATCAAACCCACCCGCCACCCGGCCTGTGCGCTTTCAGCGGCGCTGCGCCGCGGCCGCCGACTCGTCGGCCAGGGCCTGTGACACGGCCTGGCGCACCGCCGCCTCGACCTCCTGGCGCAGCAGCGGCCCCAGCGTGCGGGTGTGTTCGATCACCACCGTCGCGATGGCTTCGCGCAGCCGCTTGTCCAGCTCCTGCTCCACGCGCTGCATCACGCGATGCACCAGCTGTTCCTCCGCCACCCCGGCAGGCACCGGCGGTGCGGCTTCGCCGGCCGGTTTGACCACCTCGGTGAGCGTCGGGACGAAACGCGGTGACGGAGGGCGGCCGGCCATCACTGCCCCTGCGCCAGGTCATGGCGGATGATGCCGTAGCCGCGGTCGGCATAGTGCTTCCAGCGGCGGCGGGCCTGCAGGCGATCCTCGTCCTGGCCGGTCACCACCTCGATCAGCCGCTCGAAGCCCTCGAAACCCTCCGGCACCCCGGTCCCCAGGTTGACCAGCACCTGGCGGTGCGGTGCCGAGCGGACGGATTCGGCCAGCACGACGGGCGTGCGGCGGCGCACCGCTTCGAACGCCACCGCGTCATGGCAGTGCGGGACGAAGTCCAGCGCCGAGAAGGTCCACAGCGCCGTGTCCAGCTCGCGCAGCAGCTCCGGCGCACCGGTCACCACCACCTGCGCGCCACCCGCCTGGGCCTTGCGCAGCAGCCGGCAGGCGTAGCCCAGCTTGTCCGGCGCGTTGAAGTGGAAGGCGACCTCGGTCATGCATTGGCCCTCAGGCCGCGCGCACCGCCTTGCGCCGCACGGCCTTGGCAGCGGCGCTGCCGGCCGCTTGCTGGGACAGCAGGTACTGCACCAGCAGGCCCACCGGGCGGCCGGTGGAGCCCTTGGCCGCCCCGCCCTTCCAGGCCGTGCCGGCGATGTCGAGGTGGGCCCAGGGGTACTTGGCGGTGAAGCGCTGCAGGAACTTGGCGGCCGTGATGGCGCCGCCGGGCCGGCCGGCGACGTTGGCCATGTCGGCGAAGTTGCTCTTGAGGCCTTCGCCGTATTCGTCGTCCAGCGGCAGGCGCCAGCATGGGTCCAATGCGGCATCGCCGGCGGACTGCAATGCCTGGGCCAGGCCGTCGTCGGTGGCGAACAGGCCGGTGCGCACGCCGCCCAGCGCGATCACGCAGGCACCGGTCAGCGTGGCGACGTCCACCACCGCGCGCGGCTTGAAGCGCTCGGCGTAGGTGAGCGCGTCGCACAGGATCAGCCGGCCCTCGGCGTCGGTGTTGAGCACCTCGATGGTCTGGCCGCTCAGGCTCTGGAGCACGTCACCGGGCTTGAAGGCGCGGCCGCCCGGCATGTTCTCGCAGCTGGGGATCAGGCCCACCACGTTGAGCCTGGGCCGCAGTTCGGCCAGCGCGCGGAAGGTGCCCAGCACGCTGGCCGCCCCGCCCATGTCGAACTTCATCTCGTCCATCTCGGCGGCCGGCTTGATGGAGATGCCGCCGCTGTCGAAGGTGATGCCCTTGCCCACCAGCACCACCGGCGCGTCCGCGGCGGCGGCGCCCTGGTACTTGAGGACGATGAAGCGCAGCGGCTCCTGGGAGCCCTGCGCCACGCCGAGCAGGGCGCCCATGCCCAGCCGCGTCACCTCCTTGGGCCCCAGCACCTCGCACTGGAAGCCGCCGAGCTTGGCCAGCTTCTTGGCCTCCTCGCCCAAGCGGGTGGGCGTGGCATGGTTGGGCGGCAGGTTGGCCAGTTCGCGCGCGAACTCGATGCCCAGGGCCGCGGCCTTGGCCGCCGCGAAAGCCTCGCGCCGCGCCGGTGCGTCGGCCACCGCGAGGACGACCCGCTGCAGCTCGCGGCCCTCCGGCTTGGACTTGGTGGTGACGTAGACGTAGCTGGCCTCGGCGGTGGCCGCTACGGCGGCGCGCACCGCATCGTCCTCGGCGGCCTCGGGCAGGCAGATCAGCAGCCGCCGCACGCCGCTGGTGCGCAGCGCGGAGACAGCGGCCTGCACCGCCGCGTGGATGCGTTTGCCGCTGCCGTCGCCCGCGCCGGCCAGCAGCAGGCGGCCGGCCGCGATGCCCGTCGGGCGCCAGGCCTGCAGCAGCTTGCCCGGCTTGGCCTCCAGGTCGCGCGCCTTGAGCGCATCGGCCGCCAGCCGGGACAGTGCATCCTTGCCGCCCTGGAAACCATCGGTGACCAGCAGGACCAGCGCGTCGCACTTCTCCGATGCCGCCGCGGCCAGGTCCAGGGTCTTGAGTTCGAAGTCCATAATGCCGTTCTTCTTTGTCGCCACTGCTTGTTGCGCGCCGATGTTATTCCATTCCTCCGTCCGCAAGGAGCTGGCCCGCAGCTTCGGCGCGACCCTGGTGGTGCTGATCACCATCGTCATGACCATGACGCTGATTCGCACCCTCAGCCAGGCCAGCCGGGGCAGCGTCAACCCTCAGGAGATCCTGATGGTGATGGGCTACACCGTGCTGGGATACCTGCCTCCTCTTCTGACGATGTCGCTGTTCATCGCCATCGTCGGCACGCTCTCGCGCATGTGGCGCGACAGCGAGATGGTGATCTGGTTCGGCGCGGGCCGCGGCCTGTCGTCCTTCCTCAAGCCGCTGCTGGCCTTCGCCTGGCCGATCCTGGTGGTCATCGCGGTGCTGGCGCTGGCGGTCTGGCCCTGGGCCAACGAGCAGGCGCAGGGGCTGCGTGACCGCTACGGCAGCCGCGGCGACCTCGAACGCGTGGCGCCGGGCCAGTTCCAGGAGTCGGCCAACGGGGCGCGGGTGTTCTTCCTGGACAAGGACACGCCCGACAACCGCTCGGGCAAGAACATCTTCATCTCCACCGTGGAACGCGGCAAGGAAACCGTCACCTCGGCGCGCACCGGCCGCATCATCACCCAGGGCGACAGCCAGTTCCTGCTGCTGTCCGACGGCCAGCGCATAGAACGCACGGCCGACGACGGCGAGCTGCAGGTCAGCGAATTCGCCGAGCTGGGCAACCGCGTCGGCGCGGCCTCGCCGGGCAGCCGCGATTCGGTGCCGGCACGGGCGCGCTCGACGCTGGCCCTGCTGCGCGAGCCCACGCCGGCGAACCAGGGCGAGCTGGCGTGGCGCCTGGGACTGGCGCTGGCGGCGTTCAACTTCGTGGTGATCGCGATCACGGTGTCCAGCGTGAACCCGCGCGCCGGGCGCAGCGGCAACCTGCTGTTCGCGCTGTTCGCCTTCATCGTCTACTACAACCTGCTCAACCTGGGGCAGAGCTGGATAGGCACCGGCCGCATCGGCCTGCACGTGTTCGTGCTGGCGCTGCATGGCGGCGTGCTGGCGCTGGGCCTGCTCTGGCTGGGGAAGCAGCACAACAACTGGTCATGGAAGCCGCGGCTGCGGCGAATGGAGGCCGCGCCATGATGACCATCCGCCGCCTGATCTACCGCGAGGTGGTCGCGTCCGTGGCCTTCGTCGCGATTGGCTTCCTGGCGCTGTTCTTCTTCTTCGATTTCGTCGACGAGCTGCCCCGGGTGGGCCGGGGCAGCGCCTCCTATGGACTGGCGCAGGCGCTGCTGCGCGTCACCCTGCTGCAGCCCAGCCACCTGTACGAGCTGCTGCCCATCGCCGTGCTGATCGGCACCATCTTCGTGATGGCCCGCCTGGCGCAGAGCTCCGAATACACCATCCTGCGCACCAGCGGACTGGGCCCCTGGCGCGCGCTGCGCTCGCTCCTGGCGCTGGGCCTGGTGTTCACCCTGCTCACCTTCGCCACCGGCGACTACGTGGCGCCGGCGGCCGACCGCGCGGCGCAGCTGCTGCGGGCCCGCTTGCAGGGCAGCATCAGCGTGGGCCAGACCGGCGCCTGGCTGAAGGAGCGCCAGCAGCAGTCCACCTACAACGTGAACGTGAGCGCGCTGCGTCCGGACGGCGACATGATGGGCGTGCGCATCTTCGAGGCCGACGCGCGTGGCTTCCTGGTGGCGGTCATGCAGGCCCAGGAGGCGGAGTTCGGCAATGGCGAATGGATCCTGCGCAATGCCGAGCGCACCGACTTCGCCGCCGTCGGCGAGGGTGTGCCGCGCGTGACCAAGACCCGGTCGCCCCTGCTGCGCTGGCCCAACAGCATCAACCAGGAGATGGTGTCGGTGGCCCTGCTCAAGCCGGACCGCATGGCCACCCTGGACCTGTTCCACTACATCCAGCACCTGGAGGAGAACGGGCAGAGTTCGCAGCGCTATGAGATCGAGTTCTGGCGCAAGGTGTTCTATCCCCTGAGCTGCTTCGTCATGGTGGTGCTGGCCCTGCCCTTCGCCTACCTGCACTTCCGTTCCGGCGGCATCACCGGCTTCGTGTTCGTCGGCGTGCTGATCGGCATCAGCTTCTTCCTGCTGAACAACGTGTTCGGCTACATCGGCAACCTGCGCAACTGGCTGCCCTGGCTGACGGCCGCGGCGCCCGGGCTGATCTACTCCGTGGTGTCGTTGGGGGCCTTCGGATGGCTGGTGCTTCGGCGATGAGCGACACCGCCTCCCACGCCGTCATCCTGTTCGCGCACGGCTCACGCGATCCGCTGTGGCGGCTCCCCATGGAAGCCGTGGCCGCCCGGCTGGCGCGACGCGCACCGGGTCTGCTGGTGCGATGCGCCTACCTGGAACTGACCCAGCCCGACCTGCCCACCGCCGCGGCCGATCTGGCGCGGGCCGGTGCCACCCAGGTCGCCATCACGCCCATGTTCCTCGGGGCCGGCCGGCACGTGCGGGAAGACCTGCCGGCGCTGGTGGAGCAATTGAAGGCGGCGCATCCGGGTGTCATCTGGACCCTGCGACCGCCCGTGGGCGAGGACGAACGCCTGCTGGACCTGCTGGCCGAGATTGCCGCCGAACAGTCCCTTGAATAGCCCCTTAGAGTGTTGAGGCATAATGAATTTCTTCCTTAGTAGAGATTCGGTATGAACCTCCACCAGTTCCGGTTCGTGCAGGAGGCAGCGCGGCGCAACCTCAACCTTACCGAGGCGGCCAAGGCCTTGCACACCTCGCAGCCCGGCGTGTCCAAGGCCATCATCGAACTCGAGGAAGAGCTGGGCGTGGAGATCTTCGCCCGGCACGGCAAGCGGCTCAAGCGCATCACCGAGCCGGGCCAGCACGTGCTGCGCAGCATCGAGCTGATCATGCGCGAGGTGGGCAACCTCAAGCGCATCGGCGAGCAGTTCAGCGCCCAGGACAGCGGCACGCTGTCCATCGCCACCACCCACACGCAGGCGCGCTACGTGCTGCCGGTGTCGGTGGCCAAGCTGCGCGAGGCCTATCCCAAGGTCAACGTCAGCCTGCACCAGGGCTCGCCGGACCAGGTGGCGCGCATGGTGATGGACGAGGTGGCGGAGATCGGCATCGCCACCGAGTCGCTGGCGGACTACCAGGACCTGGTCACCCTGCCCTGCTACGAGTGGCAGCACGTGCTGGTGATGCCGTCCGCCCATGCGCTGGCCCAGAAGGAACGCATCTCCCTGGAAGACCTGGCGGCCGAGCCCATCATCACCTACCACCCGTCGTTCACCGGCCGCACACGCATCGACACGGCCTTCGCCAACCGCAAGCTGCAGCCGCGCATCGCGCTGGAAGCCATCGACTCCGACGTGATCAAGACCTATGTGCGCCTGGGCCTGGGCGTGGGCATCGTGGCCGAGATGGCGGTGCGCGACGATGGCAGCAACGGCGACCTGGCGGTGCGGCCGCTGGGCCAGCTGTTCGGCCAGAACATCGCGCGGGTGGCCTTCAAGCGCAGCGCCTACCTGCGCAACTTCGTCTACCAGTTCGCCGAGCTGCTGTCGCCACGGCTGGACCGGCACCTGATCGCCAAGGCCATGACCGGCCACGTCAACGACTATGAGCTCTGACCTCCTCGTACGCACCCCGGCGGTGCAGTCCAAGCTGCCCGCCGTGGGCACCACCATCTTCACCGTGATGTCCGCCCTGGCCGCCGAGAAGGGCGCGGTCAATCTGGGCCAGGGTTTCCCGGATTTCGACTGTGATCCGCGGCTGGTCGGGGCCGTCACCCAGGCCATGACGCGCGGGCTGAACCAGTACCCGCCCATGACGGGCGTGCCGGCCCTGCGCGAGGCCGTTGCCGCCAAGGTGCAGGCGCTGCACGGCCACCGCTACGACGCCGGCAGCGAGATCACCATCACCGCCGGCGCCACGCAGGCCATCATCACCGCCATCCTGGCGGTGGTGCGGCCGGGCGACGAGGTGATCGTGCTGGAGCCCTGCTACGACAGCTACGTCCCCAACATCGAGCTGGCCGGCGGCACCGTGGTGCGCGTGCCGCTCACGCCCGGCAGCTTCCGGCCCGACTTCGACAGGATCGCCGCCGCCATCAACGGCCGCACCCGGGCCCTCTTGATCAACACGCCGCACAACCCCAGCGCCACGGTGTGGACGCGCGAGGAGATGCTGCGCCTTTCCCAGCTGCTGGCCCCCACCGAGGTGCTGCTGATCAGCGACGAGGTCTACGAGCACATGGTGTTCGACGGCCAGGCGCACCAGAGCGCGGCGCGCTTCCCCGGCCTGGCCGCGCGCGCCTTCATCGTCTCCAGCTTCGGCAAGACCTACCACGTGACGGGCTGGAAGGTGGGCTTCGTGGCGGCGCCGGCGCCGCTGTCGGCCGAGTTCCGCAAGGTGCACCAGTTCAACGTGTTCACCGTCAACACGCCGGTGCAGCACGGGCTGGCGCAGTACATGGCCGACCCGGCGCCCTACCGCGACCTGCCCGCCTTCTACCAGCGCAAGCGCGATCTGTTCCGCGAGGGCCTGGCGCGCACCCGGCTGCGCCTGCTGCCCAGCGAGGGCAGCTACTTCCAGTGCGTGGACATCTCCGGCGTGAGCGACCTGGCGGAGGATGCGTTCTGCCAGTGGCTGACCAGCGAAATCGGCGTGGCGGCCATCCCGCTGTCGGCGTTCTACGGCGACGGCTTCGACCAGCGCGTGGTGCGCTTCTGCTTCGCCAAGAAGGACGAGACCCTGCGGCTGGCGCTGGAGCGGCTGGCACGGCTGTGAGGCGCCGCGCCGCGCGCGGCTAGCACTGCACGTTGTTGCGGCAGAACCTGTCCAGTTCGCGCACCACGGCCTGCCCGGCCACGGCATTGCGCGCCTTGGCGCCCACGTCCAGGCTCAGCTTGGTGGCGTACTTCTGGAAGAACGCGTCGAACAGCTCGCCGCCCAGCGTGCCGGTGGCGGTGAGCGTGTCGGCCTGCGGATCATGGCTGAGCAGGATGGCGGCCAGCGGCTGCGGCGCAGGACCGGAGAGCACCTCGGCGCCGCGCGCCGGGTCGTACTGGCTGTGCTCGGCGCAGCAGTGGATCAGGCTGTCCTGCACGCCGCGCTGCGCCCGCGTCTTGCGGAAGCTGATGAAGCTCACCTCGCGCGTGGGATACACCAGCTGGTGCGAGCAGATCGCCGAGAACGCCACGATGCTGCGCCGCGACCCCACGCCTCCCGGCCACTGGTAGGTGTCGCGCGAGCGGGTGGTGAGCGACTGCGGGGCCGCCGGCTTGCCCAGGTCCAGCAGGAACGCGGGCGTGGCCTCGAACGGGTAATGGAAGACGTAGTTGGTCTGCGGCCGAAGGCTGGACGCGCGCAGCGGCTGGTTCTGCTCGTCCACCAGCAGGGCGCGGGCATAGGCCTTGGGCCGCGCGTCGGCCGCGAAGGCCGGCAGGGCCGCCGAGGAGGACAGGCAGGCGGCGCCTGCGGTGCACGACTCGATGAAACTGCGCCGGTCCATGGGATGCTTCTTTTTCGGGTCTGGGGCCGCCACGGTAGTGGCAGCCCGGCGGTCTGTCATGCCCGTTTGTACGCAAGAACAAAGTCCGCAGTTTTGAGGGCGCCCAGGAAAAAGCCGCCCGAAGGCGGCTTTCGCGGGGCATCCTGGCTTTCAGGCCGCGTGGGTCAGGCCCACCCGGGTGTTGAAGCTGTAGCAGGCCGCCTCGAACGCACGGATCTCGGCCAGCGCTTCCTTCAGGCTCATCTCGCCGGCCTCCATCAGCTTGCCGGCCAGGTGCTCGGTCAGCGGCTTCAGGCGGGCCAGCAGGGCCTTGGTCTCGCCGTACAGGCGCTCGCTCTGCGCCTCCATGATGGAACGCGTCTCCTCGTCGATGTTCCTGCTGCCCTGGCCGTCGCTGGACAGCGCGCCGAAGTTCAGCCGCGTCTTGCGGTACATGCCCATCTCGCCCACGGCGTGGTGCAGCAGCTTGGTCACGCGGGTGATGTCGTTGTGCGCGCCATTGGTCGTGCCCTCCTCGCCGAAGAACAGCTCCTCGTTGGCCATGCCGCCCAGCAGGACGCGCACGTCGTGCTCGATGTCGCCCTTGGTCTTGAGCAGGTTGGCGCCCTGCTTGTGGAACACGAAGCCCAGCGCGTTATTGCGCGGATTGGCCTTGAGCGAGATCTTGAGGGTCTTCATCTCGGCCAGGATGGTGTCCCAGTCGCCGCCGGTGCGCTTGCGCTCCTGCTCGAAATCCACCAGGAAGTGCCCCCACTCGTGGATGGCGATGATGCGGCGGTCGCGCTCGCGCTCCTTGGTGGTGTTGGTGTTGACGTTGCCCACCATGACCCGCTCGGCCGCCTGCATCAGCGTGTCGGTGCCGATCATCTCGCCGGCCTGCACCGCGGTGATGCCGGCCTGGTTCACGATGGTCTCCAGATCGGCCGGGCTGCGGCCCTCGGTGATCTCGACGATGTGGCGCAGGTCCAGGTCGGGCAGCACCTTGTCGGCGCGCTGGCCCAGGTAGTGGCCGATGATGGCGGCGCGCTCTTCCTTGTTGGGCAGGCGGAAGTCCACCTTCATCTGGAAGCGGCGCAGCATGGCCTCGTCCATCTGCATGGTCTCGCTGTTGAAGTTGGAGGCCACGATCCAGATGATCTCGGCGTCGTTCTTGGTGCGTACCCCGTCCAGCACGGCCAGCAGCATGTTCTGCGTGTCGTCGTCGAACTTGCGGTTGCCGCCGCGCTTCATGAACAGGTCCTGCGCCTCGTCCAGGAAGACGATGCAGCGCTTGCGCCGCTTGGCCATGGACATGATGCGGTTCAGGGTGCTGGCGCCGCCGCCCACGTAGCCGGTCTCCAGGTTCACGGCCGAGTGGAACAGGATGGGCAGGTTCAGCTCCTTGGCCAGGTAGCTGGCCAGCTTGGTCTTGCCGGTGCCGGCCGGGCCGCTGAACATCACGTTGAACGGCTTGTTGATGCCGTACTCGGCGTACTCGGCGCGGCGCTGGTACTGGTCCTTGATCTGCGCGACCTCGGTCTTGATGTCGTCCATGCCGACCAGGTCCTCGATCGAGCCCTGCACCTGGGCCGGCTCGATGAACTTGAGCGACTTCATCTGGCCCTTGAGCTGGAAGAACAGGAAGCCCAGCAGGCCCAGGGTGAGCGAGGCCGACAGCACGCCGCTGACGCCGGCCTTCCAGGCGTCCTTCTCGGACTGGGGCCGGGCGCCGGCGAAGCGCTGGTCCAGGCGCTCGATCATGGCGATGCTGGTGGCGCTGAGCTCGGCACGCGGCACGAACACCAGCTTGCCCCCCCAGGCGGCCGACACGGCCTTGTCGGCGAAGATCTTGGTCTCCATGTCCGACGGGTAGTAGGCGAACTGCTTGCCCTGGGATTCGACCAGGATGAAGCGCTCGGAGACGTTCCACATCAGCGGCTTGTAGATGACCGTGATGCGTTCGACGGGACTGTTCTCCAGGAAGCTCAGCACCGAGCCGGTGCCGAACACCACGGGCAGCTGCTCATTGAGCGTCCACAGGCCGCCCGCGACCTTGTCGCCGCCGGCCATGGCCCGGACCTCCTCGGCCACCACGGCCTGCTTCTGGATGAGCACCAGGGAGTAGATGCCGGTGGCCGGAATCAACAGGGCCATGGCGATGACCGTCAGCTTGACGGCCGAGGTCTGAATGACGAACCAGTCCTGCAGCCGCGACGCGGCTTTCTTGATGGCCAGCCACAGGCTGCCGGCGGGCTGCTCGTCCTTGGAGATTTCGGTAGAAGTGTTGGCGCTGGCGGACAGATCCGACATAGGTTCTTTCGAAGGAAAAACACGCGATCACGTGTCAGAGGCATCCTACATAGACCTACCACGCGAAGCCAGCCTTAGACACACGCCCCCTCTGCTTGTGAACGCTCTCGTGACTTATTCACGCGGGAACCCGCGCAGGGCAAACCGCTCCAATGCAGGCCGGGTTTTTTTCAAGTTTCTTCCCCCGGCCCTTCATCCCTCGGCCGCTCTGCGACCGGGGGATTTTTTCTGGCGCGGTCGGTGCTCAGGCGACCGCGGCGAACAGGCGCAGGGGGTCCACGACGGGGACCGGGCGGCCGTGGTGCTGGAAGCACGCCGAGGCGACCGACGGCCACAGCCGGCTGTCCTGCGGCAGCGCGCAGCGGTCCTGGTCGTCCACCGTGACAACGCGTGGCAGCCGGGCCAGGCCCAGGGCGCCGTGGGCGGCCGGCTGCCCCGGCTGCCGGCTGCCAGGCCAGCACCAAGGCATAGCGGGGCGGCGGCAACCGCTGCAGCAGCGGCCCCGGCCGCAGCAGCCCCTCCATGTCAACCAGCGGGATCCAGGCGCCGCGCCAGGGCATCAGGCCGTGGGCGGCGCGCGCGGCACCCGGCACCGGCACCACCGCTGGCTGCTCGACCACCTCCAGCGTGGTGTGGACCGGCAGCGCGATCCAGTGGTTCTCGCGGTACTCCACCAGCTGGGCGGACACCTCGGGGGCAACATGCAGGTCCATGGCTCAGCTTCCTTCCAGCGCAAAGGCCCGCAGGCGCGCAGCGCTGCACAGGTAGGCCAGGCCGTCGGCCTGCTCGACGAAATGCGTCACCGGCGTGGAGCCGGTCCGCAGCACCGCCGGCACCGGCCGGGCCTTGAGCTGGGCGCCGTTCATCATCTGCACCTCGTCCCAGCACCACAGCAGCCCATCGCGGTCCCCGGCGAAGGCGGTGGCCACGAAGCGTCCCGAGGGGCACTGCGGCAGCGGCTTCATGTCTTCGGAAAGGGCGACGAAGCGGCGCGTCCCGGGCGTCGGCTCCTCCAGCAGCCCCGGCACAGCACCGGGCTGGGGCCGCACCTCCAGGTACGACGCCTCGCCGAGCTCGCCGTGCGGCAGCAGCAAGCGCAGGCTGCCGGCGCGCAGCATCACCCAGGCGCCCTGCGGCAGGTCGGCGCTCATCGTGTCCATGGTCATTGCAGCGTCCCGCCCGCTCACCCGGCCAGCGCCTGGCGCAGCGTGTCCAGCAGCTCCTCGTCGCGGTAGGGCTTGGTCAGGTAGGTGTCGACCCCGGCCTGCTGCGCCATCCGGCGATGCTTCTCCTGCGAGCGGGAGGTGATCATGATCACCGGCAGGCCGCGCAGGTCCTCGCGCCCGCGCAGGTGCGCGGTGAACTCGACGCCGTTCATGTTGGGCATCTCCAAATCGGTCAACACCACGTCCGGCCTGAAGCTGCGCAGCGCGTCCACGGCTTCCATGCCGTCGCGTGCGGTCTTTGCCACATAGCCGGCGTCCTGCACCAGCTGCTGCAGCGCGTTGCGCACCGAGAACGCGTCGTCCACGATCAGCACGCCCTTGGCCTGCTGACGGCCTCCCGCCGGCTCCTGCACGGAATCCGCCGCGCCGTCCTGCAGCCCGCGCCGTGCGCCTGCGTCCGGTGCCAGCAGCTGCAGCAGGTCGAGGTTGAGGGCCACCGAGCCGTCGCCGAGGATGGACAGCCCCGCCACGCCGCGCAGGTGGCGCGCGTACCGGCCGGGACTCTTGACCAGCAGCTCGCGCGCGTCCAGCAGCCGGTCGACCGCCAGCACCTTGACCTGGTCGTCCACCCGCACCACCACCGCATGCTGCTCCTCCAAAGGCAGGGGCTCGGGCTCGCGCAGGCCGGCGGCCTGCGCCAGCCGCAGCGCCGGGTACACGGTGCCGTCATGGCGGTACAGCGCCCGGCCGGCCTGGAGCTCGAAAGCGCCCACGCCGCGCGGCAGCGCCTGCACCACCTGCACGGCCGGCAGCGCATAACGTTGCCCGGCCGCCTCGACGATCAGTGACTGCACGGTGGACAGGGTGGCCGCCACCCGCATCTCGAACACGCAGCCGCGGCCGGCCCCGGTCTCGATGCGGATGCTGCCGTTCATCGCCACCGCGAACTCGCGCACCACGTCCAGGCCCACGCCGCGGCCGGACACCTCGGTCACCCGGTCGCGGGTGGAGAAGCCCGGCAGCAGCACCAGGCGCGCCGTGTCCTCCTCGCCGAGCACCTGGTCGGCGGCGACCAGGCCGCGCTCGATCGCACGGTGGCGCACGGCTGCCAGGTCCATGCCCGCACCGTCGTCGCGGCAGGTGACCACCAGCTGCTGGCCCTGGCGCCGGAACGCCAGCTCGATGCGGCCGGCCGCCGGCTTGCCCGCCGCCAGACGGACGCCGGCCGGCTCCAGGCCGTGGTCGACCGCGTTGCGCAGCAGGTGCAGCAGCGGCTCGCCCAGGCGGTTGAGGATCTCGCTGTCCACCAGCGTCTGGCCGCCCACGACGACCAGGCCGGCCTCCTTGCCGGTGGCCTTGCAGGTGGCGCGCACGTTGCGCTGCAGGCGTGATTCCAGCGCGCCCACCTCCGTCATGCGGGTGCCGATCACGATGTGCTGCATTTCGTCCGACAGCCGCTTCTGCTGCGCCTGCAGCCCGGCCAGCCCGGCGATCTCCTCCTCCAGCCGGACGGCCAGCATCCGCGCGTCGGCCGCCTCCTCCACCAGCGCATGGGTGGTGCTGTGCAGTTCGCTGTACTGGTCCAGCTCCAGCGGGTCGAAGCCGGGGCGCTCGGTCTGCATGCTGCGCTCGCGCAGCGTGGACAGGGTGCGCACGTCGACCACCGTCTCCAGCTCGAACAGGCGCTTTTGCAGGCGCAGGTTCTGGACCAGCAACTCGCGCGAGCGGTCCACCACGTCCTTGATGCGCGTCTCCATCGCCGCCGCCTGCACCGACGCCTCGCCCGACACCCGGAACAGCGCCTCGATGCGCGCCAGGCTGACGCGCAGCGCGCTGGCCGGGCCGTGGGGGGCGCCCGCGGCGCGCGCGGCCGGCGCCGGCTCCTGGACGGCGGATGGGATGCCAGCGTTGGCCGCGGGCGCGCGCAGCACGCCATCGGCCTCGACCGGTTCGCCGCGGTCCAGGCGGTTGGCCAGGTCCAGCACCGCCTGCAGCACGGGCTGGGCCTGGGCCGGGAGGTCGTCGGCGCCGGTCATGAAGCCGACCATCTGCTCGACGCACCAGGCGGCGTCGAGCAGGGTTTCGCGCGCGTGTCGGCCCATGCGGCCGTCCGAGCGCTCGGCGTGCTCCAGGATGTCCTCCAGGTGGTGGCCGAGCGACGCGATGCCCCGCACGCCCAGGATGGAACCCGAGCCCTTGAGCGTGTGGGCCACGCGCTTGGCGGCGACCACGTCGGAGCTGTCGCCCTCGCCTGCGGCGAGCGCGCGTGCGTAGGCGACCAGCTGCCGGGCCTGCTCCGGCGCCTCCTGCAGGAAGCCGGCCAGCATGTGCTCGTCGGCATCGGCAGGCAGCTCCAGCGCCACGTCCTCGGGCAGCGCCAGCACGGGCCGCAGCGGCTGCGACTCGTCGACCCCGACGCCCACCTGCAGCGGCATCGCGCCCAGCATGTGCATCACCTTCAGCGCCCGCTCCTCCTCCATGGGGCTGGGGGCGGCGCGCAGGTGGTCGACCAGGCCCGCGGCCGTGGACGGGTCGCTCAGGTTGCGCAGGTGGTGCACCGTGAGCGCCGGCCAGCGCCGCAGGAACTCGATCAGCGGCCCGCGCTCGCCCGGCGGCAGCGCCGGCAGCAGCAAGGTGTTTTCCGCCACGTGCTGGCACACCGCCTCGAGCCCGGGAAATCCTGCCAGCGAGGCGGCCTCGCCCATGCGCTGGGCCTGCCCGCTGTACAGCTCGAAGGCGTCCACGAAGGCCGCGTCGTCGACGGCGCGTGCGGCCAGTTCGCCCAGGCTGCGCTCGAGGTCGGCCTGCGCCAGTTCGACCTCGGCAGCCAATGCGTCGATCAAGTCATTGAGCTTCATGCGCGCACCCTTGAGGATGGACCGGCGTCAGACGGACACCGGCATCAGCTTGAACACGTTGACCGAGTCGACCAGCCTGCGGGCCGAGTCGAGCAGCGTGTCGGTCTCCCGCGTCTGCGCCTGGATCTGCGCGGCCGTCCGTTCGGTGCTCTGGCCGATGGTCTGCACCGACTTCATCAGCGTCTCGGACATCTGCTTCTGCTCCCCGGAGGCGGCGGCGATGCGGCGCACCTGCTCCACCAGCGCGGCGGTGATCTCCTGCGTGCGGCGCATCTGCTCGCCGGCCCTCTGCGCCTGCTCGGAGCCCTGGACCACCTGGCCGATGGTGCGGTTCACCGTGGCGATCGTCTCGTTGGTCTCCAGCTGGATGTTGTTCACCAGCGTGCCGATCTGCTGGGTGGCGTTGCGCGAGCTCTCCGCCAGGCGCTGCACCTCCTCGGCCACCACCGCGAAGCCGCGGCCCGCCTCGCCGGCCACCGCCGCCTGCATGGAGGCGTTGAGCGCCAGCACGTGCGTGCGTTCCGAGATCGTGTTGATCAGGTTCACGATGCCGGTGATCTCCTGCGAGCGCTCGCCCAGCCGCTTGATCCGCTTCTCGGTCTCGGAGATGGTCTCGCGGATCGACTCCATGCCGCGCACCGTGCCGGTCACCGTCTCCAGCGCCGTGTCGGTGGCCTGCGTGGCCTGCTCGGCGGAGCGGTTGCTCTGCTCGGCCACCTTGGCGACCTGGTCGGTCATCTGCGTGGCTTCCGCCAGCGCCTGGATCATCTGGTTCACGCTCTTGCGCTCGTCCTCGGCGGTCTTGGACACCAGCTCGGCCTGCGTCTTCACGTTGCCCGACACCTGCCGCACCTCGCCGGCGATGCGCGTCACGCCGTGGAGCACCTTGTTGGTCTCGTCCGTCAGCAGGTTGATCGAGTCCGACACCGTGCCGATGATGTCCTCCGTCACCGGGGCCTTGGCGGTCAGGTCGCGCTGGGAGAGCTGGTTCACCGCCTGCAGGATCGAGATCACCGAGTTGTTCAGGCGCTCGTTCTCCGACTCGGCCGCGCGCTGCGCGTTCAGCCGGTCGGTCAGCAGCGCGTCCACTGAGCGCCACACCTGGCCCATTTCGTCGGCGCTCACCACGGCCGACTCCGCGGTGAGCTGCTCGCCGCCGCGCACCCGCTCCACCGTGTTCTGCAGCTGGTGCACCGAATGGGTGATGTTCACCCGCACGCCGGTCAGCGTCCGGTACAGCATCCAGCCCACCGCGGCAAGCACCGCCAGCAGCGCCGGGATCGAGACCAGCAGCGCGATGCGCACCCGGGTGGCGGCGGCATCGCGGCGCTCGGCGACTTCCTTCAGCAGCCCGGGCAGGGGCTCTTCCGCGGCGCGTGCGGCAGCCCGCGCCGTGGCGATGGATTGGTTCACCGCGATCGTGCCGGCGGCGAACTCCTTGAAGGTCTTGTCGTAGGCGCCTGCCAATTCGGCCAGTTGCGCGCGGGCCGCGCCGTCCAGCCTGGCTCCGGCGATCAGCTGCTGCAGCCGCTGCGCTTCTTTGGCGTGTCGGTCCGCGAACTCCTGCCGTTCGCGCAGGATGAAGTCCTTCTCGTGCCGGCGCAGCTGCAGCACGCTGTTCTCGATGTCCAGCGCGCCGGATTTATCGGCCAGCGCCTCGGCCTCGCGCACCGCCTTGCGCAAAGCGCCCTGCAGGCCGGCGTTCTCGTCCACGCCCAGGGCGATCTGGGTGTTGGCGGCGGCCAGGAAGGCCTGCCGGTACGCCGCGTTGGTCTTCTCCAGCTCGGTCAGCACCCGCACCTCTTCGTCGGTAGCCGCCGGATTGGCTTTCGCCGCCTTGAGCAGGGCGAGGGACTCCTCGTCGTTGCTCTTGTGCTTGTCCAGCTCCTCCTGCGTCTTGCGTTCGAAGAAGTCCTTTTCGTTGCGTCGCATCTGCAGCAGCGCGGACTCGTAGCCCTGCACGGCCTGGGCCAGCGCGCCGAGGTCGGTCTGCTGCGCCACCCCCCGCGTATTGAAGACGGCGACGCCGAGGTACGCCAGCAGCAGCACACCAAAGGCGATGGCGGCCTGCCGCAGCAGCCGGTTCAGGCGTTCGGCGATCAGCGTGTCGCCGCTGCCGAGCATGGTGCTCGACTGGAAGCTAGGGAGACGCAATTTCATGGCGGGTTCCGTTCAGGTTCAGGGTTGCACGACGAAGGGGAAGTCAGTGGTTGCGCAGCGCGGATTCCAGGGCGTCCAGCAGCGCGGGCATGTCGAGGTCGAGCCAGAGCTCGTCGGCCACGGTCACGGCGTTGTGCACCAGGCCGGCCAGGGCGGGCGGGATGGTGCCGGGATCGGCAACCTGGGCGGCGTTCCAGCGCAGGCGGCGCGGCAGGCCGTCGATCACCATGCCGGTGACGTCATCGCTGTGGCCCAGCACCAGCAGCATCGGACGCGCCCGGCCGCCGCGCGCCACGCCCAGATAGGCGGCCAGGTCGAACACCGGCACCAGCACGCCGTGCAGGTTGGCCGTGCCGACGAACCAGTGCGGCGCGTTCGGCAAGGCGGTCGACGCGGGCAGTTCGGCCAGCTCGCTGCCGTCCTCGTAGCGGATCATCAGGCGCAGGCCGCCCACGGCGAAGCCTTGCCGGCGCTCGTCCTGGTCGGCAGCCGCCAGCGGCGCCGTGAAGGCGAGCACCGCATTGGCAGGCATGGCCAGGGCCTGGCTGGGCGCCAGCTGCGCCAGCGGAGCGAGGGTTGCGAACGCGGCGTCCATGCCGGTCTCAGGCCAGCTGCGCCAGGATCTGGGCCGCCGTGTAGGGCTTGGCCACATAGCCCTTGGCGCCGAGCATCAGGCCCCAGGCCATGTCGGCCTTCTGGTTCTTGCCGGAGACGAAGACCACCGGGATGTTCCTGGTCGCGTCTTCGCTCTTGAGCTTGCGGGCGGCCGCGAAGCCGTCCATGTCCGGCATGTTCACGTCCATCATGATCAGGTCCGGCGCGTCGCTGCGGGCGCGGGCGATCGCCTGCTCGCCGGACTCCGCCGTGATGACGGTGTGGCCGGCGCCGGCCAGGATGCGTTGCAGGTTGTCGCGGTCCACGGGGGCGTCGTCGACGACGAGGATCTTGCTAGCCATGGCGGAACTCCTTGGTTAAACCGCGCGCACCTGCGACAGCACCTGCTCGTCGGTGAACGGCTTGGTGATGTAGCCCTTGACGCCCAGCATCTGGGCCCAGGCCTTGTCGGCCTTCTGGTCCTTGGCCGAGACCACGATCACGGGGATGTCGCGCGTGTCGGCCTCCCCCCGCAGCAGCGCACGGGTCGCGGCGAAGCCGTCCATTTCGGGCATGTTGATGTCCATCAGGATGGCGTCGGGCTTGCTGCGCTTGACCGCGTCGAGCGCCTGCACGCCCGTGGCGGCGGTGGTCACGGCGTAGCCGTTGTCGGCCAGCAGCTTTTCCAGGCGCTGGCGTTCGGCCTGGTTGTCTTCGACGATGAGGATGGCGCGGGGCATGTCGGCTCCTTGGGTGGGTGACGGAAAGGGTTCGGGGCGGTCAAGCCGGCAGCGGCGCCGGCTGGGTGAGATCGAGGTCCAGGCGCACGAAGGCCTGGAGCACCTGGAAAAGCTGGGCGGGATCGACGGGCTTGGTGAGGTAGGCGTCGCAGCCGGCCATCTTCCCGCGCACCAGGTTGAACGGCGACGACTTGCTGGTGAGCATCACCACCGGAGGAACGAGGCCGCCCCGGCCCTTGATGCGGCGGCAGGCTTCGAAGCCGTCGATCCCGGGCATCAGCACGTCCATGAGCACGCAGTCCACCGCGCCGGCGGCGGTGGCCGCGAGCGCCGCCTCCCCGCCGTCGGCCTCGGCCACCCGGATGCCGCGCGGCTCCAGCAGCGAGCGCAGGTAGGCCCGTACCGCCATGCTGTCGTCCACGACCAGCACGTCACGCCCCGCTTCCGCCGGGCGAACGCGCTGCGCGGACGCGGGCGACGCCTGCTTGGGTGCCGGCTTGCCGGCCACGGTGGGGTGCTGCTCCATGGCGCGGAACAGCAGCATGGGCAGGATGGGCCATTGGACCGGGCGCGCCATCTGCACGTGTCCGGGCGCGGCACCCTCCCGGCCATCGACCCAGATCACGGGCCTGTCCGCCAGCCAGGGTCGGCCCTCGGCCCAGCGCGAGGCCAGGCGGTCGCGCGCATCGACCATGAAGACGTCGGCCCGCTCCGCCTCGGCCTCGGTGACCAGTTCCAGCTGTGGCGCCCGGCGCCGGGACAGCATCACGCTGCCCTGCAGCAGGCGGCGCTCCGCGTCGGTGAAGCCCATGACCAGCAGGCGCACGACATCACCTGCCGCGGCGGGCGGATGGCCCTGCAGTTCCAGGAGCACAGGTGCGGACGCGGCCTGCGCGGCGATTCGGTGGGTATCCAGCATGGGTGGGTTTCTCATGGATGGGGTGAAAGCTCTACATTGGCGTAACTGAATGTACGAATTGCTGGGCCCTGGCGCGATCCGTGCGTTACACCCTGGCGCGCCTGTCATACCCTGGTGGTAGGTGCGAAGTACACCTAGGTATTAATAACTAAGCTGGTGAGGCGGGTACCGTAGCGGCTGCAAAGAGAATCACGCGTATGTTCCAGCTCTACCGCTCCTTCGCCGCCCGGCTTGGCCGGGCATTCCTGCCTGGTCGACCTCCCCGGCACGCGCAGGCCATGGAACTGGCAAATACCGTCGAGCGGCTGCGCGAGCAGGTCGACGAACTGCGGCAGGCCCACGTGCGCATGGAGTTCGCGCTGCGCAGCGCCCATGCCTCTCCCTGGGAGTACGACCACCGCAGCGGCGAACTGCTGCTCAGCGGAAGCTGGGACGCAGGCCGGGGCCAGGCGCCCGCCCGCAGCCGGACGAGCTTTTCTGCCCTCGTGGACTCACTGCCTCCCGGGGACCGGGAACAGGGCCGGGCGCTGCTGGATGCCGTGCTCAACGGTCTGCGTGACGAGTGCAGCCTCGAGCAGCGCATCGAGGCGGCCGACGCAAGCGTGCGCTGGGTCCTCTGGCACGGCCGGGTTGTAGAGCGCCATCCGCTCACCGGGCGCGCCCTGCGCATGATCGGCATCAGCATGGACATCACCGACCGCAAGCGGGCCGAACAATTGGCGGACGCGGAGAAGTCCCGCACGGCGCGTTCGCTGGAACTCAGCCGGGTGCTGCTGACCCTGGCCGAGCAGGACGTCTCGCCCATCGGCCGCTTCCTGCAGGTGGCCACCGAGGCGGCGGCGCAGGCGCTGCAGGTCGAGCGTGCGGGCATCTGGCTGCAGGAGGACGGCGGCAAAGGCCTGGTGTGCCGCGACCTGTATCGCGCGTCGGATGCTTCGCACGAGCAGGGCTTCACCGTGGACGCGCAGGTGCACGCGCGGTACTTTGCCGCGCTGGCCGAGGGCGAACCCATGAGCGCCACGGACACGGTGCGCGACAGCGGCATGGGTGACCTGTTCCCCGGCGGACGCGCGCCGCGGGGCGCCGCCTCGACCCTGGACGCGCCCATGCGCCTCGGCGCACGCCTGCTGGGCGTCATCCGCCTCGAGCGCGCACACGGGGATGAAGGCTGGAGCGAGGAAGACCGCCAGTTCGCACAGACCCTGGCGCGCATGGTGGCGCATGCGGTGGCCGACAGCGAACGCAACGAAGCCCAACGGATGGGCACCGCGCTGTTCTACCACTCCCCCGCCGGCACCGCGTTCGTCGGGGACCAGCGGGTGCTGCTGATGTGCAACGAGCGCATGGAGCAGATGTTCGGCTATGCCCAGGGCGAACTCAAAGGCCAGTGCGACCGCGTCCTCTACCACAGCGACGAACAATGGCTCAGCCACGCAGACGTGTTCGGTGCGGCGGCGGGCTCGCAGGAGCGCGAGGCGCAAATGCGCGTCAAGTCAGGCGAGTCGATCTGGGTGCTGATGCGGGGCCGGCCCATCGAGGCCGGTCCCAAGGGCTCGTCCACCTTGATCTCGTACACCGACATCACGGTGCGCAAGCGCGCGGAACAGGCGCTCGAGCAGCTCAACCACGACCTGGGCAAGCGAGCGCTCCAGCGCGCCCGGGCCCTGACGCAGAGCGAGGCGCGCTTCGGGGTGGTGATCGCCGAGGCCCCCGTGGGCATCGCCATCCTGCGCGACGAGTGCATCACGGAGGCCAACCCACGGCTGTGCTCGCTCCTGGGCTATGAGCGCGTCGATCTCATCGGCAGGCCCCTGGCGCAGTTTTCCCATGCACAGGGACGCGCGGACGATCCGGCTGCACCGCTGCCGGACCGGGCCGCCGTCGAGACACGCTACCGCCACCGCAGCGGCCGCGACGTATGGGCGCATGTGCGCGTCTCGGTGCTGCCCGGGCGTCCGGGCGAGAAGGTCCACCGCGTGGTGGTCGTGGAGGACATCACCGAGCGGCGCAAGGCCGACCAGCAGCTGCGCGAGTACGCATCGCACGTCTCCGCGCTGTCCGGCCGGCTCCTGGCGGCGCAGGAGGAGGAGCGCCGGCAGCTGTCCCGCGAACTGCACGACGAGATCGGCCAGGTGCTGACGGCCGTGCGGATGGTGCTGGTTCCCCCGCGCTCCGATTCAGGCCGGCCCGCCCTCGGCGAGCCCTGGTACCTGGCCCGGTCGGTCGTGGACGACGCCATCGTGCGGGTGCGCACGATGTCGATGAACCTGAGGCCTCCCGTGCTCGACGACCTGGGGCTGCTGCCGGCGGTGCGGGAGCTGTGCAACCGCCACCGCGAGCTCGCCCGGATGGCGGTGGACCTGGAAACCCTGGGCGACCTGGCACAGCTGCCGTCCGACCTGGTCGTCACCCTCTACCGGGTCTGCCAGGAGGCGTTGACCAACGTGTCCCGCCATGCGCGCGCCAGCCGCGTCGAGGTGCGCCTGGGTGTGAGCGAGGGGCAGGCGGTGCTGATCGTGCGCGACAACGGCGTGGGCTTCGACCCCGAGAGCGCGGCCGCCGCCGGCCGCTTGGGGATCGTGGGCATGCGCGAGCGGGTGAAGGCGCGCGGCGGCACGCTCGACGTCGATTCGCAGCCGGGCCGGGGCACGGCGCTGATGGTCCTGTTCCGGCTCGCCGAGCCGCCCGGCGCCTACTCCTCGGGATCGATCAATCCCTTGCGCACCGCATAACGCACCAGGCCGGCCAGGTCGCGTATGCCCAGGCGGTCCATGATCTGGGAGCGGTGCGTCTCCACGGTCTTGACCGACAGGTTCAGCGACCGCGCCACCTCCTTGGAGGAGGCGCCTCGCGCGATCAGCCGCAGCACGTCGGTCTGCCGCTCGGTCAGCAGGCTGTGGCCGCCGCTGAAGGCCTGGGTCAGCTTGCCGGCGATGCGGGGGCTGAGGTAGGCGTCCCCCTGCGAGACCGCCTGGATGGCCGACGCGAGTTCCTCCGCCGCCGCGCTCTTGACGATGTAGCCCGAAGCGCCGAGGCGGATGGCCTCGGCCACGTACTCGTCGTTGTCGTGCATGGACAGCAGGATCACCTTGACCGGCAGGTCCGCCGCGCGGATTTCCCGCAGCAGGGGCAGGCCGCCCAGCTGCGGCATGGCGATGTCGGTCAGCAGGATATCGGGACGCAGCTGCTGCACCAGCCGCAGAGCCTCGCGGCCTTCGCCTGCCTCGCCCACCACCTCGACGCCATCCATGTCGCCGAGCAGCGCGCGCAGCCCCACGCGCACCAGCAGGTGGTCGTCCGCCAGGACCACCCGCATCGGATTGTTCTTGCCTGTTTCGGTGTTCAAGTTGGTGCCGGCCGCTTCGACGCGCGGCACCCCGCACGCCATCGGACCTGGCGCGAGTATCTCATCCGCCTGCGCCTTCCGGCTCCTCCGCTGGGGGCAGCCCGCCCCGTCCGGCCACTCCAGGGCAGGCTCATCGGCCTGCATTGTGTCCAAGTCCCGCGTGGCGGGCGCCTGCCGGAAGCTCAACGGATGAGTTGAATCTCGCGCGCAAACGTGAAATGCCTCACGTTCAAGACCGGTGCTTCGCGCCCACACTGCCGCTCGGTTCGCAAGGAGGCAAGCACATGGAAAGGATCACGGGCCCGGCCGGCGGCTTCTGGATCGTTTGTTCGGCCAGGCGCAATTCAGGCAGCAGCCTGTTCACCGCCTATGCCAAGGTATGCCTGGAGCGGCCTGGCAGCTACTGGGATGCCCACTGCCTGTTCAAGCTGTTCGGCGGCGAGCACCATCGCAGCCCGGAGGCCGCCCTCGCCACCGCGGAAGCCATGGCCCGTTTCCAGGTGGCCGGGCTGGCGTCTTCGCGCCAGCGCGCCATGTGCCGCCGCAGGGTGGCTGTCCAGGTCTAGCGGCCGGCTGCCCGCTCGACGTAGCGCGCCAACGCCTGGACCTCGGCCTCGCTCAGCTGCGGAAAAGCCGGCATCTGGCCGATGCCGTTCTTCAAGGCCTTGGCCACGCGGGCCTGGTCCGGCCTGAGCTCGTCCAGCGAGGGCCCCACCGCACCCTCGGCCTCGGCGTCCTTGAGCTTGTGGCACAGGGCACACGCCGGCGTGACGCTGGTGAAGAGCTTGCGGCCGGTGTCCTCGTCGGCCGCCGACGCCAAGAGCGGCGAAGCCATGGCCAACGCGGCGGCCGCCAGTACATACCGCACGGTCAGGCCACCGTGATGGGCAGCGCGTGGGAGCGCCAGCCGCTGTTGAGATAGCCGCCGGCGTTCTCGGGCGAGGTCTCCACCTGCCAGTTGAACTGTGTGTCCTGCGCGCGCGAAGCCAGCACGTGCTGGCCGGGCGGCAGCTGCACCGGCAGCACGAACTGCCGCCAGGCGAAGCGGCCCAGGTCCGGGCCGACCAGCCGCGCCTCGCGCCAGGTCTGGCCGCCGTCGATGGACACGTCCACCCGGCGCAGCGGCCGCGTGCCGCCCATGGCCACGCCGTGCACCTGCACCCAGCCCGCGCGCAGCGGGCCGGTTTCCGGCGCGGGACCGTTGATCCAGGACTTCACGTCCATCTCCCACACCGACGGGTGGCTGGGGTCGCCCTTGGTGCCGGGCGGCGACATGCGATAGCCGGTCTTCTGGATCGCCGCGTCGCTCTCGGCGGCGGTGAACGCCAGCCGCTTGATGTACTTGATGTTGTTCACCCCGCTGTAGCCGGGCACCACCAGCCGCAGCGGCCCGCCGTGCGCGTGGTGCAGCGGCTCGCCGTTCATCTCCCAGGCCAGCAGGGCATCCTGCATGGCCTTGAGCGGCACCGAGCGTTCCACCATCACGCTCCTGGGGTCCAGGCCCTCGGGCAGCTTCTCGCCGCCGGTGCCGGTCATGAACCGGGCGCCGCCGGCCAGGCCGCCCAGGGCGGCCACCACGTTGCGCACCGGCACGCCGCTCCAGAGCACGCAGCCGGCCGCTCCCACCGTCCACTTGGTGCCGCTGGGCTTGCCGGCGAAGTAGCCGCGGCCATTGCCCGAGCACTGCAGCACGGTGGCGACGGTCTCGATGCCCAGTGCCTTGAGCTCGCGCACCGTGAGGTAGCGCGGCTGCTGGACGCCCTCCACGGCCATGGCCCAGGCGTCCGGGTCGGCGACGATGCCCACCTCGGGTGCCGGCAGGTTGTTGCGGATGTACAGGCGCTCGGCCGGCGTGATGATGCTGGTGCCGAAGGCGCTGCGCCGGGTCTCGATGGTCGTGCCGGTATGCACGATCATCTGCTCCGCGTCCTTCCAGTCCACGTAGGGCGGCAGGCTGCGGGCGGGAGCTGCCGCGGCGGGTGTCGGGGCCGATGCGGTCTGCGCCTGGGCGCGCCCCAGGCCCAGCGCGGCCAGGGCGGTGGCGCCGCCGGACAGGAGGCGGCGCCGGGAAGTGTGAGGGAAGGGGGTCATGGTTGTTTCCTGCGGTTTGTCGTGCAGCCGCAGCATAGCCCCGGCCGGCCGCGCTGCACAGGGGGAAGTGCTGTAAGACCTCCGTGTTATTTGACTGCGGCAACCAATTGCCTGACGATGGCAAACATGGATGCCGGCGCCGACCCACCGACCGCCGCCCAGGTGCAGGCGCTGCGAGGCTTCAACCGCTTCTACACCCGCCGCATGGGCGTGCTGGACCCCTACCTGGGCGGCGAACTGTCGCTGACCGAGGTGCGGGTGCTGTACGAACTGGCGCACCGCGACCAGCCCACCGCCAGCGAGCTGGGCCGCGACCTGGGCCTGGACGCCGGCTACCTCAGCCGCATCCTGCGCCGCATCGACTCGCGCGGCTGGCTGGAGCGGCAGCCCTCGCCGGCCGACGCGCGCCAGAGCCTGCTGCGCCTGAACGCCGCCGGCCACCTGGCCTTCGCGCCGCTGCAGCAGAAATCGCGCGACGAAGCAGCCGCCTTGCTCTCCAGCCTGCCGGTGCCGCAGCGCGAGCAGCTGATCGCGGCCATGGCCACCGTCCAGCGGCTGCTGGACGCTTCCCGGGCCGCGCCGCCGCGCACCGTGGTGCTGCGCGACCCGCGACCCGGCGACATGGGCTGGGTGGTGCAGCAGCACGGCGAGATCTATGCGCGCGAGTACGGCTGGAACCAGGAATTCGAGGCCCTGGTGGCGCAGATCGCCGGCGAGTTCGTGCGCAGGTTCCAGCCCGAGTGGGAACGCTGCTGGATCGCGGAGGTGGACGGCGAGCGCGCCGGTTCGGTGTTCGTGGTGCGCAAGAGCGCCACCGTGGCCCAGCTGCGCCTGCTGATCCTGACCCC
The DNA here is from genome assembly GCF_000215705.1 of Ramlibacter tataouinensis TTB310. Lineage (NCBI taxonomy): Bacteria > Pseudomonadati > Pseudomonadota > Betaproteobacteria > Burkholderiales > Comamonadaceae > Ramlibacter > Ramlibacter tataouinensis. Next base: position 2,023,922 of record NC_015677.1, on the reverse strand, counting down.
GCAGGCGCGCGGCCATGGCCTGGGCGCGCGCCTGACCGACGAGGCCATCGCCTTCGCGCGCACCAGGGGCTACCGCAGGATGGTGCTGTGGACCAACGGCAACCTGCAGGCCGCGCGCCATATCTACGCGCAGCGCGGCTTCCGCCTGGTCAAGAGCGAGCCTTACCGCGGCTATGGCGGGCACGCGCTGGTGGGCGAGACCTGGGAACTGAAGCTGTGACGCGGCAGGCGTGCGCCGCATGAACCGGCGAGCCACCGGGCGCCTGGCATGCCGCCGATCGCCGCCGGACTGTGGCTGGCCACGCACAGCCTGCGCGCAGGTTCGGGCTGAAGTGACCGGCGTGGGCGCGGCGCATGCCGATAATCCTGGTGCGATGACCTCCCCTCTCCCCGCCGACCGGCCCCAGCCCCGTTCCCTGACCGACCTGTTCCTCTCCTTCACCTGGCTCGCGCTGCAGGGCTTCGGCGGCGTGCTGGCGGTGGTCCAGCGCGAGCTGGTCGAGCGCAAGCGCTGGATGACGCGCGAGGAGTTCGTCGAGGAATGGGCGGTGGCGCAGATCATGCCCGGGCCCAACGTGATCAACCTGTCGCTGATGATAGGCGGGCGTTACTTCGGCCTGCCGGGAGCGCTGGTCGCACTGGCCGGCATGCTGCTGGTCCCGCTGATGGTGGTGCTGGCGCTGGCCCTGGTCTACGCGCGGTTCGCCGACCATCCGCAGGTGGCCGGCGCGCTGCGCGGCATGGGCGCGGTGGCCGCCGGGCTGGTGGCGGCCACCGGACTCAAGCTGTTCAGCGCCCTGCTCAAGCACCCGCTGGGCCTGCCCGTGTGCATGGCGCTGGGCGGCGCCGCCTTCGTCGCCATCGCCCTGCTGCGGCTGCCGCTGGCCTGGGTGCTGCTGGTGCTGGGCGGCCTGGCCTGCGCGCTCACCTGGCGCAAGCTGGGGCCGCGCTGATGGTGGGCGGCGGCCTGGACTGGCTGGCTTTCTTCGGCCACTTCCTGATGCTCTCGCTGCTGTCCATCGGCGGCGCCATCACCACAGCTCCCGACATGCACCGCTACCTGGTGCAGGAACAGGGCTGGCTCACCGACCCGCAGTTCACCTCCTCGGTGGCGATCGCGCAGGCGGCACCCGGGCCCAACGTGCTGTTCGTCGCGCTGCTGGGATGGAACGTCGGGATGGGCGCGGGCGGCTGGGCCGGGGCCGGCGCCGGCCTGGTACTGGCCCTGGCCGGCATCCTGCTGCCCAGCACCACCCTGACCTACCTGGCGGCGAGCTGGGGCCACCGCAACCGCGAGCTGCGCGCGGTGCGTGCCTTCAAGCAGGGGATGGCGCCCATCGTGATCGCGCTGCTCGTCGCCACCGGCTGGATCCTGGCCACCAGCGGCGGCTACCGGCTGTCGCAATGGCCGCTGTGGGCCGTGACCCTGGCCACCACCCTCATTGTCTGGCGCACGCGGGTGCACCTGCTGTGGCTGCTGGGCATAGGGGCCGTGCTGGGCTGGTTCGGCCTGGTCTAGGGCAGCGGGACCGCGGCTGCCCATAATGCCGAATGGCCGACCTCGCACTGCCCCCGCTCAAGTTCTTCGCCGACCTGACGGTGCAGGTGGCCGCGCCGCAGGAGCTGGGCCGCACCGGCCGCGGCCTGCGCCGGCTGATCCCCATCCTGGGCGGCGAGGTGGTGGGCGACGGCTGGCGCGCCCGCGTGCTGCCGGGCGGCGCCGACTTCCAGCTGGTGGTGAGCGACACGCTGGCCGAGCTGGATGCGCGCTACATGCTGGAGGCCGAGGGCGGCGAACGCATCTACGTCACCAACCGCGCGCTGCGCAGCGGCCCGCCCGAGCTGATGGCGCGGCTGGCGCGCGGCGAGCCGGTGGACCCGGCGCGGATCTACTTCCGCTGCAGCCCCAGCTTCGAGACCGCCTGGCCGGCGCTGCGCTGGATCACCGAGCGCGTGTTCGTCGGCAGCGGCCAGCGCCACCCGGACCGCGTGGTGATGCGGTTCTGGGAACTGGGCTGAATCAGTCCGCCGCCAGCAGCGCCGGCAGCAGCGCGGCCGCCGTGCCGCGCAGCACGGCCTGGGCCGGGTCGTCCAGTGCCGAGGGCTGCGGGTTGACCACCGCCACGCGCGCGCCCGCGGACACCTCGCCCGGCAGGCCCGCCGCGGGGTAGACCAGGCCCGAGGTGCCGACCACCAGCATCAGCTCACAGGCCGTGGCGGCGGCCTGGGCGGCGGCCAGCACGTCCGGCGGCAGCGCCTCGCCGAACCAGACCACGCCAGGCCGGCGCAGGTTGCCGCAGCCGGCGCAGCGCGGCGGGTGGCCCGGCTGCGGCGGCTGCGCCTGGCAGCAGGCGCGCGGCGGGTCCAGCCAGCGGTCGGCGAACAGGCTGCCGTGCAGGGGCAGCACGCCGGGGCTGCCCGAGCGCTGGTGCAGATCGTCCACGTTCTGCGTCACCACCGTGAGCCGCCCCGGGTGACGCCGCTGGAAAGCCGCCACTGCCCGGTGGCCGGCATTGGGTTCCACTTCGGCCACCTTGGCGCGCCGCATGGCATACCAGTCCCACACCATGGACGGGGCGGCGCGGAAGGCGTCCTCGGTGGCCAGGTCCTCGGGCCGGTGGTGCGCCCACAGCCCGGTCTGCGCGTCCCGGAAGGTGGGCACGCCCGACTCCTGGCTCATGCCGGCGCCGCTGAGCACCACGATGCGGCGGGCGGCCCGCACCCAGCGCTGCACCTCGGCGACGCCGGCCGTGCTCATGACCGTTGCCGCAGCGCCTCGTACAGCACCACGCCGCTGGCCACGGACACGTTGAGGCTCTCCACCGCCCCGCGCATGGGGATGGACACCAGCTCGTCGCAGGTCTTGCGCGTGAGCTGCCGCATGCCCGGCCCCTCGGCGCCCAGCACCAGGGCCACTGGCGCCTTCAGGTCGGCCTGGTAGAGGGTGCGCGGCGCGTCGTCGCTGGTCCCTATGCACCAGATGTTGCGTTCCTTGAGCTCGCCCAGCGTGCGCGCCAGGTTGGTGACCATGAAGTAGGGCACGGTCTCGGCGGCGCCGCTGGCCACCTTGGCCACGGTGGCGTTCAGGCCCACCGCGTGGTCCTTGGGTGCGATCACGGCGTGCGCTCCCGCGCCGTCGGCCACGCGCAGGCAGGCGCCCAGGTTGTGGGGATCGGTCACGCCGTCCAGCACCAGCAGCAGCGGCGGCCCCTGGACCGCGTCCAGCAGGTCGTCCAGGGAGCGGGCGGCTTCCAGGGCCTGCACCCGGGCCGCCACGCCCTGGTGGCCGGCGCTGCCGGCCAGCTTGGCGATGCGCAGCCCGTCGGCCTCGATCAGGCGCACGCCGGCCTCCTTGGCACGCTCGAGGAACTGGCGCATGCGCGCGTCGCGCCGCGTCGGCTCGTAGTAGACCTCGATCACCGACTGCGGCGCGGTCTTGAGCCTCACGCCCACCGCGTGGAAGCCGAACAGGACTTTGGGTGCGGACATCAGGGGATTATCGGAGGCAGGAAGGCGCCGATCTCACCCCGCGATCCGTCCCGCCTCGATGGTGATGCGCCGATCGCAGCGGGCCGCGATGGCGCGGTCGTGCGTCACCAGCACGAGCGTGGTGCCCTGCTCGCGGTTGAGGTCGAACATCAGCTGCATCACGGTCTCGCCGGTGGCGAAGTCCAGGCTGCCGGTGGGCTCGTCGGCCAGCAGCACCGCCGGCTGCACCACGAACGCGCGGGCCAGCGCCACCCGCTGCTGCTCGCCGCCGGACAGCACCTTGGGGTAGTGGCCCAGCCGCTGGTCCAGGCCCACGCGCGCCAGCATCTCGGCGGCGGCCTTGCGCGCATCGCGCCGGCCCACCAGCTCCAGCGGCAGCATCACGTTCTCCAGTGCCGTGAGATTGCCCATCAGCTGGAAGCTCTGGAACACGAAGCCCACCTTCTGCGCGCGCAGCCGCGCCCGCTCGTCCTCGCCGATGGCGAACAGGTCCTGCCCCGCCAGCCGCACGGTGCCGCGGGTGGGCGTGTCCAGCCCGGCGACGATGGACAGCAAGGTGCTCTTGCCCGAGCCCGAGGCGCCCACGATGGCCACGGTCTCCCTGGGAGCCAGGGTGAAATCGATATCGCGCAGAATGTCGAGGGTGCCGGTCGAGTCCGTGACGGACTTGAAGACGTGCTCGACGGAAATGATGGGTTCGGACATGGAGTTCTGGGTGTTGGATCGCAGGCAATTGATCGCCGCCGGCCTGGCCGCGGCTTACGCTCCCGCCGCGTGGGCCGCCACGCCGGTGATTCTGGTCGTGGGCGATTCCCTGAGTGCCGAGTATGGCCTCAAACGCGGCAGCGGCTGGGTGGCGCTGCTGGAGCAGCGGCTGGAGCGCGAGAAGATCGCGGCCCGCGTGGTCAATGCCAGCATCAGCGGCGACACCACCTCCGGCGGCCGCTCGCGCCTGCCGGCCCTGCTGGCGCAGCACAAGCCGACCCACGTGGTGATCGAGCTGGGCGGCAACGACGCGCTGCGCGGCCTGCCCCTGGGCATGACGGAGAACAACCTGTCGGCCATGACGCAGGCGGCCCAGAAGGCCGGCGCCGAGGTGCTGCTGGCCGGCATCCAGCTGCCGCCCAATTACGGGCGCGACTATGGCGAGCGCTTCGCGGCGCTGTTCGAGAAGGTGGGCCGCCAGCACAAGGCGGCGGTGGTGCCCTTCATCCTCAAGGGCGTGGCCGACATCCCTGACGCCGCCCGCCTGTTCCAGCCGGACCGCATCCATCCCACCGAGGAGGCGCAGCCGCAGATGCTGGCCAACGTCTGGCCCGAGCTGGTGAAGCTCCTCAGGTCGAAGTGACGGTCCAGGTCATCCCGGCGGCCGAGGCCATCGCGCGCCTGGCCGAGTTCAGCACCGTCATCGACGCACGCAGCCAGGCCGAGTACGCCGAGGACCGGCTGCCCGGGGCGGTGAACTGGCCCTCCCTCACCAGCGATGAGCGGCACCTGGTGGGCACGATCTACAAGCAGGTCAGCCCCTTCGAGGCCAAGAAGCGCGGTGCCGCCCTGGTGGCGGCCAACGTGGCGCGCCACATCGAGCGCGAGGTGCTGGACAAGCCCAAGGGCTGGCAGCCGCTGGTGTACTGCTGGCGCGGCGGCAAGCGCAGCGGCTCGCTGTCGTTGGTGCTGGACCAGATCGGCTTTCGCGTCAGCCTGGTGGACGGCGGCTACAAGGCCTTCCGCGCCGCCGTGCTGGCCGAGCTGCCGGCGCTGGCGCAGCGGCTGTCCTACCAGGTGATCTGCGGCCCCACGGGCTCGGGCAAGACGCGCCTGCTGCAGGCGCTGGCCGACCGGGGCACGCAGGTGCTGGACCTGGAGGGCCTGGCCCAGCATCGCAGCTCCGTGCTGGGCCTGGTGCCGGGCCAGCCGCAGCCCAGCCAGAAGCAGTTTGACACCCGTGTCTGGGAGCAGCTGCGCCGCCTCGATCCGGCGCGGCCGGTGTACGTGGAAAGCGAGAGCAAGAAGGTCGGCAACGTGGCCGTGCCCGAGGCGCTGATCGCCGCCATGCGCGCCAGCCCCTGCCTGCGGCTGGAACTGCCCGAGCCCGAGCGGGTGGAGCTGCTGATGGAGGACTACGACTGGTTCGTGCGCCAGCCGGATTTCTTCTGCGACCGCCTGGGGGCGCTGGCCGAGCTGCGCGGCCGCGCGGTGGTGGAGGACTGGCAGGCCCGGGTGGGCGCCGGCCGGATCCGCGAGGTGGTGCGCGAGCTGCTCACCCAGCACTACGACCCCGGCTACGCGGCGTCCATAGCGCGCAACTTCCGGCAGTACGGCACAGCCAGAACGATCGCGGCCCAGGACCGCTCGATGCAGGCCATGGGCCGCTTGGCGCAGGAATTGACGGCCGTGGAAGGTTGAGCTTCAGCCCTGCCGGGCCGGCGGCACCGGGGTGCTGCCCGGCCCGCCCGCATCCGGGGAGCCGTTCCCGGCTTCCTGGCCGGGGACGGTCTTGCGTTCGGCCTTGGCCTTGAGCTTTTCCTCTTTCTTGCGCTTCTTGGCCAGCTCTTTCTGCCGCTTCTCGTATCCGTAATTGGGTGTGGCCACCAGCGCTCCATCGGGTTGGGTTGAGGGTGCAATGTAAGCGATCAGCCCTGCGATGGGTACCGGCGGCCCGGTTGGCCGCAGGGTCAGCGCACCAGGCAGGGGCGTTTGGGGTCGAAGGTCCAGCCCGGCACCAGGTACTGCATCGCGATCGCGTCGTCGCGCGCGCCCAGGCCATGCTGCTGGTAGAGGGCATGCGCCTTCTCCACCTCGGCCATGTCCAGCTCGACGCCCAGGCCGGGCTTTTTCGGCACCTGCACGCAGCCGTCCTCGATCCTCAGCGGTTCCCGGGTCAGGCGCTGGCCGTCCTGCCAGATCCAGTGGGTGTCGATGGCCGTCACCTTGCCGGGCGCGGCGGCGCCCACGTGGGTGAACATCGCGAGCGACACGTCGAAGTGGTTGTTGGAGTGCGAGCCCCAGGTCAGGCCCCAGTCGCGGCAGGTCTGCGCCACCCGCACCGAGCCGGCCAGGGTCCAGAAATGCGGGTCGGCCAGCGGGATGTCCACCGCCTGCAGCGACAGCGCATGCGACAGCTGCCGCCAGTCGGTGGCCACCATGTTGGTGGCCGTGGGCAGGCCGGTGGCGCGGCGGAACTCGGCCATCACCTCGCGCCCGGAGAATCCCTCCTCGGCGCCGCACGGGTCCTCGGCATAGGCCAGCACGCCATGCATGTCGCGCATCAGGCGAACGGCGTCCTTGAGCAGCCAGCCGCCGTTCGGGTCCAGCGTCACCCGCGCCTGCGGGAAGCGTTCGTGCAGCGCACGGACCGCCTCCACCTCCTGCTCGCCGCGCAGCACGCCGCCCTTGAGCTTGAAGTCCTGGAAGCCATAGCGCTCGTGTGCCGCCTCGGCCAGCCTCACCACGGCCTCGGCCGTCAGCGCAGGCTCGTGCCGCAGGCGCAGCCAGTCGTCCGCCGCATCGGGCTCGCTGGCGTACGGCAGGTCGGTCTTGCGCCGGTCGCCGACGAAGAACAGGTAGCCCAGCATCTGCACCGCCTCGCGCTGCTGGCCTTCGCCCAGCAAGGCGGCCACCGGCACCCCGAGGTGCTGGCCCTGCAGGTCCAGCAGCGCCGACTCAACGGCCGTCACCGCATGGATGGTGGTGCGCAGGTCGAAGGTCTGCAGGCCGCGGCCGCCGGCGTCGCGCTCGGCGAAGCGTTGCCGCATCTCGCTGAGGATGGCCTGCAGCTCGCCGACGGGACGGCCCTCCACCAGGGCGCGCGCATCCTCCAGCGTCTGGCGGATCTTCTCGCCGCCCGGCACCTCGCCCAGGCCGGTGCGGCCGGCGCTGTCGGTGGCGATCACCAGGTTGCGGGTGAAGAAAGGCGCGTGGGCGCCGGACAGGTTGAGCAGCATGCCGTCGCGTCCGGCGACGGGCACCACGCGCAGGGTGCGGACGATGGGAGTGGTCATGGCGATCAGGTCACGGGGGCGGGGTTGAACAGGACCAGCTGGTTGTGCAGCTTCCAGCGCTCGGCCCAGGTGCGCTGCCGGCCGCTGGCGACCTCGAGCATCAGGCGGAACAGAGCCCAGCCCATCTCCGGGGCGCTGCACTCGCCGTCGGCGACGCGGCCGGCGTTCAGGTCGATCAGGTCGTGCCAGCGGCGGGCCAGCTCGGTGCGCGTGCCCACCTTGATCACGGGGACCTCGGCCAGGCCGTAGGGCGTGCCGCGCCCGGTGGTGAACACGTGCAGGTTCATGCCGGCGGCCAATTGCAGCGTGCCGCAGATGAAGTCGCTGGCGGGCGTGGCGGCGTAGAACAGGCCGCGCTGGCCCGGCTTCAGCTTCTCGCCGGGCGGCAGCACGCCGGAGATCGGCGCGCTGCCGGACTTGATGATGGAGCCCATCGCCTTCTCGACGATGTTGGACAGGCCGCCGGCCTTGTTGCCGGGCGTGGTGTTGGCGCTGCGGTCGACACGGCCGCGCTCGAGGTAGGCGTCGTACCAGGCCATCTCGCGCTTGATCGCCTCGGCCACCTCGGGCGAAGCGGCGCGCGAGGTCAGCTGGTCGACGGCGTCGCGCACCTCGGTGGTTTCCGAGAACATCACGGTGGCGCCGGCACGCACCAGCAGGTCGGTGCAGTAGCCCACCGCCGGATTGGCGGTGACGCCGGAGAAGGCATCGCTGCCGCCGCACTGCACGCCCACCACCAGCTCGCCGGCCGGGACGGTCTCGCGCCGGCGCGCCTGCAGCCGCTCCAGGTGCGGCACGGCCTGGCGCACCACGGCGTCGACCATCGACTGGAAGCCGACGTGCCTGTCGTCCTGGAGCCGGACCATGTCCAGCGGCTGCGGTCCGGCGTCGGCCACGAGGGGGATCACGCCCGGCGGCAGCAACCGGTCCGGCTGCAGCTTCTCGCAACCCAGGCTCACCAGCAGCACCTCACCGCCGAAGTTCGGGTTGAGGCTGATGTTGCGCAAGGTGCGGATCGGGATGGCCGCCTCGGGCGCATCGATCGCCACGCCGCAGCCGTAGCTGTGCTCCAGCGCCACCACGCCGTCCACGTTGGGGTAGCGCGGCAGCAACTCGGCGCGGATGCGCTCGGCCGCGATGCGCGCGACGCCGGCCACGCACTGCACCGTCTGCGTGATGGCCAGCAGGTTGCGGGTACCCACCGAGCCGTCGGCATTGCGGTAGCCCTGGAAGGTGTAGCCCTCCAGGGGCGGCGGCGGTTCGGCACGGGCGCGCGCAGCGGGCAGCTGCGCCAGGTCGGCGGCCGCCGGCATGGCCAGCAGGCGCTCGTGCACCCAGCTGCCCGCCGGGATGTCCCGCAGCGCGCGGCCGATCGCGACGTTGTAGCGGCGCACCTCGCCGCCGGCCGGCAGGTCGACCAGCGCCACCTTGTGGCCCTGCGGAACGCGCTCGCGCAGGGTGAGGCCGCCGGGGAAGGAGGCGCCCGCCTCCAGGCCGCCGTCATTGGCGACGATGGCCACGTTGTCCGCCTCGTGCATGCGGATCCAGCGGGGACTGGCATTCATGGCCGCGCTGCCCGCCTTCAGTCTGCGGTGATCTTGCGAGCCTCGATCAGCTGCTTCCAGCGCGCGTACTCGGCGGCCTGGAAGCGGGCGAACTGCTCGGGCGTGTTGGCCACGATCTCGAAACCCTGCGCCAGCAGCTTGTCCTTGACGACCGGGTCGCCAAGCGCGGCGACGATGGCGCCGTGCAGCCTGGCCTTGACGTCGGCCGGCAGGCCCCTGGGGGCCGCGACCGCCTGCCAGGACTGGACCTCCGCGCCCTTGACGCCCTGCTCTGCCAGCGTGGGCACCTCCGGCAGCAGCGGGGAGCGCTTCTCGGAGGAGATGGCCAGGGCCCGCACCTTGCCCGCCTTGACGTGCTGGATGATGCTGTTGATGTTGACGAAGGCCGCGTCCACCTGGGCACCCAGCAGGTCGTTGATGGCGGGGCCGCCGCCCTTGTACGGGATGTGCAGGCCCTGGGTGCCGGTCTGCTGCCAGAACAGCTCGGCCGAGAGGTGGTCGGAGGAGCCGTTGCCCGAGGAAGCGAAGCTCACCTTGCCGGACGTGCGCTTGAGGTGCGCCAGCAGGTCGGCTAGGTTCTTGTCGGCGGAGGCTGCGGGCACGACCAGCACGTTGGGCGCCTGCACGGCCACGGTGATCGGGTCGAAGTCCTTCAGCGCGTCGTACTGCACGCCCTTGATCAGGTGCGGGGCGATCACAAAGGGGCCCAGGGACGACACGAACAGCGTATAGCCGTCCGCGGGCGCGCGCTTGACGAAGGCGGCGCCTATGGTGCCGGTGGCGCCCGGCTTGTTGTCGATGATGAACGAGCCGCCCAGCGACTCCTGCAGCTTCTGCGAGAGCACGCGCGCGATGTTGTCGGTGGAGCCGCCCGGCGGGAACGGCACCACCACCGTCACCGGCTTCTCGGGGTAGGCGGCCAGGGCGTTCACGGTGGCGGCCAGGGCCAGCGCCAGGCCGAGCAGGTTTTTTTTCATGGTGTCTCCTTGGATGAACAGACTTACTGCGGGCCGAGCTTGCGGATCAGCGCGGCCAGCTCCTCGGCTTCCGACGGCTTGAGCTCCGACAGCGGCGGGCGCACCGGCCCGGCGCTGCGGCCGACCGCCGTGGCTCCCGCCTTGACGATGGAAACGGCATAGCCCTCGCCCTTGTTGCGGATGGCCAGGTAGGGCAGGAAGAACTCGTCCAGCAGGCGGCCGGTGGTCGCGGTGTCGCCGCTGGCGTAGGCGTTGTAGAACTCGATGGCCGTGCGCGGGATGAAGTTGAAGACGGCGGAGGAATACACCGGCACGCCCAGTGCCTTGTAGGCATGGGCATAGACCTCGTGCGTGGGCATGCCGCCCACGTAGACGAAGCGGTCGCCCAGCTTCTGACGGATGGAGACGATGCGCTCGATGTCGCCCAGCCCGTCCTTGAAGCCGATCAGGTTGGTGCAGCGCTCGGCCAGGCGGGCCAGGGAGTCGGCCGACAGGCGGGTGGCGCCGCGGTTGTAGACGATCACGCCGATCTTCAGGCTCTTGCACACGGCTTCGACGTGGGCGACCAGTCCTTCCTGCGTGGCCTCGGTCAGGTAGTGGGGCAGCAGCAGCACGCCCTGGGCGCCCTGCTGCTGGGCCTCCTGCGCGTACCTGATGGCCAGCGTGGTGCCGCCGCCGGCGCCGCCGATGATGGGCACCCGGCCGCGGCAGGTGTCGGCCGCGGTCTTGATCACCGCGCCGTATTCCTGCGGCTCGAGCGAGAAGAATTCGCCGGTGCCGCCGGCAGCGAACAGGACCGTGGCGCCGTAGGGCATCAGCCACTCCAGCCGGTCGGCGTAGCCACGGGCATGGAAGCGCAGCTGGGCGTCGAAGTCGGTCAGCGGGAAGGACAGCAAGCCGCTGGACAGCGCTTGCTTGAGTTCGTTCGGGGTCATGCGTTTAATTTCCAAGAGATAGGACATCGTACCTCATGGTCTCTACCCCTGTTTGTGTTTTGTTGTGACTCAGGCCAGCGCCGCGCGGCGGCGCCGTTCGCGGCTGTTGGCCAGGTGCGTGCGCATTGCGGCCCGTGCGCCCTCCGCGTCCTGCCGGTCGATGGCGTCGTAGATGCTCTCGTGCTCGGCATTGACACGCCGCAGGTACTGCGCGCGCTCGGGCGTCAGGGGCTCGCTGGATTCCAGCCGGGCGCGCGGGATCATCATGCCGCCCAGGGTGCCCATGAGGTCGCCGAAGTGCCGGTTCTGCGTGGCGCGGGCGATCTCCAGATGGAACTGGAAGTCCGGCCCAACGGCGTCGCGTCCCGCGTCCACTGCGCCGGTGAACGCATCCAGCGCGGAGCGGATCGCCGCCAGGTTCTCTACGGTGCGGCGCTGCGCCGCCAGCCCTGCGCTCTCGGTCTCCAGCGCGATGCGCAGCTCCAGCACCGCGATCACGTCCTGCAGCGTGCCCAGCTGCTCGGGCGCGATGCGGAAGCTGCCCGGGTCGCCGTAGCCCAGGACGAAGGTGCCCACGCCGTGCCGGATGTCGACCACGCCCGCGGCCTGCAGCCGGGACATGGCCTCGCGCACCACGGTGCGGCTGACGCCGAACTCGGACATCAGGTCCGCCTCCTTGGGCAGGCGCGCGCCCGCAGGCCAGCGGCCGTCCCGCACCCGGTCGCCCAGGGCCTGGACCAGGTCGGCCGTCAGGGAGCGGCCGCGGCGCAGGCTGGCGGGGGTTTCGGCGTTCATGAGAGGTATTATGTCTTGGCCAGGGCGTCCAGAGCCTGCGCCAGGTCGGCCTGCAGGTCGGCCGCCGCCTCCAGCCCGACCGAGAACCTCACCAGCGTGCCGCGGTGCGGCCAGTGCCGTCGCATGCCGGGCATGTCGTAGGGCACGACCAGGCTGACCGGTCCCCCCCAGGAGTAGCCCAGCTTGAACAGCCGCAGCCGGTCGCAAAAGGCGTCGACCTGCGCCATGCGGTAGCGCTCATGGAAGACCACGGAGAACAGGCCGGCCGCCCGCCCCCCGCCGCCCTGCCCCGGGTCCGTGCACAGCGCCCGCCAGTGCTCATGGCCCGGCGAGCCCTCCAGTGCCGGATGCAGCACCCGTGCCACCTCGGGCCGCGCCTGCAGCCAGCGCGCCAACACCCGAGCCGCACGGTCGTGGGCCTGGTAGCGCAGCGCGATGCTGGGCAGGGAACGCAGCACCGCCTCGGCGTCGTTGGCGCCCACGCCCCAGCCCAGGCGCATGTGGGTCAGCTTGAGCTGCAGGTGCAGCGCCTCGTCACGGGTGACGATGCTGCCCATCAGCACGTCGCCGCCGCCGCTGGGGTACTTGGTCAGCGCCTGCACCACGATGTCGGCGCCGCTGCCGGGCGTCGCGAGATCGAAGCCGTTGAAAGCCAGGCCGGCGCCCCAGGTGTTGTCCAGCGCGGTGGTCACGCCACGCTGCCGGCAGGCATGGGCCAATTGCGCCAATGGGGGGAACTCCATGGTGACCGAGCCGGGCGCTTCCAGCCAGACCAGGCGCGTGCGAGGGCCCAGGCGCGCCGCCAGGTCGGCCGGGTCCATGGGGTCGTACAGCTGGTGCGTGATGCCCCAGTTCGCCAGCTCGCCTTCGGCCAGCGCCTTGGACGGGCCGTAGGCGTTGGCCGGGATCAGGACCTCGTCGCCCGTCTTGAGCAGCGCCAGGTCGACGTTGGCGACGGCCGCCAGGCCGCTGGGCACCAGCACGCACTGCGCCCCACCCTCCAGCGCCGCGATGCGCTCTTCCAGCAGGAAGGTGGTGGGCGTGCCGTGCAGGCCGTAGGTGTAGCCGTGCTTGTGCTTCCAGTCGCGCGCCCGCATGGCCGCGACGTTGGGGAAGATGACGGTGGAGGCCTTGAACACGCCCGGCTGCGGCGCGGCGAAGCCCGCGGGCGGCTGGTACGGGTGGTGAAGGAGGTGGGTAACAGGGTCGCTCATGCGCCCCATGGTAGCCAGAGTCTTCGCAGAATCGCCGGATGATCGCAAAGCTGTTCGCCGCCGCGCTGCTGGTCTTGCCGGCCGCGGCAGGCTACGCGCTGTGGACGGGCTCGTGGCAGCTGCCGGACCGCTGGAACCCCTGGGCGCCCCTGCGCATCGAGGAGGAGCCGCATTGGCTGACGCGGCACAAGCTGGGCAGGCTCGGCCGCGAGCCGGCCCTGTGCCTCCAGGTGCTGGGCACGGCCCAGATGCGCTGGGCGCCCGTGCCCGACCGCGTCACCGGCGAGCGCTGCGGCCTGGCCAACGCGGTGCGCATCGAACGCACGCAAATGCATGTCGGGCCGGCCTTCGTGCTCTCATGCCCCGCGGCGGTGTCGCTGGCCCTGTGGGAGCGGCACGTGCTGCAGCCGGCGGCCGCCTTGCTGCCGGCGCGCGTGGTGCGGCTGGAGCACTTCGGCAGCTACGCCTGCCGCAACGTGAACCACGCGACGGCCGGGCGGCGCAGCCAGCACGCGACGGCCGACGCCCTGGACGTGGCCGGCTTCGTGCTGGCCGACGGCCGGCGCATCAGCGTGCTGCGGGACTGGTCGGCCGAGGGCGCGGAAGCTGCCTTCCTGCGCGAGGCCCACGCCGGGGCATGCAGGTTCTTCGACGCGGTGCTGGGGCCCGACTACAACGCCGCCCACCGCGACCACCTGCACCTGGACCGCGGACCCTGGCGCGCCTGCCGCTGAGTCGGGCGGAACCGCGGGCGGTACTCAGATCTTCCACTTGGCCAGCAGCTTCTCCGGCCCCATGCTGTCGTAGCCCTCGAAGGGCTGGTGGATCCAGGGATTGGTTGGCAGGAACTCCACCGAGTAGTCCGGCGTGAAGCTGGACATGCCCTTGGTCCAGATCACGGCGCTGCGCAGCTCGGTGATGGGCTTGTAGCTGGTCCTGAGCAGGTCCACCACCTTGTGCAGCGTGTGCCCGGAGTCGGCCAGGTCGTCCACCAGCAGCACGCGACCGGCGATCTCGCCCTTGGGGGTGGTGATGAAGCGCGCGATGTCCAGGTGGCCCTGCACCGTGCCCGCATCGGCGCGGTAGGAGCTGGTGGACATGATGGCCAGCGGCTTGTCGAAGATGCGCGAGAGGATGTCCCCCGGCCGCATGCCGCCGCGCGCCAGGCACAGGATGGTGTCGAACTGCCAGCCCGACTGGTGCACCTTGATCGCCAGCTTCTCGATGAGGTTGTGGTACTCGTCGTAACTCACGTACAGGTGCTTGCCGTCTTCCGTCAACATCTCAACTGCTCCTCTTGTGGTTTCAGTTCCTCAATCCGCCAGGTAGGGGTGACGCATCATGATGGTGTGGTCGCGGTCCGGGCTGGTGGAGATCATGGCGATGGGCACGCCGGTGACCTGCTCGATGCGCTGCAGGTACAGCCGCGCGTTGACCGGAAGCCGCTCGTACTGCGTCACGCCCACCGTGCTCTCGCTCCAGCCGGGAAGCTGCTCGTACACCGGCTTGCAGCGCGCGATCTCGTCGGCGCCCAGCGGCAGGATGTCGGTGTGCTCGCCATCCAGCTCGTAGCCGGTGCACAGCTGCAGTTCCTGGATGCCGTCCAGCACGTCCAGCTTGGTGATGCACAGGCCCGACAGGCCGTTGACCTGGGCGCTGCGCTTGAGCAGCGCGGCGTCGAACCAGCCGCAGCGGCGCGAGCGGCCCGTGGTCACGCCCTTTTCCGCGCCGACGGTCGACAGGTGGTAGCCGACGGTGCCGGGCTTTTCCCAGTCCAGCTCGGTCGGGAAGGGGCCGCCGCCCACGCGCGTGCAATAGGCCTTGGTGATGCCCAGCACGTAGTGCAGCAGGCCCGGCCCCACGCCGGCGCCCGCCGCCGCGTTGCCCGCCACGCAGTTGCTGGAGGTGACGTAGGGATAGGTGCCGTGGTCCACGTCCAGCAGCGTGCCCTGGGCGCCCTCGAACAGCAGGTTGTCGCCGCGCAGGTGCGCCTCGTTCAGCTCGCGCGAGACGTCGGCCATCATGGGCTTGAGCCGCTCGCCCAGCTTGAGGGCCTCGTCCAGCGTCTGCTGGTAGTCGACGGCCGGCGCGTGCAGGAAGGTGGTCAGCACGTGGTTGTGCAGCTCCAGCAGGGTCTTGAGCTTGTCGGCGAAGCGCTGCGGGTGCCGCAGGTCCTGCACGCGCAGCGCGCGGCGGGCGATCTTGTCCTCGTAGGCCGGGCCGATGCCGCGGCCGGTGGTGCCGATCTTCTCGCTGCCGCCCTTCTCGCGCAGCTGCTCGCGCGCGATGTCCAGCGCGGCATGGAAGGGCAGGATCAGCGGGCAGGCCTCGCTGATGCGCAGGCGCGAGCGCACCTCCACGCCGGCCTTCTCCAGGCCCTCAATCTCCTCGAACAGCTTGGCGGCCGACAGCACCACGCCGTTGCCGATGTAGCACCTGACGCCCGGGCGCATGATGCCGCTGGGGATGAGGTGCAGCGCGGTCTTCACGCCGTTGATCACCAGCGTATGACCGGCGTTGTGGCCGCCCTGGAAGCGCACCACGCCCTGGGCGCTCTCGGTCAGCCAGTCGACCAGCTTGCCTTTGCCCTCGTCACCCCACTGGGTGCCGACCACGACCACGTTGCGGCCTGATGTCTTGTTCATCGCAGAGAAATCCCGGTTGGAGAGAGATGGATCAGAGGGGGCGCACGGCCCAGCCGCCGCCCTGGCGGGCGAGCTCGCGGTCGCAGTGGAACTCGTCCACCTCGCTCTCGTGGCCGGGCAGCACGCACACCACCGTTTCGCCACTCCGGCGCAGCTCGGCGATCGCGGCGCGCAGGCCGGCGTCCTCGCCCCAGGGCGCCCGGATCGCGGCCTTGAGCGCGGGCTTGGCGACCACGCCGACCAGTTCCTTGAGGTCCAGGCTGAAACCCACGGCGGGGCGGTTGCGGCCGAACACGGCTCCCACCTCGTCGTAGCGGCCGCCGCGCACCAGCGCGTCGCTGGCGCCGGGCGTGTAGACCGCGAAACGCGCGCCGCTGTAGTAGGCGTAGCCGCGCAGGTCGGCCAGGTCGAAGCTGATGCGCGCGCCTTCCACCTGGCTGGCCAGCCACCTCAGGTTGGCGAGCGCCTCGCGCAGCAAGGGCGCGGGCGGCAGGCACTTTTCGGCCTCGTCCAGCACGCCCTGGTCACCGTACAGCGACAGCAACGCCGCCAGGCCCTCGCGCGAGGCGGCGGGGATGCCGCGGGTCAACGCCGCCAGCTCGCTCGCGTCCTTGGCCGCCAGTGCCGCGTGCACGCGCGCCAAGGCGGCCGCGTCCAGCGGCACCCCGGCCAGCAGCGCGCGCACGATGCGCGCGTCCGCCAGGTCCACGGTGAGGTCGGCCACGCGGGTGGCGCGCAGGCAGTCCAGCGCCAGCGTCAATGCCTCCAGGTCGGCCTCCAGGCCGGCATGGCCATAGATCTCGGCGCCGAACTGCAGCGGCTCGCGCGTGGCGTGCGGCCGGCCCGGGCGGGTGTGCAGCACCGGTCCGCAGTAGCACAGGCGGGTGACGCCGCGGCGATTGAGCAGGTGCGCATCGATGCGCGCCACCTGCGGCGTGGTGTCCGCCCGCAGGCCCATCATGCGGCCGGACAGCTGGTCCACCAGCTTGAAGGTCTGCAGGTCCAGCGCCTCGCCGGTGCCGGTGAGCAGCGACTCCAGGTGCTCCAGCAGCGGCGGCATCACCTGCTCGCAGCCGTAGCCGCGGGCGGTGTCGAGCAGCAGGCGGCGCAGTTCTTCGATGTGCCGGGCCTCGGAAGGCAACACATCGGCGATGTGATCCGGCAGGACCCAGGCGGACATGGAAAAGGGACGCTGTTAAAAACGGTATTTTACCGGCCGCCCACCGGCCGCCCTCACGAGGTCAGCCAGAGCAGCAGCAGGCCCAGCATCACGCTGCACAGGCCGAAGAAGCGCAGCTGCCCGTCCTGCAGCGCCAGCAGCTTCTGGAAGGTGCGGCGCCAGCCGCCGGGCGAGATGAAGGGGAACAGGCCCTCGAACACCAGCACCAGGGCGAGGGCCGCCCACAGGACGTCGCTGTCCACGGCGCGCGGCTCAGCGGCGCGGCGGCTGCGAGGGCGTGATGCCGGGCGCCAGCGAGCCGGCGCCGCGGTAGGTGCGGAAGAACTCCGTGCCGTCCGGGTCCAGCACCATCACGTCGCCCTTCTTGTTGAAGCTGGCCCTGTAGGCCTCCAGGCTGCGGTAGAACTGGGCGAACTGCGGATCACGGCCAAAAGCGTCCGCGTAGGCGGCCGCGGCCTGCGCGTCGCCCTCGCCGCGCACCTTCTGCGCGTCGCGGTAGGCATTGGCCAGCGTCACCTCGCGCTGGCGGTCGGCGTCGGCGCGGATCTTCTCGCCCTCGGCCGCGCCGGTCGAGCGCAGCTCGTTGGCCACGCGCTGGCGCTCGGCCTGCATGCGGCGGTACACGGACTCGGTGATGGACTCGGAATAGTCGGCGCGGGTCATGCGCACGTCCACGATCTCGATGCCCCAGTTGCGCGCCTTGACCTCCTGCTGCACGCTCTGGCGCACGTCGTTCATCAGCTGGTCGCGCCGGGTCGAGAGCAGCTCGCGCACGGTGCGCTTGCTGATCTCCTGCTGGAAGGCGTCACGCACCTCGCGGCTGAGCTGGGCCGCGCCGGCGGCCTCGTTCAGGCCCACGGCGCGGATGTACTGCGAGGGGTTGATGATGCGCCAGCGCACGAACCAGTCGATCACCAGGCGCTGCTTCTCCGCCGTGAGCATGGGCTCGGTGTCGTTGCTGTCCAGCGAGAGCAGGCGCTTGTCGATGTACGACACGTTCTGGAACGGGGGCGGCAGCTTGAAGTGCAGCCCGGGCTCGGTGATCACGTCCTTGATCTGCCCGAGCGCGTAGACCACGCCGAACTGGCGCTGGTCGACCACGAACAGCGTGGAGCTGAGCAGCGCGAGCGCCACCAGGACGCCGGTGACGATGAATCCGATCTTGTTCATGTTCTGTGCTCCGGGCTCAGCGCGACTCGCGGTCGCGGCCGCGGGCGTTGTCGCGGTTGCGCACGTCACCTACCGGCGGCGCGGCGCTGGACGGGACGGAGGAGGAAGGCGGGCTGCCGGGCGCGGGCGTGGCCTCGGCGGCGGTGCCGCCCTGGGCCACCTGCTGCATGATCTTGTCCAGCGGCAGGTACAGCAGGTTGGAGCCCTGGCGCGAGTCGACCAGCACCTTGGTGACGTTGCTGTAGATCTGCTGCATGGTTTCCAGGTACATGCGGTCGCGCGTGACCTGGGGGGCGCGCTGGTACTCGGCCAGCACCGAGCGGAAGCGCTGCGCGTCACCCTGGGCCTGGGCCACGATGCGCGCCTTGTAGCCCTGGGCCTCCTCCGTCAGGCGCGAGGCGGCGCCCACGGCGCGCGGGATCACGTCATTGGCATAGGCCTGGGCCTCGTTCTTGGCCCGCTCGCGCTCCTGGCCGGCCCTGAGCACGTCGTCGAAGGCGGCCTGCACCTGCTCGGGCGGGCGCACCCCACCCTGCTGCAGGTTGATGCCCAGCACCTCCACGCCCACCCCGTAGCGGTCCAGGATGGTCTGCATCAGCTTGCGCACGCGCGGGCCGATCTGGTCGCGCTCTTCGCCCAGGGCGGCATCCATGCGCATGTTGCCCACCACCTCGCGCACCGCGGTCTCGGCTGCCTGCACCACGGTCTCGGCCGGGTTGCGGCTCTCGAACAGCCAGGCGCGGGCGTCGTTCAGCCGGTACTGCACGGCGAACTTGATCTCCACGATGTTCTCGTCCTGCGTCAGCATGGCCGACTCGCGCAGGCCGGTGGCCCGGATGATGGTGTCGCGGCCGATGTCCACCGAGCGCACCTGGGTCACGGTGACCAGCTCGTGCCGCTGGATCGGGTACGGCAGGCGCCAGTTGAAGCCCGCGCCGACCGTCTCCTTGTAGCGGCCGAACTGGGTGATCACCGCCTGCTGGCCTTCCTGGACGATGAAGAAGCCGGTGCCCAGCCAGATCAGCACCACCACGGCCGCGATCAAGCCGGCGCCTATGCCGGCGCTCTTCATGTCGGGCTGGAAGTTGCCGCCCCCGCCGAAGCCGTTGTCGCCGCCGCGGCGGCCCCGGCCGCCGCCGAACAGGCCGCCCAGCTTGCGGTTGAAATCGCGCCACAGCTCATCCAGGTCGGGCGGGCCCTGGTTGGGTCCCTTGGGCGGACCGCCGTCGGGCCGGTTGTTCTCGGACTTGGTGTCCTCGCCACGGCCCCAGCGGGGGTCGTTCAGGTTGAACATGCCCCTGAGACGGCCCCATAGCCCGGCAGGCCGCAGGCCCGGAAAGTGGAGGTTCATGCGCTTGGATCTCATTTGTAGCTGGGCCGGATTGTGCCCAATCAGGCGACCGTTCCCTGCATTTCCGGGTCGCCCGGCAGGGCCAAAGCGGCGCCGCGGGCGCCGGCCGCGGCCTCGGCCAGACGCGAGCGCAGCGCCGGCAGGCCGTGGCCGCTGCGGCCGCTGACGAACAGGCGCGGCACCGGCGTGCCCTCCAGCTCGAACACATCCTCGGCCTGGCGCGGGTGCTGGCCGGCATCCAGCGCGTCCACCTTGTTGAACACCAGCAGCTGCGGCACCTGGTCGGCGCCGATCTCGCGCAGCACGCGCTGCACCTCGGCGATCTGCTCCGGGTGGTTGGGATTGGCCGCGTCCACCACGTGCAGCAGCAGGTCGGCATCGGCCGCCTCCTGCAGCGTGGCCTCGAACGCGTCGATCAGGCCGTGCGGCAGGTCGCGGATGAAGCCCACCGTGTCGGACAGCGAGACCGAACGGCCGCCGCCCTGCGGATCGTCGGGATTCGGGCCCAGGTACAGCTGGCGGGTGGTGGTGTCCAGCGTGGCGAACAGCTGGTCGGCCGCGTAGGCGCGCGCCTTGACCAGGCTGTTGAACAGCGTGGACTTGCCGGCGTTGGTGTAGCCGACCAGGGAGATGTTGAAGGCTCCCTGGCGCTCGCGCTGGCGGCGCTGGGTGTGGCGCTGCTTCTTCACCTTCTCCAGCCGCTCGCGCGTGCGCTTGATGGCCTCGCCGATCATGCGGCGGTCCAGTTCGATCTGCTTCTCGCCCGGGCCGCCGCGCACGCCGGCGCCGCCGGTCTGGCGCTCCAGGTGGGACCAGCGCCGCACCAGGCGGGTGCTGACGTACTGCAGGCGCGCCAGTTCCACCTGCAGCTTGCCTTCGTGGCTGCGGGCACGCTGGGCGAAGATCTCCAGGATCAGCAGGGTGCGGTCATTGACCGGCAGGCCCAGGTGCCGTTCCAGGTTACGTTGCTGCGCGGGGCTGAGCGACTGGTCGAACAGCACCTCGCTGGCGCCGGCCTGCTCGGCCAGCAGCTTGATCTCGTCGGCCTTGCCGCTGCCGATGAACAGCGCCGCGTCGGGCGCCTTGCGCTTGCAGGTCACCCGCGCCACCGGCTCCAGGCCGGCGGTCTGCGCGAGCAGGCCGAGCTCCTCGAGCTCGGCATCGAAATGGGGATGGCCCAGGTCGACCCCGACCAGGATGGCGGAGGCGGCGGGACGTTGTGTTTGCGGAGTTTCAGACAATCTGGGAGCCCGGGTTCATCGAAGGATGGAACAACCCGGGTGCCGCGTCCGGCGCCAGGCCGGCGCCGTCAGGCTGCGGAAGCTTCGTTGCTTTCGGCCGTGGAGAAATTCACGGCGCGCCCGGGAACGATGGTGGAGATGGCGTGCTTGTAGACCATTTGCGTCACGGTGTTGCGCAGGAGCACGACGTACTGGTCGAAGGACTCTATCTGCCCCTGCAACTTGATGCCGTTGACCAGGTAGATCGACACCGGCACATGCTCGCGACGCAGGGTATTGAGGAAGGGGTCTTGTAGTAGTTGCCCTTTGTTGCTCACGATATTCTCCGTGTTGCGAAGTTTTTTGGAAGCTGCACATTACCACAGGGTAACGGCTGTGCAAGTAGTCCGCCACCGACAGCACCCCACATGGGCGCGGGTTTTGCTTCTTCAAGGGCCCGCCCGACTCCGCGCGCGATCCCTGCCCTATTCCTTGTCCGCGTAGGGGTTCTTCGAGGTCTTCATCTCGATGCGCAGCGGGGTGCCGACGAGGTTGAATTCCTTGCGGAAGCGCCCTTCCAGGAAGCGCTTGTACGCGTCGGTCACGTGCTCCAGCGAATTGCCGTGCACCACGATCACGGGGGGATTCATGCCGCCCTGGTGCGCGTAGCGCAGCTTGGGGCGGAACATGCCGGCGCGCTTGGGCGACTGGAACTGCACCGCCTCCAGCAGCAGGCGCGTCAACACCGGGGTGGGCATCTTGACCGTGGCCGACCTGTGGGCCTCGGCGATGGACTGCCACACCGGACCCAGGCCCTGTCGCTTCCTGGCCGAGATGAAATGCAGCTTGGCGAACTTCAGGAAGGCCAGCCGCGACTCGATCTGCCGCTGCAGTTGCTCGCGCTGGTAGTCGTCCACCGCGTCCCACTTGTTGACCGCGAGCACCACCGCCCGGCCGCTCTCCAGGATGTAGCCCGCGATGTGCGCGTCCTGGTCGGTCACGCCCTGGGTCGCGTCCAGCAGCAGCAGCACGACGTTGGCCGATTCGATCGCCTGCAGCGTCTTGACCACCGAGAACTTCTCGATCGCCTCGAACACCCGGCCCTTGCGGCGCAGGCCGGCGGTGTCGATCAGCTCGAACTTCTGCCCGGCGCGCTCGAACGGCACGGAGATCGCGTCGCGGGTGGTGCCGGGCAGGTCGAAGGCGACCAGGCGCTCCTCGCCCAGCCAGGTGTTGATGAGGGTGGACTTGCCGACGTTGGGCCGGCCGGCCACGGCCAGCTTGATGGTGCCGTCCGGCCCGGCCTCGCCTTCCTCGCCGGGCTCGGGCAGCTGCAGCAGCCCGAGGGCGGTGTCGACCAGGCTGCGGATGCCCTGCCCGTGCGCGGCCGAGACCGGCAGCACCTCGCCCAGGCCGAGCTCGTAGAACTCGGCCAGCTGGGCACCCTCCTGCATGCCCTCGGCCTTGTTGGCCGCCAGCACCGTGGGCTTGCCCAGCTTGCGCAGGTAGCCGGCGATGTCATGGTCCTGTGCCGACAACCCGCCGCGCGCGTCGACCACGAACACCACCACGTCGGCCTCGGCGACCGCCTGGCGCGTCTGCTTGGCCATCTCCATGTAGATGCCGCCCTCGGCCGTGGGCTCGAAGCCGCCGGTGTCGATGACGATGAACTCGTGCCGGCCCTGCCTGGCGTTGCCGTAGTGGCGGTCGCGCGTCAGGCCGGCGAAGTCGGCCACGATGGCGTCGCGCGACTTGGTCAGCCGGTTGAACAGCGTGGACTTGCCGACGTTGGGGCGGCCCACCAGGGCCATGACCGGTTTCATGGGAAGCAGTATCAGCCGGCGCGACGCTTGAGCGCCGCCGGGCCGCCCCAAGGCGCGAAGGCCCCCTCGGGGGGCAGCGACCACGCGCAGCGGAGAGCGTGGGGGCCCATGTTCATTCAGGAACGAAGCCGAAGACGCCGCCGTTGCGCGTCACCACGACCAGGGTGTTGCCGGCCAGCACGGGCGCCGCCGCGATGGCCGAGCCGTCGGTGGACAGGCGGGTGAGCAGGCTGCCGTCCTCGCGCGACAGCAGGTGCACCAGGCCCGTGCTGTCGCCCACGGCGACCGAGCGGCCCACCAGCAGCGGCGCCGTCAGGCCGCGGTACGTCAGCTTGTCGTTGACCCAGGTGCGCTCGCCGTCGCTGCGGCGCCAGGCGACGACGCGGCCGTCGCTCTCGCTGCCGAACACCTGGCGCTCGTCGCCGTGCACCCCGTCGGCGCCATTGGCCGGCTTGGTCCAGGCCACGGTGCCGCGGTTCGCGTCCACGCAGCCCACCGCCGCCTGGAACGCCCGGGCGCAGACGCTGCTGCCGACTCGGCTGACGCGCCCGACCAGGTCCACCAGCCGTTCCACGTCGTTGGTGCCGCGCGGCGTGGCGATGGGCGCCTCCCAGCGGATGCTGCCGTTGCCCGGGTTCAGCGCGGCCAGCCGGCCGGCCTGGCCGGCCAGCAGGGTATCGCCCACGGCCAGCAGCACGCCGCCCTGGCGCAGCACCAGGGGCTCACCCGGGCGCTGCTGGCTCCAGAGGCGACGGCCGGTCTGGCCGTCGAAGGCCGACACGGTGCGGTCCGCGGCCAGCACGAACACCCGGCCGCCGGCGACGAAGGGGGCGGTGTAGGCCTGGGCGACGAGCTTCTGGCGCCACAGCGGCTGGCCGCCCTCGCCCAGCGCCACCAGGTCGTTCTCGCGCGTGACCACGGCCGTGACGCTGCCGTCGCTGCCGACGCCCGCCGCCAATGCACCGCCGGCGCTGCCGCGCCACAGCTCACGCCCGCTGGCGGCGTCCAGCGCGGCCACGGCGCCGTCGCTGCCGGCCACCCACAAGGTGGTGCCCTGGACCTGGACCGACAGGGGGAACTCGACCTTGCCGATGCGGGCGGACCAGGCCTGGCGCACGCCGATCAGGCCCGGGTTGGGCCCCAGCTCGGCCGGCTTGGGCCGCTCGGGGCCGCCGCCCAGGAACGAAGGCAGCGCGGAGCAGCCGGCCAGCAGGCTGCCTGCCAGGGCCAGCGCCAGGAGCGCCGCGCGTCCCGCGCCGGTGCGGGCCGGTACCGCCGCCCGGCTCATGGTTTGGCCGTTCCGGAAGCCGCCGCCGCGGGCGCCTCCGCGGCCTTTGGATCGCCGCCCAGCGACGCCAGCTTCACCTCGACCAGCCGGCGGTACTCGGCGCGGCCCTCCAGGCCCTGGTAGGCCCGGGCGTACTCGGCCCGTGCCTCGGCCTTCTTGCCCTGGAGGTTGTAGATGTCGCCGCGGCGGTCCGCCGCCAGCGGCGCGAACTCGTTCGGGAACTCGCCGGCCAGCTGCTGCAGGGCCTGGTCGTAGGCCTTGGCCTCGGTGAGCAGGCCCGCCAGCCGCAGGCGCGCCACCGCCTGGTAACCCGCATTGCCCGACTCGGCGGCCACCCAGCCCAGCGCCGCCTTGGAGGCGTCCGCGTTGCCCTTGTCGAAGAAGGTCTCGGCCGCCAGCAGGCCGGCCTGGGCGGCATAGAGGGTGCCGCCGAACTTGTCCTTCACGTCGTCGAAGCCGCGCTGCAGCCGGGCCAGGTCGCCGGCCTGGGCGGCGCGTTCGACCTCCTCGTACAGCGCGGACGCGCGCAGGCCCTGCTGGCGCTGCCAGTACTGCCAGCCGTTCCAGGCCGCGATGCTGCCGAACACGGCGATCAGCAACCAGGTGATCAGGTTGCCGTAGGCGTTCCAGAAGTGCTTCAGCTGGTCCAGCTGCTCCTGTTCTTCGAGGTCGAGGTGTTTAGCCATGCGTGGGATCCGGGGGAAGGCGCGATTGTAGTGAGGCGCTCTTCAGCCCTTCAGGGCCGCGGCCCAGTCGGCCACGGCGGCCAGCGGACGGCGCGACTGCGCCCCGCCGCCGTCGCGCAGCGACTTGACGGTGACCTCGCCGGCCGCCAGTTCGTCCGCGCCGAAGATGAGCGCGTGGCGCGCACCGCTGGCGTCGGCCTTCTTGAACTGCGACTTCATGCTGCCCGGCCCTTCGGTGCCGCCGGCATGCTGCACCACCCGCAGGCCCGCGGCACGCAATGTCTCCAGTGCCACGACCACGGGCGCGAGGGGCGTGCCGGCCGGCACGATGGCGTAGGCATCCGGCGCGCCGGACGGCACCGGCAGGCCCAGCTCCTGCACCAGCAGCAGCAGCCGCTCGATGCCCAGGCCGAAGCCGACCGCGGGCGCCGGCTTGCCGCCCAGCTGCGCGATCAGGCCGTCGTAGCGGCCGCCCCCGCACACCGTGCCCTGCGAGCCGAGCTGGTCGGTCACCCACTCGAACACCGTGAGGTTGTAGTAGTCCATGCCGCGCACCAGGCGCGGGTTGACGCGGAACGCGAGGCCCACCGCGTCCAGCGCCGCGCACACCGCGTCGAAGTGCGCGCGCGACTCGGCCCCCAGGAAGTCCATCAGCCGCGGCGCCCGCTCGATCAGCGGCTGCATCTGCGGGTTCTTGCTGTCCAGGATGCGCAGGGGATTGCTGTGCAGGCGCCGCCGCGCATCCTCGTCCAGCGCATCGGCGTTCTGCTCGAAGTGCTGCACCAGCGCCTGGCGGTGCGCGCGGCGCTCGTCGGGCTGGCCCAGGCTGTTGATCTCCAGCCGCACGTGGCTGCCTTCGACCAGCCCGAGCTCGCGCCACAGGGCGCGCGCCATCAGGATCATCTCGGCATCGACGTCGGGGCCGGCGAAACCCAGGGCCTCCACGTCGAGCTGGTGGAACTGCCGGTAGCGGCCCTTCTGTGGCCGCTCGTGGCGGAACATGGGGCCCAGCGTCCAGATGCGCAGCGGGCCGTTGTACAGCGCGTTGTGCTCGATCATCGCCCGCACGATGCCGGCAGTGGCCTCGGGCCGCAGCGTCAGCCGGTCGCCGTTCATCGAATCGGTGAAGGAGTACATCTCCTTCTCCACGATGTCGGTCACCTCGCCCAGGCCGCGCACGAAGAGCTGCGTGGGCTCGACGATGGGCGTCAGCAGGTACTGGTAGCCGTAGCGGCCGAGCACGCCGCGCACCGCGCCCTCGAACCATTGCCACAAGGCGGAATCGGGCAGCTTCTCCGTACGCGGCACCGACGCCGGCAGGATGTCGTTCATGCCCTTGACGGCACTGAGTTTCTCGGCCATGGGGATCCCCGAGTCAGGCGGTTTCGGTGGCGTGACCGAAGCGCTGCTCGATGTAGTTTTCGACGATCTGGTGGAACTCGGCCGCGATGTTGTCGCCGCGCAGGGTGAGGGCCTTCTGTCCGTCGATGAACACCGGCGCGGCCGGCGCCTCGCCGGTGCCCGGCAGGCTGATGCCGATGTCGGCATGCTTGCTCTCGCCGGGGCCGTTGACGATGCAGCCCATCACGGCCACCTTCATCTTCTCGACGCCCGGGTACTTGGCGCGCCAGACCGGCATCTGGCTGCGCAGGTGGTCGTCGATCTGCTTGGCCAGCTCCTGGAAGGTGGTGCTGGTGGTGCGGCCGCAGCCCGGGCAGGCCGTGACGCTGGGCACGAAGCTGCGCAGGCCCAGGGCCTGCAGGATCTCGGAGGCGATGACCACCTCCTGCGTGCGCGATTCGCCCGGCTGCGGCGTGAGCGAGACCCGGATGGTGTCGCCGATGCCCTCCTGCAGCAGGATGCCCAGCGCCACGCTGGAGGCCACCGTGCCCTTGGTGCCCATGCCGGCCTCGGTCAGGCCCAGGTGCAGCGGGTAGTCGCAGCGGCGCGCCAGCTCGCGGTAGACCGAGACCAGGTCCTGCACGCCGCTGACCTTGCACGACAGGATGATCTGGCTGCCGTCCATGCCCATGGACTCGGCCAGCTTCGCGGAGTCGATGGCCGAGGTGATCAGCGCCTCGTACATCACCGACCTGGCGTCCCAGGGCATGGCGCGGCGGCTGTTCTCGTCCATCAGGCCGGCCAGCAGCTCCTGGTCCAGGCTGCCCCAGTTGACGCCGATGCGCACCGGCTTGTCCCAGCGCAGCGCCGCGTCGATCATCTGGCCGAACTGCTTGTCGTGCTTGTCGCCCTTGCCCACGTTGCCGGGGTTGATGCGGTACTTGGACAGCGCCTGGGCGCAGGCCGGGAACTCGGTCAGCAGCCGGTGGCCGTTGTAGTGGAAGTCGCCGATCAGGGGCACGTCGATGCCCATGCGGTCCAGCTGCTCGCGGATGTAGGGAACGGCCTGGGCCGCCTCGGGCGTGTTGACGGTGATGCGCACCATCTCCGAGCCGGCGATGGCGAGCTCCTTGACCTGGATGGCGGTGCCTATCGCGTCCTGGGTGTCGGTGTTGGTCATGGACTGCACCCGCACCGGCGCGTCCCCGCCCACCGTCACCACGCGCGAACCCCACACGGTGCGCGCCTGGCGCGAACGGCGGGGTTGGGGGGCGGCCGGCTCCACCGGCATACAGGGACCAGTCACGTCTTACTTGACCTCGAAACGGGCCACGCCCTCTTGCGCCAGACGCGCCACATCGAAGGGCTTGCCGCGCACCAGCACTTCGATGGTGGAGGCGCTGCCCACGGTGACCGCCAGCGGCAGCGCGCCCGAGGAGATGCCGGCGCTCTCGCCCCCGGCCAGCAGGCGGTTCAGCCTGACGCTGCCATTGGCATCGACGACCTGGATCCAGGACGGGGCGGCGGCGCGGAAGGCGACCAGGCCGCCCACCGGCTTGGCCGGGACAGAGGCGGGCAGTGCCGCTGCCGTGACAGCCGGCACGACCGCGACCGGTACCGCGGCGGCCGGCGCGGCCACCTTGTCGATGGCCGGCATGACGGCCGCGGCCGGCACGCTTGGCTGCGCGTTGCTGGCGGCAGCCGGCCTGTCGGCCTGGGGCGCTTCGCCCTGTGCCACCACGGATACGGTCTGCACCGCAGGTTGTGCCGCGGCGGGCGGCTTCACGGGCGCGGCGGCCAGCGGGCCCGGCGCGGGCGCCGCCTGTTCACGCTGTGGCACCGGCAGCAGCAGCAGGATCAGCGCGCCCAGCAGCAAGGCCGCCACGCTGAGGAACACCGGATTGGTCAGCTGCTCCCACCAGGCCGGCCCCGGCGGATCGCCCGGGGCGCGGAACGGCGCATTGAGACCAGGGTTGTCCTGCACCAGCCAGGGCGCGGACGATTGCGGCAGGCGGTCGAGCACCGGCTGGGGGTCGATCTTGAGCGCGCGGCAGACGCTGCAGGCCAGTGCGCGGGCGAACACCGGCTCCGGCAGCAGGTCGAAGCGGTCCTCTTCCAGCGCCTCGAGCTTGCGCACCGGCACCTTGAGCGACACCGCGAGCGCGGCCACATGCAGGCCGGCGGCCTCGCGCGCGCGGCGCAGCAGGGTGCCGGCGCTGACGGCTTCCATGGCGGCTACCTCACTCATCGAAGGCTCCCCGGTTGTAGGCCGTCAGCTCGCGCGACTGCGGATGGCGGCGGCGCAACTGCTCGGCCAATTGGGTCATGGCGACGCGGTCGCCCAGGCGGCGCTCGACCCGGATACCCAGCCACAGCGACTCGGAATTGGACAGTTCGCTGTTGTTCAGGCGGCGGATGTAGAACTGCGAGCGCTTGAGCTCGCCGCGCTGGTACAGCAGGCGCGCCAGGTTGTAGCCCGTGACCGGGTTGGCGGCGTCCAGCTCGTACGAGCGCGCCAGGCTGCGCTCGGCATCGACGGCCCGGCCCGCACGTGCCTGGCACAGGCCCTGGGCCATCAGCGTCTTGGCGCGGGCGCCGTAGGTCGGGTTGGCCAGCGCCTGCTCGAACGAGCGCACGGACTCGTCGTAACGGCGCTGCTGGCATTGCAGCCAGCCGTAGTTGTGCAGCGTGTCGCCGCTGCGCGGGTCCACGGACAGGGCGCGGCGGAAGCTGTCCTCGGCCTGGCCCATGTCGTTCAGGCGCATGTAGATCAGCCCGCGCAGGTTGTAGGCCTGCGGAAAGTTGGGGTCGCTGGCGATGACCTGCTTGATCTCGTCCAGCGCCACGCTGGTCTGCCCCTGCTCGAAGTAGCCGAGCGCCAGCTCCATGCGGATGCGGGCACGCTTGCGTGCCTCGGGCTCGTCGGACTCGGTCACCATGTCCTTGCGCGCGCCGGGCTGCATCCCTGTGCCGGCACATCCGGCCAGTGCGACCCAAGCGGCCGCCACCAGGGGCACCCATGCCGCGGCGCCATGTCCCCTGCGCGCAAGCCCGCTGCTCCTCATCGTTCCATCTCCTTCCCGGCAGCCTGGACCGCCGGCACCTGTTTCAACATCACCGTGCGCTGCTGGGCGATGCGCTCGCCCACGCGGGTGCGGTCACGCACGTCGCCGGCCAGCTGGCCGCAGGCCGCGTCGATGTCGTCCCCCCGGGTCTTGCGCACGGTGGTGACGATACCAGCATTGATGAGCTTTTCAGCGAATGCCGACACCGCCTTGTTGGGCGAGCGCGTCAGACCCGACTGCGGGAAGGGGTTGAACGGGATGAGGTTCAGCTTGCATGAGACTCCGCGGCCGGCGTGGCCGCGCACCAGCTCGATCAGCTGCTGGGCGTGCTCGGGCTGGTCGTTGACGCCGTCCAGCATGCAGTACTCGAAGGTGATGAAGTCGCGCGGCGCATGCTCAAGGTAGCGGTTGCAGGCATCCAGCAGCTCGGCAAGCGGGTACTTGCGATTGAGCGGCACCAGGTGGTCGCGCAGCTCGTCATTGGGGGCATGCAGGGACACGGCCAGCGCCACCGGGCAGTCCTGGCCCAGCCGGTCGATCATGGGCACCACGCCCGAGGTGGACACCGTGACACGCCGGCGCGACAGGCCGTAGCCATGGTCGTCCAGCATGGTGCGCAGCGCCGGCACCAGGGCCGAGTAGTTCTGCAGCGGCTCGCCCATGCCCATCATCACCACGTTGGAGATGACCCGCTCCGAGGTACCCAGGTGCCGGCGCAGGTAATGCTCGGCGAACCACAGCTGCGCCACGATCTCGCCCGTGCTGAGGTTGCGCGCAAAGCCCTGGTGGCCGGTGGAGCAGAAGCGGCAGCCGACGGCGCAGCCGGCCTGCGAGGACACGCACAGGGTGCCGCGGTCGTCCTCGGGGATGAACACTGCCTCGACGGCGTTACCCTGGCCGACGTCGAACAGCCACTTGATGGTGCCGTCGGCCGACTCGTGCTGGGTGATGATGGCCAGGCCCTGGACCCGGGCCGCGTACTTGAGCTTCTCGCGCAGCGACTTGGCCAGGTCGCTCATCTGGTCGAACTCGGCGCAGCCGCGCTGGTGGATCCAGCGGAACAGCTGGGTGGCGCGGAAGCGCTTCTCGCCCAGGGTTTCGCAGAACGCGGCCAGCCCGTCGAGATCGAAATCGAGCAGGTTGGCCGTCGTCATCGCATGGGAGATCCCCGCTTCAGCGGGAATAGATGTTCATGGCGGGGAAGAAGAAGGCCACTTCCCCCTTGGCCGTCTCGGGCGCGTCGGAACCGTGCACGGCGTTGGCATCGATGCTGTCGGCGAAGTCGGCACGGATGGTGCCCTTCTCCGCCTTCTTGGGATCGGTCGCGCCCATCAGCTCGCGGTTCTTCAGGATGGCGTTCTCGCCTTCCAGCACCTGGATCATCACTGGGCCGGAGATCATGAACTCGACCAGGTCCTTGAAGAAAGGACGCGCCTTGTGCACGGCGTAGAACTGCTCGGCCTCCCCGCGCGACAGGTGGGCCATCTTGGCGGCGGCGACCTTCAGGCCGGCGGCCTCGAAGCGCGCGTAGATCTGGCCGATCACGTTCTTGGCCACGGCGTCGGGCTTGATGATGGAGAGGGTGCGTTCGATAGCCATGTGGTTCTTCCTGGGCTTGAGTTATGAGAATTGCTGCCCCGGCCGTTAGGCCTGGCCGGCGTGCAAAAGTTCGGCAAAGCCCGGGATTTTAACCGCCGGGCCGTGGTGGGCGCTGCCTCAGCGGCCGCCGCGATTGCGCCGCTGGCCGCCGTTGCCGCCGCCGCTGCGGCGCTGCCCGGGCCCGGCCTGCTGGCGCTGGCGGGTGAAGCTGTCGGCGCCGATGTAGCCGAACGAAGTTTTCATCGGATCCGGCTGGGCCGCCCCGCCGCCGTCGCCCTGCCGGTCGCCGCGCTCCTTGCGCCGCTGCTGCTGGCCGCCGCCGGCCTTCTTGTTGCCAGGCGGGCCGCCACGGCCGCCTTCGGGCCCGCCGCGCGGCCCGTTGCCGGTATTGCCACGGCGGCGGTTGCGCCCGCCCCGGCCCTCGCCCGTGTCGGCGCCGCCGCGGACGGTGTCGGCCCCCGCCACCTGGGCCAGCGCGCGGATGTCGCGTTCGTCCAGTTCCAGCCAGGCGCCGCGCTTGAGTCCGCGCGGCAGCACCATGGCGCCGTAACGGATGCGGATCAGGCGGCTGACCGCGTGGCCGACGGCTTCGAACAGGCGGCGCACCTCGCGGTTGCGGCCCTCGGAAATGGTGACCCGGTACCAGGCGTTGGCGCCCTCGCCGCCGCCGTCCTCGATGGAGCCGAACTGGGCCCGGCCGTCGTCCAGCTCGACGCCGTCGAGCAGGCGCTGCTTCTCGTCCTTGCTCAGCGCTCCCAGCACCCGCACCGCGTACTCGCGCTCCAGGCCGAAGCGCGGGTGCATCAGCTTGTTGGCCAGTTCGCCCGAGCTGGTGAACAGCAGCAGGCCTTCGGTGTTGAGGTCCAGCCGGCCTACCGACTGCCACTTGCCCTGCTGCAGCTTGGGCAGCCGGCGGAACACGGTCGGGCGGTTCTGCGGGTCGTCGTGCGTGACCACCTCGCCCACCGGCTTGTGGTAGGCGATCACGCGGGCCGGCGGCGGCGCGATGCGGAAGCGGATCGGCTTGCCGTTGACCTTGATCTGGTCGCCGAACTGGATGCGCTGGCCGATGTGGGCGGGCTCGTTGTTGACCGAGATGCGCCCTTCCATGATGAGCTGCTCCATCTCCAGCCGCGATCCCAGGCCGGCCTGGGCCAGTACCTTGTGCAGCTTGGGGGTCTCGGCCTGCGGCGCCAGCACGCGCTTGGGCGGTCCTACCTCGGGGCTGTCCTCGTCGGCATCGAACTGGCCCGACACCACGTCCTCGAAGCGGATGGCAGGCAGCACCGCCGGCGCGGGGCTGCGCGGACGGACGGACGGCTCGTCCTCGTCCTCATCGGCTTCGGAACCATCGTCCTCGTCTTCGCCGCCATCCTGGGCCTGGGCCTCCTCCACCGGCGCAGCCGCCGCCGGACGCATCAACGGCGCGGCGTCATGCGGGGCATCGGGCCCAGGTTCCTGGGACTCGGATTCGCCGGCGTCGCGTGGAGCGCCCTCGGGCATAGCGTCGTTCATGTGGGTTCGGAGCTCAGGTCGGCAGCGGCAGCGCCTTCGGAGGGAGAGCCGACAGGCGCATCGGATGCCATAGCGGCATCGGCTGCGTCAGGCGTGTCAGCGGCCATGCCCAGTTCGGGCTGCCCGGGTGCATCGCCGGCCAGCTCGGCCAGCAGGCCGGCCTGCTGGGCCGGGGTGTCCAGCAGCGGCAACTGGTCCAGCGACTCCAGGCCCAGGTCGTCCAGGAACTGGCGGGTGGTGGCGAACAGGGCCGGCCGGCCCGGCGCCTCGCGGTGCCCGATCACCTCGACCCAGCCGCGGTCCTCGAGCTGCTTGAGGATCATGGTGTTGATGGTGACGCCGCGGATGTCTTCCATGTCGCCGCGGGTGACCGGCTGGCGGTAGGCGATGATGGCCAGCGTTTCCAGCGTGGCCCGGCTGTACTTGGGCGGTTTCTCGGGATGCAGCCGGTCCAGGTATTCGCGCATCTGCGGACGGCTCTGGAAGCGCCAGCCGCTGGCCACGCCCACCAGTTCCACGCCGCGCTGCGCCCAGTCGTCCTGCAGGTCCAGCAGCAGCGACTTGAGGGTGTCGGCCCCGAGCTCGTCGTTGAACAGCACGCGCATGTCGCGCACCGTGAGAGGCTGCTGCGCGCAGATCAGGGCGGTTTCGAGGACGCGCTTGGCATCCGCCGTATTCATGTGTCGTGTCGAAGGGTTCGGACCGCCGGGGCGGTGCGCCAGTGGTTCAGGCCGGTAGGCGTCGGGTTGCCGCGGGCATGGCTGGCATGCAGCGCCGCGTACCTAGCCGGGGAGATGGCTGGTGGGCCGGTCGCCGCGATTGTAACGCAGGCCCCAGGCCGCCAAGGCGTCCTGCAGGTCCCGCGGCAGCGGCGACTGGAACTCCAGCGCCTGGCCCGTGACCGGGTGCCTGAACGCCAGTCGGAACGCATGCAGCGCCTGGCGGCGCAGGCCCGCGGCCGGCGCACCGCCGTACAGTTCGTCGGCCACCAGCGGATGCCCCAGGTGGGCCATGTGCACCCGGATCTGGTGCGTGCGGCCGGTGCGCAGCGTGGCCTGAACCCAGCAGCCCTCGGACGCATCCTGCAGCAGCTCGATGCGGGTCGAGGCCGGCTTGCCGCCCTGCCTGTCCAGGTCGACCACCGCCATGCGCAGACGGTTGGTCGGATCGCGGCCGATGGCCGCGTCCACCTCGCGCACGGGAGCGCCGGCCCAGGGTCGATGGGCCAGGGCGAGGTACTGGCGCGAGACCTCGCGTGCCGCAATCAGCCGCACCAGCGCGTCCATGGTCTGGCGCTCGCGGGCCACCACCATCAGGCCGCTGGTGTCCTTGTCCAGCCGGTGCACGATGCCTGCGCGCGGCAGCGCCAGGGCCTTGGCGTCGCGCGCCAGCAGGCCGTTGAGCAGGGTACCGCTCCAGTGCCCCGGGGCCGGATGCACCACCAGGCCGGCCGGCTTGTCCAGCACCAGCAGGTGCGGGTCTTCGAACACGACGTCCAGGGCCATGGGCTCGGGCCGGAACGCTTGGCTCTGGGGCGTGGGCCGCAGCTCGATCTGGCCCGTGTCGCCGGCGCGGACGCGGTGCGCGGGACGCGATGCCACCGCACCGTTGAGCCGCACCGCGCCGGCATCCACCAGCTGCTGCAGGTAGCTGCGCGAGAACTCGGGCACCAGCTCGGCCAACGCCCGGTCCAGCCGCTCACCATGCAAGGCCGCGGCGATGGTGAAGGCGCGCAGCTCGGCCTCGCCGGTAACCTCGGCCGCACCCTCGTCGGGCAGGCGTTCCGCCGCCTCGGGCCCCTGCCCGGCCGATATAAACTTGGAACCCTGTATCAAGGAAGTCGCGTCATGTTGCGAGCGAAATTATCGGCGGTGGCCCGCGTGATGCCGATCCTGGGCCTGGCCGTGCTGGCCGGCTGCTCGTCCACGCCGGACGACCCAACCGCCAACTGGAGCCCCAACCGCATCTACAGCGAGGCGCGCGACGAGGTCAGCGCCGGTTCCTACGACAAGGCCATCCCGCTGTTCGAGCGGCTCGAGGGCCGCGCCGCTGGCACGCCGCTGGCGCAGCAGGCCCAGCTGGAAAAGGCCCATGCCCACCACAAGGCGGGCGAGCAGGCCCAGGCCCTGGCGACGCTGGACCGCTTCATGAAACTGCACCCGGCCAGCCCCGCCATCGACTACGCCCTCTACCTCAAGGGCCTGGTCAACTTCAACGACAACCTGGGCCTGTTCTCCTTCATCTCGCGGCAGGACCTGTCCGAGCGCGACCAGAAGGCGGCCAAGGAGTCGTTCGAGGCGTTCAAGGAGCTGGCCACGCGCTTCCCGGACTCGCGCTACACGCCCGATGCCCGCGCGCGCATGACCTACATCGTCAACTCCCTCGCCCAGTACGAGGTGCATGTGGCGCGCTACTACTACCGGCGGGGGGCCTACGTGGCGGCGATCAACCGTACGCAGTCCGCGCTGGCCGAGTACCAGGACGTGCCGGCGCTGGAAGAGGCCCTGGCCATCCTGCAGCGCTCGTACCGGGCCCTGGGCATGACCCAGCTGGCCGCCGACACGCGGCGCGTGCTGGAGAAGACCTATCCGGGCAGCGCCTACCTGCGCGGCGAGGAGGTCAGCCGAGCAGGCCAGGGTCCGTGGTGGAAGCTCTGGTGAGCCCGGCCAGCTCGTCCAGCGCCTCCTCGAACCCCTCGGCCGACGTGAGCCGGCGCATCGGCGGCAGGGCCTGCAGCAGCCGGCGCCCGTAGCCCATGCTGGCCAGCCGGCTGTCGCACACCACCAGCACGCCGCGGTCGGTCTCCTGGCGGATCAGGCGGCCGGCGCCCTGCTTGAGCGCCACGGCGGCCTCGGGCACGTAGTAGTCGTTGAAGGGGCTGCGCCCCTGCGCCTGCAGCCGCTGCGCCCGCGCCTCCACCAGCGGGTCGCCGGGTGGCGGGAACGGCAGCTTGTCGATCACCACCAGCTGCAGGGCATCGCCCGGGATGTCGACGCCCTCCCAGAACGAGGCCGAAGCCACCAGCACGCAGCCGGGGCCGCCACCCTGCGCGCCTTCGCGGAAGCGCTCGATCAGCCGGCGCTTGGGCCATTGGCCCTGCACCAGCACCTCGACTTCGCCGCTCTCACCGAAGCGCTGCTGCAGCGCCTCGCCGATGGCGCGCAAGGCGCGCAGCGTGGTGGTCAGCACCATGGTGCGGCCGCCCAGCCGGCTCGCCCCCTCGGCCGCGATCGCCGCCACGGCGGCGCTGTGCGCCGGCTCGCCCGGCCTGGGCAGGCCTTGCGGCACGTACAACGCGGCCTGACGGGCGTAATCGAAAGGGCTGCCGACCCTCAGGATCTCGGCCGCGCCCAGCCCGCAGGGTTCGGTGAACCAGGACAGGCGCTCGTCGTCGCCCAGCGTGGCCGAGGTGAAGATCCAGGCCCGGTGGCTGGCCTCGCCCTCCCCGTCCTGCTTGAGCAGGCGGGTGTGCACCGCCTGGGCGATGTCCAGCGGCGACTCCACCAGCCGCAGCTGCTGCCCCACGTCGATCCAGCGCACGGAACCGGGCTCGCAGGGCTGGACGAAGCGTGCGGCGCGCTGGGCCAGGGCTTCGGCACGCTCGTGCAGGCGCACGAAATCGGGCGCGATCTCGCTGACCGTCGCCAGGCCGTCCTGGGCCTGGCCGCAGGCGGCCTGCAAGGCCTCGAGCGACTGCGGCCAGGCGTCGGGGCTGACCGCCTCCGGTCCGGCCGCAGTCCAGCGCAGGCGCGTCGCCATGCCGCGGCCCACGACCAGCCGCAGGTCGCGCGCCGCCCGCTCCAGGATGGCCGCCAGCTGCTGCCAGTCCACCAGGCCCCGCGCCAGCTGCAAGCCAGCCGCCAGCAGGTCGCGCGCCAGGTCCAGCACCTGGCCGGTGGTGAGCTGGGCTCCCAGGAACTGCACGCCGGTCTCGTTGAGCTGATGCGCCTCGTCGAAGATGCCCACCCGGACGGTCGGCAACAGCTCGGCCATGCCGGACTCGCGCACCGCCAGGTCGGCGAAGAACAGGTGGTGGTTCACCACCACGATGTCGGCGCCCAAGGCCTCCCGCCGCGCGGTGTTGACGTGGCAGGCGCGAAAGCGCGGGCACTGGGCGCCCAGGCAGTTGTCGCGGGTGGAGGTCACCAGCGGGATGATGGGCGAGCGCTCGTCCAGCCCGGGCAGTTCCGCCAGGTCGCCGGTGCGGGTGACCTGGGACCATTCCTCGACCTTGGCCAGGGCCCGCACCGAGGTGCGGTCCGGCAGCGTGAGGTCGCGGCGGGCGAGCTCCATGCGGTGCAGGCACAGGTAGCTGGCGCGGCCCTTGAGCAACGCGGTCTTCACCGGCAGGCCCAGGGCCTGGGCCAGACGCGGCAGGTCGCGTCCGTACAGCTGGTCCTGCAGCGTCTTGGTGGCGGTGGACAGCAGCACCCGCTCGCCCGACAGCAGCGCGGGCACCAGGTAGGAGAAGGTCTTGCCGACGCCGGTGCCGGCCTCCACCACCAGTGCGCCGCCCTGCTCGATGGTGCGGGCTACCGCCAGCGCCATCTCGGTCTGGCCCTCCCGCGGACGGAAGTGCTCGGCCGCGCGCGACAATGCCGCGCCGGGAGCGAAAGCTTCACGAGTGAGGTCGGGCAAGCGCACGGATCAATCGCCGCCGGGCCGTCCCAAGACGATTGCGGCCCCCTCGGGGGGCAGCGACCCACACGCAGTGGGGAAGCGTGGGGGCCTCATCGCTCACGCCGGTTCTTTGGGGTCGAGCACCCGCTCCAGGCGGGCGATCTGGTCGCGCAGCGCGAGGCGGCGCTTCTTGAGCCGGCGCATCATCAGCTCGTCGGCGGGCACCTGGCGCGCCGCGCCGTCGATCAGCGCGTCGAGATCGGCATGCTCCATGCGCAGCTCGATGAGCCGTCGTTCGGGCGAATGCAGGTTGGTGTCCAAGGCGCGCGCAGCAGCAGGCGGGCAGCACCGCCGTTCGCTTGATAATACCTGCCCGACAGCACAATGGCGCCCCGGCCACCCGGCGTGGCGCATTGCCCAATCGCATGGCCAAAGGTTATCGACTCACCGCTTCGACCGGCATCCACAAGGGCGACCGCGAGTACCAGCAGGATCAGATCAGCCTGATCAGCCACCCGCGCGCGGCCGGTTGCCTGCTGGCGGTGGTGGCCGACGGCATGGGCGGGCGCAGCGGCGGACGCAAGGCCTCCGACCAGGTCATGCTCACCGCCAGGCAGCTGTTCGAGCGCTACTCGCCCGACCACGACGACGCTGCCGACATGCTCAAGCAGGTGGTGCAGGAAGCCCATCTGGTGATCAAGCTCACCGCCATCTCCTCGGAGCAGGAACCGCACAGCACGGTGGCGGCGTTCGTCATCAACCCGGCCGGCGACTGCCACTGGGTGCACGCCGGCGACTCGCGCATCTACCACTTTCACGGCAGCCAGCTGGTCAAGCGCACCCTGGACCACTCCTATGTGCAGACGCTGGTGAACCGGGGCGAGATCACCGAGGAAGAGGCCAACGTGCACCCGCAGTCCAACATCCTGATGGGCTGCCTGGGCGCCGACGAGGACCCGCCGGCCGATCTGCACTTCATCCCGCAGCTCAAGCCCGGCGACGTGCTGATGGCCTGCAGCGACGGCGTCTGGCACTACTTCAGCCCGAACGAGCTGGGATCGGTGCTGGCCTCGCTGTCGCCGCGCGAGGCCACCGAGTTCCTGATCGACAAGGCGCGTTCGCGCGCGCGCGGCGGCGGCGACAACCTGTCGCTGGTGGTGGTCAAGCTCGAACCGCTGGCCTCGTAGGCCAGGCCGGCCCGCCCGGCTCAGGGCGGCACGGGCAGCGGCTGCGCGCGCTTGGCGCGCTGCGCCGCCCTTTCCTGCACCCGCTCCTTGCGCTGGAGCGCCTCGCGCACGCGTTCCTCGTGGGCGCGCCGGTTGCCCGCCTCGTCCACGGCCGGACGCTCCGACGGCAATCGTTCGGCCCGCCGCGGCGTGCTGTCCGCGCGCGGGGCGCCTTGCGTCCCCTTGCGCGTGCCGTCCTGATCGCGGCTTTCCTGCTGCATCGCCGCGCCGGCGCGGCGCTGCGCCAGTTCCCGGTCGCGCTCGTCCGCCCGCTCGCGCAGCTCCTCCCTCCGCTCGGCGCCGCGGCGCCGGCGCTGTTCCTCGGCCAGCGAATTCTCCTGCCGGCGCAGGTCGGCCGCCGCGGCACGCTGCCGCGCGCGGGCCTCGGCGATGCAGTCGTTCACCGCGAAGCGCGCGTAACAGGCCTTTTCCTCGGCCGCGAACCGGGCCTCGGCCTGGCGCCGCTCGGCCGAGATGCGGGCGAGTTCGGCGTCCAGGGCGTCAGGTGCCTGGGTCTGAGTCTGGGCCTGCGCCGCCCCGCTGCCCAGCGCCAGCAGCAAGGGCCACGTCCAACGGGTGTTCATGTCAGGCGAGTGTCGACCATGCGGTGCTCCTGCGCAAGGAACTCGGCCGACTGCATCTCGTTGAGGCGCGAGACGGTGCGCGGGAACTCATGGGCCAGCGGTCCTTCGGTGTACAGGCCCTCCGGCGGCACCTCTGCCGACATGATGAATTTCACCCGCCGGTCGTACAGCACGTCGACCAGCCAGGTGAAGCGCCGCGCTTCCGAGGCCATGCGCACCGGCATGTGCGGCACCCCCGACAGCAGCACCGTGTGGAACTGGGTGGCGATCTCCAGGTAGTCGTTCTGCGAGCGCGGCCCGCCGCACAGGGTCCTGAAGTCGAACCAGACCACGCCGCCGGCCTTGCGCCGCGCCCGGATCTCGCGCTGCTCGATGTGCAGCACCGGGTCCTCGTCGTGCGTCTCGGCCAGCTCGGTGAAGGCGCGGTCCATCTCGGCGTCGGCCTGCGGGCCCAGCGGCGTGTGGTAGAGCCTGACGTGCTCCAGCGTGCGGCGCCGGTAGTCCGTGCCGTTGTCCACGTTCACCACGTCCATCTTCTCCTTGAGCAGCTCGATGGCCGGCAGGATGCGGTCACGGTGCAGCCCGTTGGGATACAGATCGTCGGGCCTGAAGTTGGAGGTCGTGACGAAGCCCACGCCGTTGTCGAACAGCGCCTGCAGCAGCCGGTGCAGGATCATCGCGTCCGTGATGTCGGCGACGTGGAACTCGTCGAAGCAGATCAGCCGGTAGCGCCGCGCAATGCGCTCACCCAGCCGGTCCAGCGGGTTGACGGTGCCCTGGAGCTCGGCCAGCTCGCGGTGCACCTCGCGCATGAACTCGTGGAAATGCAGCCGCGTCTTGCGCGCGAGCGGCACCGCGTTGAAGAAGCAGTCCATCAGGAAGCTCTTGCCGCGCCCCACGCCGCCCCAGAGGTAGGCGCCGCGCGGGATGGCGGGCCGGTTTATCAGCTTCTTGATGACGTTGGAGCGCTGCTCCTTGAACTGCGCCCACTCCAAAGCGCAACGGTCCAGCGCCTCGACGGCACGCAGCTGCGCGGGGTCGCTGGCGTAACCCCGCGCCTTCAGCTCTGCGTCATAGGCCTCGCGGACCGAGGTCACGTTCAGAAATTGAGCGTGCGCTTGTCCACCGCCAGCGCCGCCTCCTTGGTCGCTTCCGACAGCGACGGGTGCGCGTGGCAGATGCGGGCGATGTCCTCGCTGGACGCCTTGAATTCCATCGCGACCACGGCCTCGGAGATCAGCTCGCTGGCCATGGGGCCGACCATGTGCACGCCCAGGATCTCGTCGGTCGCCTCGTCGGCCAGGAACTTGACCATGCCGGAGGTGTCGCCCAGCGCCCGCGCGCGCCCGTTGGCCATGAACGGGAACGTGCCGGCGCGGTACTTGCGGCCCGCGGCCTTTAGCTGCTGCTCGGTCTGGCCCACCCAGGCGATCTCCGGGCTGGTGTAGATGACCCAGGGAATGGTGTTGAAGTTGACGTGGCCGTGCTGGCCGGCGATGCGCTCGGCCACGGCCACGCCTTCCTCCTCGGCCTTGTGCGCCAGCATGGGGCCGCGCACCACGTCGCCGATGGCCCAGACGCCGGGCAGGTTGGTGCGGCACTCGTCGTCCACGACGATGGCGCCGCGCTCGTCCAGCTTCAGTCCCACCGCCTCGGGGTTGAGGCCGATGGTGTTGGGCACGCGGCCGATGGAGACGATGAGCTTGTCGACCTGCAGGTTCAGGGCCTCGCCCTTGGCGCCGGTGTAGGCGATGGACACGCCCTGGGCACCGTTGTTCTTCACCTCGCCGACCTTGACGCCCAGCTCGATCTTCAGACCCTGCTTGGTGAACAGCTTGTGCGCTTCCTTGGCAATCTGCTCGTCCACCGCGCCCAGGAAGGTGGGCAGGCCTTCCAGGATGGTCACGTCGGCGCCCAGGCGGCGCCACACCGAACCCATCTCCAGGCCGATCACGCCCGAGCCGATCACGCCCAGCGTCCTGGGCACCTGGGGGATGCGCAGCGCCCCGTCGTTGGACAGGATGTTGGCTTCGTCGAAAGGCGCGCCCGGCAGCGCGCGGGCATTGGAACCGGTGGCGACGATCACCTGCCTGGCCGACAGCGTTTCCTCGGCGGCACCCGCGACCTTGATCTCGTAGCCTTCGGCGCCGGCCTTGACGAACGACCCACGGCCGTGGAAGAAGCTGACCTTGTTCTTCTTGAACAGGTACAGGATGCCGTCGTTGTTCTGCTTCACGACGGTGTCCTTGCGGCCCAGCATCCTGGCCACGTCGATGGACAGGCCGCCGATCTGGATGCCGTGGTCGCCGAAGTGCTTGCCGGCCTCCTCGAAGTTCTCCGAGGACTGCAGCAGCGCCTTGGACGGGATGCAGCCCACGTTGGTGCAGGTGCCCCCCGGGGCCGGTCCGCCCTTGGGGCCCTTCCACTCGTCGACGCAGGCCGTGTTGAATCCCAGCTGCGCCGCGCGGATGGCGGCGATGTAGCCGCCCGGCCCGCCGCCAATGACGATGACGTCAAAGTTCTTCGCCATGGCCGCTCCTTAGATGTCGAAGAGGAGACGGGCCGGGTCTTCCAGCGCTTCCTTCATCGCCACCAGGCCCAGTACGGCCTCGCGGCCGTCGATGATGCGGTGGTCGTAGCTCATGGCCAGGTAGTTGATCGGGCGGATGACGATCTGGCCGTTCTCCACCACCGGGCGCTCTTTGGTCGCGTGCACGCCCAGGATGGCCGATTGCGGCGGGTTGATGATGGGGGTGGACAGCATGGAGCCGAACACGCCGCCGTTGGAGATGGAGAAGGTGCCGCCGGTCATCTCCTCGATGCCCAGCTTGCCGTCCTTGGCCTTCTGCCCGAACTCGGCGATCTTCTTCTCGATGTCGGCGAACGACATCTGGTCGGCATTGCGCAGGATGGGCACCACCAGGCCGCGCGGCGAGCCGACGGCGATGCCGATGTCGAAGTAGCCGTGGTAGACGATGTCGTTGCCGTCCACGCTGGCGTTGATCACCGGGTACTTCTTGAGCGCGTGCACCGCGGCCTTCACGAAGAAGCTCATGAAGCCGATCTTGACGCCGTGCTCCTTCTCGAACTTCTCCTGGAAACGCTTGCGCATCTCCATCACCGGCGCCATGTTGACCTCGTTGAAGGTGGTCAGGATGGCATTGGTGGACTGCGACTGCAGCAGGCGCTCGGCGACGCGGGCGCGCAGCCGGCTCATGGGCACCCGCTGCTCGGGACGCTCGCCCAGGTCGGGCGCCGCGACGGGTGCCGCCACCTGCGGCAGCGACGGCGCCGCCGGCCGCGCCGGTTGCGCCGGCACGACCGCCAGTTTGGGAGTGCCGCCGGCCACCGCGCCCAGCACGTCACCCTTGGTCACGCGGCCATCGCGGCCGCTGCCGGCCACCGAGCCGGCGGGCAGGTTGTTGTCGGCCATCAGCTTGGCCGCCGCGGGCATGGCCACGCCGGCCTTGGCGCCCGCCACGGCCGCTGGCTGGGAGGCCACAGCGCTGGGGGTTGCGGCGTCGGGCTTGCCCGCGGCCGCAGCGGCCGGCGCGGCCGCGGGTGCGGTGGCACCGGCCCTGCCCTCGCTGTCGATCCTGGCGATGACCTGGTCGGCCGTCACGGTCCCGCCATTGGCCACGGCCACCTCGGCCAGCACGCCGGCGCTGGGGGCCGGCACCTCGAGCACCACCTTGTCGGTCTCGATCTCGATCAGGATCTCGTCCTGGGCCACGGCCTCGCCGGGCTTCTTCTTCCACTGCAGCAGGGTTGCTTCCGCCACCGACTCCGACAGCTGCGGCACTTTCACGTCAACGATAGCCATTCTTATTCCTAAAAATTCTTGTTCAAGGACAAGGCCGGGCGGAGCCCGGCTTGTCGAATCCGTCGTTATTTCGTCAGCACGAAGCCCTTGAGCTTGGAGAAGGCGGCGTCGACCAGCGCCTTCTGCTGCTCCTGGTGCAGGTGCGAGTAGCCCACCGCCGGCGAGGCCGAGGCCGCGCGGCCGGCATAACCCAGCTTCTGG
This sequence comes from Ramlibacter tataouinensis TTB310, assembly GCF_000215705.1. NCBI lineage: Bacteria > Pseudomonadati > Pseudomonadota > Betaproteobacteria > Burkholderiales > Comamonadaceae > Ramlibacter > Ramlibacter tataouinensis. The sequence continues at coordinate 1,981,609 of NC_015677.1, read as the reverse complement.
CCCTCGAGCATGTTCTCGTGGATGTAGTGCTGCACGAAGAACCAGGCACCCTGGTTCTGCGGCTCGTCCTGGCACCACACGATGTCGGTGGCGTTGGGGTACTTCCTCAGTTCCGAGGCGAAGACCTTGTGCGGGAACGGGTAGAGCTGCTCCACGCGCAGGATGGCGGTGTCGTCGGCGCCCTTCTCCTCGCGCTTCTTGGCCAGGTCGTAGTACACCTTGCCCGAGCACACGATGACGCGCTTGACCTTGTCGGCCTTGAGCTCCTGGTTCTCGGGGATCACGGTCTGGAAGCCGCCCTTGGTGAATTCGGACAGCGGCGAGGTCGCGTCCTTGTTCCGCAGCAGCGACTTGGGCGTCATGATCACCAGCGGCTTGCGCAGCGGGCGGATCATCTGGCGGCGCAGCACGTGGAAGATCTGGCTGGCCGTGGTGGGCTGGACCACCTGCATGTTGGTGTCGGCCGACAGCTGCATGAAGCGCTCCAGGCGGGCCGAGCTGTGCTCGGGGCCCTGGCCCTCGTAGCCGTGCGGCAGCATCAGCGTGATGCCGTTGACGCGGCCCCACTTCACCTCGCCGGAGGCGATGAACTGGTCGATCACCACCTGCGCGCCGTTGGCGAAATCGCCGAACTGGGCCTCCCAGATCACCAGCGTATTGGGATCATTGGACGCGTAGCCGTACTCGAAGCCCAGCACGGCCTCCTCCGACAGGATGGAGTCGATGCAGACGAAGGGCGCCTGGCTGTCGGCCACGTTCTGCAGCGGGATGTAGGTGCCGACGTCCCAGCGCTCGCGGTTCTGGTCGTGCAGCACGGCGTGCCGGTGGGTGAAGGTCCCCCGGCCCACGTCCTCGCCCGACAGCCGCACCGGGTAGCCGCTGGCCACCAGCGAGGCGTACGCCATGTGCTCGCCCATGCCCCAGTCGACGTTGACGTCGCCGCGGCCCATGGCGGCGCGGTCTTCCAGCACCTTCTTGACCAGCGGGTGCACGGTGAAATTCTCCGGCACGGTGGTGATGCGCTCGGCCAGCCGCTTCCATTCCGCCGTGGGGATGGCGGTCTCGGCGGCGTCGGTCCACTTCTTGCCAAGATAGGGGCTCCAGTCGACCGCATACTTGCTCTTGAAGTTGGTCAGCACCGGATCCACCGTGTGCCGTCCGGCGTCCATGGCGGCGCGGTAGGCCTTGACCATGTCGTCGCCCAGCGAGTCGCCCAGCCCCTGGGTCGCCAGCTTGTCCGCGTACAGCTTGCGCGTGCCCGGGTGGGCCGCGATCTTCTTGTACATCAGCGGCTGGGTCAGGGAGGGCGTGTCCTGCTCGTTGTGGCCCAGTTTGCGGAAGCAGACGATGTCGACCACCACGTCCTTGGCGAACTCCTGGCGGTACTCCAGCGCCAGCTGGGTGGCCAGCACCACCGCCTCGGGGTCGTCGCCGTTCACGTGCAGCACCGGCGCCTCGATCATCTTGACCACGTCGGTGCAGTACAGCGTCGAGCGGCTGTCGCGCGGGTCCGAGGTGGTGAAGCCGATCTGGTTGTTGATGACGAGGTGCACCGTGCCGCCGGTGAAGTAACCCCGGGTCTCGGCCAGCGCCAGCGTCTCCATCACCACGCCCTGGCCGGCCACGGCGGCGTCGCCGTGCACCTGCACCGGCAGCACCTGGCGGCCCTTGGGGTCGCCGCGGCGGTCCATGCGGGCGCGCACCGAGCCCTCCACCACCGGGTTGACGATCTCCAGGTGCGAGGGGTTGAAGGCCAGCGACAGGTGCACCGGGCCGCCGGGGGTGGTGACGTCGGACGAGAAGCCCTGGTGGTACTTCACGTCGCCGGCCGGCAGGTCCTCCTTGGCCGTGTGCTCGAACTCGGCGAACAGGTCGCGCGGCATCTTGCCCAGGGTGTTGACCAGCACGTTCAGGCGGCCGCGGTGGGCCATGCCGATCACGATCTCCTGCACGCCCTTGGCGCCGGCCTGCTGGATCAGCTCGTCCATGGCGGCGATGAAGCTCTCGCCGCCTTCCAGCGAGAAGCGCTTCTGGCCCACGTACTTGGTGTGCAGGAAGCGCTCCAGGCCCTCGGCCGCCGTCAGGCGGTCCAGGAGGTGCTTTTTCCTGTCGGCGTTGAACTGCGGCTTGCTGCGGATGGACTCGAGCTTCTGCTGCCACCAGCGCTTGCGGCCCTGGTCGGTGATGTACATGTACTCGGCGCCGATGGTGCCGCAGTAGGTTTCGCGCAGTGCGTTGATCAGCTCGCGCAGCGACATGGTGTCGCGGCCGAAGAAGGTGTTGCTGGTGTTGAACACCGTCTCCTGGTCGGCATCGGTGAAGCCGTAGAACGCGGGGTCGAGCTCGGGGATCTTCTCGCGCTCGGTGCGCTTGAGCGGGTCCAGGTCGGCCCATCGGGCACCGACGTTGCGGTAGGCGGCGATCAGCTGCTGCACCGCGGTGCGCTTGCGGCCCATCTCGGAATCGGCGCCGGAGGCCACCACCACCTTGGTGCCGCCCTGCTTGGCGCGCTCGGCGAAGGCGTTGACGACCGGCAGGTGGGGCACGTCCTTGGCATTGCTGCCGTCGACGGCCGGCACGTGCTGCAGCGCGTCGAAGTACTCGCGCCAGTTGTCCGGCACGCTGCCGGGATTGGTCAGGTAGTTCTCGTACATCTCCTCCACGTAGGGCGCGTTGCCGCCGAAGAGGTACGAATTGGCCTGATAGGCCGTGTAGACGGAGTTCGTCTCGCTCATTTCGCTACTTTCCGCCCCCCTGCAGGGAGCATGAGCTGGTTGAAGAAACCTTCCGCGACACGGCTGGACCGGATGGCGGATGCGACTGTGGCTGGAAGGGCCTTGGTTGCGCAAGCGATTGTGCCACTTCCGTGGCACGCTCGCCTGCGCAACACGGCCCGCGGCGGCTTCAGGAACCCCCTCACCCCCGCCCTCTCCCCCGAGGGGGAGAGGGAGTCCTTATTGGCTGGCGACGTCCTTGATCTGCTGCAGCGCCGTCGGATCCTCGATGGTGGTCAGGTCGCCCGGGTCGCGGCCTTCGCAGACCGCCTGGATGGCCCGGCGCAGCAGCTTGCCGCTGCGGGTCTTGGGCAGCAGGGTGACGAAACGCACCCGCGCCGGCCGGGCGACGGAGCCGAGCTGCTCGTCCACCCGCTTCATGATCTCGCCCTCGAGCCTGAGCCGTGCGGCAGGGTCGTCCAGCGCCGCGGCGTCCCTGGCCACCACGAAAGCCATCGCGACCTGGCCCTTGAGCGCGTCGGCCACGCCCACCACGGCGACCTCGGCCACGTTGGGGTGGCTGGCGATGCTCTCCTCGATCTCCCGCGTGCCCAGGCGGTGACCTGCGACGTTGATCACGTCGTCGGTGCGGCCCAGGATGTAGTAGTAGCCGCCCTCGTCGCGGATGCCCCAGTCGAAGGTGCTGTAGACCATGCGGCCGGGCACGCTCTTCCAGTAGGTGTTGACGAAGCGCTCGTCGTCGCCCCAGACGGTCTGCATGAAGCCCGGCGGCGTGGGCCCCTCGATCACCACCACGCCCTTCTCGTTCGGCCCGGTCAGCTCCTGGCCGGTGGACTCGTGCAGGATCTTGACCTTGTAGCCGTACATGGGGATGCCCGGGCTGCCGAACTTGGTGGCCTTGGGTTCGACCCCGCCGGCGATGGTCAGGATGGGCCAGCCGCTCTCGGTCTGCCAGTAGTTGTCGATGACGGGCACGCCCAAGGCTTCGGTAATCCAGCGGCCGGTCGGCTCGTCCAGCGGCTCGCCGGCCAGGAACAGCGCCCGCAGGCTGGACAGGTCGTGCTTCTTCAGATAGGCCGGGTCCTGCTTCTTGAGCACGCGCACCGCCGTGGGCGCGCTGAACATGGCGGTGACCCGGTACTTCTCGACCAGGCTCCACCAGATGCCGGCATCGGGCCGGACCGGCAGGCCCTCGTACAGGAGGGTCGCCATGCCGGCGATCAGCGGGCCATAGACGATGTAGCTGTGGCCCACCACCCAGCCGATGTCGCTGGTGGAGAAATAGGTTTCCCCGGCGCGGGCCTGGAAGATGTGCTTCATGCTCGCGGCCAGGGACACGGCGTAGCCGCCCACGTCACGCTGCACGCCCTTGGGCCGGCCGGTGGTGCCGCTGGTGTAGATGGTGTAGCTGATGTCGGTGGCCTGCAGCCACTCGCAGGGCACTTCGGCCTGCGCATGTTCCTCGGCCAGGGCCCGCCAGGCATGGTCGCGTCCCGCCACCATGTCCATGGCGGCCAGGCCTCGGTCGGCCAGCAGCACGGCCGAAGGCTTGTGGCGCGACAGGCGGATCGCCTCGTCCAGCAGCGGCTTGTAGGGCACCACCTTGCCGCCGCGCGAGCCGGCATCGGCGCTGACGACGGCCTTGGGCGTGGCGTCCTCGATGCGCGAGGCCAGCGAAACGGAAGCGAAGCCGCCGAACACCACCGAGTGGATGGCGCCGATGCGGGCGCAGGCCAGCATGGCGAACACCGCCTCCGGGATCATGGGCATGTAGATCAGCACCCGGTCGCCCTTGGCCACCTCCAGCGCCTTCAGCATGGCGGCGGTGCGCTGCACTTCCCGGTGCAGCTGCGCGAAGGTGTAGACCGTCTCGCTACCGGTTTCGGTGGAGACGTGGATGAGCGCGGGTTGGCCGCCACGCTCCTTGAGGTGCCGGTCCACCGCGTTGTGGCACAGGTTGGTGGTGCCACCCATGAACCAGCGGGTGAAAGGGGGCCGGCTGTCGTCGCAGATGCGCTCGGGCGGGTACTGCCAGTCGATCAGGCGGGCCTGCTCGGCCCAGAAAGCCTCCGGCTGCTCGATGGAGCGGCGGTAGAACTCTGCATAGCTCATCGTTGTCTCCGGCTTGTCGTGCTTTTCTACTTGATCAGGGCCAGCATGTCCTTGAACCGGGGATGCTCGGCCGTGCGCAGCCACTCGAAGGCCACCATTTCCGTGGTCACCAGCTCGCAGCCGGCGCCGGCCAGGCGGTCGAAGGCCGCGTCGCGGCTGCGCTCGGTGCGCGAGCTGCAGGCATCAGTGACCACCCAGACCTCGAACTCCTCGTCCAGCAGATCCAGCGCGGTCTGCAGCAGGCAGACATGGGCCTCGCAGCCGGCGATGACCACCGTGCCGCGCTGCGGCGCGGGTTCCGCGGGTTTCTGCAGGTGGCGCGGCAGGCTGCGTGCATTGCCACCGCCGGGCTTGGCCGGCGGCCGCAGCAGCGGCACCAGGCCGTCCGCGCAGGCGCTGAAATGCATCTTGGCCAGGGTCTTGCGGCACAACGCCCGCAGCTCGGCGGGGTTCTCGCCCAGCCGTGAGGGATTCTGCTCGGTGCCGAACGCCGGCACGCCGAACAGCCGCGCCAGCTGAGCCAGCCGCAAGGCATTGGCCAGCACGGCCGGCCCCTCGTGGATGACCGGCATCAGCCGCGCCTGGTAGTCCACCAGCACCAGTTGCGAGTCGTCGGCGTCGAGCAGCATGGGTATTCGGGTTGTGGAGCTTGCAGCCCATTATTCCAGCGTGCTGGAATGACCCGCACCTGACAAACACCAGCAAAGGATTTCCCTCATGAACGCGCCTGCACCCACCGCCCTGCTGATGACCGGCGACGACTACCGCGAGTCGCTGCGCCGCTACCGGCCCACGGTGTTCGTGGACGGCCGGCGGGTGGACAGCGTGGCGGACGACCCGGCGCTGCGCCCCGGCATCAACGCCATCGCCCTGACCTACGACTACGCGCACAAACCCGAGTACGCGCCGCTGATGACCGCGGTGCAGCACACCAGCGGCAGGCGCGTGAACCGGCTGGCGCACATCAACACCAGCGCGGGCGACCTGCTCAACAAGCTGGAAGCGGTGCGGCTGGTGTGCCAGGAGACCGGCTGTGCCCAGCGCTACCTGACGCACGACGCGCTCAACGCGATCGGCCAGGTGGCCGCGCGCATCGACGATGCCCGGGGCAGCACGGAGCACACGGCACGGTTCCTCAACTACCTGCACCGCGTGCAGGACCAGGACCTCACCCTGGGCATCGCCATGACGGACGCCAAGGGCGACCGCAGCCTGCGGCCGCACCAGCAGGCCAACGCCGACAGCTACGTGCACGTCGTCGAACGCGACGCGGTGCGGGACGGCGTGCGCGGCATCGTGATCTCCGGCACCAAGGCCATCGTCACCGGCGCGCCCTACATGCACGAGCTGCTGGTCATGCCCTGCCGGAACATGGGCCGGGAGGACGCCGACTTCGCGGTGTGCTGCGCCGTGCCCATCGACGCGCCCGGCCTGACCATCGTGGCCCGGCCGGCCGGACGCCCGGGCGACAAGCTGGAGCACGGCGACGCGCTGTTCTCGCGCAAGTACGGCCAGAGCACCGGCGTGTGCATCTTCGACCGGGTGTTCGTGCCCTGGGACGACGTGTTCTATGCCGGCGAATGGGAGCACTCCGGCCACCTCACCTACAGTTACGCGACGCACCACCGTCAGACCTGCATCGCCGCGCGCGCCGGCTTCGGCGACCTGCTGATCGGCGCCGGCGCGCTGATGTGCGAGGCCAACGGATTCGACCCGGGCCGCGAGACGCACCTGCGCGAGCAGATGGTGGAGCTGATCAAGATCACCGAGGGCTTCTTCGCCTGCGGCGTGGCCGCCAGCGTGTACGGCAAGGCCGACGAGCACAGCAGGACCTTCATGCCCGACCCGGTGTTCGCCAACATCGGCAAGCTGCTGATGGCCACCCAGATCTACGACATGCACCGCATCGCGCACTACGTCAGCGGCGGGCTGATCGTCACCCTGCCCGGCCCGGACGAGGACCACAATCCCGAGACGGCGGCGCGGCTGTCTGACGTGCTGCGCGCCAACCCCCATGTGCCTTACGAGCAGCGCATCCAGACGGCGCGCTTCATCGAGGACCTGACGGCCGGCTACCAGGGCGGCTGGTACAGCGTGATCAGCTTGCACGGCGGCGGCTCACCGGCCGCGATGAAGCAGGAGATCTGGCGCCACTACCCGGTGGGTTCCAAGGTGGAGCTGGTGGAGCGCCTGCTCGAGCGCGGCGTTGCCGCCGACGGCAGCCCCGCGGCCGCGCCCCACGACCCGCAGCGCGCCGTCACGCGCAACCGGCAGCCGGGCCGCTGCTGCGACATGGGCTGCAGTGCGCCGGGGCAGCCGGTGATGGTGGACCTGCCCGCGCCCGGCGGTTCCCCGGCTCCGGGGCGGTAGACCCGGCTGGACCGGCTGCGCTCAGCGCGCAGCCACCATGGGTATGGTGTCCGCGGCGGGCCGGCTGGAGCCGAACTCGGTGTCGTTGGCGGCCGATGAGATGTCCATGGGCCTCGAATGCCGCTCGCGCTGGCGCCGCATGTAGCTGCAGCGACGCTGCTGGAATTCCTGCATGCGCGCGAGTTCGGCGCACAGCTTGCGGTACAGCCGTTCGGCCGTGCCGGCCTCGGAACCGGCGATGTCCACCATGAAGTCGGGCACCAGGACGATCTCGTCCCCGCGCTGCTCGAGCTCGATGCATGGCGATTCGCCCAGCACGCGCCGGATCGCCTGCAGGGCGCCCTCGCGGTCCAGGCCGGGCAGCGCCACCGCGAACTGCGCCGGTCCGGTGCGTGCCGCCAGACCACGCACGCCCGCCAGCCGGTCCATCCTCGCCGCCAGCCGCTCCATCAGCTGGTGGCTCACGCGGCGGCCATACAGCTCGTTGACTTCCAGCAGGTCATGGCAGTCGAACACCGCGACGGCGAACGGCCGCCCGCGGCGCCGGCAATCCCCCAGCAGCCGGTCGCCCAGGGTCAGCAGGCCGGCGCGGTTGAGCAATCCGGTGCAGGGATCGACATGGGCCGCCTTCACCTCGTCCCGCCGGGCCGAGGATGCGCGCAGCCACCGTGCCAGCCGCAGCACCCACGGACTGCGGCCCGCCGCCGTTTGCGGCGGTGTGCCGGTCCAGCGGCCCAGGGGGTCCTGGACCGAGGTCGGTGCGAAGTCCTGCATCATGGGTGTCCTCACTGAAAGCCGGTTTCTTTGGTATGGGGTGATCAGGCCACAGCTTTACATTCGGAAACTAAGTGGTTGCCGAGCCTGGGATTAAGGAAAAGCCTTAGGCGCCCCCGAACGCAGCGGCTCGGGCTACTGGACACCGGCCGTTACACTCCCAGCACCCGCTGTTCGCTCCGACATGCCTCCCGACCACGACCTGATCCGCCTGCTGTGCGTGGAGGACAACCCGGACGACGTCGAGCTGATGGAACTGGCGCTGGAGCGCTCCGATCCCGAGCGGCGCTACGAGCTGCACCGCGTCGATGACCCGGGAGCCTTCGTCGAAGCCCTGCAGCGCGACTTCGACGCGATCCTGTGCGACTTCAACATGCCGCGCTTCTCGCCCTATGCGGCGCTGCAGATCCTGGTGGCGCGGCGGTGCCACACGCCCTTGCTGGTGGTGACGCGAGCGATCGGCGAGGAGGCGGCGGTGCACGTGCTGCGCTGCGGTGCCAAGGACTACGTCACCAAGGACAAGCTGGGCACCCTGCCCCAGATCATCGACCGGGTGATGGCCGAGCGGCACCGCGTGCAGGAGCAGGAGCGGCTCGGCCGGGAGCTGGAAGCGGCTTACCGGCGCCTGAAGAAGCTCTCGGCCCGCTTGGTGGTGGCGCAGGAACGCGAGCGGACCCTGATCTCGCGCGAGCTGCACGACCAGCTGGGGCAGACCCTCACCGGCGTTGTCATCCACCTGCATGCCGCCCAACGTGCCGCCGAAGCCGGCGATGCCCGCCGGCATGCCGATACCGCCATGGACATGGCGCAGGGCGCGGTCGAGCAGCTCAAGACCCTGTCCTTCTCGTTGCGTCCACCGCAGCTGGACCTGCTGGGCCTGGTCGCTACCGTGCAGACGGCGGTGCAGCGCTTCGCCGAGCCCGCGGGGCTGGCTTTCGCGGTCACGGCACGCGGCCAGGAGCCGCAGGTGCTGGGCGAAACGGCTTCCGTGGCCGTGCGGCTGGTGCAGGAGGCGCTGAACAACATCGTGCGCCACGCCAATGCGTCGCAGGTATGGGTGCGGCTGCGCTTCCTGCCGCAGGGCCGCATCGGGTTGCTGGTGCTGGACGACGGTGTGGGTTTCGACAAGGCAGCACTGCTGACAGGACAGCCCAGCGAACACAATGTCGGGCTGTACGGCATGATCGAAAGGACCGAGCTGGCCGGCGGCCGGCTCCACATCCGCACGTGTCCGGGGGCCGGTGTTGCCATCCGGGCCGTGCTCTAGGAAAGCGAGCAGTTCAACCATGAACACCAACGACGCCCTTCCCTCCATCCGCGTGGTGCTGGCCGACGACCATGACCTGGTGCGCTCGGGCATCAAGGCCCTGCTGACCATGATCGCCGGCGTGCAGGTCATCGCCGAGGCCCGGCATGGCCAGGAACTGGTCACCCTGGTCGAAAGCCTCAAGCCCGACGTCGTGATGACCGACATCTCCATGCCCGGCATGGACGGCATCGCGGCGATCGCCGAGATCCACTCCAGGCAGCCGGAGGTGCGGCTGCTGGTGCTGTCGATGTACGACACCGTCGACTTCGTCAAGCGCGCGGTCGCCAACGGCGCCTGCGGCTACCTGATGAAGGACGCCCCGCCGTTCGAGCTGGAGCAGGCGCTGCGCAGCGTCATGGCCACCGGCAGCTACTTCAGCCCGGCCATCGCCCAGCGGCTGCTTCAGCCTTCCGAACCCACGGTGGACGACGAGCTGACGCACCGCCAGGTCGAGATCCTGCGGCTGATCGCCCAGGGCCGCGCCTCCAAGGAGATCGCCTTCGAGCTGGGCCTGTCGCCCAAGACGGTGGACGTGCACCGCGCCCGCATCATGGAGCGGCTGCGGCTGAACGACATCGCCAGCCTCACCCGCTACGCCGTGCGCAAGGGCCTGATCAAGCCCTGATCACGACGCACCCGCCAGCGGCTGGGCCGGCAGTCGCAGCAGTCGCCCGCGCGGGCTGTCGGTCAGCAGGTACAGCAGCCCGTCCGGGCCCTGGCGGACATCGCGGATGCGCTCGCCGGGAACGGCCAGCTTGTGCTCACGCACGACCTTGCCGCCTTCGACTTCCAGCCGGGCCACGTGTCCGAACTTGAGTGAGCCGAGGAACAGGTCGCCCCGGGCAGCCTCCCCGTAGCGGTCGCTGGTCAGCACCGCCATGCCGGAAGGGGCAATCGACGGCACCCAGTAATGCAGCGGCTGCTCCATGCCTGCGCGGGCCGTGCCCTCGCCCAGCTTGCCGCCGCCGTAGTTCTCGCCATGGGTGATGACCGGCCATCCGTAGTTGCGCCCGGCCTGCGGCAGGTTGATCTCGTCGCCGCCCTGGGGACCGTGCTCGTGCAGCCACAGCCTGCCGTCCGTCCCCAACACCGCGCCCTGCGGGTTGCGGTGGCCATAGCTCCAGATTTCCGGCAGCGCGCCGGAGCGGCCGATGAAGGGATTGCCCTGGGCCGGCGAGCCATCCTTGTTCAGCCGCACCACCTTGCCGTGGTGGTTGTCCAGCTTCTGGGCGTCCTGCATGCGGTGGAAACGATCGCCCAGCGTCAGGAACAGCGTGCCATCGCGCGCCTGCGCGATGCGGCAGCCGAAGTGCAGGTTGCTGGCGACCTTGGGTTTCTGGCTGAAGATGACGCGCGTTTTCTCCAGCCGCGAGCGGTCGTCGCTCAGGCGCGCGCTGGCCAAGGCGGTGCTGTTGCTCCCGCCGCCGGGTTCGGAAAAGCAGAAATACACCGTCCGGTTGCGCGCGAAGTCCGAATCCAGCACCAGGTCCAGCAGCCCGCCCTGCCCGCCTGCCACCACCTCGGGCACGCCGCCCAGGGGGGCGCCCAGCGTGCCGTCGGGCTCGATCACGCGCACGCGGCCAGGCCGTTCCGTCACCAGGAACCGGCCGTCGGGCAGGAAGGCCACGGCCCAGGGATGTTCGAGGCCGGTGGCCACGGCCTGCGTGCGCATCTCCTGTGCCGCCGCGGAAAACGCCAGTCCCAACGCCAGGGTCGCGCCGGCGCGCTGCCACAAGGGGGTCCACCAAGCCATCGTGTTCTCCAGAACGTGGATCGGTCCATTGTGCGCAGAACCGCATCCTCAGCGGGCGTGTCGGCGGCGCATCATCGTTGTTGAATCAATGGGTTACGCAGGCCGCCCTGGTTGACTTGACCCAACCTCGTCCGTAACCTCGCCACATGTCCCGATGGCTTTGCACCTTCCTCATGGCGACGGCCGGCCTGCCGGCGCTGGCAGCCGTCCCTGAGGACGACATGGCCGATTTCATGACCGATAAGGGGCTGGTGAACCGGATGGAGCACCCGGGCCATCCAGCCCGGGGAGATCGCCCTTCGGACGTGGTGGCCACGGCCCAGGGTTTCCTGGGCGTTCCCTACCGGCGCGGAGGCAACTCGGGCGAAACGGGCTTCGACTGCAGCGGTTTCGTGAAGGCCATCTACGCGCAGACCCTGGGACTGGTGCTGCCCCGCCGGGCCGACGAGCAGGCCGCCGCCACGCAGGTCATCGACCGCAGGGACCTGCAGCCGGGCGACCTGGTGTTCTTCAACACGCTGAGGCGGGCTTTCAGCCACGTCGGCATCTACGTCGGCGACAACAAGTTCATCCATTCGCCCAGGTCCGGTGCCCGGGTACGGGTGGAGGACATGGGCATGAGCTACTGGCAGAGCCGCTTCGATGGCGCCCGCCGGGTGGCCATGACACCGACGGCCAGCCCGCTACGCGCCCGGAGGGCCAAGCCTGCAAGGACGGCCGCCGCGGCAGCGCCCGGGTTGCCGCCCGGCGTCACCATGAACCCCTGAACGGCGCGCGCGCGTTTCGTCCAGCTGTAGGCTGTTCAGCGCCGCGGCGGCGGCACGTCCGTGCAGGTGCCATGGGCAACCTCGGCGGCCATGCCGATGCTCTCGCCCAGCGTGGGATGCGGGTGGATGGTCTTGCCGATGTCCACCTCGTCCGCGCCCATCTCGATGGCCAGCGCGATCTCGCCGATCATGTCGCCCGCATGCGTGCCCACGATGCCGCCCCCCAGGATGCGATGCGTCTGGGCGTCGAACAGCAGCTTGGTGAAACCCTCGTCGCGGTTGTTGGCGATGGCGCGGCCCGAGGCGGTCCACGGGAAATGGCCCTTCTTGACGGCGATGCCCTGGGCCTTGGCCTGGTCCTCGGTGATGCCGACCCAGGCGACCTCGGGGTCGGTATAGGCCACGCTGGGGATCACCCGTGCGTCGAACACCGCGCGACGCAACGTGTCGTCTTCCAGCATCTCGCCGGCCGCGACCTCTGCCGCCACGTGCCCCTCGTGCACCGCCTTGTGCGCCAGCATGGGCTGGCCCACGATGTCGCCGATGGCGAAGATGTGCGGCACGTTGGTACGCATCTGCACGTCCACCGGGATGAAACCGCGGTCGCTCACCGCCACGCCGGCCTTCTCGGCGCCTATCTTCTTGCCGTTCGCGCTGCGGCCCACGGCCTGCAGCACCAGGTCGTACAGCTGCGGCTCCTTGGGTGCCTGCTCGCCCTCGAAGCGCACCAGGATGCCGTCCTTCGTGGCCTCGGCCCCCACGGTCCTGGTCTTGAGCATGATGTTGTCGAAGCGCGGCGCGTTCATCTTCTGCCACACGCGCACCAGGTCGCGGTCGGCGCCCTGCATCAGCCCGTCGAGCATCTCGACCACGTCCAGGCGCGCCCCCAGCGTGGAATACACCGTGCCCATCTCCAGCCCGATGATGCCGCCGCCCAGGATGAGCATGCGCTTGGGCACGGCCGCCAGGCCCAGCGCGCCGGTGGAATCCACCACCCGCGGGTCCTGCGGCATGAAGGGCAGGCGCACGGCCTGCGAGCCCGCCGCGATGATGGCGTTCCTGAAGCGCACGGTCTGCTTCTTGCCCGTGGCCTGCTGGCCCTCGCCGCTGGTCTCGGCCACCTCCAGGTGGTGCGGGTCCAGGAACTGGCCCAGGCCGCGGACCACGGTGACCTTGCGCATCTTGGCCATCGCGCCCAGGCCGCCGGTGAGCTTGCCCACCACCTTGGCCTTGTGCGCCCGCAGCCTGGCAAGGTCCAGCGTTGGCTTGCCGAAGCTCACGCCCAGCGACTCGAAATGGCTGACTTCGTCCATCACCGCCGCCACGTGCAGCAGCGCCTTGGACGGGATGCAGCCCACGTTCAGGCACACGCCGCCCAGCGTGGCGTAGCGTTCGACCAGGACCACCTTCATGCCCAGGTCGGCGGCGCGGAAAGCAGCCGAATAGCCCCCGGGACCGGCGCCCAGGACCAGCATGTCGCATTCCAGGTCGGCGGCGCCGGCGTAGCTGGCGGCCGGTGCGGCCGCGGGAGGGGCAGCGGTGGGCTTTTGCGCCGCAGCGGGTGCCGGCGCGGGCGCGGGCGCGGAAGCAGCACCGTCCGCCTCCAAGGTCAGCAGCACGGTGCCCTTGGACACCTTGTCGCCCAGCTTGACCTTGAGATCCTTCACCACCCCGGCGTGGCTGGAGGGGATCTCCATGGAGGCCTTGTCGCTTTCCACAGTGACCAGCGACTGCTCGGCCTGGATGCGGTCGCCGGGCGCGACCAGCAGTTCAATCACCGCGACCTCGGCGAAATCGCCGATGTCGGGCACCTGCACTTCAACGACCGCCATCGGCGGGCTCCTTGGCCTTGAGGGTGAACACATCGCAGGGCGCCGCCGAGTTGCGGTCGAACTCGCAGCCGGCGGCGATGCCGGCCTCGGCGACCTCGCGGGCGGTCTTGGCCTTGCCGTACAGGGCATGCATGGCGCCCAGCGCGAAGCTGCGGCCCGAGCCTATGCCCCAGAACTCCTTGAACTCGAACACCTCGCGGTAGCTGTACAGGCCGTAGATGCCGCTGGCGTTGGCGATCACCACGCTGAACTGGCTGGACTCGTAGGGATCGCTGTCCTCCTCCTTGGTCTGCAGGAAGAAGTTGTCCTTGAGGTACGGATGCAGCTTGGTGAAGGTGTCGAACACCTCGTCCTTGCTGCCCAGTTGAAGGATCTCGCGCGGCATGGAGCTCAGTGCCTTGCGCAGCACCGGGAAGTGCGCCACGGTGCCGGCCATGCCGATGTAGCTGGGGCCGGCGTCGGTATCGACCTTGAAAATCTTGGTGTTGTCCTCGAACCGGTGGGCCAGCCGGGTGTCGCCAAAGGTGACCAGGGTGTCGGCGGCAATGGCGATCTGTCCGGCTTTTCTCACCACTACAACTGTCGTCATACGGAAGGGTTGCTGTTCTTCTTCTAAAGCAGGACACGGCGGAAGTCCGCCAGGATCTGCCCCAGGTAGGCGTTGAAACGGGCGGCCGCGGCGCCATCGATCACGCGATGGTCCCACGACAGCGACAGCGGCAGCATCAGGCGGGGCTGGAACTGCTTGCCGTCCCAGACCGGTTCGGTCTGGCTTCTGCAAACGCCAAGGATAGCGACTTCCGGTGCGTTGATGATGGGCGTGAAGTAACGCCCGCCTATGCCTCCCAGCGAGGAGATGGTGAAGCAGGCGCCCTGCATGTCGGCCGGGCCGAGCTTGCCGTCACGGGCTTTCTTGGCCAGTTCGCCCATTTCCTGGCTGATCTGGAAGATGCCCTTCTTGTCGGCGTCCTTGATCACCGGCACGACCAATCCATTGGGCGTGTCGGCGGCGAAGGCGATGTGGAAATACTGCTTGAGGACCAGCTGCTCGCCATCCAGCGAGCTGTTGAACTCGGGGAATTTCTTCAGCGCCGCCACGCAGGCCTTGATCAGGAAGGCCAGCATCGTGACTTTGACGCCCGACTTCTCGTTTTCCTTGTTGAGCTGGACGCGGAAGGCTTCCAGCTCGGTGATGTCGGCATCGTCATGGTTGGTGACGTGGGGGATCATCACCCAGTTGCGGTGCAGGTTGGCGCCGCTGATCTTCTTGATGCGCGAGAGGTCCTTGCGTTCGACCGGGCCGAACTTGGTGAAATCGACCTTGGGCCAGGGCAGCAGGCCCAGGGCCTCGCCACCACCGCCGGCAGGCGCCTTGGCGGCCGCGGCCTTGGTGGACGCCTCGCCCTTCATCACCGCCTTGGTGAAAGCCTGGACGTCTTCCTGCGTGATGCGGCCCTTGGGACCCGTGCCCTTGACCTGCTCCAGCGGCACGCCCAGCTCGCGGGCGAACTTGCGCACCGAAGGCGAAGCGTGCGGCAGGTTGCCCGTGGGCGCGCTGGGTTCGTGCGGCGGCAGCGAGGCGGTGGGCAGGGCCCGCTCGGCCGGGGTGGCGGCGGGCGTGCCGTAGGAGCCGACCGGGGCGGCGGCCAGCGCGGGACTGGCCCCCTCTGCCCGCGGGGAAGCGGATTGGGGTGAGGGGCTCGGGGCCGCGGCGCCCGTCCCCTCCAGCACCGCGATCAGGTCGCCGATGTTGACCTTGTCCCCCAGCTTGACCTTCAGGTCCCTGAGCACGCCGCCGGCGCTCGACGGGATTTCCATCGACGCCTTGTCCGATTCGACGGTGATCAGCGACTGTTCGGGCTTGACGCTGTCGCCGGGCTTGACCAGCAGCTCGATGACCGCGACATCCTTGAAGTCGCCGATGTCCGGCACCCGTACTTCGACGCTCCCTCCCCCACCGGGGGAGGGTTGGGGTGGAGGCGCTGCAGCGCTTGAAGGCGCAGCGGCTGGCGTGCTGGCCGCCGCTGGCGCCCCCACCCTGCCATCCCCCGGGGCGGGAGGCGAAGAGACACCGGCGCCCTCGCTTTCCAGCATCAGCAGCACGCTGCCCTCGGCCACCTTGTCGCCGAGCTTGACCTTGAGCTCCTTGACCACGCCGGCGGCCGACGAGGGGATCTCCATCGAGGCCTTGTCGGACTCGACGGTGACGAGCGACTGCTCGGGCTTGACGCTGTCGCCGGGCTTGACCAGCAGTTCGATGACCGCGACCTCGTCGAAGTCCCCGATGTCGGGGACCTTCACTTCGATCAACGCCATGTTTCTTGTTCTCCTGTGTTCTTGTGTTCTTTCTTGTTGCGGCTGGCGCCGCAATGATCAGGCGTAGAGCGGATTGACCTTGTCAGCCTTGATCCCGTACTTCCGGATCGCCTCGGCGACCTTGGCCGCGGGCACCGTGCCCTCCTCGCTCAGCGCCTTGAGCGCGGCCACCACGATGTAGTGGCGGTTGACTTCGAAGTGCTCGCGCAGCTTGCCGCGGAAGTCGCTGCGCCCGAAGCCGTCGGTGCCCAGCACCTTGTAGGCGCGGCCCTTGGGGACGAAGGGGCGGATCTGCTCGGCGTAGGCCTTCATGTAGTCGGTGGAGGCGACCACCGGGCCGGCGTGCTTGTCCAGCTGCTGCGTGACGAAGGGCACGCGCGGCGTCTCGGTCGGATGCAGCAGGTTCCAGCGATCGGCGTCCAGGCCGTCGCGCGCCAGCTCGTTGAAGCTGGGACAGCTCCAGACGTTGGCCGCCACGTCCCAGTCCTTCTCCAGCAGCTCCTGGGCGGCAATGGATTCGCGCAGGATGGTGCCGCAGCCCAGCAGGTTGACGCTGGCCTTGGCCTTGCCGCCCTGCTTGAACAGGTACATGCCCTTGATGATCTGCTGCTCCGTGCCGGGCTGCAGGCCGGGCATGGGGTAGTTCTCGTTCAGCAGGGTGATGTAGTAGAAGACGTTCTCCTGCTTTTCCACCATGCGCCGCAGGCCGTCCTGCATGATCACGGCGACCTCGTGCGCGAAGGTCGGGTCGTAGCTCACGCAGTTCGGGATGGTCTGCGCCAGGATCTGGCTGTGGCCATCCTCGTGCTGCAGGCCCTCGCCGTTGAGGGTGGTGCGCCCGGAGGTGCCGCCCAGCAGGAAACCGCGCGCCTGCATGTCGCCTGCCGCCCAGCACAGGTCGCCCACCCGCTGCAGGCCGAACATCGAGTAGTAGATGTAGAACGGCACCATGATGCGGTTGTTCGTCGAGTACGACGTGGCCGCCGCGATCCAGCTGGCCATGCCGCCGGCCTCGTTGATGCCCTCCTGCAGGATCTGGCCCTTCTGGTCTTCCTTGTAGTAGGAGACCTGGTCGCGGTCCTGCGGCGTGTACTTCTGGCCTTCGGGGTTGTAGATGCCAATCTGGCGGAACAGGCCTTCCATGCCGAAGGTGCGGGCCTCGTCCACGAGGATGGGCACGGCCCGCGGCCCGAGCTCCTTGTCGCGCAGCAGCGCGGTGAGGAAGCGCACGTAGGCCTGGGTGGTGCTGATCTCGCGGCCTTCCGCCGTGGGCTCCAGCACCGCCTTGAAGGCGTCAAGCGCCGGCACCTTGAGCTGCTCGTCGGCCTTGACGCGCCGCTTGGGCAGGTAGCCGCCCAGGGCGCGGCGCCGCTCGTGCAGGTACTGCATCTCGGGCGTGTGCTCCTCGGGCTTGTAGAACGGGATCTCCGGCAGCTTCTCGTCGGGGATCGGGATGTTGAAGCGGTCGCGGAAGGCGCGGATGTCCTCGTCGGTCAGCTTCTTGGCCTGGTGGGCGATGTTCTTGCCCTCGCCCGCCTTGCCCATGCCGAAGCCCTTGACGGTCTTGATCAGCAGCACCGTGGGCTGGCCCTTGTGGTTCACCGCCTTGTGGTAGGCCGCATAGACCTTCTGCGGGTCGTGACCGCCGCGGTTGAGGCGCCAGATGTCCTCGTCGCTCATCTTGGCCACCATCTCCAGCGCCTTGGGGTGCTGGCCGAAGAAATGCTTGCGCACGAAGGCACCGTCGTTGGCCTTCATGGCCTGGTAGTCGCCATCCAGCGTCTGCATCATGATCTGGCGCAGCACGCCCTCCTTGTCGCGCGCCAGCAGCGGGTCCCAGTAGCTGCCCCAGATCAGCTTGATCACGTTCCAGCCGGCGCCGCGGAACTCGCCTTCCAGTTCCTGGATGATCTTGCCGTTGCCGCGCACCGGGCCGTCCAGGCGCTGCAGGTTGCAATTGACGACGAAGATCAGGTTGTCCAGCTTCTCGCGGGCGGCCACGCCGATGGCGCCCAGCGACTCCACCTCGTCCATCTCGCCGTCGCCGCAGAACACCCAGACCTTGCGCTTGCTGGTGTCGGCGATGCCGCGGGCGTGCAGGTACTTCAGGAAGCGCGCCTGGTAGATCGCCATCAGCGGCCCCAGGCCCATGGACACGGTCGGGAACTGCCAGAACTCGGGCATCAGCTTGGGATGCGGATAGCTGGAGATGCCCTTGCCGTCCACCTCCTGACGGAAGTTCAGCAGCTGCTCCTCGGTGATGCGGCCCTCCAGGAACGCACGAGCGTAGATGCCGGGCGCGCTGTGGCCCTGGATGTAGAGGCAGTCGCCGCCGTGGTCCGGGCTCTCGGCATGCCAGAAGTGGTTGAAGCCGGCCCCGAACATGTTGGCCAGCGAGGCGAAGGAACTGATGTGGCCGCCCAGGTCGCCGCCGTCGGCCGGGTGCAGGCGGTTGGCCTTGACCACCATGGCCATGGCGTTCCAGCGCATGTAGGCGCGCAGCCGTTCCTCGATCTCCAGGTTGCCGGGACAGCGCTCCTCGTCCTGCGGCTCGATGGTGTTGACGTAGCCGGTGGTGGCCGAGAACGGCAGGTCGATGCCTTCCTGCCGCGCTTGCTCGAGCAGCTGCTCCAGCAGATAGTGGCCGCGCTGGCGGCCCTCGGTGGCGATGACGGCCGACAGGGCGTCGATCCATTCACGGGTTTCCTGGGCGTCCGCGTCATTGGCGGCCGCGCCGAACACATACTCGGGCTGGGCTGACATGGCTTGTCTCCTGGGGGATGCGAGTGAATTTAGTACGGCCTGGCCGCACCCGGGCGCGAGTGTGGCACAGTTTTTTGGCTGTTTCAAATAGTGCGCCATCGTTCCAGAATATGAAATTCCAATGGACGAGGCTCCCACGCGTGGGAGCAGCGCGGGCAGACACCTACACTTGCACCCGTATGCAGGATTCGGTCATCCCCTCGGAGTTGCATGACACCGTGCCGCCCGCCCCGTGGCTGCGGCGCTGGTGGCGACGCCAGACGCCCGGACGCCAGGACCGCTTCGCGATGCTGGCGCCGCTGGCCGCCGTGCTGCTGTTCCTGGCGGCCATCGTTTCCGCCTTCGGCTACCTGCGGCTGGAGGAGATGGAGCGCGAGCAGGAGGCGGTCAAGCGCGATGTCGAGTACGCGCAGCAGCGGGTGCGGCTGCGCCTGCTGGAGCGCCAGGAGCAGCTGATGCGCATCGCGCGCGACATCTCCAACAAGGAGGTGGACGAGGAGGAGTTCATGGGCCGGGCGGAGTCCATGGTGATCCAGTACCCGGAGCTGCAGGCGCTGTCCTGGATCGACGAGCGGCGCCGCGTCAAGGCCAGCTACGCCGCGCCCAGCGTGGCGGTCAACCAGCAGCACATCCCCGGCGAGGTGCTGCGGCCGGGGGAAACGGAGTCCATGTATGGCCTGGCGCGCGACCTGCTGCAGCCGGTGTACTCGCAGCCCGGGGCGGAAACCGACAGCGCCGGGCTGCTGCAGCTGCATGTGCCGCTGACCGACCAGGGCCGCTTCGGCGGCGTGATCCTGGGCGAGTACTCCATCGACAGCCTGCTGCGCTACGGCGTGCCTTCCGAGGTGTCGGCCAAGTACGCGGTGGCGCTGCTGGACGGCAAGGGCCGGCTGCTCGCGGGCAGCACGGTGCCGGTGCGCAGCCCGATCGCCAGCTGGCTGCCCTGGACCGCGCCCCAGGCCAACGAGTACGAGGTGCCGGTCTCGCCCGTGGGCAATGGCCTGGTGATCCGGGCCCAGGCCTACCGCACCTCGCTGGGCGTGATCGGCAGCGGCCTGTTCTGGCTGGTGGGCACGCTCAGCGCCATGACAGCCTGGATGCTGATCGGCAACTGGCGCCACACGCGCCGGCGGCTGCAGGCGCAGCGCGCGCTGGTGGCCGAGACCAACTTCCGCCGGGCCATGGAAAACTCCATGCTCACCGGCATGCGCGCGCTGGACATGCAGGGGCGCATCACCTACGTCAACGCCGCCTTCTGCCAGATGACCGGCTGGAGCGAGGCCGAGCTGGTCGGCCGCACCCCGCCCTTCCCCTACTGGCCGGAGGAGGACCGCGAGCTGCTGGCCGACCGCCTGGAGGACGAGCTGCAGGGCCGCACCCGGCCGGGCGGCTTCCAGGTGCGGGTCAAGCGCAAGGACGGCAGCCGCTTCGACGCGCGGCTTTACATGTCGCCCCTGGTGGATGCCAAGGGACGGCAGACCGGCTGGATGACCTCCATGACCGACATCACCGAGCCCAACCGCATCCGCGAGCAGCTGCAGGCCTCGCACGAGCGCTTCACCACCGTGCTGGAGGCGCTGGACGCCTCGGTGTCGGTGGCGCCCCTGGGCAGCGAGGAACTGCTGTTCGCCAACAAGCTGTACCGCCAATGGTTCGGCACCAACACCGCCGGCCACCTGCAGATGGTGGCGCAGGCCGGTGTGCCGGACCAGCCGCGCACCGACGAATCACTGGACGAGGTCGATTCCTTCGTCGGCCTGCCCACAGGCCAGCTGGAGGCGGTGCAGGCGGGCAATGCCGAGATCTTCGTGCACGAGCTGGGCAAGTGGCTGGAGGTGCGCTCGCGCTACCTGAACTGGGTGGACGGCCGCCTGGCGCAGATGGTGATCACCACCGACATCACGGCCCGGCGCCTGGCCGAGGAACAGGCGGCCGCCCAGGCCGAGCGGGCCCAGACCGCCAGCCGGCTGATCACCATGGGCGAGATGGCCTCCAGCGTGGCGCACGAGCTGAACCAGCCGCTGACGGCCATCAACAACTACTGCAACGGCATGGTCTCGCGCATCAAGGGCAAGCAGATCCAGGAGCAGGACCTGCTGGCCGCGCTGGACAAGACCGCGCGCCAGGCCCAGCGGGCCGGCCAGATCATCCAGCGCATCCGCACCTTCGTGAAGCGCAGCGAGCCCAACCGCCAGCTGGCCGACGTGACCCAGATGGTCACCGAAGCGGTGGAGCTGGCCGAGATCGAGCTGCGCCGGCGCAACGTGCGCCTGTCGCACTACGTGGCCGCGCGACTGCCCCAGCTGATGGTGGACCCGATCCTGATCGAGCAGGTGCTGGTCAACCTGCTGAAGAACGCGGCCGAGTCGATCGAGCTCGCGCAGCGGCCCACGGCCCGCCGCAGCGTGGAGCTGCGCGTGGTGCCCAAGTCGGTGGAGGGGCAGCCGGTGGTGGAGTTCTCGGTGCGCGATTCGGGCCAGGGCCTGGCGCCCGAGGTCATGGCCCGGCTCTACGAGGCCTTCTTCTCCACCAAGGCCGAGGGCATGGGCATTGGCCTGAGCCTGTGCCGCAGCATCGTCGAGTCGCACCAGGGCCGGATGCTGGCCGAGAACATCTACAATGGCACGGAAGTTGCCGGGTGCCTGTTCTCCTTCTGGATTCCTGTGTCCGGCGCTACCAATAACATAGCAGGCAAGGATGCCGGGGTGACCGCATGAGCCTTATTCCCAAGAAGGGCACGGTGTACGTGGTGGACGACGACGAGGCCGTCCGCGACTCGGTGCAGTGGCTGCTCGAGGGCAAGGACTACCGCGTGCGCTGCTTCGACTCGGCCGAGTCCTTCGTGGCCCGCTACGACCCGCGCGAGGTCGCCTGCCTGATCGTCGACATCCGCATGGCCGGCATGACCGGCCTGGAGTTGCAGGACAAGCTGCTCGAGCGCAAGTCGCCCCTGCCCATCGTCTTCATCACCGGCCATGGCGACGTGCCCATGGCGGTGAACACCATGAAGAAGGGCGCCATGGATTTCATCCAGAAGCCGTTCAAGGAGGACGAGCTGGTGAACCTGGTCGAACGCATGCTCGAGCACGCCCGCGGCTCGTTCGCCGAGTACCAGAGCGCGGCCAGCCGCGACGCGCTGCTGGCCAAGCTGACCAGCCGGGAGGCGCAGGTGCTCGAGCGCATCGTCGCCGGCCGGCTGAACAAGCAGATCGCCGACGACCTGGGCATCAGCATCAAGACGGTGGAGGCGCACCGCGCCAACATCATGGAAAAGCTCAACGCCAACACGGTGGCCGACCTGCTCAAGATCGCGCTCGGGCAGAACGCCGGCAAACCCTGAACTCCCCTTGACAGCCCAGCTCATCGACGGCAACGCGCTTGCCAGGCAGATCCGCGCCGAGGTGGCGCACCGCACCGAGGCGCTCAAGGCGCGCGGCATCCAGCCGCAGCTGACCATCGTCCTGGTGGGCGACGATCCGGCCAGCCAGGTCTACACCCGGCACAAGGTCAACGACAGCACCGAGACCGGCCTGGGCGCCACGCTGGAGCGCTACCCCGCCACTCTGGCCGAGGCGCAGCTGCTGGACCGCATCCGGGCGCTCAACGCCGACCCGAAGGTGCACGGCATCCTGGTGCAGCTGCCATTGCCCGGGCACATGGATGCGAGCAAGGTCATCGAGACCATCTCGCCCGCCAAGGACGTGGACGGTTTCCACGTCGCCAGCGCCGGCGCACTGGTCACCGGCCAGCCCGGCTTCTGGCCGTGCACGCCCTACGGCTGCATGAAGATGCTGGAGAGCATCGGCTACGAGCTGCGCGGCAGGCACGCGGTGGTCATCGGCCGCAGCAACATCGTGGGCAAGCCGATGGCGCTGATGCTGCTGCAGAAGAACGCCACCGTCACCATCTGCCACAGCGCCACGGCCGACCTGGGTGCGATGACGCGCCAGGCCGACGTGGTGGTGGCCGCGGTCGGCAAGCGCAACGTGCTGACCGCGGGCATGGTCAAGCCGGGCGCCGTGGTTCTCGACGTGGGCATGAACCGCGACGAGGCCGGCAAGCTGTGCGGCGACGTGGACTTCGAGGGCGTGCGGCAGGTCGCCGGCTGGATCACGCCGGTGCCGGGCGGCGTGGGTCCCATGACGCGCGCCATGCTGCTGGTCAACACGCTGGAAGCCGCCGAGCGCGCCGCCGGCTAAGGCGCCCATCGGGCAAATCAATCCCGCGCCGGGCTTGAGGAAGGCGCCCCTGACGCAAAATCGGCGGGATGAGCAATCCCCTTCTCGATTTCAGCGACCTCCCCCTGTTCGACCGTATCAAGCCGGAGCACGTGGCGCCGGCCATGGACGAGCTGCTGGCCCAGAGCGAGGCGGCCCTGGAGGCCGTTGCCCAGCCCGGCTTCCCGGCAACCTGGAAAGACCTGGCCGGCACGCTGGACGTGGCCACCGAGAAGCTGGGCCGCGCCTGGGGCGCGGTCAGCCATCTCAACAGCGTGGCTGACACGCCCGAGCTGCGCGCCGCCTACAACGCCGCCCTGCCCCGCGTGACCGAGTTCTGGACCCGCCTGGGCAGCGATGAGCGCCTGTACGCCAAGTACAAGGCCATCGACCCGGCCACGCTCAACCCTGAGCAGCGCCGGGCGCGCGAGAACGCGATCCGCAACTTCGTGCTGGGCGGCGCCGAGCTGACCGGCGCGGCCAAGGAGCGTTTCGCCAAGATCCAGGAGCGCCAGGCCGAGCTGAGCCAGAAGTTCAGCGAGAACGCGCTGGACGCCACCGACGCCTTCGCCTACTACGCCCGGCAGGACGAGCTGGCCGGCGTGCCCGAGGACGTGGTGCAGGCCGCCCGCGCCGCTGCCCAGGCCGACGGCAAGGAGGGCTACAAGCTCACGCTCAAGATGCCCAGCTACCTGCCGGTGATGCAGTTCGCGCACAGCAGCGCGCTGCGCGAGCAGCTGTACCGCGCCTACGTCACGCGCGCCAGCGACCAGGCGCCGCAGGAGTTCCGCAAGTTCGACAACAGCGAGCTGGTCCGCGAGATCCTGGCCCTGCGCCAAGAGGAAGCGCGGCTGCTGGGCTACCGCAACTTCGGCGAGGTCTCGGTCGTGCCCAAGATGGCCGATTCGCCGCAGCAGGTGATCGATTTCCTGCGCGACCTGGCCCGCCGCGCCCGGCCCTATGCCGAGAAGGACGTGGCCGACATGCGCGCCTTCGCCGCCGAAAAGCTGGGCATCGCCGACCCGCAGCCCTGGGACTGGTCGTACATCGGCGAGAAACTCAAGGAGGAGCGCTACGCCTTCAGCGAGCAGGAGGTCAAGCCCTACTTCACCGCGCCCAAGGTGCTGGGCGGGCTGTTCAAGATCGTCGAGACCCTGTTCGAGGTGGCGATCCGCCGCGACCAGGCGCCGGTGTGGGTGCCGGGCGTGGAGTTCTACCGGATCGAGCGCAACGGCCGTTTGGTGGGCCAGTTCTACCTGGACCCGGCCGCCCGCAGCGGCAAGCGCGGCGGCGCCTGGATGGACGACGTGCGCGCCCGCTGGCTGCGGCCCGACAACGGGCAGCTGCAGACGCCGGTGGCGCACCTGGTGTGCAACTTCGCCGACGGCGTGGAGGGCAAGCCGCCGCTGCTGACGCACGACGACGTCACCACCCTGTTCCACGAGTTCGGCCACGGCCTGCACCACATGCTGACGCAAGTGAACGAGCGCGACGTCTCGGGCATCAGCGGCGTGGAATGGGACGCGGTGGAGCTGCCCAGCCAGTTCATGGAGAACTTCTGCTGGGAGTGGAGCGTGCTGCGCCACATGACGGCTCATGTGGACACCGGCGAGCCGCTGCCGCGCGAGCTGTTCGACAAGATGCTGGCCGCCCGCAATTTCCAGAGCGGCCTGCAGACGCTGCGGCAGATCGAGTTCGCGCTGTTCGACATGCTGCTGCACACCGAGCACGAGCCGGCGCAGGACTTCATGCCGCTGCTCAAGCGGGTGCGCGACGAGGTGGCCGTGATCCAGCCGCCGGCCTTCAGCCGCACCGCGCACACCTTCAGCCACATCTTCGCCGGCGGCTACGCGGCGGGGTACTACAGCTACAAGTGGGCCGAGGTGCTGTCGGCCGACGCGTATGCGGCGTTCGAGGAGACGGCCGATCCCGAGGGTAGTCCCAGCGTGGAAACCGGGCGAAAATACCGCGAGGCCATCCTGGAGGCCGGCGGCAGCCGGCCGGCGATGGAGTCGTTCAAGGCCTTCCGCGGCCGCGAACCCAAGCTGGACGCGCTGTTGCGGCACCAGGGCATGGCCTGAGGAGTCACCTTAGGAGGAGTTGAAGATGTCCCGCACCCGTCCCGTGCTGGCGGCCGGCCTGGCCGCGTTGATGGCTGCCGCGACGCCGATCGTGGCGCAAGGCCAACAGGTCTGGCGCATCGTCGGACCCGACGGCCGCGTCACCTTCTCCGACAAGCCGCCCCAGGAACCCAACGCCAAGGCGGCGCCGGCGGCCTCCGGCGGATCGGGCGGGTCCGGCACCGCCGGCCTTCCCTTCGAGCTGCGCCAGGTAGCCGGCAAGTACCCCGTCACCTTGTACACCGGTACGAACTGCGTGCCCTGCGGCTCGGGCCGAGCCATGCTCACCAGCCGCGGTATCCCCTTCACCGAAAAGACCGTCACCACCGCCGAGGATGCGCAGGCGCTCGAGCGGCTGGCCGGCGAGAGCTCGCTGCCGCTGCTGACCATCGGCGGCCAGCAGCTCAAGGGCTATTCCGATTCGGAGTGGACGCAGTTCCTGGACGCGGCGGGGTACCCGAAAAATTCGGTGCTGCCCGCCTCGTACCGGCCGCCGGCGGCCACGCCCCTGGTGGCGGTGCAGCGCCCTGCGGCGCCGACGACCGCGGCGCCCGCCTCCAACACGGCCAACCAGCGCGCCACCGTGCCCGCGCCCTCCTCCGGCTCCAGCCCGTCCAACCCGGCGGGCATCCAGTTCTAGCGCCCGCTAGAAGGTCAGCGTCCGCACGCCGCCGCTCGTGCCCAGCAGGCACACGGCGGCTTTCTGGTGGGCGAAGACACCGACGGTCACCACCCCGGGCCACTGGTTTACCTCGGTCTCGAACGCCATCGGGTCGGCGATGGCCAGGCCGCTGACGTCCAGGAGGTGCTGGCCGTTGTCGGTGAGCAGCGGCGCGCCGTCCTTCAGCCGCGCGCGCGCGGTGCCGCCGATCGCCGCGAACTGGCGCGTGATGCGTGCGCTGGCCATGGGGATCACCTCCACCGGCACCGGGAAGCGGCCCAGCACCTCGACGCGCTTGGATTCGTCGGCGATGCAGACAAAGCGCCGGGACTGCGCCGCCACGATCTTTTCGCGCGTGAGCGCGGCGCCGCCGCCCTTGACCATGTGGCCGCGGCCGTCGATCTCGTCGGCCCCATCGATGTAGACCGACAGCTCGCCGACCTCATTGGCGTCGAACACCCGGATGCCCAGCGCCCGCAGCCGCTGCGTCGACGCCTCCGAACTGGAGACCGCGCCCGGCAGGCGGTCCTTGACGGTGGCCAGGGCTTCGATGAACTTGTTGACGGTGGATCCGGTGCCCACGCCCACGACCTCGCCGGGCACCACGTACTGCAGCGCCGCCTGGCCGACCAGCGCCTTCAATTCATCCTGCGTCACGCGACAATCCCCGGCTGAGCAAAACGACGGATTATCCATGCCGCTGCTGCCTTACCCGCTGGCCCGCCCCTTCCTGTTCCACCTGGACGCCGAGCGCGCCCATGACCTGACCCTGGCCTCGCTGGCGCGGCTGCAAGGAACGCCCCTGCAATGGGCGTGGCGCAGCCGGCGCGTCGACGACCCCGTCGAGCTGGCCGGGCTGCGCTTCCCCAACCGCGTCGGGTTGGCCGCCGGACTGGACAAGAACGCACGCTGCATCGACGCCTTTGCCGGCATGGGCTTCGGCTTCGTCGAGGTCGGCACCGTCACGCCTCTGGCCCAGCCGGGCAATGCCAAGCCGCGCATGTTCCGGCTGCCGCAGGCCCAGGCCCTGGTCAACCGGCTGGGCTTCAACAACGAGGGCCTGGAGGCCTTCGTGGCCAACGTGCAGCGTTCGGCCGTGCGTCGGCGCAGCCTGCATGACGGCGGCATCGTGCTGGGCCTGAACATCGGCAAGAACGCCGCCACCCCCATCGAGGACGCCACGCGCGACTACCTGACGGGCCTGGAAGGCGTGTACCCGCACGCGGACTACGTGACGGTCAACATCTCCAGCCCCAACACCCAGAACCTGCGGGCGCTGCAGAGCGACGAGGCCCTCGATGCGCTGCTGGCGGCGCTGGCGCGGCGGCGCGCCGAGCTGGAGCAGCGGCACGGCCGCCGCGTGCCGCTGTTCGTGAAGATCGCGCCCGACCTGGACGAGGCGCAGGTCCGGGTGATCGCCGCCACCCTCCAGCGCCACGGCATGGACGGCGTGATCGCCACCAACACCACCCTGAGCCGTGACGCGGTGCAAGGCCTGCCGCACGCGCAGGAAGCCGGCGGCCTGAGCGGCGCGCCGGTGCTGGAGGCCAGCAACCGCGTGATCCGGCAGCTGCGTGCCGCGCTGGGCCCGCGCTTTCCCATCGTCGGCGTGGGCGGCGTGATGAGCGGACCGGATGCGGTCTCCAAGATCGAGGCCGGGGCCGACCTGGTGCAGGTCTACACCGGGCTGATCTACCGCGGCCCGGCCCTGGCGGGCGAGGCCGCGTACGCCCTGCGGGCGCACGGCCGCCGCCGGTGATCAGCGGCCGATGGCGCCCACCACCTGCTCGGCGATGGCCAGCGAGCTGGTCAGGCCCGGCGACTCGATACCGAACAGGTTGACCAGACCGCCGATGCCATGCAGGGCCGGGCCGTCGATGCGGAAGTCCGGCGCCTTCTCGTGCGGCCCGTGGATCTTGGGCCGCACGCCGCTGTAGCTGGGCTGCAGGCTGCCGCCCGGCAGTCCTGGCCAGTAGCGCCGCACCTCGGCGTAGAACGCATCGGCGCGCCGCGGGTCCACCCGCCAGTCGATCTCCTCGGGCGCGCGGATGTCCAGCCACTCGATGTCCGGGCCGAACTTGGCCTGGCCGCCCAGGTCCAGCGTCAGGTGCGTGCCCAGGTGGGCGTCGGCCGGCGCCGGGTAGATCAGACGGCTGAAGGGCGCCCTGCCACCGAGCGAGTAGTAGTTGCCCTTGGCGAACCACTCGCGCGGGACGAACCGGGGGTCCAGCCCGTCGAAGCGCCGCGCCAGCGCGCAGGCGTGCAGCGACGCCGCGTTCACCAGCACCGGCGTGGCCAGCTCGGTGCCGTCGGCCAGGTTCAGCACGTGCAGGCCGCCCTCGCCGGCGGCCAGCTGCGCCGAGTCCACGGTGGCATGGAAAGCCACCATGCCGCCGGCGCGCTCCAGGTCCCCTTGCAAGGCCAGCATGAAGCCGTGGCTGTCCACGATGCCGGTGCTGGGCGAATGCAGCGCGGCGATGCAGCGCAGCGCCGGCTCCATCGCCACCGCCTGCCGCGCTTCCAGCCACTCGACCGGGACGCCATTGGCCGCCGCGCGGTCCTGCAAGCCGTGGAGCGCCCGCACCTCCTCCTCGCTATTGGCGACCGTGAGCTTGCCGCAGCGGCGGTGGCCGATGCCGTGGCTGGCGCACATCGCGTAGAGCAGCTCCTTGCCGCGCACGCACAGCCGCGCCTTGAGCGAACCCGGCGTGTAGTACAGGCCGGCGTGGATCACCTCGCTATTGCGCGAGCTCACGCCCTGGCCGATGCCGGGGCCGGCTTCCAGCACGATGGTCTCGTGCCCGGCCTGCGCCAGCGCACGCGCCACCGCCAGGCCGACCACGCCGGCGCCGACGACCACAGCATCCACCCGTTCCATCAGGCGAGCTTGCGCGGATCGGTCTCGAGCAAGCGGCGGACCAGCGACTGCAGGTCGTCCCGCAGCCGGCCGAAGCCGCCGTGCGGCTGCAGGGTTTGCTCATCCATGTAGAGCTTGCGGTTGACCTCCAGCTGGATGCTGTGGCGGTGCCGCGCCGGCTGGCCATGGCGCCGCACCAGCTCCACGCCCTTGTAGGGATGGTTGTAGTCCACGCTGTAGCCCAGGCCGCGCAGGTGGTCGCACACCCGCTGCGACAGCGCGGGCGCGGCGGTGCTGCCGTCGCGGTCGCCCACCACGAAGTCGGCATGGGCGGCGCCGGGGAAGTCGGTGGCGTGGCTGCCGGCGATCGCCGGCATGGAATGGCAGTTGATGTGGATGCTGAAGCCGTGCTTCGCATGGGCCTGGTCTATGGCTTGCGCCACCGATGCGTGGTAGGGGTTCCAGCAGTGCTCGATGCGGGCCTGCACCTCGCCCACCGGGAGCTTGCGGTCGTAGATCGGCAGGCCGTCGTCGGTGCACCGCCACACCAGGCCCTTGCCCAGGCGCACCTTGGCGAGCAGCCCGGGGTCGGTCGCGATCTCGCCGGGCCAGGGCGCATCGAGCAGGCTCTGGTCGATCTCCGCCGGATGGCGGTTGGCGTCGAGATAACTGCGCGGGAACAGCGCCTCGATCCAGGCTACGCCCAGCGCCGGCGCGAAATCGTAGAGCTTGTCCACGTGCGTGTCTTCGGCGCGCCGCAGCTCGGACAGCGCGCAGGCATGGCGGAAATCGGCGGGATAGGCGGTGCCGCTGTGCGGCGAATCGAGCACCAGCGCCGTCGTGCCCGCGAGGAAACGGACTTGTTCAGTCATGGGCAGGATTGTGGCGCAGCGCGCCTCGGAACGGGGCGCCCGGCAGGCTGCGTGGCGCGCACATGAGCAGGAGCCCGGCTACGGGGCCAGGTACTCCCCCAGCCCGCTGACCAGCGCGTCGAACACGACCTGACACGCACGCGTGGCGCGCAGGTCCTCATGCATCGTCACCCAGGTATCCAGCGGCATGCTGAACTCCTGTGCAAGCACACGCACCAGGTCCGGCTGCCGCATCGCCAGCTTGACCTGGCACACGCCGATGCCGACGCCCGCCCGGATGCAGGCCAGCTGCGCGACATCGCTGTCCGCCCGCAGCGCGAACGCCGATCGGTGCCAGAAGGGAAAACCTTTCCGGGCCGCCCGAAGGAAGGGCGTCTCGCGGTCGTAGCCGATCAGCGAATGGCCGGCGAGCTCGGCGACGCTTGCCGGCGTGCCCCGCGCGCGCAGGTAGCGCCTGTGCGCGAACAGGCCGAGCTCGACGTTACCCAGCCGTCGCGCGACCAGGACGTCCTGTGTCGGGCGGGTCATGCGCACCGCGATGTCGGCTTCGCGCCGAAGCAGGTCCTGCATCTGGTTGGCCAGAACCAGCTCCACCTTCAACAGCGGATGCTCCTGCCGCAGGCGCGCCAGGATGGGGGGCAGCACCTCGACGCCGATCACTTCGCTGGCGGTGACACGCACCGTCCCCTTGGCGGCCGCACCCTGGCTTTCGGCTGCGCGTACCAGCGCTTCGGCCTGGCTGCGCATCGCCTCGGCATAACTGCGCAGGCCGATCGCCGC
This sequence comes from Ramlibacter tataouinensis TTB310, assembly GCF_000215705.1. NCBI lineage: Bacteria > Pseudomonadati > Pseudomonadota > Betaproteobacteria > Burkholderiales > Comamonadaceae > Ramlibacter > Ramlibacter tataouinensis. Next base: position 1,951,371 of record NC_015677.1, on the reverse strand, counting down.
GTCCGTGGGCGAAAGACCGGCCTGCGAGCGGGTGAACAGCGTCACGCCCAGCGCCTTTTCCAGCGCGTCGATGTGGCGGCCCACGGTCGGCTGGGTCAGGTCCAAGGCACGTGCGGCGCCGGACAACGAGCCCGCCTGCAGCGCTCCGAGGAAGGTGCGGTAGAGTTCCCAGCCGATCTCGCTTGCCATACAAAATTGTATGGTTGCTCGGCGATCCTCGGTAATTTCTTTTTAGGCCACCCGCTTCCAGAATTCCCGGCATCCCAACCCAAGCTGGAGATGAGAATGGAAAAGACGGTCCTGGTGCTCGGCGCCACTGGCGGCATCGGCGGTGAAGTAGCCCGCCAGCTGAAGGAGGCGGGCTGGCAAGTGCGCGCGTTGCGGCGCCGCGCCGCAGCGGCGGCGGCGGATTGCCCCGAGATCACCTGGTTGCAGGGCGACGCACTCGATGCGCAGGATGTCGCCGCCGCGGCGCGCGGCTGCTCGGTCATCGTCCACGCTGTGAATCCCCCCGGCTACCGACGCTGGAGCGAGCTGGTGCTTCCGATGCTGGACAACACCATCGCAGCCGCGCGCCAGCAGGGCGCGACCATCGTGCTGCCTGGCACCGTCTACAACTATGGACCCGACGCCTTTCCCCTGCTCAGGGAGGATTCGCCGCAGAACCCGGCCACGCGCAAGGGCGCCATCCGCGTCGAGCTGGAACGGCGTCTGCGGCAGGGCAGCGAATCCGGCTGCCGCGTCATCGTGGTGCGCGCCGGCGACTTCTTCGGCCCCAAGCCAGGCAACAGCTGGTTCTCGCAGGGCATGGTGAAGCCAGGGCAACCGGTGCGCCAGGTGAACATGCTGGCCGACGCCGGCGTGGGCCATCAATGGTCCTACCTGCCGGACGTCGCACGGACGATGGTCGAACTCCTGGCAAAACGTGACGAGCTGGAGCCGTTTGCCAGCTTCCACATGGCCGGGCACTGGGACGAGGACGGCCAGGGCATGGCCAAGGCCATCGCTCGCGTCGTCGAGTGGCATGACGGCACCGTGCCCGCGCTGCGTGCCTTTCCGTGGTGGCTGGTGCGCATCGCCTCGCCCTTCGTCGTGACGCTGCGCGAGCTGCTCGAACTGCGCTACCTGTGGCGGCAGGAGGTGCGCATGGACAACCGCAAGCTGGTCGCCACCCTGGGCCACGAGCCGCACACTGCGCTTGACGAGGCCGTGGCGGCTACGCTGCGCGGGTTGGGCTGCCTGTCGGCAGTAGCACCGGCGCACGCAGCCACCCCGTAGCTTCTCCGTACCAGAGAAATGAAAACGCCACCCGCAGGTGGCGTCAGCCCTTGAATTCGATGGTGGGTGATGCAGGGTTTGAACCTGCGACCCCTGCCGTGTGAAGGCAGTGCTCTACCGCTGAGCTAATCACCCGTTTCGCGGATGGGGAGCCCATCCGGAAAGCTCACGATTATGCCACAGGCACGGGAGGGTTCTGGCCGGGCGTTTGCTGGCGCCACAGGGTCTTGCCGCCGCTGGCCTTGTCCAGCTGCTTGAGCACCTCGTCGTGCGCGGCCGCTTCCTGCTCGCTGGCCAGCAGCACCGGCAGCGTGAAGGCCGACAGGTCCACCTTGACGGCGACGCCCTGCACGGCGTGGTCGTCGCCCACGTCGATCAGCAGCGCGTCCTGGCCGCGCGTGAGGTTGATGTAGACGTCGGCCAGCAGCTCGGCATCCAGCAGCGCGCCGTGCAGCGTGCGGCCCGAGTTGTCCACGCCCAGGCGGTCGCACAGCGCGTCCAGGCTGTTGCGCTTGCCGGGGTACATCTCCTTGGCCATCGCCAGCGTGTCCGTCACGCTGCCCACGTAGGTCTTGAATGCGCGCCGGCCCAGCAGTTCCAGCTCCTTGTTCAGGAAGCCCACGTCGAAGGCCGCGTTGTGGATGATGATCTCGGCGCCGGCCAGGTAGTCCAGCAGCTCGTCGGCGATGGCCGCGAACTTGGGCTTGTCGCGCAGGAACTCGTTGCTGATGCCGTGCACCTTGAGCGCGTCCTCGTGGCTGTCGCGCTCGGGGTTCAGGTACCAGTGGCGGTTGTTGCCGGTGAGCTTGCGCCCGACCAGCTCCACGCAGCCGATCTCGATGATGCGGTCGCCGCCTTCGGCGGACAGGCCGGTGGTTTCGGTGTCGAGGACGATCTGGCGCATGGCGGGCGATTATGCAAGAGGCCTGCGGCGCTCCGGTTGTCCCATGGTTTGTCCCGATGAATTGTCCCATTGACAGGACAAATGGGCCGGCCGACCATGCGCCCATGACGGCCGCCCTGCCCCTGCCCAAGTACCACCAGATCTACCTGGTGTTGCGCGAACAGCTGCAGGAGGGACGGTTCGCGCAGGGACTGCCCGGCGAGCTGGAGCTGATGCGGCAGTTCGGCGTGGCGCGCGTGACCGTGCGGCGCGCCCTGCAGGAGCTGGCCGGCGAGGGCCTGATCGCCCGCGAGCGTGGTCGCGGCACCCGTGCGCTGTCGGCGGCTCATGGCGCCTCGCCCGCCGCGCGCGCCGGCGCCGCGGGTGCCAAGACCACGCGCCTGACCGGCCTGCTCGAGAACCTGGTCAGCACCAGCCTGAACACCACCGTGCGCGTGCTGGAGGTCGGCGAGGTGGCCGCCGCCACGGAGGTGGCGCAGGCGCTGCGCCTGCAGCCGGGCGAGCCGGTGCAGAAGGCGGTGCGCGTGCGTTCCACGCGCGAAGGTCCGCTGTCCCACATCACCACCTGGGTGCCGGCGGCGCTGGCGCAGGGCTTCGGCAAGCGCGAGCTCGCGAGGAAGCCCATCCTGGTGCTGCTGGAGGAGGCTGGCGTGCGCGTCGGCGGCGCGCACCAGACCCTTTCGGCCCGGCTGGCCGACGCGCAGGTGGCCGCGCAGCTGGGCCTGGCCGTGGGCTCCGCCCTGCTGGCGGTGCGCCGGCTGATCCATGACGAGGACGGCCGGCCAGTGCAATGGCTGCACGGCCTGTACCGGCCCGACCGCTACGAGTACCAGATGCAGCTGTCCCGCGTCGGCGAGATAGACGCCAAGGTCTGGGTCAGCCGCGACTTCGCTGCCCAGTTCCACTGACGACCCACAGGAGCACACCGTGAGCACACCGCACAACAATCGCCGCCGGTTCATCGTCCAGGCTGGCGCCGCAGCCTCCGCACTGGCCCTGCCGCTGGTGAGCGGCGCGCAGCCGCGCACCGTCAAGGTGGGGGTGCTGCATCCCGTGACGGGCGCGCTGGCCTACTCCGGCCAGCAATGCCGCGAGGGCGCGCTGATGGCCATCGAGGACATCAACCAGGCCGGCGGCATCAAATCCCTGGGCGGCGCGCGCATCGAGGCGCTGCTGGGCGACGCGCAGTCCACGCCGGCGGCCGGCACGGCCGAGATCGAGAAGATGAACGAGGCGGGCGTGAGCGCGGTGGTCGGCGCCTTCGCCTCCGCCATCTGCCTGGCCACCACCCAGGCGGCCGCCAAGTACAACCTGCCCCACGTGGTGGACGTCGGCGTGGCCGACCAGATCGTCGAGCGCGGCCTGAAGAACACCTTCCGTTTCGGGCCCGGCTACCGCAAGTGCGCCGAGATCGCCATGGCCAACCTGCAGGTGCTCAACACCTCGGCCGGCAAGCCCGCGCGCAGCGTGATGATCGTGCACGAGGAGTCGCTGTTCGGCACCGGGACGGCGCAGCTGCTCTCGCGCGAGCTGCCGGGCTATGGCTACGAGATCAAGGAGGTGGTCAAGCACGCCAACCCGACGCGCGACTTCAACAACATCGTGCTGCGGATGAAGGCGGTCAACCCCGACATCGTGATCCCGGCCAACTACTACAACGAGTACGCCCTGCTGGTGCGCACCATGCAGCAGCAGAAGGTGACGCCCAAGGCCGTCTACTCGGTGCTGGGCGGCGCCGCCTCCAGCTACAAGTTCATCAAGGAGTTCCCGCAGGCCGCCAACGGCATCATCGACTGCAACCACTGGTTCAACCCCAAGGACAGGCGCAGCGCAGCGCTGAGGAAGCGGGCCGAGGCCAAGGGCCTGTTCTTCAGCTACGAGCTGTTCATGACCTACACGGCGATGCAGCTGCTGGCCGATGCGATCGAGCGGGCCAGGTCCGCCGACCGCGCCGCCATCCTGGCCGCGCTGGAGAGCAGCACCTTTTCCGACCACCTGATGCCCTACGGCCCGACCCGCTTCGTCAACGGCCAGAACACCGGCGCGCAGCCGCTGATGACGCAGGTGATCAAGGACGACATCCGCGTCATCATTCCGCGCGAATACCGCGAGGCCGAACCCGTCTTCCCGCTCAAGGCCTGAAGCACACGCCGCCGCGATGTTCGCCTTCGAGGTCCTGTTCCCCTCCATCCTGAACGGGCTGACCACCGGCGCGGTCTACGCGCTGGTGGCGCTCGGCCTGACCCTGATCTACGGGGTGCTGCACATCATCAACTTCGCGCATGGCGCGGCCCTGATGATGGCGTTGTACGGGGTCTATTTCCTGAAGCAGCGTCTGGGGCTGGACCCCTACCTGGCGCTGCCGCCCATGGTGGCGGCGATGTTCGTGCTGGGTTATGGGCTGCAGCGCGTGGTGATCAACCGCGCCAGCCACGGCAAGGACGAGAACATCCTGCTGGTGACGCTGGGCCTGGCCATCGTGCTGGAGAACCTCGCGCTGCTGGCCTTCAAGTCGGACACGCGCACCATCGAGACGCCCTACACCCTGGCCACGGTCGCCATCGGCCCGGCCACGCTGGCCCTGCCCAAGCTGGTGGCGTTCGGCGGCGCCCTGGCGGCCTGCGCGGTCCTGCTGTGGACGGTCAGGCGCACCGACCTGGGGCGGGCCATCCGGGCCGTGGCCAGGGAGAAGCAGGGCGCGCGGCTGGTGGGCATCGACGTGGACCATGTGTATGCCATGAGCTTCGGCATCGGCCTGGCCTGCCTGGGCGCGGCGGCCTGCTTCCTGCTGCCCGCCTATTACGTCAACCCGCAGGTGGGCAACGGTTTCGTGCTGGTGGCCTTCACCATCGTGGTGCTGGGCGGCATGGGCAGCTTCGCCGGCGCCCTGCTGGGCGGGTTGCTGGTCGGCGTCGTCGAGTCGCTGGGCGGGCTGTGGCTGGGCGAGTCGCTGGGGCAGATCGGGATCTTCCTGATCTTCATCGCCGTGCTGCTGCTGCGCCCGCAGGGCCTGTTCGGAGCGCGCGCATGAAGATGCCCAGCCTGCGGCGCGACCTGCTGCACATCGCCGCCTTCACGGCGGCCGTGGCGCTGGTGGGCGTGTTCGCGCGCTCCGGCGTGGTGCTGAACTTCACCATGATGGCGCTCTATGCCTGCCTGATGGCGCAGGCCTGGAACCTGCTGGGCGGCTACGGCGGGCAGTTCTCGTTCGGCCATGCGCTGTTCTTCGGCACCGGCGCCTACGTGCAGGCGATCGCCCAGCTCGGCGCCGGCCTGAACCCCTGGCTGGCCCTGCCGCTGGCCGTGCTGGCCGCGGCGGCGGCGGGCCTGGGCGTGGGCGCGCTGTCGTTCCGCTGGGGCCTCAAAGGCTCGTACTTCGCGCTGGTGACCCTGGCCTTTGCCGAGGTGGCCCGCATCCTGGCCCTGTCGGTCGACTTCACCGGCGGCGGCGTCGGGCTGATGGTGCCGCTGCGCACCGGCGCGGCCCACCTGCAGTTCGCCGGCCGGGGCGGCTACGTGCTGCTGATGCTGGGCCTGGTGGTGCTGGCGCTGCTGGCCACCTGCTGGCTGCGGCACTCGCGCTTCGGCGCGCGGCTGCAGGCGGTGCGCGACAACGAGGATGCGGCCCGGGCGGTCGGCGTCGACCCGCTGCGCGTCAAGCTGGGCGCCATCGGGCTGTCCGCGGGCTTCATGGGCGCCGCCGGCGCCTTCTACGTGCAGGTGTTCCAGTACATCGACCCGGCCATCGCCTACGGGCCGCACACCTCGGTGGAGGCCCTGGTCGCGGCCATCGTGGGCGGGCTGGGCACCTTGTGGGGGCCGGTGCTGGGCGCCCTCGCGCTGCACCTGCTGGCCGACCTCACGCGCAACCTGTTCGGCCAGCTGCCGGGCATCAACATGGTGATCTACGGCGCCGTGCTGATCCTGATCGTCATGTTCGCGCCGCGCGGCGTGATGGGCCTGGGCCAGTCGGCGCGGGCCTTGTGGGAACGCCGGCGTGGCTGAGCCGCTGCTGCGCCTGGCGAACGTGTCCAAGTCCTTCGGCGGGCTGGCCGCGGTGCAGGATGTCTCGCTGCAGCTGCCGGCCGGCAGCCTGGGGGCCCTGATCGGGCCCAATGGCGCCGGCAAGACCACGCTGTTCGCCCTGATGTCGGGCTTTTTGCGGCCGGACGCGGGCCGCATCGTGTTCGACGGCCGCGACATCACGGGCCAGCCGCCGCACCTGAACGCGCGGCGCGGCATGACCCGCACCTTCCAGATCGTGCAGCCCTTCGCGGCCCAGACCGTGCGCGAGAACATCGCCGTCGGCGCCCACCTGCACTGCGCGGCGCGGGCCGAGGCGCTGGAGCAGGCCGCGCTGGTGGCCCGGCGCGTCGGGCTGGCGCCGCAACTGGACAAGCCGGCGGGCGACCTGACCGTGGCCGGCCGCAAGCGCCTGGAGCTGGCCCGGGCGCTGGCGACCCGCCCTCGCCTGCTGCTGCTGGACGAGGTGCTGGCCGGACTGAACCCGCAGGAAGTGGCCGAGATGGTGCCGGTGGTGCGCGACATCGCGGCCGGCGGCGTCACCGTGCTGATGATCGAGCACGTGATGCAGGCGGTGATGAACCTGGCCCAGCATGTGTGGGTGCTGGCCCAGGGGCAGCTGATCGCCGAGGGACCGCCCCGGGCGGTGACGCGGGACCAACGCGTCATCGAGGCCTACCTCGGCCACGGCACGGCGCGGCGGCTGGCCGGCCAGGCGGCGGAGGCCACCCCATGACGCCGCTGCTGTCCGTGCGCGGCCTGCGCAGCGGCTACGGAGCCGTGGAGGTGCTGCGCGGCGTCGACATCGAAGTCGGGCCGGGCGAGATCGTGGCCCTGCTGGGCAGCAACGGCGCCGGCAAATCCACCTTCAACCACACGGTCAGCGGCCTGGTGCGCGCGCGCGGCGGGCGCATCCTGTTCGACGGCCAGGACATCACCGGCCGGTCCTGCCGCGCCATCGTCGAGGCCGGACTGATCCAGGTGCCCGAGGGCCGCCGCATCTTTCCCAACCTGTCGGTGCTGGAGAACCTGGAGCTGGGCTCGTTCGCCCGGGCGAGAGCGCGCCGGGCCGACAACCTGGAACGGGTGTTCGGCATCTTCCCGCGCCTGCAGGAGCGCACGCGGCAGCTGGCCGGCACCATGAGCGGCGGCGAGCAGCAGATGCTGGCGATCGGCCGCGGGCTGATGGGCGAGCCGCGCCTGCTGATCCTGGACGAACCGTCCCTGGGCCTGTCGCCCCTGCTGGTGGAGGAGCTGTTCGGCCTGATCGGCCGCCTGCACGCGCAGGGTCTGGCCATCCTGCTGGTGGAACAGAACGTGGGGCAGTCGCTGGAGATCGCCCAGCGCGCCTACGTGCTGGAAAACGGCGCCGTCGATTTCTCGGGCAGCAGCGCGCAGCTGCTGGCCAGCGACCGGCTGCGCCAGGCCTACCTGGGAGTGTGAGGGGATGAGCGGGCCCGCGCTCCCCGTCACCCAGGCCTTGCAGGCGCTGGGCGACTGGCTGTGGCCGGCCGCGCGCGAGCTGCCGCCGCCGGTAGTGGAGCGCGCCCGGCGGCTGTGGCTGGACACGGCCGCCTGCGCCTGGGCCGGGCTGCAGGCCGAGGAGCCGGCGCGCTGGATCGCCTTGCAGGCCCAGGGCGACGCCGGGGCCGTGCCGCTGCCCGGCTGCCCGACCCGCCTGGCAGCCTCGGCGGCGGCCACCGGCTTCGCCCTGGCAGCCTGCTGGGACGAGGCCTGCGAGGGCCTGGCGCTGGCCCATGGCCGGCCGGGCGTGCCGGTGGTGGCCGCGCTGTGGACGCAGGTCGCCTCGCTGCGGCCCGCCTGGCAGGCGCTGTGGCAGGCCACCGCCGTGGGCTACGAGGTGGCTGCGCGGCTGGGGGCACGCCTGCGCATCCGGCCGGGCATGCACGTGGACGGGGTGTGGAGCGCCTTCGGCGCGGCCGCCGCCCTGGTGCACCTGCGCGGCGGCGACTGGGCCTGCGCCGCCCGGGCGCTGGAGACCTGCGCCGCGCAGCTGCCCTTCAGCCTGTACCGGCCGGTGCGGGAAGGCGCCAACGTGCGCAACCTGTACCTGGGCCACAGCGCCTGGCTCGGCCTGCAGGCCGGCCAGGCGGCGCTGGCCGGGCTGGCGACGCCGCAGGGGTGCATCGACGATTTCGCGGCTTTGGCGCTCGATCCGACCCAGGCCGGCGGCTGGCCCGCGCCGGGCGAGTGGCTGATCCTGCAGAGCTACTGGAAACCGTTCGCGGCCGTGCGGCATGTGCATTACGGCGCGCAGGCGGCGCTGCGGCTGCGGGCGCAGGCCGGGTCGGCGCTGCCGGACGAGGTTCGCCTGACCGTCTACCCGGAGGCACTGCAGTACTGCGCCAACCGGGCCCCGCGTACGCCGCTGGCGGCGCAGTTCAGCCTGAGCCATGGCGTGGCCGCGGCCTGGGTGCACGGCGACCTCTCGCCGGCGGAATTCCGGGCGCCGCGTTTCATGGACGAGGCGGTGCGGGCCCTGGAACAGCGCGTCGAGGTTGTGGCCGATGCCCAGGCCTTCCCCGGCGCCACGCGCGGCGCGCACCTGCGGGTGCGCCGGGGCGACCGGACCTGGCAGGTCGAGCAGGGCCCGGTGGCGGGCGACGGCGGCTTGCAGCCCGACGAGGCGGCCGTGATGGCCAAGTTCCGGCAGTTCACCGGCGGCGACGCGGCGATGGCGCGCTGGGCGCATCGCTTGCGCTCGCAGGACGCGCAGGCACCCGCCCTTCTTCCCGACCTTGGAGCATGAGATGCAAAGACGAAGCCTGCTGAAGTGGATGGGCGCCCTGACGGGTGCGGCGCTGCCGCCGCTGGGCGCGGGCGCGCAGGGCGCATTCCCCGCGCGCACCGTGACCCTCGTGGTGCCGTTCGGACCCGGCGGCCCCACCGACCTGACGGCGCGGCTGGTGGCCGAGAAGCTGGCCGAGCGCTGGGACCGGCCGGTGGTGGTGGACAACAAGCCCGGCGCGGGCGGCAACGTGGGTTCGGCCCTGGTGGCCCGGGCGGCACCGGACGGCCACACCCTGGTGCTGGGCGTCACCGGCTCGCACGCCATCAACCTGTCGCTCTACCCGAGCCTGCCCTACCACCCCTTGCGCGATTTCGAGGCGCTGACGCAGGCCACCCTGTTCCCCAACGCAGTCGCGGTGCACCCCGGCGTGCCCGCGCGCGACCTGCGCGAGCTGATCGCCCTGGCGCGCAGCCGGCCAGGGCAGCTGAGCTACGGCTCGGACGGCAATGGCACGGCGTCGCACCTCGGCATGGAGCTGATCAAGGCGGACGCGCGCGTCTTCATGACGCACATCCCCTACCGCGGCGGCGCGTCCATGCTCAACGACCTGGTCGGCCGCCAGATCGACGCCGGGCTGACCGGCCTGCCGGCGGCCCTGCCCCTGGCGCGGGCCGGCAAGCTGCGGCTGCTGGCCGTGACCACGGCCGAGCGCACGCCCGCCGCGCCCGAGGTGCCCACCGTGGCCGAGCAGGGGCTGCCCGGCTACGTGGCGGCGCCCTGGGCCGGCTTTTTCGCGCCCAAGGGATTGCCGCCGGCGCTGGCCGCCCGGCTGGCCGACGACCTGGTCTGGGCCTTGACCCAGCCCGACGTGCGCCAGCGCATGGCCGAGGGCGGCTCGACCATCGTGGCCGGCGGGCCCGAGGAATTCCGGCGCTTCCTGCAGGCCGAGATCGAGCGCTGGGGCCGTGCCGTCAAGGCATCCGGGGCGAGACTGGACTGAGCATGGCTGCCGCCACCCTGGCCTGCAAGCTGGTCGCCCGGGCAGCCGGGCGCGAGCACGTGCGCCCCGGCGAGATCGTCACCTGCGGCGTAGACCTGGCGATGTTCCACGACTCCTCGGGCCCGCGGCGGCTGCAGCCCATGCTCGAGGAGTTGGGCGCGGCGATCTGGGACAAGTCCAAGGTCGTGCTGGTCATGGACCACTACGTGCCCGAACGCAGCGAGGACGCGCGGCGCATCGTGCGCATCGCGCGGGACTGGGCGCGCGATCAGGCCCTGCCCCATGTCTACGATTCCATGGGCATCTGCCACGTGGTGGTGCCGCAGCACGGGCACATCCGGCCCGGCATGTTCTGCGTGGGCGGCGATTCGCACTCGCCCACCGGCGGCGCCTTCGGCGCCTACATGTTCGGCATCGGCGCCACCGAGATGCTGGGCGTGGTGGCCACCGGGCAGATCTGGGTGCAGGCGCCGCGCACCATCCGCATGCGCTGGGAAGGCCGGCTGGCGGCCGGCGTCACGGCCAAGGACATGATGCTGGCGCTGATCGCCCGCTTCGGCATGAACGGCGGCGCCTACCAGGCCGTGGAATACGCGGGCGGGGCGGTGCGGGCCCTGGGCATGAACGAGCGCATGACGCTGTCCAACATGAGCGCCGAGCTGGGCGCGCAGGTGGGGCTGGTCGCGCCCGACGAGGTCACGCGCGACTGGCTGGCGGCGCACGGCGCGCCCGGGGTGGACATCGCCCCCTGGTTCAGCGATGACGGCAGCGCCGACGAGGAGCACGTCTTCGACGCGGGCGCGCTGGCGCCGCAGGTCGCCGCGCCCTACAGCCCGGCCAACGGGCATGGCGTGGGCGAGCTGGCCGGCACCCGCATAGACGCCGCCTACATCGGCGCCTGCACCGGCGCCAAGCTGGACGATCTGCGCTTCGCCGCCCATGTGCTGCGGCGCCGCCGGGTGGCGCCGGGCGTGCGGCTGATGGTGGCGCCGGCCAGCTTGGCCGACCGCGCCGCCGCCGAGCGCGAAGGCACGCTGCAGGTGCTGCTGGACGCCGGCGCCCAGCTGCTGCCCAGCGCCTGCGGCGTCTGCGCCGGCTACGGCGACAGCCTGGCCGAGGGCGAGACCGTGATCTCCAGCACCGCGCGCAACTTCAAGGGGCGCATGGGCCCGCCCAGCACCCGCGTCTTCCTGGCCTCGGCCTACACCGTGGCCGCCTCCGCGGCGGCCGGGCGCATCGCGGACCCGCGCGAGGTGCTGGCATGAAGCGCCCGGTGGTTGCGAAGGCCTCCCACCGCGTCTGGCGCGTGGGGGCCGACATCGACACCGACGCGCTGGCGCCCGGCGCCTGGATGCAGCACGGCGTGGAGGTGATCGCGCAGCACTGCCTGGAATCGGTACGGCCGGAATTCGCCGCGCAGGTGCGGCCCGGCGACGTGCTGGCGGCCGGTCCCAACTTCGGCATCGGCTCCTCGCGCGAGCAGGCCGCGGCCGCCCTGCGCCACCTGGGGGTGGCCGCCGTCATCGCCCCCTCGTACTCGGGCCTGTTCTTCCGCAACGCGTTCAATCTCGGGCTGCTGCTGCTGACCTGCGCGCGCGCCCACGAGCTGGCCGAGGGCGAGCAGGTGGCGATCGACGCGCGTGCCGGCCGCATCGTCACCGGCGCCGGCCGGACGCTGCCCACCGACCCCATCCCCGGTTTCCTGCTCGACATGGTCGAGGCAGGGGGCCTGCTGCCCCAACTCAAACAACGTTACCCAGCCAGGAGCACCCCGTGAGCCGACCTCCCTACGACCTGCTGATCAAGAATGTCCGCGTGGTGCGGCCCCAAGGCAACGTGGTGCACGAGGCCGACATCGCCGTCGCCGAGGGCCGTTTCGCCAAGGTCGCGCCCGGCATCGACCCGGCGCTGGCGCGCCAGGTGCACGACGGCCGCGGCCAGCTGGCTTTTCCCGGCGTGGTGGACGCACACATGCACAGCGGCATCTACTCGCCGCTGGACGAGGACGCGGTAAGCGAATCCAAGGCCGCGGCCATGGGCGGCGTGACCTCCAGCCTGAACTACTTCCGCACCGGGCAGTACTACCTGAACAAGGGCGGCCCGTACCGGGATTTCTATCCCGAGGTGCTCAAGACCAGCGAGGGCCGCTTCCACGTCGACTACGGCTTCCACCTGGCGCCCATGGACCGCACGCACATCGACGAGATCCCGATGCTGATCGACAAGCACGGCGTGTCCAGCTTCAAGATCTTCATGTTCTACGGCTCGCACGGCCTGCACGGGGCCAGCAATTCCCAGCGCGAGTTCCTGATGATCGGCGAGGACGAGCGCTACGACTACGCGCATTTCGAATTCATCATGCGCGGCATCCAGAAGGCTCGCGAACAGTTCCCCGAGCGGGCGCGGCAGATCTCGCTGTCGCTGCACTGCGAGACGGCCGAGATCATGACGGCCTACACCCGGCTGGTGGAGAAGGACAAGTCGCTGCAGGGCCTGGCTGCCTACAGCGCCTCGCGCCCCCAGCACTCCGAAGGCCTGGCGGTCTTCATCGCCAGCTACCTGGCGCACGAGACGGCGCTTCCCACCATCAACCTGCTGCACCTGAGCTCGCGCAAGGCAGTGCAGGCGGCGCTGATGATGGCCGAGGTGTTCCCGCACATCGACTTCCGGCGCGAGGTGACCATCGGCCACCTGATGCTGGACATCAACGCCAAGGCCGCCGAGCTGGCCAAGGTCAACCCGCCGATCCGCCCGCGCGAAGACGTGGAGTTCCTGTGGGACGCGCTGCTGGCGGGAGAGCTTGACTGGGTCGTGTCCGACCACGCCTGCTGCCGCCACGAGACCAAGGTCCCGCGGCGCTACTTCGGCAACATCTGGATGGCCAAGAGCGGCTTCGGCGGCACCGAGTACCTGTTGCCGGCGCTGGTGAGCGAAGGCACGCGGCGCGGCATGGGCTACAACCACATGGCCCGGGTCACCAGCTGGGCGCCGGCCCAGCGCTTCGGCCTCAACCGCAAGGGCGACATCACCGAAGGCTTCGACGCCGACATCGCGCTGGTGGACCCGGCGCGCAGCTGGACCATCCAGGCCAAGGACTCCCCTTCGACGCAGGGCTACACGCCGTTCGAGGGGCTGGAGCTGTCGGCGCGGGTCGAGGCCACCTACCTGCGCGGCGAGCAGATCTACGCCCATGACCGGGGCGTGATCGGCAAGCCGCGCGGCCAGTACCTGTTCCGTCCCACGGCCTGAAGCCATGGCTGCGCCCCGCGTCGTCCGCGCCGACCGGCTGGCCGCCCCGGTGCAGGTGCCGGTGGCGATCGTCGGCGCCGGCGCCGGCGGCCTGACCGCGGCCCTGGCGCTGCGCGACGCGGGCATCGACTGCCTGCTGCTGGAGCGCGACGCCGCGCCCGGCGGTTCGACCGCCCTGTCCTCCGGCTTCATCCCGGCGGCCGGGACGCGGATGCAGCGGGCCCAGGGCATCGCCGACAGCCCCGCGCGATTCGCCCAGGACGTCCTGGCCAAGACCGACGGCACGGCCGCGCCGCACCTGGTGCGCGCCTACGCCGAGGCCAGCGCCGCCGCGATCGAGTCGCTGGCGGCGCACGGGCTGGCCTTCGAGGTGCTGGACGGCTTCCTCTATCCGGGACACAGCGTGCACCGCATGCACACCCTGCCGCAGCGCACCGGCGCCGCGTTGATGGCGGCGCTGCAGCGGGCCGCGCAGGCGGCGGGCTGCGACCTGATCACCTCCTCGCTGGTGACCGAGCTGTGGCTGGACGCCGGCGACCGGGTCTTGGGAGTGGGTTTTGAGCGCCCGGACGGCCGTCGCGAACAGGTGGCCTGCGAAGCCCTGCTGCTGTGCTGCAACGGCTTCGGCGGCAACCCGGCGCTGGTGGGCGAACTGCTGCCGTCCATGCGCGACGCGATCTTCGCCGGCCATGCCGGCAATGACGGCAGCGCTCTTCTCTGGGGCCGGGACATCGGCGCCGGGCTGGCCGACCTGGGCGGCTACCAGGGCCATGGCTCCTGGGTGGTGCCCCAGGGGGCGCTGATGACCTGGGCCGTGATGATGCAGGGCGGCGTGCAGCTGAATGCGCACGGCCGCCGCTTCCACGACGAGACCCGCGGCTACTCCGAAGCCGCGGTCGAGGTGCTGCGCCAGCCCGGCGGCACGGCCTGGAACGTGTTCGGCGACCGGCAACTCGCCCTGGCCCGGGAGTTCCCCGACTTTCGCGAGGCCGAAGCCGCCGGCGCGCTGCGCACGGCCGCCGACCGCCAGGCCCTGGCCGCCATCATCGGCTGCACCGCCGGCGGACTGGCCCCCGAACTGGAGCGCCTGGGCCCGCCGTTCCACGCCGTCCGGGTGACCGGCGCGCTGTTCCACACCCAAGGCGGTCTGGACATCGACGCGGGCTGCCGCGTGCGGCGGCCGGACGGCAGTGTGTTTCCCAATCTGCTGGCCGCGGGCGGCGCCGCACGTGGCGTCAGCGGCAACGCGGTCTGGGGCTACCTGTCGGGCAACGGCTTGCTGAGTGCCGTGGCCGGCGGCTGGATCGCGGCCCGGACCCTTTCAGCGCAGCTGCGCACCTGATTTTCCGCCATGACCCCTTCCCTCAAGACCCTGCTGGCCGCGCCCGGCCCCCTGCTCGCTCCCGGCGTGTACGACGCGTTGACCGCGCTGCTGGCCGAACAAGCCGGTTTCCGCGCGCTGTACCTGTCGGGCGCCTCCATCGCCTACACCCGGCTGGGGCGCTCCGACGTCGGCCTGACCACCGCCACGGAGGTCGCGCAGACCCTGGGGGCCATCTGCGACCGGGTCGCGCTGCCCGTGATCGTGGACGCCGACACCGGCTTCGGCAACGCGCTCAACACCCAGCGCACGGTGCGTGACTTCGAGCGCGCCGGCGCCGCCATGATCCAGCTGGAGGACCAGGGCTTCCCCAAGCGCTGCGGCCATCTGGACGGCAAGACCGTGATCCCCGTGGACGAGATGTGCGGCAAGCTGCGCGCCGCCCTCGACGCCCGGCGCAGCAGCGACACGCTGATCCTGGCGCGCACCGACGCGGTCGCGGTCGAGGGGGTGGACGCGGCGCTGGAGCGGGCCGAGCGCTACCTGGCCTGCGGCGTGGACGCCTTGTTCATCGAGGCCTTGCGCAGCACCGACCAGATGCGCACCGCCTGCGCCCGCTTCGCCGGGCGCGTGCCGTTGCTGGCCAACATGGTCGAGGGCGGCAAGTCGCCGGTGCTGGGGGTGGACGACCTGGGCGCGCTGGGCTTTCGCATCGTCATCTTCCCCGGCGGAACGGCGCGGGCCGTGGCGCACGGCCTGCAGACCTACTACGCGACGCTGCTGCGCGAGGGCTCGACCGCCGGCCTGCGCGGCCACATGCTGGATTTCGAGGGCCTCAATGCGGTGATAGGCACGCCCGAGCTGCTGGAAGCGGGCAGACGGTACGGCGGCTGAATGCCGGCGCAGCCGCGCTCAGTGGTTTTCCTTGGCGTGGTTGATGGAGTAGCGCGGGATCTCCACCGTCAGGTCCTGCTGCGCGACGATGGCCTGGCAGGACAGGCGGGAGTTCGGCTCCAGGCCCCAGGCGCGGTCCAGCAGGTCCTCCTCGCTCTCGTCCATCTCGCCCAGCGAGTTGAAGCCCTCGCGCACGATGACGTGGCAGGTGGTGCAGGCGCAGCTCATGTCGCAGGCATGCTCGATCCTGATGTCGTTGTCCAGCAGGGCCTCGCAGATGGACGTGCCGGCGGCCGCCTCGACTCGCGCGCCCTGCGGGCAGTACTCGGGGTGCGGCAGGATCTTGATGACGGCCACTACAGGGTCTCCACGTTGCGGCCGGCCAGGGCCTTCTGGATGCTGTGGTTCATGCGCTCGGCGGCGAAGCCTTCCGTGGATTTGGCCAGTGCCTCGGTGGCGGCTTCGATGGCTGCCGCCTCCTGGGCCTGCGCCACCGCGCCTTGCAGCCGGTCCATCGCCTGCGCGATGGCCTGCCGGTCCGCCGGCGCCAGCAGGTGGCCATCGGCCTCCAGCGCGCTGCGCGTGGCCAGCAGCAGCCGGTCGGCATCGACCCTGGCTTCGGCCAGGGCGCGCGCGCGGATGTCCTGTTCGGCAGTGGCGAAGCTGTCCTGCAGCATCCGGGCCACCTGCTCGTCGCTCAGGCCGTACGAGGGCTTGACGTCGATGCGGGCCTCGACGCCGCTGGCCTGCTCGCGCGCGCCCACGCTCAGCAGGCCGTCGGCATCCACCGTGAAGGTCACGCGGATGCGCGCCGCGCCGGCCGCCATCGGCGGGATGCCGCGCAGCTCGAAACGCGCCAGGCTGCGGCAGTCCTGCACCAGGTCGCGCTCGCCCTGCACGACGTGCAGCGCCAGCGCGGTCTGGCCGTCCTGGTAGGTGGTGAAGTCCTGCGCCTTGGCGGTGGGGATGGTCTCGTTGCGCGGCACGATGCGCTCGACCAGCCCGCCCATGGTCTCGATGCCCAGCGACAGCGGGATCACGTCGAGCAGCAGCAGGTCGCCGGCGGCGTTGTTGCCGGCCAGCTGGTTGGCCTGGATGGCGGCGCCCAGGGCCACCACCTCGTCGGGATTGAGGTTGGTCAGCGGCTCGCGGCCGAAGAACTCGGCCACGGCACGCCGCACCTGCGGCATGCGGGTGGAGCCGCCCACCAGCACCACGCCCTGGATCTCGTCCTTGCCCAGGCGCGCATCGCGCAGGGCCTTGCGGACCGCGGCCATGGTGCGGGCCGTGAGCGCGGCGGTGACCGCCTCGAAATCGGACCGCGTGACCTCCACATGGGCCGCGGCGCCCGTCAGCTTCACTTCGACGGGCACGGACTGCGCGGCCGAGAGGGCCTCCTTGGCGGCCCGGGCGCAGCGCTGGATGGCGGCCTTGTCGGCGGGGCCCTGGACCTGCAGGCCGGTCTGCGCCAGCAGGAAGTCGGCCAGCGCGCGGTCGTAGTCGTCGCCGCCCAGGGCCGAGTCGCCGCCGGTGGCGATCACCTCGAACACGCCGCGCGCCAGGCGCAGGATGGAGATGTCGAAGGTGCCTCCGCCCAGGTCGTAGACCGCGTAGACCCCTTCGCTGGCGTTGTCCAGACCGTAGGCGATGGCGGCGGCCGTGGGCTCGTTGATCAGGCGCAGCACGTTCAGGCCGGCCAGCTGCGCGGCGTCCTTGGTGGCCTGGCGCTGCGCGTCGTCGAAGTACGCCGGCACCGTGATCACGGCGCCGTACAGCTCGTCGTCGAAGGTGTCCTCGGCGCGCTGGCGCAGCGTGGCCAGGATCTCGGCGCTGACCTCCACCGGCGACTTCACGCCGGCACGCGTCTGCAGGGCCACCATGCCGGGCTGGTCCACGAAGCGGTACGGCAGCTTCTCGCGGCCCGCGATGTCGGCCAGGCCGCGCCCCATGAAGCGCTTGGCCGAAGCGATGGTGTTCTCCGCGTCCTCGCCTTGCGCGGCCAGCGCCTCATGGCCGATCTGCCGGCGCCCGCCCTCCAGGTAGCGCACCACCGAGGGCAGGATCACCCGGCCTTGGTCGTCCGGCAGGCATTCGGCCACGCCGTTGCGCACCGCGGCCACCAGCGAATGCGTGGTGCCCAGGTCGATGCCCACGGCGATGCGCCGCTGGTGCGGGTCCGGTGCCTGGCCCGGCTCGGAGATTTGAAGGAGCGCCATCCCGCTATTGTCCCAGCTGGTCGAAGCGCGCTTCGACGTCATGGGCAAAGCGCTCGATGAACATCAGCGCCCTGACCTGCTGGGCTGCAGCCCGGGCATCGCCTTGCTGGTCCAGGGCGCGTGCTATGGCCTGCAGCACCTGCTCGCGCGCACTGCGCAGCTGCCGCTGCAGCGCCTGCAGTTCGGCCTCGCCATCGGCCTCGTCCAGCGCCTCCCGCCATTCCATCTGCTCCATCAGGAACTGCGCGGGCATGGCGGTGTTGCTCTCCGCCTCGATGGGTGCGCCGCGCAGCTCGCACAGGTAGGCGGCGCGCTGAAGGGGATCCTTCAGGCGCCGGTAGGCCTCGTTGATGCGCACCGACCATTGCATGGCCACCCGCTGGGCGGCGGCGCCCTGGGCGGCGAAACGGTCGGGGTGCGCTTCGCGCTGCAGTTCCTTCCAGCGCGCGTCGATGGCCGGGCGGTCCTGGGCGAACCGCTCGGGCAGGCCGAACAGCTCGAAGTCGCTGGCCTGGAGGTTCACACGCGGAAGGATTCGCCGCAGCCGCAGCGGTCGCGCTCGTTCGGGTTGTTGAACTTGAAGCCCTCGTTCAAGCCCTCGCGCACGAAATCCAGCTGCGTGCCGTCGATGTAAGCCAGGCTCTTGGGGTCGATCAGGACCTTGACGCCATGGTTCTCGAACACGATGTCCTCGGGCGCAACCTCGTCGACGTACTCGAGCTTGTAGGCCAGGCCCGAGCAGCCGGTGGTCTTGACGCCCAGCCGCACGCCCACGCCCTTGCCGCGCCTGCTCAGGTAACGGTTCACGTGGCGGGCGGCCGCCTCGGTCAATGTCACTGCCATGGACCCGCCGATCAGTGCGTGCGCTTCTTCTTGTAGTCCTCGACCGCGGCCTTGATCGCGTCCTCGGCCAGGATGGAGCAATGGATCTTGACCGGCGGCAGGGCCAGTTCCTCGGCGATCTGGCTGTTCTTCAGCGAGGCCGCCTCGTCCAGCGTCTTGCCCTTGACCCATTCGGTCACCAGCGAGCTGGACGCGATGGCCGAGCCGCAGCCATAGGTCTTGAAGCGCGCGTCCTCGATCACGCCGGTGGCGGGATTGACCTTGATCTGCAGCTTCATCACGTCGCCGCAGGCCGGCGCACCGACCATGCCGGTGCCCACGCTCTCGTCGCCCTTGTCAAAGGAGCCGACGTTGCGCGGATTCTCGTAGTGGTCAACGACCTTTTCGGAATAAGCCATGGTGTGTTCCTCTCGAACCTCTGTATGCGTTCAATGGGCCGTCCACTGGATGGTGCTCAGGTCCACCCCGTCCTGGTACATCTCCCAGAGGGGGCTGAGCTCACGCAGCTTGGCCACGTTCTTCTTGATCGTGGTGACGGCGTAGTCGATCTCTTCCTCGGTCGTGAAGCGGCCGATGGTCATGCGCAGGCTGCTGTGCGCCAGTTCATCGCTGCGGCCCAGGGCGCGCAGCACGTAGCTGGGTTCCAGCGACGCCGAGGTGCAGGCCGAGCCGGACGACACGGCCAGGCCCTTGATGCCCATGATCAGCGACTCGCCCTCGACGAAGTTGAAGCTCATGTTCAGGTTCTGCGGCACGCGCCGGCCGGGCGACATGCTGCCGTTGATGAACACCTGCTCGACGTCCTTCAGGCCGTCCAGCAGGCGCTTCTGCAGCGCGGCGGCCTTGGCGTTGTCCTGGGCCATCTCCTCGCGGGCGATGCGGAAGGCTTCGCCCATGCCCACGATCTGGTGCGTGGGCAGGGTGCCCGAGCGCATGCCGCGCTCGTGGCCGCCGCCGTGCATCTGCGCCTCCAGCCGCACGCGCGGCTTGCGCCGCACGTACAGCGCGCCTATGCCCTTGGGGCCGTAGGTCTTGTGCGAGGCCAGGCTCATCAGGTCGACCGGCAGCGTCTTGGCGTCGATCTCCACCTTGCCCGTGGCCTGGGCCGCGTCGACGTGGAAGATGATCCCCCGCTCGCGGCACATGGCGCCGATCGCCGGGATGTCCTGGACCACGCCGATCTCGTTGTTGACGAACATGACGCTGGCCAGGATGGTGTCCGGCCGCAGCGCGGCCCTGAACTTCTCCAGGTCCAGCAGGCCGTCTTCCTGCACGTCGAGGTAGGTCACCTCGAAGCCCTGGCGCTCCAGCTCGCGCATGGTGTCCAGCACCGCCTTGTGCTCGGTCTTGACGGTGATGAGGTGCTTGCCCTTGGTCTTGTAGAAATGGGCGGCGCCCTTGAGCGCCAGGTTGTTGGACTCGGTGGCACCGGAGGTCCAGACGATCTCGCGCGGATCGGCGCCGATCAGGTCGGCCACCTGCTGGCGCGCCTTTTCCACCGCTTCCTCGGCTTCCCAGCCCCAGGCATGGCTGCGCGACGCCGGGTTGCCGAAGTGCTCGCGCAACCAGGGGATCATGGCGTCGACGACGCGCGGGTCCACCGGCGTGGTCGCGCCGTAGTCCATGTAGATGGGGAAGTGGGGAGTCATGTCCATGGCTGGCTTCTTGCTGCTCGCGATGACGTCTTGTTGAGGGGGGGAAAGGCCTGGCCTCAGCTCTTGGCCAGCACGTTGCCCAGGGCGAATACCGAGTTCGGCGCGTTCACGCGGATGGGCTTGACCACCGGGGCGCTGGAAATGGCCCGCTTGACGGCCGGCTTGTCCTCGATCTGCACGCCCTTGGCCAGCTGGTCGTCCACCAGCTTCTGCAGGGTGACCGAGTCCAGGAACTCGACCATGCGCTGGTTCAGCGCCGACCACAGCTCATGCGTCATGCAGCGGCCGCCGTCGCCGGTGCAGTTCTCCTTGCCGCCGCACTGGGTGGCATCGATGGGCTCGTCCACCGAGACGATGATGTCGGCCACGGTGATCTCCGAGGCCTTGCGGCCCAGGGTGTAGCCGCCGCCGGGGCCACGGGTGGACTCCACCAGCTCGTGGCGGCGCAGCTTGCCGAACAGCTGCTCCAGGTAAGACAGGGAAATCTGCTGGCGCTGGCTGATCGCCGCCAGGGTGACGGGACCATTGTTCTGGCGCAGGGCCAGGTCGATCATCGCGGTGACCGCAAAACGGCCTTTGGTTGTGAGACGCATCGCAAGCTCCTTGTTTGCTGGCTTACCGTTCAACTGCCCGGGCGGCACCTGTCGCCGCAGGCCCGTCTCCACCCATGTTTCCGGCTTCCGCCGGCCCTCGCCGCGGCCTTTGGCCGCCGGCTTGTTCGTTACTTCTTTGGTTCTGTTCTTGAGCGTTTCCGTCAAGTATACCCGAAGACCCAAGAAAACGCTCGGGTAAGTAGACCGGCCAGTCACCATATGGTTCCTTGCCGGCCGAAGCCAAGCACGCCGGGAGAAAAAGCTAGCTGCCGCGCTTGCCCGCCTGGATCGGGATGACGTTCTCGCGCCCGGCGGCGCCGAAGGCCTGCTCCTTGAGCAGGGCCAGCTGGTCGCGCACCCGCGCCGCCTTCTCGAACTCGAGGTTGCGCGCATGCTCGAGCATCTGCTTTTCCAGCCGCTTGATCTCCTTGGCCACGTCCTTTTCCGACATGTCCTCGGCCAGGGCGCGCTGCAGCTCCTGCTTCTCCTGCTCCTTGGCCGTCTTCTCGCTGTAGACGCCGTCGATGAGATCACGTACCTGCTTCTTGATGCTGCGCGGCGTGATGCCGTGCTCGAGGTTGTGGGCGATCTGGCGGGCGCGGCGCCGCTCGGTTTCGCCGATGGCCTTCTTCATCGACTCGGTCATCTGGTCGGCGTACAGGATGGCCTTGCCATGGAGGTTGCGCGCCGCCCGGCCGATGGTCTGGATGAGCGAGCGTTCGGCACGCAGGAAACCTTCCTTGTCGGCGTCCAGGATGGCCACCAGCGACACCTCGGGAATGTCCAGGCCCTCGCGCAGCAGGTTGATGCCCACCAGCACGTCGAAGGCGCCCAGCCGCAGGTCGCGCAGGATCTCGACCCGCTCGACCGTGTCGATGTCGCTGTGCATGTAGCGCACCTTGGCGCCGTTGTCGGCCAGGTAGTCGGTGAGCTGCTCGGCCATGCGCTTGGTCAGCGTGGTGATCAGCACCCGCTCGCTCTTCTCCACCCGGATGCGGATCTCCTGCAGCACGTCGTCCACCTGATGGGTAGCTGGACGAACCTCGACCTCGGGGTCGATCAGGCCGGTGGGCCGCACCAGCTGCTCGACCACCTGCCCGGCATGCTGCTGCTCGTAGGCGGCGGGCGTGGCCGAGACGAAGATCACCTGCCGCATGCGGGCCTCGAATTCCTCGAACTTCAGCGGCCGGTTGTCCAGCGCCGAGGGCAGGCGGAAGCCGTACTCCACCAGCGTGGTCTTGCGCTGGCGGTCGCCGTTGTACATGGCGCCCAGCTGGCCGATCATCTGGTGGCTCTCGTCCAGGAACATCAGCGAGTCCTTGGGCAGGTAATCGGTCAGCGTGGACGGCGGCGCGCCCGGAGGGGCGCCGCTGAGGTGCCGGGTGTAGTTCTCGATACCCTTGCAGTGCCCCACCTCGCTGAGCATCTCCAGGTCGAAGCGGGTGCGCTGCTCCAGCCGCTGGGCTTCCACCAGCTTGCCCATGCCCACCAGCTCGGCCAGCCGCTGGTTCAGCTCGAGCTTGATGGACTCCACGGCCGAGACCACCTTCTCGCGCGGCGTCACGTAATGGCTGGACGGGTAGATGGTGAAACGCGGCACCTTCTGGCGGATGC
This sequence comes from Ramlibacter tataouinensis TTB310, assembly GCF_000215705.1. Lineage (NCBI taxonomy): Bacteria > Pseudomonadati > Pseudomonadota > Betaproteobacteria > Burkholderiales > Comamonadaceae > Ramlibacter > Ramlibacter tataouinensis. Next base: position 1,929,029 of record NC_015677.1, on the reverse strand, counting down.
GGCCTGTGAGCGGGTCGAACAGCTGCAGCGACTCGATCTCGTCGTCGAACAGCTCCAGCCGGATCGCCAGCTCGCTGTGCTCGGCCGGGAACACGTCGATGGTGTCGCCGCGCACGCGGAAGGTGCCGCGCGAGAAATCCTGCTCGTTGCGGTTGTACTGCATGCGGATCAGCTGGCTGATCACGTCGCGCTGGCCGATCTTGTCCCCCACCCGGCAGATGAAGCGCATCTGCGTGTAGTCCTCCGGGGCGCCGATGCCGTAGATCGCGCTCACCGTGGCGACGATCACCGTGTCGCGCCGCTCCAGCACGCTCTTGGTGGCCGACAGGCGCATCTGCTCGATGTGCTCGTTGATCGAGCTGTCCTTCTCGATGAACAGGTCGCGCTGCGGCACGTAGGCCTCGGGCTGGTAGTAGTCGTAGTAGCTGACGAAGTACTCCACCGCGTTCTTGGGGAAGAACTCGCGGAACTCGCTGTACAGCTGGGCCGCCAGGGTCTTGTTGGGCGCGAACACGATGGCTGGGCGGCCCAGGCGGGCGATCACGTTGGCCATGGTGAAGGTCTTGCCCGAGCCGGTCACGCCCAGCAGGGTCTGGAACACCTCGCCGTCGAGGACCCCCTCCACCAGCTTCTCGATGGCCTTGGGCTGGTCGCCGGCCGGCGGGTACGGCAGGAACAGCTCGAACGGCGAGCCCGGGAAGGTAACGAACTCGCCTGGTTGCTGTTCCTGTGTGACTTCGGAGATTTCTGGCATGGCTCTTCGGAAATGGGCCGATGGCGGCGGCTTAAAATTGCGGGCAGCCGGACAGGGTACCGCAAGCCTGGCGCCCCGGCGACCCGCGCTCCCAGACACACTTGCCAAGGATCCCCATGTCTCTGTTTTCCGCCGTCGAAATGGCACCGCGCGACCCCATCCTGGGTCTCAACGAGCAGTTCAACACCGACGTCAACCCGAACAAGGTGAACCTGGGCGTCGGCGTCTACTACGACGACGACGGCAAGCTGCCCCTGCTGCAATGCGTGCTGCGGGCCGAAAAACAGATGATGGAAACGCCCAAGCCCCGCGGCTACCTGCCGATCGACGGCATCGCCGCGTACGACCAGGCCGTGCGCAACCTCGTATTTGGGGCCGAGAGCCAACCGGTCAAGAGCGGCCGTGTCGCCACCGTGCAGGCCCTGGGTGGCACCGGCGGCCTGAAGATAGGCGCCGACCTACTCAAGCGCGTCAATCCGGGCGCCAAGGTGCTGATCAGCGACCCCAGCTGGGAGAACCACCGGGCCCTGTTCACCCAGGCCGGCTTCCCGGTCGAAACCTACCCCTACTACAACGCGGCCAGGCGCGGCCTGGACTTCGACGGCATGCTCACGGCGCTGCAGATGGCGCCCGCCGGCACCGTGGTCGTGCTGCACGCCTGCTGCCACAACCCCACCGGCTATGACATCACGGCCGAGCAATGGGATCAAGTCATCGCCGCCGTCAAGGCCAGGAAGCTGGTGCCCTTCCTGGACATGGCCTACCAGGGCTTCGGCCATGGCATCGCCGAGGACGGCGCGGTGGTCGCCAAGTTCGTGGCCTCCGGCCAGAATTTCTTCGTCTCCACCTCGTTCTCCAAGAGCTTCAGCCTGTACGGCGAGCGGGTGGGCGCCCTGTCCGTGTGCTGCCAGGACAAGGACGAGGCGGGGCGGGTGCTGTCCCAGCTGAAGATCATGATCCGCACCAATTACAGCAACCCGCCCATCCATGGCGGCATGGTGGTCGCCACGGTGCTGGGCACCCCGGAGCTGCGCGCCCTGTGGGAAAAGGAGCTGGGCGACATGCGGCTGCGCATCAAGCAGATGCGTCTGGCCCTGGTGGAAAAACTCAAGGCCGCCGGCGTCAAGCAGGACATGGGCTTCATCACCCAGCAGATCGGCATGTTCAGCTACTCGGGCCTGTCCAAGGACCAGATGGTCCGGCTGCGCAACGAGTTCGGCGTCTATGGCACGGACACCGGCCGCATGTGCGTGGCGGCGCTCAACAGCAGGAACATCGATTACGTCTGCCAATCGATCGCCAAGGTCATCTGAGAGGCTGAGCCAGCTTCCACGACAAGCCGCCCCCGGGGCGGCTTTTTCGCACCTCCCGGGTCCGAGGTGGCGTCCCACACACGCATGTGACTTCCTTCCGCAGGGCTGCGGATGCTACGAATGTCAAATTTGGTGAGCGCTGCTATATTGCACTGCACAACAAGGGACTTTGGACCATGCTTTACCAGATCTATGAGGCCCAGCGTTCGCTGATGGAACCCTTCGCGGACTTTGCCCAGGCGGCCGCCAAGCTCTACAGCAACCCGCTCTCCCCGTTCGGCCAGAACCCGCTGGCGCAGCGCGTCTCGGCCAGCTACGAGTTGATGTACCGGCTGTGGAAGGATTACGAGAAGCCCGAGTTCGGCATCAAGACCGTGCAGGCCGACGGCACCGACGTGGTGATCCACGAGACGGTGGAGGTCGACAAGCCGTTCTGCGAGCTGCGCCGCTTCAAGCGTTTCACCGACGACCCCGCGACGCTGGACAAGCTCAAGGCCCAGCCGGTGGTGCTGATCGTCGCGCCGCTGTCCGGCCACTACGCCACGCTGCTGCGCGACACGGTGCGCGCCATGCTGCAGGACCACAAGGTCTACATCACCGACTGGAAGAACGCCCGCACGGTGCCGCTGGCGCAGGGCGAGTTCCACCTGGACGACTACGTCAACTACGTGCAGGAGTTCATCCGGTACCTGCAGGGCGCCTATGGCAACTGCCACGTGGTCAGCGTCTGCCAGCCCACGGTGCCGGTGCTAGCGGCGGTGTCGCTGATGGCCTCGCGCGGCGAAACCACACCGCTGACCATGACCATGATGGGCGGCCCGATCGACGCGCGCAAATCGCCCACCGCGGTCAACAACCTGGCCATGAACAAGAGCTACGAGTGGTTCGAGAACAACGTGATCTACCGCGTGCCCGGCAGCTTCCCCGGTGAAGGCCGCCGCGTCTACCCCGGCTTCCTGCAGCACACCGGCTTCGTGGCCATGAACCCCGACCGCCACCTGTCCAGCCACTACGACTACTTCAAGAACCTGATCAGGGGCGACGACGCGTCGGCCGAAGCGCACCGCAAGTTCTACGACGAGTACAACGCCGTGCTCGACATGGATGCGGACTACTACCTGGAAACCATCCGGATCGTGTTCCAGGAGTTCCGCCTGGTGCACGGCAGCTGGGAGGTGCGCAACGAGCAGGGCGTGCTGGAGCCGGTGCGGCCGCAGGACATCACCGCCACCGCCCACCTGACGGTGGAGGGCGAGCTGGACGACATCTCCGGTGCCGGCCAGACCGAGGCGGCGCACGAGCTGTGCGTCGGTGTGCCCAAGGAGCGCCAGAAGCACATCGAGGTCAAGGGCGCGGGCCACTACGGCATCTTCAGCGGCCGCCGCTGGCGCGACGTGGTGTACCCGCAGGTGCGCGATTTCATCGCCAGGTTCAACGAGAGCCCGGCGGCCGCGCCCAGGAAGCGCGCCGCCGCTGCGGCGCCCAGCAAGGCCGCCGACCGAAAGGCGCGCGCCACGGCGTGAACGAGCTCGCGCGGCGCCTGCACGCGGCCCTGCCGCAGACGCAGTGCACGCGCTGCGGCTACCCCGACTGCGAGGGCTATGCACAGGCCATCGCCGCCGGCGAGGCCGACATCAATCAGTGCCCGCCGGGCGGGGCCGAGGGCGTTGCCCGCCTGGCCGCCCTCACCGGACGCCCGCTGCTGCCGCTCAACCCGGTGCACGGGACCGAAGGGCCGCGCACGGTGGCAGTGATCGACGAGGACTGGTGCATAGGCTGCACCCTGTGCCTGAAGGCCTGTCCCACCGACGCCATCCTCGGCGGCAACAAGCGCATGCACACCGTGGTCGAGCCGTACTGCACCGGCTGCGAGCTTTGCATCCCGGTGTGCCCGGTGGATTGCATCGGCCTGGAGAACGTCAGCGGCAGCCGCACCGGCTGGCAGGCCTGGTCACCGGCCCAGGCCGCCCAGGCCCTGGAGCGCTATGAATTTCATAGCTATCGAAGCAAGCGCGACGACGGCGATCAGCAAAAAAGGCTTGAAGAAAAAGCCGAAGCCAAGCTGGCCGACCTGCCGGCCACCACGCACGGTGCCGAAGGCGCCGAGGCCGAGCGCAAGCGCGCCATCATCCAGCAGGCCCTGGAACGCGCCCAGTCTCGACGTGCCGCGCCATGAGCGCCAGGTTCTGCACGGCCGCCCCGGCCGCCCCCTTGCCCAGGTTGTCCAGCACGGCGCACAGCACCACCTGACCGGTGCGGTCGTTGCCGGCCACCGTCAGCCGCATGCGGTTGGTGCCATTGAGTGCCTGCGGGTCCAGCTCGCCCGGCGCGCCCGCTGCCTGCAGCTCGATGAACTCGCTGCCGGCGTAGTGCGCAGCCAGGCAGTCGTGCAGTCGCGCGGCGGTGGAGCCGGGGGCCAACAGGCGCAGATGCAGCGCGATGGTCAGCACGATGCCCTGGCGATAGTTGCCATAAGCCGGGACGAACACGGGCCGCTCGGCCAGACTTGCATGGTGCTGGATCTCCGGCACGTGCTTGTGCTCAAGGCCCAGGCCGTACACCTGCAGGGCCGTCGCGGCCGCCTCCCCGCCTTCGAAGCGCTCGACGCCGGCACGGCCCTGTCCCGAGTAGCCCGAAACCGCATGGATCGCCAGCGGAAGGTCGGCAGGCAGCAGGCCGGCATCGCGCAGCGGCCGCAGCAGCGCGACGGCCGCCGTCGGGTAGCAGCCCGGATTGCTCACGCGGGTGGCGGCCGCGATGCACGCCGGCTGCCGGGTGTCCAGTTCGGGCAATCCGTACACCCAGCCTGGCGCGGTGCGGTGCGCCGAACTGGCGTCGAGCACGCGGACGGCGGGGTTGTCCACCCAAGCCACCGCCTCGCGCGCTGCCGCGTCCGGCAGGCAGAGCACGGCGATGTCGCAGCCGTTGAGCGCGTCGCGTCGGGCGTCCGGGTCCTTGCGCTGCTCGGGCGGCAAGGTGCGCACGCGGAAGGGCTGGCCGAGCAGCCGCCGCTGCAGGTCCAGTCCGGTGGTGCCCTGGTCGCCGTCGATGAAGAGGATGGGGTCCATGCAACGCATGCTAGGCATGCCATCGGCTGCAGCCAAGCTGAATTTCTCAAAGCCGGGATTCACAAACGATAAAGTGCGCGCATGCGTGAACTCAGCCTTGACCACCTGCGCACCCTCGTCGCGATCGCCGACCTGGGCTCCCTGGCTGCCGCCGCGCAGGCGCTGCAACTGGCGCCGCCCACCGTGACCGTCCACATCGCCGACCTGGAGACCCGGCTGGGGGCGCAGCTGCTGTGGCGCGGGCGCGGTCCGGCCGTGTCGACCGCGGTGGGCGAGCGGTTCATTGCGCGCGCCCGGCGGCTGCTGGCCGAGGCCGACGACGCGCAGGACGAGGTGCGCCGCCAGCTGGCCGGCCTGACCGGGCGCGTGCGCATCGGTGCTTCCACCGGCGTCATCGCGCACCAGCTGCCGCCGGTGCTGGAGCGGCTGGGCCGGGAGCAGCCTGGGCTGGACGTGCACGTACAGGTCCTGACCTCCGGCGACAGCATGGCGCGGCTGGCCGCGGGCACGCTGGACCTGGCGGTGGTGGCCCTGCCCCAGGCGTCGGTGCGCGGCGTGGTCGTCACGCCGCTGCGGCGGGACCCGGTGCTGGCCTTCCTGCCCGCAGCCTGGAAGCCACCGCGCCGCGTCACCCCGCGCTGGCTGGCCGAGCGCCCGCTGATACTGAACGATGCCTCCACGCGCCTGTTCCGGCTGACGGCGGAATGGTTTGCGGCCGCCGGGCTGCACTGCCGGCCGCGCATCGAGCTGAACTACAACGACGCCATCCGCACCCTGGTGGCCGCGGGCTACGGCGCCGCCCTGCTGCCACAGGAGGCCGAGCAGCCACTGCAGGAGGAGCGCATCACCACGCGGCCGCTCTCGCCCGCCCTGTGGCGGGCGCTGGGCGTGGCCATGCGTGAGCAGGGGCAGGACGGGCCCGCGGCCCACGTGCGGCAGGCGCTGCTGGACAGCAGCGCGACTCGCTGAGCCGGCCGGTCAGGCGGCGGTGACGGGCTCGGCGCCCAGCACCTCGCGCTCGTAGGCGTGCAGCGACGGCAGGCCGCCGGTGTGCAGGAACAGCACCTTCTCGCCGGCCTTGAAGCGGCCCTGGCGCGCCAAGCCGATCAGCCCGGCCATGATCTTGCCGGTGTACACCGGGTCCAGCGGGATGCCTTCGGTGCGTGCCAGCAGCTGCACGGCTTCAACCATGCGCTGGTTGGGCACCGAGTACTTGGGCTGCCAGTAGCCGCCCACGCTGACCACCGCCTCGCGCGGCACCTGGATGGACAGGCCCAGCAGGTCCATGATGGCCTGGGCTTCCTTGTGCACCAGCGGCTCCTGGTCGGCCGGGTCGCGGCTGACGCCGATGCCGGTGATAGGGATGCGGATGTGGTTGCCCAGGAAACCCGCCACCATCCCGCCGTGCGTGCCCGAGCTGCCCGAGCCGAGGACGACGTGGTCCAGGGCCAGGCCCTGCTCGAACAGCTGCTGCTGCAGCTCCTGGGCGCAGGCCACGTAGCCCAGGCCGCCCAGGGCGTTGGAGCCGCCGCCGGGGACGATGTAGCCCTTGCGGCCTTCCTTGGCCAGCGCGTCGGCCACCTTCTGCATCTCGGCCGCCATGTTGCTGCCGCCGGGCACCACGGTGATCGCTTCCACGCCCATCAGCCGGAACATGAAGTTGTTGCCGCTGGCGTCCTTGCTGTAGCTGCCGGGCACGCGCTCCTCGATGACGAAGCGGCACTTGAGGCTTTCCTTCACCGCGGCGGCCAGGGTGATGCGGCAGTGGTTGGACTGCGGCGCGCCGCAGGTGATCAGCGTATCGGCCCCCTGCGCCAGGGCATCGGCGACCAGGAACTCCAGCTTGCGCGTCTTGTTGCCGCCGGGAAACAGGCCCAGCATGTCGTCGCGCTTGATCCAGACCTCGGGCCCCTGCCCGCCCGGGCAGGTGGCCGCCAGGGCGCGGCTGAAGTTGGGGAGGAACTCCAGGGGAGTGGCGAAGGGCGTGTACCGCCGGCGGGGGAATCTAGACAGGTCCATGGCCCGATTGTGCCGCGAGCGCGGCGAAGGCCCTCACCACCTCGGGCGGGGCCTGCACCAGCTCGATCAGCACGCCCTCGCCGCCTATGGGCGACTCCTCGCTTCCCTTGGGATGGATGAAGGTGATGTCGAAGCCGGCCGCGCCGCGGCGGATGCCGCCCGGCGCGAACCGCACTCCCTGCCGGCCCAGCCATTCCACCGCCCGGGGCAGGTCGTCCACCCACAGGCCCACGTGGTTGAGGGGTGTGGCGTGGACCGCCGGCTTCTTGTCCGGGTCCACCGGCTGCATCAGGTCGACCTCGACCTTGAAGGCACCCGCGCCCAGGGCGCAGATGTCCTCGTCCACGTTCTCGCGCTCGCTGGTGTAGGTGCCGGTCACCTCCAGGCCGAACAGGTCGACCCAGAGCCTTCTCAGGCGCTGCTTGTCCGGCCCGCCGATGGCGATCTGCTGGACGCCCAGCACCTTGAACGGCTTGCCCGTCGCGCTCATTCGAACTCCAGGATGGGCTGGTCCACGGCCAGGGACTCGCCCTTGCCGGCCAGCAGCTTGCCCACCACGCCGTCCGCCGCGGCGAACAGCACGTTCTCCATCTTCATGGCCTCGATGACGGCAAGCCGCTCGCCGGCCTGCACCTTCTGCCCCGGCTGCACCGCCACATGGACCAGCAGGCCCGGCATGGGCGACAGCAGGAAGCGGCTCATGTCCGGCGGCGCCTTGTAAGGCATCAGCGCGTGCAGTTCGGCGGCGCGCGGCGTCATCACCAGCGCCTCCAGCCGCATGCCGTCGTGGCTGATGGCGATGGCCAGCGGGTTGCACGACAGGCCGCGCTCCACCTGGGCGGTGAAGGGCCGGCCGCCGACAGTGCCGCGGATGCGGGCCCCGCCCAGGTGCCAGTGGCTGCAGATCTCGTAGCCTTTCGCGCCGACCACGACCCGGCTGGAGCCCGACTTGGCTTCGAAACCGGTGACCTTCACCGGCTGGCGCCGGTGCCGGCCGCCCTCGCCCAGCTGCACCACCACGAAGTCCTCGCCGACCCGCAGCTCGTGGCCGCGCATCTGGCCGGCGATGCCGGCCGAGCGCTGCAGCGCCCGCCGGTGCACGTAGGCCGCCAGGGCCACCAGGAAATCCGGGTCGTCGTGCGCCACGTCCTCGGCGCGGAAGCCCTTGCCGTAGTGCTCCGCGATGAAGCCGGTGTTGAAGTCGCCCGCGACGAACTTTGGATGGGCCAGCAGCGCCGCCTGGAAGGGCACGTTGCTGCTGATGCCGCGGATGACGAAGCCGTTGAGCGCCTCGCGCATCCGGGCGATGGCGTCCTTGCGGTCCACGCCGTGCACGATGAGCTTGGCGATCATCGAGTCGTAGTACATCGGGATCTCGCCGCCCTCCGTCACGCCGGTGTCGACGCGCACGCCTTGCAGGTGCCCGGTGTCGGCGGCCCACATGCTCTCCTTGGGCGGCTGGAAACGCACCAGCCGGCCGGTGGACGGTAGGAAGTTGCGGAAGGGGTCCTCGGCGTTGATGCGGCACTCGATGGCCCAGCCGTTGCGCGGCACCTGGGCCTGCGTGAGCGGCAGCTTCTCGCCGGCCGCCACGCGGATCATCAGCTCCACCAGGTCCAGGCCCGTGATGCACTCGGTCACCGGATGCTCCACCTGCAGCCGGGTGTTCATCTCCAGGAAGTAGAACGACTGGTCCTTGCCGACCACGAACTCCACCGTGCCGGCGGACTGGTACTTCACGGCCCTGGCCAGCGCCACCGCCTGCTCGCCCATGGCCTTTCGCGTGGCGTCGCTGATGAAGGGCGACGGCGCCTCCTCGATCACCTTCTGGTGGCGCCGCTGGATGGAGCACTCGCGCTCGTTCAGGTAGATCACGTTGCCGTGCGCGTCGCCCAGCACCTGGATCTCGATGTGGCGCGGCTCCTCGACGAACTTCTCGATGAACACCCGGTCGTCGCCGAAGCTGTTGCGCGCCTCGTTGCGGCAGGAGGTGAACCCCTCGAAGGCCTCCTTGTCGTCGTGCGCCACCCGCAGGCCCTTGCCGCCGCCGCCGGCCGAGGCCTTGATCATCACCGGATAGCCGATGTCCCTGGCGATGGCCACGGCTGCTTCGGCCGATTCGATGGCGTCGTTCCAGCCGGGGATGGTGTTGACCCGGGCTTCGTTGGCCAGCTTCTTGGACGCGATCTTGTCGCCCATGGCCGCGATGGAGTAGTGCTTGGGGCCGATGAAGACGATGCCCTCCTCCTCCACCTTCCGGGCGAAGTCCTCGTTCTCCGACAGGAAGCCGTAGCCGGGATGCACCGCCTGCGCGCCGGTCTGCCTGCAGGCGGCGATGATCCTGTCGCCCTGCAGGTAGCTCTCGCGCGAGGGCGCGGCGCCGATGTGCACCGCCTCGTCGGCCATCCGCACGTGGCGCGCGTCGCGGTCGGCGTCGGAGTAGACGGCCACCGTCCTGATGCCCAGCTTCCTGGCCGTCTTGATCACCCGGCAGGCGATCTCGCCGCGGTTGGCGATGAGGATCTTGTCGAACATCGGTTGTTCTCCTTGTGTTCGGCTACGCGAACTCGCGCAGGATGAAGCCGCTGGCCACGGCGAAATACTCGCGCAGCCAGGCGTTGTAGCGGACATAGAGCGGCGTGGGCGCCCCCAGCGGCGTCACCTGCGTGTAGCCGGCGCGCCGCGCGATCCACCCAGCGCGCAGGGTATGGAAGTCACTGGTCACCAGGCGGATGGGGGCCGACGCGGCCACGCCGCGCTGCATCAGCAGAGGCTGGCTGAACCGCAGGTTCTCCTGCGTGCTCGTGCTCCTCTCCTCCTGCAGGATGCGCTGCGGGGCCAGCCCGCGCGCGCGCAGGTAGTCGCCCATGATCTGCCCCTCGCTGACGGTCTCGTTGAAGTCGATGCCGCCGCTGACGACCACCAGCGCATCCGGATGCAGCCGCGCCTGCTTCAGTGCCAGCTCGAGCCGGGCTGCGAGCACGGGCGAAGCCTTGCCGCCCGGCGTGCCCGAGCCCAGCACCAGGATGGCGGCAGGCGGCGGCGCCTGGCCGGCTGCCGCACCGCCGGCCTGGGCCAGCACCGCCCAGAACGCCGCCAGGCTGGCCAGCCAGGCCAGCAGCGCCAGGCGCAGCCAGCGCCAGGCACGCGCCCGGCCCGGCCGGGCCGCCAGCCAGCGGTGGGCCGCCTGCCAGCGCAGGCCGAGGAACAGCAGAGCGATGCCCAGGACCAGCGGCAGCAGCACGCCGACGCTGAACAGCCGCTGGGCCATGAGGAACACTGCATCCGCCACGAGCAGCGCGCCGGAGGCGGCGCACAGGACCGGCCGCAAGGCAGGCAGAGCAGGCAGTCGCAAAGCCAGGGACATGGCCGTCAGAGCGGGATGTTCCCGTGCTTGCGCCACGGGTTGTCCAGCTTCTTGTCGCGCAGCATCACCAGCGAGCGGCAGATTCGCTTGCGGGTCTCGTGCGGCAGGATCACGTCGTCGATGAAGCCGCGGGCCCCCGCCACGAAGGGGTTGGCGAAGCGGGCCTTGTACTCGGCTTCGCGGGCGGCCAGCTTGGCGGGATCGCCCTTGTCCTCGCGGAAGATGATCTCCACCGCGCCCTTGGCGCCCATCACCGCGATCTCGGCGTTGGGCCAGGCGAAGTTGACGTCGCCGCGCAGGTGCTTGGAGCTCATCACGTCGTAGGCGCCGCCATAGGCCTTGCGGGTGATGACCGTGACCTTGGGCACGGTGCACTCGGCGTAGGCGTACAGCAGCTTGGCGCCGTGCTTGATGATGCCGCTCCACTCCTGGCTGGTGCCGGGCATGAAGCCGGGCACGTCGACGAAGGTGATGACCGGGATGTTGAACGCGTCGCAGAAGCGCACGAAGCGCGCCGCCTTGATGCTGCTCTTGATGTCCAGGCAGCCGGCCAGCACCAGCGGCTGGTTGGCCACGATGCCCACGCTCGTGCCTTCCATGCGTGCGAAGCCGATGACGATGTTCCTGGCGTATTCGGGCTGCAGTTCGAAGAAGTCGCCGTCGTCCACCGTCTTGACGATCAGCTCCTTCATGTCGTACGGCTTGTTCGGGTTGTCGGGCACCAGCGTGTCCAGCGAGTGGTCCATGCGGTCCACCGGGTCGTTGCTGGGGCGGATCGGCGGCTTCTCGCGGTTGTTCAGCGGCAGGTAGTTGTACAGGCGCCGCAGCATGATCAGCGCCTCCACGTCGTTCTCGAAAGCCAGGTCGGCCACGCCGCTCTTGCTGGTGTGCGTGGACGCGCCGCCCAGCTCCTCGGCCGTCACCTCCTCGTGGGTCACCGTCTTCACCACCTCGGGGCCGGTGACGAACATGTAGCTGGAGTCCTTCACCATGAAGATGAAGTCGGTCATGGCCGGCGAGTACACCGCGCCGCCGGCGCAGGGGCCCATGATCATGCTGATCTGCGGGATCACGCCCGAGGCCAGCACGTTCTTCTGGAACACGTCGGCATAGCCGCCCAGCGAGGCCACGCCTTCCTGGATGCGCGCGCCGCCCGAGTCGTTCAGGCCGATGACCGGTGCGCCCACCTTCATGGCCTGGTCCATCACCTTGCAGATCTTCTCGGCATGCGCCTCCGACAGCGCGCCGCCGAAGACGGTGAAGTCCTGGCTGAACACGAACACCAGGCGGCCGTTGATCATGCCGTAGCCGGTGACCACGCCGTCGCCCGGGATCTTGTTCTTCTCCATGCCGAAGTCGTGGCAGCGGTGCTCCACGAACATGTCCCATTCCTCGAAGGTGCCCTCGTCCAGCAGCAGCTCCAGGCGCTCGCGCGCCGTGAGCTTGCCCTTGCCGTGCTGGGCCTCGATGCGCTTGGGACCGCCGCCCAGGCGCGCGGCGGCGCGCTTCTTCTCCAGTTGTTCCAGGATGTCTTGCATGGAGGTCTTTCGTTGTTGCTCTGTGTGCGTGCCGCTCAGGCCGCCTGTGTGCGGGCGGCGAGCAGGTGTCGCGCGGCGGTGGAGGCCGGCAGGCGCCCCGCCTCGACATCGACCGTCAGCTGCGGCAGCAGCGCCTGCACGGCCGGATGCTGGCGGAAGTCCTGCTTCAGGCCGGCCTCGATGCGCTCCCACATCCAGGCCAGGGCCTGCTGGCGGCGGCGCGCCTGCAGGCGGCCCTCGGCGGCCTGGATCCCGCGGAACCTGTCCACCGCGGCCCAGAAGGCGTCGACGCCGGTGTTCCTCAAGGCGCTGAGCTGCAGCACCTGCGGCATCCATTGCCCGCGGTCGCGCCCGTGCTGCGTGAACAGCCGCAGCGCGCTGGTGATCTGGGCCTGCGCCCGCACGGCGGCGTCCGGGTCCAGGTCGGCCTTGTTGATCGCCACCAGGTCGGCCAGCTCCATCACGCCCTTCTTGATGGCCTGCAGGTCGTCGCCGGCGTTGGGCAGCTGCATCAGCACGAACATGTCGGTCATGCCGGCCACCGCGGTCTCGCTCTGGCCCACGCCCACGGTCTCGACGATCACGATGTCGTAGCCCGCGGCCTCGCACACCAGCATGGCCTCGCGCGTCTTCTCGGCCACGCCGCCCAGGGTGCCGCTGGACGGGCTGGGGCGGATGTAGGCCTTCTCGTGCACCGACAGCCGCTCCATGCGCGTCTTGTCGCCCAGGATGGAGCCGCCCGAGACGCTGCTGGACGGGTCGATGGTCAGCACCGCCACGCGGTGCCCCAGCGCGATCAGGTACAGGCCCAGCGCCTCGATGAAGGTGCTCTTGCCCACCCCCGGCACGCCGGACAGCCCGAGGCGGAAGGCCTGGCCCGTGTGCGGCAGCAGCGCCGTCAGCAGCTCGTCGGCCTGCGCCCGGTGGTCGGTACGGGTGGACTCCAACAGCGTGATGGCCTTGGCGATGGCGCGGCGCTGCGGCACGGCCGTGCCGCAGCGCACCTGCTCGGCCAGGGCCAGCGGGCTGTTCAAGCCAGGGCCTTGCGGATCTGCTCCAGCACGTCCTTGGCGCTGGCGGGGATGGGCGTGCCCGGGCCGTAGATGCCCTTGACGCCGGCCTGGTACAGGAAGTCGTAGTCCTGCTGCGGGATCACGCCGCCGACGAAGACGATGATGTCGTCGGCGCCCTGGCGGCGCAGCTCCCCGATGATGGCGGGCACCAGCGTCTTGTGGCCGGCGGCCAGGGTGGAGACGCCCACCGCATGCACGTCGTTCTCGATCGCCTGGCGGGCGCATTCCTCGGGCGTCTGGAACAGCGGGCCCATGTCCACGTCGAAGCCCAGGTCGGCATACGCCGTGGCCACCACCTTGGCGCCGCGGTCATGGCCGTCCTGGCCCAGCTTGGCGATCATCACCCGCGGGCGGCGACCCTGCTCCTGCGCGAAGCGGGCGATCTCGCCCTTGAGTTTCTCCCAGCCTTCGGCCGAGTCGTAGGCGGCTGCGTACACACCGGTCACCTTCTGCGTGTCGGCGCGGTGGCGCCCGAAAACCTTTTCCAGTGCATCGGACACTTCGCCCACCGTGGCGCGGGCGCGGATCGCCTCGATGCTGGCGGCCAGCAGGTTGCCCTGGCCGGCTTCCGCGATCGAGGTAATGGCCGCGAGCGCCGCCTCGACGCGGGCCGCATCGCGCTTTTGCCTGATGGCCTTCAGCCGGGCGATCTGCTGCTCGCGCACCCTGACGTTGTCCACCTCCAGGATGTCGACCGGATCCTCCTTGGCCAGGCGGTACTTGTTGACGCCCACGATGACGTCCTTGCCCGAGTCGATGCGCGCCTGCTTCTCGGCGGCGGCCGCCTCGATCTTGAGCTTGGCCCAGCCGGAGTCCACCGCGCGGGTCATGCCGCCCAGGGCCTCGACCTCCTCGATGATCTTCCAGGCGGCGTCGGCCATGTCCTGCGTCAGCTTCTCCATCATGTAGCTGCCGGCCCAGGGATCGATCACGCTGGTGATGTGGGTCTCCTCCTGGATGATCAGCTGGGTGTTGCGCGCGATGCGCGAGGAGGTCTCGGAAGGCAGCGCGATCGCCTCGTCGAATGAATTCGTGTGCAGCGACTGCGTGCCGCCGAACACCGCGGCCATGGCCTCGATGGTGGTGCGCACCACGTTGTTGTAGGGGTCCTGCTCGGTCAGAGACCATCCCGAGGTCTGGCAGTGCGTGCGCAGCATCAGGCTCTTGGGGTTGCTGGCGCCGAAGCCCTTCATGATGCGGCACCACAGGAGGCGCGCCGCCCGCATCTTGGCGATCTCCAGGTAGAAGTTCATGCCGATCGCCCAGAAGAACGACAGGCGGCCGGCGAACTCGTCGACCTGGAGGCCCTTGGACACCGCCGTCTTCACGTACTCCTTGCCGTCGGCCAGGGTGAAGGCCAGCTCCAGCGCCTGGTTGGCCCCCGCCTCCTGCATGTGGTAGCCGGAGATCGAGATCGAGTTGAACTTCGGCATGTTCTTCGCCGTGTACTCGATGATGTCGCCGATGATGCGCATCGACGGCTGCGGCGGGTAGATGTAGGTGTTGCGGACCATGAACTCCTTGAGGATGTCGTTCTGGATGGTCCCGGACAGCTGGTCCTGCGCAACGCCCTGCTCCTCGGCCGCCACGATGTAGCCCGCCAGCACCGGCAGCACGGCGCCGTTCATGGTCATGGACACGGACACCTTGTCCAGCGGGATGCCGTCGAACAGGATCTTCATGTCCTCCACCGAGTCGATGGCCACGCCGGCCTTGCCCACGTCGCCGGTCACGCGCGGGTGGTCGCTGTCGTAGCCGCGGTGGGTGGCCAGGTCGAACGCCACCGACACGCCCTGCCCGCCCGCGGCCAGCGCCTTGCGGTAGAAGGCGTTGGATTCCTCGGCGGTGGAAAAGCCCGCGTACTGGCGGATGGTCCAGGGCCGCACGGCGTACATGGTGGCCTGCGGGCCGCGGATGTAGGGCTCGAAGCCCGGCAGCGTGTCGGTGTGCGGCAGGCCCCGCAGATCGGCCGCGGTGTACAGCGGCTTGACGGCGATGCCGTCGGGCGTGACCCAGTTCAGGGCTTCCAGCCGCCCGCCCGGCGTGGACTTGGCGGCCGCCTTGGCCCAGGCTTCCAGGGTAGCGGGTGGGAATTCGGGGGCTTGGCTCATGGGAGTTTTCCAGCGGGGATTCGAGTCTACCGCATTCATAATTATTGATAAAGAATGCAGCGGGTCCTAGAATCGCGGCCATGTCCGCCATCTCGCTTGCCCCGCGCGCCCTCTACGAAGAGGTGGCCGAACTGCTGCGCCAGCGCATCTTCCGGCGCGAGCTGGAGCCGGGCAGCTGGATCGACGAGGTCAAGCTGGCGCAGGAGTACGGCATCAGCCGCACTCCCCTGCGCGAGGCGCTCAAGGTCCTGGCCGCCGAAGGGCTGGTGACCATGAAGGTGCGCCGCGGTGCCTACGTCACCGAGGTGTCCGAGCAGGACCTGGCCGAGGTCTACCACCTGCTCTCCCTGCTGGAGAGCGACGCCGCCGGCGTGGTGGCCGAAAAAGCCAGCGATGGCGAGATCCGCGAGCTGCAGGCCATCCACAAGGAACTGGCAGGCGCCACGCGCAACCGCGAGAAGTTCTTCGCCCTGAACGAGCGCTTCCACATGCGGCTGCTGGAGATCGCCGGCAACCGCTGGCGCAACCAGATGGTGGCCGACCTGCGCAAGGTGATGAAGCTCAACCGCCACAACTCGCTGCTCAAATCCGGGCGCATCGAGGAGTCGCTGGCGGAGCATGCGCAGGTGATGGAGGCCCTGGCCCGGCGCGATGCGGCGGCCGCCATCGCGCGCATGCAGCGGCACTTCAGGAACGGGTTGGAGGCAGCGGGCTGAACTCAACCCGGTTTGGCTGCCTCGGCTTCCCACGGATTGATCACGTCCACACCGGTACCGCGGAAGTCGCGCACATTGCGCGCCGCGATCAGGAAGCCATTCGCCGCACCGATGGCGGCAACGGCTGCGTCGGCGAAACCGATGGGGTTGCCGGCAGCCTGGGCCGAAGCAGCCACGCGGGCAAAGGATCGCGCCGCTGGTTCATCGAAAGCCAGGATGCGCCCGTCGAACAGCGGCAGCACCTGCGTATCGAATGCCCGTTCCAACCCAGCCCGCCTAGGGCCTGCCGCCAGCGCTCCAACACCAGCCAGCAGCTCGGCCAGGTTGACCGCCGTGAGATACAGCGTTTGTGGATCCTGCGCGTCCAGCCACCTCAAAACGGCTGGCTCGGGCTGGGGCTTGAGCGGTTCCGAAACGACGTTCGTATCGAGAATGATCATTCGAAAGTCGCCGGCGCCACCGGCGTCTTGTCGCGCACCAGCGGCAACTCGACACCGCCCAGACGGCGACCCACGGCCAGCAACTGGCTGCCCAGGCCCACCCGGGGGCGCACCGACTCTTCCAGGATGGCCCGGATCTCGGCTTCGGTGCTTCGCCCATGTCGAGCGGCACGGCTCTTGAGTGCGCGATGGGTCGCTTCAGTGAGATTGCGAACAGTGACGGCAGGCATTGGGGGGCCCCTGGCTGAGGGAGCCCATGATATCAAAAACCCCTTCTGATATCAACCAACACTCTGACCGGGCTTCAATCCGGCTTCGCCCCCGACTCCTTCACCACCTTGGCCCACTTGGTGATCTCGGACTGCACCTGCGCCGCCAGCTGCTCGGGCGTGCCGGGGTTGGGGTCCAGGCCCAGGGTGGCCAGCTTGTCCTTCACGTCGGGCAGGGCCAGCACGCGCGCAGTCTCGGCGTTGATCTTCATCTGCACCTCGCGCGGCACCCCGGCCGGCGCGAACAGCGCGAACCAGGAAGTGGCCTCGAAGCCCGGCAGGCCGGACTCGGCGATGGTGGGGATGTTGGGCGCCGCCGCCGACCGGCTGGCGCTGGTGACCGCGACGGCGCGCAGCTCGCCGGACTTCACCAGCGGCAGGGCCGAGGGCATGTTGTCGAAGATCATGCTGATGCGCCCGCCCAGCAGGTCGGGGATGGCCTGCGCCCGGCCCTTGTAGGGGATGTGCTGCATCTTCACCCCGGCCATGGTGTTGAACAGCTCGCCCGACAGGTGGATGGAGGTGCCGCTGCCGCTGGAGCCGAAGGTCAGCGGCGTCTTTTTGGCCAGGTCGATCAGCTCCGGAACCGTCTTGGCCGGCACCGAGTTGTTGACCACCAGCAGGTTGGGCGTGGACGCCAGGAAGCTGATGGGCGTGAAATCCTTCTGCGGGTGGTAGGAAAGGTTCGGGTAGAGCGACGCGTTGATGGCGTGCGTGCCCACCGTGCCCACCACCAGCATGTGCCCGTCCGGCGCGCTCTTGGCGACGAAGTCGGCGCCGATGTTGCCGCCGGCGCCCGGCTTGTTGTCCACCGTGACCGGCTGGCCAAGCGCGGCCCACTTGTCGGCCAGCACGCGCGCCAGCGTGTCGGGCGCGCCGCCCGGCGGGAAGGTGACGACGATGCGGATGGGCTTGCTGGGCCAGGCTGCCGTTTGGGCCGCGGCCCCGAGGGATGCGAGGGCCAGCACGGCCGCGCACAGCAGCTGCCCCATGCGTGGTGCATTCATGCAGATGTCTCCGTTGTGGTCGGACCATTCTGCACAGGGCGGGCGCCGCCGGGGCGGCTGCGGCACTAGCGTTTTCCAGCACCCGCCGGGGGCGCGGCCGCCTTCAGAACGCCGCGATGCCCGTCTGCGCCCGCCCCAGGATCAGCGCGTGGATGTCGTGCGTGCCTTCATAGGTGTTCACCACTTCCAGGTTGACCAGGTGCCGGGCCACGCCGAACTCGTCGCTGATGCCGTTGCCGCCCATCATGTCGCGCGCCACGCGGGCGATGTCCAGCGCCTTGCCGCAGGAGTTGCGCTTCATGATGGAGGTGATCTCCACCGCGGCCGTGCCCTCGTCCTTCATGCGGCCCAGCCGCAGGCAGCCCTGCAGGCCCAGCGTGATCTCGGTCTGCATGTCCGCCAGCTTCTTCTGCACCAGCTGGTTGGCCGCCAGCGGCTTGCCGAACTGCTTGCGGTCCAGCACGTACTGGCGGGCGCGGTGCCAGCAGTCCTCGGCCGCGCCCAGCGCCCCCCAGGCGATGCCGTAGCGGGCGGAATTCAGGCAGGTGAACGGGCCCTTCAGGCCGCGCACCTCGGGGAAGGCGTTCTCCTCGGGGCAGAACACCTCGTCCATGACGATCTCGCCGGTGACCGAGGCGCGCAGGCCGACCTTGCCCTTGATCTTGGGCGCCGACAGGCCTTTCCAGCCTTTTTCCAGCACGAAGCCGCGGATGGCGCCCTCGTCGTCCTTGGCCCAGACCACGAACACGTCGGCGAACGGCGAGTTGGAGATCCACATCTTGCTGCCGGTGAGCCGATAGCCGCCATCGACCTTGCGGGCGCGGGTGATCATGCTGGCCGGGTCGGAGCCGTGGTTGGGCTCGGTCAGGCCGAAGCAGCCGATGTACTCGCCGGTGGCCAGCCTGGGCAGGTACTTCCGCTTGGTCGCCTCGTTGCCGAATTCGAAGATGGGCACCATCACCAGCGAGGACTGCACGCTCATCATGGAGCGGTAGCCCGAGTCCACGCGCTCGACCTCGCGGGCGATCAGGCCGTAGGACACGTAGTCCAGGCCGGCGCCGCCATAGGTCTCGGGGATGGTGGGACCCAGCAGGCCCATCTCGCCCATCTCCCGGAAGATCGCCGGGTCGGTGGTTTCCGTGCGGAAAGCCTCCAGCACGCGGGGCGCCAGCTTCTCCTGGCAGTAGGCGTGGGCCGCGTCGCGCACGGCACGCTCGTCGTCGGTCAGCTGCTGCTCCAGCAGCAGCGGGTCGTCCCAGTGGAACGCGGCTTTGGAAGCCATCAGAATCTCCTTAGTCAGGCAGCACGGCCGTCACTTCGATCTCGACCTTGGCGTGGTCCTCGATCAGGGCGCTGACCTGCACCGCCGTCATGGCGATGTCATAGTGCCCGATCAGCTCGCGGAAGGCCTGGCCGATGCGGCGCCCGGCCTCCAGGTACTCGCGCTTGCTGGTCACGTACCAGGTCATGCGGACGATATTTTCGGGCCTGCCGCCGGCTTCGCGCAGCACCTCGGCGACATTCTTGAGCGCCTGCCGGGCCTGGTCGGCGAAATCGTCGCTGGGAAAGCGCTCCTGGGCGTCCCAGCCGATCATGCCGGCGATGTAGAGCTGCCGGCCGCGGGCCAGCACGCCGTTGGCGTAGCCCTTGGGCCGGGGCCAGCCCTCGGGAAGGATGACTTGGTTCACGGGGAGGTCTCCTGGGGGTCCTTGAGCAGTTCGCGGGCGATGATGAGCTGCTGCACCTCGCTCGCGCCTTCGTAGATGCGCAGCGCGCGGATCTCGCGGTACAGGCTCTCCACCACCTGCCCGCTGACCACGCCCAGCCCGCCGAAGATCTGCACCGCGGCGTCGATCACCTGCTGCGCGCCCTCGGTGGCGGTGAGCTTGGCCATGGCGGCTTCGCGCGTGACGTTGCGGCCCTGGTCGCGTTGCCAGGCGGCGCGGTAGACCAGCAGGGCCGAGCTGTCGATGGTGGTGGCCATCCCGGCCAGCTTGGCCTGGGTCAGCTGGAAGTCGGCCAGGGCCTGGTTGAACATCCTGCGGGTGGTGGCGCGCCGCAGCGCCTCGTCCAGGGCGCGGCGGGCAAAGCCCAGCGCGGCGGCGGCCACCGAGGTGCGGAACACGTCCAGGGTGCGCATCGCGATCTTGAAGCCCTCGCCGGCTGCGCCTATGCGCTGGCTGAGCGGGATGCGGCAGTTCGTGAAGCGCAGCCGGGCGAGCGGGTGCGGCGCGATGACGTGGATGCGCTCGGCGATCTCGAAGCCCGGTGTCCCTGCATCCACGATGAAGGCCGAGATGCCGCGGGCGCCCGGCGCTTCGTTCGTGCGGCAGAACACCACGTAGAAGTCGGCGATGCCGCCGTTGGAGATCCAGGTCTTCTCGCCGTCCAGCACCGCATGGTCGCCCTCGACGCGGGCGCTGCACTGCATCGCCGCCACGTCGGAGCCGGCCTCGGGCTCGGACAGCGCGAAGGCCGCGATCGCCTCGCCCCGGGCCACCCGGGCAAGGTACCTTTCTGTCTGCGCCGGCGTGCCGTGCAGGCTGATGGCACCGGATCCCAGCCCCTGCATGGCGAAGGCGAAATCGGCCAGGCCGCTGTGGCGGGCCAGGGTCTCGCGGATCAGGCAGATGGCGCGGGTGTCGATGGCCGCGCCCGTGCCGGGCCCGCCCGCCACGGCGTGGTGCAGCCAGCCGCCCTGCCCCAGGCGCCGCACCAGCTCGCGGCACTCGGCGTCCACGTCGGGGCCGTGGCCATGGGGGATGTTCTGCGCCGCCCAGGCGTCCAGTTCGCGGGCTAGCTGGCGGTGCCGGTCCTCCAGGAACGGCCAGTCCAGGTAACGGGTGTCAGCCACGTCAGTTGCCCTCGAATCTGGGCTTCTGCTTGGCGACGAAGGCGTGGTAGGCCCGCGAGAAGTCCTCGGTCATCATGCAGATCGCCTGGGCCTGCGCCTCGGCCTCGATGGCCTGCTCCAGGGTCATGGCCCATTCCTGGTGCAGCATGGTCTTGGTGATGCCGTTGGCGAAGGTCGGCCCCTCGGCCAGGCTGCGCGCCAGGCTCGTGGCTTCGGCCAGCACCTGCTCGGGCGCGCACAGGCGGTTGAAGAAGCCCCAGCGCTCGCCCTCCTCGCCGCCCAGCGCGCGGCCGGTGTAGAGCAGTTCGCTGGCGCGGCCCTGGCCGATGAGGCGCGGCAGGATGGCGCAGGCGCCCATGTCGCAGCCGGCCAGGCCGACGCGGTTGAACAAGAAGGCGGTCTTGCTGCGCGCCGTGCCCAGGCGCATGTCGGACGCCATGGCCACGATGGCGCCGGCGCCCGCGCACACGCCGTCGACCGCGGCCACGATGGGCTGCGGGCAGGCGCGCATGGCCTTGACCAGGTCGCCGGTCATGCGGGTGAACATCAGCAGCTCGGGCGCCTTCAGCCGCACCAGCGGGCCGATGATCTCGTGCACGTCGCCGCCGGAGCAGAAGTTGTCACCGGCGCCGGCCACCACCACGGCCTTGACGTCCTGCGCGTACCGGAGCCGGCCGAACAGGTCGCGCAGCTCGGCGTACGAGTCGAAGGTCAGCGGGTTCTTGCGCTCGGGCCGGTTCAGCGTGATGGTCGCCACGCCGCCGGCGGCTTCCCACTTGAAATGCCGGGCCTGGTAGTCGGCCAGGAACTGGTGGTTGCCGGCGGCCAGGGCCGGATCGAGTCGGGGAGCCTGGTTCATAGTTGCCTTTCTTCCTGGGGCGCGGCAGCCGCCAGGGCTTTCTCGCGCTCGAGGTTGCGCTCCAGCTGCGTCTTGCCCGAGAGGTACTGGCGCGGCCAGCCCACCTCGGTGTAGCCGATGCGCGCCGCCTCCAGCAGCGTCCAGGCCGGGTTGGCCAGGTGCGGGCGGGCCACCGCGCACAGGTCGGCCCGGCCGGCGGCGATGATGCTGTTGACGTGGTCGGCCTCGGCGATGGCGCCCACCGCCATGGTGGCGATGCCCACCTCGTTGCGGATGCGGTCCGAGAACGGCGTCTGGTACATGCGGCCGTACACCGGCTTTTGCTGCTTGCTGACCTGGCCGGAGGACACGTCGATCAGGTCGCAGCCGGCCGCCTTGAAATGCCGCGCCATGGCCACCGCGTCGTCGGGCGTGATGCCGCCGGGCACCCAGTCGTGCGCCGAGATGCGCACCGACATCGGCAGGTGCTCGGGCCAGGCGCCGCGCATCGCGCGGAACACCTCCAGCGGGTAGCGCAGCCGGTTCTCCAGGGAGCCGCCGTACTCGTCGGTGCGCTGGTTGGTCAGCGGCGAGATGAAGCTGGACAGCAGGTAGCCGTGGGCGCAGTGCAGTTCCAGCCAGTCGAAGCCGGCCTGGGCCGCCAGCACGGTGCTGCGCACGAAGTCGCCTAGCACGCGCTCCATGTCCTCGCGCGTCATGGCGCGTGCCCAGTCGCTCACGCCGTCCACGTACTGCTGTGGCGAGGCGGCGATCAGCGGCCAGTTGCCCTCGGCCAGCGGCTGGTCCTCGCCGCCCTCCCAGGGCACCCGCGTGGAGCCCTTGGGCCCGGCATGGCCCAGCTGCATCCCGATCTTGGCGTCGCCCTGGGCGTGGACGAAATCAACGATGCGCTTCCAGGCCGACTGCTGCTCCCCGTTCCACAGGCCCGGGCAGCCGGGGGTGATGCGCGCATCGGGCGAGGTGCAGGTCATCTCGGCCACCACCAGGCCGGCCCCGCCCAGGGCCCGCGCGCCCAGGTGCACCAGGTGGAAGTCGCCGGGCAGGCCGTCGACGCAGGAGTACTGCGCCATGGGCGAGACCACCACCCGGTTCTTGAGCGTGGTGCCGCGCAGCCGGAACGGCGTGAACATGGGCGGGATGGGCTGGCGCGCCGGCTGCCGCTCGACTCCCGAGCGCTGGGCGATCCAGTCCTCGTAGCCCTCCACGTAGCGCCTGTCGCGCACCCGCAGGTTCTCGTGGCTGATGCGCTGGCTGCGGGTGAGCAGCGAGTAGGCGAACTGCTCGGGCGGCAGGCTCTCGTAGCGCGCCACGTGCTCGAACCATTCGGTGGAGTTGCGCGCCGCGTTCTGGATCTTCAGCACCTCGACGCTGCGCACGGCCTCGTAGGTCTTGAGCGCCTGGTTCAGGTCGGGGGCGCTGCCCATGCAGCGGGCCAGCTCGATCGCGTCCTCCAGCGCCAGCTTGGTGCCCGAGCCGATGGAGAAATGGGCGGTGTGGGCGGCGTCGCCCATCAGCACCACCGGCGCTGTGCCGTTGTGGTGCACCCAGGTCTTGCACACCACCCGGGGGAAACGGATCCACTGCGCCGAGCCGCGCAGATGGGACGCGTTGGACATCAGCCTGTGCCCGTCCAGGTACCTGGCGAACAGGCGCTCGCAGAAGGCGATGGCCTCCTCCTTCTCCATCCGGTCGAGGCCGTGCTTGAGCCAGACCTCCTCCGGCGTCTCGACGATGAAGGTGGAGGTGTCGCCGTCGAACTGGTAGGCATGGGCCTGGAACCAGCCGTGCTCGGTCTTCTCGAAGGCGAAGGTGAAGGCGTCGAACTTCTTGTGCGTGCCCAGCCAGACGAAGCGGCAGTCGCGCAGGTCGATGTCGGGCTGGTAGGTGGCCGCGTACTTGGTGCGGATGCGGCTGTTCAGGCCGTCGCTGGCGATGACGAGGTCGGCGTCGCGGTACTGCTGGTCGTCCTGGACGTCGGTCTCGAACCGCAGCTCCACCCCCAGCTGCTCGCAGCGCCGCTGCAGGATGTTGAGCAGGCGCTTGCGGCCGATGCCGCAGAAGCCGTGGCCGCCCGAGGTGACGCGCCGGCCGCGGATGTTGACCTCGATGTCGTCCCAGTGGTTGAAGGCGCCCAGGATCTCGGCGGCCGTTTCGGGGTCGGCCTCCTGCAGGTGGCCCAGCGTCTGGTCGGAGAACACCACGCCCCAGCCGAAGGTGTCGTACGGCCGGTTGCGCTCGACCACGGTGATGCGGTGGGCGGGATCCTGCTTCTTCATCAGCAGGGCGAAGTACAGGCCGGCCGGGCCGCCGCCGATGCAGACGATGCGCATGCTTGCCTCTTTGCTACAAACCTAGATATTTTAAGTTTAAAGCAATTGCTGCTTGGTGGCTAGGCAGCCAATGGCTCCCGGCGGTGCGCCATGGCCATCACCTCGCGGGCCGGCCGGCCCTTGAGCCGGTGGTCGCTCCAGACCTGGCGCCAGCGCCGCGCACCGGGCAGCCCGTTGTACAAGCCCATCATGTGGCGGGCGACGGCATGCCACGGGGTGCCGTGGGCCTGCGCCTGGCGCTCCATGTAGCCCACCATCTGCTCCTCGACGGTCTCGCGCGACAGTTCGCGGGCCGGGGCGCCCAGGAACGCCGCGTCCCAGGACGCCAGCCACCAGGGCTGGTGGTAGGCCTGCCGCCCGACCATCACGCCGTCGAGCACCTGCAGCTGCCCGGCCACCTGGTCGTCGGCGGTGACGCCGCCGTTGATGGCGATCACCAGCCCGGGGAAGTCGCGCTTGAGCCGATGCACCAGCTCGTAGCGCAGCGGCGGCACCTCGCGGTTCTCCTTGGGCGACAGGCCCTGCAGCCAGGCATTGCGCGCATGGACGATGAAGACGCGGCAGCCGGCTTCGGCCACGGTGCCGACGAAGTCGCGCACGAAGTCATAGCTTTCGGTCTTGTCGATGCCGATGCGGTGCTTGACCGTCACCGGCAGGTCGACCGCGTCGACCATGGCCTTGACGCAGTCGGCCACCAGCCGCGGCTCGGCCATGAGGCAGGCGCCGAAGGCACCGCGCTGCACCCGCTCGCTGGGGCAGCCGCAGTTGAGGTTGATCTCGTCGTAGCCCCATTGCCGGCCCAACCGCGCGCACTGGGCCAGGTCCGCCGGCTCGCTGCCGCCCAGCTGGAGCGCGACGGGATGCTCCGCGGCATCGAAGTCCAGGTGGCGCGGCACGTCGCCGTGCAGCAGCGCGCCCGTGGTCACCATCTCGGTGTACAGCAGCGCGCGCCGGCTCAGCAGCCGGTGGAAGTAGCGGCAGTGGCGGTCGGTCCAGTCCATCATCGGCGCGACGCTCAGGCGCCAGGGGTGGGGCGGCGGGGAGGGAACTTGCACGGCGCCACTGTACGCGGTCGAAGTCCTACACGCGCCGGCCGAGGGTGCTGACAGCCGCGCAGGTCTTTTTGCGCGCTAATCGCTCATTGACTGAACAGCCCGCAAGGAGCCGACATGAAGCCATTCACCCTTGACTCGAGCATGACCACGATGTCGGGCGTCTTCTATCCGACCGGGCACGTGGTGGTGATGCTGCCGGGCCGGGACACCGTGGACAAGGCGGTGCATGCCCTGCAGGAGGCCGGGATGTCGGGCGACGACATCTCGCTCCTGAGCCCCGAAATCATCCACGGCCAGATCGCCCGCACGGTCGGCAATGCCGACATGCCCCTGCCCTCGGCCGGCACCGAGGCCGACACCGTGCGGCGCTTCGCCGAGCTGGCCAGCCAGGGGCACTGGGGCCTGATGGTCCACGCTCCCGGCGGGCGCGAGAGCGACAAGGTGATGGACGCGCTCAGGGGCATGCCGGTGGCCTATGCCCAGAGGTACGGGAAACTGGTGATCGAAGACCTGGCCTGACGCGCAGCGTGCTGCGCGTTACCCCATGTGCAGGCCGCCGTTGACGGAGAAGTCGGCGCCCGTCGAGTAGCCGCCCTCCTCCGAAGCCAGCCAGGCGATGATGGACGCGATCTCCTCCGGCATGCCCAGCCGCTTGACCGGGATGGTGGCCACGATCTTGTCCAGCACGTCCTGGCGGATGGCCTTGACCATGTCGGTGCCGATATAGCCCGGGCTCACGGTGTTGACCGTGACGCCCTTGCTGGCCAGCTCCTGGGCCAGGGCCATGGTGAAGCCGTGCATGCCGGCCTTGGCCGCCGAGTAGTTGGTCTGGCCGGCCTGGCCTTTCTCGCCGTTGACCGAGCTGATGTTGATGATGCGCCCCCAGCCGCGCTCGACCATGTCGCTCACCACCTGCTTGGTGACGTTGAACATGGAGTTGAGGTTGGTCTCGATCACCGCGTCCCAGTCCTCGCGCGTCATCTTGAGGAACATGCGGTCGCGCGTGATGCCGGCGTTGTTGACCAGCACGTCGATGGCGCCGTGCTCGGCCTTGGCTTTGGTGAAGGCCTCCACCGTGGAGCCCCAGTCGCCCACATTGCCGACCGAGGCGTGGAAGGTGTAGCCCTTGTCCTTCTGCTCGCCCAGCCACTTGACGTAGTCGCGGGTGGGGCCGCAGCCGGCGATGACCTTGAAGCCTTCCTTGTGCAGGCGCTGGCAGATGGCGGTGCCTATGCCGCCCATCCCGCCGGTGACGTAGGCAGTTTTCTGGCTCATGTTCTTCTCTCCTTGAGGGTTGCTGTCGGTTCTTTTTACTCGCTCAGGCGCGTTCCACCGCGAGGGAAACCCCCATGCCGCCGCCGATGCACAGCGCCGCCAGGCCCTTGCGCGCCTCGCGCCGCTGCATCTCGTGCAGCAGCGTCACCAGGATGCGGCAGCCCGAGGCGCCGATCGGATGGCCGATGGCGATGGCACCGCCGTTGACGTTGACCTTGGCCGGGTCGATGCCCAGCTCCTTGTTGACCGCGCATGCCTGGGCGGCGAAAGCCTCGTTGAGCTCGAACAGCTGCACGTCCTGCACGTTCCAGCCGGCGCGCTGCAGCGCCTTGCGCGAGGCCGGCACCGGGCCCATGCCCATGGTCGCGGGATCCAGCCCCGAGGTGCCGAAGGCGGCGATGCGCGCCAGCGGCTTGAGGCCCAGCTGCGCGGCCTTCTTCGCGCTCATCACCACCACGGCGGCGGCGCCGTCGTTGATGCCCGAGGCATTGCCGGCGGTCACGGTGCCGGCCTTGTCGAACGCCGGGCGCAGGCCGCCCAGCGCCTCGGCGCTGGTCTTCTTGTTGATGAACTCGTCGGCATCGAAGCGCAGCGGCTCGCCCTTCTTCTGCGGGATGGCGACCGGCACGATCTCGTCCTTGAACCTGCCGGCTTCCTGGGCAGCGGCGGCCTTCTGCTGGCTGGCCAGCGCCAGCGCGTCCTGGGCAGCACGGTCGATGCTGTGCTGCCTGGCCACGTTCTCCGCGGTGATGCCCATGTGGTACTGGTTGTAGACGTCCCACAGGCCGTCCACGATCATGGAATCGACCATCTTCCAGTCGCCCATGCGCTGGCCGTCGCGCGAGCCCATCAGCACGTGCGGGGCGGCGCTCATGTTCTCCTGGCCGCCGGCCACCACGATCTCGCTGTCGCCCCAGGCGACGGCCTGCGCCGCCAGCATCACGGCCTTCAGGCCCGAGCCGCACACCGCGTTGATCGTCAGGCCGGGAACCTCCTTGGGCAGGCCGGCCTTCAGCAGCGCCTGGCGCGCCGGGTTCTGGCCGGCGCCGGCGGCCAGAACCTGGCCCATGATCACCTCGCCCACCTGGGCGGGATCCACCCTGGCGCGGGCCAGCGCTTCCTTGATGACGACGGAGCCGAGCTCCGTGGCCGGGATCTTGGCGAGCGAGCCGCCGAACTTGCCGACCGCGGTGCGGGCGGCCGAGACGATGACGATGTCTTCCATGGTGAGCTCCTGGGGGTTGGCGAGGATCAGGCCTTCGCTTTCACATAACGACCCGGCGCGGGTTCGAGGACCTTGTACTTGCCCCGCCCGTACGATTTCGGCGCGGCAATCTGCTTGCCCGCGTGGGGCTTGAGCCAGGCGGACCAGTCGGTCCACCAGCTGCCGGGGTGCTCGGTCGCGCCCTCCAGCCACTCGGCATGGGTCTTGGGCAGCTGGTCGTTGGTCCAGTAGGACCGCTTCTTCTTGGCCGGCGGGTTGATCACGCCGGCGATGTGGCCCGAGGCGCCCATCACGAAGCGCTTCTTGCCCGACAGGTGGTTCACGGAGGCGTAGGCACCGCCGATGGGAACGATGTGGTCCTCGCGCGAGCCGTAGACGTAGGCCGGGATGTCGATCCTGCGCAGGTCGACCTTCTCGCCGCACACCGTGCACTTGCCCGGCTTGGCCAGGTTGTTCTCGAAGTAGGTGTTGCGCAGGTACCAGGCGTACATCGGGCCCGGCAGGTTGGTGGAGTCGCTGTTCCAGTACAGCAGGTCGAACGGCGGGGGCGTCTCGCCCTTGAGGTAGTTGCCCACCACGTAGTTCCACACCAGGTCGTTGGGCCGCAGGAAGCTGAAGGTGGAGGCCAGCTCCTGCCCCTTGAGCAGGCCGCTGCCGCCCATCTGCATCTCGCGGAACTTGACGAAGTTCTCGTCGATGAACAGCTGCAGCACGCCGGTGTCGCCGAAGTCCAGGAAGGTGGTCAGGAAGGTGACGCTCGCCAGCGGCTTCTCCCCCCGCGCGGCCTGAACCGCCAGGGCCGTGCCCAGGATGGTGCCGCCCACGCAGAAGCCCAGGGCGTTGATCTGCGGCGCCTGCGCGATCTCCTGCGTCACCTCGATGGCGCGCAGCGCGCCACCTTCGATGTAGTCGTCCCAGGTCTTGTCCTTGAGCGAATCGTCGGGGTTGCGCCAGCTCACCACGAAGGTGCGGTGGCCCTGTTCGACCAGGTAGCGCACCAGCGAGTTCTCGGGCTGCAGGTCCAGGATGTAGAACTTGTTGATGCAGGGCGGCACCACCAGGAAGGGGCGCTCGTACACCTTGGGCGTGAGCGGCTTGTACTCGATCAGCTGGAACAGCTCGTTCTCGAACACCACCGCGCCCTCGGTGGTGGCCACGTTGCGGCCGACCTCGAAGGCGCTCTCGTCGGTCATGGACACATGGCCCTGCTGGATGTCCTTGAGCAGGTTCTGCATGCCGCGGGCGATGCTCTCGCCTCGGGTCTCGACGGCCCTCTTCTGCGCCTCGGCGTTGAGGGCCATGAAGTTGCTGGGCGCCGAGGCCGCCATCCACTGCTCCACCGCGAAGCGCAGCCGCGCCTTGGTCTTCTCGTCGGCGTCGGCGGCTTCCGCCAGGCCCAGCAGCGTGCGTGCGTTGAGCAGGTAGACCGCCGCGGAGAACGAGGCCACCGGGTTGCTCGCCCAGGCGTCGCCGGCGAAGCGCTTGTCCCGGCCGACATTGCCGGCCAGGCCCTGGTTCCACAGCTCGGAGGCTTCCCTGACATAGGCCTGCTGCAGGGCCATCAGCTTGTCGGGCTGGAAGCTGAGCTTGGCGACGCCGGCCTGCGGACCGCCCAGGTCCATGCGCTGGAACGACTCCAGCGCCTTTTTCCAGCCCTCGCCCAGGTGTTCCTGGAACTGCTGCGTCGCCTGCGTCCAGTCTGCTTCAGAATTCATGCCGTTGTCTCCGATGTTCTTGCCGCGGCCGGGTCCGCCACAGTATCCCATCGTGGCCTTGCGCTTCGGAAGCAAACTGAAACTGAAACCCACGCATGTATATCGTCGCCCTGGGCTGGCTCTACGTTGCGCTGATGATGGCGGTGGCCGAGGCCACCCACAGCAGCGGCACGGTGCTGGGCGCCGTGTTCACCTTTTTGCTCTACGGTATCGCGCCGGTCGCGCTGGTGCTCTACCTGCTGGGCACGCCGGCACGCAAACGGGCGATCCGCGCGCGGCAAGCGGCTGAGCAGGCCGCCTGGGATGCAGCCCGGCAGGCGGGGCAGCCGGCCGGCTTAGGCCAGCCAGATGCTGGCGGCAAAGCGCCCGCTGAGCCGGTCCCGCCTGTGCGAAAAGAACCTTGAGGGGTTGCCGACCGTGCACCAGGCGGCGCCGCCGTCGTTGCCGTGGACGCGTGTCACGCCCAGCGCCTGCAGCCGGCGGCGCGCCAGGCCCGGCAGGTCGGCCAGCCACTTGCCGGGGGCGCCGCGGCGGAACAGCGCGGCCGCGCCGGCGTCCTGCGCTTCGAACGCGGCCTTGACCTCGGGCCCCACCTCGAACGCATCGGGGCCGATGCACGGGCCCAACCAGGCCAGGATCTCGGAAGGCTGGGCGCCAGCGGCAGCCCGTGCCAGCGCCTGCAAGCGCGCCACCACCGACTCCAGGATCCCCTGTCCCTGCGCACCCGCTAGGCCGCGCCAGCCGGCATGGGCCGCCGCCACGGCGCGCCCCGCCGCATCGCACAGCAGCACCGGCAGGCAGTCGGCCACCATGATGGTGCAGGCCAGGCCGCGCTCGGTGGTCACGCAGGCGTCGGCCGGCAAGCCGTCGCGCGCGTCAAGGCCCAGGACCGCGGTATGGCTGCCGTGCACCTGCTGCAGGAAGACCGGCCGTGCATCCAGCGCGCCGGCGAAGCGCGACCGGTTGGCCTGGACGGCGGCCGAATCGTCGCCCACGTGGTCCCCCAGGTTCATGCTGTCGTAGGGCGGGGCCGAGACGCCGCCGGCGCGCGTGCTGCACCAAGCCCGCACGCCGGGCGGGGCCGGCCACTGCGGCTGCACACCGTCCATGGCGCTCAGCCTTCGTTGTCGGGGCAGCTGGACGGCTGGGCTTTCTGGAAAGCCGGGTGCCGCATGCAGGCATCGAACGCCGCCATCGTGCGCGGCAGGCCGGAGAAGTCCACGTTGAAGCGTTGGCCGTTGAAGATCTGCGGCACCAGGCAGCAATCGGCCAGGGTGGGCGTGTCGCCCCAGCAGTAGGTGCCCGGCGGCAGCTGCGCCAGTTCGCGCTCGAAGGCCTCCAGACCGGTGCGCACCCAGTGGCGGTACCAGCCGTTCTTGGCCTCCTCCTCCACCTTCAGCTCCTTGACCAGGTACTTGAGCACGCGCAGGTTGTTCAGCGGATGGATCTCGCAGGCGATCAGCTGCGCCAGCGCCCGCACGCGGGCGCGCCCCAGGGCGTCGGTGGGCAGCAGCGGCGGCTGCGGATGGACCTCGTCCAGGTACTCGATGATGGCCATGGACTGCCCCAGCGCCTCGCCCGAGTCCGTAACCAGGGTGGGCACCAGCAGCGAGGGCGACACGGCGGCGTAGTGCGGCTGCTTGTGCTCGCCCTTGACCAGGTGCACGGGCAGATACTCGTACGCCAGGCCCTTGAGCTCGAGCGCGATGCGCACGCGGAACGATGCGGAGGAGCGGAAGTAGTTGTACAGCTTCATGGTGCGGCAAGCATAAACCTGCGCTCCGTGGATCAGCCGGAAGATGCCGCGGGCGGAGGCATCTTCTCGAATGTTTGCAGGGCCGGGTCCACCGGGTCCCAAGCGTGACCGCTTGCCAAGTACGTGACGAATTGCGGCTTGTACCGGCTGGGATCATCGAGACTCGCGGCATGCACGATGAACAGCTGCGGCATCGCGGGAAACGTCAGGTAGACCGGTGAACCGCAGACGGGACAGAAAGCGTGGCGCTTCACCGTGCCCCCGTCGCCGGTAACCTCCCATTGCCTGGCTTCTCCCGTCAGCCTCACGGCTGCGCGCGACGGGAACGTGAGATAGGAGCCGTGCCCGGTACCACTTCGGCGCTGGCAGTCGCGGCACTGGCAGTCGTTCATCACGATGGGTCCGCCAGTGACTTCGAATCGAATGGTTCCGCAAGCACATCCGCCGGTGTAGGCGTGGTTCATTGTTGGGTTCCTTGCTCGGGCCTGATGCGGGAATGGGGATGTCTAGTTGGGTTGTGCTCTGGGGCGCCGCACGGCGCGCACCTTGCCGCTGCCGCCGCCTCCGCAGTACAGCAGATCGGCGCCATCGGATTCGAGGCCGCTCACGCCGGTGCCGGGCGGCATCTGCAGCCTGTCGAGCACTTCACCGCTGCGCAGATCGACGCGGCGCAGCTCGCTCTCGTCGGCCTCCCAGGTGCCGTGCCACAGCTCGCCGTCCACCCAGGTCACGCCGGTGACGAAACGGTTGGATTCGATGGTGCGCTGGATGGCGCCGGTGGCGGGGTCGATCTGGTGGATCCTGCGGCCGCGGTAGTTGCCCACCCACAGGCTGCCCTCGGCCCAGGTCAGCCCGGAGTCGCCGCCGCCGCCGGGAGCCGGGATGGATGCCACCACGTCGCCCGTGGCGGGATCGATCTTGTCGATGCGCGACTCGGCGATCTGCCAGAGGTGCTTGCCGTCGAAGGCGGTGCCGGCATCGCCGGTGCGCTGCAGGGAGCGCGTGACCTCGCCGCTTCGGGGATCGATGGCCAGCAGTTGCGCGCCCGTGGCGGCCCACACGCGCGTGCCGTCGTAGCTGACGCCGTGCACCTGGGTCACGCCGGCGAACGGGCCGAACTCGCGCACGATCTCGGCCGGGCGCGCCGCGGGCTGGGGCGGGTGGCTGCGGGTCTTGGTGCTCATGGCGGGATTCCTTTCTTCGGCGCCTCGGGTCGGCGCGGTAAGAGGACTCTAGGCACCCGGCAGCGAAGCGGGGAGTAACAAGATTGTCGTGAAATCCACCAGCGGCGCAGCCAGCCAGCGGCGCGCGCGCGACTGGCCGATGCCGCGCACCTGGCCGGCGGCCTCGAGCTCGGCCACGGCGCGCTGCACGGTGCGCTGGCTGGTGCCCAGGGCCAGCGCCAGGGCGGAAGTCGACCACGCGGCGCCATCGGCGAGCAGGGCCACCAGCGAGGCCTGCTCGCCGTCGATGGGCGGGGCCAGCACGACGACTTCGCAGGCGGCCCGGGGCTGGAGCACGAAACCGCGCGGCGTCGCTTCGATGCCCGCCATGTCCCTGACGAGCGCGCGCAGGCGCCCGATCTCCACCCGCAGGCGCGCGCGATGCGTCTCGTCCGGGCGGCGGGTGCGGAACGCGGTCGCGATCAGCGCATCGCGCTCGGCGTCCTGCGGCCAGGCCTGCGCCAGCGAGCGCGCCAGCGCGAACAGGATGGGCCGCCGTGCCAGTGGCTGCCACGCGCCGGCCGTGGCGAGCCCGCGCCTGCAGGCATCCAGCACCAGCGCGCCGCCGGCGAGCAATGCCTCGATCTCATCCAGCCGCAAGGCCTGCGCGGTGCCGCCCGCGAGGCGCCGGGCCGCAGGCCGGTCGAGCGCGGCCCGCGCCTCGGCCACCTCCGCGATCAGCGACGGAATGCCGGCGCGATACGCGGCCTGGTGCGCGCGCGCCAGGGCTGCCTGGGCCGGGCCGGACCGCAGCGTGCGCAGGGCCAGCTCGGCGGCAGTGAGCTCGGCCACCGCCGCCAGTGCCGGCGGCAGGCCGCGTGGGTCGACGGCTTCCAGTGTGGCCGCGGCATCGGGCAGGCGACCGAGCAGCAGGAAGCGCCTGGCCGCCACCAGCCGTGCGTGCAGTGCATTGGCACGATCGCCGTGCTTGTCGAGCGTGCTCGACACCGTGGCCAGCACCCGGGGCGGGCCGCCCAGGTCGCGCATGGCCAGCGCGACTTCGGCCTCGGCCAGCACGCAGCGTGCACGTGCGACCTCCTCGTGCGGGCCGAACGCGCGGGCGGCACGCCGCAGGAGATCGCGTGCCCGCGCATGCTCGCCCAGCTGCGCCATCGCGATGCCGCGCAGCGCCAGCGCCGGCGGATCGTCGCGCAGCGCCACCCGCTTGAGCGCGCCGAGCGCGTCGCCGGCGGCGAGCGCGCGCGCGGAAGCGGCGATCAGGGCATCCATCGCGGGAGCCTACCTCGTCGGTCGAGGGCTTCGCCGGGCGCCGATCAGGCGAGGAAGCGGCGCGCCAGCGCCACCACCGCCGCGCCGACGACGGCGGCGATCACGTCCTTGCCGCTCAGCCGCATCACCACCGCCACGGCCACCAGGCCCAGCAGCTCGGGCGCGCGGCCCGACGACGCGGCCGGCGTGACGATGCCCACCATCACGCCCAGCGGCATGGCCTTGAGCGCCGCCTCCAGCCGCGGCGTGATGGGGACCCAGCCCATGAGCAGGTAGCCGGCCACCCGGCAGGCGTACGAGGCCGCGGCCATGGCCGCCAGGGCCAGGTAGAAACCCATTTCACCGCCCATCTCACCTCCCATGGCGCCAGGCTCCCATGGCGCCGGCCGCCAGGCCCGCGCCCACGATGTACCAGCCGCCGGGCACCAGCCGGTGCAGCAGCAGCGCCGTGACCCCCGCCACCGCCAGCACGGCCAGGTCGCCGCGTCCGCGCCAGACCGAGATGGCGATGGCCGCCGCGAAAGCCGGCAGCATGAAATCCAGTCCCCAGGCGCGCGGATCCGGCAGGCCGCTGGTGAGCAGGTGGCCCGCGACGGTGCCGCCCAGCCAGGGCAGCAGGCCGGCCAGGCCGCTGCCCAGCACGAAGCCGGCGTCGCGCTCGCCCCGCTCCCACTCACGCATGGACAGCACCCAGCTGCCGTCGCCCAGCAGGAACAGGCTGCCCAGGGCATGGCGGCGCGGCAGGGGCGCCAGCCAAGGCTGCAGCGCGGCGCCGTACAGCACGTAGCGCGCGTTGATGGCCAGGATGGTGAGCAGCAGCGCCGCCAGGCCCGAGGCGCTGGCCCAAACCTCCAGGGCCGCCAGCTGCGCGCTGCCGGAATAGACGAACACGCTCATGAGCAGGGCCTGCAGCCAGGACAGGCCGCGCTCGCCGGCCAGCACGCCGAACACCAGGCCATACAGCGCCACGCCCGGCGCCAGGGGCTGGGCCAGCACGAACCCGCGCCACACGCCGGCGCGCGTGAAACTGACGGGCGCGGCCGTCACCGCCCCACCACCAGGCGCATGGCGGGCAGGACCCGCTCGGTCTCGGCGCGGCGCTCCAGCGCCAGCCGCATGTTCATCTGCGCCACCTCGGTGTGCTCCATCGCCAGGGCCTGCGCCCGCGCGCCCTCGCCGCGCTGGAGCGCGTCGAACAGCATGTGGTGCTGCCGGTGCGCATAGCGCATCCAGTCCCAGTCCTGCGGCAGGGCCGACTGCATGGGCAGCATGGCCGAGGGCGGTGCGAACGGCAGGGAGTTGTTCAGGGCGACGGCGCGCTGCAGCGCCCGGTTGCCGCAGGCCTGCAGGATCAGGCCGTGGAAGCGGTCGTTCATCGCCGCGTAGCCGGCGTAGCTGTCGTAGTCGGGCTTCTTGGCGGCCAGCACGGCGTCGCCCTCCTCCAGGCAGGCCTGCAGGTCCAGCTGCAGCTGGCGGGGCAGCCCGTGCTCGGCCACCAGCCGCGCCGCCATGCCCTCCAGGTGGCCGCGCACCGCGATGGCGTCGGCCACCTCGCGCGGCGTGAAGCGGCGCACCAGGTACTTGCCGGCCTCGTTGGCTTCCACCAGGCCCTCCTGCTCCAGGGTGCCCAGCGCTGCGCGCACCGGGGTGCGCGAGGCGCCCAGCTGCTCGGCCAGCTGCTGTTCGGCCAGGCGCTGGCCGGGCTCGAACTCGCCGCTGAGGATGCGGTCGCGCAGCTGCATCAGCACGGTTTCTTGCAGGCTCATGCCAACGGACTGTACACTGAACCTCAATTTCGGTATACCGTTTGAAAGGACCGCGCGATGAAGGCCGAACAGAACGAACTGGTCACGCGCACTGGCCCCGGCACCGCCTGCGGCGCGCTGATGCGCCGCTACTGGCAGCCAGCCGCCCTGGTCGACGAGTTCGACCCGGCGCTGGATCCGCGCATGGCGCAGCGCCCGGTCAAGGCGGTGCGCCTGCTGGGCCAGGACCTGGTGCTGTTCAGGGACGACCAGGGCCGCTGGGGCCTGCTTGACCGCGACTGTCCGCACCGCAACGCCGACCTCTCGTTCGGCCGGCACGAGGGCGACGGCCTGCGCTGCCCCTTCCACGGCTGGAAGTTCGATGCCACCGGCCGCTGCCTGGAGACGCCGGCCGAGCCCCTGGGCAGCCGGCTGTGCGAGCGCGTCCGCCAGCGCAGCTACCCGGTGCTGGAGCGAAGCGGCATCCTGTTCGCCTGGCTGGGCGAGGAAGGGAGCACGCCCCCGCCCTTCCCCGCCTTCGACTGCTTCGCCGCGCCGGCCAGCCACACCTTCGCCTTCAAGGGCCTGTGGCACTGCAACTGGCTGCAGGCCTTCGAGGTGGGCATCGACCCGGCGCACCCGTCCTTCCTGCACCGCTTCCTGAACGACGCGGCGCTGGAGCAGGTCGGCGACAACGCGGCAGGCAAGCAGTTCCGCAGCGCCAGCGCCGGCGAGGCCGCCGGCGAGCGCTGGCCGATGACGCGCATCATGCGCGAGTTCCACCGCCCCGAGATCAGCTTCGAACCCAAGCCCTGGGGCCTGCAGCTCACGGCGCTGCGGCCCATGACCGACGAGCTCACGCACGTTCGCATCACCAACGCCATCTTCCCGCACACCTTCGTGATCCCGCTGTCGGAGACGCTGACCATCACCCAGATGCACGTGCCGGTGGACGACACCCGTACCTACTGGTATTCGGTCTTCACCAGCTTCGCCGGGCCGGTGGACAAGGCCGCGATGCGCAACCAGCGCACGCAGTACATCAGCCTGCCCGACTACATCCCCAATTCCGGCCGCCACAACCGCTGGGGCTTCAACGCCGACGAGCAGCGCAGCAGCACTTACCTGGGCATGGGCGAGGACGACATCAACGTGCACGACCAGTGGGCGGTGGAGAGCATGGGCCCCATCCAGGACCGCACGCGCGAGCACCTGGGCACCTCGGACAAGGTGATCATGGCCAACCGGCGCATGCTGCTGGCCGCCATCGAGTCGGTGAAAAACGGCGGCACGCCGCCGGGAGTGGGCGATGCCACGCTGGCCGGCCAGATGCACGGGCCCGACACGGTGGACGGCATCGCCCCGGCCGGCACCTGGCCTACTTGGTGGCGCGAGCGGGTCCAGGCCAAGCGCGAAGGCGCGCCGTGGACGCCCAAGGCCGCCACGACCGCCGAGCCGGCATGACGGCCAGCTTCGCCCAGCGCTGCGGCATCCACGACGCGGCGCGCGAGGACGCGCTGCAGCGGGCGGAGCAAGCGATCGCCGCCGGCGGCCTGGAGCTGGTGCGCTTCGCCTGGTGCGACCTGCATGGCGTCACGCGCGGCAAGACCCTGGTGGCCTCGGCCGCGGCGCAGGCGATGCGCGACGGCCTGGGCATGGTCAGCACGCTGATGCTCAAGGACACCTCGGACCGCACCGCGTTCAAGGTGTTCGAGCCGGGCGGCACCGCCAGCCTGCCGGGCTTCGGCTTCGCCAACAACCTGCTGCTGCTGGCCGACCCGGCGAGCCTGCGCACCCTGCCCTGGACCCCGGCCACCGGCTGGGTGCGGGCGCAGCCCTGGTTCGAGGACGCGACGCCGGTGGAGCTGGACACCCGCCGCGTGCTGGAGCGCGCCCTGGAGCGCCTGGCGGGCCGCGGCTGGGGCCTGCGCTGCGGCCTGGAAGTCGAGTTCCACATCTACCGCATCACCGATGCCGGCGACCAGCTGGACCCGGCGCAGGCCGCCTGGCCGGGGCTGCCGCCCCGGGTGGAACTGGTCCACCCGGGCTACAACCTGCTGGCCGAGAACTGGTACGACATGGCGGAGGAGCCGCTGCGCATCGTGCAGCACACGGCGCAGGCGCTCGGCCTGCCCCTGCTGTCGCTGGAGATCGAGCTGGGGCCCAGCCAGGTCGAGGCGGTGTTCCAGGCCACCGACGCCATGACCGCGGCGGACAACATGGTGCTGTTCCGCAACGGCGTTCGCCAGGCGCTGCGCCGTGCCGGCTACCACGCCAGCTTCATGTGCCGGCCGCCCTTCCCCAACATCATGTCCAGCGGCTGGCACCTGCACCAGTCGCTGGTGGCGCTGGACGGCGGCGCCAACCTGTTCCGACGCGAACAGCCGGAGCCGGGGGCGACGCCGGCCCAGGCCCGGCACACGCTCTCGGCGCTGGGCGAGCATTACCTGGCCGGGCTGCTGGAACACGCCCGCGGCATGGCGGTGTTCTGCACGCCCACGGTCAACGGCTTCGGCCGCTTCCGCCCGAACGCGCTCGCACCGCAGGCCGTGCTCTGGGGCCGCGACAACCGCGGCGCCATGCTGCGCGTGGTGGGCGCCTGCGGCGATGCCGGCACGCGCATCGAGAACCGTATCGGCGAGCCGGCGGCCAACCCCTACCTGTACCTGGCCTCGCAGATCCACGCCGGGCTGGACGGCATCGAGCGGCGGCGCGAGGCGCCCCCGGCCACCGAGGCGCCCTATGCCACCGGCGGCGTGATGCTGCCCACCGGCCTGGGCGAGGCGCTGGCCGCGCTGCGGCAGGACGAGGGCCTGGTGGCCGCGTTTGGCGCCCCCTTCATCGACTACTTCAGCCGCATCAAGCAATGCGAGCTGCAGCGCTGGGAAGCCGCCGAGGACAAGGACGACTTCCAGCGCCGCGAATACTTCAGCCGATTCTGATGATCACCGTCCGATTCATTGCATCCAGCGAAGGGCCGGAGCCTGCCGCCACCGAGGTCCGCTGCAAGACGGGGCAGAGCCTGATGCAGGCCGCGATGGCGGCCAACATCGCCGGCATCGAGGCCGACTGCGGCGGGCTGATGACCTGCGCCACCTGCCACGTCTACCTGCGCGAGCCGCATGCCGCCCGCCTCTCCGCGCCCGGCGAGGACGAGCTGGGCATGCTGGAGTTCACCGCCTCGCCGCGGCAGGCCAACAGCCGCCTGAGCTGCCAGATCGAGCTGACCGACGCCCTGGACGGGCTGGTCGTCGACCTGCCGCAGCGGCAGCACTGAGTTCGTGACGGACCTGTCCGGTCCCGCCCTCTACCGCGCCGCCACCCCCTGGCGCTCGCCGAGGTAGATTTCGACCCGGCGGTTGCGGGCGCGGCCGGCCTCGCTGCCGTTGTCGGCGATGGGCTCGCGCTCGCCACGTCCGGCAACCATGATGCGGCGTGGGTCCACCCCGCGGGCCGCCAGGTAGTCGCGCGCGGCCTGGGCCCGCTGCACCGACAGCGGATCGTTCACCGCGTCGGCGCCGGTGTTGTCGGTGTGACCGATGATGCGGACCTCCGTGTTCGGCTGGCCGGACAGGCCGGAGGCGAACTGGTCGAGGATGGGCCGCAGGTTGGGCTTGATGTCGGCCCGGCCGGTGTCGAAAGAGATGTCGCTGGGGATGTTCAGCTTCAGCTGGTTGTCCGGGGTCTGCGACACGGCCACGCCGGTGCCCACGGTGGCCCGCTCCATGGCCTGCTTGCGCTGCTCCATCTGGCGCGACCAGACATAGCCGCCCAGCGCGCCCACGCCGGCGCCGATCACGGCGCCCCGGCCCTCGCCGAGCGCACCGCCGGCGACGGCGCCCACGCCCGCGCCGATCGCCGTGTTGCGCGCGGTCGGGTTCATGGGCTGCAGCCCCATGTCGGCACAGCCGGCAACGAGCGCGGCAGCGGCCACGAGGCCCGGCAGCAGGCGGTTCGGCAGTCGGTTGGAAAGATTCATCGTTGCTCCTTGGTCACGATTTTCTGTATTGAACGCGAGCGCAGTCCGCAGGCGCACTGCCAACGGCTGACTTTGCGGTAGGACGAATCCTGCGGTCGGGCTCAGCCTTGGGCGTGCCCGGCCACCAGTTTACCCAGCAGCAACACCATCTGCTCGCGCTCGGCATCGTCCAGCGGCGCCACGATGCGCGCCTGCACCCGCGCCACCGCGCGCTTCATGCGCAGTGCGGCCTCGCGGCCCGCCGGCGTGATCCACAACAGCTTGCGGCGCCTGTCCTGGGCATCGGGCTCGCGCCGCACCCAGCCCTTGGCCTCCAGCCGGCCGATCACCGAGCCGAAGGTGGCCGCATCGAAGGCGACGCGCGAGGCCAGCGTCACCTGGTCCTCGCCGGGCTCGTCGATGAGCGCGTTGAGGATGGCGAACTGCACCGGCGTCACGTCGAAGGCCGCGGTCTCCTCCATGAAGATCGCCACCGCGACCTGGTGCGCGCGACGGATCAGGTGACCCGGCGCATGCTGGAAATCGAAGCTCTTGGCCATGGGAGCGGAGTGTACGGTCGGGTGCGGCCCCTTGCGGCGCCGGAATTTATATGTATGCTTATCAATCCATGGCACCAGCACTGCACTTCCTCGTGGCCGGCGGCGGCATCGGCGGCCTGGCCGCCGCCTGCGTGCTGGCGCGCGCCGGCCATCGCGTCACGGTGCTGGAGCAGTCGCAGGCCTTCGGCGAGATCGGCGCCGGCATCCAGCTCGGCCCCAACATCTTCAGGATGTTCGAGTACCTGGGCCTTGCGGCCGCCGTCGACCGCGTGGCCTTCTACCCCGCGGGGCTGGGCATGAACGACGTGCGCACCGGCGAGCGCGTGGTGCGCGTGCCGCTGGGCGAGGCGGCGCGCGCCGCCTATGGCTTCCCCTACGGTGTGATCTACCGCGCCGACCTGCACGCGGTGCTGCTCGAGGCCTGCCGCACGCTGCCGGGCGTCACGCTGCGCACCGCCGCCAAGGTCGATTCGTTCGGGCAGGACGATGCCGGCGTGCGCGTGCGGCTGGCCTCGGGCGAGGCCCTGGCCGGCGACGCTCTGGTGGGCGCCGACGGGCTGTGGAGCCGCATCCGCGAGGCGGTGGTCGGCGACGGCAAGCCGCGCGTCTCGGGCCACATCGCCTACCGCGCCGTGCTGCGGCGCGAAGAGGTGCCTGCGCACCTGTGGAGCGACGACGTGCTGCTGTGGGGCGGCGAGAAGACGCACCTGGTGCACTACCCGCTGCGCCGCGGCGAGCTGTTCAACCTGGTCGCCGTCTTCCACAGCAACAAGTACGACGAGGGCTGGAACACCTTCGGCGACAGCGCCGAGCTGAACGAGCGCTTCGCCCAGGCGGTGCCGCAGGTGCGCGAACTGCTGGCCAGGATCGAGACCTGGAAGATGTGGGTGCTGTGCGACCGCGAGCCGGTGAGGAACTGGTCGCAAGGCCGCGTCACCCTGCTGGGCGATGCCGCCCATCCGATGCTGCAGTACCTGGCGCAGGGCGCCGGCCAGGCGATCGAGGACGCGGTGGTGCTGGGCCGGGCGCTCAAGGCCGC
The DNA here is from genome assembly GCF_000215705.1 of Ramlibacter tataouinensis TTB310. Lineage (NCBI taxonomy): Bacteria > Pseudomonadati > Pseudomonadota > Betaproteobacteria > Burkholderiales > Comamonadaceae > Ramlibacter > Ramlibacter tataouinensis. Next base: position 1,888,530 of record NC_015677.1, on the reverse strand, counting down.
CAGCAACGACCCGGCGCGGGCCTTCCAGCTGTACCAGGACGAGCGCTACCTGCGCACCGGCCGGGTGCAGCTGACCGCCCGCTTCTACGGCGACATCTACCATGCCTCGGGCGTGCAGCGCGAGCTGCGCAACCGGCTGTTCCAGTCCGGCCAGGAATCGGCGGGTTTCGCCGGCCTGCAGTGGATGTACAAAGGCATAGACCCCGAGCGCCTGTTCCAGCCATGAGCCAGCCATGACCCAGCCCGCCGCCCTGACCGAACCCAGCCGCCAGACGCCCGTGCTGGGCGAGTGGGACGTGGTCGTCCTGGGCGGCGGCCCGGCCGGCATGGCGGCCGCGGTGGCCGCCGCGCACGCCGGCCGCAGCACGCTGCTGATCGAGCGCTACGGCTTCCTGGGCGGCATGGGCACGGCCGCCGGCGTGACCAACTTCTGCGGCCTGCATGCCAACGTGCACGGCGACATCCGCCAGGTGGTGCACGGCGTGGCCGATGACCTGCTGGCGCGCATCGACCGGCTGGGCGGGCTGAACGCGCCCCATGCCCTGTTCGGCAAGACGGTGGCCCAGGCGTACGACACCGCCGCCTACAAGATCGCGGCCGACGACCTGCTGCTGTCGGCGGGGGTGCAGCTGCTGTTCCACGCGCTGGCCGTGGGCGTGGTGATGGAGGGCCCGCGCCAGCTGTCCGCGCTGCTGGTCGAGACCCGCTCCGGCCGGCGCGCCGTGCGCGGCCGCTGCTTCGTCGACGCCTCGGGCGACGGCGACCTGGCGGCCTGGGCCGGCGCTCCCTGGGAGCTGGGCGACGGGCAGGGCAACATGCTCTACCCCTCCACCATGTTCCGGCTCAACGGCATCGACCCGGCGCGTGCCGGCCGTGCCTGGGAGGCGATCCCCAAGCTGATGCTGCAGGCGCAGGCCGAGGGCCGCTACCGCTTCCCGCGCAAGACGCCCATCGTGCGGCCGCAAAAGAGCGGCATCGAGTGGCGCGTCAACCTGACCCAGCTGGCCAACCGCGACGGCAACGCGATGAACGGCGTCGATGCCGCCGAGCTGAGCGAGGCCGAGATCCTGGGGCGGCGCCAGATCGCCGAGGTCGCGGGTTTCCTGCGCGAGGTGCCCGGCTTCGAGGCCAGCTACATCGTGGACATCGCGCCGCAGGTGGGCATCCGTGAGACGCGGCGCGTGCGCGGGCTGTACCAGCTGACCGAAGCCGACGTGCTGGATTGCGCCAGCTTCGACGACACCGTCGGCGTCAACGGCTGGCCGCTGGAGCTGCACCTGAAGGGCGACGTGGAGTTCCGCTGGCCGCGGATCCCGGAAAGCCGCGGCTTCAACCACCTGCCCTACCGCATGACCGTGCCGGTCGGCTTCGACAACCTGTGGGTGGCCGGCCGCTGCGCCTCGATGAGCCACGAGGCGCAGTCGGCGGCCCGGGTCACCGGCGCCTGCTTTGTCATGGGCCAGGCGGCAGGCACCGCCGCGGATTTGGCCCTTTCCGCCGGCGTCCCCGCGGGCAGCGTGGACGTGGCCCAATTGCAGCAGCGGCTGGAAGCCGCCAGCGCCTACCTGGGACAAACCTGGTGAGCCGCGCCTGAAGGAGAGAAACCGCATGAACGCACCCAACAACGCCCTGCTGGCGCGCCAGCAGCTGTACCGCGACATGGACCCGCTGAACCTGACCCCGCTGTGGGAGGTGCTGCATGCGCTGGTTCCGCCGCAGCCCGCCTCCCCCTGCGTGCCCGCGCTGTGGAAGTACGGCCAGGTGCGGCCGTTCCTGATGCGCGCAGGCCAGGCCATCACGGCCGAGGAAGCGGTGCGGCGCGTGCTGATCCTGGAGAACCCGAAGCTGCGCGGCCAGTCGGCCGTCACCCAGTCGCTGTATGCCGGGCTGCAGCTGATCCTGCCGGGCGAGGTGGCGCCCAGCCACCGCCACACGCAGAGCGCGCTGCGCTTCATCGTCGAGGGCAGCGGCGCCTACACCGCGGTGGATGGCGAGCGCACCGCCATGCGTCCGGGCGACTTCATCATCACGCCGAGCTGGACCTTCCACGACCACGGCAGCGAGGCGGACGGCCCGGTGGTCTGGCTGGACGGGCTGGACATCCCCATGATCCGCTTCTTCGACGCCGGCTTCGCGCAGAACGGCACGGCGCGCGCGCAGGAGGTGACGCGCACCGAGGGCACCAGCTTCGCCCGCTATGGCCACAACATGGCGCCGGTGCGGCACGACCCGCCCTTCGGCGGCAAGACCTCGCCCCTGTTCAGCTATCCCTACGAGCGCAGCCGCGAGGCGCTCCAGCAGCTGGAGCGCCTCGCGCCCATCGACCCCTGGGACGGCGTCAAGCTGCGCTACCTGAACCCGCTGACCGGCGGCTCGCCCATGCCCACCATGGCCACCTTCATGCAGAAGCTGCCGGCGGGCTTCGCGGGCAAGGGCTGGCGCCAGACCGATGGTGCGGTCTACAGCGTGGTCGAGGGCGAAGCCGTGGTGCACGCCGAATCCCCCAGGGGCGAGACCTGGCGGTTCGAGGTCGCGGCGCGCGACCATTTCGTCATCCCCTCATGGCACACTGCCCGGCTTGAATCGGCCGCGGGTTGCGTGCTGTTCAGTTTCTCCGACCGCCCGGTGCACCAGGCCCTGGGCATTCACCAAGAAGAAAGGCTGTCATGAACTACGTCGTCTCCGCGCCGCCCGTGGTGTCCGTGCCCGTGGTGGGCCGCGCCGAGCGCTTCCCGGTCCGCCGCGTCTACTGCGTGGGCCGCAACTACGAGGAGCATGCCAAGGAGATGGGCTTCACCGGCCGCGAGCCGCCCTTCTTCTTCCTCAAGCCGGCCGACGCCGTGGTGCCGGTGGAAGCCGGCAAGACCGGTGCGATCCGCTACCCGACCCTGACCAAGAACCTGCACCACGAGATCGAGCTGGTGGCGGCGATCGGCACCGGCGGGCGCAACATCAAGGCGGCCGACGCGCTCAAGCACATCTTCGGCTACGCCGTCGGCCTGGACATGACCCGGCGCGACCTGCAGGGCGAGATGAAGAAGCAGGGGCGCCCCTGGGACATCGGCAAGGGCTTCGACCAGTCCGCGCCCATGGGGCCGATCACCCCGGCGGCACAGGCCGGCAACATCCAGCAGGCCGAGATCTTCCTGCAGGTCAACGGCCAGGACCGGCAACGCAGCAGCATCTCCAAGCTGATCTGGAACATCGCCGAGACCATCGAGCACCTGTCGGCGGCCTGGGAGCTGCAGCCGGGCGACCTGATCTTTACCGGGACGCCCGAAGGGGTGGCCGCGGTGGTGGCCGGCGACACCCTGGCCGGCGGCGTGGCGGGACTGGAGCCGCTGACGGTGAAGGTGCAGCCGGCCTGAAGCCGGCCCGGCGCATGCGCGATGATCGAGCAGCGCGTTCGATCATCGAACAGGGACCGCGCGCAGCCACCCCTGAACCGACCCGGGGCTCGACAATCGCGCAGAAGAACGAAGGAGACCTGGCTTTGTTCGTACTGGAAAAGCTGGCCAAGCTGTGCGCCATCCTGGCCGGCGTGCTGCTGACCGCCATCACGCTCTTGACCTGCGGTAGCCTGATCGGCCGCAACACGACCGGTGACTCCATCGTCGGCGCGTTCGAGCTGACCGCGGTGGCAGCCGGCGCGGCCATCGCGCTGTTCATGCCGCTGTGCCAGGCCCGGCGCGGCAACATCATCGTCGACTTCTTCACCGCGGGCCTGCGGCCCGCCGTCAACGACAGGCTGGACCGGCTGGGCGCCCTGCTGCTGGCCCTGATCTTCGGCCTGCTGACCTGGCGCACCGCGCTGGGCGGCCTGAACAGCTACAACACCGGCTCCGAGACGCAGATCATGGGCTTCCCGGAATGGGTGGTCTACGCCGTCATGACGCCGGCCTTCGTGCTGGCCGGGCTGATCGCCCTGCACCAGGCGGTGTTCGGCTTCCGCACCGAAGAGGCCGGCGAGGCGGCCATATGAGACGCCCGGCCGCTCCGAAGTCTCATGGCACCGCAGCCCGCAGGGCGGAGGTTATCGAATGAGCTCGCTCGGCCTCACCGCCCTGATCTTCGGCAGCATGCTGGCCCTGATGGCCATCCGGGTGCCGATCGCCGTCAGCATGTTCAGCGCCGGCACCATCGGCTACCTGGTGCAGACCGGCTGGCTGCCCTTCGCCAACTTCCTGAACACGCAGGCCTTCGCTCGCTTCGCCAGCTACGACCTCTCGGTCATCCCGCTGTTCATCCTGATGGGGCATTTCGCCACCAAGGGCGGGATCAGCAAGTCGCTGTTCGAGTTCGCCGCCGCCGTCATGGGCCGCTTCAAGGGCGGCCTGGCGATGGCCTCGCTGCTGGCCTGTGCGGCCTTCGGCGCGATCAGCGGCTCGTCGGTGGCCACGGCTGCCACCATCACCGGCGTGGCGCTGCCGGAGATGCGCCGCCACGGCTACTCGGGCCGCATCGCCACCGGCACGCTGGCCGCCGGCGGCACCCTGGGCATCCAGCTGCCGCCGTCCATCGTGCTGGTGATCTACGCGATCTTGACCGAGCAGAACATCAGCAAGCTGTTCGCCGCCGCCATCCTGCCCGGCCTCATCGCCATGGTCGGCTACATGGTCGCCGTGGCCATCTACGTGCGGGCCGTGCCCGGCCACGCGCCCGAGGTCGAGGACGCGCCGCCGCCGCTGACGCTGCGCTCGCTGCTGGGCGTGCTGCCCATCGCGGTGATCTTCGCCCTGGTGTTCGGCGGCATCTACGGCGGCTTCTTCACGCCCACCGAGGGCGCGGCCGTAGGCGCCGCGTCGACCTTCCTCACGGCCCTGGGCAAGGGCGAGATGAGCCTGGCCAAGTTCAGGGACTGCTTCTACGGCACGGCCGTCAGCGCCGCCATGATCTTCCTGATCTTCCTGGGCGCCGACCTGATGAACGCCGCCCTGGCCCTGACCCAGGTGCCGAACCAGCTGGCCGCGGTGGTGGGCGGCTGGGGCCTGTCGCCCCTGGTCGTGGTGGTAGCCATCCTGCTGTTCTACGTGCTGCTGGGCGCCGTGATGGACGAGCTGTCCATGCTGCTGCTCACCATCCCCATCTTCTTCCCCATCATCATCGGCCTGGACTTCGGCATGCCCCGGGAATCGGTCGCCATCTGGTTCGGCATCATGGTGCTGATGACCGTGGGCTTCGGGCTGATCGCGCCGCCGGTGGGCCTGAACGTCTACATCGTCAACGGCCTGGCCAAGGACGTGCCCATGGGCGAGACCTACCGCGGCGTCCTGCCGTTCCTGGTCAGCGACGTGCTGCGCACCCTGCTGTTCCTGTTCTTCCCGATCATCCCGCTCTGGCTGGTCGGCTTCATCCGCTAGTCCCCGGCGCGGGCGGCTTACGGGAAAGCCCCGGAACCGTCCCGTGCGCTTTGCGTTTAACTTCGGCCCCAAGGAGAACCCCATGATCCCACGTCGAACCCTTCTGAAATCGGGCGCCGCCGCTGCCCTGGGCGGCAGCGCCCTCACCGGCTTCGCCCAGCAGTCGGTCACGCTGAAGTTCCACACCTTCATGGCGCCGCAGTCCAACGTGTGGCTGAGCATGCACAAGCCGTGGATGGACAAGGTCGAGAAGGACTCCGGCGGCCGCATCAAGTTCGAGGCCTACCCGGCCATGCAGCTGGGCGGCACGCCGGTGCAGCTGTACGACCAGGCCAAGGACGGCGTGGTGGACGTGGTGTGGACGCTGCCGGGCAACACCGCCGGGCGCTTCCCGCGGGTGGAGGTCTTCGAGCTGCCGTTCATGATGACCAATGCCGAGGCCACGTCCAAGGCCTACTGGGAGTACGTGCAGACCGTGGCGGCCGACGAGTTCAAGGACACGCAGGTGATCGCGCTGCAGGTGCACGGCCCCGGCGTGATCCACACCGCCGACAAGCCGGTCAAGTCGGTGAACGACATGCGCGGCCTCAAGGTGCGCGCGCCCACCCGCCAGGTCACCAAGCTGGTGGCCGCCCTGGGCGCCACGCCGGTGGGCATGCCGCTGCCGCAGATCCCCGACGCGCTGAGCAAGGGCACCATCAACGGCTGCGTGATCCCCTGGGAGGTCGTGCCCTCGGTCAAGGTGAACGAGCTGACCAAGTACCACGCCGAGTTCGACCCGGCCGGCGGCTCGCTCTACACCACCACCTTCGTGATGGCGATGAACAAGGCCAAGTACGACTCGCTGCCGCCCGACCTGAAGAAGGTCATCGACGCCAACTCCGGCATGGCCACCTCGGCCTGGCTGGGCAAGACGCAGCAGGGCAACGACCCGGTGGGCCGCAAGTCGGCCTCCGAGCGCGGCAACAACATCTTCACCGTCAGCGCTGCGGAGGCGCAGGAGTTCCGTCGCCGCTCGCGCACCATCGAGGCGGAATGGGTGGAGGACATGAACAAGCGCGGCTTCGACGGCCGCAAGCTGCTGGACACGGCGCGCGGCCTGATCGACAAGCACACGAAGTCCACCAAGGCCTGAGCGCCGCAGGCGGCCTTGCCGGCAGGGCTCCTGCGGGAGCCCTTTTCTTTCTTACACTGGCCGGATGCTGCGCAGCCCCATCAAACATTGCCGCAACTGCGGCACGGCGGTGGTCTACCGGGTGCCGGACGACGGGGACACGCGCGAGCGCGCCGTCTGCCCGGCCTGCGACACCATCCACTACGAAAACCCGCTCAACGTGGTCGGCACCGTGCCCTACTGGGGCGAGCGGGTGCTGCTGTGCAAGCGCAACATCGAGCCGCGCCGGGGCAAGTGGACCCTGCCGGCGGGCTTCATGGAACTGGGCGAGACCACGGCGCAGGGCGCGGCCCGCGAAACCGTGGAAGAGGCCGGTGCGCAGTTCGAGATGGAAGGACTGCTGTCGCTTCTGAGCGTGCCGCGCGTCGGCCAGGTGCACCTGTTCTACCGGGCGCGGCTGCTCAGCGATCGGTTCGAGCCCGGCGCGGAAACCATAGAAGCCCGGCTGTTCGCCGAGGACGAGGTGCCCTGGGAGGAGATCGCCTTCCGCACCGTGAGGGAGACCCTGGTCTTCTACTTCGACGACCGCCGGCGCGGCTGCTTCGACGTCCACACCTTGGACGTCACCTAGCCGCAAGGGCCCTGCCCCCGACGCTCAGTTGCGGATGCGGCTTTCCTCGCGCAGCCGCGCCTCGTCGCGCAGGCGCACGCAGGCCGAGGCGTTGTAGAAGGCCGGCTTGGCGCATTCCGACTGCAGGCAGTACTGGCGGGACAGGAACATGCGGTCCTTGCAGATCTCCGCCGGTGGGGTGAGCCGCGCCGCGGCCACCGGCGCCGGCGATGAAGAAGCACGAGGAGCAGGAGGAGGACCGGGCGTGTCGTTGCGCGTGTCGGAGGGGCCCCCGGCCCCCGCTGTCGCCGTGCCATCGGCGCCAGGACGCCGCGGCCGGGCCGCAGCGCCGGCAGGCTTGGGCGCGGCGGCAGTCTGTTCCGCCGCCGGGGGCGCCGGGGTGGCCGCCGGGCCAGGCGCGGCCCCGGCCTGCGCAGGGGCCCTGCGCACAGGCTGCGGCGGTGCCGCCGTGGGTGCCGCCGCTGCCGCATCCACCTGGGCCGTCGCGCCGTCCGGCCCGGCGGTCGCCGCGTCCGAAGGCGCCGGGGCCGGCTGGCTGAGCGGCGGGGGGGCATCCGACGCGGCCAGGTCCTGCGCGCCGGGGCGGCCGGTCAGCACGAAAGCCGCGATGCCGGCCAGCACGATGGCACCGGCGCCAGCCAGCACGCCCAGGGGCATCCGGGCGGCAGGCGAGCCCAATTCCGCCAGGGTCTGCCACAGCCTGGTCAAGGCACGCCACAGCTTCCCCAGGGCGAGCCCCAGGAACGCAGACCCGGCTGCCACACCCCGCATGAACGCTGCACCCGCGGCCGCTGCCGCACTGGCGACAACCTTGCCCGGCACCGGTGCTGGAACCTCCCGGGGTACGGGCGGCAGGGTGGGGGCGGACCGGCCCCTGGTCGGCATGGACAGGTCCGGAGACGCAGCCGAAGCCAGGGCGGCCAGGGCGGCGGCCGAGGGCGGCGAGGCCTGCAGCCGCGTCGCGTCGGGATCGTGCTCCCTGTCCGCGGCGTACGGGGGCGTGCCGGTGGCAAGCACGGTCAGGTCGGGCGAGCCGGGCACCAGCCGGCGCAGGCGGCGGCGCGCCAGGTCGGCATAGATGCCTTCGGGAAACTTGTCCAGGAAGCCCTGCAGTTCATCCGGATCGGACGAGTCCTTGATCTCCTTCCAGTACACCAGCTCCAGTTCCTGCGTCACCGTGGCCGTGCTGCCTGCGGTGACCGAGGTGGGCGCCGAGCCGCCCGCGCCGGCGCGCGAGGGCGCCGTGCGCGTGGCGGTGCCTCCGATATCGGCCTTTCGCTGCGGATCGGCGGGCGGAACCACCGTGGCATCCTCGGCACGGCGGATGGCCGATTGCAGCGCGCCGGCGAAATCGCGTGCGGTGGCAAAGCGCTGGTCCCGGTCCTTGGCCAGCGCCCGGGCCACCACTGCATCGATGGCCGCAGGCAGCCGCGGGTTGATCGCGCTGGGCGGCGGCGGCGTGTGGCCGATGATCTGGTGGATGATGGAGAAGTCGTTGTCGCCGTCGAACGGGCGCTTGTCCGTCAGCAGCTGGTAGAGCACCACGCCGACCGAGAACAGGTCGGCGCGCGAGTCGATCTTCAGGCCCTGCACCTGCTCGGGCGCCATGTACTTGAGCGTGCCGACCATGCTGCCCTGGGTGCGGGTGGCTTCGCCGGAATCCTGGATGCGCGCCACGCCGAAATCGGTGAGCTTCACGCGCCCGGCCGGCTCGATCAGCAGGTTGGCCGGCTTGATGTCGCGGTGGATGATGCCCTGCTTGTGCGCATAGTCGAGCGCGGACAGCAGGTCGCGGATCATCTTGAGCGACTGCTCCAGCGTGTAGCGCGCGCCGCGGTCGAGGTGGTGCTTGAGGTCGTCGCCCTGGATGTACTCCATCACCAGGTAGGCGATGTCGCCGTCGCGGTCGGAGTCGTAGACGCTGACGATGTTGGGATGCTGCAGCCGCGCGGCCGAGCGCGCCTCGGTCCGGAAGCGCGATTCGTACTCGTTCGCGGCTTCCTCGGACAGGTTCTCGACCTTGACCGTCTTGATCGCGACGCGGCGATCCAGGTTGGGATCGCGACCTTCGTACACGATCCCCATGGCGCCCTTCCCGAGAACGCGCACCAGGTCATAACGGCCAAGCTTTTTGAGACTCACTTCATCAGTCTTGGTAACGGGAGGACACAGATTCTAGCCCTCGCCCTTCCACAGCATCTCACCCCGGGTCCGGGTCTGCAGCCGCTTGGCCCGCCACGTCCCGCCCGGCGGACGCCGCCGTGAAATAGTTGCCCAGGTCCTGCAGCAGCTGCCGCAGGGCTTGGTCGGGGCTCATCTGCCCACCCTGGGCCGCGTGCCCGCCGAACAAATAGCGCAGCTTGGCCGCGGCGGGCTCATCGGACGTCAGGGGATTGGCCGCCATGGTAACCGGGTCGCCGGGCCGTGGTCGATGCAGAGCCAGCAGTCCGAGCACGGCTTCGCGCACCAGCCGCCCCATGGCCTCGAGCTCCCGGTCGCTGAGCGGCCCGGCGGCCGCATCCGTCAGCCCCAGGCCGTGGAAGAACGGTTCCAGGCCGGTCGCCGGATCGCCTTCGCCGCCCGGTCCGAAACCGCTCTGGAAGCCCCAGTCGCCGAACGGATCGTTCTCGCTGCTGGTCGGGATCTCGGCGGGCCCTGTCGCCGGCAGCAGGGCGCGCGGCCGGGCCACGGTGCCCGAAGCGTCCTGCTGCTCGAACACCGCCCAGGGATCGTCCTGCGGCTGAGCAACCGCCTGGGCAGCAGGGGGCACCACGGTCAGCACGTAGCCGCCCAGGCCCATCTGCTGGCCCGGACGCAGCACGCCCCTGGCTCCGGGCGGCGCCTCGCCGAACGGCATCTGCACGCCGTTGACCTGGGACAGCACCCGGAAGTGCAGCTCGCCGCCCTGGTTCCGCACGGCCAGATGCCGGCGCGAGATGCTGCGGCGGGGGTCCGGCAGGCACACGGCGCAGGACGCATCGCGGCCCACCAGCAGTTCGTCCGCGCCGGCCTCGAGCTGGCACACCAGGTCCACCCCGGGACCGGCGATGCGCAGTTCGAGAAAGGGCGGGCCGGGCACCACCTCAGGTCTTCACCGTGAACTGGACGACCGGTGCGTTGTCGGCCTGGGCGTCGCAGCCCAGGATGATGCGGCCCTGCCCGACCAGATAGCACTCGGTGCGCCGCAGGATGACCGGCTCGCTCTGGTTGCCCACGTAGACCCAGGTGCCGAAGCTGGAGGCATCGCTGAGCACGAACTGCCCGCTGCGCCACTCCACCGTGGCATGCAGGCGCGAGACGCGCGAGTCGTTGAACTGCAGCGAAGAGGCGGTGGCGCGGCCCAGCGTCAGCCGCTCGCCCAGGGGCGCCAGCTTGACCCGCTGCTGCGCCGTGGCCAGCTCCAGCAGGCCCTGCGCCATGGCCTTGAACAGGGACACGCCCATCACGGTGGCGTCGGTGTCGCGCTCGACGCGCCAGTCGACGCGGAACACCTCGGTGGTTTCGGATTTGCCGCGCAGGTACATCGGCCCCAGGCTGCGCAGCTGCAGGTGCGGCAGCGGGCCCAGGGCGTCGCGCACCCGCTGGGTCGTGAGGATCTGCTCCGCGCCCGCCAGGTCGGCCAGCCGCGCCGCGCTGTTGACGGCGTCGCCGTAGCAGTCGCCTTCGATCTCGACCACCTCGCCCGACTCCAGCCCCATCTGCATCTGCACCGGACTGCCCGTGCCGCCGGGGTACACCGGCTTGTCGATCAGGCGCTTCTGGATCGCCACGCAGGCCTCCAGCGCGTCGCGCTCCTGGGGGAACACCACGAACAGGCCGTCGCCCAGCAGCTTGACGACCCGGCCCCGGTGCTGCTCGAAGGTCTTGGACAGCGCGGTCGTCAGCTGGGTCACGAAGCGGCCGGCCGTCTCGTCGCCCAGCCGCTCGAAGATGCCGATGCTGCCGACCAGGTCAGCGAAAACAACGGTGGCCACGATCAGGTCGGCTTCCGGCAGAGGGTGACGGGGATGAGCCACATGCTGTCCAATTCTATGCCCGCGCCCCTCAGCACAGCCACAAAAGAAGAAGGGTTGGCAGGATGTCCTGCCAACCCTTCGGATGGATGGTCGGCGTGGCGGGATTCGAACTCGCGACCCCTTGCACCCCATGCAAGTGCGCTACCAGGCTGCGCTACACGCCGACAAGCCCGCGATTATAGCCGCGCGGCGCCGGCGCACGGCGCCTCAGTAGGCCGGGGACAGCAGATCGCGGATCTCGAACAGCTCGCGCCGCACCAGCGACAGCTTCTCGGAGACGAACTCGCGGTCCTCGGCCGGCACGCTGTCCTCGAAATCACCGAAGCCCGAGTCCTCGACCTCGATCACCTCCACGCCCTCCAGCATGACCTCGCCGGCGCGCCGCCGGTCGCGTTCGCCCTGCACCAGCTCCTGCAGCTTGTTGCGCGCGCCGCTGATGGTGAAGCCCTGGTCGTACAGCAGGTCGCGGATGCGGCGGATCATCAGCACCTCGTGGTGCTGGTAGTAGCGGCGGTTGCCGCGCCGCTTCATCGGGCGCAGCTGCGTGAACTCCTGCTCCCAATACCGCAGCACGTGCGGCTTGACGCCGCACAGGTCGCTGACCTCACCGATGGTGAAGTAGCGCTTGGCCGGTATGGAGGGAAGAGCTTTCTCCATTGAAATCAATGTTGTAGGAGAGGGAGCTGCGAGGTTACTCTAAGCCACCCCGGCCTGCCAAGGGCGGATTGCGCGCTCGGCGGGCCCGCTGCCGGACCGTGGCGCCTGTACCAGTCAGTCTTCGGCCGTGCCGCTGTCGATGCCATTGCCCTGGATCTGCTCCTTGAGCTTGTGGCTGGCATGGAAGGTGACGACGCGCCGCGCCTGGATGGGGATGGCCTCGCCGGTGCGCGGATTGCGGCCGGGCCGTGGCGCCTTGGTGCGGATCTGGAAATTGCCGAAGCCGGAGATCTTCACGTCGTCGCCGCCTACCAGGCTGCCCGCCACCAGGTCGAAAAAGGCGTCGATCATGTCCTTGGACTCGCGCTTGTTCAGGCCGATCCGCTCGAACAGCAGCTCGGCCAGCTGCGCCTTGGTCAGGGCCGGTGTTTCCAGGCTCTCGACGGTGAATTCCATGGCTGCCTCTTGTTCTTGCATCGTTGTTGTCCTCCTCGTCACACGGCATCAGCTGCGCAGCCGCCCGCCCACCTCGCGGGCGATGCGATCGATGACGGATTGCACCGCTGCCTCGATCTGGGCATCCGTCAGTGTTGCTTCCATGCCACCCAGCGTCAAGCGCACGGCCAGGCTCTTCTCATTGGCTGCCAGCCCCGCGGCGGCCTGCCGGGGCTTGTAGACATCGAACAACAGTGCCTGCCGCAGCAGGCCGCCCGCCTGGGCACCGTGGATGGCGCGCATCAGGTCGGCATGGCTGACGTCGTCACGCACCACGATGGCGATGTCGCGTTCTACCGGCTGCACCCGCGGCACGCCGCGGAAGGCGGGCACCGGCCGCTGCGAGGCGGCCTCGAGATCGATCTCGAACAGCACCGCAGGCTCGGGCAGTTCCCAGCCCTGGCGCCAGCGCGGATGCAGTTCGCCCAGGACGCCGACCTGCCGGCCGTCCAGCCAGATCGTGGCGCAGCGCCCGGGGTGCAGCGCCGGGTGCTCGCCGGGGCGGAATTCCGCCCGGCGCGGCGACAGCAGCGCCTCGACATCGCCCTTGACGTCGAAGAAGTCGACGGCGCCCTGCTCCTTGCGGCCCCACTGCAGGCCCTCGGCCGCACCGAAGGCCAGGCCCGCCAGGTGCATGGGCTGGTGCACGCCGCGCACCGTCGTGTCGGTGGTGGCCACGGACGCGTCGCGGCGGAACACGCGGCCCACCTCGAAGATGCGCACGCGGTCGGCCTTGCGGTCCAGGTTGAACTTCAGCACCTGCAGCAAGGAACCCAGCAGCGAGGAGCGCATCACGCTCATCTGGCTGGCGATCGGGTTGAGCAGGCGCACCGGATCGGCGTTGCCGGCCAGGTCGCGCTCCCAGGCCGCCTCGACGAAGCTGAAGTTGATGGTTTCCTGGTAACCCAGGGCGGCCAGCAGGCGCCGCAGCGCGAAGCGGCTGCGCCGGCTCTCCGGCGGCAGCTTGGCGGTGATGGGCGCCAGGGGCGGCGTGGTGGGCAGGCGCTCGTAGCCGACGATGCGCGCCACCTCTTCGACCAGGTCCTCCTCGATCGCCAGGTCGAAGCGGTACGGCGGCGGCGTCACGGTGACGACGCCGTTGTCCGCCTGGGCCGGCAGCCGCAGGCGGGCGAAGGCGTCCAGGCATTGCCGCTCGGTGACAGCCATGCCGATCACCCTGGCGGCACGGGCGACGCGCAGCTGCACCGGCTTGCGCTGCGGCAGCCTGGCTACCTGGTCGTCCAGGGGGCCGGCCTCGCCGCCGCAGATGTCCAGGATGAGGCGGGTGACGTGCTCGATGTGTTCGACCGTCGTGCTCGGGTCGACGCCGCGCTCGAAGCGGTGGCCCGCGTCGGTGGAGAAGTTGTAGCGCCGGGAACGCCCCTGCACCGCTTCCGGCCACCAGAAGGCGGCCTCGACATAGACGTTCCGGGTGTCGTCGGACACGGCGGTGGCATCGCCGCCCATGATGCCCGCCAGCGACTCGACCTGGACGTCGTCAGCGATCACGCCGACCCTGCCGTCGACCTCGATCGTGCTGCCGTTCAGCAGCCTGAGCTTTTCGCCCGGGCGGCCCCAGCGCACGTCCAGCGCACCGTGGATCTTGTCGTGGTCGAAGATGTGCGAGGGCCGGCCGAACTCGAACATCACGTAATTGGAGATGTCGACCAATGCGGTGACGCTGCGCTGGCCGCAGCCGGCCAAGCGGTCCACCATCCACTGCGGCGTCTTGGCCCGGGTGTCGACGTTGCGGATGATGCGGCCGCTGAAGCGCCCGCAGAGGTCCGGGGCGTTCAGCCTGACCTTCAGCCTGGCGTCGTGGCACGGCGGCACTGGCTCGAATTTCGGCTCCCTCAATGGGGCGCCGGTCAGCGCCGACAGCTCGCGGGCGACGCCGTACACCGACAGCGCATGCGCCAGGTTGGGAGTGAGCTTGAGCGTGAAGACGTGGTCGTCGAGGTTCAGCACCTCGCGCAGGCTCTTGCCGACCGGAGCGTCCGCCGCCAGCTCCAGCAGGCCCCCATGGTCCTCGCTGAGCTTGAGTTCGCGCGCCGAGCACAGCATGCCCTGGCTCTCGACGCCGCGCAGCTTGCCCAGCTTGATGGCGAACGGCTTGCCGTCCTCGCCCGGCGGCAGCTCGGCACCGACCAACGCGGTGGGCACCTTGATGCCCGCGCGGGCGTTCGGGGCGCCGCAGACGATATTGAGCAGCCGGCCCTGCCCCACGTCCACTTGGCACACCCGCAGGCGATCGGCGTTGGGATGCTGGACGGCCTCCTTGATCTCGCCCACCACCACCTGGGTGAAAGGCGGCGCGACCGGGCGCAGGTCTTCCACCTCCATGCCACCCATGGTGAGCACGTCGGCGATCTGTTGCGTGGACAGCGGCGGGTTGCAGAACGCGCGCAGCCAGGACTCGGGGAATTGCATGGCTTACCGGAATTGCTTGAGGAAGCGGATGTCGCCGTCGAAGAACAGGCGCAGGTCGCTGACGCCGTAGCGCAGCATGGTCAGGCGGTCCATGCCCATGCCGAAGGCGAAGCCGATGTACTTTTCAGGATCGAGGCCCATGTTGCGCACCACCTGCGGGTGCACCTGCCCGGAGCCGGAGATCTCCAGCCAGCGGCCGGCCAGCGGGCCGCTCTGGAACTGGATGTCGATCTCGGCGGAAGGCTCGGTGAACGGGAAGAAGCTGGGGCGGAAGCGCAGCGCCAGGTCGTCGCTTTCGAAGAAGGTGCGGCAGAAGTCGGTGAAGACGACCTTCAGGTCCTTGAAGCTCACGTTCTCGCCCAGCCACAGGCCTTCGCACTGGTGGAACATGGGCGAGTGGGTGGCGTCGTTGTCCACGCGGTACGTGCGCCCCGGTGCGATCACGCGGATGTCCGGCATGGGCTCGCCGCGCCGGACCGCCTCGGCGTACTTCTTGACGCGCTGGTGGGCGTAGCGCACCTGCATCGGGCTGGTGTGCGGCCGCAGGTTGTACGGGATGCCGTCGTCGCCCTTGATGTCCACGTAGAACGTGTCCTGCATCGAGCGCGCCGGGTGGTTGGGCGGGTTGTTCAGCGACGTGAAGCTGTGCCAGTCGCTCTCGACTTCGGGGCCGTCGGCCACGTCGAAGCCCATGCTGGCGAAGATCAGCTCGATGCGTTCCTGGGTCAGCGTGATCGGGTGCAGTGCGCCGGGCTCGCGCAGGCGGCCCGGAAGCGACACGTCGAGCGCCTCGGCCTCGAGCTGCGCTTCCAGCTCGGCGTCGGCCAGCGCCTGGCGGCGCTCGTGCAGCGCCGCCTCGATCGCCTGCTTGGCCTGGTTGATCGCCGCGCCGCGCGTCTTCTTCTCGTCGACCGGGAGCGCGGCCATGCCCTTCATCAGCTCGGTGACGCGGCCCGACTTGCCGGTGAACTGCGCCTTGGCGTTCTCCAGTTCGGCCGGCGTGGCCGCCTGGGCGAACGCCTGGCGGGCGGCCGCGACGATGGATTCGAGATCGTTGGTGGTCATCAGACGAAAACAGGGGCTAGTGCTGCGCCCTAGCCCCTGTCCTTGAGGTTTCGCGAAAGCGGGCGCCACGTGCGCGCCCGCCGTGAGCTCAGGCAGCCAGCTTGGCCTTGGCCTGCTCCACGATGCCGGCAAAGGCCGCCTTGTCGTGCACGGCGAGGTCGGCCAGCACCTTGCGGTCGATCTCGATACCGGCCTTGCGGATGCCGTTGGCGAACTGGCTGTAGGTCAGGCCGCACTCGCGCGCGGCCGCGTTGATGCGGGCGATCCACAGCTGGCGGAACACGCGCTTCTTGGTGCGGCGGTCGCGGTAGGCGTACTGCCCGGCCTTCATCACCGCCTCTTTGGCGATGCGGAAGACGTTGCCGCGGCGGCCGCGGAAGCCCTTGGCCAGGGCGAGAACTTTCTTGTGGCGGGCGCGGGCGGTGACGCCGCGTTTGACGCGAGGCATGTGTTTTCTCCTTGTCCGTCAGTGTTTACAGGCCGGCGAACGGCAGCATCTGCGCCATGTGACCCATGTTGGTCTCATGCACAGCGACCGCACCACGCAGATGGCGCTTGTTCTTGGTGGTCTTCTTCGTCAGGATGTGGCGCTTGAAAGCCTGGCCACGCTTGACGGTCCCACCGGGACGGACGCGGAAACGCTTCTTGGCGCCGCTCTTGGTCTTCATCTTGGGCATGTGAATGCTCCTTCTTCGTTGTGCTCGTGAGGCGCCGCGAACCTTCCGCGGACTTGTTGGCCCCGAGCCACTTGTGGAAGGCCGAAGCCTTCCTTCACAGCGCCGCCGGGCGACCAGACCCGGCGGCGGCTGAACCTGTCCTTGAAACCCCTCAGGCCGAAGCGCCTTGCGGCTCGGCGGCCGGCTTGGCAACGACCTTCTTGCGGCTCGGCGCGATCATCATGATCATCTGCCGGCCTTCCAGCTTGGGGAACTGCTCGATTAGGATGCTGTCGCCCAGCTCGTCGCGGATGCGGTTGAGCAACGCCATGCCGATCTCCTGGTGCGTGATCTCGCGGCCGCGGAAGCGCAGCGTGATCTTGCACTTGTCCCCCTCGGCCAGGAAACGGCGGATGTTGCGCATCTTGATGGCGTAGTCGCCCTCGTCGGTGCCCGGCCGGAACTTGATTTCCTTGATCTCGATGACCGTCTGCTTGGCTTTCGCTTCCGCCGCCTTCTTCTGTTCCTGGTACTTGAACTTGCCGTAGTCCATCAGCCGGCACACCGGCGGGTTGGCAGTCGCGGCAATCTCGACCAGGTCCACGTCCAGCTCGCCCGCCATGCGCAGCGCCTCTTGCAGGCTGACGATGCCCAGGGGCTCGTTCTCGGGGCCGGAGAGGCGGACTTCCGGGGCCATGATTTCCCGGTTCAGGCGGTGCTTGCGTTCCTCGCGGTGGCGGCGGTCGCGAAAGTCAGTAGCGATGGTTCAATCCTTCATAATGGTTTGCTACCAAAACAGTAGCTGAACCGTCCCTGTTGGCGCGGGCAACCGGCTTTCCATCCACGATCAGCTTTTGCTGGTGATGTCGGCGGCGAGCCTCTGCGAAAAAGCTTCGAGAGGCATCGAGCCGAGGTCCTGGTTGCCACGAGCGCGCACGGAGACGGCGCCTGCCGCCTTTTCCTTGTCGCCGACGACCAGGATGTAAGGCAGCTTTTGCATCGAATGCTCGCGTATTTTATACGTGATTTTCTCGTTGCGCAGATCGAGCTCAACCCTAACCCCTTGATTCTGAAGCGATTTGGCCACCTCGCGGGCATAGTCGGCCTGGTTGTCCGTGATGCTCGCCACCACCACCTGCACCGGCGCCAGCCAGGCGGGCAGCGCGCCGGCATGGTGTTCGATCAGCATGCCGATGAAGCGCTCCAGGCTGCCGACGATGGCCCGGTGCAGCATCACCGGGTGGGCGCGGCCGCTGGTCTCGGTCACGTACTCGGCACCCAGCCGCTCGGCCGTGTTGAAGTCCACCTGCATGGTGCCGCACTGCCACTGGCGTCCCAGCGCGTCCTTGAGCGTGTACTCGATCTTGGGCCCGTAGAACGCGCCGTCGCCCGGGGCGACGACGAACTCCACGCCCGAGCGGCGCAGCGCTTCCATGCAGGCGTGCTCGGCCTTGTCCCACAGCTCGTCCGAGCCGACCCGGTGCTCCGGGCGCGTGGCCACCTTGTAGAGGATGTCGGCGAAGCCGAAATCCTGGTAGACCTTCTGCAGCTGCGCCGTGTAGGCCACGCACTCGTCCAGGATCTGGTCCTCGGTGCAGAAGGCGTGGCCGTCGTCCTGCGTGAAGCCGCGCACGCGCATGATGCCGTGCAGCGCGCCGGAGGGCTCGTTGCGGTGGCACTGGCCGAACTCGCCGTAGCGCATCGGCAGGTCGCGGTAGCTGCGCAGGGCCGACTTGAAGATCAGCACGTGGCCGGGGCAGTTCATCGGCTTGAGCGCGTAGTCGCGCTTCTCGCTCTCGGTGACGAACATGTTCTCGCGGTAGTTCTGCCAGTGGCCGGTCTTCTCCCACAGGCTCTTGTCCAGGATCTGCGGTCCCTTGACCTCCTGGTAGCCGGTGTCCTTGTAGACCTGACGCATGTACTGCTCGACGACCTGCCACACGGCCCAGCCCTTGGGATGCCAGAACACCACGCCGGGCGCGACGTCGTCGATATGGAACAGGTCCAGCTCCCGGCCGAGCTTGCGGTGGTCGCGCTTTTCGGCTTCCTCCAGCATCTTCAGGTACTGCTGCAGCTCCTCCTTGGAAGCCCAGGCCGTGCCGTAGATGCGCTGCAGCATCTCGTTGCGGTGGTCGCCGCGCCAGTAGGCACCGGCCACCTTCATCAGCTTGAAGTGCCTGAGCTTGCCGGTGCTGGGCACGTGCGGGCCGCGGCACAGGTCCTCGAAGCCGCCTTCGGCGTACAGCGATACGTCCTCGCCGGCCGGGATGCTGCCGATGATCTCGGCCTTGTACTGCTCGCCCATCGCCTTGAAGTGCTCGACCGCCTGGTCGCGCGGCAGCACCCGCCGCGTCACCGGCTCGTCCTTGGCTGCCAGTTCGGCCATGCGCTTCTCGATGGCGGCCAGGTCCTCGGGCGTGAAGGGCCGCTTGTACGCGAAGTCGTAGTAGAAGCCGTTGTCGATCACCGGGCCGATGGTCACCTGGGCCTCGGGGAACAGCTCCTTGACCGCATAGGCCAGCAGGTGCGCGGTGGAGTGGCGGATCACGTCCAGGCCCTCGGCGTCCTTGGCCGTGATGATGGACACCGGGCTGTCCTTGGCGATGGTGTAGGTGGTGTCGACCACCTTGCCGTCGACCTTGCCGGCGATGGCGGCCTTGGCCAGGCCCGGGCCGATGGAGGCGGCGACGTCGGCCACGGTGACCGGCCCGGGGTACTCGCGCCGGGAACCGTCAGGAAGCGTGATGTGGATCATGGTGAGCTGCGAAAAACGAAAACAAAAAGGCGCGGTCGTGAGCCGCGCCTTTTGCTGAAACCGGGAGAGAAATTCAGAGCACGCGACTGCGCGACCTCATCGGGTCGTTCCACCGGGGGTGGGAGTTCGCGGTGTCATAACCGGTGTGCCTTTCTCGCCCTTGCTGGTTGGCCGCACTGGGCGGCAAGGGTGGGATTGTAACGCCGCGCCGGTGCCCTTACTGCCGGCGCAGCTGGCGCCGCCACCGTTACACCGGCACCAGCGGCCGGTGCGGCAGCGCCGGCCGCACGGCTTCGATCGCATCGCCCGGGCGCACCGGCCCGCCCTCGAGCACGACGGCCATCACGCCGGCCTTGCGCACCAGCCGGCCCTGGGCATCGCGTTCCAGCACGGCGGCCGTCAGTCCGGGCTGGAAGCGGTCGATCTGCGCGCAGGGATTGCGCAGGCCGGTGATCTCGACCTGCGCCGACGTGCCCAGGCGCAGACGGGTGCCGGCGGGCAGGGCCAGCAGGTCCAGGCCGCGGGTGGTGACGTTCTCGCCCAGCTCGCCCGGGAACACGGCGAAGCCGGCCTGCACCAGCTCATCGAACAGCTTGGCATGGATCAGGTGAACCTGGCGCAGGTTGGGCTGCGAAGGATCGCGCGCCACGCGGGAGCGGTGCCGCACCGTGGCGCCGGCATGGGCGTCGCCCTGCACGCCCAGGCCCGGGACCAGGACGATGCCTTCGTCCTCGGTGAACTTGCTGAAGCTGTGGCTGCCGCTGCGATGGACCGCCACCACCTGGCCGCGGCCTGTCATGCCGCGCTCACCCGGCCCGCACCGCCTGTGCCAGCCGTTCGGCGCTGTTGCGCGCCTGCTGCGCGTCGCGCGCCTCGACCATCACGCGCAGCAGGGGCTCGGTGCCGCTGGCGCGGATCAGCACGCGGCCCTGGCCTTCCAGCTCGCGCTCGACGGCGCGGGTGGTGCTGGCCAGCTGCTCGTTGCGCTTCCAGTCCTGGCCGGGCGCCAGGCGCACGTTGATCAGCGTCTGCGGGAACAGCTGGACGTCCTGCAGCAGCTGCGACAGGCTGCGGCTGCTGTGCGCGCAGGCCCTGAGCACCTGCAGCGCGCTGATCAGGCCGTCGCCCGTGGTGTGCTTGTCCAGCGCCAGCAGGTGGCCGGAGCCCTCGCCGCCCAGCAGCCAGCCGCGCTTTTCCAGCTCCTCCAGCACGTAGCGGTCGCCCACCTTGGCGCGCACGAACTCGACGCCGCGCTCGCGCAGCGCCAGTTCGACGGCCATGTTGGTCATCAGGGTGCCCACCGCGCCGGGCACCTTCTCGCCGCGCGCCAGCCGGTCGCACACGATCAGGTACAGCAGCTCGTCGCCGTTGTAGAGCCGGCCATGGGCATCGACCACCTGCAGCCGGTCGGCGTCCCCGTCCAGCGCGATGCCGAAGTGCGCGTCCTGCTCCTTCACGGCCGCGACCAGTGCCTCCGGATGGGTGGCGCCCACGCCCTTGTTGATGTTCAGGCCGTCGGGCGCGCAGCCGATGCCGTGCACCTCGGCGCCCAGCTCGTGGAACACCAGCGGCGCGATGTGGTAGGCCGCGCCGTGCGCGGCGTCGACCACGATCTTGATGCCGCGCAGCGTGAAGTTGGGCTCGAAGGTGCTCTTGCAGAACTCGATGTAGCGGCCGGCCGCGTCATCCAGCCGGCGTGCCTTGCCCAGGTTGGCCGAGTCGGCCCAGACCGGCTGCTCGTCCAGCGCGGCCTCGACCGCCGCCTCCCACTCGTCGGGCAGCTTGGTACCCAGCGCGCTGAAGAACTTGATGCCGTTGTCGGCGTACGGGTTGTGGCTGGCGCTGATCACCACGCCCAGGCTGGCACGCTGGGCGCGCGTGAGGTAGGCCACCCCCGGCGTGGGCAGCGGCCCCAGCAGCACCACGTCGACGCCGGCGGAGTTGAAGCCCGATTCCAGCGCGCTCTCGAGCATGTAGCCGGAGATGCGCGTGTCCTTGCCGATCAGCACCGTGGGGCGGGACTCGTTCTGCTTGAGCACGCGGCCCACCGCATGCGCCAGCCGCAAAACGAAATCGGGCGTGATGGGCGGCTGGCCCACGGTGCCACGGATGCCGTCGGTGCCGAAATACTTCCTGCTCATGGATTGCTCCTCCCTGCCCGGCCTTGTGCCGGCAAAACAGCCGAAATTGTAGAGTTCCATACCTGCAGCGCGGCCGCTGTTTCCCTGACGTCATGCACCCGCACGATGCGGGCGCCGCGCTCCACCGCCAGCAGCGCCGCCGCGACGCTGGGCGCCAGGCGCTCGTGCACCGCCAGGCCGGTGACGGCGCCCAGCGATGACTTGCGCGACCACCCCGCCAGCAGCGGATGGCCGCCGGCCAGCAGCTCGTGCTGGCGCGCCAGCAGCGCGAAGTTCTGCTCCACGGTCTTGCCGAAGCCTATGCCCGCATCCCACACGACGCGCGCCTTGTCCACGCCCAGCCGGCCCAGCGCCGCGGTCTGCTCCTGCAGGAACGCCAGAACCTGCGGCACGGCGTCGCCTTCCATCGGGACACGCTGCATGGTCCGCGGCTCGCCGTGCATGTGCATCAGGCACACGCCGCAGGACGGGTGGGCCGCCACCGCCTCGCGCGCACCGGGCTGGCGCAGCGCCCAGATGTCGTTGACGATGTCCGCCCCCAGGTCCAGCACCTCGCGCATCAGCGCCGGCTTGTAGGTGTCGACCGAAACCGGCACGCCCAGCGACAGCGCCTCGCGCAGCACCGGCAGCAGCCGGGCGCGCTCCTCCTCCAGGGACACGGGCGCGGTGCCGGGGCGGCTGGACTCGGCGCCCAGGTCCAGGATGTGGGCGCCCTGGGCGACCAGTTCCTCGCAATGGGCCAGGGCCGGGCGGGTGCCGGCGTGGCGCCCGCCGTCCGAGAACGAATCGGGCGTGAGGTTGACGATGCCCATCACCCGGGGCGTGGCCAGGTCGATCCGGTGGCGTGTGGTCTGCCAGTGCATCGGTTGATTCTGCGCCACGGACGGGCTGGTGCTTCAGCGAAGCTCGGGCGCGCCGCGCACCCCGACGTCCACGGCCAGCAGCCGCTGCGCCGTGGTGATGAACAACCGCCGGCCCTGCGGCCCGCCGAAGCAGAGGTTGCTGCTCACGCAGCCCAGGCGCAGCCTGCCCAGCAGGCGGCCATCCGGGGCGAAGCAATGGACACCGTCGCCGGCACTGCTCCAGACGTTGCCTTCCTCGTCCACCGCCATGCCGTCGGGCAGGCCGCAGTCCAGCCTGGCCAGCACGCCGGCGGCCTCGATCTCACCCCCAGGCCCCACCGCGAAGCGGCGGATCTCCGGCGGCGTGCCGGGGATGTGCGAGCCGCCGCTGTCGGCCACGTACAGCCATCGTCCCTCCGGCGAGAACGCCAGCCCGTTGGGCTTGACCATGGCGGCGACCACAGGCTGCGGCTCGGCGGCGCCCGGCGCCAGGCGGAACACGTGGCAGGCGGCCTGCTCCGAAGGCGCCCGGTGCCCCTCGTAGTCGCTCAGGATGCCGTAGTCGGGATCGGTGAACCAGAGGCTGCCGTCCGGCCGCGCCACCACGTCGTTGGGCGAGTTCAGGCGCCCGCCCGCATGGTGGCTGGCCAGCACCGCCTGCAAGCCATCCAGGCCGCGGGCCATCAGCCGGCGCCCGCCGTGCTCGCAGAAGACGATGCGCCCCTGGCCGTCCCGCGTGCGCCCGTTCTGGAAGCCCCCGCGGCTGAACACGCCGACGCCCAGGCCAGGAACCCAGCGCAGCACCACGTCGCGCGGAATGTCGGAGAACAGCAGCTGCTGGCTGTCCGGCAGCCACAGCGGCCCTTCCAGCCACAGCCCGCCCTCATGCAGGCATTCCGGGGCCGCGGCCTGCCCCGCCAGCACGGCGAAACGCGGCTCTATCGCGTCGACCAGGGTCGGCACGCCTTCAGGCCCAGCGCGGCGTCAGGGTGAACCGCGCCTCGACCGACTGGCCGGGCGCCAGTCGGTGCCCGCCCAGCGGGCCCGGGCCGTGCGCGTCCAGCAGGTTCAGCCAGTCGGTGCACTGGCTCACCGGTTCGGCGCAGAAGTGGTCCGCCCCGCGCGGGCAGTACACGACGAAATAGTCCAGGGGCGCCTCGGCCTGCAGCACCAGGCTGCGCCCGCCGCCTTGCGCGTCGACCGGCCATTCGATGAGCGCCTGGCGCCGCCAGCCCACGAAGTTGTTGTCCAGGTCGAGCTCGGCCAGTTCCACGCCCGCGCGCAGCCGGCGCACGGCGTCGCTCTCCTGCAGCACCGTGGGCATCACCTCGGCATCGCCCACCCACATGGCGGCGGTGGCGCTGGTCAGGCGGGTGCCCGGCGTGTGCGGGAAGTAGGGATGGTGGCCGATGCCGGCGGGCATGGCCGCCGTGTCCCGGTTGGCGAGGCCAAAGCGGGTCACCAGGGCTTGTTCGCTCAGCTCGAAGCGCTGCCAGGCGCTGAAACGCCAGGGCCAGGCCGGGCTGGCCTCGACCTCCAGGGTCAGCTCGATCATGCGTTCGCCGGCCGCCGCCACGGTCCAGGGCCGCTGCCAGCCGATGCCGTGCAGCGGGTGCGGCGAGGCCACCGTGGGGTGGTTGGGCGGGAAGCGGATCTCGCGGCCCTCGAAGCTGGCGCGGCCGTTGCGGATGCGGTTGCAGAACGGCACCAGCGGGAAGCTGCCCATGGCCAGGGGGTCACGCTGCGCCAGGCCCTGTGCGCTGGCGGGGCGCAGCCAGTCGGTGCGGCGCTGCGCCGGTCCGTCCTGCCAGGCCCGCCAGAACCCCGCGATGGAGCCGCCCGCGGCCGGCGCGATGTCCGCGCGCAGTTCGCCGGCGGCGAGTGGGAGGGTCTGCATGGAAGGAGGGAGGATCAGTACGCGAAGACGCGGTAGCTTTCGCCGGACGCCAGGACCTGCTCGTCCGGCACCACCGGGTTATAGCGCAGCAACTGCCTGCCCAGGGGTGACAACTTGTCCCAGCTGCTTTGCGGAACCCGGATGTTCACCTCGGGGCGGTGCAGCCAGCGGCGGCTGTAGCCCAGCACCACCATGGGCCGCGGCTCGTCGGTCTTGTTGGGCGTGCCGCGATGGACCGCGCGCACGTCCCGGATCATCACGTCACCCATCTGCATCTTGTAGCGGTGCTGCGCGATCAAGCCGTCGGCGATGCCCTTGAGCGCCTCGGCCTTGTTCATGCGGTGCGTGCCGTGGGTGGTCTCGAACGGGCCGTTGTCGTCGTTCACGTCGCACAACGCGAAGTTGACGGCCAGCTGGAACGACGGCGTGTCGTTGCTGCCGGTCTCCGGGAACAGCGGCGGCGTGTCGGCATGCCAGGGCTGGTAGTCCGAGCCCTTCAAGGGCGTGTCGCTGGCCAGCTGGCACAGCACCGGCTCGGGGCCGGCGACGCGCTCGACGATGGACAGGATGTCGCGGTCCTCGTAGATCTCGGGATCGGCGAACACGCCCTGGAACGGCAAGGTCACGTAGAAGCGCTGGGCGCCGCGGTTGGGGTCGTCCTTGTCCTTGGCCACCTGCGCCTCGAACAGCGGCTGGAAGGCCCGGCGCCAGCGGGCCAGCTTCTCGCGCGGGATGTGGTTCTTCAGCACGACCAGGCTGTCGCGGTTGAAGTCGCGGGCAAAGGCATCGTGTTCGGCGGCGGTGTAGCGCATGGTGCAGTGGCGGTTGGCAGGTAATAAACCTCGTAAGTCGCATTCTTTCATTAGTCATAAACAGGCTCAAGTTCTGGTAATTACC
Organism: Ramlibacter tataouinensis TTB310; assembly: GCF_000215705.1. Taxonomy (NCBI): domain Bacteria; kingdom Pseudomonadati; phylum Pseudomonadota; class Betaproteobacteria; order Burkholderiales; family Comamonadaceae; genus Ramlibacter; species Ramlibacter tataouinensis. The sequence goes on along the minus strand of NC_015677.1, from coordinate 1,863,574 downwards.
TAGGTGACATCCCGAGCCCCGCCCAATAATCCCAGCCGTGGCACCTCCCCGCACTCCCGCCGACCGGCCGCGCCCGCGGCCCACCATGACCGACATCGCCAAGCAGGTCGGCGTGTCGCAGTCCACCGTCTCGCTGGTGCTCAACCACATGACCGGGGCCAAGGTGTCCCCCGCCACCCGCGAGCGCGTGTTCGCCGTGGCCGAGGAGCTGGGCTACCAGCTGCCGCGCCGCAAGACCACCGCGCCGGCCGCCCCGCCGGCCGCCAGCGGCGTGCGGCGCAACCTCATCGTCTACCTGGCGGACGAGCTGTCCACGACCTCGCATCCGGCGGTGACCATCGATGGCGCCCGCGCCGCGGCCTGGGAGCACAACTGCCTGCTCTCCGTGCACGTCACGGGCGCCGACCGCGAACTGGAAGACGCCACGCTGGAAACCGTGCTGGCCAATCCGGCCGTGCTGGGCGTGGTGTACGCCACCATCTTCACCCGCGAGGTGGAGTTGCCGGTGCGGCTGGCGCGCCGGCGCGATCCCCTGCCCTGCGTGCTGCTCAACTGCCTGCACCGCGAACGCATGCTGTCCAGCGTGATCCCGGGCGAGGTCGGCGGCGGGTATGCCGCGACCGAGCACCTGATCGAGCACGGCCATCGACGCATCGGCTTCATCAATGGCGAGCCCTGGATGGACGCGGCGCGCGACCGCCTCAAGGGCTACCGCCAGGCGCTGGCGACCGCCGACCTGCCGTTCGATCCGCGCCTGGTGCGCGATGGCGACTGGATGAGCGGCAGCGGCTTCGAGCAAGCCATGTCGCTGCTGCAGCTGGAGCGCCGGCCCACGGCGCTGTTCTGCGCCAACGACCTGATGGCGCTGGGGGCCCTGGAGGCGGCCCGGCAGCTCGGGCTGTCCATGCCGGACCAGCTGTCCATCGTGGGCTATGACGACCTGGAGATCGCGCGCCACGCGCATCCCGCCCTGACCACCGTGCTGCTGCCCAACTTCGGGATGGGGCAGTGGGCGGTCGAGCGGCTGATCGAGGAAGCCGCGGCGCAGGAGCCGCTGGCGCCACGCCAGATCAAGATGGACTGCCCGCTGGTGCCGCGCGACTCGGTGGCCGAGATCGTCGGAGCTCGGCAGTCATAGGCTGGTTCATAAACTAGCGTTTCCCCTAGTTTATGACTAATTTTCGGAGGCCCAGAATGCGCGCCAGGACAGCCGCTGCACCGCCGTGGTGCCGCCAGCCCCGAGGCCTCGTCCGAACCTCAGGAGGATTTCCATGCGCATCGCCCGCCTTTCCGCCCTCGCCCTTGCCGCCACCCTCAGCCTGGGCCTGGCGCAGGCCCAGGCCCCCAAGCTGCCGCAGAAGGACAGCTACAAGGTCGGCTTCGCCCAGACCGAGAACAACAACCCCTGGCGCATCGCCGAGACCAAGTCCATGCAGGACGTCGCCAAGACCTGCAACTGGAACCTGGTCTATGCCGACGCCGGCGGCTCGGCCGCCAAGCAGGTGGCCGACGTGGAGAACATGATCGCCCAGAAGGTCGACCTGATCGTGCTGGCCCCGCGCGAGGAGAAGCCGCTGATCCCGGCCGTGATGAAGGCCAAGAAGGCCGGCATCCCGGTGATCCTGATCGACCGCAACGTGGACCAGAAGGTCGCCGCCGCCGGCAGGGACTACGTCACCTTCATCGGCTCGGACTTCGTGGACCAGGGCCGCCGCGCCGCCGAATGGCTGGTCAAGGCCACCGGCGGCAAGGGCAAGATCGTCGAGCTCGAAGGCACCACCGGCTCCTCGCCCGCCAACAACCGCAAGAAGGGCTTCGACGACGTCATCGCCAAGCAGCCCGGCATGAAGATCGTGGCCTCGCAAAGCGGCGACTTCGCCCGCGACAAGGGCCGCCAGGTGATGCAGACCCTGCTGCAGGCCCATCCGGACGTGACGGCCGTGTACGCGCACAACGACGAGATGGCCGTCGGCGCCATCGCGGCCCTGGAAGCCGCGGGCAAGAAGCCCGGCCAGGACGTGCTGGTGGTGTCCATCGACGGCACCAAGGACGCGCTCACGGCCATCGCCGCCGGCAAGATGGGCGCGACCGTGCAGTCCAGCCCCTTCTTCGGCCCCATCACCTGCGAGACCGCCCGCAAGTACGCCAAGGGCGAGAAGATCCCCGCCTGGGTGAAGGTGGAGGACAAGTTCTACGACAAGTCCAACGCCCAGGCCATGATGGCCGACGGCTACTGAGCCCCGCACCGCTGCCGAACGCATGACCGCTGCCGCCGCGTCCGTGCCCCTGCTGGAGATGCGGGGCATCGACAAGGCGTTCGGCGGGGTGCCCGCGCTGCGGCAGGCGCGCCTGTCGGTGGGCGCCGGCGAGGTGCACGCCCTGATCGGCCAGAACGGCGCCGGCAAGTCCACGCTGATCAAGATCCTCACCGGCGCTCATGGGCGCGACGCGGGCAGCATCCGCTGGGGCGGCCAGGAGGTGCGCTTCCGCGCGCCCATCGAGGCCCAGGAGGCGGGCATCAGCACCATCTACCAGGAGCTCAACCTCATCCCGCACCGCTCGCTGGCCGAGAACATCTTCGTCGGCCGCGAGCCCCGCCGCTTCGGGCTGATCGACTGGCGCCGCATCGAGCGCGAAAGCGCCGCCATCCTCTCGGGCCTGGGCATCCAGGCGGACGTGACGCGCCCGCTGCACACCTGCAACACCGCCACCCAGCAGATGACGGCCATCGCTCGCGCGGTGAGCACGCGGGCCCGGCTGGTCATCATGGACGAGCCCACCTCGTCGCTGGACGAGGGCGAGGTGCAGACGCTGTTCGGCGTCATCCGCCGGCTCCAGGCCGACGGCGTCTCGGTCATCTTCGTGAGCCACCGGCTGGACGAGCTGTATGCCGTGTGCGACCGCATCACGGTGATGCGCGACGGCCGGACCGTGGCCGAGCGGGAGATGGCGGGCTTCGACAAGTACCAGCTGGTGTCCACCATGCTGGGCAAGGAGCTGTCCGCCCTGCAGGCCGCGCGCCGCGACCCGAGGCTGCCGCCCGGCCCGCCGGTGCTGCGGCTGGACGGGGTGCGCAGCGGCCCCCGCGTGCGCGACGCCAGCCTGGCCCTGGGGCGCGGCGAGATCGTGGGCCTGGCCGGCCTGCTCGGCTCGGGCCGCACCGAGCTGGCGCGTGCGGTGTTCGGCGCCGAGCCCGTCGATCAGGGCCGGATGGATCTCCAGGGCGAGGCCGTGCGCTGGCGCGAGCCCGCCGACGCCATCGCCCGCGGCCTGGCCTACCTGTCCGAGGATCGCAAGACCGAAGGCATCGTGCCGGACCTGTCCATCCGCGAGAACCTGACCCTGGTGCTGCTGCCCCAGCTGGCCCGGCTGGGCGTGGTGGACCGGCAGCGCCAGCGGGAGGTCGCCGAGCGCTTCATCGAACGGCTGGGCATCGTCTGCGCCGGCCCCGAGCAGCCCATCCGCGAACTGTCGGGCGGGAACCAGCAGAAGGTGCTGCTGGCGCGCTGGCTGGCGGCCCGGACCGACCTGCTGCTGCTGGACGAGCCCACGCGCGGCATCGACGTGGGCGCCAAGGCCGAGATCCTGGGGCTCATCCGCGAGCTGGCGCAGAAAGAGGGCCTGTCGGTGCTGATGATCGCCAGCGAGCTGGAGGAACTGGTCGGCGCCAGCGACCGGGCGGTGGTGCTGCGCGACGGGCACACCGTGGCCGAGCTGCAGGGCGACGCCCTCACCGAGGAGAACCTGATGTCGGCCATGGCGCATGGCGCCATGCCGACGACCGCAGCCGCCGAGGGAGCGCGCGATGGCTGAAGCCCGTCTGGACGCTGGACGCCCCCGCCTGCACGGCGCAGCAGCCCTGCGCAATGGCGCCCTGGTGGCCCTGGTCCTGCTGCTGCTGTTCAATGCCTTTTTCACGCGCGACTTCCTCACGCTGCAGACGCTCAACGTCAACCTGTCGCAGGTGGCCCAGGTCGTCGTGGTGGCCATGGGCATGGCGCTGGTGGTGGCTACCGGCGGGATCGACCTGTCCGTCGGAGCCACCGCGGCGTTTGCCGGTACGCTGGCCGCAGTAATGCTGAGCCAGACGCAGGGCCTGCTGGCCCAGCCTGGTCTGGCCTTGGCCGCGGCACTGACGCTGCCCCTGGTCGCGGCCGCCGGGTTCGGCGCCGTCAACGGCACGCTGATCGCCCGCTTCGGCATCCAGCCCATCGTGGCGACGCTGGTGCTCTTCATCGCCGGCCGCGGCTTCGCGGAAATGCTGACCGAGAGCAACCTGCGCACCTTCTCCGGCTCGCTGGACTGGCTGCGCGCCAACCTGCTGGGCGTGCCGGTGCAGGGTTGGCTCATGCTGGTGGTGGTGGCCGTCACTGCCTGGGTGATGCGCCAGACGGTGTTCAGCCGCTGGGTGCTGGCGGTGGGCGGCAACGAACGGGCGGCGCGGCTGGCCGGCATACCGGCCCGGCGGGTGAAGCTGTGGGTCTACGTGGTCTGCGGCGTGCTGGCGGGCGTCGCCGGCATCATGAACGTGGCCATGATCTCGGCGGCCGACCCGGCCCGCATCGGCCAGAACATCGAGCTGGACGCGATCGCCGCGGTGGCGGTGGGCGGCACGCGCCTGACCGGCGGCCGCGCCAACATCATCGGCACGCTGGTGGGCGCCGTGCTGATCCAGCTGCTGCACTACACCCTGCTCGCGCACGGCGTGGCCGACGAATGGGGCCTGCTGGTCAAGGCCGGCATCATCCTGCTGGCCGTGTGGCTGCAGCGCAAGGAGGCCTGAAGATGAGTTCCACCCCGCTGGGCAGCGCCCCGGCCGGCCCTGCAGCGGCCGCCGCGCAGGCGGTTCCTGCACGCGACCGCGGCCGGTGGGCGGCCTTGATCCAGTCGCAGGGCGCGCTGATGGCGCTGCTGCTCCTGCTGCTGTTCGGCGGGCTGCGCTACGACGAATTCCTGGGTGCCCAGAACCTGGCCTTCCTGCTGGCCAACACCGCCAAGTTCGGGCTGATCGCCATCGGCATGGCCTTCGTGATCATGTCCGGCGGCATCGACCTGTCGGTGGGCACCGTGGCCGTGCTGTCCAGCGTGGTGGCGGCCCTGCTGTCGCCGCACGGCTTGGCGCCGGCGCTGGCCGGCGGCGTCGCGACCGGGCTGGCCATGGGCCTGTTCAACGGCGTCGCGATCGCCAAGCTGCGGCTGATGCCCTTCATCGTCACCCTGTGCACCTTCATCGCCGCGCGCGGCCTGGCGCTGGTGGTCTCGGGCCGCGAAACGGTGTCCATCAGCTATGAAAGCGGCTTCGACCGGCTGGCGGACGGGCAGCTGCTGGGCATCCCGGCGCCGGTGCTGATCGCTGGCCTGGCTTTCCTGCTGGGCGCGCTGGTGCTGCGCTACACCCGCTTCGGCCGGTCGGTGCTGGCCGTGGGCGGCAACGAAGAGGCGGCACGGCTGATGGGCCTGCCGGTGGACCGGGTCAAGATGGCCGTCTACACGCTCTCGGGCGCGCTGGCCGGGCTGGCCGGCGTGATCCTGGCGGCCCAGACTTCGGGCTCGCCGACCGAAGGCGTGGGTTGGGAACTCATCGCCATCGCCGCCGTGGTGGTGGGCGGGACCCTGCTGACCGGCGGCCAGGGCTCCATCCTCAACACCCTGACCGGCGTCCTGCTGCTGGCCGTGATCCTCAACCTCATCAACTTCGAGAACGGCTACACCGACGGGCCGCACCTGCGCCTGGGCTCGTACTGGCAGACCATCGTGCGCGGCGCCTTCCTGCTGGCGGTGGTGGTGCTGCAGGCGCGGCTGGCGCAAGGGCGCAGGCCTCGCTGAGGAGTGGCCATGATCCCATCACCTCCTGCCACCCAGCCGAACAGCGCCGTCTACCCCTCGCTGCGGGGCCGCACCGTGCTGATCTCGGGCGGCGCCTCCGGCATCGGCGAAGCCTTCGTGCGCGCGTTTGCGGCCCAAGGCGCGCAGGTGGGCTTCCTGGACCTGGATGCGGCAGCAGGCGACCGCTTGGCGCAGGAGCTGGCATCCGGCGGCGCCCGGGTGGAGTTCCGGCAGGCAGATGTCACGGACACGGCCGCGCTGCGCAGCGCCATCGCCACCGTGCGGCAGCGGTTCGGTCCCATCGCGGTGCTGCTGAACAACGCGGCCAATGACCAGCGGCATGCCGTGGCCGAGGTCACGCCCGACTACTTCGACCGTTCCGTGGCCGTGAACCTGCGGCACCAGTTCTTTGCCGCGCAGGCCGTGGCTCCCGACATGGCCGCACTGGGCGGCGGCAGCATCATCAACCTGGGCTCCATCAGCTGGATGATCAAGGACCCCGGCTACCCGGTCTACCTGAGCTGCAAGGCGGCCATCCAGGGCCTGACCCGTTCGCTGGCCCGCGACCTGGGCAAGCGGAACATCCGCGTCAACTCGCTGGTGCCCGGCTGGGTGATGACCGAGCGCCAGGTGCGCCTGTGGCTCAAGCCGGAGAGCGAGGCGGAGATCGACGCCGCGCAGTGCCTGCCGGGCCGTTTGCTGCCGCAGCACATCGCCGCGATGGCGCTGTTCCTGGCGGCCGACGATTCGCGCATGTGCACCGCGCAGGACTTCGTGGTGGACGCGGGCTGGGCCTGAGGCCCCAGGAAAAAAGCCCCGCATCGCGGGGCTTGCTGGAATTCAAGGACGGGAGCTCAGGCTGCTGTCGGGGCCGGGTCTGCGCCCACGGGAGCGCCGCCCGAACCGCCGCCGGAGGACGGCGTGCGCGGCGTGAAGTCCTTGGGCGGGCGCGGCGGCTTGCCGGCCATGATGTCGTCGATCTGCTCGGCGTCGATGGTCTCCCACTCGAGCAGGGCCTTGGCCATGGCGTGCATCTTGTCCTTGTTGTCCTCGATGAGCTTGCGCGCCAGGGCGTACTGCTCGTCGATGATGCGGCGCACCTCCGAGTCGACCTTCTGCATGGTCTGCTCGCTCATGTTGGTGGTCTTGGTCACCGAGCGGCCCAGGAACACCTCGCCCTCGTTCTCGGCGTAGACCATGGGGCCCAGCGCGTCCGTCATGCCGTACTTCATGACCATGTCGCGCGCCAGGTTGGTGGCCCGCTCGAAGTCGTTGCTGGCGCCGGTGGTCATCTGGTTCATGAAGACCTCTTCCGCGATGCGGCCGCCGAACAGCATGCTGATCTGGTTGAGCATGTACTCGCGGTCGTAGCTGTAGCGGTCCTGGGCCGGCAAGCTCATGGTCACGCCCAGCGCGCGGCCGCGCGGGATGATCGTCACCTTGTGCACCGGGTCGCACTTGGGCAGCAGCTTGCCGATGATGGCGTGGCCGGACTCATGGTAGGCCGTGTTGCGGCGCTCTTCCTCGGGCATGACCATGCTCTTGCGCTCGGGGCCCATGAAGATCTTGTCCTTGGCCTTCTCGAAGTCCTGCATCTCGACCACGCGCGCGTTGCGGCGGGCGGCCATCAGCGCGGCCTCGTTGCACAGGTTGGCCAGGTCGGCACCGGACATGCCGGGCGTGCCGCGGGCGATGATGCTGGCGTTGACGTCGGTGCCGATCGGGATCTTGCGCATATGCACGTTCAGGATCTGCTCGCGGCCGCGGATGTCCGGCAGCTGCACGTAGACCTGGCGGTCGAAGCGCCCCGGGCGCAGCAGTGCGGCGTCCAGGATGTCCGGGCGGTTGGTGGCGGCCACCACGATCACGCCCAGGTTGGTCTCGAAGCCGTCCATCTCGACCAGCATCTGGTTGAGGGTCTGCTCGCGCTCGTCGTTGCCGCCGCCCAGGCCGGCACCGCGCTGGCGGCCCACCGCGTCGATCTCGTCGATGAAGATGATGCAGGGCGCGTTCTTCTTGGCGTTCTCGAACATGTCGCGCACCCGAGCCGCGCCCACGCCGACGAACATCTCGACGAAGTCGGAGCCGGAGATCGAGAAGAACGGGACCTTGGCCTCGCCGGCGATGCCCTTGGCCAGCAGCGTCTTGCCGGTGCCGGGAGGCCCGACCAGCAGCAGGCCGCGCGGGATGCGGCCGCCCAGCTTCTGGAACTTCTGCGGGTCCTTCAGGAAGTCGACGACCTCCTTGACCTCCTCCTTGGCCTCGTCGCAGCCGGCCACGTCGGCGAACGTGATCTGGTTGTTGTTCTCGTCCAGCATCCGCGCCTTGCTCTTGCCGAAGCTGAAGGCGCCGCCCTTGCCGCCGCCCTGCATCTGGCGCATGAAGTACACCCAGACGCCGATGAGCAGCAGCATGGGGCCCCAGCTGACGAGCAAAGTCATCAGCAGCGAACCCTCTTCGCGCGGCTTGACGTCGAACTTGACGCCGTTGTTGATGAGATCGCCCACGAGGCCACGGTCGAGGTAGGTGGCGGTCGTGCGGATCTTGCGGTCATCGGTGGTGACCGCCACGATCTCGGTGCCGCCCTGCCCCTCCTGGATCACGGCGTTCTTGATCTGCTTGTTGCGGACCTGCTCCAGGAACTCCGAGTAGCCGATCATGCTGGCGCCCGCCGCGCCGCGCGTGTCGAATTGCTTGAACACGGTGAAAAGCACGAGGGCGATGACCAGCCATACGGCGATCTTGGAAAACCACTGATTGTTCAACTCAGTCTCCGGAATAGGCACCTGGACGGTGCCCGGTCAAGTTGCGGCCCATTCTAGGGCTTTCAATGCGGGGCCCGATGTAAATTGGCTACAGCGCCTATAGGCGGTAGGGCCGAATCCGTGTAGCCCTGGACCACGTAGCCACGCCACGCCTCAACGCGGCGCCTTCGGCCCGATCCCGACCAGGAAGGTTTCCGACGATTTGTCGCGCGACGCCTTGGGTTTGAGAGGTTTCACGACACGAAAAGTTTCCTTGAACAGCTGCACCAGCTGGCTGTAGCCGCTGCCATGGAAGACCTTGGCCACCAGCGCGCCCTCGGGCTTGAGGTGGGCCGAGGCGAATTCCACCGCCAGCTCCACCAGGTGCGAGATGCGGGCGGCGTCGGCCGAGGCGACGCCCGAGAGGTTGGGGGCCATGTCGGACACCACCACGTCGGCCTTGCGCCCGGCCAGGACGGCCTGCAGGCGGGCCAGCACCTCGGGTTCGCGGAAGTCGCCCTGCAGGAAGGTGACGCCCTCGATGGCTTCCATGGGCAGCAGGTCCAGCGCGATGACGGTGCCGTCGAGCTGCCCGGCGGCCGCTCCCTGGGGCGACAGCCTGCGCCGCACGTACTGGCTCCAGGCGCCCGGCGCGCAGCCCAGGTCCACCACCAGGTGGCCGGGCCGGATCAGGCCCAGGGCCTCGTCGATCTCCTTGAGCTTGTAGGCGGCGCGGGCGCGGTAGCCCTCCTTGTGCGCCAGCTTGACATAGGGATCGTTGACATGGTCGTTCAGCCATGCCTTGTTCACCTTCTTGCTCTTGGTCTTGACCTTCATGTGTGTTCCCGCAAAACGATAATAGGCGCCATGCCCGCCCTCCAACTCACCATCGCCGAGCGCAAGGCGCACCGCGCCGACGCCCACCACCTCGACCCCGTGGTCATGATCGGCAACGACGGCCTCACGCCCGCCGTCAAGAAGGAAACCGATGCCGCGCTCAACGCGCACGGGCTGATCAAGATCCGCGTGCTCGGCGACGACCGGGCCCAGCGCGAAGCCATCTACCAGCAGCTGGCCGACGAGCTGTCGGCCGCGCCCATCCAGCACATCGGCAAGCTGCTGGTCCTGTGGCGCCCCCAACCGAAGAAGGAACGCGCCGAGGACGAGGACCGCATGCCCGGCCCGCGCGACTTCAAGGTGCTCAAGTACAGCAAGCGCGGCGGCCAGCGGCCGGAGGTGAAGACCCTGCGCGTGCTGGGCAACCAGCGCCTGACCGCCGGCGGCCAGGTCAAGCGGGCCAAGCCCAAGCAGAAGTCGGTCAAGAAGGGACGGCTGGGCTAGACGGCCGGTCCGACAGCTTCCACAGCACCACCAGGGCGCACAGCCACTGCAGCCCGTACATGGCGCTGCCCAGGGTGTGCCACAGCCGCAGGTTCTCCCGGGCGACGATGCGCGGCGCGACGGCGAATTCGGCCAGCACGGCCAGCAGCATCCCGGTCACCACGAACGCCAGCGCGCCGCGCGCCCAATCCATGCCGGCCGCGCCGTCCCTGGACCGCGAACTCACCAGCAACACCAGCCCGCAACCGATGCCGATCCAGCTCTGGGCGGTGAACAGCCGGGCGGCGGCCTGGCCGGCCAGGGCCGGCGTCGGCAGGCTGGCGAACAGCAGCGGCACGGCCACGAAGCCGATGGCCGTCAGGCTGCCCCACCACAGGGCGGCCGCCAGCTGGCCGAGACGGTCACGCCAGGCCACGCGGCTCAGCGGTACTTGACCGCGACGATGTCGTAGCGCTTGAGGCCGCCGGGCGCCTGCACCTCGGCCGTATCACCTTCCTCCTTGCCGATCAGCGCCCGCGCGATCGGGCTGGAGATGTTGATCAGGCCCTGCTTGAGGTCGGCCTCGTCCTCGCCCACGATCTGGTAGGTCACCTGGTCGCCGCTGTCCTCGTCCTCCAGCTCCACGGTCGCGCCGAACACCACCTTGCCGCCGGCATCCAGCGACTTGGGGTCGATGATCTGCGCCGCCGACAGCTTGCTCTCGATCTCCTGGATGCGGCCTTCGATGAAGCCCTGCCGGTCCTTGGCCGCGTCGTATTCGGCGTTCTCGGACAGGTCGCCCTGTGCGCGCGCCTCCGCGATCGCGTTGATCACCCAGGGGCGGTCCACGGTCTTGAGCCTGTGCAGCTCGGCCTTGAGCTTTTCGGCGCCGCGCGCGGTGACGGGGATGGTGGCCATGTCTCGTATTTCCTGGTTCCAAAAGCGAAACCGCCGGTTGTTGCCGACCGGCGGTGTCTGATGGGCCGATTATGCCGAAAGCAGCCGGCCGGCTCAGGCCGGCAGCTGCGCGTGCAGTTCCTGCACCGAGTACACGTCCAGGTTGTCCATGTACTTCATGCCCTCCACGGCCGCCTCGGCGCCGGCGATGGTGGTGAAGGTCGTCACGCGGGCCAGCAGCGACGAGGTGCGGATGGCGCGCGAGTCGGCGATCGCGTTGCGGCGCTCCTCCACGGTGTTGACCACCATGCAGATCTCGTTGTTCTTGATCATGTCCACCACGTGCGGGCGGCCCTCGGCCACCTTGTTCACGGTCTGGCAGGCGATGCCGGCGGCGCTGATGGCCGCGGCGGTCCCCTTGGTGGCCACGATCTCGAAGCCCATGGCGGCCAGCTCCTTGGCCACCGCGACGGTGCGCGGCTTGTCGCTGTTCTTCACGGTGAGGAACACCTTCTTCACCCGGTCCGTGGGGCGCGGCAGCTTGGTGCCGGCGCCCAGCTGGCTCTTGACGAAGGCCTCGCCGAAGGTCTTGCCCACGCCCATCACCTCGCCGGTGGACTTCATCTCGGGCCCCAGGATGGTGTCCACGCCGGGGAACTTGACGAAGGGGAACACGGCCTCCTTGACGCTGAAGTACGGTGGCGTGACCTCCCGGCGGATGCCCTGCGATTCCAGCGACTGGCCCACCATGCAGCGGGCCGCCACCTTGGCCAGCTGGATGCCGGTGGCCTTGCTGACGTAGGGCACGGTGCGCGAGGCACGGGGATTGACCTCCAGCACGAAGATCACGTCCTGGCCGCCCGACTCCTGGATGGCGAACTGCACGTTCATCAGGCCGACCACGTTCAGCGCCTTGGCCATCGCGGCGGTCTGGCGCTTGAGCTCGTCCACCGTCGCCTTGGACAGGGAGTAAGGGGGCAGCGAACAGGCCGAGTCGCCCGAATGCACGCCGGCCTGCTCGATGTGCTCCATCACGCCGCCGATGAAGGTGTCCTTGCCGTCGGAGATGCAGTCCACGTCGCACTCGATGGCGTCGTTGAGGAAGCGGTCCAGCAGCACCGGCGAGTCGTTCGACACCTTCACGGCCTCGCGCATGTAGCGCTCCAGGTCGCGCTGCTCGTGGACGATCTCCATGGCACGGCCGCCCAGCACGTAGCTGGGCCGCACCACCAGCGGGTAGCCCAGCGCGGCCGCCTTCTCCAGCGCCTGCGCCTCGGTGCGAGCCGTGGCGTTGGGCGGCTGGCGTAGGCCCAGCTGGTGCAGCAGCTTCTGGAAGCGCTCGCGGTCCTCGGCCGCGTCGATCATGTCCGGGCTGGTGCCGATGATGGGCACACCCTCGGCCTCCAGGCCCAGCGCCAGCTTCAGCGGCGTCTGGCCGCCGTACTGCACGATCACGCCGGTGGGCTTTTCCTTGTCCACGATCTCCAGCACGTCCTCCAGCGTCAGCGGCTCGAAGTACAGCCGGTCGGAGGTGTCGTAATCGGTGGACACCGTCTCCGGGTTGCAGTTGACCATGATGGTCTCGTAGCCGTCCTCGCGCAGGGCGAGGGCCGCGTGGACGCAGCAGTAGTCGAACTCGATGCCCTGGCCGATGCGGTTGGGCCCGCCGCCCAGCACCATGATCTTCTTGCGGCTGGTCGGCTCGGCCTCGCACTCGTCCTCGTAGGTCGAGTACATGTAGGCGGTGTTGGTGGCGAACTCGGCGGCGCAGGTGTCCACGCGCTTGTAGACCGGTCGCACGTTCAGCTTCTTGCGCTGCTCGCGCACCGCCTTGTCGGTGGTCTTGAGCAGCTTGGCCAGGCGCCGGTCGGAAAAACCCTTGCGCTTGAGCAGCCGCAGGGTGGCGGCATCCAGCGAGGCCAGGGCTTTCCCGCCCTTGTCCGCGGTGATCTGGTCCAGCTCCAGCTCGATCTTCACGATCTCCTCGATCTGCACCAGGAACCACTTGTCGATCCTGGTGAGCTCGTACACCTCGTCCACCGACAGGCCCATGGCGAACGCATCGCCCACGTACCAGATGCGCTCGGGGCCGGGCTCGCCCAGCTCCTTTTCCAGCACCTCGCGGTCCTGGGTCTTCTCGTTCATGCCGTCGACGCCCACCTCCAGGCCGCGCAGCGCCTTCTGGAACGACTCCTGGAAGGTGCGGCCCATGGCCATGACCTCGCCCACCGATTTCATCTGCGTGGTCAGGCGCGAGTCGGCCTGCGGGAACTTCTCGAACGCGAAACGCGGGATCTTGGTGACCACGTAGTCGATGCTGGGCTCGAAGCTGGCGGGCGTGGCGCCACCGGTGATCTCGTTGCGCAGCTCGTCCAGCGTGTAGCCGACCGCCAGCTTGGCGGCGACCTTGGCGATGGGGAAGCCCGTCGCCTTGGACGCCAGTGCCGAGGAGCGCGAGACGCGCGGGTTCATCTCGATCACCACCATCCGGCCGTCCTGGGGGTTGATCGAGAACTGCACGTTGGAGCCGCCGGTGTCCACGCCGATCTCGCGCAGCACCGCCAGGGAGGCGTTGCGCATGATCTGGTACTCCTTGTCGGTCAGCGTCTGGGCTGGCGCGACGGTGATGGAGTCTCCGGTGTGCACGCCCATGGGGTCGAGGTTCTCGATGGAGCAGACGATGATGCAGTTGTCCGCCCTATCGCGCACCACCTCCATCTCGAACTCCTTCCACCCGAGCAGCGATTCCTCGATCAGCAGCTCGTTGGTCGGCGACGCTTCCAGGCCGCGCTTGCAGATGACCTCGAACTCCTCGGCGTTGTAGGCGATGCCGCCGCCGGTGCCGCCCAGCGTGAAGCTGGGGCGGATGACGGTGGGGAAGCCCACGCTCTTCTGCACTGCCCAGGCCTCGTCCATGGAGTGGGCGATCCCCGACCGCGCCGAGCCCAGGCCGATCCTGGTCATGGCCTCCTTGAACTTCTGCCGGTCCTCGGCCTTGTCGATGGCTTGCGGCGTCGCGCCGATCAGCTCGACCCCGTGCCTGTTCAGCACGCCGTGGCGCCACAGGTCCAGCGCGCAGTTCAGCGCGGTCTGGCCGCCCATGGTGGGCAGGATGGCGTCGGGCTTTTCCTTGGCGATGATCTTCTCGACCGTCTGCCAGGTGATGGGCTCGATGTAGGTGACGTCCGCCGTGGCGGGGTCGGTCATGATCGTCGCCGGGTTGCTGTTGATCAGGATGACCTTGTAGCCCTCCTCGCGCAGCGCCTTGCAGGCCTGCACGCCGGAGTAGTCGAATTCGCAGGCCTGGCCGATGACGATGGGGCCGGCGCCGATGATGAGGATGCTCTTGATGTCTGTGCGCTTGGGCATGTTTACTTCTTCTTCTCGTCCATCAGGCCGGTGAACTTGTCGAACAGGTAGCCGATGTCGTGCGGGCCCGGCGAGGCCTCCGGGTGGCCCTGGAAGCAGAACGCGGGCTTGTCGGTGCGGGCCAGGCCCTGCAGCGTTCCGTCGAACAGCGACACGTGGGTGGGCCGCAGGTTGGCCGGCAGCGTCTTCTCGTCCACCGCGAAGCCGTGGTTCTGGCTGGTGATCGAGACCCGGCCGTTCTCCAGGTCCTTGACCGGGTGGTTCGCGCCGTGGTGGCCGAACTTCATCTTGTAGGTGCTGGCACCCGAAGCCAGCGCCAGGATCTGGTGGCCCAGGCAGATGCCGAAGGTGGGGTAGCCCTCCTCCACCAGCTCGCGCGTGGCCTCGATCGCGTACTCGCAGGGCTGCGGGTCGCCGGGGCCGTTGGACAGGAACACGCCGTCGGGCTTGAGCTTCCTCACCTCGGCGGCGGGCGTCCTGGCCGGCACCACCGTGACCTTGCAGCCGCGCTCGGCCAGCATGCGCAGGATGTTCTTTTTGACGCCGTAGTCGAAGGCGACCACGTGGTAGCGCGGCGTCTCCAGCTTGCCGTAGCCGCTGCCCAGCTCCCACTCGGTCTGCGTCCAGTCGTAGGGCTGGCCGACGGACACGTCCTTGGCCAGGTCCTGGCCGGTCATGGCGGGCGCCTTGCGCGCCTGCGCCACGGCCTGGTCGACCAGGGCCGGCGTCACCTCCTGGCCCGGCTGCAGCGCCAGGATGCAGCCGTTCTGCGCGCCCTGGGTGCGCAGCAGGCGCGTGAGCTTGCGCGTGTCGATGTCGGCGATGCCCACCGTGTTCTCGCGCTGCAGGTACTGCGAGAGCGTGAGGCTGGTGCGGAAGTTGGACGCGACCAGCGGCAGGTCGCGGATGATGAGGCCGGCGGCGTGGACCTTGCTGGCTTCGACGTCCTCCTCGTTGACCCCGTAGTTGCCGATGTGCGGATACGTCAGCGTGACGATCTGCCGGCAGTAGCTGGGGTCGGTGAGGATTTCCTGGTAGCCGGTGATGGCCGTGTTGAACACGACCTCGCCGCTGGTGGAGCCGGCGGCTCCGATCGAGGTGCCAAGAAAGACCGTGCCGTCGGCGAGCGCCAGGATGGCGGGGGGAAGGGCTCGCTGCTGGGACAAAAGCACTGGGTTCTCCGTGAGATGCGGGTACGCCCAAACGCGGCCGAAAGCGGTCGCTTCCGGTGTTGCTTTTGTTCAGGGGAGGGGCTTGGCTGCGCTAGGGCGTACGGATTGCGGGAAAGCCCCCGATTATAGCTTGGGGCCTGCCTCGCGTCGCATGGCGCTGAGGTGCAGGCAGATGGCCGCAGCCGCCGCCACGTTGAGCGACTCCTCGCCGCCCGGCTGGCCTATGCGCACGGCCCGGGCCGCCCGCCGTGCCAGCTCGGCACTCACGCCCTGCCCTTCGTGCCCGAAGGCCCAGGCACAGGGCCAGGGCAGCGGCTGCGACCCCAGCAGTTCCCCTTGGTGCGAGCTGGTGGTCAGCAGGGGCACGGCCAGGGCATCCAGGGCCGCAGCCTCCAGCGACTCCATCAGCCGCAGCCCGAAATGCGCGCCCATGCCGGCGCGCAACACCTTGGGCGACCACAGGGCGGCCGTGCCCTTGAGCGCCAGCACCTGGCGAAAACCGAAGGCCGCGGCGCTGCGCAGGACCGAGCCCACGTTGCCGGCATCCTGCAACCGATCCAGGACCAGGGTGGGCGCCTGCGGCTCCAAATCCGGAACCGGCGGCAGCGTCAGCACCAGGCCCATGCGTGCCGGCGATTCCAGCGTGCTCAAGCCGTCGAACAGGGCGTCGGCGACCACCACCGACTTCGGCGCCGCCCGCCCCCACTCCGCCTGGGCCTGCGGCCATTCCGATTCCGGGAAAACGGCCAGCTCCGCGCGGCCGCCCCGGGCCAGCAGGGCCCGTGCCAGGTGGTCGCCCTCCAGCCAGATGCGGCCCTGCTTGCGGTAGGCCGTGCTGTCCTGCGCCAGGCGGCGCAGTTCCTTGAGCAGCGCGTTGTCGCGCGAGCGGATGAGGACGGGCGCGCCGCCGGGTTCGTTCACGGGACGGTGATGCCGGCGGCCGCGCCGCCTTCCACCGTCAGCGTGGCAGCCACCGGGCTGAAGAAGCGGCGGTGGTGCCGGCAGGCACCATGGGCCTTGAGGGCCTGCAGGTGCTCCGGCGTGCCGTAGCCCTTGTGCGCGGCGAAGTTGTACTGCGGGAATTCCTGGTGCAGCGTCTCGCACAGGCGGTCCCGGTGCACCTTGGCCAGGATGGACGCGGCCGAGATCGCCTTGACCTTGGCGTCGCCGCCCACCACCGCTTCGGCCAGCACGTCCAGCCGGGGCAGCCGGTTGCCGTCGACCAGCACCTTGGCGGGCCGCAGGCGCAGGCCCTCCACCGCGCGCCGCATCGCCAGCATGGTGGCATGGAAGATGTTGAGCGTGTCGATCTCCTGCACGCTGGCCTCGGCCACCGAGCAGCACAGGGCCTTCTCGCGGATCTGGTCGTACAGGCGTTCGCGCTGCAGCGGCGTCAGCACCTTGGAGTCGGCCAGGCCGCGGATTCGCCTGGCATCGTCGAGGATGACGGCCGCCGCCACCACCGGCCCGGCCAGCGGGCCGCGCCCCGCCTCGTCCACGCCGGCCATCAGGCCTATCGGATCCCAGGCCAGCGGCGCTTGCTCAGGCGGTTTGCAGGACTTTCTCGATCGCATCGGTGGCGAGTTGGGCGGTATCGCGCTGCAGCCGGTCGTGCAGCGCGCTGAATTTCTCGTGGACGGCCGCCATTCTGTCAGGACGCGCTAGCCATTCCAAGACCGCCCCTGCCAGCCGCTCGGGTGTCGCGTCGTGCTGCAGCAACTCGGGCACGGCGGATTCACGCAGCAGGATGTTGGGCAGCCCCACCCAGGGCTGCAGCGCCTGCCGCTTCATGATCTCGAAGCTCAGGCGGTTCATGCGGTAGGCGATCACCATGGGCCGCTTGAACAGCGCCGCCTCCAGCGTGGCGGTGCCGCTGGCGATCAGGGTCAGGTCGCAGGCCTCCAGCGCCTCGTGCGACCGGCCTTCGACGATCTGCAGGCCCGCCCCAAGGCCGGCCGCTGCGGCGGCGGCCCTCACGGCCGCGGTCTGCGAAGGCACCGTGGGCACCACCAGCCGGATCCCGCGCCGCTCGGCCTGGACGCGGGCCGCCGCCTGGAAGAACGCCGGGGCCAGGTACCTCACCTCGGAGGCACGGCTGCCCGGCAGGATGGCCAGCACCTCGCCCTCCTGCGGCAAACCCAAAGCTCGCCGGGCCGCCGCACGGTCGGGCTGCCGGGGGATGACGTCGGCCAGCGGATGGCCGACGTAGGTGGCGGCGATGCCGTGCCGCGCCAGCAGTTCGGGCTCGAACGGGAAGATGCACAGCACGTGGTCGCAGCTGTGGTGGATCTTCTCCACGCGGCCGGCGCGCCAGGCCCAGATCGAGGGGCAGACGAACTGCACCGTGCGCACGCCCGCCGGCCGCAGCGCGGCCTCCAGGTCCAGGTTGAAGTCGGGCGCGTCCACGCCGATGAACAGCGGCGGCCGGTCGGCCAGCAGCCGGTCCCGCAGCTGCCGGCGGATGCCCACGATCTCGCGGTAGTGGCGCAGCACCTCGACATAGCCGCGCACGGCCAGCTTCTCGTAGGGCCACAGCGCCCGGAAACCATGGCCGGCCATCTGCGGCCCGCCGATCCCGTAGGCCTGCAGGTCGGGCCAGCGCGCGGTCAGCCCGTCCAGCAGCCGCCCGGCAAGCAGGTCGCCAGACACCTCGCCGGCGACCATGGCCACACGCAGAGCTCCCACGCCCTCACCTTTGTCAGCGCACGATGCCGCGCTGGGGCGAGACCCGCCCCAGGAACTCCAGCATGAGCTGCACGTCGGGCTGCGCCTCCGGCGTGGCGGCAGCCAGCGCGGCGATGCGCGCCTGCGCCTGCTCCAGCGTTAGGCCGTCGCGGTACAGCGCCTTGTGCATGGCCTTGACCGCAGAGACGCGCGCCGGCGAGAAGCCGCGCCGGCGCAGGCCCTCGAAGTTCATGGAGCGCGCCTGGGCCGGCTGGCCCTGGCTCATGACGAAGGGCGGCTGGTCGGCGAACAGCAGCGAGCACATGGCCGTCATGCCGTGCGCCCCGATGCGCACGAACTGGTGCGCTACCGTGAAGCCGCCCAGGATCACCCAGTCGCCCACCTCCACGTGGCCGGCCAGCTGGGAATTGTTGGCGAAGATGGTGTGGTCGCCGACGATGCAGTCGTGCGCCAGGTGCACATAGGCCATCAACCAGTTGTCGTTGCCCACGCGGGTGACGCCGCCGCCGCCGGGCGAGCCGATGTTGAAGGTGCAGAACTCGCGGATGGTGTTGCGGTCGCCGATCACCAGCTCGCAGGGCTCGCCCGCGTACTTCTTGTCCTGCGGGATCGCGCCCAGCGAGGCGAACTGGAAGATGCGGTTGTCGCGTCCGATGGTGGTGTGGCCCTCGATCACGCAGTGCGGCCCCACGGTGGTGCCGGCGCCTATGGTCACGTTCGGCCCCACCACCGTGTAGGGACCGATGGCGACGGAAGGGTCGATCCTTGCGGCCGGATCGACGAGGGCCGTGGGATGGATCAGGTCGGCCATCGGGGCGTCACTCGTCGATGCGGCGCATGGTGCACATGAGCTCGGCCTCGCAGGCCAGCTCCTCGCCCACGCGGGTGCAGCCCTTGAACCGGAAGATGCCGGCCTTCTGCCGCTCCAGCGTCACGTCCATCAGCATCTGGTCGCCCGGCTCCACCGGCCGCTTGAAGCGCGCCGCGTCGATGCCGGCGAAGTAGTACACCGTCTTGTCGTCCGGCGTGGTGCCCTGCGTCGCGAACGACAGCAGCGCGGCGGCCTGCGCCATCGCCTCCAGGATCAGCACGCCGGGCATCACCGGGCGGTGCGGGAAGTGGCCGATGAAGAACGGCTCGTTGATCGTGACGTTCTTGATCGCCTGGATGCTCTTGCCCTTCTCCATGGCCGTGACCCGGTCCACCAGCAGGAACGGGTAGCGATGCGGCAGGTTCTTCAGGATCTGGTGGATGTCCATCATGGCTGGGTGGTCGCCGGTGGCTGTCATTTCTTTTCGAGTGCCTTCACGCGCTCGCGCAGGGCGTACAGCTGCTTGAGCGTGGCTGCGTTCTTTTCCCAGGCGGCATTGTCATCGATGGGGAAGAAGCCGGTGTACTGCCCCGGCTTGTGGATGGAACGGGTGACATAGGAGCCGGCCGAGATGTGCACGCGGTCGGCCACGGTCAGGTGCCCCAGGATGCCGGCGCGGCCGCCGATGGTGCAGTAGGCACCGATGTTGGCGCTGCCCGCCACCGCGGCGCAGCCGGCCATGGCGGTGTGCCGGCCGATGCGCACGTTGTGGCCGATCTGGATCAGGTTGTCGAGCTTGACGCCGTCCTCGATGAGGGTGTCGGCCAGCGCACCGCGGTCGATGCAGGTGTTGGCCCCGACCTCGACGTCGTTGCCGATGCGCACCGCGCCCAGCTGCTCGATCTTCTCCCACTCCCCCTGGCGCGGGGCGAAGCCGAAGCCGTCGGCACCGATCACCGCCCCCGGATGGAACACGCAGCGCTCGCCGACGACGCAGTTCTCGCCGATGAAGACGCGCGCCTTGAGCTCGGTCCCGGCGCCGATGCGCGCGCCGCGCTCGACCACGCACAGTGCGCCGATGCGGGCCGTGGGATCGACCCAGGCCTCGTCATGGACCACGGCGCTGGGGTGGATGCGCGGCCCGGGGGGCGGCGCCGTGCGCTCCTTCCACAGCCGGGTGACGCGGGCGAAGTACAGATACGGGTCGTCGGTGACGATGGCGGCCCCGCGCGCCAGCGCCTCGTCCCGCACGCCGGGCGCGACGATCACGCATCCGGCCCTGGAGACGGACAGCTGCGCACGGTAACGGGGATTGCTGAGGAAGCTCAGCTGCCGCGAGGTGGCCGTTTCCAGCGGGGCCAGTCCCTCCACGGCCTGCCCGGCGTCGCCGTGGAGCTCGCCGCCCAGCGCGTCAACGATCTCGCCCAGGCGCAACCGCTCGGACTGCTGCACGCCTCACCGGCTCGCGTTGAGCGCCTTGATCACCTTGTCGGTGATGTCGTGCTTGGGGTTGATGTACACCGCTTCCTGCAGGATCAGGTCGTATCTTTCCTGTTCGGCCACCTGGCGCACCACGCGGTTGGCGCGCTCGAGCACCTGCTGCAGTTCCTCGTTCTTGCGGGCGTTCAGGTCTTCCTGGAACTCGCGTCGCTTGCGCTGGAAGTCGCGGTCCTGCTCGATCAGCTGCCGCTGGCGCTGGCCGCGCTGGCTTTCAGACAGGGTGGGCGCCTCGCGCTCGAAGCGCTCCGACCCGGCCTTCAGGGAGCTGCCCAATTCCGCCAGTTCCTTCTCGCGCCGGGAGAATTCCTGCTCCAGCTTGCTCTGCGCCGCCTTGGCGGTGCTGGCCTCCCGGAAGATGCGGTCGGTGTTGACGAAGCCGACACGGAACTCCTGCGCCAGAGCGGGCGCCGACATGGCGGCAAGGCCCAGGAGCATGACGCAGGCTTGGCGGCTCAGGTACTTCATTAGAACGATGTTCCGATCTGGAATTGGAATCTCTGGATTCTATCCCCAGGGAATTTGCGCACCGGGTTGGCGACGGCGATGCGCAGCGGCCCGATCGGCGAGATCCAGGACAGGCCGATGCCGGCGGAGGTGCGCAGGTCGGCAGCGCGGACCTTCTCGCTCTCGCCGAAGGCATTGCCCACGTCGAAGAAGCCGAACAGCCGCAGCGTGCGGTCGTTGCCGGCGCCCGGGAAGGGCGTGATGAGCTCGGCGTTGAGCGTGATCTTGCGCGCCCCGCCGATGGAGGCGCCGGTCACGTCGCGCGGACCCAAGGTGCCCTGCTCGAAGCCGCGCACCGAACCCAGGCCGCCGGAATAGAAGTTCTTGAACACCGGGAAAGGCTGGTCCTGCAGGCCCTTGCCCCAGCCCAGTTCGCCGTTGAAGGCGAGGGTGTACTGCTTGTTCAGCGGGATGTACTGCTGGTACTGGTAGTTGGAGCGGACGTAGCGCGCGTCCCCGATCAGGCCCAGCTCGCCGCCGAAACGCTGCAGGCGGCCGGCGTTGGGCGCAATGGCACTGTCGCGGTCGTCGCGCGACCAGCCCACCGTCAGCGGCAGGTTGGTGCTGGTGTAGCCGAAGCGGCTGCCGTAGGCCAGGTAGGCCGCCGGGATGTTGGTGCCGGGCCGGATCTCGGTGCGCTCCAGGCTGCCGCCGAAGAACACCGTGTCGACCTCGCTGAAAGGCACGCCGAAACGCAGGCCGCCGCCCGAGGTGATGAGCTCGTAGTTGCCGCCCTGGTCCTCGTAGGGCTTGGAGCGGCGGTGGTACAGGTCGATGGTGCGCGAGATGCCGTCGGTGGTGAAGTACGGATCCACGGTGTTGAACACGATGGTCTGGTTGTACTTGCTGGTGTTGACCTCGATGCCCAGGTAGTTGCCCGAGCCGAAGGCGTTCTCCTGCTTGACGGCAAAGCCCAGGCCCAGCCGGTCGGCGCTGGAGAAGCCGGCCGACAGCTGCAGGCTGCCGGTGGGTTTCTCCACCACGTTGAGGTTGATGTCCACCTGGTCGGGCGAACCCGGCACCTCGGCGGTCTCGACCGTGACCTCGCGGAAGAAGCCCAGGCGGTCCACGCGGTCGCGCGACATGCGGATGCGGTCGGCGTCGTACCAGCTGGACTCGAACTGGCGGAACTCGCGCCGGATCACCTCGTCGCGCGTGCGGTTGTTGCCCGAGATGTTGACGCGGCGCACGTAGGCGCGGCGCGCCGGGTCCGCCACGATGACGAAGGCCACGCGGTTGCTGACGCGGTCCACCTCCGGGCGCGCCTCGACGTTGGCGAAGGCGTAGCCGAAATTGCCGAAGTAGTCGGTGAAGGCCTTGGTGGTCTCGGCCACCTGGTCGGCGTTGTACGGCTCGCCGGGCCTGATGGTCACCAGCGACTTGAACTCGTCATCGCGGCCCAGGTAGTTGCCCTCGAGCTTGACGCCCGTGACCACGTAGCGCTCGCCCTCGGTGACGTTCACCGTGATGGTGATGTCCTGCTTGTCGGGCGAGATCGCGACCTGGGTGCTGTCGATGCGGAACTCCAGGAAACCGCGCTGCAGGTAGTACGAGCGTAGCGCCTCCAGGTCGGCGTTGAGCTTGACGCGCGAGTAGCGGTCGGACTTGGTGTACCAGCTCAGGAAGCCGCCGGTGTCCAGGTCGAACAGGCCCTTGAGCGTGCCCTCGCTGAACGACTTGTTGCCCACGATGCGGATGTCGCCGATGCGCGCCGGCTCGCCCTCGGTGACGGTGAAGGTCAGGTTGACGCGGTTGCGCTCGATCGGCGTCACCGTGGTCACCACCTCGGCGCCGTACAGGCTGCGGTTGATGTACTGCCGCTTGAGCTCCTGCTCCGCGCGGTCGGCCAGCGCCTGGTCGTAGGGCCGGCCCTCGGTCAGGCCGATCTCGCGCAGGGCCTTGCGCAGCGTGTCCTTGTCGAATTCGCGCGTGCCCACGAAGTCCACGTCGGCGACGGTGGGGCGCTCCTCGACGATGACCACCAGCACGTTGCCCGAAACCTCCAGCCGCACGTCCTTGAACAGGCCCAGGCCGAACAGCGAGCGGATGGCGGCCGCGCCCTTCTCGTCGTTGTACTCGTCGCCCACGCGGAACGGCAGCGATGCGAACACGGTGCCCGGCTCCACCCGCTGCAGGCCTTCGACGCGGATGTCGCGCACCGTGAACGGATCGACGGCCCAGGCGTGGGCGGCGAAAGCCATCGCGATCACGCCCGCGACGCCACGTGCGCGAAAGCGCTTGAAGTGTTTTTTCATGGATTCAGGTGGGCCGCCGCACGCATGCGGCGACAGGTCCGCCGCGAATGTCTGCTATCCGAAAAGGCGCGTGACGTCGTTGAAGAGGGCGATGGACATCATGACCAGCAGGACCGCGACGCCGCCCCGCTGCAGCCGTTCCATCCATGCCTGCGAGACGCCCCTGCCCGTCACCGCCTCCCAAAGATAATACATCAGGTGCCCGCCGTCCAAGACCGGCAGCGGCAGCAGGTTCAGCACCCCCAGGCTCACGCTGATCAGGGCCAGGAACACCAGGTACTGCGTGAGGCCCAGGCTGGCGGACTTGCCCGCGTAGTCCGCGATCGTCAGCGGTCCGCTGAGGTTCTTCAGCGAGGCCTCGCCGATCACCATGCGGCCCATCATGCGCAGCGTCAGCAGCGACACCTCCCAGGTGCGCACCGCGCCCGCCCACAGGCCGTCCAGCGGCCCGCGGCGCACTTCCACCATGGCCGGCGGCGCGCCGACGTAGGCGCCGATGCGCCCGATGGTGGCCCCGTCGTCGTCGACCGCGTCCGGCGCCACCCGCAGCTCGATCTCGCGGCCGTCGCGCTCCACCCGCCAGACGTTCTCCATGGGCCGGCCACCCTGCACCTGGGCACGGATCAGCTCGCGCAGCTGCTGCCCGTCCACCACGGCCTGGCCACCGACGGCCCGCACCGCGTCGCCCTGGCGCAGACCCGCGCGGTCGGCCGCGCCGCCCGGCACCACCTCGCCGATCACGGGCCGGGTCCACGGGCCCAGGATCCCGATGCGGCGGAACAGCTGCGCGTCCGCCTCCTTGGCATCCACGCCGCTGAGCGGCAGCAGCACGCCGGCCTGGCCCTGGCCGCCCAGCTGCAGCCGCACATCGCGGCCATCGAGCGCGCCGCGGGTCAGCAGCCAGCGCAGGTCCTCGAAGGATTCGACCGGCCGCAGCGGCTCGCCTTCGAAGGCGGCCGCCTCCACCTGCTCGCTGCCCCGCAGGCCGGCCTGCGCGGCCACCGAGCCGGCCACCGGGCTGGCCAGGATGGCGCGCGGCTCCTGCACGCCCCACCAGCTGACCACCGCGTACAGCAGCACCGCCAGCAGCAGGTTGGCCGCCGGCCCGGCCGCCACGATGGCGGCGCGCGACTTGAGCGGCTGCGTGTTGAAGGCCAGGTGCCGCTCTTCGGGCGCCACCGGCGCTTCGCGCTCGTCCAGCATGCGCACGTAGCCGCCCAGCGGGAAGGCGCCGATCACGAACTCCGTGTCCTGGCCGGGCCGCTGCTTGCGCGGCTTCCAGCGGTACAGCGTCTTGCCGAAGCCCACGGAAAAGCGCAGCACCTTGACGCCGCAGGCCACCGCCACCCGGTAGTGGCCGTATTCGTGCACGGCGATCAGCAGGCCCAGGGCGACGATGAAGGCAACGACGGTGAGCATGGGCGAATCCTCGTGAAGGTGTCAGGGCAGCCGCGCGATCCCGGCTTCGGCGGAGCGGCGGGCACGGCCGTCCAGCTCCAGCAAGTCGCCCAGCGCCCGCGGCTTGGAGACCGGCACGGCCTCCAAAGTTGCAAGGTTGAGCGCATGGATCTGGTCGAAACGGATACGCCGGTCCAGAAAGGCCGCCACCGCCACCTCGTTGGCGGCATTGAGCACCGCCGTGGTGCCGGCCGGCGCCCGCAGGCAGTCCCAGGCCAGCTGCAGTCCCGGGAAGCGGTCGCGGTGGCCGCGGCTGTCGACCGCTTCGAAGCTCATGTCCGCCAGGCGCGAGAAATCCAGCGCCTGGGCGCCCGAGGCCACCCGTCCCGGCCAAGCCAGGCCGTAGGCGATGGGCACCCGCATGTCCGGCGTCCCAAGCTGGGCCACCACCGAGCTGTCCCGGTACTGCACCATGGAGTGGATCACGCTTTGCGGATGGATCACCACCTCCAGCCGCTCGGGCGGCAGCCCGAACAGGTAGCGCGCCTCGATCACCTCCAGCGCCTTGTTCATCATGGTGGCGGAGTCCACCGAGATCTTGCGGCCCATCACCCAGTTCGGGTGGGCGCAGGCCTCCTCGGGCGTGACCTGCCGCAGGCTGGCGGGGTCGCGCGTGCGGAACGGGCCGCCCGAGGCGGTGAGGATGATCTTCTCGACGCGTTCGTCCCAGCTCGCCGGGTCCTCGGGCAGCGACTGGAAGATCGCCGAATGCTCGCTGTCGATCGGCAGCAGCGTGGCGCCGCCCTCGCGCACGGCCGCCAGGAAGACCTCGCCGCCTACCACCAGCGCCTCCTTGTTGGCCAGCAGCAGGCGCTTGCCGGCGCGGGCGGCGGCCAGGCAGGACGACAGCCCGGCGGCACCGACGATGGCGGCCATCACGATGTGGACCGCCTCGTGCGAGGCGACAGCGTCGACCGCCGACGGCCCCACCTCGACGCGGGTGGGAAGGCCATGGGCCTCCAGCTGGCGCGCCAGCTCGCGGCCCGCAGCCTCGTCGGCCATCACCGCGACCTGCGGCCGGAAGCGCCGGCACTGCGCCAGCATCTCGTCCACCCGGGTGGCGGCGCACAGGGCGAACACCTCGAAGCGGTCCGGGTGGCGCGCCACCACGTCCAGCGTGCTGGCGCCGACCGAGCCGGTCGAGCCCAGGACGGCGATGCGTTGCTTGTCCATGCGGATCAGAAGGAAGCCAGCATCATCGCCAGCGGCAGCGTCGGCAGCAACGCATCCACGCGGTCGAGCACGCCGCCATGGCCGGGCAGCAGGCCGCCGGAGTCCTTGGCGCCGGCGCTGCGCTTGATCAGCGACTCCACCAGGTCGCCCACCACGCTCATGGCCGCCAGGAACAGCACGGCCAGCACCAGCAGCCACCAGCCGCGCTCGGCCAGCCGGCTGAACAGGCTGGGGACGGCGGCACCCAGGCGGCCGTCCGCCGCGGCCCAGGCCAGGCCCAGCAGCACCACGCCGGCCATGCCGCCCCACACGCCCTCCCAGCTCTTGCCGGGGCTGATCGCCGGTGCCAGCTTGGCGCGGGTGAACTTCAGGCCGAAGCGCTTCCCGGCGAAATAGGCGAACACGTCCGCCACCCAGACCAGCACCAGCACCGACAGCAGGAAGTTGATGCCGACCACGCGGGCCTGCGCGATGGCCAGCCAAGCCACCCACAGCGCCAGCACGCCGCCGGCCAGGCGCAGCCAGGCCGGCACCCGCGGCCAGCCCGCCACCCCGGCGCGCAGCATGAACCCGCCAGCCAGCACCCAGGCCGCGCCGGCGCCCACCCACAGCAGCGGCAGCGGCCGCGACAGCCAGCCGGCGCCCCAGGCCGCCACGCACAGCCCGACGCAGATCACGGCGGCGGCCACCGAGGCATCCTTGGCCAGCCCGTTGAGGCGTCCCCATTCCCAGGCGCCCGCGCCCAGCAGCAGCAGCGTCACCAGGGCAAAGGGCGCCGGGTCGGGCCAGAACAGCGCGGGCAGGAGGATGGCCAGCAGGACGACGGCCGTGATCACCCGCTGCTTCAGCATGGATGCGTCAAGCAGCCTTCTTGCTCACCGCGGCAGGCGTGAGCTGCTCGGACGTCTTGCCGAAGCGGCGCTCCCGGCGGGCGAAGTCGGCGATCGCGGCGTCCAGCGCCGCGGTGTTGAACTCGGGCCAGAGCTTGTCGCTGAAGTACAGCTCGGAATAGGCGGCCTGCCACAGCAGGAAGTTGCTGATGCGCTGCTCGCCGCCGGTGCGGATCACCAGGTCGGGGTCGGGCACATGGGCCAGCGCCATGGCGGCCGACAGCGTGGCCTCGTTGATGGGCTTGCCCTCGTCCGCCAGGCGCGCGGCGGCCTGCGCCATGTCCCAGCGGCCGCCGTAATTGAAGCAGACGTTGAGCACCAGGCGCGTGTTGGCGGCGGTGGCGGCCTCGGCCTGGCTCAGCCCGGTCTTGACCTTGGCCGGCAGCTTGGAGCGGTCGCCCACGAAATGGATGCGCACGCCCTCGGCCTTGAGCTGCGGCACCTCGCGCGACAGCGCGATCGCCAGCAGTTCCATCAGGCCCGAGACCTCGTCGGCCGGCCGGTTCCAGTTCTCCGAGGAGAAGGCGAACACGGTGAGCACCTTGACGCCGCGGTCGCCGCAGTGCCGCACGCAGGCGCGCAGCGCATCGACCCCCATCTTGTGGCCAGCCACGCGCGGCAGGTAGCGCCGGGTGGCCCACCGGCCGTTGCCATCCATGACGATGGCAATGTGGTGCGGCACCGCGCTCATCGGCGGCGACCTTGAGCGGCGCTGGGCCGTCCCAAGCCGCGAAGGCCCCCTCGGGAGGCAGCGAGCCACACGCAGTGGGGGAGCGTGGGGGCCGGTTTCATACCGCCATGATCTCTTGTTCCTTCGCGGCCACCATGCTGTCGATCTCGGCGATGTGCCTGTCGGTGACCTTCTGGATGTCGGCCTCGGAGCGCTTCTGGTCGTCCTCCGACGCCTGCTTGTCCTTGACCAGCTTCTTGACGTGCTCGTTGGCGTCGCGGCGCAGGTTGCGGATCGCGATCTTGGCGTTCTCGCCCTCGTGGCGCACCAGCTTGGTCATCTCCTTGCGGCGCTCCTCGCTCATGGGCGGCATGGGCACGCGGATCAGGTCGCCCATGGAGGCCGGGTTCAGGCCCAGGTCGCTCTCGCGGATGGCCTTCTCGATCTTGGCGCCCATGCCCTTCTCCCAGGGCTGGACGCTGATGGTGCGCGCGTCCAGCAGCGAGACGTTGGCCACCTGGCTGATCGGCATCATGGAGCCGTAGTAGTCCACCTGCACCGTGTCCAGCAGCGCCGGATTGGCCCGGCCGGTGCGGATCTTGGTCAGGTTGTTCTTGAAGGCGGCGATGGACTGGTCCATCTTGGCCTGCGTCGTCTTCTTGATCTCGGCAATCGTGCTCATGGTTGCGTCTCTCCTGTCAGGCGTAGACCAGGGTGCCCTCGTCCTCGCCCATCACCACGCGCTTGAGCGCGCCGTTCTTGAAGATGGAAAACACCTTGATCGGCAGCTTCTGGTCGCGGCACAGCGCGAACGCGGTGGCGTCCATGATGCCCAGGTTCTGGTTCATGGCCTGGTCGAACGACAGCTGGTTGTAGCGCGTGGCCGACGGGTCTTTCTTGGGATCGGCGGAGTACACGCCGTCGACCTTGGTCGCCTTGAGCACCAGCTCGGCGCCGATCTCCGCGCCGCGCAGCGCCGCCGCCGTGTCGGTGGTGAAGAACGGGTTGCCGGTGCCGGCGGCGAAGATCACGACCTTGCCCTCTTCCAGGTACTGCAGCGCCTTGGGCCGCACGTAGGGCTCGACCACCTGCTCGATGGCAATGGCCGACATCACCCGGGCGATCAGCCCCTGCTTGTTCATGGCGTCGGCCAGGGCCAGCGCGTTCATCACCGTGGCCAGCATGCCCATGTAGTCGGCCGTGGCCCGGTCCATGCCCACCGCACCGCCGGCCACGCCGCGGAAGATGTTGCCGCCGCCGATGACCACCGCCACCTGCACGCCCATGTGCACCACCTCGGCCACCTCCTGCACCATGCGAACGATGGTGGAGCGGTTGATGCCGAAGGCGTCGTCGCCCATCAGCGCCTCTCCCGACAGCTTCAGCAAGATGCGCTTGTGGGCCGGCTGGGCGTCGGGCATGGGAGGGGCTCCTGGAATGAACGGGTGGAGTGTAGCGGCGTTGCCGTGGACGGTGGCGGCCGCGCGGCCGCCTTTTACCTCAGGCCGTGCTCTTGGCGGCGGCCACCTGCGCGGCCACTTCGGCCGCGAAGTCGTCGACCTTCTTCTCGATGCCCTCGCCCACCACGTACAGGGTGAAGCCCTTGACGGTGGTGCCGGCGGCCTTGAGCATCTGCTCGACGGTCTGTTTGTCGTTCTTCACGAAGGGCTGGTTGAACAGCGACACCTCCTTGAGGTACTTCTGCACCGAGCCTTCGATCATCTTGGCGGCGATGTCGGCCGGCTTGCCGGATTCCTGGGCCTTGGCCGTGGCCACCGAACGCTCCTTCTCGATCAGCTCGGCCG
This sequence comes from Ramlibacter tataouinensis TTB310, assembly GCF_000215705.1. Taxonomy (NCBI): domain Bacteria; kingdom Pseudomonadati; phylum Pseudomonadota; class Betaproteobacteria; order Burkholderiales; family Comamonadaceae; genus Ramlibacter; species Ramlibacter tataouinensis. The sequence continues at coordinate 1,834,495 of NC_015677.1, read as the reverse complement.
GCACGTCGCTGCTGGCCAGCGCCACCGGCTTCATCGCGGCCACGTGCATGGCCACGTCCTTGGCGGCGGTGTCGTCGCCCTGGTACTCCACCACCACGCCGATGCGCGTGCCGTGCAGGTAGGAAGCCAGCTTGTTGCCGCCCGAAAAGCGCTTGAAGCGCCGGAAGCTCATGTTCTCGCCGATCTTGCCGATCAGGCCCTTGCGCACGTCTTCCAGCGTGGGGCCGAAGCCGTCCTGGCTGTAGGGCAGCGCACCCAGGGCCGCCACGTCCGACGGATTGTGCCGGGCGACCAGCTCGGCCGCCGCGCGGGCCAGGGCCAGGAAGCTGTCGTTCTTGGTGACGAAGTCGGTTTCGCAGTTGGTCTCCAGCAGCGCGCCGGTCGTCCCCTCGATCCAGGCGGACACCACGCCTTCGGCCGTGACGCGGGCGGCGGCCTTGCCGGCCTTGTTGCCCAGCTTGACGCGCAGGATCTCCTCGGCCTTCTCCAGGTTGCCGCCGGCCTCGGTCAGGGCCTTCTTGCACTCCATCATCGGGGCGTCGGTCTTGCCGCGCAGCTCGGCGACCATGCTTGCGGTGATTGCAGCCATTTCTTCTCTACCTTTCAACAGATTGGAAAAAGGGGGCCCGAGAGCCCCCTTCCTTCGGAGATGTCCCGGGGATCAGGCGTTGGCGCCCTCTTCCACTTCCACGAACTCGTCGCCGCCGTCGGAGACGGCCTTGACCACGTCGTTCATGGCGCTGGAGCGGCCCTCGAGGATGGCGTCGGCGATGCCGCGGGCGTACAGGGTGACGGCCTTGGAAGAGTCGTCATTGCCGGGGATCACGTAGTCGATGCCCTCGGGCGAGTGGTTGGAGTCGACCACGCCCACCAGCGGGATGCCCAGCTTCTTGGCCTCGGACACGGCGATCTTGTGGAAGCCCACGTCGATCACGAAGATGGCGTCCGGCAGGCTGTTCATGTCCTGGATACCGCCGATGTCCTTCTCGAGCTTCTCCATCTCGCGCTGGAACATCAGCTGTTCCTTCTTGCTCATGGACTCCAGGCCGGCTTCCTGCTGGGCCTTCATGTCCTTCAGGCGCTTGATCGAGGTCTTGACGGTCTTGAAGTTGGTCAGCATGCCGCCCAGCCAGCGCTGGTCGACGTAGGGCACGCCGGCGCGCTTGGCTTCGCTCGACACGATCTCGCGGGCCTGGCGCTTGGTGCCCACCATCAGGATGGTGCCGCGGTTGGCCGACAGCTGCTTCACGAACTTCATCGCGTCCTGGAACATCGGCAGCGACTTTTCCAGGTTGATGATGTGGATCTTGTTGCGATGGCCGAAGATGAAGGGGGCCATCTTGGGGTTCCAGAAGCGCGTCTGGTGCCCGAAATGGACACCGGCTTCCAGCATTTCACGCATGGTTGCGGGCATGAGTTTTTCCTAAGGTTGGGTCTAAAATCCGCCCCGAAATCAGCGCCTCGAAAAGGCCCCGACACCTTGTTGGGAAGGATTCGCGAGTTTTGACTTTGCTGATGACGCTTGGCACGCGCGTGCCAGCGCCCAGCAAAGCCGTGAAATTCTAGCATGAGCCCCCACGCCCAACCGCCGCACGACCTCATCGCCACACTCGAGCGCATCCGCGCCGGACGCGGCAGCACCGCCGCCGAACTGGACCGCGCCCTCGAGGCTGCGGACTCCCCGGTCTGCGCCCCCGCCTTCCTGAAAACCTTCCGTGACCAGGCCCTGCAGCAGGCAGCCGACCCGGCCCGGCAGGCGTTGCCGCTGGGCGGCCTGCCGGTCTCGGTCAAGGACCTGTTCGACCTGGCCGGCCAGCCCACGCCCGCCGGCTCGCGCGTGCTGGCCGACGCGCCTGCCGCCCAGCGCGATGCGCCCGCCGTGGCCCGGCTGAAGGCGGCCGGCGCCACGGTGCTGGGCCGCACCCACATGACCGAGTTCGCGTTTTCCGGCGTGGGCACCAACCCGCACTTCCGCACGCCGGCCAATCCGGCGGACGCGGCGACGCCGCGCATACCGGGTGGCTCGTCCTCGGGCGCGGCCGTGTCCGTGGCGGGCGGGGCCGCCTTCATCGGCCTGGGCTCGGACACCGGCGGCTCGATCCGCATCCCGGCGGCGCTGTGCGGCATCGTCGGCTTCAAGAACACCCAGCGCCTCACGCCCCTGGAAGGTGCCCTGCCGCTATCGGCCACCCTGGACACGGTCTGCGCGATGACGCGCTCGGTGCGCGACGCCATCCTGGCGCACGAGATCCTGGCCGGCCGCCAGGTGGTGCGCAGCACGGCGCCGCTGCGCGCGTACCGCCTGGCGGTGCCGTGCACGCAGATGCTGGACGGGCTGGACGCCACGGTCGCCGCCGCCTTCGAACGGGCCCTGGACCGGCTGCGCAGCGCCGGCGCCACGGTGCAGGAGATCGAACTGGACGCCATCCGCGACCTGGGCAGCATCCAGGCCACGGGTGGCTTCTCGGCGGCCGAAAGCTTCGCCTGGCACCGCAGCCTGCTAGAGGCACGCGGCGACGGCTACGACCCGCGGGTGCGGGCGCGTATCGAACGCGGCGCCGGCATGAAGGCGCACGAGTACCTGGAACTCATCCGCGCCCGGCGCGACTGGATCGCCCGGGTCGAGGCTTCGCTGCGGGGCTTCGACGCCGTGCTCTCGCCCACCGTGCCCATCGTCGCCCCGCCCATCGCGCAGGTGGCGCCCGGCGACGCCTCGCGTGACGAGGCCTTCTTCCGCGTCAACGCCCTGCTGCTGCGCAACCCCAGCGTGGTCAACATGCTCGACGGCTGCGCCATCTCCATCCCCTGCCACGGCGCCGGCGAGCTCCCGGTGGGGCTGATGATCTGGCAAAGTGCGATGCGCGACGACACCGTGCTGAACGTCGCGCAGCAAGCCGAGACGGCACTCGCTTCCATCACCAGGCCCTAAATGAAGATCGCCATCGTGGGCGCCGGCATCATCGGCGTCACCACGGCCTACGAGCTCGCCGCCGACGGGCACGAAGTCACCGTGTTCGAGCGCCGCGGCGCCGCCGCCGAGGAGACCAGCTTCGCCAATGCCGGTGTGGTCGCGCCCGGCTATGTGACGCCCTGGGCGGCGCCGGGCATGCCGGCCAAGGCCATGCGCTCGCTGTTCAGCCGCCATGGCGCCGTCAAGCTGGCCTGGCCGCTGTCGGCGCGCGAGCTGGGCTGGATGTGGGCCTGGTGGCGGGCCTGCGACCCGGCGACCTACCTGGCCAACCGGGCCCGCCTGCAGCGCCTGGCCTTCTACAGCCGCGCCCGCATGCACCAGCTGACCGAGACGCTGCAGCTGGAGTACGACTGCAGCCCCGGCTACCTGGTGCTGCTGCGCTCGGAGAAAGAGCGCCAGCTGGTGCACGCCGGCCTGCCGGTGCTCAAGGAAGCCGGGGTGCGCTTCAAGGAGATCTCGCAGGAGGCGGCCCGCGCGATCGAACCGGCGCTCAACCCCGACACCGAGTTCGCGGGCGCGGTGCACCTGCCCGACGACGGGGTCGCCAACTGCCGCCAGTTCGCGCTGCTGCTGCGCGGCCAGGCCCAGTCGCTGGGCGTGCGCTTCGAGTTCAACAGCGCGGTGGCGCCGCTGGAGCGCGCCAACGCCGCCGTGCTGCGCGTGTCCACGGGCGGCCAGCCGCCGCAGGAGCGCCCGTTCCAGGCGGTGGTGGTGTGCGGCGGCGCCGATTCGGCCGACCTGCTGCGGCCGCTGGGGCTGCACATCCCGCTGGCGCCGGTGTACGGCTATTCGGTGAGCGCGCCCATCCGCGAGCCGCTGAACGCGCCCCGCAGCGCGCTGATGGACGAGCGCTACAAGGTCGCCATCACCCGGCTGGGCAACCGCGTGCGGGTGGCCGGCAGCGCGGAGATCGGCGGCCGGCTCGAGCGCAAGAACCCGGCGGCCATCCAGACCTTGTACAAGGTGCTGCACGACTGGTTCCCGGGCGCGGCCCAGCTGGCCAACACGGGTTCGGCGGTGCAGGAGTGGAAGGGCGCCCGGCCCATGCTGCCGGACGGCCCGCCGCTGCTGGGCGCCACCGGCATTCCCGGCGTGTGGCTCAACCTGGGCCACGGCTCCAGCGGCTGGGCCCTGGCCTGCGGCAGCGCGCGTGCCGTGGCCGACCTGATGGGGGCGCGCCCGCCCGACGTGGACATCGAAGGCCTGGGCGTGGAGCGGCTGTTCGCCTGAGCCCGGGGCGGCCTCACAATGCCGCCATGCAACGCATCGCCCCGGGGCCGGCCTGGCCCCTGTTCGACGCAGCCGCCACGCGCGCGGTGGAGACTGCCGCAGCGGCCGGCCTGCCTCCGCACACGCTGATGCAGCGTGCCGGCCTCGCGGTGGCGCGGCTGGCGCTGGCCATCGCGCCCCATGCGCGCACCGTCTGGGTGGCTTGCGGCCCCGGCAACAACGGCGGTGATGGCCTGGAAGCGGCCCTGCACCTGCGGCGCTGGGGCAAGCAGCCGGTCGTGACCTGGCTGGGCAACGAGATCGACGCGCCGCCCGATGCGCTGGCCTCGCTGCGGCGCGCCCGCGAAGCCGGCGTGCCGCTGGCTGCGCAGCCGCCGCAGGACTGCGACCTGGCCATCGACGCGATGCTGGGCATCGGCCAGCGGCGCCCGCTGGAAGGCCCGGGCGCCGCCGGGCGGCAGCGCCTGAGCGCAGGCGCCTGCCCGGTGCTGGCGGTGGACCTGCCCTCCGGCCTGAACGCGGACACCGGCCACGGCGACGCCGTGTGCGCCACGCACACGCTCAGCCTGCTGACGCTCAAGCCGGGCCTGTTCACCGCCGGCGGGCGCGACGCGGCCGGCCAGGTGTGGCTGGACGACCTGGGCGTGGAGCATGCCCAGCCGCCCACCGCCTGGCTGGCCGGCGCGCCACAACCCGCGTCCCGGCCGCATGCCTCGCACAAGGGCAGCTGGGGCGACGTGGCCGTGATCGGCGGCGCGCCGGGCATGGGGGGCGCCGCGCTGCTGGCGGCCACGGCGGCCTTGCACGCCGGCGCGGGCCGGGTGTTCGTCGGGCTGCTCGACGATGCGCGGCCGGCCTACGAAGCCAGCCAGCCCGAGCTGATGCTGCGCGCCTGGGACAGCCTGGACCTGGCGGGCATGCACGTGGCCTGCGGCTGCGGCGGCGGGCAGGCCGTGCGCGACGTGCTGCCGCGCGTGCTGCTGCAGGCGCGCTCGCTGGTGCTGGACGCCGACGCGCTGAATGCCCTGGCGGCCGTCGCCGCCCTGCGTCCGCTGCTGCAGGCGCGGGCGCGCCATGGCGAGCAGGCGACGGTGCTGACGCCGCATCCGCTGGAAGCCGCGCGGCTGCTGGGCTGCACGGTGGCCGAGGTGCAGGCCGACCGGCTGGCCGCGGCCTACACGCTGGCGGTGCGGCACGGCTGCGTGGTGGTGCTCAAGGGTTCGGGCACGGTGGTCGCCGAGCCGGCCGGCGTGCCGTTGATCAATCCCACCGGGAACGCACGCCTGGCCAGCGCGGGCACGGGCGACGTGCTGGCCGGCCTGGTGGCGGCGCGGCTGGCCGCCGGAGCTGCGCCGTTCCAGGCGGCGGCCGGCGCGGTGTTCGACCATGGGCTGGCGGCGGACCGCTGGCCCCAGGGCGAGCCGCTGGTGGCCTCCGCCTTGGCCGGCCGCGGCTTCTGGAGCCGCAGCGGCCCCTAGCCGGAGCTCGGCGTTCAGCCGCGGCCGACGAAGGGCATCTTGGTGGCCATCACGGTGTGGAACAGCACGTTGGCCTCCAGCGGCAGGTTGGCCATGTACAGCACCGACTGGCCGACGATGGACACGTCCATCAGCGGCTCGACCGCGATCTCGCCGTTGGCCTGCGGCACGCCCTGCGCCATGCGCGCCGCCAGCTCGGTGGCGGCGTTGCCGATGTCGATCTGGCCCACCGCGATGTCCCACTTGCGCCCGTCCAGCGAGGCCGCCTTGGTCAGGCCCGTCACCGCGTGCTTGGTGGCGGTGTAGGCGATGGAACCCGGACGCGGCGCGTGCGCCGAGATCGAGCCGTTGTTGATGATGCGGCCGCCGCGGGGCTGCTGCGCCTTCATCACGCGGAAGGCCTGCTGGATGGCGTAGAACATGCCGCTGAGGTTGGTGTCGACCACACGCTTCCAGTCCTCGATGGCGATGTCCTCCAGCGCCGCGCCGCCCAGGCCCATGCCGGCGTTGTTGAACAGCAGGTCGACGCGGCCCCAGGCCTTGACCGTGGCCTCGAACAGCGCCGCGACCGAAGCCGCGTCGGTGACGTCGGTGGGCACGGCGAGGGCGCGGCCCGGCGCACGCGCCTCCTGCGCCACCTGCTCCAGCGGCTCGCGCCGCCGGCCGGCGATGGCCACGCGCCAGCCGCCGCCCAGCAGCGCCAGCGCCGCCGCCTTGCCGATGCCGGTGCCGCCGCCGGTGACGATGGCCACGCGGCCGGCGGACGGGGGATTCGATGCCATGGGGTCTCCTTGTCGTCGTAGGATGGCGCCGCTCAGCGCCGTTTGCTGCCGCGGCCCTTGCCCTTGGCGGCGGCCGTCTTCACCGCCGACTTGAGCGCCTGGATCGGCGAGCGTGCGCGCTCGCCCGGCGCTGCCGCCGCGGTCTTGCGGCTGGCCCGCTTGGCCGTGCCCTTGGACGAGGCGGCCGGGCCGGGCGAGGACACGCCCTTGTCCTTCATCGCGCGGGCGATCAGTTCCTCGCCCTCGCGCACCAGGCGGAAGTCGATCTTGCGGCCGTCCAGGTCGACCCGGCTGACCTGCACCCGCACCCGCGTGCCGATGGCGTAGCGGATGCCGGTGCGCTCGCCGCGCAGCTCCTGGCGCGCCTCGTCGAACTTGAAGTACTCGCCGCCCAGTTCGGTGATGTGCACCAGGCCCTCGACGTACATCGCGTCCAGCGTGACGAAGATGCCGAAGGTGGTGGCGGCCGTGACCACGCCGCCGTACTCCTCGCCCAGGTGCTCGCGCATGTACTTGCACTTGAGCCAGGCCTCGACGTCGCGGCTGGCCTCGTCGGCGCGGCGCTCGTTGGCGCTGCAGTGCAGGCCGGCGGCCTCCCAGGCCTGGATCTCGCGGCTGGGCGGCGCGGCGGGCTTGCGCAGCTTCTGGCCCGGCGCGGCGACCCGGCTGGCCAGGCGCCGCGCCAGCTTCTCGTGCGCCTCGCCGGGCGTCGGCAGCGCCGGCAGCTCGTAGCGCCGGCCCGCCAGGATGGCCTTGATCACCCGGTGCACCAGCAGGTCCGGGTAGCGGCGGATCGGGCTGGTGAAGTGCGTGTAGGCGTCGTAGGCCAGGCCGAAGTGGCCGCTGTTGATCGGCGTGTAGATCGCCTGCTGCATGGAGCGCAGCAGCATGGTGTGGATCTGCTGCCCGTCCGGCCGCTCCTTCACCGCCTCGGCGATGCGCTGGAATTCGGCCGGCTGCGGGTCGTCGCTGATGCTCAGGCCCACGGCCATCGCCTTGAGGTAGCTGCGCAGGATCTCCTTCTTCTCCGGCGTGGGGCCCTCGTGCACCCGGTACAGGCCGGGATGGCCGCTTTGCTGGATGAAGTCGGCGCTGCAGACGTTGGCGGCCAGCATGGCCTCCTCGATCAGGCGGTGCGCGTCGTTGCGGGTGCGCGGCACGATCTTCTCGATGCGGCCGCTCTCGTCGCAGACGATCTGGGTCTCCACCGTCTCGAAGTCCACGGCGCCGCGGGCGTTGCGCGCCTTGAGCAGCACGCGGTAGACGTCGTGCAGGTTCATCAGGTCCTGCACCCGGTCCTTGCGGCGCTGGGCTTCGGGGCCGCGGGTGTTGGCCAGGATGGCGGCCACCTCGGTGTAGGTGAAGCGGGCATGGCTCCACATCACGCCCGGGTAGAACTGGTAGGCGGCGATCTCGCCGGTGGCGGCGATCAGCATGTCGCACACCATGCACATCCGGTCGACCTCGGGGTTGAGCGAGCACAGGCCGTTGGACAGCTTCTCCGGCAGCATGGGGATCACGCGGCGCGGGAAGTAGACGCTGGTCGCGCGGTCGTAGGCGTCGATGTCGATGGCGCTGCCGGTCTCCACGTAGTGGCTGACGTCGGCGATGGCCACCAGCAGGCGCCAGCCCTTGCCGCGGCCGACCCTGGCCGGCTCGCAGTACACGGCGTCGTCGAAATCGCGCGCATCCTCGCCGTCGATGGTGACCAGCGGCACGTCGGTCAGGTCGACCCGGTGCTTCTTGTCCTGCGGTCGCACCTTGTCGGGCAAGGTGCGCGCCAGCGCGATGCAGGCCTCGGAGAACTCGTGCGGCACGCCGTACTTGCGCACCGCGATCTCGATCTCCATGCCCGGATCGTCGATCTCGCCCAGCACCTCCTTGACGCGGCCCACCGGCTGGCCGTACAGGCTGGGCGGCTCGGTGAGTTCCACCACCACCACCTGCCCGGGCTTGGCCGTGCCGGTGGCGCCCTTGGGGATCAGCACGTCCTGGCCGTAGCGCTTGTCCTCGGGCGCGACCAGCCATACGCCGGACTCGTGCAGCAGGCGGCCGATGATGGGCTGCGGCGGGCGCTCGACGATCTCCAGCACGCGCCCCTCGGGGCGGCCCTTGCGGTCGTGCCGCACGATGCGGGCCTTGACGCGGTCCTTGTGCAGCACGGCGCGCATCTCGTTGGGCGGCAGGTAGATGTCGCTCTCGCCGTCGTCGCGGACCACGTAGCCGTGGCCGTCGCGGTGTCCCTGGATCACTCCCTCGATTTCGTCGAGCAGTCCGCTGCCCATCTGCACTGAATTTTTAATGTTAGAATCCTGTTCTTTCCTGAAATGCCCAGGTGGCGGAATTGGTAGACGCACTAGTTTCAGGTACTAGCGAGTAACATCGTGGGGGTTCGAGTCCCTTCCTGGGCACCAATCATAAAGCCGGTGAACGTCAAGTTTGGCCGGCTTTGTTGTTTCTGAAATCAGCTGCCAAGCCGCCTTGAAGGGCGGCTTTTCTCTGGTTGCTGGGCCGTGCGTCAGAGCGGCACCGCCACCAGGTCATGGCCCTCGGCGCCGACGATGCGCGCACGGGTGAACTCCCCCACCTTCAGCTGCTTGCTCAGCTTCTCGGGCGGCAGCAGCTTCACCGTGCCGTCGATCTCCGGCGCGTCCGCATAGCTGCGGCCCACGCCGCCCTTGCGGCCAAGCGCAGGCGCCGAATCGACCAGCACCTGCATGGTCGCGCCGATGCGCCGGCGCAGCCGCGCCACCGAGGCCTCTTCGGCCACCGCCATGAAGCGCGCACGGCGTTCCTCGCGCACCTCCTGCGGCAGCATGCCCGGCAGCTCGTTGGCCGCCGCGCCCTCGACGGGGCTGTAGGCGAAGCAGCCTGCGCGGTCGATCCCGGCCTCGCGCACGAAGTCCAGCAGGTGCTGGAACTCGGCCTCGGTCTCGCCGGGAAAGCCGGCGATGAAGGTGCTGCGCACCACCAGCTCGGGACACAGTTCTCGCCAGCGCTGCAGGCGCTCCAGATTGCGCTCGCCGCTGGCAGGCCGCTTCATGCGCCGCAGCACGTCGGGGTGGCTGTGCTGGAACGGGACGTCCAGGTAGGGCAGCACCTTGCCGGTGGCCATCAGCGGCACCACCTCGTCCACCGAGGGGTAGGGGTAGACGTAGTGCAGCCGCACCCAGGCGCCGAACGGCTCGGCCAGTTCCCCCAGAGCCTGCGCCAGTTCGAGCAGCCGCGTCCTGACCGGCCGGCCGTCGAAGAAACCGGTGCGGTACTTCGCATCGACGCCGTAGGCCGAGGTGTCCTGGCTGACCACCAGCAGCTCCTTGACGCCGCCCTCGAACAGGGCGCGCGCCTCCTTCAGCACGTCGCCGACCGGGCGGCTCACCAGGTCGCCGCGCATCGAAGGGATGATGCAGAAGGTGCAGCGGTGGTTGCAGCCTTCGCTGATCTTCAGGTAGGCGTAGTGCCGCGGCGTCAGCTTGATCCCGGCGGCACCGAAGGAACCCGCGAGCGGGTTGGGCACCAGATCGACGAACGGGTCGTGCGGCTTGGGCAGGTTGGCGTGCACGGCGTCCATCACCTCCTGGGTGGCGTGCGGCCCGGTGACGGCCAGCACCGAGGGATGCATCTGGCGCACCAGGTTGCCGCCGCCCTCGCCCGCGCGCGCGCCCAGGCAGCCGGTGACGATGACCTTGCCGTTGCCGGCCAGGGCCTCGCCGATGGTGTCCAGGCTCTCCTTCACGGCGTCGTCGATGAAGCCGCAGGTGTTGACGATCACCAGGTCGGCGCCCTCGAAGGTCTTGGCCGTCTGGTAGCCCTCGGCCGACAGCTGGGTGAGGATGAGTTCGGAATCGGTCAGGGCCTTGGGACAGCCCAGGCTGACGAACCCGACCTTGGGGATCCGGGTTCCGGGAGAGGCAGCTTCGCTCATCCCCCGATTGTCCCAGCTATCCGAAAGGCGCTAGCGCTTGAGGCCAAAGGCGCCGAACATCTGCTCGGTCTGTTTCTGCATCTGCTCCTGCATCTTCTCGAACATGGCCTTGGACTGCTCGACGTAGCTGCCCATCATGCCCTGCATCAGCGGGTTCTGCGTGTTCATGAACTGGGCCCACATCTCCGGCGTCATGCTCTTGGACTGCTCGGCCAGCTGGGCCTGGATGTCGGTGAAGGCCTGCACGTTCTTCTCGAGGTAGGAGCCCATGAAGCCCTGCATGGCATTGCCGTAGAAACGGATGATGTTGGCCAGCGCGGCCTCGCTGAACATCGGGGCGCCGCCGGCCTCCTCCTCCAGGATGATCTGCAGCAGGATGCTGCGCGTGAGCTCGTCGTTGGTCTTGGCGTCGCGCACCACGAAAGGCTCGCCGTCCAGCACCAGCTGCTTGACTTCGGCCAGGGTGATGTAGGTGGAGGTGTCGGTGTCGTAGAGGCGCCGGTTGGGGTATTTCTTGATCACACGCTGCGCGGGCTTGGCGGCGTGGGCTTTCTTGCTGTGCACTTGGGCGGCTCCTCGCACCGGGCGCGGCGCGCCGGCGGGTTTGTGTGGGCAGTGCGAAGATTCTAGGAAGGCCCCTGAGGCCAAGCCCGGGGTTTAACCCTAGGGTGCCTCCTGCGGTGCCTTGTGCACAGGAGGACTGGTAGGCGCGATTGGACTCGAACCAACGACCCCCACCATGTCAAGGTGGTGCTCTAACCAGCTGAGCTACGCGCCTGTCGTCGAGCCCGCGATTGTAGCAGATGGCCGGCTAGCGCCTGCGCGCCGAGCGCACGCCCGGCACCTCGGCCACCGAGCCCAGCACCTTGGCCAGGCGCTGCGAGTCCGCCACCTCCACGGTGAAGGTCATCCAGGCCGTGCCCTTGAGCGATTGCGTCTGCACGCCGATCACGTTCATCTTCTCCTTGGCGAACACCTCGGAGATGTCGCGCAGCAGCCCCTGGCGGTCCGCCGCTTCCACGGACACGTCCACCGGGTACACGGCCGTGCCTTCGCCCTTGGGCTGCCCCCATTCCACCTCGATCACGCGGCCGGCCTCGCGCGCAGCCAGCTGGCGGAAGCTGCTGCAGTCGGCGCGGTGGATGCTCACCCCCTTGCCGCGGGTGACGAAGCCCCCGATCGGGTCGGGCGGCGCGGGCTTGCAGCACCGGGCCAGCTGCGTCATCAGCGAGTCCACGCCCACCACCAGCACACCGCCCTTGGGCGAGCGCGCCGCCGGCCGCGCCTTTTTCAACAGGAATTCGTCGTGGGGCAGCGGCGCCTGCGGCGGGTTCAGCAGCGCCTCGATGGTGCGCAGCGAAAGCTCGTCCTTGCCGACCACCGCGAACAGGTCGTCGGCCGCCTTGAACCCCAGCCGCGCGGCCAGATCGTCCAGCTTCATGGCCGTGCGGCCTTCGCGCTGCAGCAGCTTCTCCACCGCCTCGCGGCCGCGGGCGATGGTCTCGTGCCGCAGCTGCTCGTTGAACCAGGCCCGCACCTTGGACTTGGCCCGCGGGCTGGCCAGGAAGCCCAGGTCGGCGTTGAGCCAGTCGCGCGAGGGGCCGCCCTCCTTGGCCGCCACGATCTCCACCGTCTGGCCGTTCCGCAGGGGCGTGTTCAGCGGCACCATCACGCCGTCCACCCGGGCGCCGCGGCAGCGGTGCCCCAGGTCGGTATGCACCGTGTAGGCGAAGTCCACCGGCGTCGCGCCCTGGACCAGCTCGACGATGGACGCCTGCGGCGTCAGCACGTAGATGCGGTCCTCGAACAGGCCCTGGCCGGCGCCGGCGAGGTCGCGCTCCCACGCCAGCAGCTGGCGTAGCACCGCGATCTTGGCGTCGTACTCGCTGCTGGCCGACACGCCGGCGTAGCCCTTGGCGCCGGCCTCCTTGTAGGCCCAGTGCGCCGCCACGCCGTGCTCGGCATGCTCGTGCATGGCCTGGGTGCGGACCTGGATCTCGATCGGCCGGCCGGCCTCGTCGCGCACCACGGTGTGAAGCGACTGGTAGCCGTTGGGCTTGGGCCGCGCGATGTAGTCGTCGAACTCGCTGGCGATGGGCTCGAAGCGCTCGTGCACCCAGGCCAGTGCGGCGTAGCAGTCGCGCACCTCGGGCACGATCACCCGCAGCGCCCGCACATCGAACACGTGCTCGAAGTCCAGCGACTTGCCGCGCATCTTCTTGACGATGCTGTAGATGTGCTTGGGCCGTCCGTGCACCTGCGCCGGGATGCCGTTGACCCGCAGCTCGGCCTCCAGGCTGGCGCGCAGCTGCGCAACGTAGGCCTCGCGTTCCACCCGCTTCTCGTCCAGCAGCCGCGCCACCTGCTTGTAGGTGGCGGGCTCCAGGAAGCGGAAGGCCAGGTCCTCCATCTCCCACTTGAGCTGCCAGATGCCCAGCCGGTTGGCCAGCGGCGCGAACACCTGCAGTGCCTCGCGCGCGACGCTGCGCGGCGCCAGCGTCTTGGCCGCGGCATGCCAGCGCAGCGTCTGCAGCCGCGAGGCCAGGCGCAGCATCACCACCCGCAGGTCGCGCGAGAAGGCCAGCAGCATCTTGCGCACCTTCTCGGCCTGCAGCTGCGGGTCCTCGGGCGCGCGGGCCGCATCCTCCGCCGCGCGCGCCTGGCGCTGCACGCCCACCAGCTTGGTGGTCTCCACCGCCAACGCGGCATAGCTGTCACCGAAAGCCTTGGCGATCACCTCCTGCGGCCGTGCGAGGTGCGGGCAGGCGTAGACCAGGTAGCTGGCGGCCTGCATGGCCTCGGAGCCGCCCATGCCCTTGAGGATGCCGGCCACCGCGTCGGCATGGGCCAGCGTGTTCTCGCCGGTGTCCAGCGTCTCTTGACCGATGAAAGGCTCGGCGAAGGCGCGGGCGCGGGCCAGCGCGTTGGCCTGCTGCGGCAGCGCCTGCTCGGCCGCCGCGACCAGTTCCGGGACCGGCGCCGCTTCAGCCGGCTCGGCCGTCAGGCTCTTCATGCGAAGCCGTCTCCCCCGACAACAGGAAGTCCGCCACCGGCCCGACCTGATCGGGCGCCACCAGGGTGGGCGCATGGCCCACGCCGCCGAACTCGACCAGCCGCGCGCGCGGACCGCGCTGCGCCATGGCCTGCGCCGCCTCGCGCGACAGCAGGTCGGAATCGGCGCCGCGCAGCAGCAGGGTCGGCGCGCGCAGGCGGTCGTACATCTGCCAGAGCGTCGCCTCGCTGCGGGCCGCCGCCTCCTCGGTCAGCTGGCGGAACGGCACCGCGATGGCCGGGTCGTAATGCAGCGTGAAGCCGCCCTCGGGCAGCGCGCGCACCATGGGCCGCGACAGCGCGAGCCATTGCTCGGGACTGTGCGGGCCGAAACTGGTGGAGATGGCCCACATGGCCTGGGCCGCCTCCTCGACCGTGGCGAAGCGTCCGGCCTGGCCGAGGTAGGTCCCGATGCGCTGCAGGGCCGGCCACCGGAGGGCCGGGCCCACGTCGTTGAGTACCAGCCGGCGCAGCGGCGCCGGCAGCGGCGCGTCCGGCAGGCCGAACAACCCCAGGGCGATCAGCCCGCCCATGCTGGTGCCCACCCAATCCAGCTGTCCCACGGGCGCCTCGCGCTGCAGCTGGCCCAGCAGGGCCAGCATGTCCTGCACGTACACCGGCACCTGGTAGCCCAGCGGGTCCGCCAGCCAGTCGCTGCGGCCGCGCCCCACCACGTCGGGACAGACGATGCGCAAGCCGCCGCCGGCACGCGCCAGCAGCGCCTGGGCCAGGGTGTCGAAGTCGCGGCCCTGGCGGGTCAGCCCGTGCACGCACACGATCGCATGGGCCGCGGCCGGCTCGCCCCACTGCCAGTAGGCCATGCGATGCGCCCCGGCGGCGGAGCAGGTTACGTAGTTCAGCGTAGGGGCGGGCATGGAGGGTGACAATGCCGCTGTTTTTCTGTCCTGCGGCGCGTTGCGCCCATCCTAATTGATCGGAGACTCTTCCATGCTCAAAGGAAAAACCGCCCTCGTCACCGGCTCCACCAGCGGCATCGGGCTGGGCCTGGCCAAGGCCCTGGCGCGCCAGGGCGCCAACGTGGTCCTCAACGGCTTCGGCGACGCCAAAGGCCCGCAGGACGAGGTCCGCGCCCTGGGCGTCCAGGCGGCCTACCACGGCGCCGACATGAGCAAGCCGGCCGAGATCGAGGCCATGATGGGGTTCGCCGCCGAGCGCTTCGGCCGGGTCGACATCCTGGTCAACAACGCCGGCATCCAGCACGTCGCCCGGGTGGAGGAGTTCCAGCCCGAGAAGTGGGACGCCGTCCTTGCCATCAACCTGTCCAGCGCTTTCCACGCCACCCGCCTGGCACTGCCGGCCATGCGCGCGGCCAACTGGGGCCGCATCATCAACGTGGCCTCGGTGCACGGCCTGGTGGCCTCGGCCGAGAAGTCGGCCTACGTGGCGGCCAAGCACGGCCTGGTGGGCCTGACCAAGGTGGTGGCGCTGGAGAACGCCACCACGGGGGTGACCTGCAACGCCATCTGCCCCGGCTGGGTGCTCACGCCCCTGGTGCAAAAGCAGGTGGACGCGAAGGCCGCCGCCAATGGCTGGAGCAACGAAGAGGCCACGCGGCACCTGCTCGGCGAGAAGGAGCCGTCGATGCAGTTCACCACGCCCGAGGAACTGGGCGAGCTGGCCGTTTTCTTCTGCTCGCCGGCGGCCAACAACGTGCGCGGCGTGGCCTGGAACATGGACGGCGGCTGGGCGGCGCAGTAACCGCCGCCGCTCAGGCCAGCCGCAGCACGGTATCCGCGGCCAGCGTGAAGGCGCCCTTGGCCGCGTCGTAGTCGCAGCGCTCGACCCGGCATTCCCGCACCTCCCCCACCGGCCTGGGCCGCCAGTGGATCAGGTTGACCGAGTTGCAGGTGCCGTGCCGCACCCGCGACGACACCGCGGTGCCGGCCTGCACGCACCACAGCGGCCCCGGCGTCGGCCAGCGTCCGGCGCGCAGGTTCATCACGTAGGGCAGGTGGATGTGGCCTCCCAGCACCAGGTCGGCGCCGGCCCGCGACCAGGCATGCAGCGCCGGCGTGGCGCCGCGCAGCAGGTCGTGCGCGTCCTGGGGGCGCGGCACGGCCACCGGCTGGTGGGTGACGACGATGCGCAGCTGCCAGGGCCGCGCGGCCGACAGCCGGCGGGCCACCCGATCCACCTGCGCCGCCGAGACCTCGCCGTTCTTGTGCCGGTGCGCGCGCGTGGTGTTGACGCCCACCACCAGGAAGTCATCGGTTTCCAGCGTGGGCTCCAGCCAGGGCCCGAAGGCGCGCAGGTAGCCCGCGTACGGGCGCCACAGCCGCGCCGCCAGGTTGAACAGCGGGATGTCATGGTTGCCCGGCAGCGCCAGCACCGGCGAGACACCCAGCGCATCGCAGAAGCGCCGCGCCGCGTCGAACTCCGCCGGCCGCGCGCGCTGCGTCACGTCGCCGCTGAACACCAGCAGGTCGGGCCGGCGCTCGCGCGCCAGCGCGACCAGGGCTTGCACCACCGCCGGCTTTTCGGTGCCGAAGTGGGTGTCCGAGATATGCAGCACCAGGCTCACGGGGTCACCTCTGCCCGGTGCCCTGCGGTGCCGTCCGCCTTGGCAGCGACTTGCAGACTCATTCGACGGGGACGCGGTCTTCCGGTCGCGGCATCATCAGCATCAGCGGCCGGCTGGCGACCTCGAAGCGCAGCGGCGGCGTCATGATGCCCACCTCGCCGTCGGCGGCGACCTTCACCCGCCGCATGCCCCGCACCCGCACGTCCAGTGTGCGAAAGGCGTAGCTGCGCACCTGCTCGGCCTCGCCCAAGCGGCCCAGCGCGCCGCGCAGCAGCAGGCCCAGCATGGCCCAGGTGCCGATGGGCCGCAGCACGATCGCGGCCAGGCAGCCCTCGCCCACGCGGTCGGCCACCGCCGGTTCGATGCCAAGCCGGTCGAACTGCAGCTTGTTGTTGCCCACGAACAGCGTGGGCGTGGTCAGCACCGTGCGCTGACCCTCCAGGTCGATCTCCAGCACCAGCTGCCGGCGCCACTCGAACAGCGTGACCAGTCCGGACAGCAGCGCCACCCAGCGGTGCCGGCCCAGCTGCGACTTGTAGGCTTCGCGGTCCTGCAGCAGCTGCGGGTACAGGCCCAGGCTGGCGTTGACCAGGAACAGCCGGCCGTTGACGTGCGCCACCTGCACCGGCTGCGGCTGCGCCCGCGCCAGCGCCCGGGCCGCGGCCTCGGCTTCCTGCGGGACGCCATGGGTGCGGCCGAAGTAGTTGAAGGTGCCCTGCGGCACCACGCCGAAGCAGCAGCCCTGCTGCCAGGCCGCCTGGGCCACGGTCGCCAGCGTGCCGTCGCCGCCCACGGCCACCAGCACGCCGCCCTCGCGCGCCGCCCGCTCGGCGGCCGCCCGGCTGACCGCCTCCAGCGCCTTGGGGGAGTCCAGCGGCACGAATTCCCAGCGGCAGCCGGCTTCCTGCATCACCCGCGCCAGGGCCTCGCGCTTTTGCTGCGCGTCGTTGGCCCCCGAGGCCGGGTTGATCAGGATGTAGAAGGTCCCCACCGCGGTGGATGGTAGCGGCGCATCCGGCGCGTCCGGAAGGTCGGCAGGCAGGGTGGAGAGCATGCATCCAGCGTAGCAACGGCGTTCCTGCGGCCCTGTCGGACGGCGGCTAGCGCAGCTGTACGGAACCCGACACGGTCACCACCACGGCGCTCTTGCCCGCCTCCACCGGCACGGCCATGTCGGCTCCGGCGGCCTTGGCTTCCATGGCCATCATGCGCGGCCGCGGCACGAAACCAGGGTCGTTGGCGTTCACGGCCACCTCGCGCAGCGTGTAGCCCGAGAAGCCGAAGCTCTTGGCCAGCTCGTCCGCCTTGGCCTTGAAGCGCTCGATGGCCAGCTGCTGGGCCTCGCCTTCCACCTTCAGGCGCTGCTCGCGGCTCAGGCCGAAACTCACGCCGGACAGCGTCAGGCTGCCGATGCGCCCGGCGGCCTGGGTGATGCGCGCGAAGTCGCGGCCCTCCAGCACCAGCTCTGCCGTGCCATTCCAGCCGCTCATGCGGCCGTCGCGCCCATGGCGCGGATAGATCGCGAAATTGCCCGTGCGCACGTCCATCTGCCCCGGCTGGGCCGCCTTGCGGGCCTCGGCCAGCGCCGCATCCAGCGCGGCCTTGAGCTGGGCCTGCACGGCCGCCGGATCGGCGCCCTCGCGGGTGGTGCTCAGGCTGAGGGTCAGCAGATCCTGCGGCGTCTCGACCGTTCCGCTGGCGCTCAGCTGCAGCACGTTCTGCGGTGGCGCCAGCACCACCGGCTGGGCAGTGGCGGTCCCTGCGCAGGCCCAGAGGGCGCACGCAGCCATGATTCGGATAACGGATGAGGCCATGGTGCGGATTGTGGCGCAGTCGGGTGGATGCCCCTGCCTGCCGCATGGCCAAGGTCAGCCGGCGCCTGGAAGTTGACAGCGTTCAGGTCAGCCGGGTGAGGCTGGGGCAACTTTTGTAACAACGCGTCAAATTAACCGGAAAAACCGGCACGCAGTGCAACAAGCCCTGCAAAATCGTCGCTGTTACAAATTCCGTTGTGGAGCACCATGAACCAGACTGCAGCCCGCACCGACAAGATCCTGGTGGTCGACGACGACGCCCGGATTCGCGACCTGCTGCGCCGCTACCTCACCCAGGAGGGCTTCGAGGTCATCCTTGCCGAGGACGGCAAGGCGCTCAACCGCCTAATGCTGCGCGAGACGGCCGACCTGATCGTGCTCGACCTAATGATGCCCGGCGAGGATGGGCTGTCGATCTGCCGGCGCCTGCGCGCGGCCAACGACCGCACCCCCATCATCATGCTCACCGCCAAGGGCGAGGACGTGGACCGGATCGTCGGCCTGGAAGTCGGTGCCGACGACTACCTGGGCAAGCCTTTCAACCCGCGCGAGCTGCTGGCCCGCGTGCATGCCGTGCTGCGCCGCCGTCCGGCGCAAGAGGCGCCCGGAGCGCCGTCCAGCGAGAACGAGGTGGTCAGCTTCGGCCCCTTCGCCTTCGACCTGGGCGCCCGCACCCTGCGCAAGAACGGCGAGGAGCTGCCGTTGACCACCGGCGAGTTCGCCATGCTCAAGGCGCTGGTGCGCCATCCGCGCCAGCCGCTGTCGCGCGAGAAGCTGGCCCAGCTGGCGCGCGGCCGCGAGTTCGAGCCGTTCGACCGTAGCCTGGACGTGCAGGTCTCGCGCCTGCGCAAGCTGGTGGAGGCCGACCCGGCAGCCCCGCGCTATATCCAGACCGTGTGGGGGGTGGGCTACGTCTTCGTGCCGGACGGTGCGGGTTGACCCGGAGCACGGGTGAGGCCCGCGGCCGATAATCTCGGCCGGGTCGGACCGACGGCATCGGAGACAGCTTGATACGCGGCGTTAGCAACACCATGGACGTGACCGGGCCGGTGCCCCTGGAAACAGCACCGGCACCATTGGAGATGCGCCCGCGCGTCGGGCTGTCACTGTTCTGGCGCACGTTCTTCCTGCTGTCGCTGCTGCTGATCGGCTCCATCGTGGCCTGGCTGCAGACCTTCCGCGCCCTGGAGTTCGAGCCCCGCGCCATCCAGACGGCCCAGCAGATCGCGTCCCTGGTCAACCTGAGCCGGGCGGCCCTGATGTACTCGGATGCCATCGCCCGGGTCTCCCTCATCAAGACGCTGGCCGAACAGGAAGGCGTGCGCATCGTGCCGCGCGAGCCCAACGACCGCTATGCGCCCTTCAGCTCCGGCGACATGGACCAGGAGATGGCCGGGGAGTTGCTGTCGCGCCTGGGGCCGGGCACGGTGCTAGCTTCCAGTGTCAATCGTGAAAAGGGGTTGTGGGTGGGCTTCAAGATCGACGCCGACGCATACTGGCTGCTGATGGACCGGGAGCGCTTCACCCGGGTGGGCGGCAGGACCTGGCTGATCTGGCTGATCACGGCCGCCGGCCTATCCCTGGCCGGCGCCGCCCTGATCGCGCGGCTGATCAACCGCCCGCTCAAGCAGCTGTCCTTCGCGGCCAGCCGGGTGCGCGACGGCGACTTCGACGCCAGCCGGCTGGACGAGAAGGCGGTGACCAGCGAGATCCGCGAGGTCAACATCGGCTTCAACCGCATGGCCCAGCAGCTGGCCAAGATCGAGCAGGACCGCGCGGTGATGCTGGCCGGCATCTCGCACGACCTGCGCACGCCCCTGGCGCGCCTGCGGCTGGAGACCGAGATGAGCGTCGCCGACGCGGACGCGCGCCAGCACATGGCGGCCGACATCGACCAGCTCGACGCCATCATCGACAAGTTCCTGGACTACGCCCGCCCGGACCATGCCGAGCTCAAGCCGGTGAACCTGAACGACGTGATCCAGGCCTGCGTGTACGCGGTGCAGGACCAGGGCGACATGCGCATCAACGTCGACGTGCCCAAGAACCTGCACGTGCTGGCCGACGAGGTGGAGCTGGCCCGCGTGGTCTCCAACCTGCTGGAGAACGCCCGGCGCTACGGCAAGACGCCGGAGACCGGGATCGCCATCGTCGACATCGCCGCCAAGGCGCGCAACGAATGGGTGCTGCTCAAGGTGCGCGACCACGGCATGGGCGTGGCGCCGGAGGCGCTGCCCAACCTGATCAAGCCATTTTTCCGCGGCGACGCGGCCCGCACCGCCGCCACCGGCGCCGGCCTGGGCCTGGCCATCGTGGACAAGACGGTGCAGCGCATGGGCGGCATCTTCGCCCTGGCCAACACCACCTCCGGCGGGCTGGCGGCGCACATCAAGCTGCAAAAGCCGCGTTCGCTGGTCGCCGGCGAAGGCCACCCGCCCGCCGCGCGCGCCGCCATCGCGCATTGACCCCTAGCGGGCCTGCAGCAGCACCACGGCGCGGGCCTCCATGCTGCGCCCCTCGCCCACCGGCCCCAGCTTCTCGGCCGTCTTGGCCTTGACGTTGACCTGGCCGGGCATCAGCCCCAGCACGTCGGCGATGCGGCTGCGCATGGTTTCGATGTAGGGCGCGAGCCTGGGGGCCTGGGCGATCACTGTGCTGTCGATGTTCACCAGCTCCCAGCCCTGGGCACGCGCGCCGCGCATCGCCTCGGCCAGCAGCACTGCGGAGTCGGCGCCGCGGAAGCGTTCGTCGGTATCGGGAAAATGGCGGCCGATGTCGCCCAGGCCGGCCGCGCCCAGCACCGCGTCGGTGATGGCGTGCAGCAGCACGTCGGCATCCGAGTGCCCCAGCAGGCCCTTGTCGTGGGGGATGAGGATGCCGCCGATGATGAGCGGCCGGCCGGCCACCAGCTGGTGCACGTCCCAGCCCTCGCCTATGCGTAGCCTCATGCCTGTCTGCTCCTGAGCAAAGCCTCGGCCAGCGCGAAGTCGTCGGGCCAGGTCAGCTTGAAATTCTGCGGCGAACCCGCCACCAGCAGGGGCTGCAGCCCCATGGCCTCGATCGCGCTGGCCTCGTCGGTCACGCCGTCGCCGGCGCGCTCCAGCGCCCGCGCCAGCACGCCGAGGCGGAACATCTGCGGCGTCTGCGCCAGCCAGCGGCCCTCGCGCGGCAGCGTGGCCTGCGAGCGGCCCTGCGGCCCGTGCTTGAGCGTATCCGCCAGGGGCTGGGCCAGCAGGCCGCCGACCTCGTCGCCCAGGCAGGCGTCGATCAGCCGGTCGACCAGCGCCGGGGTCACCAGGCAGCGGGCGGCGTCGTGCACCAGCACCCAGTCGTCCAGCGCCGCGCCGCGCCCGCGCAGTTCGCGCAGGCCGTTGCAGACCGTGGCGGCGCGCGTCTCGCCGCCGCAGTGCGCGATGGAAAAGGGCGCCCCCAGGGTGTCCAGGGCGGAATCGCCCGGGGCGACTGCCACCAGCACCGAAGCCAGCCGGGGCACGGCGGCAAAGGCGCCCAGGGTGTGCATGACCAAGGGCCGGCCCGCCAGGGGCTGGTACTGCTTGGGCACCGCGGTCCGCGCGCGGCTGCCCTGGCCGGCGCAGGGGATCAGCGCATGCAGGCGCGGCCGTGGGGCCAACGGTGGGGCATCAGTCATAAGCTCGGGCGCCATTCTAGAATCCGGGCAGCGACACCCCACGCCCGGCCGGCGCGGGGTGTTTTGTATTGCGCCCCCGACCCCATGGACCTACCCAAGCTTTCCGCCGGCAAGCGTTTCGCCCTGCCCCGCCCCGTCGGCTCGGCCGACGCGTTGCTGCTGGCCCGCCTGGCCGAGCGCGACAAGGCGGCCGGCCAGCGGACCGCCATCGTCACCAGCGACGCCACCGACGCGCAGCGCCTGCTGGACGAGTTCGCCTTCTTCTCGCCCGATCTGCGCTGCTGCCTGTTCCCGGACTGGGAGACCCTGCCCTACGACAGCTTCTCGCCGCACCAGGACCTGATCAGCGAGCGGCTGGCCACGCTGTGGCGCATCTCCCAGGGCGAGGCCGACGTGGTGATCGTTCCCGCCACCACCGCGCTGTACCGGCTGGCGCCGCCCTCCTTCCTGGCCGGCTACACCTTCCACTTCAAGGTCAAGCAGCAGCTGCAGGAGGCCAAGCTGCGCTCGCAGCTCACGCTGGCCGGCTACAGCCACGTCACCCAGGTCGTGAGCCCGGGGGAGTACGCGGTGCGCGGCGGCCTGATCGACCTGTTCCCCATGGGCTCGCCGGTGCCCTACCGGGTGGACCTGTTCGACGACGAGATCGATTCCATCCGCACCTTCGACCCGGACAGCCAGCGCAGCCTCTATCCCGTGCCCGAGGTGCGCCTGCTGCCGGGCCGCGAGTTCCCCATGGACGACGAGGCCCGGGCCAAGTTCAGGAGCCGCTGGCGCGAGCTGCTGGAGGGCGACCCGACCAAGAGCCGCATCTACAAGGACATCGGGGCAGGCGTAGCCACCGCCGGCATCGAGTACTACCTGCCGCTGTTCTTCGAGGAGACGGCCACGGTGTTCGACTACCTGGGCGCCCAGGCGACGCTGGTGCTGCACGGCGAGCTGGAGCCGGCGTTCCAGCGCTTCTGGCAGGACACGCGGGACCGCTACCGGCTGATGCAGGGCGATCCGGAGCGGCCGGTGCTGCCGCCCGAAGCGCTGTTCCTGACCACCGAGCAGTTCTTCACCCAGGCCAACGCGCACGCGCAACTGGCCGTCCGCCCGACGGTCGCCGACGTGGCGGACAACCCCTGGTTCCAGAAGCTGGAGGACCTGTCGGTGGTGCGCGGCGCCGAGGAGCCGCTGGCGCGCCTGAAGGCCCATCTGCGCGACACGCCCCAGCGCGTGCTGGTGCTGGCCGAGAGCGACGGCCGGCGCGAGAGCCTGCTGGACTTCCTGCGCGCCAGCCATCTCGCGCCCCCGGCCTTCGACTCGCTGGAGGAGTTCCAGGCCAGCCCCGAGAAGCTGGGCATCGCCACCGCCCCGCTGGCCCAGGGCTTCGCCTGGCTCGAGCAAGGCATCGACTTCGTCACCGAGACCGAGCTGTTTGCCGCCGGCCCGACCACGCGCCGGCGCAAGAAGCAGGAGCAGGTCAGCGACGTCGAGGCCCTGATCAAGGACCTGTCCGAGCTGAACATCGGCGACCCGGTGGTCCACGCCCAGCACGGCATCGGCCGCTACCGGGGCCTGGTCAACATGGACCTGGGCCAGGGCATGGACGCGCAGGGCCGTCCCCTGGTACAGGAGATGCTGCACCTGGAGTACGCCGACAAGGCCACGCTGTACGTGCCGGTCAGCCAGCTGCACCAGATCAGCCGCTACACCGGCGTGTCGGCCGACGAGGCGCCGCTGCACAAGCTGGGCTCCGGACAGTGGGAGAAAGCCCGGCGCAAGGCCGCCGAGCAGGTGCGCGACACGGCCGCCGAGCTGCTCAACATCTATGCCCGCCGCGCCGCGCGCCAGGGCCATGCCTTCCGCTTCTCGGCGCAGGACTATGAGCAGTTCGCCAACGACTTCGGCTTCGAGGAGACGGCCGACCAGAACGCGGCCATCCACGCCGTCATCCAGGACATGATCTCGCCCCAGCCCATGGACCGGCTGGTGTGCGGCGACGTGGGCTTCGGCAAGACCGAGGTGGCACTGCGCGCGGCCTTCATCGCCGTGACCGGCGGCAAGCAGGTGGCCTTCCTGGCGCCGACCACGCTGCTGGCCGAGCAGCACTACCAGACGCTGGTGGACCGCTTTTCCAAGTGGCCGGTGAAGGTGGCGGAGGTGTCGCGCTTCCGTTCCGGCAAGGAGGTGTCGGCCACGCTCAAGGGCCTGGCCGACGGCAGCATCGACATCGTGGTCGGCACGCACAAGCTGCTGTCGGAGTCGACCAAGTTCAAGCACCTGGGCCTGCTCATCATCGACGAGGAGCACCGCTTCGGCGTGCGCCACAAGGAGGCGATGAAGGCGCTGCGCGCCGAGGTGGACGTGCTCACGCTCACCGCCACGCCCATCCCGCGCACGCTAGGCATGGCGCTGGAAGGCCTGCGCGACCTGTCGGTGATCGCCACCGCGCCGCAGCGGCGCCTGGCGATCAAGACCTTCGTGCGCAACGAGGGCAACGGCGTGGTGCGCGAAGCGGTGCTGCGCGAGCTCAAGCGCGGCGGCCAGGTCTATTTCCTGCACAACGAGGTGGAAACCATAGCGAACCGGCGCGAGCGGCTGGAGGCGCTGCTGCCCGAGGCGCGCATCGCCGTGGCCCACGGCCAGATGCCCGAGCGCGAGCTGGAGAAGGTGATGCGCGACTTCGTGGGCCAGCGCTTCAACGTGCTGCTGTGCTCGACCATCATCGAGACCGGCATCGACGTGCCCACGGCCAACACCATCATCATCAGCCGCGCCGACAAGTTCGGCCTGGCCCAGCTGCACCAGCTGCGCGGCCGTGTCGGCCGCAGCCACCACCAGGCCTACGCCTACCTGATGGTGCCGGACACCGAGAGCCTGACCAAGCAGGCCTCGCAGCGGCTGGAAGCGATCCAGCAGATGGAGGAGCTGGGCTCGGGCTTCTACCTGGCCATGCACGACCTGGAGATCCGCGGCGCCGGCGAAGTGCTGGGTGAGAACCAGAGCGGCAACATGCTGGAGGTGGGCTTCCAAATGTACAACGAGATGCTGGCCGAGGCCGTGCGCAGCCTCAAGGCCGGCAAGGAACCCGACCTGCTGGCACCGCTGTCGGCCGCCACCGACATCAACCTGCACGCGCCCGCCCTGCTGCCCCATGACTACTGCGGCGACGTGCACCTGCGACTGTCGTTCTACAAGAAGCTGGCGACGGCCAAGACCACCGACCAGATCGACGGCCTGCTGGAGGAGATCGTCGACCGCTTCGGCAAGCTGCCGCCGCAGGCTACGACCCTGATCGACGTGCACCGGCTGCGGGTGCTGGCGCGGCCCTACGGCGTGGTCAAGGTGGATGCCGCGCCCGGCGTCATCACCATCACCTTCAAGCCCAACCCGCCCGTCGACCCGATGCGCATCATCGAGCTGGTGCAGAAGAACCGCCACATCAAGCTGGCGGGCAACGAGAAGCTGCGCATCGAGCGCGAGCTCAAGGAGCCCAAGGACCGGGCCCAGATGGTGCGCGACGTGCTGCGTTCGCTGGGGCAGCCGAAGGTGGCGGAGCCGGCCTGACATTCCTGGGCCCGAAGTCCTGCGCAGGGTGCGGCAGGCGGTGCCCGGGCGGGGCGATTTCTGGGGCGGCGGGACGGCTCTTCGGCCTGGGGCTGCGCGCCGCAAGTGCGGCGCGCTTCGTGATCTGACTCGCGGCATCTGCTTGAGCGCAGCGGCCTTAGGGCGCGTAGCGAGTTATGCCGCGGCCCCAGGCCGAAGAGAACGGCCGCGAAGTCCGTGCGGCAAGCACGGACCGCCACAGTATGAGCCCCGACCGGGCACCGCCTGCCGCGCCGCGCGGAAGCACCGCACAGCACCACGGCTCAGGACCAAAAGTACGCATGGGACAATCCCGCCCATGCCCCAAGAACACGCTCCCGGCCTCGTCATCCAGGGCTTCACGCCCCCGCTGAAGCTGCAGGACTTCAAGCTCGCCGCCTTCGACATGGACTCCACGCTGATCAACATCGAGTGCGTGGACGAGATCGCCGCCGCCGCGGGCCGTAAGGAGGAAGTGGCCGCCATCACCGAGGCCGCGATGCGCGGCGAGATCGCCGACTACAAGGACAGCCTGCGCCGGCGCGTCGCCCTGCTCAAGGGCGTGGGCGTGCAGCACATGCAGGAGGTGTATGACCGCCGCCTGCAGCTCAACCCCGGTGCCGAGGAACTGGTCCGCGCCTGCAAGCAGGCCGGCCTGAAGCTGCTGCTGGTATCCGGCGGCTTCACCTTCTTCACTGACCGCATCCGCGACCGGCTGGGCATCGACTACACCCGCTCGAACGTGCTGGAAGTCGAGGCCGGCCGGCTCACCGGCCGCATGGTGGACCAGCCCTGGGGCGACATCTGCGACGGCGCCGAGAAACGCCGCATGCTGGTCGAGACCTGCCAGCGCCTGGGCATCTCGACCAGGCAAGCCATCGCCGTGGGCGACGGCGCCAACGACCTGCCGATGATGGGCGAGGCCGGCCTGTCGGTGGCCTACCACGCCAAGCCCAAAGTACGCGAGCAGGCGATGGTGGCCATCAACGAGGGCGGGCTGGACCGGCTGCTCGAAGTCGTCAGGCCCTAATTTGACCGGTCGGTCAAATTTAGGGCACACTGGCACCCGTGGGCCGGCAAAAAACCTTTTCCGACGATGAAGTGCTGGAAGGCGTCGCTGACGTCTTCGCGGCCAATGGCTTCAAGGGCACTTCGGTGCAGATGCTCGCCGACGCCTGCGGCTTGGGAAAACAAAGCCTCTACAACAGCTTCGGCGACAAACAGAACCTCTACCTGAAGGCGCTGGATTGTTCAGCCGCGCGCTACGCCAGCGTCGTGAACGAGATGGACCGCGCTCCCGATGGGCGCAGCGCCATCCGGCTTTTCTTCGAGCGGGTGCTGGGCAGTTGCGTGAGCCAGGACCCGGCCGAGCAGGCCTGCATCGTCTCGGCAGGGCTTCTCGAAGGCGTGGCCGACCCGCGCATCTCCGAGGCCTTGCGCGGCAAGTGGGCCTACAGCCATGACGTGCTGCGGACCGCCGTGCGCCGCGGCCAGGCCGATGGCTCGATCGCGAGCGCCGACGACCCCGGCGAACTGGCCGACGTGCTGATGGCGCTGATGGGCGGCTTGCGCATCAACGCACGCGCCGTGGAAGACCCCAAGCGCCTGCAGAAAACCCTTGCGCGCGTGTTGTCCGTCCTGGACACCGCGCCCGCTCCTTCCAGGAAGAAACAGCCGCGGTAGCAGGGCCGCCCGGCAGGCAGGCGCTTCGGC
The DNA here is from genome assembly GCF_000215705.1 of Ramlibacter tataouinensis TTB310. Lineage (NCBI taxonomy): Bacteria > Pseudomonadati > Pseudomonadota > Betaproteobacteria > Burkholderiales > Comamonadaceae > Ramlibacter > Ramlibacter tataouinensis. The sequence continues at coordinate 1,807,767 of NC_015677.1, read as the reverse complement.
GCCTTTTTACGGCCCCATTTTGACCGAACGTTCAATTAAAGGATCCACCATGAACACGCCTCTCCAGAACAAAGTCGCCCTCGTCACCGGCGCCTCGCGCGGCATCGGCGCAGCCATCGCCAGGCGCCTGGCACGGGACGGTGCGGAGGTCATCGTCCACTATGGCAGTGGCGAGGCAGAAGCCCGGGACGTGGTGGCCGCCATCACCGGCCACGGCGGCCGTGCCAGCGCGGTTCAGGCCGACCTGGCCGCTGCACACGGGCCCGCGCGGCTGGCCGAGGCGGTGAGCGCCCGGCGCATCGACATCCTCGTCAACAACGCCGGCGTGGCGCCATTCGCGGCGATCGACGACATGGACGAGGCCGGCTACGACCGCCTGTCCAACGTCAACATGCGCAGCCTGTTCTTCGTCACGCAGAAGTTCCTGCCGCGCATTCCCGAAGGCGGCCGCATCGTCAACATCTCCTCGGTGGTGGCCCGCACCGCCTTCGCCGGCATCCCGCCTACGCCGCCACCAAAGGCTTCGTGAACACGCTCACCGTCCAGCTCGCGGCAGCCCTGGGTCCGCGCGGCATCACCGTCAATGCCGTGGCGCCCGGTGCGATCGACACGCGCATGAGCGACTGGATCCACCAGCCGGGCGGCCAGGAGGCACTCAGGCAGATGCAGGCGCTCGCCGGCGTCGGCCAGCCTGAACACATCGCCGGGGTGGTCGCTTTCCTGGCCGGGCGCGACGCGGCGTGGACCACGGGCGAAGTGGTCGAGGCCAGCGGCGGCACCAAACTCTAGGGCGGGCGCCTGGAAACCATCAGGCGCGTTCCAGCCGCGGCCGTCCGGCCTGCACGGTGAAGCGGGCTTGCGTCTCGATGCGGGCATCCTCGCGGGTGGCGTCGTCCAGCACCCGCAGCGTCGTGGTCAGCCGCTGCGGCGTGAACTCGCACACGCTGTAGCCCCGGCGCCAGCCATCGGCGAAGACGTAGTGCGGGTTCTCCGCCAGCCGCTGGGCCACCTGCTCGGCGCCGCCCGCGCGCGAGGTGATGCTGGTGCCGCAGAACTCCACGCCCAGGCTGGCGCTGCCCTGCCGGGCGTAGTCGGCCTTGACATGGCCCACCCAGTTCTCGTGCACGTCGCCGCCCAGGAAAACCGGGTTGACCACCTGATGGCGCTGCAGCGATCCGGTCACGCGGCGCCGCGCCGCGCCATAGCCGTCCCAGCCGTCGTTCCAGAACTGCTCGCCCGCCCCGGGATGGTTGTCGCGGCGGCCGAACAGGGTCTGCTGCCCGACCACGGTCCAGCCGCTGCCCGCCTGCGCGAAGGCGGTGTCCAGCCATTGCTCCTGCGCGGCGCCCAGCAGGCTGCGCCCCGGGTCCTCCCACGCCGGGCAGGCCGAGGGATGGACCTGCCCGGAAGGCTTGAAGTCCGGACCGCAGACCTGGCGGTCGCGGTACTGGCGCGTGTCCAGCAGCAGCAGATCGGCCAGCCGGCCGAAACGCCAACGGCCATACAACCGCACATCGGCTGCACCGGCCACGCCTGCCAGGGCGCCGCCCAGCGCCGACGCGCGCAGCGGCATGTGCTCGTAGTACGCCTGGTAGGCGGCTGCGCGCCGGGCCGCGAAATCGGACGAGGCGTTCAGGCCCAGGGGCCGGCCGTCGCCGGCCTGGCCGGCCGCATAGTCGTTCTGCACCTCATGGTCATCCCAGCTCACCAGCCAGGGACAGGCGGCGTGCATGGCCTGCAGGTGCACGTCGCCGCGGTGCAGCGCATGGCGCTCGCGGTACTCCTGCAGGGTGTGCACCCAGCCCAGGGTCGGAAAGTCGCGCACGGCGGCGGTGGCGTTGGGATACTCGTAGATGTAGTCGCCCAGGAACATCACCAGGTCCAGCTGCTCCTCGCGCATGTGGCGGTAGGCGCCGTAGTAGCCGTGCTCCCAGCGCTGGCACGAGGCATACGCCAGGCGCAGGCGCGCCGGCAGCGCGTCGGCCGCCGGCAGCGTGCGCGTGCGGCCGGTGGGGCTCACCGCATGGCCGGCGGTGAAGCGGTAGAAGTACCAGCGATCCGGTTCCAGGCCGGCCACCTCGGCATGGACGCTGTGCCCCAGCTGCGCCAGCGCCAGGGTTTCGCCGCGGCGGGCGATGCGCGAGAAGCCCTGGTCGTGGGCCACCTCCCAGCGCACCGGCACCGGCGCTTCGCCGATGCTGTCCCACCAGCCCGGCCCCAGCAGCCGGGTCCACAGCACCACGGAGTCCGCGGCGGGCGAGCCGCTCGCGACCCCCAGCGAAAAAGGATCGAACCCCCAGCGGCGCTGCGCGTGGGCGCCGCGCGGCAGCCAGGTGCAGGCGGCGGCTGCGGCCGCCAGCTGGAGCAGCCGTCGACGCTCGGCAAGGACGGGTTCGACCATCGGGGCGCCGACTATAGCAATCGCCCAGCTCAACAGTAATGCATGGACGCTGCTACTAAGTCACGCGCAGCTGCCTCATCAGGGAGACCCCCACTGACAGACCGCTGCGTCTTGCCTAAGGTAGCGTCCCCATCCCAGGAGCAGAGACATGCGCAAGATCAAATCCCTGATCGCGGCCACTTGGCTGGCCGCCGGCGCCATGGCGGGCGCACAGGCCGCCCCGATCGTGGTCGGCCAGGTCGGTCCCATGTCCGGCCTGGACGCCGCGCAGGGCCGGGCCTACGCGGTCGGCATGCAGCTGGTGTTCGACCGCGCCAACAAGGCGGGCGGCGTCAACGGCCACACCTTCTCCCTGGTGCGCAAGGACGACGGCGGCCGGCCCGAGGACACGGTGAGCGCGACGCGCCAGATGCTGGCTCAGGACAAGCCGCTGGTGCTGGCCGGCTACTTCGGCAGCCGCAACGTCGCCGACCTGGTGAAGTCGGGCCTGCTGGAGAAGGACCGCATCGCGCTGGTGGGCTACCGCACGGCCGAGATCCGTCCCGAGACGCCGCTGCTCTACAGTGTTCGCGCCAGCCTGCGCGACGAGATCAACAAGCTGACCGAGCACCTGGCCACCATAGGGATCACGCGCCTGGGGCTGCTGTACGAGGAAGGCCCGGGTGCCGCTGCCCTGCTGGCGGCTTCGGACGAGGCCGTGCGCCGGGCCAAGGCCACCCTGCTGGCCAAGGCCGCCTACCCCGCCGGCACCGCCAACACCGCGGCGGCGGTGCAGACCTTCCTGAAGACGCCGCCCCAGGCCATCCTGATGGTGGCCAGCGGCGCCGCGGCGGCCGCCTTCATCGAGGACTACCGGGCCAGCGGCGGCGCCGCGCAGCTGTTCGCCCATTCGGGCGCCGACATCGAGCAGATGTCCAAGCGCCTGGCCGAGGAACAGATGCAGGGCGTGGCCATCGCCCAGGTGACCCCCAGCCCCTACAAGATCTCCAGCCGCCTGGCCAAGGAGTTCTCGGACACGGCGGCGGCGCAGAAGCTGGAGGTGCCGGTCAGCTACGCCATGATGGAGGGCTTCATCGCCGGCAAGGTGATCGTCGAGGCGGTGCGGCGCCAGGGTGCGCGTCCCACGCGCGAGGGCGTGGTCGCCACGCTGGACGCGATGGAAACCTACGACCTGGGCGGCTACGTGGTCGGCTTCAGGCCGGGCATGCGCTCCGGCTCGCGCTTCGTCGAGCTGTCCATCATCAGCGGCAGCGGCAAGATCCGCCAGTAGGCGGGCGCCGACAGCCGGGCCTGCCGGCCTCCGACCCGGACCGGCCCCGGAGGAGCCTAAGGTAGGCTATGACGAAAGAAGCGACGCACCGCCCGGCCCCGCGGCATTTCTCCATGCTGCGCGAGTTCCACCTGGCGGACTTCTTCACCCTGGGCAATGCGGCCTGCGGCGTCGGCGCCGTGCTGCTCACGCTGCTGTACATGCGCAGCGGCGAACTGGCGCACTTCATGGCCGCCGCGGCGCTGGCGCCCGCGGCCTTCGCCTTCGACGTGCTGGACGGCCGCATCGCCCGGGCGCGCCACCAGCACTCGGCGCTGGGCCGTGAACTGGACTCGCTGTCCGACGTGATCTCCTTCGGCGTCGCGCCGGCCGCCCTGGGCTTCGCGGCCGGCCTGCAGGGCGGCTGGGATGCTGCGGCCCTGATCTACTTCGTCTGCTGCGGCGTCAGCCGGCTGGCGCGCTTCAACGTCACCGCCGAACAGCTGGCGGGCACCTCGGCCAAGGTGTCGCACTTCGAGGGCACGCCCATCCCCAGCAGCGTGCTGCTGACCGCGGTGCTGGCCTGGGCCGCCTGGCAGGGCCGGCTGGACGACCGGCTGTGGGGCGGCGGCTGGAACCTGGGTCCGTGGGAGCTGCATCCGCTGGCCCTGGTGTTCGTGCTGTCGGGCAGCCTCATGATCAGCAAGACGCTGCGCATCCCCAAGCTGTAGCGCCGCGCCGCGCCGTGGCTCAGCCGCGCGGCCGGTTCTTCTGCCAGATCGCCACCACGATCAGCCCGTAGGCGAGCACGCGGATGCCGTAGAACAGCGGCTCGGTCTCGCTGGCCGGCCCGACCAGGCCCAGCGCGATGCGGTTGGCGCCCTCGATGGCGAACGACAGCGCGAAGTACAGGAAGAAGCGGTCGCCCGAGCGCCGCCAGAAGCGGAAGAAGAACAGCGCCGCGACCAGCGACAAGGCCGCGATCGCACCCATCAGCATCTGGCTCATGGCTTACTCCTCCTCCGAAACCAGGCCGTACACCAGCAGCGCGACCGCCACCAGGGCCGCCGCCAGCCGCCAGGTGCTCAGGTCCACCTCCGTCGGGAACACGATGCGGTCGATCACCAGCAGCACGTTGTTGAAGGTCAGGCAGGCAAAGCACAGCGCGCTCCAGAACAGCAGCCTGGGGCCGCCGGCAAGCCAGCCGCGCAGCAGCAGGACGAATGCGGTCAGGCAGGTGAGGGCACACAGGAGGTAGATCAGCGCAGCCATTATTTGCTGTCCTTGCGCCAGCGGAACGCATCGGCGAACTGCTGGGCGCGTTTGTCGATCCGCGAATGGATCAGGTCGGTGACGGGCACCAGGTTGGAGACATAGGTGGTGGCCAGGCGGTCCAGCATCTGCGCCAGTTCGGTCGACACCGGCTGGTAGATGTAGCCGCGCTTCTGCTCCTCGGCCATCGGCACGGCCGAAGCCACGCCGTTGCCCACCAGCGCCTGCAGCAGTTCCTGTACCTGGCGCTCGCCCAGGTACAGCCGCCGTGCGATGTCGGAGGCCTCCCAGGCTTGCTGAGGCCGGGCACGCAGCAGCAGCAGGGCCTCGAGGTAGGGCACCGAGGGCACGCTGGTCAGGATGAAGCGCCGGATATCAGGCGGGAGTTCGCTAGCAGCCACCGACGAACTCTACAGCTCGCAAGCTCGTCGGTATGTCGGTGCTCGCGCAGCTCATCGTCAGGGTTGTCCTACAGCAGCAAGGGCCTGCGCCGGATCAGCGTTTCAGCGGCTGGGTGGCGTCGAAGCTGGACCCCGCGGGCGGCTCGCGTCGCAGTGGCTGGGTGGCTTCGAAGTTGGGTGCTTGCGGCGACTCGCGCAGGACGGCATCGCGGATCGCGAACAGCGCCTGCAGATCCTCTTGCAACTCATCCTGGGGGACGGGGCCTGGTGCAACGGGGGCTGGTGCACCGGACGCGGCGGTCCAGCTGGCGGGATCGGGCATGCCTGGGTTGCGGGCCATGCCGTCGAACTGCCAGGACAGGCTGAACAGCCAATCCCGCGCGCGCGGCTCGAACTGGCGGATCGCGTCCCAGAAACTGCTCTGGAAGGCCGGGACGTAGGCCAGCAAACGGTCCTGGCCGCCGCGCACGATGAAGGTCACGTGCACGCCCGAGGCTGAGCTGCGGCTGACCACCGACAGCACGCGGCAGTCGATCCAGTCCGACGGGATGCCGTGCCGGCGCATGGTGTCGCGCAGCACCACGTGCACCAGTTCCCGCCGCGGCGTGTCACGCGGCCCTGCGGCATTGCCGGAATCGCTGTCCTGGAACTGGGTGGTGGCGCCGCCGGTCGCGGATTTGTCGCTGAAGAGTTTCCGCAGCAAGCTCATGCGAGCGATTATGCGGGGCGCCCGGCGCCGCTCCCATCGGACTGTGGTGCCAGTGCCTCAGCCGGCGCGTGCCACCTCGGTCTCGCCGAATAGCGGCTGGTTGAGCTGAACGGCGATGTTGTAGCCGTCCCCGCAACGTTCCACCCGCACCACCCGGCCCTTGCAGTCGAGCTGATGATCGATGCCATGGCGGCGGTACTGCAGCTGCACCGTCACCTGTTCCCCCAGCACCGCGTCGCTGGGCGACTCGAACAGGATGCCGCCGGCGCTGAGGTCGTGGGTCGCGCCCTCCTCGCCCTCCATGGTGATGGGCAGGGCCACCCCGAAGCGATCGGCGGCGCGTTGATCGGTCCGCGGCGTCTGTTTCATCCGTGCTCCTGTTACGCTTTATTGCACACCGACGAGCCTACCCGCCGCAGCAGCGAGCGCCTTGTAGGAAACCGGGTGGAGCGTGTGTCAGAGCGAAAGCCGAACCAGCTCAGCCGAAGCGCACCGTCAGCGGCGCCAGCGGTGCGTCGAATTCGGCGCTCCACCGTTCACCGGGCGCCACCGGCCAGGCGTCGGTCCAGGTGCCGGTGGTCACCACGTCACCCGGCTGCAGATCGGGTGCGCCGGGGCATGCCCGCAAGGCGCGCACGAAATGCTGCAGCGCCTGCAGCGGCCCGTCCAGCACGTTGCGGCCGGCGCCCTGCTCCACCCGCTGCCCGTTCTTGTGCAGCGCCACCTGCGCGGCCGCGAGCCGCCGGCCGAAGCTGGCGGCATCCGGCGCCACCTCCCGCACCGGCACCCGGCGGCCCACCAGCAGGCGGGCATGCAGGCCGCCGTCGGCCACGGTGTCGCCGGCGGCGAATTTCCAGTCCGGGAGATGCGACTGCACCACCTCGAAGCCGGGCGCCACCCAGGCCAGGCAGGCCCAGAGCTGCTGGTCCGAGGCTGCGGGCGGCGGCGTGGCCGCCAGGCCGAACACCGCCTCGGGCTCCAGGCGCGGCTGGCAGGTGCCGGCCAGGGCCAGTTCGCCTTCGCCCTCGCAGAAAGCCAGGGTGCCGTCCCACACCGTGCCCCAGATGGGCGCGAAAACGTTGTAGCGCGGCCAGATCCCGCGGTTGGTGAAGCCGACCTTGAAGCCGCGCGGCCGCTCGCCGCGCGCCATGCGCAGCCGGCGCACCGTCAGAGCGTGCTCGTAGGCGGTGTCCAGGTCCAGCCCCGAGGGCGCCGGCCACAGGCGTGCCTGGTCGTGGTGGGTCAGCAGTTGTTCCGGTGACATGGCCGCAGCATAGCCGCGGCGGTCCTCACTCCACGGAGAGGATGGGAACGCCGGGGCTGGGCGCACGCGCCGGCGGGGGCGCCCCGCGCCCGGCCTCGGACGGGGGCCGCTCACCCGGCTGCGCCACGCGGGCGCGCGGCACCGCTCCCGGCGGGGGTGCGGGTGCCACCACCACCGGCGCGGGCGGCCGCGGCGGCGGCACCGGGATGGTCACCACCGGCGGCAAGTCCCTTTCAGGCGGCGCGGGCCTCGGCGCGACCACGGCGGGGATGGGCGCTTGCGCCGGCGGCAGTGCCATCTCCTCGGCGGGCGGCGGCGGGCGCTGCGGCGCGCGCCGCCCCTCGCGCTGGACCTGCGGGAAGATGCTGCCCAGCCAGTCGTTGATGCGTCCCAGCAGCGGGTCCAGCAGGCCGCCTTCGGCCGGCGTGGTGAAGCGCGCCTGCGGGTCCACCCAGCGCGCGCGCAGCGCCTGCTGGAAGAAGTCGCCCACCATGGGCAAGGCGCTGCGCGCGCCCTGCCCCCAGCTGTCGCCCATGGTGATGCGGCTGTCGTTGAAGCCGGCCCAGGCCCCGGCCACCAGCTGCGGGTGCACCAGGATGAACCAGCCGTCGGTGTTGTCCTGGGTGGTGCCGGTCTTGCCCGCCACGTCGGCCTGGATGCCGAAGCGGCCGCGGATGGCCGTGCCCGTGCCTTCGTCGATCACGCCGCGCATCGCGGCCACCAGCATCTGCGCGGCCGGCAGCGACATCGCCGGCTCGGGCATGGCCGGCTGGAACGCCTCCAGCACCCGGCCGTCGCGGTCCTCGACGCTTGCCACCATCACCGGCTCCAGGTACTGGCCCCCATTGGCGATGGCGCCGTAGGCAGCCACCATCTCCTTGAGCGTCACCGGGCTGGTTCCCAGGGCCAGGGAAGGCACCTGCTCCAGCTTGCTCTGGCGCACGCCCAGGGACTGCGCCAGGGCGACCACGCGCTCCGGCCCGACCCGCTGCATCAGCTGCGCGGTGATGGTGTTCTTGGACAGGGCCAGACCCCGGCTCAGCGTCAACACCTCGCCGGTAGGCGGCGTGGCGTCGCCGGGCCGCCAGACCTGCCCGCCCGGCAGCCGGATCTCCACCGCCTGGTCGACCAGGGTGTCCGAAGGCCGCGCCCCCATCTCGAAGGCGGCGCCGTACACGAAGGGCTTGAAGGTCGAGCCGGGCTGGCGCCGTGCCTGCTGCACGTGGTCGAACTGGTCCAGCGCGAAATCCCGGCTGCCGACCCACGCCCGGACCTGGCCGCTGCGCGGGTCCAGCGCCAGGAAGCCGGCGGCCAGCCGCGTCTTCTCCTCGCGCAGCGCCTGCATCAGGGCCGCATCGGCCAGCACCCGCCTGAGCGCCTCCTCCTCGTCCATCCCCTGGGCGATCGCCTGCCGGTACGGCGCGGTGTCGCGCACCAGGGCCTGGACCAGCTCGCGCCGGCCGGCCCAGGCGCGCGGACTCCACTGCGCATCGGCGGTGGCCTGCAGCCGCTCCATCTGCCGCGCCACCGCCTGGTTGGCGGCGGCCTGCAGGCGCGAGTCGATGGTGGTGCGCACCACCAGCCCGTCGGCATGGATGTCGTAGCCGTTGCGGTCGGCCCAGTCGATCAGCCAGCGCTTGAGGACCTGGGCGAAATGCGGCGCCGGCCCCAGCGGCTCGAGCTGGCGCTCGAAGTCCAGCCGCATGGGGCGCTTCTTCAGCCCTTCCAGGCGCGCCGCTTCCAGCTTGCCGTGCTTGACCATCTGGCCCAGCACGATGTTGCGGCGCTGCACGGCGCGCTCGGGATTGAGCACCGGGTTGTAGTAGCTGGTGCCCTTGAGCATGCCGATCAGCGTCGCGCTCTCCAGCAGGTCGAGGCGCCGCGCCGGCTTGTCGAAATAGGTGCGCGCCGCCATCTCGATGCCGTAGGCGTTGTAGAGGAAGGGGACGGTGTTCAGGTAGGTCTCGAGGATCTCGTCCTTGGTGTAGACGCTCTCGATCTTCAGCGCGGTGATCGCCTCCTTGAGCTTGCGCGTCACCGTGCGCGCGCGGCCGATGTCCTCGGGGTAGAGGTTGCGCGCCAGCTGCTGCGTGATGGTGGAGCCGCCCTGCGGGTCGCCGCCCAGGGTGTGCAGCACGGCGGAGGCGGTGCGCCGCAGGTCCATGCCGTGGTGCTGGTAGAAGCGGTGGTCCTCGGTGGCGATCAGGGCGGCGATCACCGTAGGCGAGATCTGCGCCAGACCCACCCATTCGCGGTTGGCGCGCTTGAACGCCGCCAGCTGCTTGCCGTCGGCCGACATCACCAGCGCCGGCGCCTCGTTGCGCAGCTTGCGGATGTCGTTGACCGCGGGGGTGAAGGGCACCAGCGCCAGCGTGTACAGCAGCAGCAGCGCCGGCGGGATCAGCAGCGTCCGCCACGGGTGGCGCCGCATGGCCTGGCCGACCCGGCGGGCGCCATCTGCCGCCAGCCGGGCGGTGCGGGCAAGGGCCGTTCTCATCCGTGGGACTGTACCGCCAGCGCCGCGCCGGCCGCTGTAGGACGGCCGCGCGAGGCGCCGAGCTTCAGCCCACGCGCTCGGGGGACATGGACCGCTGCCAGTGCGACAGGCCGCCGTTCAGCACGTCGTCCGCATCGGGGTCCAGCCGGCCCTGCGGCGTGAGCTGGTCCACCATCTCCGGCATGATCTCGGCGAAGCCGCTGGCCACCTCCTCCTGCGGCACGCCCAGCTGCTGCGACAGGCGCGACAGCTCCTCCTGACCGACCACGTCGCCAACGGCCTGGGGGTCGAGCGCCTGGTTCTCGCCGGTCGACACCCAGGACGACGCGTGCTGGCCGTAGCCGCGCTGGTTGAAGCGCTGCAGCACGGAACCCATGCCGCCGTTGCGTTGCACCCACTGCATGGCCAGGGGCAGCATCATCATCATCAATGCCGTGCGGTTGCCGAACGGGGATGCCGAGCGGCCGCCCGGCAGGCCCATGCCGCCCATGCCCCCGAGGCCGCCCATGCCCCCGAGGCCGCCCAAGCCGCCGAGGCCACCGCCCATGCCCATGCCACCCATGCCCATGCCGCCGCGCCCGCCAGCGAACACGCTGCCCAGTACCTGTCCCAAGATGCTGCCTGCCATTGCCGTCTCCGTGAGGAAGATGAAGAAGGCCAGACCTTAGGCACGGCGTGCGCGCCCCGCGGGTCAGGCACATGCGAAGCGGCAGGCAGGAAGGCGCCTACGGCGCCGCGTGCAGAGGCGGATGCGGCCGCTGGGCCACCGGCGCCACGCCGGCCGGCGGCGCGGGCAGGGCCAGCCGGGTCGCCAGCACCGCGGCCTCGGCGGCTCCGCTGCGTGCGTTGCGAATGTGCTGCCGCGTCTGCACCGGCAGCCGCTCGGTATTGCGTCCATCCCAGGCCTCGCGGCCACGGCTGGACAGGTTGTAGTAGATCGACACGCCCTCGCGCAGCCGGGCCGCACGCTCGGCGCGGTTCAGCTTCAGGCCGGCAATGCGCTGGCGGCTCCACTCCGCGGCCTCGCGCATGTGGCGCGCCGCAGCATGCACCGCCTCCACCACGTCATGCGGATCCTGCAGGCCGACCGCTTTTGCGGTGGCCGGCTCGAACTGGGCCACGCCCAGGTTGGGCGTGCCGTCCCGGCTGCGGCCCAGCCGCGGCACCCAGGACGTCTCGGCGGTGATCAGGCCGTAGACGTCGGCGAAACCCAGGCCGACCTCGTGCAGCCGGGCCTCTTGCGCGGCCGACTTCACCAGCAGGAGCCGCGAAGGCAGATCGGGCGTGAGGTGCATGTCCCGGCCCAGCCGCGTCGGCACCCAGCGCAGGCGCTCGCGCAGCGCCTGGTACCGGCGCGCCAGGGGCGAGGGCTCGGGGGTGGGCGCCTCCTCGAGGGCCATGGGTTCAAACTCGATGGCCACGGAGGCGGGCACTGGCGCCGGCACGGGCACCGGCCCTGCCGTGCTCGGGCCGCCGCGGGAAGGAAGCCACCCCTGCCAACGGGCGAGCGCCAGCCCTTCCAGGGCCACGACGGCCGCGCAACCTGCGACGAACAAGGCTTTGCCAGCCCACGGCGCCATGGCTCTCTCTCCCTTCCTTGAAGACGCAAGACCGAGCGCGCTGCCGGGCCAGAAGTTCAACCCAGCCGTGCGATTGTGCACGACGCTGCCCGGCCTGGCAGCACAGCCGATAGGATGCGTCAACGGAGAGCCGCCATGAAACACGTGTACGACGCCGCCAACAGCCTGGAAGCCCACATGATCCTGGACCTGCTGCGGCAGGAAGGCATCCGCGGGCAGGTCGAGGGCGAGTACCTGCAGGGAGCCGTGGGCGCCCTGCCTGCCGCCGGCCTGGTCCGCGTGGTGGTCGACGAGGCCGACCATGCCGCCGCCCAGCGCGTCATTACCCGCTGGAACCAGGCCCAGCCCGACGAGCCCGCGCTCACCGGCCGCGCGGCCGCGCCAAAGGCGGCGGCCCGCGGCCTGGCTGGGGGCTGGCTGTTCCTGGCCGGCGTGGTGCTGGGTGTGGGCTTTTGCCAGGTCTACCTGCACCCGGCGCCGGCGGACGCTGCCGTGCCGGCCTGCAAGCCGGCCTGAGCACCCGCCTCGCCTTCAGCGCAGGTGGCCGCGCGCCCAGGCCACGATGTCCGCGGCCCGGGTCAGCGCGCCGGGCTGCCGCGCCACCTCGCGCCCGCCGACGAACAGCGCCAGCGTCGGGATGCTGCGGATGTTGAGCCTGCCGGCCAGCGCCTGCGCTTGCTCGGTGTCGACCTTGACGACGCGCACCTGGGGCTCGAGCGCCGCGGCCGCCTGCTCGTAAGCCGGCGCCATCGTGCGGCAGGGCCCGCACCACGGGGCCCAGAAATCCACCAGCACCGGCAGCTGGCTGCGTCCGACCTGGCGCTCGAAGGCCGCCTCGTCCAGCGCCACCGGGCGGCCGGTGAACAGCGCCTGCTTGCAGCGGCCGCAGTCGGGCGCGCTGCCCAGCTGCTCGGCGCGGACGCGGTTGGTGGTCTGGCAGTGCGGGCAGACGACGTGCAGGGACTCGGTCATGAACCGCAGGTAAGGCAGGCGGCGCGCAAATGCAAGCGCGGCAGGAGTGCCGGCGATGGAATTTCGGTCTCACGTGGCCGAACCGCAACGTGCGCTGCGCGACTCCATGCAGGACTCCGATCGACGCGCATCCCTCCTACACGCGCTCGGGCCAAAGCAGAAGGAGTGGCCTCAGCAGCGGCGTGACCATCGGTGACGTGGCGCGACCGTCACATCAGGGAAGGACAAAGGAGTACTCATGTCTAAGCGTGAAACAAGACACCGCCGTCACCCGGCGGCCCTCGCGGCGCTGGCTGCACTTTGGCTGGCCGCCTGTGGCGGTGGCGGTGGAGGCAACAACGACGGGGCTGCAGCGTCTGCGGTGGGGACTGCAGCGCCTGCAGCCAACAGTCCAGTGGTGGGCGCCTCCCCCCCGGCCGGCGATGCAGCGTCCGACAGCCGATGGACGCAGCGGGACCAGCCGCGTGCATGGAGCTGGCTGGCTTCCAGCGCCACCGGCGAGGTGCTGGTCGCCACCGACAGCCCGGGACGCGTGCGCACGTCGGTGGATGGCGGCGCCACCTGGACCACCGGCAACAGTCCGACGGCCGCCTGGACGTCGGCGGACATGAGCGCCGATGCCGGCCGCATCGTGGCCGCGGCCAGCGGCGGCGGCCTGTTCATGTCCACGGACCGCGGCGCCACCTGGAGCGCGGTGGCCGCGCCGGCTGGCGAGGACTTCGGCAACCGCCCATGGACATCGGTGACGGTGTCCGACGACGGCCGGCGCATCGCCGCGGCCGTGCTGGATGGCCCGGTCTACGTGTCGCAGGACGGCGGCGCCACCTGGACCCTGGGCCTCAGACCCTGCAGCACCCCCACCTCGTGCCGCATCAACGGGGACCTGGTGACCATGACCGCCAGCTGGGGCGCCCTCGGCAGCTCGGCGGACGGCCGCCATATGGTGGCCGTACCGTCCGGAACCAGCGGCATGTACTATGGACCGACCTATGCCGTCTACGTTTCCGCCGACGGCGGGCTGACCTGGAATGCGCGCCAGACGCCCGGTGGTGGATCGCACGAGTGGCACCGCGTCGCGGTGTCCGGCGACGGGCAGACCATCGCCATCGCCGGCCGCACCCAGTCGCCGCTGCTCGTGTCGCGCGACGGCGGCGGGACCTGGGGCGGCTATGCCACTTCGCGCGTCGGCAACTACTCCGCCATCGCCATGTCCAGCGATGGACGGGTCATCGGGACCACGATCAACGGCGGCGACGTGCTGCTCTCGCAGGACGCCGGCGCCACGTTCGCGCCGTTGGCCCTGCCCGGCACCGACACCAACTGGCGTGCCATGGCCCTGTCGGCGGATGGCCAGTCCATCGCGGTGGCTGCCGGCTCACCCGGCGGCGCGAGCGGGGCGCTCTATACCTCCACGGGGCATCGCACCTCGGCCAGCCGCTGAGGCAACCGGCGCAGGCCACGGCCGGTGGACTCTTCAGCGGGCGGCCTGCTGGGCCGCCTTGCGGTCCGCCACCACCTTCTGCGCCGAGGGGCGTTCGCCCACCCGCTGGAGGTAGGCCTTGTAGTCCACGCCGGCGGCCAGCAGCAGGTCCTGGCCGTAGGCAGCCTTGCTGGCCATTCCCACCAGGGGCAGGTGGTTGAAGGCTGCCAGGTCGGCCTGGGTGAAATGCTCGCCCGCCACGTAAGGCGCGAAGCGCGCGATGCGCTGGAACGCGGCGATGCTGGCCTCGAGCTGCCGGCGCACGCGCGCGCCATTGGCCTCGGACAGCGGCGGCGCGCCGAAGAACGCCGGCCCGTACAGCTGCCGCGCCGCCATCTCCAGGTGCCAGTCGAGGAAGGTGGTGAGTTCGCGCACCTTGGCGGCGGCGAAGGCGTCGGCCGGCAGCAGGGGCGGCTGCGGCCAGCGCACCTCGATCCAGTCGACGATGACCTGGCTCTCGCACAGCGCGCCCTCGGGCGTGGTGACGAAGGGGATCTTGGCCAGCGGCGATGCGCGCAGCACGGCCTCGTCGGTGCTGTGCGTCGCGGCATGCGCTTCGGCAAAGGGCACGCCCTTCTCGAGCAGCGCCATCTTGACCTTGTTGTAGTAGTTCGAGATCGGCAGGCCGTGCAGGGTGAGCGTCATCGTCGTCTCCGGTGGGTGAGCCGGCAGTCTAGGCACACAGCATGGCGGGCGCTACCGCGCAAGTGACTCCTTCGGGCCAGCCCTTTGGGGCTAGTGCGATTTCAACCGGATACGGACGGTTGTACGAGGTAACGCGCTCCGCAATGCGGGACGACTTTTCCGCGAGCATTGCTCCTACACGCACTTGCTCCAAACCCTCCAGACGAGCCTCAGCAGAGACACCGACCATCTAGGCCGTGACGGGATTTCGTCATGTCCAGCAAGAAACTAGGAGCTGACCAAATGTTGAAGAAGGAAACAAAGTCCCGCGCCACCTCGGCGGCGTTTGCGGCCATGGCCGCACTCTGGCTGACGGCCTGCGGCGGTGGTGGTGGTGGCGGCGATGACGTTGCCGCGGCTCCGCCCCCGGCCGGCCCGTCGGCTCCGGCGCCCGGCCCTTCCGCTCCGGCCCCGGCACCCGGCCCGTCGGCACCCGCGCCGGCTCCGGCCCCGGCCACCCCTCTGGCCTGGACGGCCACCGGCGGCACCACGGAAACGGCCAGGTCTTGGCACTGGGTGACCACCAACCCGACCGGCACGGTGATGGCGGCGGCGGCTATCCCGGGCGGTGTCCACGTGTCGACCGACAGCGGCGCCACCTGGACGGCCACAACGCTGGACACCGGCGCCATCTGGATCTCGCTGGACATGACGGCCGACGGCACCCGCATGATCGCCGTGGCCCTGAACGGCGCGATGGTCATGTCGACCGACCGGGGAGCCACCTGGGCGCCGATCGACGCCGCCTTCAATGCCGGCGGAAGCTCGATCTCTTACGAGTCGGTGACGATGTCGCAGGATGGCACCCGCATCGTGGCGGCGGACCTGTCCGGCAACCTCTACGTCTCCGCCGACGGCACCTCGGCGACGCCCACCTTCACCACCGTGCCGGTGGCTGGTGCGGCGTTCCGCGCAGTGGATAGCTCGGCCGATGGCTCGGTCGTGGTGGCGGTCAGCCAGAACCGCGACGCCCACCTGTCCACCAATGGCGGCACGACCTTCGCGCCGCTGACGGTCACCGTCGATGGCGCCGCGGTCACGGATAACTGGTACCGCGTCGCGGTTTCGCCGGACGGCAACACCATCGTCGTGGCGGGCAACACCGACTACGCGGGTCCCACCAGCACCGGCGTGTACGTCTCGCGTGACCGTGGCACCACCTGGGTCCGGGGCCTGGCCGCGGCCGGTACCTACACGTCACTCGACACCTCGCAGAACGGCGACATCATCGTCGTCACCCGGTCGGGCGCCGGCGAAGTGCTGCTGTCCACCAATGGGGGCACCTCGTTCGCACCGATCACCGTGCCCGAAGGCGAGACCAACTGGCGCGCCGCGGCGATCACCTCGGACGCGGGTCGCCTGCTGCTGGCCGCCGGCACCTTCTTCAGCCAAACCGGCCGCGTGTACCTGTCGTCCGGCTCGGTCGTCGGCGAGTAAGTCAGGATCGCTGGAAGCCGACGCCACCGAGAGGTAATAACAGATGGGCGGCTTCCTGATCCGGTGATTGATCAGTCTCCAGGGGAAGTTTGAGGCCGGCGGCAACGCCGGTCTTTTTTTATGGCCGGTCCAGGGACATTCATGTCGATAGGCTTGGTAGATACATGGAGCCTGACAAAGTCAGGCCAGCTTCAAGGTGGGGGCGGCCTGGGTTCCGGCCTTGCCTCCTTTCAGGAGGAAGGTGACAGGGGTGCGTCTTCGCCCTGAGCTGCCGACTGCCTAGCAGCAAGCCGGGTGCAATCCATCGGAGATTACCGGACGTTACGGCAAGTCAAAGCTGATCAGGCCGCGTCTCCCGGCCCTAGATGCGTAATCCTGCAATGTGCATTCAGCGCGATTGGGAGACAAACATGGATGTATCTGGTGGGAAGACAGTGACTCGGCATCGTGCACATGCTCTCTCCGCACTGGCAGCTTTTTGGCTGGCGGCTTGCGGAGGCGGAGGCGGGGATAGCCCACCACCTGCGCCAACTCCTTCCACCTCGCCAGCTACGGCCCCCCGCCCTTCGACGGATCTCTCGCCAGCTCCTCCACCAGCGACGGCGCCCGCTCCGGCACCAGACACGGCAACACCGCCATCACCCAGCCCTTCAGCCCCGGCACCTAGCCCATCGGCCCCGGCACCCGGCCCGTCGGCGCCGGCTCCCGCTCCGACCAGCCCCCTGGCCTGGTCGGCTACCGGCGGCTCCACGGAGATGCCGATGTCGTGGCACTGGGTCGCCGTAAACCCGACCGGCACCGTCATGGTGGCCGCCCCTATCCCCGGCCGCATCCACCGCTCGGTCGACAGTGGTGCCACCTGGACCGTGTCCAACTCGCCGGAACGCCTCTGGATCTCGGTGGACATGACCCCCGATGGCACTCGCATGGCAGCCGTCGGATTCTCGGGTGGCATGTACCTGTCAACGAACGGCGGGCTCGACTGGACCCGTATTGACACGACCGTCAACCCCGGCGAGAGCCTCGAGTACGAGTCGGTCACGATCTCCGAGGATGGACAGCGCATCGTTGCCGTTGATCTCGGTGGCAATGTCTATACGTCGGTGAATGGCGCCGAAGCGGCGGCCGCGAACGTCGCGGGCGCCCGATTCCGCGCAATCGACGGCTCGGCCGACGGCACTTTCCTGGTGGCCGCCAGCGAGACGGGCAGCCTGTTCCAATCCGCCGATGGGGGAGTGACCTTCACCCCACTAGCGATCACGGTCGATGGCACCGCGATCACGGACAGCTGGTACCGCGTCGCAGTCTCGCCGGACGGCAATACCATTGCCGCGGCAGGCAACACCGACTTCCCCGGCGCCAAAGTCAGCACTGGGGTGTATGTCTCGCGTGACCGCGGCGCCACCTGGGTCCGGGGCCTCGCCGAGAGCAGTGCCTATACGTCGCTCGACACCTCGCAGAACGGCGACATCATCGTTGCCACCCGGTCCGGCAATGGCGACGTGCTGCTGTCCACCAATGGCGGCACCTCGTTCGCGCCGATCACCGAGCCCGAGGGCGAGGCCAACTGGCGCGCAGCGGCAATCACCTCGGACGCGAGCCGCCTGCTGCTGGCCGCCGGCACCTTCTTCAGCCAAACCGGCCGCGTGTACCTGTCGTCCGGATCGGTCACCGGCGAGTAAACCGGGATCACCCGAAGCTGACGCCCAACACGAGGGCGTCGGCTTCGGGATCGAGTAGTTTGATCAGTCTCCAGGGAAGCTTGAGGTCGGCAGCAACGCCGGCTTTTTTTTGGCCGGCCACCTGTGCCCTCAGGATGTGACGCGGCCCGCCACTTCCAGCCGTCCGTCGGCCGTCCGCCGCAACACGATGCCCTCGCCCGAGGACGTGCTCACGCCCGCCAGGGCCTGGATGTTGACCTGGTGGCTCACCACCACCAGCGCCCCCGGGCCGCGCCAGTCGTGCAGCAGCGCCCTCGCCCGCGCCGTCTGCCGCTCGTCACCGCCACCGCGCCCGAAGGTCGAATTGAACGCCGGCTCCTCGCGCACCTGCCCGGGAAAGGCCAGCTGCGCCGTCTCGCGCGCCCGGCACCACTGCGACGTCAGCACCGCGCCCACCTGGATGCCACGCCGGCGGAACTGCTCGCCCAGCCGCCGCGCTTCGGCCCGGCCTTCCTCGCTCAGGTTGCGCTGCGTGCCGCAGTCGCCCAGGCGGAACTGCGGCGGATCGCCCACGCCGGGCGCGGTGGCATGACGGAACAGCACGATCGCGCCCGGCCTCGCCAGGGCGGCCCAGCCGGCATCGGCCCCGTCGGGCTGGGCGACCGCGCGCGTGCCCAGCCCTGCGAGCGCGGCCAGGACCAGGAACCGTCGGCGGGCAGGGACAGGCATGGGGGACCTCCGGAAGCAGTCAGGGCTTGGGCGGCGACTTGCGCCGCAGCGGCTCCCAGCCGGCGAACTGGGGGTAGTGGCGCTGCACCACCGCACCGTCCACGTCCCAGGCGATGCAGCGCCCCACATGGTAGGGCGGCTGGCCGCTGTCGGCACGCGGCTGGCCGGCTTCGCGCCGCAGCCGCTCGCGCCAGGCCGGGATGGTCTGGTAGGCGGCCGTGGCCATGTTGAACAGCAGCTCGCGCAGATGGGTGCAGCCGCGCACGCCGCCCAGCGCCCGTTCGATCGCCTGGCGCCAGCCCGGCCCCAGCGTGGCGCCCACCATCTGCTGCATGGGCGCGTTGCCCTGCTGGCATTCGCCGAAGGGCGTGTCGTCCATCGAGCTGGCGATGGCGCGGATCACCATGGCGTCGTCCACCGTCACGCGGATGGCCAGGCCGTGCACCTTGCCGCCCGGCGGCAGCGGGCCGCGCTCGGCCATCTCGACCTCGTAGCTCTTGCTGTCGGCCAGCTCGGCCTCGATGTCCCACAGGCCGTCCTCGCGGTGGTAGCCGCGCAAGACGACGTTGCGGGTGTGCAGGTGGGCGCGCGGCGCGGGAGTGGGCAGGGGCATGGGGACGGCGGCAAGCGAAACGACGGACCGCGCGCAGGCTGCGCACGGAAGAGCCGATTGTCTCGCGCTTGCGGTCGGGGCGTCAGCCAAGCGAAACTGTCCGACAGGTTGCCGGCTCGGCCGGCACCAGAATGGCCCGATTTTCCCAGCAACCACCCCACAACAACCACTCCATCATGAACGAACGCCCCGCCGCCCAGGCCGCAGCACGCAGCACCACGCGCACCGCAACGTCGC
The DNA here is from genome assembly GCF_000215705.1 of Ramlibacter tataouinensis TTB310. Classification (NCBI taxonomy): domain Bacteria; kingdom Pseudomonadati; phylum Pseudomonadota; class Betaproteobacteria; order Burkholderiales; family Comamonadaceae; genus Ramlibacter; species Ramlibacter tataouinensis. The sequence goes on along the minus strand of NC_015677.1, from coordinate 1,788,581 downwards.
CTTCCAAGCCGCTGCGCGACAGCGCCCGATTCCTGCGCGGCTTCGTGCGCAACCCGGCCCAGGTGGGCTCGGTCGTGCCGAGCTCGCGCTGGCTCGAGCAGCGTTTGGTGCGCAACGCGGGCATCGCCGAAGCGCGCACGGTGGTCGAGCTGGGCCCCGGCACCGGCGGCACGACGGCGGCCTTCCTGAAAGCCATGTCGCCCTCGGCGCGGCTGCTGGCCATCGAGCTGGACCCGAACTTCCACGAGCACCTCAGCCAGGCCTTCCACGACCCGCGCCTGGCGCTGGAGCTGGGCAGCGCCGAGCGCCTGGCCGAGTTCCTGGGGGCGCGCCGGCTGTCGCCCCCCGACGCCATCGTCTCGGGCATCCCCTTCTCCACCATGCCGCCCGAGGTGTCGGACCGCATCGCCGCCGCCATCGCCCAGGTGCTGCGGCCGGGCGGCCGTTTCGTCGCCTACCAGGTGCGCGCCCACGTGGCCGGCTTCGCCACGCCCTACCTGGGCGAGCCCCAGAAGGAATGGGAGACGCTGAACGTGCCCCCGGTGCGCGTGTTCACCTGGGTCAAGCGCTAGCCCGGAAGCCCGGCCTGGGCGCCGGCCTACAGCGCCGGCGCCGGCGGCGCGTTAGGGTGCGCACATCGACCGAACCAGGAGATGACATGAGCAGCCAACCCGGCGTGGAACCCGACCGCATCGACATCAACGAGCCCGCCGCCTGCGCGCACTGGGCGAAAAAACTGGACGCCACCGAGATGCAGCTGCGCGAAGCCGTGGCCGCGGTCGGGGACAAGGCTGCCGACGTCGAGGCCCACCTCAAGGGTGTGCACAGCACCACCAACTCGGACCGCGTGCGCGAGCTCGGCGGCGCCTGAGCGCGGCATCAGCGCTCGCCGAACCAGCGCACGGCGTACACCACCAGCGGTATCTCCGCGGCCGCCGCGGCCCCGTCGTAGAGGAAGAGCTGCCGGTACGGCAGCCGCAGCGAGCCGGCCGCGAAGTAGATGGGCGTGCGCAGCCCGGGCAGGAAGCGCGCCGCCATGATGCACAGCGGTCCCCAGCGCCGGATGGCGGCCTGCGCCCTGGCCAGCCGCGCCGGCGGCAGCACGCGGGCGGCCCAGCGGTTCTCCAGCGCGCGCGCGCCGAACACCCGGCCCCAGTGGAACACCAGTGCATCGGCGGTGACGATGCCGGCCCAGGCGACCAGCACCAGCAGCGGCGGCTGCATCAAGCCTTTCAGCGTCAGCGCCGCGGCGGCCACCAGCAGCAGGTCCTCGTTGACCGGCAGGAAGAAGCCGCTGGCCACCAGCAACCCCAGCACCAGGCCATAGGCCGGCGGGCCCTGCAGCGTGTGCAGGGCGGTCCATGCCTGGTCGATCCAGCCGCTCATGGCCGGGCATTCTAGGGACCGTCCTGGCCGGCCCGCCGGCCACGCTGCCCGGCGGCACGATCCGGCTTACAGTGGCTGCGACGAAAGGAAAGGACCTTCCATGAGCCCCCGCCTGCCCTCCCTGTTCGTTTCGCACGGCTCGCCCATGTTCGCGGTCGAGCCGGGCCTCGCGGGTCCGCAGCTGCGGCGGCTGGGCCAGCAGCTGCCGCGCCCGCGGGCGGTGCTGGTGCTCTCGCCCCACTGGATGACGCGCGGCGTGCGCGTGGCCATGGCGGCGGCGCCCGAGACCATCCACGACTTCGGCGGCTTCCCGCAGGCGCTCTACGAGATCCGGTACCCGGCCCCCGGCAGCCCCGACGTGGCCGAGCGCGTGCTCGAGCTGCTCAACGCGGCGGGCTGGAACGTCTCGCCCGACACGCAGCACGGGCTGGACCACGGTGCCTGGGTGCCGGTGCGCCACCTCTACCCCGAGGCCGACGTCCCGGTGCTGCAGGTGTCCATGCCGCACGACCTGGACGGGCCGGGTGCGGTGCGCCTGGGCCGCGCGCTGGCGCCCCTGGCCGGGGAAGGCGTGCTCATCGTCGGCTCCGGCAGCATCACGCACAACCTGTTCGAGTTCCGCCAGCCGGGCCTTCCCAACCCGGGCTACGCCGCCGAGTTCGTGGACTGGGCGCGCGTCGCGCTGCGCGCGCACGACGAGGCGGCTATTGCCGGCTACCTGGACAGCGCGCCGCATGCCCGGCGTGCCCATCCCACGCCCGAGCACTACCTGCCCCTGCCCTTCGCGTACGGTGCCGCGCAACCCGGCGCGAAGGTAGAGGTGCTGGACGGCGGCATGACCCATGGCACGTTGGCGATGGACGCCTACCTGCTGGGCGAGGCGCCGCAGCAGGCGCGACCCGCCTGAATGGACGCCGCCCTGTGGACCGCCCTCGCCCTCGCCCTGACGGCGCTGCTGGCCATCGCGCTGTGGTCCGTGCGGCGGCACCGCAACCCGGCGCTGTCCATCGAGTGCGACGCGCCCATCGCCGAGTTGATGCCTTCCCTGGCCGGGCTGACCCTGGGCACGGCCATGCCGGGCAACCGGGTGCAGCTGCTGGAGAACGGCCGCTTCTACGACGTGCTGATCGAGCGCATTGACGCGGCCCGGCACACGGTGCACTTCGAGACCTACCTGTGGGAGCACGGCCGGCTGGCGCAGCGCCTGGCGGCCGCACTGGCCGAGCGGGCGCGCGCCGGCCTGAAGGTGCGCCTGCTGCTGGACGCGCAGGGCGGCAAGAAGATCGGCCCGGACGTCACGCGCCAGCTGCGCCAGGCCGGCTGCCGGCTGGTGTTCTTCCACAAGTGGTCGCTGCGCAACCTGGGTGTGCTGAACGACCGCGACCACCGCAAGCTGTGCGTGATCGACGGGCGCGAGGCCTTCGTCGGCGGCCACTGCATCAAGGACCACTGGCTGGGCGACGCCGAGGACGGTGAGCACTACGCCGACCTGAGCGTGCACCTGCACGGGCCCGTCGTGCACAGCGTGCAGGCCGCCTTCAGCGAGAACTGGGCGGGCATCACCGGCGAGCTGTTCGTGGGCGACGACGTGTTCCCGCATTTGGAGCCGGCGGGCGATGCGGTGATCCACGCCGCTTTCCTGAAGCCGGAGAGATCGGCGCCGGCGGTCAAGATCCTGCACCACACCGCGCTGTGCCTGGCGCGCGAGCGCATCTGGATCCAGAACCCCTACTTCATCCCCGAGCCCGAGGCCATCGACGCCATGGGCGAGGCCGTTCGACGAGGGGTGGACGTGCGGGTGCTCATGCCATCGGCCAGCGGCTCGGACAACCCCATCGTGCAGCACGCCGGCCACCGCAACTTCGAGAAGCTGCTGCGCTGCGGCGTGCGCCTGTTCGAGTACCCGCACACCCTGCTGCACCAGAAGGTGATGACCATCGACGGCCGCTGGAGCGCCATCGGCTCCAGCAACTTCGACGACCGCTCGTTCGAGACCAACGACGAGATCACCCTGGGCGTGCTCGACCCCGCCCTGGCCCGGCGGCTGGACGCGGTGTTCGAGCGCTACGCCCGGCGCGCCGACGAGGTCGACCTGGAGCGCTGGCGCCGCCGTCCGCGCTGGCGCAAGGCGCGCGACCAGCTGGTCTACCTGATCAACGAGGTGCTGTAGCCCTCACCTCCAGGAGGTCCTCGTAATAGCGGAACTCGTGGCAACTCCTGGCCCAGTGGGGGTTGGTCGCCTTGCGCGTGCCCACGCCGATCAGCGTGCGGCCGGCGGCCTTGATCTTCTGCGACACCGGCATGAAGTCGCTGTCGCCGCCGACGATCACCACCGTGCCGACATGCGCGAAGCGGGCGATATCCTCGATCGCGTCCAGGCACAGCTTGATGTCGGCCCCGTTCTTGGCACCGCCGCCGGGCGGGAACAGCTGGATCAGCTCGACCGCGTTCTGCAGCAGCTGGTCGCGGTAGCGGCTGAAGTACTGCCAGTTGCAGTACGCCCGGTGGATGGCGATGGGGCCGAAGGACGACGCCAGGCCCACCACGGCCTGCACGTCCACCAGCGGCTCCTGCGGCTTGAAGCGGAAGTCCTGGCGCGCGTAGGCGCCCGGCTCCCTCTCGTCGCACAGGCCGGCGTGGAGGTTCTCGAAATCCCAGTACAGCGCGACCGAGCGGCCGTGGTCTGCGGGGTCCTGCTTGGCCATGGCGGCTCCTTATCGTGGCCCACAGCGTAGCAGCCGGCTCAGTCGGGCCTGAACCGGGCCGAGAAGCTGGACGCATCGGCCGGCAGCTCGAAGGTCACCAGCTGCCCGTGCTTGCCGTCGGCCAGCCGGTAGGCGGCGAACAGGCTGGAGCGGCCCTTCAGGTGGAAGCTCGGCAGGTCGATCAGCGCATACGGATGCGGCACGAACACCTCGTGCAGGAACACCTCGCGGTGCGTGTTGCGCGGCGACGGGTAGAGCTTGTAGTCGGCAGTAGTGAAGGCGGCCTCGGCCATGGATCAGCCGAACACGCCGAACAGGAACAGCAGCAGCAGGGTCAGGACGATGGACAGCGCGATCGATTTGCCCCAGCCGAGCTTGTTGGAGAAAAAGAAGAACATGGTGCGACCCAGGAAGGAAGAGTAGATGCCGCCGATGGTCGACTCACCGCGCCACAGCGGGCATCAGCCCACCCCGCGCTCGCGTGTAGGCCGGGCCTGAACGATGATTTCTCGTGCGCAGGACCATGGTCGAGGAACACGGGCAGGTGCATTCTCGCTAGAGTGGATTTCCCGAACCTTCTTTCATTTGCGAGAGGTGACCATGACTGCAACCCGTCGTTTCGCCATGATCTTTGGCATCGTCTTCCTACTGGTCGGCGCGGCCGGGTTCATCCCCGGTATCACGCAGCCACATTCGCATCCGGACGTGCGCGTGACCGCCGGCCTGGGCGCCGTGCTCGGCCTGTTCGCGGTGAACGTGCTGCACAACCTCGCCCACCTGCTGTTCGGCGTGTGGGGCCTGGTGGCGTCCAAGTCGGACAGTGCCTCGCGCAGCTACGGCAAGGCCGTCGCCGTCGCCTACGGCCTGCTGCTGGTGCTGGGTCTGATCCCGGCAATGAACCTGCACACGCTGTTCGGCCTGGTACCGCTGTACGGCCACGACGTCTGGCTGCACGCCGGCCTGGCTGCCGTCGGCGCGTACTTCGGCTTCATCCGCGAGCAGGAAGTCCCGCTGGAGCGCAGCCGCGTCTGAGGCTCGCCCGGCCTTCGCCCGGCCTCGGTCCGGCCGGGCAGCTTGCTATCTTTTCGATAGCTTTTACGCTTCCACACGAGCAGTAACAACCCTGGCCTTGTCAGCCCCTTAAGCTGGGCCGCATGACTGACGATGTCGTGCAACTGATGACGGCCGAGTATGACCACCCGTCTTCTTCGATGCGGCGATGCTGTTGGGTATTTCGCTGTGGCCGGTGTTCGTGGGTGACACCTCGTTTCCATGGCTGGAACCGGCGGGCGATACCCTGATCCATCCAAGCAAGGTGGAGTGGCGTGCGGGTGAGCAATGGCACCGGCGCGGCACCCGGCACAAGCTCTATGAGCACGGGCCTACCCGATCAATGAACTGCTCTGAACCAGCCTCATGATGAAATTTTCCGTTGTGGTCCCGCTTTACAACAAAGCGGCTTACGTGCGCAATTCGGTGCTTTCGGCGCTCGGGCAGAGCCACCCCGTGCACGAGGTGATCGTGGTGGACGACGGCTCCACTGACGGTGGCGTGCAGGCACTGGACGGCATCGCCGACCAGCGGCTGCAGATCGTGCGCCAGGCCAATGCCGGCGTATCGTTGGCCCGCAACCGGGCCATCGCCCTAGCCACCGGCGACTGGATCGTCTTTCTCGATGCCGACGACTGGCACCATCCCGAGCTGCTGGCCGCGCTGGCGCAGGCGCATGAAACCCACCCCCACGCCGACATGCTGGCCACGGGCTTTCGGCGGGTATCGGACTCGTTCACCGGCGACAGCGCGAACTGGCCGAGCGTCGAGCGGCCGTTTCGCATGGATGTGGTGCCCGACCTGCGCACGCGGTGGATGCAGAGCACCCCGTTCTGCACCAGCAGCCTGGCCGTGCGGGCCAGCCTGCTGCACCGCATGCAACCGTGCTTTCCGCCGGGTGAGTCGTGCGGCGAGGACCTGGACCTGTGGTTCCGCGTGGCCGAGCGCACGCCGCTGGTGCTGGTGGACGCGGCGCTGGCCGGCTACCGGGCCTTGCCCGACAGCCTGTCGACCTCCAACTACGACATCCGGATGGGCCTGCCCCCTTTCATCGAGCGCATGAAAAGGCGCGCGCTCAGCGGCGAAGTGCCGCGTCCGCAGCGCGCCCGGGCCCTGTGGTTCGTCGGACAGCAGCAGGTGACGCTGGCGCGCGCCGCCCTGGCGGGTGGTGACCGCCGCAGGGCCTTGTTCACCCTGCTGCAGGCCAGGCGGGTGTGCCTGACCCGCCGCTGGCAGCTCACGGCCCTGATGGCGCTTTTCCTGCCCGGGCATGTGGCCGAGCGCTGGCAGCAGCGGCGTGTGCGCACCGCCGTGTTGGCGCATGAGGAAACCGCGGGATGATCATGCGGGCATCCTTGCACGTGGAACGCAGCCGCGCCTGAGGTCGAACCGGGTTCAGTTGGCCTTCACGCCGGCCTTGGCCAGCAGGCCGCCCAGGGTCTCGATCTCGTGCGCGAGGTGCGCGCGCAAGGCGGCCGGCGTGGCCTGCCCGGCGCCGACGGCCGCGATGCCCATGCCCTCGAGCTTGCTGCGCACCTCGGGGTCGGTCACCGCCTTCTGCAAGGCCGCGGTGAGCTGGCCCAGCACCGGTTGGGGCGTTCCCTTGGGCGCGTACAGGCCGAAGGAGATGTTGATGTCGAAGCCCTGGATGCCGGCTTCGGCGATCGCCGGCACCTCGGGAAGCGAGGGCAGCCGTGCCTTGCCGGCCGCCGCGTAGGCCTTGATCCTGCCGGCCTTGACCGGCGGCACCGTGCCCGAGGTCTGGTCGCACAGCAGGTCCACCTGGCCGCCCATCAGGTCGGTCAGAGCCGGGCCCGTGCCCTTGTACGGGATCTCGTTGAGCTGCACGCCCAGCACGCTCATCATCATCAGACCGCACAGGTGGGAGGCCGAGCCCACGCCGGCATGGGCCAGGTTGACCTTGGCCGGATTGGCCTTCACGTGCGTCACGAACTCGGCCAGGTCCTTGGGCGGGAAGCCGTTGCGGGCCACGATCACCATCGGGCCGCTGGTGGCCGAGCCTACCGGCTCGAAATCACGCACGGGGTGGTAAGGCAGGTCCTTGAACATGGCCAGGTTGGTGGCATGGCTCACGTGGATCATCAGCAGCGTGTAGCCGTCCGGTTTCGCGCGCGCCACCTTGGCGCTGCCGATGGTGCCCGACGCGCCGGCCGTGTTGTCCACCAGGATCTGCTGGCCCAGCGTATTCTGCATGGCGGCGGCGAACACCCGCGTGATGGTGTCGCCCGGCCCGCCCGGCGCGTACGGCATGACCATGGTGATGGGCCGCGAGGGGAAGTCCTGCGACGCAGCGGCCAGGGGGGCCAAGCCCAGCGCGGCCGTGGCAAGGGCGCGCACTGCCAGGGCGAGCGGTGCGAAGGGGTTCGTCATGCGGTTTTCCGGCGTTGGGGTGGCCGGGCAAGGTACCGCGCGTGCGCGGGCCGGGCCATGCGGCAAACCCGAATCCGGCTGCGGCAGGTGGTTCCGCGTGGCGCGGCAGTCGTTGTCCCGTGCGGGGACGCCAGGCGCTCCCCGCCAGGGGCTCATACTGTGTCGGTGCGTGCTGCGCACGCACTTCGCTGCGCCGTACCGGGCCTGGGCTTGCACCGCATAACTCACTACGCGCCCTAAGGCCGCTGCGTTCAGACAGATGCGGTGAGTCAGTCAGCTAGGTTGGCGCGCCGTGTCTTGAAGACCTTTCGCACGAGGCCATGTCTCAGCGCGGCAGGCGGTGCCCGGGCGGGGCGATTTCTGGGGCGGCGGGACGGCTCTTCGGCCTGGGGCTGCGCGCCGCCGGTGCGGCGCGCTTCGTGATCTGACTCGCGGCATCTGTCTGAGCGCAGCGGCCTTAGGCGCGTAGCGAGTTATGCCGCGGCCCCAGGCCGAAGAGAACGGCCCGCGAAGTCCGTGCGCCAGCACGGACCGCCACAGTATGAGCCCCGGCCGGGCACCGCCTGCCGCGCCGCGCGGGACGACGTCTTCGCATGCGCTCAGTGCGCGACGCGCTCCAGCTGGCGGCTGTCGAAGTAGCCCTCGAAACGCTGGATATGGCCGGCCTCGTTGAGCATCAGCAGCGACACGCCGTGGTAGTCCACCGGCTCGCCGGCGGCGTCCTTGCCGCGCGAGCGCCAGAACAGGCCGGCGGCCAGCGGGTTGACGGTGACCTCCAGGAACTCGGAATGGATCTCCTGGAAGGACTTGCGGTACTGCCGCCAGAACGCGGCCACCTCCTCGCGGCCGCAGCATTCGCGGCCTTCGTGTTCCAGCATGGGATTGCTCAGGCGCCCGTTGTCGACAAACATCAGGGCCAGGCTCTCCACGGCGGACTCGTCGCCGGATTCCAACCGGTGCAGCTCGCGGATGAAGCGCTGCGCGATGGCTTGGGTGCGTTCGTATTGTTGGGGAGTCAAGGGATTCACCTTTCAGGGATGGCAAGCAAACGCGCAGGCTATCGGCAAGCGGCCGGACAGCGGGTAACAGCACATTGTTCTGCCAGCCCCCGCGCATCCCTGTGTAAGAACTCTCGTGCCATGGGTGGGCTCCTCGGCCGTCCGCATCCGAGCGCCCGTCCGGCCCCGCGGCCCTTCGCCGGGCGCCGATGGTCGAGTTCGTCTTTTGCAGCCTGTTGCCGCTGTCAGCGGGCGTATTGCCCACCATGACGCATTGCTCGCGTATGAGCATCCACTCCCTTCTACAGCCGAGGAATCGAACATGCAAATGAAAAAGTCAGGGATCGCCGCAGCGGTCGCCGCACTTGCCGCCGCAGGCGGCCTGCTCCTGTCCAAACGAACCAGGATGAGCCGCCGGCCCGGGCCCCTGCTCTCCGTGGAGGAAACCCTCGTGGTGCGCCCGCCCGGCGGCCGCGCCCTGCTGACCGTCGCCGCGCTGGCGGCCGGCGGTTGGCTGCTGTCGAGCCAGATGAGAAAGGGACGCAGCTCGGGCTCGGCGTCCACCGTCGAAGAGTCCATCGAGCTCGACGTGCCGGTGAGCACCGCCTACAACCAGTTCACCCAGTTCGAGGATTTCCCCCAGTTCATGGCGACCGTGGAAGAGGTCAAGCAGCTTGACGACACCCACCTGCACTGGCGCGCCGTCGTGGCCGGCAAGCCCAAGGAATGGGATGCCGAGATCACCGAGCAGATCCCCGACAAGCGCATCGCCTGGCGCAGCACCGACGGCGTGCCCAACGCCGGCGTGGTCACCTTCCACAAGATCGGCGACAACCGCACCCGCGTGATGCTGCAGATGGACTACCAGCCCGAGACCCTGGTCGAGAAGGTGGGCGACGCGGTCGGCGGCGTCAAGCTCACCACCAAGGGCAACCTCAAGCGCTTCAAGAACCTGCTGGAATCCCGCGGTTTCGAGAGCGGCGCCTGGCGCGGCACCGTGGCCCAGCACTGAGTCAGTACAGCACCCGGCACCGGATGGTGCCGGGCACGCCGCACAGCTCCTCCATGGCCACCCGGCTGGCCGCGCCGTCCACGTCGATCACCACGTAGCCCACCTCCTCGTTGGTGCGCAGGTACTGCGCCGCGATGTTGATGCCGGCCACGGAGAAGCGCTCGTTGACGGCCGCCATCACGCCCGGCACGTTGCGGTGGATATGCAGCAGGCGGCTGCGGCCGGCCGGCTCGGGCAGCGACACCTCGGGGAAGTTGACCGCGGACACGGTGGAGCCGTTGTCGGAGTAGCGCACCAGCTTGGCCGCCACCTCGCGGCCGATGTTCTCCTGCGCCTCGGCGGTCGAGCCGCCGATGTGCGGCGTGAGCAGCACGTTGTCGAATCTCACCAGCGGCGAGTCGAAGCGCGCGTCGTTGCCCTGCGGCTCCACGGGAAAGACGTCGATGGCGGCACCGGCGAGGTGGCCGCGCTCCAGCGCGTCGGCCAGCGCGGCGATGTCCACCACCGTGCCGCGCGAGGCATTGATCAGGTGGCTGCCCGGCTTCATCCGCGCCAGCTGGGGGGCCGCGATCATGTCCAGGGTCTGCGGCGTCTCGGGCACGTGCAGCGTCACCACGTCGGCCTGCTCCAGCACGGCGTCCAGCGAATGCAGCTGCCGCGCGTTGCCCAGCGTCAGCTTGGCCTCGACGTCGCAGAACACCACCTGCATGCCCAGGTGCTCGGCCAGCACGCCCACCTGGGTGCCGATGTGGCCGTAGCCCACGATGCCCAGCGTCTTGCCGCGCACCTCGTAGGAGCCGGCCGCGCTCTTGACCCAGCCGTTGCGGTGCAGCACCGCGTTCTTGTGCGGGATGCCGCGCATCAGCATCACCACCTCGGCCAGGACCAGCTCGGCCACGCTGCGGGTGTTGGAGAACGGTGCGTTGAACACCGGGACGCCCCGGCGCAGCGCGGCGCGCAGGTCGATCTGGTTGGTGCCTATGCAGAAGGCGCCGATGGCGGTGAGCTTGGGTGCGGCCGCGAGCACGGCCTCGGTCAGCTGGGTGCGCGAGCGTATGCCCAGGAAGTGCGCGTCGGCCACGGCGGCGCGCAGCTCGTCGCCGGCCAGTGCCTTGGGCGAGGTGACGATGTGCTCGTAGCCCTGGGCGCGCAGCGACTCGATGGCCGAGGCGTGGATGCCCTCGAGCAGGACGAACTTGAGCTTGTCCTTGGGGACGGAAAGGCGTTGGGGCGGGATCATCGCCGCACGATAGCCGTTTGCGGCGGCCCTGGTGGTGGTAGGGCGCCTCCACCGTCGATCAGGAACGGCCTACACGGCGGCGGCTGCAGGCCGGCGAAAAAGCAGGGATGAAATCGCGCATGCCCAAGACCCTCGCCACGCTTTCCGCCGCTCTCGCCGCCCTGGCCCTGCTCGCCGCCTGTGGCCAGCAGGAGAACGGCGGCTCCCAGTCGCAAGGTGCCACCTCGTCCGCGACGCCGCGCCCGGGCGGCGGCGCGGGCGGCACCGACAGCGGCAACACTCCCGGGACCGTCGCCTCCGGTACGCCCGCCGCCCCGCCCCAGGCGGCGTCCGCCGCCCCCGGTACCGTGCCCCAGGGCCAGGGCACCAACCCCACCTCCGACGGCACGCCCGCACCCTCGGCCAACCCCGCGGTGACCATGGGAGCGGGGCCCGACAACGCCGGCATGTCCGTCTACATGAAGGCCTGCGCCGCCTGCCACGGTGCCGGCGTGGCGGGCGCCCCGCGCCTGGGCGACAAGGCCGACTGGGGACTGCGCATCCAGCAGGGCATGAACGTGCTGTACCAGCATGCCATCCAGGGCTACACCGGCAAGAAGGGCGTCATGCCGCCCAAGGGCGGCTTCGCCAACCTGTCCGACGCGGAGGTCAGGCAGGCGGTGGACTACATGGTCGCCCAGGGGCGGTAAGGATTCAGGTCGCGCCGGGCCGCAGCGGCTGCAGCAGATGCCGCAGCCCGTTGTGGTCGATCTCCAGCATCAGCGCGAGCAGGCGGCCCAGCTCGCCGGGCGGGAAGCCCTGGCGGGCGAACCAGGCCAGGTAGGCGCCGGGCAGGTCGGCGATGACGGTGCCCTGGTACTTGCCGAACGGCATCTCGCGCGTCACCAGCAGCTGCAGCAGGTGGGCATCGAAGGCGTTCATCGGGCGAATGCAGGAATGTCCGCCGTGAGGAGGCTCCACTCCTTCCCGCAGGCCGCCTCGATCCGCAATCCTCCGGGCAGCTCCACGCTCGCCGCATGCAGCCACAGCCGCTGCTCGCCCAGCCACGCCGCCACGGCCCGGTTGTGTGCGCCCTTGCCGTGGGTGGTGTCGCCCACCCGCGGATGTGACAGGTGCTTGAAGTGCCTGCGGATCTGGTGGCGGCGTCCGGTCAGGGGCGCCGCCTCCACCAAGGCGTAGCGGCTGGTGGGGTGGCGCCCGTCGACGCGGAAAGGCCAGTCGAAGCACGCCAGCCGGCGAAAGCGCGTGGCGGCGGCCAGGCGCGGCTGGCCGGCCGAAGGCAGCTCCGGGTCGCGGGCGAGCGGGTGGTCGATCTCGCCGGACTCGGGCGGCCAGCCGCGCACCAGCGCCAGGTAGCGCTTGGCCACCGCCCCGCTTTCGAAGGCGGCGCCCCAGTGCCGGGCGGCCTGCGCGGTCCGCGCGAACAGCAGCACGCCGCTGGTGGCCTTGTCCAGACGGTGCAGCGGGAACAGCCGCTCGCCCCGCTGCTGCTCCAGCAGCCGCAGGGCGGTGCGCTCCTCGTGGGCGTCGAGCGCGCTGGGGTGCACCAGCAGTCCCGGTGGCTTGGCCATGGCGACCAGGTCGGCGTCGAGATGGAGCACGGCCAGCGGCTGCGGGGCTGCGCTCGGGTCGGAAAGCGTCATCCCGGCAGCTTAGCCACCTTCAGTGCGCCACGCGCTGGTAGCGCTCGACCTGGCACTCGTAGGAAGCCTCGGAGCTGGCGCAAGGCGAGGCGGTGGCGGAGGCACCCTGCGGGACGCCTGAGCAGGCGGTCACGGCGAGAAGGGCGACGGTGCTGAGAATCCTGGTCATGTCCACGTTCCCGTCGAGTCGACTTTCTCCCACCCCATCGGTCGAGCAGCGCCTGCAAGCGGGCACGCGCCGCCTTGATGCAATCGCGGTGCCGGGAAGGGACCCGGCATTAAGATGGTTCCTTCGCCCAGGGGCATTTCGATAGCTGTTGGCCCCGGGGATCTCGCCCCTGCTCCGACAGGAGCGGGGCTCTTTTTGCAGCGGACAAGAAGATGCCCGAGAAATACGCCGAGCTGATCGCCGCCTGGAAGGGGGCGGCTGCGCGCGCCGAAAGCGCCCAGAAGGACTTGAACGCGGCCTACGCCAGATTCTTCAACGGCTCCGGGCCGGAGCCCACGTTGGAGGAGCGCGACCGCCTGCGCAACCTGACGTTGGAAGAGCAGCAGTGCCTGGAGCGCGCGGCCACCTACCTGCGCACCGGCAAGCGGCTCTAGCGGCTGGGGCCCGGCTTCCTGACACGGCCGGACCATCGGCGCCGGCCTACAGACGCGACCCGCGGCCGGCTCAATGATGGTCCGCATCCGACCATCCCACCCCGCAGGAGACCCCCATGGCCCAGGATGCGATTGACTTGCTCGATGCCGACCACCAGCGCGTCGAAACCCTTTTCCGCGACTACCTGTCCGCCGGCAGCGACGCGGCGGCGAAGGCCGACCTCGCGCAGATCATCTGCATGGAACTCACGCTGCACGCAGCGCTGGAGGAAGAGCTGTTCTATCCGGCGTTTCGCGAAGCCACGAAGGACGAGAAGCTGGTGCAGGAAGCCCGCGATGAGCACGACCAGGCCAAGCAGCTGATCGCCCAGGCCGAAAGCACCGATAACCTCGACGCCCTCGTGGCCGAGCTGCAGCGGACCGTCCAGCACCATGTGATGGAAGAGCGGCTGCAGATCTTCCCGAAGGCGCGGTCGGCCGGCCTGGACCTGGCCGCGCTCGCCACCCGGCTCGAAGCGCGCAAGGCCGAGCTGGTGGCCAGCCTCCAGGAAGCTTGAACTGCTCGTCGCCGCAGCAGCAGCCCCGTTCCCGTTCTCGGTCGTGATCGAGGGCGCGGGAGCGGACGCGCCATCGCGGACCCTCAGGATCTCGGGCCGGGATCCTTCGTCCGGAACCTGGCGCACGCATGAATACCGGCTCCCCGACACCACGCACGGCGCCTATCTCGACCTGTACGCGACCATTGCGGGGGATTTCGGAACCTGCGTCCCGAGAAGTCGGCGTGACGCGGGATCCGCCTCATCACGGACGCGCTATGAGGCGCTGCTCACGCAACCGCTGTCCGCGCAGATACGGTATGGCTACGGGGACCCTGCCGTGCTGCAGGTGCCGGATTCGCCACGGACCGGATCGGCCGGAACGTACTACCTCGTCGTCACCTCCAACGACGCCCCGGACTCGTTTCCGGTCCTGCGCTCGCGTGATCTCGGGCAATGGGAGCTGGCGGGCTTTGTCTTTCCCGAAGGTGACAAGCCCGGATGGGCGCTGGATGGCGAAGGGCGAAGCGATTTCTGGGCCCCGGAACTGCACCACGTGGGAGGCGAGTACCTGGTGTTTTTCGCGGCGCGGGCCAAGGACGGTGGCGAACTTGCCATCGGCGTGGCCAGGTCTTCCACGCCCTGCGGACCCTTTGTCGCCGACGAAAAGCCCCTGGTCGCCGATGGCGTGATCGACCCCCATGTGCTCGTCGAACCTGACGGGAAGGCGTACCTGTTCTGGAAGCACGATGCCAACGACCGCTGGCCCGCGCTTCTCGCCGACCTGCTTCACAGGCATGGCGAGCTCACCGTCGGCCTGTTCCCCGACCTCGCGCGCCAGAGAACGGCGTCGCTTTGCCAAACCCTCTGGCCCTGGATACGGACGCTGCCGCCCATGGAGCGGTTCCTGGCGCTGCAGCCTCTCGTGGAAGCCGTGACTTCCGACTTCCTGCCGTTCCAGCAGCGCCTGGGAGGCCTGGTGCAGGCCGGCATGCGGCAGCAGGCCGTGAGCATCGCTCGTGACGTGCTGGAAGCCATGCGCACGCCGATCCATGGTCAGCGACTTGCGCCGGACAGCCGTTCCCTGACGGGCCCGCGCGAGGTCGTGCTGATGAACGACCGCGGTTGGGAGGCGCACCTGGTCGAAGGCGCCTGGGTGGCGCGTCACGGGCGCAAGTACTACTTGTTCTACGCAGGCAACGATTTCACCACGGCTGACTACGGCATTGGCGTCGCGATCTCCGACTCGCCGCTCGGCCCGTATGCCAAGCTCGACGGTCCGCTGCTCACGTCCACGCCGCAGTGGTCAGGCCCGGGCCATCCGTCCGTCGCCAACGGATTGGACGGCCAGCCGCAGCTCTTCCTGCATGCGTTCTTTCCAGGCCGCACCGGCTACAAGGAGTTCCGCGCGCTCCTGACCGTGCCTGTCGCGTTCGAATCCGATCGGGTGGTGCTTCGGTAGGCGAACTACAAGGCCTTCTTCAGCCGCGCCATCCCCTCGTCGATCCTCCCCACGTCCGCCGTCGCGAACGACAACCGCAGCGCGCTCGCGTCCGGTTCCGTTGCGAAGAACGGGGCTCCCGGCACGAACGCCACGCCCTGCTCGATCGCCCGCCTGGCGAACTCGCCGGCGTCCTGGATCCTGCCGCCCGCGCCGGTCAGCCGCGCCCAGAAGAACAGGCCGCCCCGGGGCTGCGTGAACTCGATCGCATCCCCCAGTTCGCGCTGCAGCGCATCGCCCATCGCCTGCGCCCGCTGCGCATAGGCCCGCCGCACTTGCCGCAGCGTGCCCGGCATGCGGCCGCTCTTGAGGTACTGCGCCGCGGTGGCTTGCGCGAAGGTGCTGGTGTGCGCGTCGCTGAACTGCTTGCACATCACCGCCTTGCCCAGCAGCTCGTGCGGGGCGATCAGCCAGCCCACCCGCAGGCCGGGGGACAGCACCTTGGACAGGCTGCCGCAGTGCACCACCAGCTCGCGGCTGCCGGGCACCTCGTTCGTCAGTGCCAGGATGGACGGCGGCGGCGCCTCGCCGAAATACAGGTCGCCATAGGGATCGTCCTCCACCACCAGGGTCTGGTACTTCACCGCCAGTTCCAGCACCTTGCGGCGCCGCTCCAGGCCCAGCAGCGCGCCGCTGGGGTTGCCGAAGGTGGGGATGAGGTAGACGAACTTGGGCCGGTGCTGTGCCATCAGCTGCTCCAGGCTGTCGGTCTGCACGCCATGGGCGTCGATGGGTGCGCTGATCACCTCGGCGCCGTACAGGCGGAAGCACTGGATGGTGGCCAGGAAGGTGGGGCCTTCCACGATCACCTTGTCGCCCGGGTCCACCAGGGTCTTGCCCAGCAGGTCCAGCGCCTGCTGGCTGCCGGTGGTGACGACCAGACCCTCGGGTCCGATGTCCCTGACGCCCTTGGCGCGCATGAAGGCGGCCAGCTCGGTACGCAGCGGCTCGTAGCCTTCGGTGGCGCCGTACTGCAGCGCGCCGCCCGGTTCCTCGGCCAGGGCCTTGGCGCTCGCCTGGCGCAGGCCCTCCACGTCGAACATGGCGCTGTCGGGGAAGCCCCCCGCGAAGCTGATGATGCCGGGCTTGCCCAGCAGCTTGAACAGCTCGCGGATGGCGGAGGTTTCGACATTTTGCAGGCGGCGGGCCAGGGGCAGTGTGGACATTGGCGGGAGATGGAAGGAACGGGCAACTGCCTATTGTGGCTGCGGAAGAGTTCACAGTCTTCCATTCGTTACACCCAAACACCGCCTGGGGCTTGGATCGGCAGAGCTACATCGCTACCATGCGTCTAGCTCAGCCGAGCCTGCGCGACAGCGGGCCGGCTCTCTTGCCCCGCACCAGCGGGGGAGCGAGAGAGGAGAAGCCATGCCGTACCCCGCCTCCACCCGCCCTGCCCTGCAGCCGTGCACGCGCCGCCTGTCGCCGTGCGCCGTGCTGGTGGCCGCGCTGGTCGCCAGCCACGGTGTCCTGGCCCAGCCGCTCACGACCCCCGACCACGCCGCGTCCGCCTTGGTGCCCGGCGAGGCCCTGGCCGTCCCGGCCCAGCCGCGCGCGGCCGCCATGCGGCCAGCCCCCGGCCTGGAGATCAACTACGACCTGCTGGCGGAGCCCGGCGCCGCCACCGGCCCCGGCCGGCTGGAAGGCGTGGTGGCCGGCTCGCACGGCCGCCTGCTCACCAGCGTGCTGCTCAACCCCGGCGGGCTGGAGGGCGAGCGCCTGGCCCGGCTGGACACCGCCTGGTTCGGCCCGGGCTCGGCCCCGCTGCCTGCGCTGGTGCTGGGCGACACCTTCGGCAGCGGCGGCGGCTGGAGCCGGCCGGTGCGCTTCGGCGGCCTGCGTTTCGGCCGCAGCGTGATGGTGCGTCCCGGCTATGTCACCGCGCCCCAGCCGGTGTGGGGCACGGCCGCCCTGCCCTCGTCCCTGGAAGCGGCCGGTGTGCAGGAGGCTCCGGCGGGAGGCGTAGCGCCGCCGCCCGCCGCTTTCGCGTTGTCCAGCGGCGCCGGCCAGCCGCAGATCGCCCTGCCCGCCACGGGCATGCCCGCCGTGGCCGGTCGCCAGCCGGCCGTGGGCACGCCCGGCTCCCTGGAGACGGGCGCCTCCGACTACGAAGTGGAAGCCGGGCGCCTGCGCAGCGGCTGGGGCACGGTGGACGACCGCTACGACCAGGGCTACGCGGCCGGCGCGTACCGGCGCGGCCTGGGCGCGGGCTTCACGGCCGAAGCCCGCGGCGAGTGGACGCCCGCGCGCATCGCCGGCGGGGTGGAGATGAGCAGCGTGCTCGGCCCGGCCGGCACGGTGCGCGCCGTGCTGGCGCAGTCCAGCACGCCCGAGCAGTCCGGCCTGCGCTGGGGCATGGGCTACATGGGCAAGGCCGAGGGCATGGGCTGGTCGCTGTCCTGGGACGAGTTCGAGCGCGGTTTCACCCAGCTGGGCGCCGCCCCGGGCGAGGCGCCGCCGCGCGGCCGCATGCAGGCCGGCGCGCAGGCGCCGCTGTGGGGCAAGGCCACGGCCAGCCTGAGCTATACCCACCAGCGCAGCTGGGACGCGCCCGCGGCCGCGGTGCTGGGCCTGGCGGCCAACGTGCCGCTGCCCCTGCACAGCCACGTCGCTTTCCACTACACGCTGCGCCCGGGCGCGCAGCAGACCACGGCCTGGCATCCGGCCTGGCAGGCCGGCATGACGCTGTCGGTGCCGCTGAGCGTGATGGGTCCGGGCAGCTAGAGCGCCGGTGCACGGCCTCCCCAGCCGTGTGACACATGTATCGAACTGGGCTGTAGTCCGCACGGCGGGCGCGCGCGCTGCTATAAAAATTGCAGAGCCGTCCGCCATGATCTCGCCCAAGCACCTGTTCCAACTCTTCGTCAAGGCCGGCAAGGCCTGGGTCGACGACTACGCCGCCAGCATGGGGGCCGCGATCGCCTACTACACCGTGTTCTCGCTGGCGCCGCTGCTGGTGATCGTGATCGCCATCGCGGGCGCGCTGTTCGGCCGCGAGGCGGTGCAGGGCCAGATCGTTACCCAGATGTCAGGCCTGATCGGCCAGGAAGGCGCGAGCTTCGTGGAAGGGCTGGTGGCCAGCGCCAGCGACACCGACCGCGGCCTCGTCGCCGGCCTCATCAGCCTGGTGATCCTGCTGGTCGGCGCGACCACCGTGTTCGCCGAGCTGCAGAGCGCGCTGGACCGCATCTGGCACGTGCCAGAGCGGGACAAGCCGTCCGGCCTCTGGGCCATCCTGCGGGCGCGGCTGCTGTCGTTCGGCCTGATCCTGGGCCTGGCCTTCCTGCTGATGGTCTCGCTGGCCGTGAGCGCGGGGCTGGCGGCCGTCGGCGCCTGGGCCGGCGCCCTGCTGCCGGGCTGGGAGACGCTGCTGCACGGCCTCAACCTGGTGGTGTCGTTCACCGTGTTCACCCTGCTGTTCGCCATGATCTACAAGCTGCTGCCGTCCACGCCCATCGCCTGGCGCGACGTGTGGGTGGGCGCCGCGACCACGGCGGTGCTGTTCGAGATCGGCAA